>CAYYDG010000058.1:0-45205 GCA_964470555.1 uncultured Heliomicrobium sp.
TTCAAAGAGCTTGCTAGATTGCGACTTTGATCAACCGCTATGCCGAACACTTCTGTGCGGTCTTATAATTGACTTTATAAAATTTGTTTGGTTCAGGTGCTTCCCATCCACCTGTAATTTTTAGCGAGTGGCTGATTTGGGTTATGAAGGCATCTAAATCAGTCCAATTAGCTTGGTTTTTATACCGCAGCTTGAACTTGGCTAGTTTATCGTCCACAAAGTCAAGTCTCACATAATCCACGTCAGCTAGTTCAGAATAGCGCGTCACATTGACGAGAATTCGCTTGGGTGCAACCTGACTGGTAGCCTGGTCAATACTGTCTGGTTGAAGCAGAAACCAATTCAAACCGAATTCGTCCTGTTGAAGACTAGGCAATCCCTCAAATCGTCGGATAAGGTCCCCGAAATTATCTCCGAGCTTGAACCCCCTTATTTCAGGTGCTTGCTCTATCGGCAAAGCACATTTTTTACTACACCCTGACACCACAATGATTGAAAATAACCACACAACAACAAGAAATGATTTCATCGAAGAGCCTCCATTTGTCTACCTCTGACATCACCTTCACCGGCGCCAAAGCTCTAAATTATGAGCAATACAGTGCCTTTCTTCATTGTTGAAATCGGCACTAGCTCAACACTTCTTTGACCTTTGCGCCAATATCGGCGGGGCTTTTGACGACATGAATGCCCGCAGCAGTCATGGCTTTCATCTTTTCATCGGCAGTGCCTTTGCCGCCGGAAATGATCGCTCCGGCGTGCCCCATGCGGCGTCCCGGAGGAGCCGTCTGGCCGCAGATGAATCCGACAACAGGTTTTTTGACGTTGGCCTTGATGAATTCGGCGGCTTCTTCTTCGGCGCTGCCGCCGATTTCACCAATCATGACAATGGCATCGGTGTCGGGATCGTTGTTAAACAGTTCCACGGCGTCTTTTTGAGTCGTTCCAATCACCGGATCGCCTCCGATGCCGATGCAGGTGGATTGGCCTATGCCGAGCGCCGTCAACTGGCCGACGGCTTCATACGTCAACGTACCGGAGCGGGAAACGACGCCAACTCGTCCTTCCAGATGAATTCGCGCAGGCATGATGCCGACTTTGCATTTGCCGGGAGAAATTACGCCGGGACAGTTCGGGCCGATCAATCGAACGCCGCGCGCCTGAACGTAATGATACGCCTTGACCATATCCAGAGCCGGAATGCCTTCGGTGATGCAGACGATCAAGCTGACGCCTGATGCTGCGGCTTCCATAATCGCATCCGCGGCAAATGGCGGCGGAACATAAATCACCGTAGCGTTTGCGCCAGCCTGTTTAACCGCATCAGCAACGGTGTTGAAAACCGGAAAGCCTTCGTGCGTTGTGCCGCCTTTGCCGGGCGTGACGCCGCCGACGATGTTGGTTCCGTAATCGCGCATCTGCAGCGCGTGAAATGTTCCTTCCTTGCCGGTGAGACCTTGAACAATAAGACGAGTGTTTTTATCAACCAGAACGCTCAAAGCAGTTCCTCCGAATGAACGGAGCAAGCGGGCGGCCTGCTCTGTTTTAGATTGTGAAGTGGTGTGAAAGAGGGCGCAGCATAGCACAGCGATTTGATGCTGCCAAAACTTCGCCACGTATTGCGCAACGTCATTGGGGAAGTTGTTTCAACGACTCTGCGGCCAGCCGTTTGACTTCGGCGTCGGAATCGTTGGCGGCAGCTTCCTGCAAGGCTTCGCGCGCGCCTGTGAACCCGATCTTTCCGATCCAGGTTGCCGCCCAACGGCGTAAGATGGGATTACTGCTCTGTTTCATGATGGCGATCATTTCCGTTTGGCCATTGCGCGTGTTTTTCAATTCCAACATGGTTTGTTCAGCCAGAGCGCGAATGTTGGCATGTTTGCTGTCGAGAAAATCGAACAAAAACAAAATGGATTTTCGCGAATGGCTGACATCTTTCAACTGGCAAGCCGTCAAAATCGCCGCGCACCGCAATCGCATGTCGGCATCGTCAGAAATCTCCGCTCCGCTGGGATTGGCGACCTGATTGACGACGGCGTTGCGTCCTTTGAACCCAGGGAACGAAGCCAACGCGCTGACCATCGCCCGTTTCACTTCAAAATTCTGTTCGGCGAGCAAATCAATCATCGGCTGAATCGAATCCTGGTCGCCAAGTTTGCCCAGAGCTTCGGCAGCAGCGACTCGAACGGATGTGTCCTTATCGCTCAGCGAATCAAGCAGCGGGTCAACCGCGCGTTTATCGCAAGCCTGGCTGAGTTGCTGCGCCGCCTGAACGCGCGCTTTGGCGTCCTGGCTTTTCAACGCGGCAACCGCTTTGGCGACAGCGTCATCAGCCGCAGTTCCCGCCGAAAGCGTTGGACACGGTTCGTAAATCGGCAACGATTTGACCGGCGCGCTTTGCGCGTTTGCGCAAGCCGCGTTGCTCAACAGATAAACAGTCAAACAACCAACTAAAAAATCTTTGAAAGCATGAAAACGAATCATTATCTTTTACTGCCTGCTGGCTACCAGCCACTTCATCAAGCGACGGTGTCAGGATTTTGCGGAGTCAACAACTTCATCGCCCGCGCAGCATGCGCAACGGCAATGACCATATCGCTAACTGATTTGCTGTGCCAGAACATGTGAGGTTGCATATCGGTGGCTCGCAATTTGACCAGATATTCGTAAAGCAACTGCTCACCGGCCTGCAACCGGCTTTTCTGAACCGGCGTCAGCGTAAACAGCTTATGCAGCAAAGCATAATTGATGGCTTCCAGCGCGTGGCCAAGCATACGGATTTGAAACCGGTATCGCATCACTTCGAGCGTATTGGGTGGAGCCGCTCCGCGCGAAGCGATTTTTCCACCTTGCCCTTCCACGGCCAGCCGATTGACCAGAGTCGGGTCTGCCTTGGCAGCTTCGGCTTCGCGGTCAATCGCCATCGAATCTCCCTTCAATCGCAACAGCACGTTGTCCAACAGATTGTTCAACCGTTTCTGCAGATTGTTCGCCTTGTATCCATGTTTCAAGCAGGAAAAATAGCTATAGACGTTGTGCATTCCGGCGCAACTGTATTTAGCAATGGCCTGACGAAACACCAGCGATTCCATTTCGCCGTGTGCGACTGTGTCATGAATTTCCGCGCACATGCCTTCGTAAACGTTCAGCGTTTTATCAATCATATCCGACAGGTTGATGGTTTCGCCGTAGGCATTCGTCCAGGTCGGTTGAGCAGGAGCGACCAAAATCGAAAAGGCGATCAGCCCCCACGGCAGATGCTGCCCCAGCAAACTCTGTTCAAAGCGGTCAAAGTTTTGCGGATCGAAGCGAAACAGAGCCTTGGCGCTTTCGCCCAAATCGCGCAGCGTGTAACGATTATTGCCGACCGTAATCGGCTGATCCGGGCTGACGCCTGCTTCGAGAAAGGTTTTCAGAAAACTGTTCTGGTGAACTTCGGCTTCGCGCTGGAAATACACATATCGTTTTCCGTTCACTTCTTTTTCCGCCGCAAACCGCGAACAGACGTAATCAACAGCCAGCGTGCCGTCGTGCAATTTGAAATTTTTGCCGAACGCGCGAACGCAGTGGATGATCGCCGAAGGGTTGTTCAGTTCACGAGCAAAATGCGCAACGAATTCATCAGCCGCGCGCAGAGCGTTTTGATAATTCGCTTCCAGCGCAACCGGCGGCAGCGGTTTGCCTGTCGCCAGATTTGGCGTCGGCGAAACCGCCGGTGTGGCAGGCGTCGCGCCTCCAAACCAGCCAGCGTTGTAACCAGCAGCTCCAATGGCCGCCGCTCCCAAACCGCCCAATCCAAAAATGACGAACTTGCGCTTGCTCTTGTCTGGTTGAACCACAGGGGCTTTGCCCTTGGGCGTGGTTTTAGTTTTACTCATGAATGAAAACCTCTGGAATCTTTATGTGGAGTTGTCGCAACTGCGACAGCGTGGGCAACAGGCGGGCAAAGTAAACGATGGTTTCTCATAAATCAAGCAGCCGATTTGGCCATAAACAAGCGCGAAAATCGGGTTGTAGTTTTCTGTTGTCGCTTGGAGTAAGCTCAAAAAAGAAACTCGAATTTCAGGAGAATGGACTGACGAAAGATGATGAAAAAGATCAATCGAATTTGTGTCTTTTGCGGATCGAGCAGCGGGAGACTGGAAATTTACGCCGAACAAGCGCGCGCGCTTGGGCAGACAATGGCCGATCAAGGAATTGGATTGGTGTTCGGCGCGGGCGGAATCGGATTGATGGGAACCATCGCCGACGCCGTCATCGCTGCAAAAGGCGAGGCAATCGGCGTCATACCTTATGCGCTGGCAACCAAGGAACGCGCTCACCCAGCAGTCGAAATGCGCGTCGTCAACACCATGCACGAACGCAAGGCCTTGATGGCTGATTTGTCCGACGCCTTCATCGCCATGCCCGGTGGTTTTGGGACGTTTGAAGAGTTGCTGGAAATCATCACCTGGGGACAGCTTGGCATTCATCAAAAACCGATTGGCTTGTTGAACGTCGCCGGATATTACGATCCGTTGCTGGCAATGATTGATCGAGCAATTGAAGAAGGTTTCATTTTGCCGCGCTACAGCAATCTGATCGTCGTGGCCTCCACCGCCGAAGCGTTACTTGAAAAACTCTTCCAGTATGAACCGCTGGAAGGAATTGTGAAGTGGATTGAGATGAGCGAAACGTGAAACCGACAGGATTTATCAACGAATACTTTCTCCGCCATCAGGTTGAGCCGAGTGAGATGGACAAGCTCTGGGCACGCGGCTGGCGTCATTTTGGCGAATACTTTTTTCGTTATTCGATTGTCCGGCACCAGGGCCGAGCGGAAACTGTCATTCCGTTGCGAATTGAATTATCGAAATTTGTCCCATCGCGCAGTCAAAAACGCGCACTAAGCCGAAATCGCGACTTGAACATCGTTGTGCGTCCGTCGTTCATTGACGAATTCAAGCAGCAACTTTTTCATCGGCACAAACGACGTTTCAATCATAACGTGCCTGACACGATCTTTGATTTTTTGTCGGGCAATCCGGCTGAAACGCCTTGCACGAATCGTGAAATCGCAGTCTTTTCCGAAGGCCGATTAATTGGCGTCAGCTTTCTGGATATTGGCAAAACTTCGACGTCATCCGTGTACGCGATATTTGAGCCGGAAGAATCGAAACGCAGTCTGGGCGTGTTCATGATCCTGCAAGCGATTCAGCATTCACGCGAACTGGGTTGTCGCTATTACTATCCCGGCTACGCCTATCGCGGCACATCGTTTTACGATTACAAGAAAAACTTCGCTGGCCTGGAAGCCTACAATTGGCAAACTGGCTGGCATCCCTACCAACTCGACGAAGGAGAAACCGACGAATGAGCAAACTTCGCTGGGGAGTGCTGAGCACTTCCAAGTTCGCCCAAAACAAAATCATCCCGGCAGTCAAACATTGCCAGCACGCTGAAATTACCGCCATCTCGTCCCGCAATCTGAGTCAGGCGCAGGAAGTCGCCACGCGGCTGGGCATTGCCAAAGCTTATGGCTCATACGATGAACTGCTGGCCGACTCAGAGATTGATGCGATCTACAATCCGATGCCGAATCACATGCACGTAGATTGGTCCATCAAGGCCTTGCAGGCTGGCAAACACGTGCTCTGCGAGAAACCGATTGGCTTGAGTTCCGGCGAAGGTCAGCAACTGGTGGACGCTGCCAAACAGTTTCCGAAGCTGAAAGTCATGGAAGCGTTTATGTACCGGCTGCATCCACAATGGCAACGCGCCAAACAACTCGTGGCTGAAGGCAAAATTGGCCAGCTTCGAACGGTGCAATCGTTCTTCTCCTACTTCAACACAGACGCCAACAACATTCGGAATAAAGCCGACATCGGTGGCGGCGGAATGATGGACATAGGTTGTTACAACGTTTCGCTGTCGCGGTTTATTTTCGGAGCCGAGCCGAAGCGAGTGTTTGGCATTGCCGAATTCGATCCGCAGTTTCAGACAGACCGATTGGCTTCGGGCATTTTGGATTTTGGAAACGGAACCGCGACGTTCACTTGCTCGACGCAATTGTCGCCGTATCAGCGCGTCAACATTTTCGGAACCGAAGGTCGCATCGAAATTGAAATTCCGTTCAATGCTCCGCCCGACAAGCCTTGCAAGATGTGGCATCAGCAAGGTGACAAGATCGAAGAAATCGTCTTCGACATCTGTGACCAGTACACAATTGAATTCGATTTGTTTTCCTTGGCCGTGTTGAACGATACGGCTGTACCGACTCTGCTGGAAGATGCCGTAGCCAATATGAAAGTGATCGAAGCGGTGTTTGAAAGCTCGAAAACAGGCGGCTGGGTTTAATTTCCACACGCATCCATCCATCGCTTTGCGATGGATGGATGCGTGTGAGATTTATTTCCGAACCGTCGGGTATTGAATGCCCAACTGCTCCAGATAAGTTTTGTACTTCGTCGAATCGAAGTAATACTTCTTTAACTGCGGCGCGAACTTTTCCATCTTCTCTTTGTTCAGATCAATCGCAGGTTTATCGGTCGGGTTAATCAACGGCTGGTACTTGATCTCTTTGGTCTGAACATTGTTGAAATAGTCCCAGGCCTGTTTGACCAAATCGGGTTGCAACAGAAAATCCAGCGCAGTCATCGCCTGCACCTTCGCTCCGGCGGTCGAGCCTTTGTGAGCAATCGGCGTCGCCATCGCAATCGCATTTTCCCAACTGTGGCCGGGCAGATTCGGAATGTTCGCCGGATAACGCAAATAAATCATCGGCACGTTCCACGAAATGTCGCCCACGTCGTCTGAGCCTCCGCCCATCACCACTTCTTTCGGCCCGTCCAAGCCTTTGTGCTTGCTTTTCAAACCTTCGACTTTTGCGCCAATTTCTTTTTGCAAAGCTTTGGCCAGCGTCTGATCGGCCTCGCTCCATTGCGGCAAGCCAACAACTTCGATGTTTTTCGCCGCGACTTCGGCGACGACCTTGTTGAAATGATTCGGCCAGGCAGAGCCGACAACGCGCTGAGTCACAGTCGTATCGGTCATCATCGCTGCTGCGTTCGCCATCTTGTTGCCGAGTTCGTACAACTCCCTGATCTTCGGATAATCCAGCTCGCGGAAGTAATACCAAACTGACGCTTCCGAAGGCACGACGTTCGGCTGATCGCCGCCGTTCGGAATGACGTAATGCGAACGCTGCTGCAACCGCAAATGCTCCCGGCGGAAATTCCAGCCGATGTTCATCAACTCAACGGCATCCAGCGCGCTTCGCCCCGACCACGGAGCGCCAGCCGAATGCGCCGCTTTTCCGTGAAAGGTGTATTCCACCGAAACCAACCCGCTATTGCGTTCAGGCTGTCCCCAGTTGACGGCAAAATCGCTGTCCACATGCGAACCGAGCACGATGTCCACGTCTTTGAACAAACCTGCACGAACAAAAAAAGCCTTTGCCGCAACAAGCTCTTCTGCTACGCCGGGCAGAATTTTCAAAGTGCCGGAAATTTTATTTTTCTCCATCAACTGTTTCAGCGCCAGCGCCGCAGTGATGTTCACAGCCATGCCTGAATTGTGGCCTTCGCCGTGTCCGGGAGCGTCGGCGACAATCGGATCGTGATAGGCCACGCCCGGTTTTTGCGAAGCGCGCGGAATGCAATCAATGTCCGTGATGAACCCGATGACAGGTTTGCCGCTTCCCCAAGTCGCCACCCAGGCCGTAGGCATGTCAGCGACGCCGCGCTCAACCTTGAAGCCACTCTTTTCCAGCACGCCAGTCAGATATTTGCTGGTTTCGTATTCATGAAAGCCCAGTTCACTAAAGCTGAAGACCTGATCCACCATTTGCTGGGTGAAGGTTTGCAGCTTGTCCACTTCTGCGATGGCTTCGCGCTTCAAATTCTCCAGGTTCTGAGTTTGATGTTGCGTGCTGACGGGTTGAATCAAAAATGACACTGCCAACAGACAAAGAGCAATTCGTTTCATTGCAAAACCTCCGGGTTGTGTTTGGAATCGTGATGAGTGAAAGCGCGGGCATACTCGAATTGCAAACAATCAAAGTCAAGCAGCCATTTACTCCTTCGCCGCAACAACACAAAATACGCCGCCACCCCAATCAGCCAGGAGAAAACCCATGGATGAAAATGCCGTGTTGGAAAAATCATACAAGTTCGCGCTTCGCATTGTTCGGTTATACAAACACCTTTGCGAAACGAAAAAGGAATTCGTGCTGAGCCGCCAAATGCTATACACCGGAACCGCCATTGGCGAACACGTCAAAGGAGCACAGGAAGCCGAAACCAGACCTGATTTCTTCCACGAAATGAACTCTGGTTTGAAGATGGCTTCCAAGAATGAATACTGGCTGGAGCTTCTGCGCGATGGCGAATTTCTGGACAACAAAGAGTTCAACTCGATTCATAACGACTGCGTAGAGTTAATCAAACTACTTAAATCAATCACCAAGCCCACTCGACGCACGGAAACAAATTAGCCATTGACCATTTGCCATTGGCCATTATCGGTTTGGGTAAATACCCAATCGGATAATGGCTAATGGGCAATGGCTAATGGCTAATTTACCCGCTGCCTCTGGCGATGGGATTGAAGTGGGTTTAAGCCTTGATGTTGTCGCGCGCGTGATCCCAGTAAACCGGTTTTCTGTTCTTTGCCGCCAGATTGACCATGTGAGCGACGGCGGCGGCGCGATGACCGGCGAAGACATCTTCAATGGGTTGTTTGCGATCTTTGACAGCTTGCTGGAACGCTTCCAGATGCAACACGTTGGCATTTGGACCGACGCTGCCCCAACGCTCTTCGCCTGTGATGACCTGCGCCTTCCATTTGCGCGGGACTTCGCGTTCGATCACCTTCGGGTCGTTGTAATAGGCGTTTTGCAATTTGCTTGGCCACGAATCTACGATCCAACCGTTGTCATCGCCATCGGATTCGGGCGAAAAAATCAGGTCGCGTCCAAGAGATAACGAGCCTTTGGTTCCCAGAATTTCTATGCTGCGACCGCCGCCAGATTCATTGTTGAACGTTCCGCTCAAATTCACGGTGAAGCCTTCGGGATACTGCAAAATCGCGTCGAGCGTGTCCGGCACATCGCGTGAATCTTTCCAACGGTACAACGCTCCCGCGGCCACCACCATTTCCGGCGCTTTGGCGTCCAGAATGTAATGCAACGTGGTCATGACGTGAACGAACAAATCTGTCGCCATCCCGCCGGAATAATCCTGATAACACCGCCAACGGAAAAAGCGTTCCGGGCTGTACGGATGTTTCGGCGCATTGCCCAAAAACATCTGCCAGTTGACGGTGTCTTCATTGGCGTCGGGGGGAATCGGATAAATCCACGCGCCTCCGGCAGAGTTCCGATTGGTTGTCGAACGAACCATCGTGATTTGCCCGAGTTTGCCGGATTGCACAATTTCGCGAGCTTTTCGTTGAATCGGCGTGCTGATGCTTTGACTGCCGACCTGCAGGATGCGACCAGTCTTTTTGACAGCGGCGATGATTTCCAAACCTTCGGCAACGGTGTACGTCAACGGCTTTTCAATGTAAACGTCTTTGCCAGCTTCCAACGCAGCAATGGCATGGTCTTTGTGCCAGTGATCGGGTGTGCCGATGTAGACTGCATCCACATCCGGCGAAGCCAGCAATTCGCGGTGGTCTTTGTATACTTTTGCCTGGCCCCTGGTTCGTTCCTGAGCGCGTTCCAGCCGTCCGCGATAAGCATCGCAAAGCCCTGTGACCTCAAAACCGGGCATACGCAGAACGTCATTCAGCACTTGGTGCGCGCGCGCTCCCACGCCAATGAATCCCAACCGAATGCGGTCATTCGCGCTGTCAGTCACGTTGAACGCAGCTTCCGTGCGGCGACTGGTTCCCAGAACCAGTCCCGCGCCTGCGCTTGTTACAGACGTTTTTTTGATGAAATCTCGGCGATTGATCTTGTCAGACATAAGCAGTTCCTCCGGTTTAGTTTTTTTCGGCCAGCAATTCCTGGATCAGAGTTTCGAGTTCAGTTTTGAGTTTTGTAAATCGTTCGCCGGTCGCGCGGCCTTCAAATCCGGCGTGAATACGTTTCACCAGTCCGTCGCGCCCGATGAAGACGGTCGTCGGATACGCGCCAAAGCCAACGAGTTGCGGCAGTTTCTGTTGAATTTGTCCTTCTTCGGTCGAACCGGCCAGCAACACTGGATAGGTCAAATTGTGTCGGCGGGCAAAGATTTTGACTTGTTCCATATCGCGCGCGGGGTCGCCGGAATACTCAAACGCCAGCGCCACCGGTTGAAAACCATCTTTGCCATACCGGTCAAACATCTCCTGCAAAAACGGTGATTCTTCGTGACAGTTCGGACACCAACTTCCGGTGACGGAAACCGCGACGACTTTCCCCTTGAACATCTCGTCGGTGTTGGAAACCAGCTTGCCGTTCAGGTCGGTAAAGCTGAAGCGCAACGGTTCCGCGGGGTTGCTCATCCGCGTGTGATTCATCGGATCAGGCAAATTGGAGACGATCCCCTTGTTTGCGTCAGTAATACGTTCAGCAACGACTTTGCGAACCGGATCGAACAAACCGAAATCCACTATGCCATCCAGCTTTCCTTCTGGTGTCAGCTTGGCTCGGAAAACGCGGCAATTGATGCCGTCAAAACGATTCAGCCGCAGTTCGCCATTTTCAACGCTGCCGGTCATCATTCCCCAATCGCCGCTGACAGGAATGATCGTGCCGCTGATCTCGCTGCCTGTTTGCTGAAACGCGGCCCGCCAATAACTCAGCTTCGGTTCCTGGCCGACGGTCATCACCCACTCGCCACTGAGATCAATCATCGAACTGCTTTTTTTCACTGCATCACCACGCATCGCATGCAGTTCGCGTTTGAGAATTTGTTTTTTCCATTGGCGTTCGAACGTGCCTTGCAAATGATCGCCGTCAATTGTCGCCTCCAGGCGCGCATCGTAAAAATCGTAAGCGAGCCTCAGCTTGTCGCCTTCAAACGATCCTGCGGTAGAAATCGTGCGCTCGTCGCCGTTGACCAATTCGCCGATGAATTTGTCGCCGTCGCGTTTGACTTCCAGCGTAAAGGCGACCGTTTCGCCGGAATGGTTTGTGATCGTGCCTAGCCAAAAGCCAACCGGATCAGCCGGTTTTCGCCGGCACCCAACAGAAAGACTTATCGATAGCAATAAAAAGAAAAGGGCGATCCGGCTGACGAGAGCCGGAAAAGTTTTTGATTCCATGAACTGCGATCCTGTCCTGCTTGATTGGTGATGATTGAATTTCGATGTGAATCAACTGCGGGCGTATGCTAATCGCGCTGTTCTGAATCGGCAAGTTCGCCCCGCCTAGTCGCGTTGCACGCACGGTGGTAATATCTCGCCGGTCTGAAAATTCATCACAATACAGCGTAGCGAGGAACACTAATGGAAACGAAAAACGTGGGTGGGCGCGAAACCCAGGTCGTCACACCGTTCGGCACAGCTCCGATGCCTGCGCCACCGCAGCTCAAGCAAACAGGTTATGACGGCGTGTTGTTGAAAGACCGCTATCTGATCGAAGGCGAATTGGGACGCGGCGGCATTGGTGTAGTGTATCTGGCGCGCGACACGCAACTGATGAATCGCCGTGTGGTCGTCAAAGTCCTGTTGGAAGATTCCAGCAATTCGCTGCACAACCCTTGGTTCAAGAAAAAGTTCGAGCAGGAAATCGAAGCCCTCGTGCGACTGGATCATCCGGGAATCGTGGGAGTTCTGGACGCCGGAACGATGCCTGACGGCAAAGAGTTTTTCGTCATGCAATACGTCGAAGGCGGCCCGCTCAGAAAACTGGTCAAAGGCCAGATGCCATTTGCCCAGGTGGCACGCATCGTTCGACAGGTTGGCCAGGCGCTCAGCGCCGCTCACGACAAAGGGATCGTTCACCGCGACCTCAAGCCGGAAAACATCATGGTTCAGCAAGTCAGCGAAAATGAAGAACTCATCAAGCTGATTGATTTCGGCATCGCATCGGTCAAAGACTCGCAAGTCGCCACCAGCGCCGAAAAAACCAAAGTCGCCGGAGCATTGCCCTACATGGCGCCGGAACAATTGCGTGGCCAACCTGAAGCTTCCAGCGACATCTGGGCATTGGGCGCAATGGCTTATGAAATGCTGACCGGACGTTTGCCGTTTTATGGGGAAACGCTGGTTCAGCTTTACGAAATCCAAAAACGCGGAGTCCAGGCTACGCCTCGCTCGTTGCGTCAGGATATTTCGCCGACGGTGGAATCCATTTTGCTCAAGGCGATGGCATTCGATCCCGCCGACCGGTACCAACGCGCCAAAGACCTGGGCGAAGACTTGTTCCGCGCCTTGACCGGTGAAGCTATTACCAGTTCGCAGTCTGCAACGCCTACAGACACGACTCCGCCATCTCACGCAACTTCGGAAAGTCCGGGTTACGGAACTGTGGTCACGCACAGCGCACGAACCGAAGTCGGTCGCGATGTTTCCGTGGATCATCCAAAATCCGACAACAGCAAATTGTGGATTGGACTGGCCGTCGCAGCCGTCGCATTGATCGCAGCCATCTGGATTTGGAAAGGCTCGCAAACGACGACGGTTACTACTCCACCCGTTACTTCGCGGCAACTCAATTATTCCCTGCTCGTTCGCACTAACCCTGCCAAAAATCCAGGCAAAGAACCGATTGCCTTTCCAGGCGAAATCGTTTTCACGCCGGGCGATCAACTACGACTGATTATCGGCAGCCAACAGGAAGGTTTTTTGTATATTGTCAACGAAGGACCGCAACCCAAAAATGGCCTGCCTGCATATAACTTTTTGTTTCCTGACCCGGCGCAAATTCCAGGCAACACACCATCCCTGAAGGCTGCCAAATCTCTGTTTATACCGTCTGACCGTCCCGATGAATGGTTGACTGTGGACAGCGAGCAAGGCACGGAGACTTTCTGGCTGGTCTGGTCGGAAAAAAGCATTCCCGAATTGGAAGCCGCGAAAAAATGGCTGACGCCTCAATATGGTGGAGAAATCCAGAACGCCAGCGAAATCACCGCCATCCAACAATTCATCAACAAAAACTTTCCGGCCAACAAACCGGTGGCTGAAAAAGACGATCACCAAACCAATCTGAAAGGCGGCAAAGACGGAGTTCTGGTGTTTCCTATTCGTCTCGCTCACACCTGAGCGCTCTGTCGGAAAAACACGACAACTGAGCGAAAAAACAGGCTCACGAAAACGGAAAAACTCCAAACTGTAAGTTTTTCCCGTCTTCTGTGGGCTTTTCTTTCTGGCATCAAGGTTGCCGTTCCCAAAAGTCGAGAAGTGAAAATCAACAACTTTAGGGAGGTAACTCATGAAAAATCTGGTTTATGTACTGTTTCTGCTGGTGGCGATGTCCGTTGTGACATTTGCCCAAGGCAATTCGAGTCAACCGTCTGGTTCCGGTTCCAACCGACGTGGTTACGGTTATGTGTTTGCCGCGCCGGGAGTCGTGACTGACGGCGATTACGGAACCGGCACTCTGCATTTTGGCGTGGGTGGAGAGGGCTTGGTTAAAGGCGGGTTCGGACTCGGCGGAGAAATCGGCGGTCTGGCTCCGATGGAATCTTTCAGGTCTGGCTTTGGCGTGCTTTCCGCAGGCGCCAACTATCATTTCCTGAATGCCAGCCAATCCGGCAAAGTCGTTCCCTTCGTCAATGGCGGCTACACAATGTTTTTCCGCGACGGCGTTGCCAACGGAGGGCACTTCGGCGGCGGAGTGAATTACTGGTTCAAGGAGCGCGTGGGATTGCGGTTTGAAGTCCGCGATCACTTAGTCGCAGAAGCTGCGGGCACGCACTTTCTGGGCTTTCGTTTTGGATTGACGTTTCGCTAAAAACTTTCAACTGGTGGTTGGCGATTGATGGCGCGACTGGCTAACCGGATTCGCCATTAGTCGTCAATCGCCACGAAAATTCCAGCTTCTGCCTCTGACATTTGCTCAGCCATTTCAGTGTTCTCTGCTCGACAATTGACGCTCAGTTCAATTCCTCCTAAACTCCCGCCCGGCATCGGTGACAACGTCACTATTCATTCGCTTCGCCTCACACGCAGAAGCATCTTCGTTTGAATTACACAACCAAACTTTATAGCGATTTTCACTTGAATGCGACTTGGTAGAACAGGTTATTAACCTGTTCTACCAACGCTTGGTAAGCAAATTGACAGGTCGCGTGCAATTGCAACCCGCTATAAGACCAAACTCTTCCGCATTCGGGAAAGGTGTAGACATGGTTCGATCATACAAACCCTCACGCATTTCTCTTATTACTGTTTGTTTGCTGATCTCGGTAATTTCTCTTCTGACGTTGTCCGGGGCGGGCGCAATTTCACGATCCAGTGTTGGAATGATCTTTCACAACAATGATTCTTCGTCCAATCGTCATGCTTCTGTGGCCTTCGCAACGATCACCGTCACAGGGACGGCGGACGATGCAAACATCGCGCTGCTCAACGGAAACGGCACCTGCGATCTTCGTGAAGCAATCGAAGCGTCCAATACTAATGCGTCTGTGGGGGAGTGTGTCGTGTCTGGAACGCCTGGCCTTGATACGATCCAGTTCGACATTGGAACTGGCACGCCAACAATCAATCTGGCAGCCCCGCTGCAATTTCTGAATGATGCAGTGATGATACTGGGCGATACTGGCGGCGCGACTCGTGTCGAACTGAATGGCGCTTTGGCTGGTCCAGGAGACGGTTTAACAGTCCTTGGCGGCAATAGCGTCATTCGCTCGCTGGTCATCAACAATTTCGATGGATACGGAATAACGCTGAGTGAAATCCCTGGGAATACGGTGACGAATTGTTACATCGGCGTGAATGCCGCTGGCACAGCCGCCGCACCCAATACTCTGGACGGCATTCACATTGACGCGCAGGGCAACAACAACGTCATCGGCGGAACAACAGTTGGCGCACGCAATATCATTTCGGGAAATTTCGGAGCCGGAATCAGCATCGTTGCCGGAATCAACAACACCATACAGGGCAATTTCATCGGCACGGACGTGACAGGGATGATTGACCTGGGCAATGGCGGCGATGGCGTGAATCTGGATTCGACATCCGGCAACACTATTGGCGGCACGACCACAGGCGCAGGCAATGTGATTTCAGGCAATGGCGGCGACGGCGTCTCGATTTCCGGCTCCACCAACAATCAGGTGCAGGGCAATTTGATCGGCGTGCAAGCGACCGGCGGCGGAGCCTTGGGCAACGATGGGATTGGAGTGCGATTCAGCGGCTCTTCCAACAACACGATCGGCGGAACGGCGACGGGCGCAGGAAACACCATTGCTTTCAGCGGCTCTTTCGGAATTTTTATTCCAGGCGGCGGCGGAAACTCGCTGCTTGGCAATTCGATTTTCGGCAGCACCTCGCTCGGCATCAATCTCAGCGACGATCTGGTGACGCCCAATGATCCCGGCGATACGGACAGCGGAGCCAATGGCTTGCAAAACTTCCCTGATCTGATTTCCGTCAGCGGCAGTGTCTTGACGGCCTCACTCAATAGTTTGCCCAACACGGATTTTCGCGTCGAGTATTTTGCCAACTCGACCTGCGATCCGTCTGGGCACGGTCAGGGCGAAGTGTTTCTGGGCGCACGCACTGTTACGACCGACACGGTTGGAGACACCGGCAATTTCACGTTTTCCTTTACGCCGCAACCGAACTTGAACGTGTTCACAATGACGGCGACCAATTTGACGACCGGAGACACTTCAGAATTTTCGGCGTGTCTGTCCAATACTCCGCCAACGATTTCCGCCATGGCCCAAGTGCGTCAGCAAGGCAGTCCGGGAATTGTTTCGCCCATTGCCACAGTCAATGACGCGGAAACTCCCCCAGGCAGTTTGGTGGTGAACGTCGTCAGCAGTCCGCCCGGCATCATCATTACAGGCATAACAAATTCAATGGGAACCATCATCGCCGACGTTGCCGCGGATTGCACCGCCGCGATTGGCAAAAACTCAGTCATTCTTGAGGTTCTGGACGGCAGCGGCGGAGTTGACCTAACCACCTTTACCGTCACCGTCACTCCCAACACACCGCCGACATTGAATTACACAAGCCCGCAAGTGGTTTCCGTTGGCGGAAATCTGATAGTAAATCCAGCGGCAACGCCGACCGACAACGGCTCATTTTCAGTCACCCTGCTAAGCGCTGGAACTTACACAGGAAGCATTTCCGTGGCCCCAACGACGGGAGTCGTCACGTTGACCGCCGCTGCTCCCGCTGGCCTGCATACAATTCAGATTATTTCCACGGATAACTGTGGCGTGCAGACAAATGCCAGTTTTATGTTGGATGTTTCTGGAGCAAATCTGGCAGATTTGGCGATTACCGCAGTCGCTTCTTCAACAGTCGCCATCCCCGATCACAGCATTACCTACACGCTTACCGTCACCAACAATGGACCTGTTGTCAGCCCCAACACAGTCGTGAACAACCTGCTGCCAGCGGCTTTTACGGTAGAGGCTATAACCACTGGAATGGGAACCTGCTCCGGCATAGGAACCAACACTGTCAATTGCAATCTGGGATTGCTCGCTGTCGGGGCGCCCGCAATCATTCAAATTCAGGCTCATGTGCCCGAAACCTGCCAACCAACCACGGTTGCCAACATCGCCACCGTCAGCGGTGATGTCGGCGATCCCGTTCCGGGCAATAACTCGGCGAACGTCACGACGATTGTCCAATTGGCGAATCTGGGCCCAGGAGACTGCATACCGTCCAGCCAACCGCCAAGCGACAACAAACCTGGTTCGGTTTTGTTTGGCGGCTTGTTTGTGTCGGGCGCAACCGTCGGTCCCGGCGGCGATCCGGGCAACAACACCGCCGTCAGCTTCACCAACACGCATCCCTGGCTGGGCGTAGTGGTGCATTTGTTTTTCGTAGACGGCACGACCTGCTCCGTAGCCGATGCGTTTATCTGCCTGACTCCCAATCAAACCACTCGATTTTTGATGTCGGATATGGACCCAGGTGTCGTCGGTTACATGATGGCGATAGCAGTTGACGGCCCTGCGGGCACGGCGGGCGGCAACAACACCGGTTGCCCGATCAGTTTCAATTACCTGATTGGCAGCGCCCGAATCAAAATGACGAATTCGCCGACGCGCGAAGCTGAACTCGCATCGGAAAGTTGCGCGTCGCAATTCGGCAGTCCGCTGCCGGGTTGCGATCCCAACAAACCATTCGCCGAAATTCCGTTCGACGGCACGCCACAGGGTTTCAACAAACTGCCGTTGGTGCTCGGCGTCAGCAACATCCCCAGCCGCGCCGACGGCAACGACACTTTGTTGATGCTGGCGCGAATTGACGGCAACTGGATGACGGGGCTGAGACCATTGGGCAACATCTTCGGCATTCTTTACGACGATGCGGAAAATGCCGCCAGTTTCAGTTTCAACGCCAGCACGTGTTTGATTCGCATGCCTCTGTCGAACGCCTTTCCGCGCACAGTGCCGCGTCTTGAACAAATGATTCCTGCGGGGCGCAGCGGCTGGATGAGACTCTGGTCGGCTGACAACGTGGCAATCATGGGAGCAATCATCAATCGCAATGACAACGTGGCGTCGTCGCCCAACGCCTTCAAGGGAGGTCACAACCTTCACGTGCTGAGATTGAATGAACGCGTGATTGTCACAGTGCCGGTCTTCCCGCCTTCGTGTTAGCGGCCTGATGTCGGGACACATTTAAAGCATGGCGGCTGCGAGGTTCCGCGGCGAATTCATTATTGAGTTGCCTGACACCCGATACCCAATACCCGAAACCTGACTTTCACTAAAAGCAGCCTTTGACCAAATCGGTTTTTCGGGTTTTCAGGTGTCAGGTGAGAGGGGTCGGGTATCAGGTTCGAATTCGCCAATGACACCTCAGACATACAGATAGCCCAAAAGTGTCCTGGCATCAGGTTAGCGGCTGAAAAAAAACAGGCAGGCAAAAGTTTTCCGGTCTGATAATTGAATTGCCGGGAAATTTTTGACCTGACTGTCAAATTACTCGCCAAATTTTCAGGTTCACCCGATCAGCGTCAAGTTTCGTTCGTTCTGAAAAAAAACTTTTCCCTCCTGTCCAAAGTTTCGTGATTTGATTTAGACTGCGCGTGAAGTTTTCACCTCTTGATTTCAATATATGCCTATTAGCATCGGTTCTCGTTTCGACCGTTACGAGATTTTTTCGCTGCTCGGAGCGGGCGGAATGGGAGAGGTTTATCTGGCGCACGATTCCCGGCTTGACCGTAAAGTCGCGCTGAAAATCCTGCCGCCGCTCTATACCAACGACCAAGACCGCGTGCGCCGATTCGAGAAAGAAGCCAAAGCCGTCAGCGCGCTGAATCATCCGAACATCATCACCATATTTGAAGTCGGCCAGGCAGTCACAGAAGCCGGAGCGTCGCATTTCATCGCCACCGAATACATCGAAGGCCAGACGCTGCGGAAAAGAATGCGCAAAGAGCGGCTGAGTCTGGCGGAGGCCGTCGAAATCACCATTCAAATCGCGGGCGCGCTGGATGCGGCGCATACCGCTGGAATTCTGCACCGCGACATCAAACCGGAAAACATCATGCTGCGCCCGGACGGTTATGTGAAAGTGCTGGATTTCGGATTGGCCAAACTGACCGAACGCAACCTGAATCTTGAATCCGGCGCTTCGCCAATGGAGATTGAAACCGATCCGGGATTGGTGTTGGGAACGGCGACGTATATGTCGCCTGAACAGGCGCGCGCTCAAAAGCTGGACGCGCGGTCGGACGTGTTCAGTCTGGGCATAGTTTTGTACGAAATGCTCGCCGGACGTTCGCCATTCCACGATCAGACACCCAGCGATGTGATGGCGGCAATTTTGAATCGAGACCCGTTGCCATTGGCCGCCCTCGTTCCAGGAATCCCCGTCGAACTGGAACGAATCACGCTCAAAGCATTGTCGAAAGACCGCGAATCGCGTTTCCAATCGGCCAAAGAACTGCAAACCGAATTGAAAAATCTGCGGCAACGGTCGGCGTTGTCGAACAAGGCTCTGGAGGACGGAGCCATTGTCGAAGCTCAAAATCTTGAAACCCGTGTGGAAACAGTCGCCAAAACCACCGACGAGGTTTCCGTCGCAGGCCACATTCAACCCAGGAGCTTTTTCGGCGCAATCCGAAGACATCCCTGGAGCGCCCTTGCCGGATTGTTGATTGTGGTGTTGAGCGTAGCCGGATTGAGTTTGGGCATTTCTCGCTGGTTGGCGACCGAACAAGCTCCGGTATTCAAAAACGCTCGCTTCACACGGCTGGCCGCTCCTGGCAAAGCCGCCGATGCGGTTATTTCACCTGATGGAAAACAAGTCGCCTACGTCATTGACGATGGCGGAAAGCGCAGTTTATGGCTTCGATTGCGCCAGTCGGATGTCAATTCTCCCGCGCTGAAAATCCACGAAGCGACGGATTGGCGGTTTCGCGCGCCGACGTTTTCGCACGACGGAAATTACATTTATTACGTGCTGCGGAAATCCGATGCTCCATCGGGCGATCTGTATCGCGTGCCGACTCTGGGCGGAACTTCGCGCAAACTGCTGTCCGGTGTCAGCAGCCCGATTGCGCTGTCGTTCAACGACAAACAACTAGCCTACGTCCGCGAATTGCCTGGCGAAGGCATCAGCCAGTTGCTGATCGCCAATGCCGACGGCGCTGCGGAACGCGAACTGGCGCGCCGCAAATTGCCTGATTCGTTTTCGATTGAAGGGCCTTCGTGGTCGCCGGACGGAAACACCATCGCTTGTCCAATTGCCAACTTTGGTGAGGGAATTCAGCAAAACATCGTTGTGGTCAACGTCTCCGACGGCAGCCAAACCACATTGCTGAAACAACACTGGCCGTCCATAGGTCGCGTGACGTGGACGGAAAACGGCAAAGGCATTTTGATGACGGCGCGCGAACCGGAAAGTTTATCCGCATTTGGCCGTCAGGTTTGGTTTGTCAGCCATCCCGGTGGCGAAGCCGTTCGCATCACGAACGATCTGAATGATTACCGCGGCGTCACGGTTTCGTCCGACGGCCAGACAATCGCCGCCGTGCAGATCAATCAGATTTCCAATTTATGGGTTGCGCCAGCCAACGACAGCGGCAATGTCCGTCAAATCACCTTTGGTTCGGGCAGCAGCGACGGCATTCAGGGACTGGCCTGGACGCCGGACAACAAAATCATTTACGCCTCTAACACCAGCGGCAAATCCGATTTGTGGAAAATCGGATTTGAAGGCGGCAACGCACAACAGTTGACCACAGATAGCGGAAACAACACCTTGCCTTCAATATCGCCGGATGGGAGTTTCATCGTTTTTGACGCTTACCGCAGCGGCAAAGGCGTAGGCGTCTGGAGAATGGACAGTGACGGCGACAATCCGAAACAACTGACGTTCGGCCAGCTCGATCTCGATCCGCAATTTACGATGTCCGGTCTGGAAATCATTTTCTCTTCCATTCGTTCAGGCAAACGCACTTTATGGAGAGTGTCGAGCGACGGCGGCGAACCGATTCAACTGTTGACGGCGTTGTCGGAATATCCACAGGTTTCGCCCGATGGAAAATGGCTGGCTTGTTCTTACCGCGACGAAACCACAGGAATTCCGGCGCGATATACAGTGTTTCCAATTTCGGGCGGCGATCCAATCGCGGCATTCGATATTCCAACCTCTCCCTGGCGATTGGTGAAATGGATGCCGGATGGTTCGGCTTTGACCTACCCTGTGTTGAGCAATGGCACTGCCAACATTTACAGTCAGCCGCTCAAAGGTGGGACGCACAAACAGATCACCGATTTCAAAGCCAATCATATTTTTGCCTTCGACTGGTCGCGCGATGGCAAATGGCTGGCGCTGGCTCGCGGATTGGAAACCAGAGAAATTGTTTTGATCAGTAACTTTCGAGAGGAGTCGGGAGTCGGTAGACGGTAGTCGGCAGTTTTTATTGCCTGCATTTACCGACTTGAGATTTCCAAACTACGAGCAACGAACTACCGACTCCCGACTGCTGACTACTCTATGAAAGATAAACGCCTCATCCCAATTTTCATCGTCGTGTTTGTGGACATTCTGGGCTTCAGCATCATCTTGCCGCTGTTGCCGTATTACGCCGGAGTGTTTCAGGCCTCAGACCAGACCATTGGAGTGCTGATCGCTTCGTATTCGATGTGCCAGTTTCTGGCTGCGCCCTTGCTCGGCAATCTGAGCGATAGTTACGGACGACGCCCTGTGCTGTTGTACAGTCAGTTCGGATCGCTGCTTGGTTTTTTGCTGCTGGGACTTGCCATGCGATTTCCCGATCCGCTGGCATGGATGTTTGTGGCACGAATGATTGACGGTTTTTCCGGCGGCAATCTGACCGTAGCGCAAGCCTACATCAGCGACATCACTTCACCCGAAGACCGCGCCAAAACCTTCGGCATGATTATCGGCGGATCGTTCGGCCTGGCATTCACGATTGGCCCGGCATTGGGTTCGGTGGTGTCGTCGCGGTTTGGTTACGACATAACGGCTTATGTGGCGGCGGCGATTTCGCTGACCAGCATTCTGGCCACTTTGTTTTTGCTGCCCGAAACCCAGCATCATTCCGACGAATCGCGTCCGCGCGGCCTGGCAATGTACACGCGCGCGCTGAATTATTTTTCGGTGTCGGAACTGCGCCCCCTGCTGATGATCTTTTTTTTCATGTCGCTGCCGTTCACGATTTACACCACGATGTTTCCGCTCTTTGCCAAAAAACAATTGAATTTCAGCGTTGACCAGGCCGGGTACTTTCTGGCGCTGGTCGGATTGCTGGGCGTATTCTGGCAGGCGGGAATGATCGGTCCCATCGTCAAACGCTTCGGCGAATACAAATCCCTGATCGTGGGGCTGACTGCCAGCGCGCTGGGATTGTTCTATGTCGTGCTTGTGGATGTCTGGTGGAAATTGATTGTCGTGGCGTTGCTGTTTTCCTTTGGGCACGGCGTGTCGCGCCCATCGTTGACCAGCATCATTTCAAGCGCTGCGCCGCCCAACCGGCGTGGTGGAATTTTTGGCGCGCTGACTTCACTGGAAAGCATGACTCGCATTCTGGGACCGATTTTCGGCGGCTGGCTGATTGCCGTTCACCCCACCTGGCTGGGTTGGGTTGGCGGACTGTCGTTTGCCATTGCGACGTTGATTGGATTGTCAATCAAAGCGCGGCAATCCAATTCGGTCGCTGCCTGATTTCAAACAATCAAAACTCACTCTTAATGACCGACAACTGATACGGAGACCATCATGAAACGCACTTCCCTGTTCTTTCTGCTTCTTTTGTTGGTTGCGCTGATTCCCTCGACGCAACCAACGGTCAGCGCCCAACAACGCGCCGCGAAATCCGCCCCAACCGCCAAAGCGGGCAGCGCTGAAATTCTGCGCGATGAATTCGGCGTGCCGCACATTTTCGCTTCGACGCTGGAAGACGCCGCTTTTGCCATCGGTTACGCTCAAGCCGAAGACCGCTTGGAAGAGTTGCTGAAAAATTATCGCAAAGCAGAAGGCACTATGTCCGAAGCATTTGGCCAGGAATGGTTTCGCCACGATTATCGCCAACGCATCTGGCAACACGCCGCCATCAGCCGCGAACGTTACAAACAGGTTTCCCCCAAAATGCGCGCCGCCATCGAAGCTTACCAGCAAGGCATCAAACGGTTTATGACCGAACATCCCGAACAGGTTCCGAAATGGGCGCCGGAACTTCATCCGTCGCAGATCATTGCGCTTGGCCGATACATCATCTGGGGTTGGCCGGAAGGCGAAGCCGGAGCCGATTTGCGGCGCGGCGGCATCACGCCTGATCCGGTCGCGTATCGCGGATCGAACCAGATGCTGATTGCGCCTTCGCGCACGGCGATGAAATCTCCGATTGCCGTGATTGATCCGCATCTGAGCTGGTATGGCGAATTTCGTTTTTACGAAGTTCGTATTTACGCGGGCGATTTCAACGTTTCCGGCGTCAGCATTCTGGGCATTCCGTTTCCCAGCTTGGGTCACAGCCGCTGGGCGTCCATCGCCATGACCACCGGCGGGCCGGACACTTCAGACGTGTACGAAGAAGAACTCAATCCGACCAACGCTCGACAATACAAACACGAAGGCCAATGGCGCGACGTGAAAGTTCGCCAGGACACGATCAAAGTTCTCGATGGCGGCAAACTGATCGAAAAGCCGATTGAAATTGAATACACAACGCACGGCCCAATCGTGGCGCGCAAAGACGGCAAGGCATACTCGATGGCCATTCCCTATTTCAACGAAATCGGCCTGGCCGACCAGATTTACCAGATGTTCACTTCGCGCAACCTGACCGAGATGAAAAAAGCGCTCACGCAGTTTCAACTCATGTCGCAAAACATCATGGTCGGAACGACGGAAGGCGACATTTTCTATTTGCGAAATGGCCGAGTTCCCATTCGTCCGCAAGGTTGCGACCCGTCGAAACCGATGATTGGCAGCGGCGCCTGTGACTGGAAAGGCATTCATCCGATGAGCGATCTGGTGCAAATCACCAATCCGCCCCAAGGCTACATGCAGAACAACAACTGTTCGCCGTTTGCGATGATGAAAGACAGCCCTCTGCGCGCCGAAAAATACATCCCTTACATTTACAACGACGGCAACAACCCCGGCCATCAACGCGCGGCGATGACGCTGGAAGAATTGCACGAAGCCAAAAACGTCACCACCGAACAGGCCATCAACATCGCGTTCAGCACACAGATTTACAAAGCCGAAGACTGGCAAAAACGCATCCTCGAACCTTGTAAAACGTTTGCCAAGGCGCACGGATTAAACCAGGAGGAAATTCTCTGCGCTTCGATCTGGAATTGGAATCGGCGCAGCACGCCGGATTCAGAAGGCGCGATGGCGTTTTACGCTTTCAAAATGGGCTTCGAAAATCCGGAGCTTCGCAAAGCGATCGAAGTTCCCGATACGCTGACCGATAAAGAAATAACCACAGCGCTGACCAACGCGGCGAAATGGATGTGGTCGGAGTTTCGCTCTTACAACGTGCCGTATGGTCGTTATTTCCGCGTAGGTCGCCAGGGCGGCAAAACCTATCCGGTCGGTGGAGGAATCTTGCGCGATCAGGGAATGGCGACTCCGCGGGCGATCAACTTCAGCAAGGTTGGAAATGAAATGGTCGGCCAGGGCGGACAAACATCAACGCAGATTGTGATTCTGACCAAAACGCCGCAATCGTTCACAGTTATTCCTTTGGGCGAAAGCGACCACAAAAACTCTGGCCACTGGGACGATCAGGCGGAAAAACTTTTCAGTCAGGGCAAGGCCAAATCCACATACTTTTTGGACAAGGCCGAATTGCTGAAACACGTTTCATCCAGAAAAACGTTGAATCGGCGAGCAGCGACTGCAAAAGCGGCGAAATGACAACTCGCCGCTTACCGCATTACAGTTATGGCAGGAGGTAACACATGCCAGCTCAACCAAAACTGAAATACACGCTGGAAGAATACTTGGAACTGGATCGCAACTCTGAAGCTCGACTCGAATACTGGGACGGCGAGATATTCGACATGAGCGGCGTCAGCCCGGAGCACGATCAAGTGGAAAGCAACCTTCACTTTCATTTGAGAGAAAAACTACGCGGGAAACAGTGCAGGATTTTTCTGGCGAACACCCGGATCAAAGTTCCGAGTATGCCTCCGTATCGTTACGGCGATTCGTCTGGATTGTGCGGCGTTCCGCAGTATGAAGTGATCGGCGGCATCAAGTCGTTGACCAACCCATCAATCATCATTGAGGTTCTTTCTGCATCCACCGAAGCGTATGATCGAGGAGACAAATTCACCAACTACAAATCAATCCCCAGTCTGCGGGAATATCTGCTGATTGCTCAGCATCGCCCGCATGTCAGTCATTTTGTAAAACAGGATGACGGTTCGTGGAATCAACGTGAATTCAACAGTCTGGACGAGGTAGTCAAATTGGTTTCGCTTGAATGCGAACTGTCGCTCATGGAAATTTACGAAGACCTTGATTTTGGGCAGGCTGTTACGACTTTGCGGCTACAGTTGCCGGAATGAGTTTTGCGCATTGCTGACCGCTTTGCACAGCGCTTTCAATCGTGGCGGGCAATCCGGTGTTCGTCCAATCTCCAGCCAGAAAGAAATTCTCGAATTCCGTCTTGTGCGAAGGCCGCAAGCGCGCGGTTCCCACGGTGTGAGAAATCGTCGCATCGTGTTCGCGCACGACAAAGGCATGAACCGGTTTTTGCCGCCGGGCCGCCGGAAAGAATCGCTCGATTTCGGCGACGGCAATGGCGATCAACTCTTCTTTGGAAAGCTTCGCCGCTTCGTGAGCTCCACTGACGACCAGCGCCAGATGCTGATGGCTTGACTTGCCGTCGCCTGAAATCGCTTTTTTATTGAACATCCATTCAATGCGCGATTCCAACAAGCCGCTGAATTCCACGTCGGTCACAGGTTGTGCGTACCAAAGATTGACGGACACGATGGGCGCGGATTTGAATTGAGCGATGTGGCGCAAGCAGGGACTGGCGTCGAAAATTTCCGGCGCAATCATTCGCGGCAACGCTGAGTACGGAACGGCGCTGATGATCGCGTCGGCTGCGATTCGCTCGCCGGTTCTGAGTTCGACAGCAACCGCACGACGATCATCAAATTCAATTCGGGCGACTTCCGCGTTCAAGCGGATAGTTCCGCCGCGCTGTTCGACAAATTGCCGCGCATCGTCTGTGTACAAATCGCTCAAACCGACTTTGGAAATGACTATCGTCGAATCCTGCCGCGAGTGCATAAACGCCTGATCCAACACACGAGCGAACATATCCGCCGAAGCCCTGTCCGCCGTTTCGTTCAACGTCGCCAGCGCGACCAAATCCCAGAAACGGCGCTGCATCGTTTCAGTCTGCCCCAACCGCGTCAGCCAATCTCGCACGGTGATGTCGGCCAGTTCCGTGCGATTGCCATTCAACCGCCGCAACTCCAGCCCAACGCGCAACGCATTCCAGCGGTCTCGCCAGCCTATGGTTTGCAATTTGAACAACCCCGCCAGCAAATGCAGCGGCGCGGGCAACGAAGGACAACGAAAACTTGCGTGATTAGTCTGGCCGCTTGCCGACAAGCTGAGAAAATCAACTTGCGGATTTTGTTGAAACTTAAGTTTGCCGAGCGAACCGATCTTTTCCAGAAATCGCAGTGTGTGGTGATAACAGCCCATCATCAAATGTTGGCCATTATCCACCGTATCGCCAGTGGTTTTATCCGTGAACGAATACGCCCGTCCGCCCAGAAACGAACGGCGCTCCAACAGCATCACCTTCAAGCCCCGGTCTGCCAAATCAACCGCAGCCGCCAATCCGGCAAAGCCGCCGCCGATAATCAGGACAGAGGGGCTGAGCGACGGAGAGACATAGGGAGGTGGTGACGGCGGGAAGGCGCGATTTGAAGGCGAAGAAAACAGAGGCGCGAGCTTCACGAATCTTCCCTCCTTCTCTCTGTCTCTCCGTCGCTCACGCCCTCACTCTTTCGCCGGGTAGCGCGCGCCCATTCTCGCAGCGCGATGTAAAATCGCTCCGGGCGATGCAAGCGAATCTGATGGTTGAACACGTCGTAATCGTTTTGCTCGATCTGTTCCAGCAGCCGGAAATAAATCTTCCCCATGGTCACAGCGGCGGTCAGCGTCGCCTGGTCTTTGTGCGGGAAGAGTTCTTCAGCCTGACGATAAAAACTTCGCGCGCGGTCACATTCGAATTTCATCAAAGCGCGAAAGTTGTCGTTGACAACCGAATTCGCCAGATCGTGTTCGCTGTATCCGAAGCGGCGCAAATCTTCCTGCGGCAGGTAAATGCGCCCGCGTTCGGCGTCTTCCTTCAAATCGCGCAGGATGTTGGTCAATTGCAGCGCGATTCCCAGATTGACGGCGTATTCGCGCGCCTGAGCTTCGCGGTAGGTGAAAATTTCGACGCACATCAATCCGGTAATCGCCGCCACGCGATAACAGTATTGATAAAGCTCGTCGAAGGTTTCGTACCGGTGATGGCTCAAATCCATTTCGCACCCATTGATCATTTCCTCGAAATACTCTTTCGGCATCGGGAACTGTTCGAGCACATTCCGTAAGTTGCGTGTGATTGCAGTTGTCGGGTGACCGGCATATAGAAGATCAATTTCGGCGCGCCATTTGTCCAATTCCAACCGAGCTTCACTCGCGGCGTGGCCGAATGTAACGGGGCCGACCAGATCATCCACCACATCGTCAACGGCGCGGCAAAACGTGTACACGTCTATAATGGCATCGCGTTTCTGTTTCGGCAGGAACAGAAACGAATAAAAGAAATTCGATTGAATGGTTTTGGAAAATCGGCGACGGAAATTGCGCGTGCGTTCGCGCAGATGCCAGGGCGTGAAATGAATGCTTTTGGTTGTTGCGGCTTCCATCAGCTAAATGTTCATGTGTGAAAGGTTGAAAACAGTCGGCAATGTTCAACTTGGGAGACCAGTCGTTGCTTGAATTGATAATCCGTTTAGCGGCAAATTGAGGATAACAAGTCAGCGGTTTAGCCGACAAGCCCCTCATTCTTTGCCAGAAAAACCGGATCATGGAGAAACTTCAGAAGACAGTCCGCAGCGTAGTCAAAACCTTCAGCGACAATTAGAATGTCACGGCGTTGGCTGGAATCGGATCATCGGATTCATTTGAACAATCAGCCGACCGATCATCAATCAACCAGACCGATCCAAAACTTATGCTCCGCTTGATCCTCCAAAACAGCACGCACTCCGGCCAGCAGCTTTATCTGGACCCGCAAAAGACAAACTGGTTTCTGCTTGGGCGTGGCGAAGAAAGCGTGTTGCGCTTTGTCGAAACCAGCGTTTCCACACGTCACGCGATCATTTCCACGGAAGGCGGCGATTTCTTCCTGCTCGATCAGGACAGTACGAACGGAACATTTTTGAACGGCGCTCGCGTCACCACAGCCAGATTGAAAACCGGCGATGTGATCGAACTCGGCCATTTCGGCCCGCGGTTGCAGGTCATCATCGAAGAATCGCTGGCACAAGCAGACCATCTTTCCGGCGCGGAAACTTCTCCGCAATTCGACGACACGGCGCGAGCTCGCGCGGCTCAAACTGTGCAATGGACATTGCGCGACGCGGCTCAAACCCTGGGAATGTACAACCCCCATCACGATTCAGGCGAAATTCCGCCGCCAATCGGAGTCGCAGGACTGGCGATGCTGTGCGCGGTGCTCGGCGTGATAGTGCTGGCCTTGACGGTGCTCAATTTCGGTTTGTCGGTTTCGATCATTGCCGGATTGACGGCTTTTATTCCGGCGGCGATTTATCTGGGCATTTTCCTCTGGCTGGATCGTTACGATCCCGAACCGTTTCGCACTCTGGCATTCGCCTTTGCCTGGGGCGCGTCGGTGGCAATTCTGATTTCCGGCGTCTTCAACGAAATTTTCAAACACAACTTCGACGATTTTCTGACCGGAGTAGTCTCCGCACCATTGATCGAAGAAGGCAGCAAAGGCGCCGGGGTTTTGTTGATCGCCCTGATGTTCAAACGGGATTTCGACAGCGTGCTGGATGGAATCGTTTACGCCGGAGTCGTCGCGCTGGGCTTTGCGACGATGGAAAACGTCAGTTATTACGGCGACAGCCTGATGAAAGGCGGCGCGGGCGACCTGGCTGGAACATTCATCGTTCGCGGCATTCTTTCGCCGTTTTCTCACGTCCTGTTCACCTGCATGACAGGCATCGGCTGCGGCATCGCCCGCGAAACCTACAACCAGAATTTGAAATTCGCCGCGCCGCTCATCGGTTACGCGGCGGCCATGTTCCTGCACGCGCTTTGGAATATGCTGGCTTCGTTCAGCGTAGGTTTGTTCTGGATGGGATATTTGTTGTTGGAAGTTCCTCTGTTTATCGCGTTCATTTGCCTGATCGTTTACCTGATTCGACGCGAAGCCCGCATTTTGCGACAAACGCTTTCCGCCGAAGTAGAAAAAGGATTGATCGCCCCGGAACGGCTCGATGTAGTCATTTCATTATTTCGCCGCAGCGCCTGGGTTTTGTCGGCTTTCGGCAACCGCCAACTTTTCAACGCGCGTCGCCAGTATCTGCGCTCGGTGGCCAAACTTGGGTTGTGTCATTGGCACAATTCACGCGCCATCGAAGCCAAAGGAGACACTGGAAGTTTCTCGGTCATTCCGCAACTGCGAGCAGAGGTGTTCAAATTAGGCCAGGAAATTTGACGACTATTCTTTACCATCTGTGACTGATACTTGACCGCCAGACGTGCTAAAACACAATGAGCTTGAACAACGAATTCAAGCAATGACTTCAAACCTGAAAACGGAGAAGGAGACGAACGTTATGTCCACCGCAGCAACCACAGCACAGCCCGCAAAGTCCTCCAGCGCGCAGTTGCCACCAGGTCCCAGACCGCTGTTTCCGCTCATCAACCTTGTAAATTTGCGTCGCAATCCGATTCGTTTTCTGACGCAGGTGACGGAACAATATGGCGAAGTGGTCTATTTCAAACTCGGTCCTCAACCGGTTTTTCTGCTCAACAACCCTGAACACATACGCGACGTGCTGATTACGCACAACAAACAGTTCATGAAAGGTGAAGGTTTGCAGCGCGCCAAAAGATTGCTCGGCGAAGGATTGCTGACCAGCGAAGGCGAATTTCACCTGCGCCAGCGGCGACTGGCTCAACCAGCCTTTCATCGCCAGCGAATCGCCGCTTATGGCGCGACGATGGTCGAATACACAGACCGATTGAGCAATCGCTGGCGCCACGGAGAAGAACTGGACGTTGCGCGCGAAATGATGCGGTTGACGCTGGCCATTGCCGGCAAGACGCTTTTTGACGCCGATGTCGAAACCGAAGCCGACGAAATCGGCGACGCGCTCAGCCAGACAATGGCGATGTTCAATTACCTGACGCTTCCCTTTGCGCAGTTGCTGGAAAAACTGCCGATTCCGGCCATGAAACGCTTCAAGGCGGCTCGCCAACGTCTGGACGAAACGATTTACCGAATCATCAGCGAACGGCGAGAAAGCGGCGAAGATCGCGGTGATTTGCTTTCGATGCTGATTCAGGCGCGCGACACCGAAGGCGATGGCACAGGCATGACCGACCTGCAATTGCGCGACGAAGCCATGACCATTTTTCTCGCCGGTCACGAAACCACTGCCAACGCGCTGACCTGGACGTGGTATCTGCTGTCGCAAAATCCTGAAGTCGAAGCCAGATTCCACGCCGAAATTGACGCGGTGCTGGGCGGGCGAATTGCAACCGCCGAAGATTATCCGCGGTTGCGTTACACCGAAATGGTCTTTGCCGAAGCGATGCGTATGTATCCGCCTGCCTGGATCATTGGCCGACGTGCATTGACCGATTACCGCATCGGCGAATATCACGTCCCGGCGCGTTCGATCATTCTGATGAGCCAGTACCTGATGCACCGCAACCCGAAATTTTTCCCTGACCCGGATCGTTTCGACCCTGAACGCTGGACTCCCGAAGCTCGCGAAGCTCGTCCCCAATTCAGCTATTTCCCGTTTGGCGGCGGGCCGCGCATCTGCATAGGCGAACAATTCGCCTGGATGGAAGGCGTGCTGGTTATGGCAACTCTGGCTCAGAAATGGCGATTGCGACTGGTTCCGAATCATCCCATCGCGCTGGAACCAATCGTCACTCTGCGCCCCAAACACGGCATGAAAATGACGGTCGAACAACGTTAACCAACCGGCCAATCAAACGCCAGATTCGCGGAGGAAGTGGTATCATGACGGTCGAATTCACCGATACACAGACAATCAATCGAAGGAGCAGAATTTTATGACTGCCAGCGTTTCTCAAGCTCAATCAGTCAAACAGGTCTTGACGGCTGTCCCCATCGAACACATCTGGCGGTTTTCTGTCGCGCAATACCATCAAATGATCCGCGCGGGTATTTTGACCGGAGACGATCAGGTTGAACTGCTGAAAGGATGGTTGATTTCCAAGATGCCCAAAAATCCCCCGCACCGCATCGCCACCAAACTGACTCGCCAATCGCTGGAAGCCGCGGTTCCCAATGGTTGGTACGTTGATTCCCAGGAACCGATCACTCTGGAAGACAGCGAACCGGAACCTGACGCGATCATCGTGCGCGGCGACACGCGCGATTACCAGAATGGCCATCCAACCGCCAAAGACATCGCGTTAGTGGTTGAAATTTCCGACACAACATTGGAACGCGACCGCGAATTGAAAAAGCAGTTGTACGCGCGCGCAGGCATTCCCGTTTACTGGATCATCAACCTGACTGAAAACAAGCTTGAGATTTATTCGCAACCGGACATGAACTCTGACGAATCCGATTACGCAGACAAGCAGATTTTCAGCCGGAACGATCCCGCCCCAATCGTCATTGAAGGCCAGATTGTCGCTTACATTGCCATCAATGACCTGCTCCCGTAACACGTTCGCCTGACGCACAGCGAATCCTTCTTTCTTGCCATGGACCTTTTTCTCTTTGTCTTGCTGCTGTTGCTGGCGGCGATGATCGCCATCATCGCATTGATCTATCAGTTCGCATCTTTGAAGGCACGAATTCCCATGATGGTGCAGCGCGAATCCGACCAGTGGAAAGGCGCTGCCGAATTTGAAATGCAGGAACGGATTCGCGCTCGTATGCAGGAATGGCGCGAGCGCGAAGCGCAAACCATTCTGGCCGAAGCGCAACGCGATGCCCTTGTCGAAGCTCATAAACTTTTCAAGGATTGGTGCGAAGATGAACTGGAAACGCTTCGCAAAGAACAACGCGAATTGGCATTGCGCGAAGCTCGAAACAAGCTGAACGAATGGATGCAGGAACAGGAAAAGAACATTCGACGGGATGCTGTGCAGCGCAGCCAGGCCGTCACCACAGGCAAAGTCGTAGAACACCTCGTTCCCTACCTGCCCAACTTCAACTACAACCCCAAAGACGCTCGGTTCATCGGCAGCCCAGTGGATTTTGTGGTCTTCGACGGACTGAATTTCGACGAAGACGATCAGCTCACCATTGTGTTTGTCGAAATCAAAACCGGCATGTCCACCTTGACTCGGCGAGAGCGAATGGTGCGCGACGCCATCAAAGCCGGTCGCGTCAAATGGGTGGAATGGCACGCCAGCAATGAATTGCAGCAGGCCGCGCCCGGACTGTTTGAGTAAGCCATCTTCTTATTTGCCACAACACTTCTTGTATTTTTTGCCGGACAGGCACGGACAAGGATCGTTTCGCCCAATTTTGGGTTCGCGCAGAAAATTTCCTTCGTCACTTCGAAAATATCCATGTGGGATTACCAAAGCAGGGGCATTAGCCTGTTGGAAAAGCGAGTTGGCTTCTCGTTGCCTGGCGCGTTCTTTCTGTTCCTTTTCCTTTTTCCATCGCTCCTGGCGATTGGCTATTTCGTCAGGTTGATAAAACTTCAGCAGGTCCACGTAATACTCCCAGTCGCCACGCTGTTCTTCGGGATCGAACCAATCAAGTGTCTCTTCAAAATCTCCCGCGACAGTTTCGTCAACTGCACCACGTTCAAAGGCCGCGCGCATCGGTTCCAACACACGCTCTTTGTCCAACATCAGTGCGTGGCCGCTGATTGAACCAAGAAAGTAGCCATCAGTTTCCTGCAGATCGCCGTAACAGGAACAAAAGAAGTCCGCCACTTTGGGTTCGGATGCAGGATTTTCCAACGCAATCCGCGTCAACGCGATGGCGGCATAAGATCGCAAAAAAGGAGTTTTCCAATCATCCTGGTCATGAGGGCGATGTGCCCCGATGAATTGAATTAGCGGCTCAACAGCCGCTTCTCCAAACTGAGCAAAAGCCGCTGCGGAAACTTCCATCAGCCAATCGAAGTCTTCTTCGTTGGCGTAAATGAAGCCTTGGAATAAGTCAGGCAACAAATCTATCCGCTTGGTCAGACTCAAAATCGTGAAAGCGTGATAGAGCGCCCACCATTCGCCGTCTCGCGCTTCACGCCAGCGATTTTCATCTCGCATCCAGTCTCGCAAGGGTTCAATGGCATCTTCCCGTCTGACTAATTCCTGTATGTGTTCCAGCGTCACGCGGTCTTCTTCCGAAATCAGCAGATCAATCAATTCCCGAGTCGTTTTTTCAGCGTAAGCAATCATCGAGTTTTTATCCTTGTTCAATGGAGTAAATGCAATGTCGATACCCGCGCCAGAAAATCTCTTTTTCGATCTTCAATCCGTTACGTTCGGCAACTCGGCGCGAAGCCAGATTTTCCGGGCGAATCATCGAGATAATGCGGCGTCGGTTCAATTTTGTGCGCGCGTATTCCATACAACCGCGAGCAGCTTCGGCGGCCAATCCGCGTCCCCAGAACGTTTTGTTGAAGTGATAGCCGACTTCCAATTCCTGAACGCCTTCCACATCCTGCATCACCAATCCGCAATCGCCTACGAATTGCTGCCCCTCTTTCAATAATACCGCCCAGATTCCGTGTCCGAACTCTTCGTATCGTTTCAAATTGCGCTCGATCCATTCGCTCATTTCCTGTCGGTTGAGCGTCTTTGGAAAGAGACGCATCGTTTCGGGATCGCCCCAGATTTGCAGCAGATCATCCAGATCGTCGTGTGTGATGCGTCGCAGCAAAAGCCGTTCGGTTTCCAAAATGACGTCGTCCATAAAGCACGTCCTCTGCTTGAATGTTTGCAATGTCAGTACCAAGTTTTTCTTTGCCTGACAAGAAGTCGGTAAAAGTTTTTCTTTCCGAATCGGTTCTGTTACAACTCCACGCAACTGAGCTAAACCCATTACAACATCGGAGATTCAAAATGAAGAAAACTCGAAAAGCGGGCGAGCCCATCAATCGGCGTGAAATGGTCAAACGCACAGCGGCGAGCGTCGGCGCGGCAATCGTTTTATCCGAACCGGGCAATGCAACTACTGCGTCAACAACTTTCACCGGGTTGGCCGCCGAGTATGACAAATACGACGCGCTTGGATTGGCGGAGTTGATCGCCAAAAAGCAAATCACCTCACAGGAATTGCTCAACGCGGTTCGCCAGCGAGTCGAAACCTTGAACCCAAAACTCAATGCGTTTTGCGATCTGTTTTTCGACAAAGCCGAAACGCAAATCAAAACGGGTGCTGGCAACGGAGCCTTCAAAGGCGTGCCGTTCGCTCTGAAAGACATAGGCATTCACATGGCGGGGGTGAAGACGACTTCGGGCAGTCGCGCGTTCAAAAACTACACGCCGAATTTCGACAGCACACTGGTCGAACGTTACAAACAATCCGGCCTGGTGATTTTTGGCCGCACCAATTCGCCGGAATTCGGATTGACGACAACCACCGAATCCGTGTTGTTCGGACAAACGCGCAACCCCTGGAATCTGGAACGGACTTCGGGCGGGTCGTCCGGCGGAGCAAGCGCGGCGGTGTCAGCGCGAATTTTACCCGCCGCACACGGCAGCGATGGCGGCGGTTCGATTCGCATTCCGGCTTCGTGCTGCGGGTTGTTCGGTTTCAAACCTACGCGAGGTCGTGTGCCAATGGGGCCAACTCAATTTGAAAGCTGGAACGGCTGTTCACATCACCACGTACTGACGATTTCCGTCCGAGACAGCGCGGCGTTGCTTGATGCAACAGCAGGTGCGGAACCAGGTTCCCCATTTTTTTCGCCCAAACCGGCGCGACCGTTTTTGAAAGAAGTCGGCGCTCCGACAGGCAAGCTGCGGATCGCGCTGGCCATCGAACCGACGACAGGCGGCCCGGTTGATCCCGAATGTCGTCAGGCCGCGATGGATGCCGCCAAACTCTGCGAAAGTCTGGGCCATCGCGTCGAAGAAACCAGACTGCCGATTGAAGATGCAGTCATGCGCGGAGCGTTTCTGACCGTTCTTCGCGTTTCGCTGGCCAGAGTGTTGGATGACGCAGGCAAAACACTCGGTCGCGCAATCACCGATAAAGATGTGGAGCCGATCACCTGGTTGATTGCTCAAGCCGGAAAAGCCATCAGCAGCATTGAATACTCACGCGCGATTGCGACCATGCATCAAACCGGTTTGACGCTGGCCAGATTCATGCAGCGATACGATGTCATTCTCAGCCCGACATTGGCAAAACCGCCTGTGCCCTTGGGTGTGCTGAGTCTGTCGCGCAACGATGTACAGGCTTATGGCAAGGACGTAGGCGAATTCGGCCCGCACACGGCGCTTTACAACGCGACCGGGCAACCTTCGATGTCCGTGCCGCTGCATTGGACGAAAGACGGATTGCCGGTGGGCGTCATGTTCAGCGGACGATTCGGGGAAGACGATTTGCTGTTTCGTCTGGCGGCGCAACTGGAAAAAGCCAAACCGTGGGCTGGCCGCAAACCGAAAATCTGAAACCGTATGGCAGTTTGGCAGGTAATTTGTATTGGCGCGGCCTGACGACTATGCTTCGCGCGTTTGAGGCAGTCGCTGCGACACAATTTCTCTCAGACATCAGCAATTTGATTGCGTCAATATCGAAATCACAACTTGGAAGGAGTCACCTAATATGAACAGTCCGTACAAGATTTGCGGAGCGATTCTGCTCGCCCTGAGCGCGGCAGTATTGGCCAGCGCAACCGTCTTTGCTCAAGACCCGCCCACAGGCGCGCCGCCTGCCGCTGCGCAGGACCGCCCGGCAGGCATTCCCGGCTTGGGCAGCCGCGAACCGGAAATTCGCCCTTATGACCGCGTCATCACCAAAGACGCCAAATCCGATGAAGGCGTCTTCACGGTTCATCGGATCAAGGAAAGGGTCTATTACGAAATCCCTAAAAAAGAACTCGGCAAGGAATTTTTGTGGGTCAGCCAGATCGCCAAAACCACGCTTGGCGTAGGTTATGGCGGCCAGGCGATGGGCAATCGCGTGGTGAAATGGGATCGCCATAACAACCGCGTCTTGCTGCGCAGCGTTTCTTACGCCGTCGTCGCAGACCCGAAAGAACCCATCGCCAAGGCAGTTCAAGCTTCCAACAATGACGCCATCATCAAATCGTTTTTCATCGAAGCCCTGGGTAAGGACGATTCCGTAGTCATTGACGTAACCAGTCTGTTCAATACCGAAGTCACCGAATTCAGCGCCAAAGCCCGTTTGCGCGCGCGCATTTTCGACGCTTCACGGTCTTTCATCGAACGAGTCGTTTCCTTCCCGACCAACATCGAAGTCGAAGCCACGCACACCTTCAGCAATCCGGCGGACACGTTGGGTGGCGGCGCTCCAACTCCGCCAAATCCATTTCTGGGCGCTGGCATGGGAACCGGCAGCGCATCGGTGGTGATGCATTATTCGATGGTCAAACTGCCTGAAAATCCGATGATGCCGCGGTTGCTGGATGAGCGCGTCGGATATTTTTCCGTTCGCAAGATGGATTACGGCAAAGACGAACATCGCGCTCCGCAGCGGACTTACATCACTCGCTGGCGCTTGGAAAAGAAAGACCCGAACGCGGCGCTTTCCGAACCGGTCAAACCGATCGTTTATTACGTTGATCCCGCAACGCCGACCAAATGGGTTTCATACATCAAAAAAGGCATCGAAGATTGGCAACCGGCATTTGAAGCCGCCGGATTCAAAAACGCTATCATCGCCAAAGACGCTCCCAAAGACGATCCGGATTGGTCGCCGGAAGATGCCCGATACTCCGTTGTGCGCTGGCTGCCTTCGACCATTGAAAACGCTTCGGGGCCGCACATTCACGATCCGCGCACCGGAGAAATTCTGGAATCGGACATTCAGATGTATCACAACATTCTGAACCTGCAACGCTCGTGGTACTTCACGCAGGTTGGTCCGCTCGATCCGCGCACGCACAAATTCCCTTTCCCGGATGATTTGATGGGCGAATTGCTGCGCTTTGTCGTTGCGCACGAAGTCGGCCACACGCTCGGTTTCCAGCACAACATGAAAGGCAGTTCGATGTATCCGTTCGAGAAAGTTCGTGATCCGAAATGGCTGAAAGAAATGGGCCATACGCCTTCGATCATGGATTATTCTCGCTTCAATTACGTCGCTCAGCCCGAAGACAAAATTCCAGTTGATGACCTGATTCCCAAAGTCGGCCCTTATGACAAATGGGCGACGATGTGGGGTTACAAACCGATTCCAAATGCCAAATCTCCGGAAGACGAAAAAGCGACGCTTGACGCCTGGGCGCGCGAACAGGATTCCAAACCCTGGCTGCGATTTTCAACGGCCAAGTCTCGCGGCGCCGATCCGGGCGAATTGACCGAAGCGGTTGGCGATGCCGATGCCGTCAAGGCTTCGACGCTGGGATTGAAAAACCTCAAGCGCGTGGCGGATTTGCTGCTGACGGCGACCACCACCAAAAAAGGCGAACCATACAGCGATCTGGAAGAAATTTATGGCGACATGGTCGGCCAGTGGCGATTGGAAATGGGTCACGTCGCGGCCATCGTCGGGGGGTTCCAAACCCAGCAAAAACACATTGGCCAGGAAGGACTTCTTTTCACGCCGATTTCCAAAGAACGTCAGGCCGAAGCCGTGAAATTCCTGAGCGACAACGTATTCACCACGCCAACCTGGATGCTGAATCCGGAAGTGCTGCGTCGCATTGAAGCCAGCGGTTCGCTAGACCGCGTCAAGCTGGCTCAGCAAATGATGTTAAATCAGTTGCTGAGTTCCGCGCGTTTTGCCCGGCTGGTTGAGCAAGAAGCGCTAGACGGCGACAAAGCCTACCGGCCGGTGGATTTTCTGGCGGATGTTCGCAAAGGAGTTTGGGGCGAACTGAACGGCACGACTCCGATCAAATCGGACGCCTATCGTCGCAACCTGCAACGCGCCTATCTGGATTTGATGGGCGACAAACTCAATGGCCGCGCTCCGGTCAATGACGACCAGCGCCCGTTCATTCGCGGCGAACTGCGCGCCCTGGTTGCCGATGTGACCAAATCTTTGGCCAGAGCCACAGACCGCGCTTCGCGTCTGCATCTGGAAGACGTGCGAGACCAAATCGCCAAGATTCTTGATCCCAAGTTTGCGGCTCCGGCTCCGGCTGCGGGCGGATTGCCGATCATTCTTGGCCGGTTCAGCGCCGATGGCGACGAACCAACGGATGATCTGCTGAAATGCTGGCCGGATCATTCGATCAGAATTCGTCGGTAATCGGCGAGGTCAGCTTCATTACCAAAGCCGCATCTCCGTTTGGAGATGCGGCTTTTTGGCATGTAGAGGCGAACGCTTTGAAATGCTTTTTTCCGAACAGCTTAGACGCGCAAAATTCGTGGTTGCAATCCCTAATGAATGGCTTATCATACGCCCGCCATCAGTCACACCCCGTTACTGACAAATCCTTGGTGGCGCTATTCCAGAGGCCAGCAAAATTCGTCAATGGTGCCCCCTTCAAGCTTCAGCTTCGATCTTGTTCTTGAAGTTCAGTTGCCGGCAGCAGCCTCTCCAAAATTTCAACACCTGCTTTCTGGCTGTGTAGACAGTTAAACCCAGAACACCGAAAGCAATTTTAGGAGGAAACTATGCGCAAGTTGTTTTTCATGGTGCTGCTGCTTGCTCTGCCACTCGTGGTTCAGGCTCAGGACGCGCCAAGGGCCGAAATTTTCGGCGGATACTCTTATCTCCACGCTGATGACGATGACGGCGGATTGGATTTGCACGGTTGGAATGCGTCGGCAGCGGTCAATTACAAAAAATGGGGTGGAATTGTTGCGGACTTCAGCGGTCATTACGATACGGCCACGCTGGCTCCTGGCGTCAGAGCGGACATCAGCGCGTACCTCTTCCTGGTCGGTCCGCGGTTCACTTATCGTGAGCACAAAGTTCTGCAACCATTCGGCCATGTGCTGCTCGGAGCGGCTCGTTCTTACGTGAAAACCGACACCATCGTCGGCAGAGTCACGGTGGATGATTCGGCATTTGCCATGGCCATCGGCGGCGGATTGGATGCAAAGATCATTGATAATCTGGCCGTTCGCCTCTTCCAGGCCGATTACGTCCTGACGCGGTTCAACGATCAAACTCAAAACAACTTCCGTCTTTCGACCGGACTTGTGTTGCGGCTCGGCTCGCAATAACCCAGTCCCCATTTCGCAGTTCGCAATCTGGCCTGAAAAACCAGGTTGTGAACTGCGATCTTACCTTCAAAGATTCCATTGATTTTCCTTCGCAAACGAAATTCGGTTGGTTGGATGGCAGTAACGCTGACTGTGATTTGCACGTTGGCCAACGGTCAGACGCGCCCAACCGACGACGGCAAGCGTCTCACACTTCGCGCCGATTCGTTTCGCATCACTGTTCCAAATCTTGCTCCGCCGCCGGTCGAAGGGCTGTACGATTATTCATATCGAATCAACGTCCCAAATTTCCGCAGATCGGAAAACAACCTGCCAACAATTTCCTCCGGCCAGCAGAAAATCCTGTCCGCCAAAACCCTGCAAAGCGAAGCCGATGCGTTGCGTTTGCAGAACACTCCCGATTCGCTGCGAAAAGCGACGTTGAAATACGAAGAATCCTTGCGCTTGTGGCGTTCGGCGGGAGTTTCAGGCGACCCGGCTGAAATTGCCGATGTATTGAATCAGCTTGCTGTGATCGCCGAATCCTTTGGTGATAAACAACAAGCGATCAGTTTTTATCACCAGTCTTTGCCGCAGTGGCGAGCCGCCGGAAATCGCACGACCGAAGCATCTGTGTTGACACAGCTTGGGCGCATCTACAATTCACTGGGCGATAAAAAACAGGCGCAAAATTGTTTCAATCAGGCCAGATTGATTGTTCAAACCGCCAGTTTGACCAGCCTCGTTACCATCAACGAAAACAAACGGAGTCGTGAAGCCGCCACGCTGTACAACCTGGGCAAGCTGCACGAAGAACAGGGCGATTTGAAAAAAGCCTTCGAGCATTATCAGAAAGCTCTGCCGTATTGGCAGGAGGCCAAGGATAAAAACGGCGAAGCTTCGACGCTCAACAGCCTGGGCAGTCTGGCGGCGCGTGGCGGTCAGTTGCCACTGGCGACGCAACTCTTTCGTCTGGCCTTGCCGCTCTGGCGCGAAGTCGGCGACAAACGCGGCGAAGCGGTTTCGCTGAGCAATCTGGGCTTTGTCGCCGATGCTTCCAACGACAAACCGTCGGCGATAGAGTTTTATTCGAAAGCCTTGCCGCTCTGGCGCGAACTCGATGACAAACGCAGCGTGGCCACCACGCTCAGCGATCTGGCCAGCTTGTATCTGGCAATCGGCCAGCGCGATCAGGCCATGAAGTTGTATCTGGAAGCTCTGCCCATTCGTCGCGCCGGAGCCGACAAACGCGGCGAAGCAGCGACGCTCAACAACCTGGGCAATTTGTATTCGTTGTCGGGTGATTGGCGAAAAGCCGTGGAGAATTTCAATCTGGCTTTGGAAATTCGCCGCGCCCTTGGCGATGCGCGAGGCGAACTGGTCACGCTGGGAAATCTGGGAGCGGCGTATCAAGTATTGAATGAACCGGTGAAAGCGCGCGAATGTTACCAACTCGGCTTGCCGCTTGCGCGCTCGTTGATGGACCAGCCGCGTCTGGCAATAATTTTGACAGGGCTGGCCGAAACCAATTTTCTGCTGAACGAAAAATCTGCCGCGCGAACCCAACTAGAAGAAGCTGTGGCCATCTGGCGCGAATTGAAAGAGCCTGCCCGTGAATCCAGCACGCTGAGTTTACTGGCGGGCGTTTATGCAGCGCTGGGCGATCAATTCAAAGCAGCGGAAATTTATCGGCAATTGCTTTCCGGCTGGCGCGTCGCCCTGCCCAGATAACAGCGACGATTCCACCTCAATACTTCGACTTGCCAACTTTCTTTTCCAGTGTTTTTACATGCTCAGCGGAAACGCGCGCATACGGCCCTGCGGTGCAGCGCCGATAAGCAGTCAATGCCTGCTCCAACTGTCCCAGCTTGTGATACGACGAACCAATCAGGTAATGAACGCTGACGTTCGATGGATCGAGTTGCAATGCCTTTTGAAATTCGCTCAACGCTTCCTGATGCCGCCCTCCGTTTTGAGCGTTTAATCCGCGCTGCAACAATTCCGTCGCGCTGACTTTGGGCTGTTCGACTTTGGGCAATGGCGTGGATTTAGCCATACCGGCTGCGTCGCTTTTCAATTCTCCTGCCGGAGCAGGCTCTTTCGATTCCGTCAAAGTAGTTCCTGCCGAAACAGCAGACGCCGCTTCCGGCTTGGAAACAGGCGCTGTCGGCTGTTTTTCTGCAACCTGCCTGATTTCGTTCTTCTGCTTTTCAACTGCAACCATAGACGGCGACTTGCTCGCCGCTTCAATCTCGACCTGTTCGCTGGCGCTGAAAACCGGCGAAGCTTCTGCTGAAACAACAGGCGAAGGCGACGAAGCCGTCTCAGCGCTGATTGGCGCATTCCCCGATTGACGCAAAAGCGCATAACCACCGATCACTGCTGCCAATAACAAAACGATTCCAACAATCGCCATAGGCCATCGCCCGCCTGATTTTCCAGCAGCAACGACAGGAACAGAAGGCAATCCACCAGGTTTTGGAAACGCTTTTTCAACAGTTTTCGGCTGGCTGGGCAACGCGCCAGTCAACGGAGTCAGTTCCTGTGTGGTCTTTCCTGTTTTAACAGGTTCGGGGGCTGACAAAATTTCAGTCGCCTCCGGCGGCAATGTATAAACGTTGGTCGAGTAATCTTTTTCTTCTTCCAGTGGACGGGTTGGCCCGAACAGGTTTTCTGTCGCAGGCGATTGCGCTCCAGTCACTACTGCTCCGCATTGAATGCAAAACTTGACTTGCGACGGCAATTCGCTGCCACAGGCTGTGCATTTGACCGACATCGTGGATTCCTCCTCAATTGATTTCCGCTGTTCATTGTAATCGCACGCGGCAGGAACATGCGAAACCCAAGAGCAAAAAACTGCCGCATTGTCTGCGGAGCTTTGCCTGTGCCGTTGAATCCTGTAAAGTTCGCTGCCGCTTTTCACGAATCACGACAATCAATTGCCAAACCATTTAAGGAGCTGCGCGAATGGGTGCGAACCTTTCTTCAGATCGTTCTTCAACTGCCTTTCGACCATTTATTCCAAACCAGACGAGACTGCGCGAACTGACTATATTGCCGCTGATCTTCGGAACTCTGCTTGGCATAGTGTTTGGCGCGTCATCGCTGTATCTGGTCTTGAAAACCGGTTTGACCGTCAGCGCCTCCATTCCGGTGGCAGTCATCTCCATCACCATTTTCCGATTGCTGTCCAAAGTCGGCTTGCGAAACGCGACGATCCTTGAAAACAACATCGTCCAAACGGCTGGTTCAGCGGGTGAATCCATCGCTTTTGGGTTTGGCGCGACGATGCCTGCAATTATGATTCTGGGCTTCAACCTGGAAATCATGAACGTCATGCTGGTCGGAGTTCTTGGCGGTTTGTTGGGCATTTTGATGATGATTCCGTTGCGCCGCGCTTTGATCGTTCAACAACATGGCGTATTGAAATACCCTGAAGGCACGGCCTGCGCCGAAGTGTTGAAAGCCGGAGCAGACGATGAATCTCTGCGTGAAGCCGAAGCAGCCGGAACAGCCGAAATCAGCCAGACCAAAATCGGAGCCAAAACAATCTTTACAGGCTTCGGCATCGGGCTGGCCTACAAATCGCTGATGTCCGCTTTCAAGATGTGGAAAGAAGTTCCCGAACGCATTTTCGGCGCCCCGTTCAAAGGCGGTTCGATTTCGGCGGAAATTTCGCCGGAGTTGCTGGGCGTCGGTTATATCATCGGGCCGTACATAGGAGGTTTGATGGTTGGCGGCGGCGTGCTGGCGTACCTGGTGCTGATTCCAGCCATCAAGTTTTTCGGCGATCCGCTGGGCGCGCCGCTCGCGCCCGGCACTACGCTGATCAGCGAAATGTCACCGGACGAAGTTCGCAGCGCTTATGTGTTGTACATCGGCGCAGGTTCGGTGGCGGCGGCTGGCATCATCAGCGTCATTCGTTCGATGCCCGTGATTTGGAACAGCATCAAAAGCGGTCTGCGCGATTTGCGTGGTTCGCAAAACGCAAGTTCAGCCAATCTTCCGCGCACCGAACAAGACGTGCCGATCAAGTGGGTCATCACAGGCATCATCATCCTGATGGCCTTGATTATGGCGTTTCGCAGCTTGCAGATGAATTTCCTCGGCGCGCTGTTGATCGTCATCTTTGGCTTTTTGTTCGTCACGGTGTCTTCGCGGCTGACCGGCGAAGTCGGGTCTTCATCAAATCCGATTTCTGGAATGACATACGCGACCTTGCTGCTGACCTGTTTGATCTTTCTGGTCGTAGGATGGACAGCTCCGGCGTATTACGTCACGGCGCTTTCCGTCGGAGCCATAGTTTGCATAGCGGCATCGAACGGCGGCACAACATCCCAAGATTTGAAAACCGGCTTTCTGGTCGGAGCAACGCCGAAATATCAGCAAATCGCCATCCTGTTTGGCTCTTTGGCTTCGGCGATTGTGTTGGGGCCAATCCTGTTGCGCTTGAACGACACGGGAACGGTTTACCTGAAACAGCAACAGCCAGCCGCTATCGAATTGCGTGCAGACGCTTCAACCTTGCGCGAACGCGAATCGCTAAAAGGCCCTCAAGCGCGTGAAGACAGCGGATCGTATCTGGTCTGGCATCACACAGACGAAAATGGAGACACAAAAAAATATCTGGTCAACGATCAAGGCGTGCCGGTTTACCTGGTTGATCCGGGCATCAATGGAGCAACCGATAAACGCCCTGACGGTTCCACCGTGCCAAAATTCGACGCGCCCAAAGCCGTGCTGGTGTCGTACATCATCAAGGGCATCTTGAATCAAAAACTCCCCTGGGCGCTGGTGCTGCTCGGCGTGATGATTACCGTCGTGTTGGAATGCGCCGCCGTGCCATCGTTGGCGTTCGCCGTTGGAGTGTATTTGCCGCTTTCTACTTCGACGCCCATTTTCCTTGGCGGAATGATTCGCTGGCTGGTGGATCGTTGGCTGCGAAAACGTTACGCCGACCGCAAGCTGACCGAAGAACAATTCGTCGCCGAAACCGATAAAAGCCCCGGCGTGTTGATGGCTTCTGGTTATATTGCAGGCGGAGCCATTGCCGGAATCGTCATAGCCTTCCTGGCTGGCGTCTTGACCGAAACCAACTTGAAGATCGAACACTGGGCCAACACCAGCAATCCGTTTTTCAGTGGAGCCAATTCCAATCTGCTTTCGCTGCTGCCTTTCATTGTGCTGATCGTATTACTGTATTTGACCGGACGCGAAAAGATTCTTTCTTCTCGCGGCGAGAGATAAATGACTATCAGTGCTTCGTCGAGCCGCAACTTGTTCGAGAATTGAAGCTGCGCCATTAAGACCTGCTTTTGCGGTTAGTGTTGATGAGTCAATAACGTTTTTTATCATTTTATCTTGTTTCCCATAGTAGCAGCAGTTGTAACTTATGCACCTGGCTATGGCGGAACCTGAATAAAACTTGAAATAAAGACTTTTCCATACTTCTACCTTAAAAGCTGTTAACTGCTAGGCAATAACAACTCTCTGAGTTTTTTCTGCACACCAACGATTATTTCATTGACGTGCAGCGACAAGCTAGGATATAAACCGCTTCGTTGATTGTGAGCGTTTTGAGCTTATCGGCAATCAGCAATGTGTTATAGCTAATTCAACGATTCAAAAGGTTATGTTGCTCAAAGGACACAAAAATTTAACAGCGATCTGTGAATCGGCGGCGCGTCGCAGCTTCAATTTGGGCTGCTGGCACATAAGCGTGCTGGTGTCTTTTGGGCTATCAGCCGAGACGCCATCCAATTCGTTGATGCTGCGAGATAAAGGCCAACAGCCGAGATTCGCCGAATCCTTCGTCGGCGGCTATCTCTTTAACAAGCATCGGTAAATCAGCGGGAGCGGCGTTCCCGCTCCCGAAAATTCCAACGCAAGAACAAAAGCCGGGATTTTTAGGTCGAGCGGGCCGCTTCAGCAAACTTCTGAAGCCTGCCCGCTTTTTCCTTTTTGCGGTCAGGCAAACAGAAACACGGTTTTAGCCGGAGATGCCCGATGGCCGGGCGCCGGACTGTAAACCCGGGGTCAGTTGTGTCCCACATGAAAAGGTACTCGTAAGTAACCGTCAACTTCGCTCCAG
>CAYYDG010000059.1:0-43548 GCA_964470555.1 uncultured Heliomicrobium sp.
TGTAGGTGAAATTTACTTTCCTTCGGCTACTGAGACCGAAGGCTTCTAAGGAGATTATGACTCGCTGTGAGGAAAGAGCTTTTGCTTGATATGGTAAAGCGAGTCAGTGAACTGACCGGCGTTGAGTTGCCTGTTATCGTTGGCTCGCAAACTCTTTACGCCGTATCTGAATCCGTTGCAAAAACTGTTCGATTTCTTGCACAAACAACGAACCATTGGTGATTTGAAACCACTTTCCACTCTTATCAGCCGATTGAGCTGACTATTTCCCAGAAATAAAAAGGCGGCGGAACAGCGTCAGGGCAACCAGGACTTCTGTTTCCACCGCCATCTCGGTCTGTTTCAAACAAGACGCGAGTTTTTCAAAGTTGCGAAACGAGCCGAATAACACCGGCAAAATCGTCAGGCAACCGCGCGTTAGCGCTTTGAATAACCAATTTCGACAATCTGCATTTTATGGATTTGTCCCCGGAGGAAAATACGTGTAACTACGGATTTTCCTGGTCGCTTGTCCGCAATCGTTGTCGGAAATCGCTGACAACGATTGCGGGCGCTGAGGCTGATGCCAGGACACTTTTGGGATATCTGTGTCTGAGGTGTCGTTGGCGAATTCGAACCTGACACCCGATCCCTCTCACCTGACACCTGAAAACCCGAAAAACCGATTTGGTCAAAGGCTGTTTTTAGTGAAAGTCAGGTTTCGGGTATTGGGTATTGAGTGTCAGGCAACTCAATGATGAATTCGCCGCGGCATCTCAGAGCCGCCCTGCTCTAAATGTGTCCCACCATCAGGCGCTGAGGCCAATTTTCTACTGTGTTCGCCTAAAGTTACCTGAGAGAAAGCCTAAGAGACGGTCTTGCTTAAACTTGGCTTGACCTGTGAAATCAAAACCAGCATCATAAGTCGCCCTTACTTCAGGGCACTCTAAACAAAAACATTCGCAATCATTTCAGTTCCCTTTGCGGAAGATGGTTAAAGGGAAAAACCTGAAGTTTGAACCTGTACGAAAACACGGACGCGAACGAATTCGATAACACATCCGAACACTTCTGATGAATCCAATCACCCGCAGCGTATTACAACTCCAGGAACTCACTTTACTCGTTGGGCGCGTCTTGCGCGGATTTTTCAAATCGCCTCGCTACGGGGGTGAGATGATCCGCCAAATGGACATTCTTGGATTTGGAAGCCTGGTGATTATCCTGCTGACCGGCACATTCACCGGAATGGTGCTGGCGTTGAACTCGGCCAACACACTGCAAAAATTCGGAGTGCAAAACGTCACGGGACAACTGGTTGCCACCAGTTTGATCCGCGAACTAGGCCCCGTGCTGACCAGTCTGATGCTGGCCGGTCGCGTCGGCTCCGGAATTGCCGCGGAACTGGGTTCGATGCTGGTCAGCGAACAGATTGACGCCATGCGCGCGCTGGGCACCGACCCGATTAAAAAGCTGGTCACGCCGCGCATTGTGGCGTTGGTGGTGATGGCTCCGGCCCTGACCGTGGTGTGCGATTTCGTCGGCGTCATGGGCGGTTTGCTGATTGCAATCACCATGCTGCATCAAGCTTCATCGGTCTATATCTCATCGGCGATGGAAGCCGTCAGCTTCAACGAAATCCTGGGCGGTCTGATCAAACCTACGGTGTTCGGGTTCATCATCGCGCTGGTCGGCTGTCACAAAGGTTTGAGCACTGTAGGCGGAACCGTCGGCGTGGGCCGTTCGACCACCGAATCCGTTGTCAATTCGTCCATTCTGGTCATTGCGATGGATTTCCTGCTGTCGAAGGTCATCATTTCCCTGTTGCTCGATCCACGATAAATAAAGCGAGAAATCAAATGGCAAATATCAAAAGTCAAAAGGCAAAAGTTCGGCAGGCGAGAAGCAAAAGCTCGAATCTTGTCTTTGTCTGTTCTGCGAACCTCTACTCTGACAATTTTTGACTTTTGATATTTGCCTTTTGCCTTTTGATTTTTTATGGCTGCCACTTCTTATGCAATTGAGTTCCGAGACGTTTCGCTGGCCTTCGGCGACAACGTGATTCTCGATCGCGTCAATTTCGGCGTTCGTTATGGCGAATCCAAAATCGTCATGGGCGGTTCGGGAACCGGAAAATCCACCTTGCTCCGATTGGTGCTGGGTTTGCTCAAACCCGATTCCGGTCAAATCTTCGTGGACGGCGAAGACGTCACCCATTACAAAGAAGAACAGATGATGAACGTCCGCCGCAAAATCGGCATGGTCTTTCAGGAAGGCGCGTTGTTCGACAGTTTGTCGGTTTACGACAACGTTTCGTACCGATTGCGCGAACAGCGCGTTGACGAAAAGGAAATCGAGGAAGTCGTTCTGCGCATGCTGCGTTTCGTTGACCTGGAAGACGCGATTGACAAAATGCCCAATCAGCTTTCGGGCGGAATGCGTCGCCGAGTCGGCATTGCCCGTGCGCTGGTCGGCAATCCTAAAATCATTCTTTACGACGAACCGACCGCCGGGCTTGACCCGATCACGGCTCGAACGATTTGCGAACTGGCGTTGAAGCTGCGCGATCTGGAAGAGGTCTCTTCGATTTACGTCACGCATAGATTGGAAGACATGGAAGTCTTGGCGACGGAATACGTCGTGCGCGACGATTTCGGCAACGTTCATTTCGAACAGGAAGGCGACAAGCTTTGCCTGATCAACACCAAGTTCCTAATGCTTCGGGAAGGCGACATTATTTTTAACGGCAGCAATCAACAGATGCGCCAGGCGTCCAACCCCTACATCCAGAAATTTCTCAATCAGAGATAAGCTTTATTAAGTTGGAGGATTTATGCCGCAAAACAAACCTGCACGATTGTCCGAATTGCGCGTCGGACTTCTGGTTTTGCTCGCGCTGGCGATTTTAGTGTTGGTGATTTTCGCCGTCAGCGGCGATCTGAAGATTCCCGGTTTCGGCAAAACGACCACCGTGCGAACCGAAATGCCCAGCGTGGACGGATTGCGTAAAGGCGCCGAAGTCCGTTTGTCCGGCAAAAAAATCGGCAGCGTCAAAGCGATCAATTTCAGCCGCGCCATTCCCGCCGATTCCAAAACTGCGGCGGAATCCGGCAACATCGAAATCGTCATGGAAATTGACGGCACGCTTGACGGTCGTCCGGCCATCGAACGCATTCGCAGCGATTCGGTCGCCACGCTGAAAACCGCCGGCGTGTTGGGCGACAACGTCATTGACATCACGCCCGGAACGCTCAGCGGCAAAGCCATCAACAACGGCGACAAAATCATCAGCCAGGCGCAAAAAAGCGTCGGCGACATTCTGAACGCCGCGCAAACTGCCGTCACCAATTTGAACAACATCTCCGACGACATCAAGGTCATGACCAAAGACATCCGCGACGGCAAAGGCACCGCCGGAAAGTTTTTGCGCGACGAAGATTTTTACGTCAATCTGAACGACACCATTCTGAAAACCCAAAACCTGATTGCCGCCTTGAAAGAAGGCGAAGGCACTTTCAGCAAGCTCATCAACGATCCGCAACTTTACACGCAAGTCAACGACACAATCACCCAACTTCGCAGCATTTCGGAACAACTCAACACGCAATTGACCAAAGGCGAAGGCACTTTGGGCAAACTTGTCAAAGACAACGAACTTTACAACAAAGCGAATGCACTGCTGGCCAAAGCCGACCAGATATCCTTGAAGCTGGACAACGCCATGGCCAAGATCGAACGCGGCGAAGGCAATCTGGGCAAATTGCTCAACGACGAAAAGTTGTACGCCGATGCTCGTGACACGGTGGAAAAGCTGAACGCCATCACCACCCGGTTGGAAAAAGGCGAAGGCACAGCCGGAATGTTGCTGAAGGACGACAAGCTTTACAACAACGTCAACACGTTGTCGGCGGAAATGACCAAGCTGATTTACGATTTCCGCCAGAACCCGAAGAAGTATCTTTCGATCAAAGTCACGATCTTTTAAATTGCCGATCTCGCTTGATCTAATCAACCGACGTTACGCTAATCGTGCAAACAACAAAAACGAAACGCCAACGGCAGCTTCGCGCCATGCCCGGTGAAGACGACCTGCGGCGACCCCGGCACCGACGAAAACGCGCCAATCACCGTTTGTACTTCCCTGCAAACGTAAGCCAGTCACGTTTCTGTGACCGACCGGTCACTTTTTTATTATCGGATTTTGGTTTTGAGATCGGCACTAAGCTTGCCTGAAAATAGGAATCAGCATCTATCTCTTTGAATGGCAGTAGTTTGCCTAAACAATGCTGCGGCGTAAGTCAGCCTGCCAACCTATGGCACCTAGCTTGCCTAACTTCTGGGCGGTCAAGAAGACATCGTTTACTTGAGGGATTACTTTTATGCTGATTTCAACAAGTGAAGACCGTACAACCAGGAAATCTTCGATTGTCCCGTCCTGTTCTCAGCTTGATGATCGCTCTCAAAAGTTTTTGTGTGCCTCTGCCTCCAGTTTCATTGAACTTGCCGGTGTTCGTTCTTGCCCACCTTGAACTCTTAAGCGCTCTAAACGTCCCGCGCCTGCTTCGCTTGTGCCGCCAATTGCATTCAGCAGAATTCGCCGGGCAGGCAAGCCGACATTACTTTCGCAACCAATCCCTATTCTTTAGCTGAATGGACATCAAACCGCAGGGAGGACTCATATGTATCGCAAGCTTGAAAAAACAAAACTGCTGCACCTGGTTATCGCCGTCGCAGCGCTGAGCCTGTCAGTGGCCTGCGCCAGTTGCCGGCAGGCTCCTCAAGGCCAAAAGCGTGTGACCATAGGGATCCAGACTTCGCCGGCGATGGCGCTGGTGATGGTTGCAAAGAACAAACAATTCTTCGATCAGGAAGGCGTTGACGCCGAATTGAAGGAATTCACAGCCGGAAAGTTTGCGCTTCAGGCTTTTCTTGGCGGTTCGCTGGATTTCGCCGTCGCCGGTGAAGTGCCAGTGACGCTCTCCACGTTGCAGGGCAGCCAGTTCCGCGTGCTGGCGCAGGTTGTCGAAAAGACGATTTCAGAAGTCCGCGTTGTGGCGCGGCGCGAAGAAGGAGTGACCGACGCCGCAGCCTACTTCAAAAAACAGAAACGCAAGCTGGCGACTTCCTTTGGCGGCGGGCCTGAATTCTTCACCTACAATTTTCTGAAGCGGCACGGCATTGCGGCCAACGAAGTTGAAATCCTGAGCCAGCAGCCGCAGGATATGCCCGCTGCACTGGTCAACGGCAGTGTTGATGCGATTTCCATCTTCGATCCGTTCGCTTTCATCGCCGAAAAACAGATGGGCGACAAGGGCGTCACTTTCGCCGACCCGGACATTTACTCGGAGTTGTACGTCATCACCGTGCGGCAGGAAATGCTGGATCAAAATCGCGCCACAGTTGACGGCCTTCTCCGCGCATTGGTCAAAGCGCAGCAGTTCATAAACGACAATCCTGACCAGGCGAAAGAAATCGTCATCAAATACACTAAGCTCGACCGCGACGTAGTGGACGGAATCTGGAAAAATTTCGTCTTCGCTCCCGCGCTCAATCAGCAATTGCTCGATTACCAAAATCAACAGGCAGCCTGGGCTAAAGAAAAAGGAACCATTCCGGCCAACGCTACTGTCCCCGACTTCCGCCAGGGTATCTTTGCCGACGCGCTTAGGGGAGTGAAACCGGAAGCCGTGAAATTGCCTTAAACTGCCGGAGCGCTGACCATGAAACTGATCCGTCTGGCATTGCCCATAATTGTTTTTCTGGCTGCGTGGGAAATGATTTCGCGCTCAAGTTTGGTCAATGCCGCGCTCTTTCCGCCTCCGTCGAAAGTGATGTCGGCGTTGATCGAAATGATCAAATCGGGTGAAATGTTTCGGGATATGCGCGCCAGTTATTTAAGGCTGATTGTGGGACTGACTGGTGGCGTGTCGGTGGGAATGCTGCTGGGATTGCTGACTGGCCGGATGAAGTTGGCGGCTGATTTGCTGACGCCGCTGATTCAAATTCTGCGTCCGTTGCCGCCAGTGGCAATCATTCCGCTGGTGATTGTCTGGTTCGGCATCGGTGAACCAGCGAAGGTTTTTTCCATCGGATTCGCAGTCTTCTTTCCAGTTTGGATCAACAGTCACCTGGGCGCTCAGCAGGTGCCGCAACGATTGTTGTGGAGCGCGGCGACGCTGACCAAATCAAAATGGCGCACTTTCAGCCAGGTGATCTTTCCGGCGGCGTTGCCTTTCATCGTAGCAGGTTTGCGAGTCGGAATCGCCTTGTCGTTTGTGATGGTCTTTGTGGCCGAACTGACGGGCGCGTCAGAAGGCATTGGCTATCAAATCTCAACAGCGCATCTGGCCTATCGCATTGACAAGATGATGGCCGCGCTGGCCGTGCTCGGAGCATCGGGCGCGCTGGCTGATTATCTGTTCGCTGTCGGAATTGTGAAGGTCTACCCATGGTTGAAGTTCGCTCAGACAAAATGAACGACGCGCAAATCAGCGTCAAAAATCTTTCAGTTGCATACCGCGATGCGGTGGTGCTGAAACAGATCAGCTTGGATGTGCGACGCGGTGAATTCGTCAGCCTGGTCGGGCCTTCGGGTTCTGGCAAAACAACGCTGCTCAATGCGCTGGCAGGCTTCATTCCGGCTAGTGGTGAATTACACGTTCCCGGCAAAGTCGGCGTTGTCTTTCAGGATTATTCGGTCTTCCCTTGGATGACCGTCGCGCAAAACATCGCCTTCGGTCTGGAAAATGGAAAAAGAAAAGATCAAGATGAGATTGTCAGACATCATCTGAAGCTCATCCAACTGGAAGACAAAGGCGACAGGTATCCGGCGCAATTATCCGGTGGACAGGTCCAACGCGTAGGAATTGCGCGCGCGCTGGCGCCTGAACCGGAAGTGATCTTCATGGACGAGCCTTATGGCGCGCTCGACCGGCACACTCGTGAGAAGATGCAACAGTGGCTGCTTAATGTTTGGTCAGCCGAACACAAAACGATTATCTTTGTCACACACGACATTGACGAAGCGATCTATCTTTCAGACCGCGTGCTGGTGCTCAACAGTGGAAAAGTCGCCGCCGAGCATCACATCCCATTCGACCGCCCCAGGGACGAAGAGATCAAATTTTCTTCAGAGTTCATCCGGCTGAAGAAGGAGATTTACGACAGGATGAATTAGCAACCCTCACGCGCCTCACCTCCTGAATTTGAGACCGAGGCGGCACTTCAAACCAATGACTGATTTTGCGAGAAATAATAAGGATGAATTGAAGGCATGCCGAATTTTGTAAATGAGTCTGGGATTAAAACCGAAACTAAAGCCCCTGCGGGTATGGTCTTGATACCCACCAGCGACTTCCTGATGGGTAGTGACAACGGCAGCGAGGTCGAGAAGCCAGTGCATAGGATCCATGTAGAGGCTTTCTATCTCGACGCCACACCCGTCACCAACCGTCAGTTCGCAGCCTTTGTCGAAGCGACCGGTTACCGCACCACCGCCGAGCGACTGGAAAAGATAGTACAGATGCAAGAAGGCGGCGTTCAATTGGCAGAACAACTGGCTGGGATTTCCTGGCGCACTTTCGCCACTCCCGACCGACAGGATCATCCGGTTATCTACGTTAGTTGGCACGACGCCGAAGCTTACGCCAAATGGTCAGGCAAACGCCTGCCAACGGAAGCCGAGTGGGAGAAAGCCGCGCGTGGCGGTCTGGAAGGAAAACTCTTTCCCTGGGGCGATGAAGCGCCGGGTGAAGGTTTTGCCAACTGGAATCGCGCGCAGAAAGACCCACAGGCCGTTCCGCCGACCACCCCTGTCGCCAGCTTCCAGTCCAACGGTTACGGGCTGCACGATATGGCTGGCAATGTGTGGGAGTGGTGCGCGGACTGGTATCTCGATCCGTACTACGTGCTCAGTCCATCAGAAAATCCAAAAGGACCTGAGCGCGGCCAGTATCGCGTTCGCCGCGGCGCTTCGTGGAATATCCGTGAGGATTTCCGGCTACGATGCTCCAATCGTGGCGCGATGCTGCCGGATCGCGCTTGGCCGAATCTGGGTTTCCGATGTGCAATGTCTGTTACGGATAAGAGATAGGGCGAAGTTATGGATCAATTTAGTGAAACGCCGCCGCGCGCGCCAACGCTTGAGCTTGTGCGCGCGGCGCTGGATGAACTGTTGCCTGCAATGATTGCCGACGGCGGTGGCGCTGAATTCGTTTCGTTGGAAAACGGCGTCGCCACCTTCAGGCTGATCGGTTCATGTCAGTTCTGTCCAAGTCGCCAACTGAGCGCCGACGCGTTTCGGCGCGGGATTCTGGAGCGCGTGCCGGGAGTGGCAGAAGTGGCCATCCTTTACCAGCCACTGGCCAGCTATAGTGAACAGGTTGTCGCGCTCGCTGGCAGGTAATGGCCAACATCACAAGTCACCATCTTCAAAGTCAGGAAAGGGATCAATGGCAGGAGAGATTCAATTTCGTTATGAATTTTTGCCGGAGGCGATGCTACCGGCCTGGTTTGTTACCGATGAAAAGTTGGTGATAAGAAATTGGAACGATTCAGGCTTCGACCTTTTACTCTCAGTCGGCAAAGAGGATATGTTGTCGCGACATGCTCTCTCAATTCGGATCGCAACCGACACGGGTCACGAAAGCATCTGGAACTGGGTACTTGATCAAAGCGACCAGAAAAATTTTGAATGCATCAGCGAAGCGAATCGCGTGCTTGAAAAGCATATAGATATCCTGCACGCATTTAGCCAAGACGATAAGCCCCGCACGGTTCAACACTTAGTTGAACAACTCGTAAAGGTCGAAAGTCTGCAGCAAGGCGTGATTCCTTACGTCTATCCGCCTAAAACTGGCCGCCGGAAGTTCCGCCTGGGCGTCAAAGTTTCGCCTGTTGAGGGACTCAAGCTGATGGGAACTGCTAAACAAGAGGGTGGCGCTGAGTATATAGACCTGGTAATGGCCTGCCGTCTGAATACCGAATGGGAAGGCGACTTATTACGCCGTGTGGATTTCTTGGGAGTGCAACCAGCATTGCACGACGCAACTGAGCGGCATCGGCAATGGGAGCGTGCTAAGTCGGAGGAGCAAGCACAAATCACGCAGTTTCTTTCACACGCATTGAAAACGCCGATTGCCAACATCAAGTCTATGGTTGGCGAACTACAAGGCGGCAGTTTATCAAGTTATTACCAACAGGTCAGCGAAAGGCTGAGGGCGAACGTTGACGACCTGAGCGACCTTTCTGATCTGATCCTCTTCATCAATACTACCGAGTCAATTCCGACGACGCTGTGTGCCTCTCCACCTGCGGGAGATATTATTTGGGTGTATGTAAATTTCACAGAGGTAAGGGACGAAATCGCCAAGACGTTGCAAAGCATATGCAACGGCCGCACACGCGATCCGCAAGACATAAAACGGGTGCAAATCATGGCTGGCAAGCGATTGCAGCCGGGTGCAAAGCTCAATGACCAAGATTGCTGGCATTTAGCTGACACTATGCTCGACTTCAGTGAGATGAGAGGAATTACTACGTTGGGTGTACTGCTGCCACCGGGCGAGGAAGGTAGAGAGTTGGGTGAGGAGGTGGCACAAAAGGTGAAGACTACATTTCTCGGCCTCGTGTTGGTCGAATTACTGTTGAATGCGGTCAAGTACTCCGATCCGCAAGCACCCCAAGTGAAGATTTGTTGTAGGCTCAATTCCTCTAAAGACCGGTTCGAAATCAGTGTAATCAACAACGGCGTGGCGCTGACAGAGCATCAGTTCAACAATGTACTTACCGAGTTGGCCAGTAAGCCCGGCGAAAAGCGCCGCGCGTTGGGCTTGTTGTTAAACCTGCGCGCTGTCGAGCGACTAGGCTGGGAGTTGCGACGGCGAACTCCCGTACAACCAGGTACACATCTGGTTTTATCTATTCCCTTCAAGCAATGAACTTACGAGGCAGCCATGATGCTGAGAATAGGAATCATCGAAGACGAAATTGACGATTTGATAAGCGCCATTCGCAATCTGCTGGCGCTCGACCCAGCACATTACGAATTCGAAATCGTCCCAGTGCTACTTTCCGACCCGCAACTCGATACAGACTATGCGATTGCAGAGAGAGTACGCGAACACGGCCAGATGCGGCTGAGCCAGGCTGGCGTCAACTCACGTCCGTGGCCGGCCATCATTCAGAAAGGCATGCTCTGCCCCGCTGACGAACAACAGCGCGCCGAAATTCTCCGATACTTGGAGGCACGCCAAGTCAACCTGATCATCTGTGATGCATGGCTCGGCAAAGATTCCGAACTGCAAACAAAATTCTCTGACGTGGCGCTCAAACTGGCTGGAGTGATGCTGCTCGACGCGGCTGCACAGCAAGATCAGTGGCGAGGGCATTGCTGGGTAATGACCAAGTATCAGCCTGACGTGCTAGCCAAGCTCCACGAACTGAACGGCTGGAAACCAGAAAGATTCGACTCATTGCGTTATTGTTTGGATAAGGCTCAAGTTATCGGCACAGCGCCTGGGGAGTGCAATAAACAATTGGAGTGGGTGATTGACGAATGCCTGACGCACATCAGTCTGTCACAGCCAACAGAACTGCCGACCAAAGTCATCCTGGATGGAAGATTTGAGTCGCTGGTGGGGCGCAGCCAGCCGATGCTCAAAGTCTATGGAAAGATACTAAAGGTCGCGCCGCGCAACTCGCCGGTCGTGATACTCGGTGAGTCTGGTTCAGGAAAGGAATTGGTGGCCAGCGCAATTCACAAGCACAGCCCACGCGCCAAAGGGCCCTTCGTGCCGGTTGACTGTGGCGCATTACAGCCAAACCTGATTGAATCGGAACTCTTCGGCCACGTTAAAGGCAGTTTCACTGGTGCGATGAAGGATAAGGCCGGTTTGTTCGAACAGGCCAGGGGCGGCACGATCTTTTTGGATGAAATTGGCAATCTTGATCTGGCGATGCAAGCAAAATTGCTGCGCGTGTTGCAGGAGGGGAAGATTCGTCGCGTGGGCGGTGATCGGTTGATTACCTTGGACGCACGAGTGCTGGCTGCGAACAATAAAGACCTTAAACAGGAAGTGCTTGAAGGTCGCTTCAAAGACGATCTGCTTTATCGCCTCTTAGTCACTGAGATTCAAATCCCGCCTTTGAGAGAACGCGACGAAGATGTGGCGCTGCTTTGCGAGTATTTTATTGGTAAGCACGCGAGGCCAATGAATAGCTTCGTGACGCGGATTGCTGCGCCTGCCTTGGAAACGTTACGGCGGTTTTCCTGGCCTGGTAATGTCCGCCATTTGGAAAATGTGATTTGTGACGCCATCGTCGAAGCAGGCGTCAACACCGTGATCGAATTGGATAATGAAGCCATAATTAAGATTGCCAATCTTACCCGCGAGAAGCCATCTTCAAGACACCTTATTCTCTCCGCGCAAAACAATACTCCATTAAGCTCACCCACCGCATCAGGTTCCTTATACGGGGAAATGGGCACGGCAGATATTCTGCGGTTGGTCATGCAAAAACAGGTCATCAAGACTTTACCTCAATGGGCGAAGACCATCGGTGTGCCCAAGACGCTCGAACTCGCCAACCTGTTAATCCGGGAGTTTCATAGCCACTTGCCTAATGAAGAAGAGGCGAGAGAATACTTCAATATGAGCTACAGCGGCTGGAAAGGCTGGGTGCATCGCAATCAGAAAGAGCAGGAAAAGAATGGATAGCTCCGTTCATCTTTTTAGCCTTGCATTAAAAAGACGGCGAGTTCAATAATGCGATAGCGGCCAGTAAATGGTTTGGTGAGTGACGTTTTGGGTGAGGAGAATATCGCTTAATCCTTTCAAGCAATAACCGTTAAGGAAATTCGTTATGCTGAAAATCGGAATTGTCGAAGACGAGATTGAAGATTTGGTTAGGGTTATCCGCAATCTGCTTGCGCTCGATCCCACACAGTATGAATTCGAGCTTGTGCCCATCTTGCTTTCAGATCCGCAGAGAGATACAGCAGAAACTATTGCTGAAAAAGTGCGACTGGACGGTGAGGAGCCGCTGCGGCAAATGGGCAAGGCGCGCACTTGGCCAGTGATTGAGCAGAAAGGTATGCTCTGCCCGGCAGATGAACAACATCGGGCGGAGATTTTGCAATACCTCGCCGTACGCCAAGTTGACGCAATCATCAGCGATTCCTGGATTGGCAAAGACACCTCACTCCAATACGGATTCTCCGAAGCAGCTATGAAACTGGCCGGGGTGATGCTGTTGGACGCTGCGGAACAGCAGGAACAGTGGCGGGGCAGATGTTGGATGATGACGAGTTATCAGCGCGACGTTTTTGACACGTTGCTTGAGTCAAGTGGCTTGGCGCCTGAGAGATCGGGCGGCTGGGTACCTAAGAAGTTCAACCCGTTGCATCGCTATTTGCGCAAGTCGCTCATTATCGAGGCCACTCCTGGAGTTTGCGACAAGCAATTGGAGCAGGTGATTGACGAGTGTTTGGCGCGTCTCAGTCTGACGCAACACTCTAATTTATCCCCACAGGTTGCTGATGAAGACCGGTTTGGTGAATTGGTAGGTGACAGCCCACAGATGTTGAAGGTCTACGAAATGATTCAAAAGGTCTCGCCACGCAATGTACCTGTGCTAATCCTAGGTGATCCAGGAACAGGCAAAGAATGGGCTGCAAACATGATCCATAAAAAGAGTAGGCGCGCTGACAGGCCGTTTGTTTCAGTAAATTGCGGTGCAATCCCCCTTCATCTGATGGAATCAGAACTTTTCGGTCAGGAAAAGGGCAGTTTCACTGGCGCAATTGACACGAAGCCAGGGTTACTTGAGCAGGCGCAAGATGGCACTATTTTTCTGAATGAGATTGACCGCCTTGATCTAATGACGCAGGCAAAATTATTGCACGCTTTGCATGAAGAGAAAGTTTCGCGTATCAGCAGTAGCAAATGGGTTCCATTCAACGCACGTGTGCTTGCCGCGACCAGTCGCGACCTCGAACAGGCCGCTAACACAGGCGAATTCAGACAAGATTTGTTCTATCGCCTTTCGGTCGTCTCAATTCATTTGCCGCCGCTGAAAGATCGTAGTGAGGATATAGCATTAATCTGCCAAAATTTAATCGCAAAACTAGCACCAACAGATAACAGCCGTGTGAGGAGCATCGCGCCAGCCGCGTTAGAGACACTTCAGCGTTATCCATGGCCGGGGAATGTCCCCGAGTTAGAAAAAGTCATTAGCCAAGCGATTTTCCACGCTGGCGATAGAGAAGCAATAGAGCCAGACAACGAGGCCATCGTGGAAATTGCAAAGCAGGTCGAGGCGAAGTCTATGCCGCTCAGTATGGAGGCATTGCACATACAGGAAGAGCAAATGGCAAATGTGCTCAACATCCCTGATTCGTTTCTTAGGAATTTGAGTCCCGATCAGGTATTGGAGCGAATCAAACGGAAAGAGTCCATCAAAACCCTCCCGCAATGGGCAAAGATTATTGGGGTTCCCGATACAGTCAAACTCGCCGATCTTGTGATCCAGTGGCTTCATCACCTTCCCTCTGAAGATGAGGCTAGCAGATATTTCGGTATGACTTACACAGCTTGGAAAGGCTGGGTGCATCGGAATAGGAGAGAAATTGAAAGAAAAGAACTATCTTCTGCCGGAGGTTCTAATAGGAATTAGCAGCACGCTCAGTCACACAGCCTCAAAAGTCACGAATAAGTCATAAAAAAATAGCCAGTGTGACAAAACAGTGACAGCCTCACTTGACAGCAGACCAAAGATGACTATCATCGCGCATGTCTTATAAAGGAGGCGCGATGAAATTTCATGAGCATCAAAAATCTTTCTGTAGTTTAAAAGAAAACCGAGGGATTTTGTTATCAATTCACCGTGTCGTCTCAAATCGCAAATTGCCACAAGGTGAAAAGAGCGCATGGCTTACTCTCATAATTTCGCAGCTACAACGTGACAATCAAATAACCAAGTGGTCATACCTTTATTACTTTAGCACCTACACTTCTCAAAAATCACACACATACCGTTTAAGCGATTTACTGATAAACTATCTAATTTCTGTAGCTTCCATAACCTATCAAGGCATCACAATGTTTTTAAATGTTGGGCATAGCTTTTGCTAAATATGCAAAGTGTCAAAGCGTGCGATCACTTTGACCTGATAAAACATTCACTGCACGGCCAGAATGCTGGATATGTGACCGTGCAAGTTTCCAATAATAACCAACACAACTTAAGCATGATCCGGAAGAGGATCGTGGAGGGAGAGATGTGTCTGCTGACCGATTCCGAACGATGGAGCATGGCGTTTGAGCTTGCGCGAGCAATTCGGCAGGCGAGTTGGCTTGGCTAACATGCGGACAATGCGCGTAGCCGGGCATTGGCTTATGCAGTAAGTTAGGTCGCAATTGTTTTTCAAGGTTTAGAATTTGAAAGCAGTCATCAGTGGGCGAATTCACCAGTCTTTATCCTGAAAAACATTTGCGCGAGTACTTAAAGGCGCGAAAGCTTTCAACGGCGATGCTGGACTTCGCAGAGTATTTCCACTTGCTGCGGGTCGAGCGTCATCCGAACTACGATGTGTTGTTGTTGGTAGCTTTGCCAAACGGACACAGCGCTCACGTGCCGCTCTGGGCTTTGACCGAAGAAGCCCAGACGCGCCTGCAACTCTGCCCTAGAATCGCAGTCGCCAAGTAACCTGAGCAACAAACTGAGAAAGGAGCACGCAATGAATCGCCGGGAAAGACAGAGACCGCCAGTTGTTCGTTACGAACAGGCGTTCGCTTATCAAAACCAGCGTCGCAGACCGGTTGACCAGCGTCGCAGGCCTACCGCGATGCCTGAACGGGAAGAAGAAGTCGCGCCGGAATTGTTGATCGTCTATTGCATCAAGCGCAAGTGCGGCGAGCCGGTTCCCTTCACTCGCCGGATGCAGAAACGCGAGATGGATTTTGTCGGTTTCGATTGGCTCGGCGATGCAATTTACCTCTGCTGCGAATGCGGAGGCCACAGGAGTTTTGGACTGACATTGGATGGAACGATCAAGGAGACGACTTGGGACGGTTTGACAACGCGCGGGGCACGAAGGTTGCTGAGACCGATGTTCGGAGTTTCCTGATCGCAAAGAAGGGAGAACTGAAATGATCCGAGTAGCCACAATCACAACTCAACCAGAGTCGTTTTACGAGCGATTCACGCGGTATGCCGCGCGGACGGCCGAATGGATGATGACGGCGGCATCGGCCACCACCAGCGTGGTCGGCGCCATGGAGATGGTTTCCGAATTCAAACCGGTGGCCGCCGGATTGGCGCTCGGTTTGAACGTGACGCTCTTCGCTTCGGCGCATCCGGCCAACGACGAACGCTCGCTGCCGCCGGGGCACAAATATCCCGGCACGGCGAGGCTGTTGGTTTGGGTCGCCTGCCTGGTTTTCAGTTCGTGGCTGAGCTACGTCGGTTTCTTCAAGCTTTACAGAACGGAAGTCGTGGCGGCCAATCAACAACGCGCGGTGCAAACAGTCGTTCACGAAGCGACAGGCAAGTTGAACCTGCTCAGAAGCGACGCGCTCAGCCATCTCAACGCGCAATTGCCGCCGCTGGACGCGCAAATCGCCGCTGAAAACAGAAGAATCGAATTCGCGCGGCGAAAAGGTTTGAGCTTTTCGCTCAGGCAATCGGATCGGCTGAACGCGCAGAAGAAACAAATTGCCGACGCAATCAGGAAGCTTGACGAGATGCGGTTGCTGGACAGCGGCAAGCTGACCGGCGATCCCGACGCGGCGCGAAAGGAGCTTTTCGATGCCTTTCAGCGCGCGGCTTCGGTATATGCAGCGCTGCCCGTGGAGTTCAAACAGAAGAACCCGTTCCCGCAACAGCCGTTGGAAAAGCCGACCTCCACCAACCTGCAAACGCTGGCTTGGGAGCAATTGAAAGACGGCGTGCCGTTCGCGTGGTTTCTTCTTTATGTCGCATTGGCGCTGGACTTGATTCCGACTCTGTCGGTGCGGTCGCGGACTCCGATGCGTCGCGCTCCGACTGCGATCAGGGATGCGCGGTTGTGGGTGGTCGAATTGTGGCATTCGCTCTTTCGCAGGCTTTCGGTCAAAACGGATTCGGTTCGGTTGTTGATCGAAAATTATCCCGAACTGGATGCCGAAGTGAATTTTGACGCGGAGACAGGGACTCCATTTCTGAGCGACCTGCAAACGCATTTCGACACTCTGGAGCGCGAAATCGGCGAAATCGAAAACGGAATGGCTATGCAGATCGTCTCCGTCACATCTTCATCGGGCGCGGAGTTGTCGCCCGATCTACCGCTGGCGGCTCAGTTGAACGAAGATCGTGTGATCCGCCTGAAATTGGAATCCGTCTTCAATGAAGTAGAAATAGAGGAGGTGGAGATATGACGTTCCCGGTTTCTTATCTTCGCGGCGGCGCAGCAGTGTTGGGCGGATTCGTCGCCCTCAACTTTGCCTGCATTGTCGCCGTCGTTTCGCTAGACGTGATTGGCGGAGTTGCGCCGCAGTTCGGCTTGCCGTTGATCGTCGTTTTGTTGCTGATGTTCGGCTCGCTGCTGATGCTCAAGGCAAGTCGAAGGCGGCAGACAAACGCAGGAAATCCGCGAGCGCAATTCGCCGAACATAAAACCGCGACAAAACGCTCTTCGGCGGCGAACGCCAGCGCGTCAACGGCAATAGAATTCACGACTTGTCCTCGGCCAGCCACTGTCGGCTACCGGTCGGCGATGATAATTCGTCGCCGACCGGCAGCGCAGTGGCGCAAGGCGGGTAAAAAGGAGGTAGGTTATGAACTGGCTGCAGAGGCGACTTGAACGCGCGACAGTGCGGCGGCGGTTGACGGCGATTGCGGCGCTGCTGACGCTGCAATCATTGTTGTTCACAGTTTGTTACATCGCCGCCTGGCTGCATTTGCGTAAAAACGATCCGCGCAAGACTGAAAATTTGCGTGGCGTCAGTTATTACGCCCGGCCCAAGTTGCTTTTCGCTGGATTGGAAATCACGCGCGAACAGCTTGCCGCTTATCTGGATTCGCTCGGCTATCAAAACTGCGCGGGAATCGAAGCAGGCGCTTTCTATTTCGAAGGCGACGCACTGAGGATCAACGCGCGGCTGCCGGAGTTTCAAAGCGCGACGATTCGTTTTGATGGTCGCCGCATCCGTGCGATTGAATCTGGCGGATCAATTGTCGAACGGCTGGAACTTGAACCTCCCGCGCTGCTCAACGTGATTCGGCAGATCAAGGACGAACGGTTGTTTTCGATGAACGCGCGCCGCGTCGTGCTGTCGGAAGACGAGGCGATGGCTTCGCATCTGTACCCGGCGACGGTCAGCGTAGAAGATCGTCGCTTCGCCAGTCATAACGGAATTGACGAGCTTGGAATTCTTTCGGCGGTTTTCATACGGCGCAAAGGCGGCGGTTCGACGCTGGTTCAACAGTTGGTGAAGATTGCCGTGCTCGGCGACGTTTCGACAGGCTGGTCGTCTTCAGGGCTGTCGCGCAAAGGCAAGGAACTATTCTTGGCCTTGGCGGCCTGTCGTCAGATGACGAAGCCGGAAATCTTCACGGCCTACTCCAATCACTGCCCGATGGGCGGCGGCGACGCAGCGGGCAGGCTGACGCTTTACGGTTTCGGCGCGGCCAGTCAGGAATTGTTCGGCGTAGAGGCGGACAAGTTGACACTGGGCCAAGCCGCTGCGATGGCGGCAATGATCCATCGGCCAAACCATTATCTGAGGGCGGCGCGCGAAGGAAATTACGACGCCTTGCTGCGTCGCCGCGCGTTTATTCTCGATGCCGTCAAAGAGCAGTTCGCCAGCCGCTACACGCCGGAAATGATTGCTGCAGCCAAATCTGAACCGGTTAAATTTCTGTTTGTCAGTGAACACGAAATGGAAAAACCGCTCGATTTGATTTCACGCCACTTTCAACGTTTCGCCGCCACTCAGGCGCTGGGACTCAGCGAACCGAATTTCAGAAAATCCCTAAACGCGCGCGTATATCTGACGCTTGATCCTGATTTGCAGGCAGCCGCCGGGCGAGCGACACAAGAGCATCTGCGACGACTCGATCCGCTAGTTGATTCTGCACGAAGACGACAACACGTAATCAGCGTAGAAGCTGATCCAATCCAGGCGGCTATGGTGGCGATGGATACTCAGTCAGGCGAAATTCTGGCGATGATAGGCAGTCGCGGCGATGAAGAGTTCAATTACGCGATAGCGGAAAGATCGCCGGGCAGCGCCGTCAAGCCTTTTGTCTATCTGGCTGCGCTGGCCGAAGGTCGGCTGCGCGGCGAGCCTTTCACCGCTGCGACTATCATTCATCCGCTGACCGATCCGGTTGACGATTTCCGCCCGCTGAGCCATCCGGGAGAAATCGCCAGCGCACGCCGCAACCTGGCAGTCAGCGGCAATGCGGCGGCTTGCGTAGCGGCGCGCTCTGCCGGTTTGGAAAAGACCCGCGATTACATCGAGCAATTCACTGGCGCGCGCTCACACGATTTGACCGGAATGCTGGCCATCGGCGGATCGGCCGGTTCGGAAGTCAGCGCCGTCAATCTGACCGCCGGTTACGCGGCGCTGGCCAACGGCGGATTGAAGCTTGCGCCGACGGCTTTCACGGCTGTTTATCACGACGGAAATAAAATCACTCAGCCGCCAGCGACGCCGACGCGAGTGGCCGCCCCTGCGCCGGTTTACGTTCTGACGCAGATGTTGCGCTCGGTCGCGCAACCGGGCGGAACCGCACAGCGCGCCTTGCCGTCAGCCGGATTAAAGAACTCGGCGCAGATTGCCGCAAAGACCGGAACCGGTCAGGTGGCCGATCTGTGGTTCTGCGGTTATTCGCCGAAACTGGCTGTCTGCGTCTGGGTAGGAATGCCGAAGAACAAACCTGCGCTTCAGATCAGGGACGGTTTCGACGGCGCGCGCGGAGCATTGCCCATCTGGGCGGCTTTCATCAAAGACGGCGTCAGAAAATATCGCCCCGATCTGCTGGCAGGCGAGTTCGATCAGCCGCCCGACGTGAAGGTGTTTCATGTGGATAAACAGAGTGGCTGTCGGCTCAAAGGGCTGATTGGTCAATCTGAATTCTTCATCTCAGGCCGCGAAGCTGCTCCATGCGCTATTCCATTGAATAACCCGCATCCCGCCACGCCTTGATTCCGCCTGTCATCGAAAGCACGTTCGTGTAACCCATCCGTTGCAGGTTGTCTCCAGCCAGAGCCGAGCGAAATCCGCCGCCGCAATACAACACGATTTCCGCCGCTTTGTCGGGAACGACTTTTTCAATATCCCGTTCGATGATGCCGCGTCCGAGGTGTTGCGCTCCGGCGGCGTGATCCATATTCCATTCATTGTCTTCGCGCACGTCAATGAAGACGAAGTTCTCGCCCGCGTCGAGTTTTTGTTTGACCTCGGCGACTGTTATTTCACGGACGCGCGTTTTGGCGTCATTGCAAAGCTCTTCAAACGCTGCTGAATGTTTCATCATTACTTTCCTTTCAAACCATGAATTTCAGACGGTTGATTTCACTCAGACCTGACTATGACCTCAGCAATTCTCAATTTGGCGAATTGATAGGGTAATCGGAGACTGAACGTTTTCGGCAATCAAGCGCTCTATCAACTCGATCAATTGACCGCAGATCACCTGCTATGGGGATGAGATTGAGATTCATCGCGCCAGGCAAATTAAAACTAACGGGCGATTTTGCCAAGACCGAAAGATACCTCCCGGCGGCTCCACCTGTCTGGCTGTCTGGCTGTCTGGCTTGGAAATGAAGGCGCTGATTGCAATGGCGGCTTGGAAAAATGGCTCATACTTCGATCTCCTGCTGAAATGTAGGGCGGACTTTTCCGGGATGATTGATCTCTGAAGACGCAGTGTTCAGCGGGCAGTTTTCGACAACTCGTCAACCCGGACAGTCAGTCCGATTACGGGTTTATTTCAAGGTGTAGAAATCAGGGAGTCGCTGAGTTTTTTTGTAACCGTCCAAATTCCGACCGTCACCCAATGCCGCAACGACCAGACTCGCCACAAAAATAAACCTTCAGTTTTGAGAGTCCAGCGTCACTGTTGTATAGTGCGCGCCTTTTGGAGCGCCTCACGGAGGAGCAGTTGCAAAAAGCAATACTGTTCCCGACATGCTCGTTCGCCCTCAATTCGCTTGCTGAAAATCGTAAACAGGCATCTATGCGCGAAGAAAATGCTCAAGCTGTGGCTGGCAACCGATTCAATCTGTTTCAACGAGTGAATCTGGCTGTCCGTCAGGAATTACCGAACGGCCTTTACCGGGCGATTCGCGCGGCAATGCGCGTGATGATTCCGCATCCGGTGCGCCGTCGAGCCGTGCAGCTTGTGCGCAGCCGATTCGGGTTGTTGCCGCTTGGCAATCTGATTACTGATTACGTTCTGACGAAAAAACGCATTCGAGTTTCGCTGAACGATTCTGTCGGCAACGACTTTTATCGCTCGGTAACGTTGCTGCCGCATTTGCCCAAACCGGATGTGGAAGCGATTCTCAACCGACCACTGGCGGCAACGGCTTGTGCCAAACCCGACGTGATTTGTTTTTCGATCATTGACTGGTCGTTTCGGTTTCAACGCCCGCAACAATTGATGTCGCAATTCGCCGCCAACGGACATCGAGTGTTTTATCTGAGCGTGTCGAAGTTTCGCAGCCGTTACGCCCGCCCTAAATTCGCCGTGTCGCTCATCGCCGAAAACATTTACGAAGTGGAACTGGCCGCGCGCTATCCGCTGGATATTTTTCACGAAGTCATAGAAGGCAAAGACCTGGAATTGGCGCTGGGCGCGCTGGACGATTTGCGCCGCGAATTTTCCATCAATCAGGCGATCAGTTACGTCATGATTCCTTCGTGGAGTCAGACTGCGCTCGAAACCCGGCGGCGTTGGAGTTGGCAGGTGGTTTACGATTGCATGGACGAATGGGAAAACTTCCCCGGCATCAAACCTGCCAGCTTGGAAGCCGAACACAGGCTGGTTGCCGAATGCGATTTGCTGGTGGTGACGGCGGAACGTCTGGCGCAAAAATGGCGCTGGCGCAGCGAAGCAGGTAACCCCATTGTGTTGGCGCGCAATGCAGCGGATTACGATTTTTACGTTCGACGTTGCCAGCCGAATTCCCTGCTGTCTGACGTTCCGCATCCAATCGTCGGCTATTTCGGAGCCATCGCCGATTGGTTCGATATTGATCTGCTGGCCGAAGCCGCGCGGCAACGTCCGAATTATTCTTTCGTCTTGCTCGGCGGAGTATTCGACGTTGATGTTTCCAGCTTGCAATCGCTGCCGAACGTCAAACTGCTGGGGCAGCAACCTTACGAAACGATGCCGCAATACCTGCATCATTTCGACGTTTGCACGATTCCTTTCAAGATCAATCCGATTACCGAAGCGACCGATCCGGTGAAGCTGTATGAATACTGGAGCGGCGGCAAACCTGTCGTCGCCACCAATATGTCCGAGTTGAAGCAGTACCGCGAACACGTCTATCTGGCCGAATCTACAGAAGAGTTCATTGCCAAACTCGACGCGGTCATTGCCGAAGGCGATCCGCAATTGGCCGAACAGCGTCGCGCGCTGGCTCGCCAACATACGTGGAAAAATCGTTACGACCGGATTGAAGCCGAACTCCGGCAATCGGCGCCGCGCGCCAGCATCATCATCGTCACGTATAACAATCTGGCTTTGACGCGATTGTGTCTGGAAAGCGTGTTGCGAAATACGGAATACCCGAACATTGAAATCATCATCGTGGACAACCTGTCGAAAGACGGCACGCCGGATTATTTGCGTCAACTGGCGGAACTGGAACCTTCGGTAAAGGTGATTTTGAACGATCAGAATTTCGGCTTTGCCAAAGCGAACAATCAGGGCATAGAAGTGGCGACGGGCGAATTCATAGTCTTGCTGAACAACGACGCGATTGTGCCGCCCGGCTGGTTGAGCCGTTTGCTGCGTCATTTGAACGATCCGCAAGTCGGCATGGTCGGCCCGGTGACGAACTTCGTCGGCAACGAAGCCAGAATCGAAGTTCCTTATGCGACGTGGCAGGAGATGGAACGGTTTGCGGTGGAACACAACTGGGCCAACGATCTGCTGGTGTCGGATATTCACATGCTGGCGATGTTCTGCGTCGCGCTGCGCCGCGAAGTGTTGGACAAAATCGGCACGCTCGACGAACGCTTTGGCATAGGCATGTTCGAAGACGATGATTATTCTGTCCGCGTCAAACAGGCTGGTTATCGGCTGATTTGCGCCGCGGATGTGTTCGTTCATCATTTCGGGCAAGCGGCGTTTGGCAAACTCATCAAATCCGGCGATTACGACCGCATCTTTGAAGAAAACCAGCGCCGGTACGAATCCAAATGGCAAACCGCCTGGCAACCGCACCAGAACGTCCCGCTCAAGCTGGAAGTTCATCGCATCATCGCCAAGGATCAATGAATAAACAGCGGCGTAAATTCCAACCCGAAAAAACTTCGGTCAACTGCTGCGCTGTTTTTTATGGCGTTGACGCTGTTTTATCTGTCGCTGACGCCGGGCACGATTGAAGGGCAAGGCTACAACCAGGAAAACCTGATCGCCGCCAATCAACTGGCAACGAATCTGGTCAACGTCGTTGCCGGTCGTCCGCTGGTTCGCGTGGAATGGTCGCGGCACGGTTTTATTGAACCGCTGCTGCATCTGCCGCTCGCGCTCGTCAATCGCGCGATCTTCGGCGATTCGGTGAAATGGCTGGGACGATTGGCAATCCTGCAACCGATTCTGGCGACCTCGTTGCTTTGCACACTGCTGCTGATCTGGTGTTTCCGTCTGACGTCGAATGTTCGCTGGGCGTTGGTGCTGGCTGCGTGCGGCGCGCTGGGAACCATGCTCTGGCCGTATGTCTACATCGGTTTGGAAACCACGCAATCGTTGGCGTTGTTTGCTGCGGCATTTATGGTTTTGGGGCGAAGCCCAACGCGAAGCTGGCTGGAAGCTCTGCTGTTGGGATTGCTCTGCGCCGTTGCGGTGACGGTCAAGCTAAATGGGTCTTTCCTGCTGCCTGCGGTGGCTTATCTGATCTTTCATTATTTTTGGCAGTCGGACGAACCGCTTTCCGAACGAGCGCAAAACAGCTCGACGCCTGTTCACCGCCGAGACGCAAAGAACCCAGAGGAAGCGCAGAGATCGAGAATAAGCAACCTGGTTTCAATTGTGGCATTGATCGGAATCGCGCAATTTGCCAATCACTTCGCCAAGTCGAATTACTGGGCGGAAGGCGATGCCGGCGTGAATTACTTTCGAGAGTTGCTGGTGGACGATGTGTGGATGGCCGCGTTGCAGGCGTTTTCTTACTTCGGTTCCGCCAACAAAAGTTTGCTGGTGTTTTGTCCGGTTCTGGTGTTGAGTTTGTTGGCATTGGGCAAAGCGTATCGGCGGCAACCGAAACTGGTCGTCTTTGCCTTGCTGACGTTGGGCGGAATGATCGCTGGATTTTCGATCATACGCATGTGGGCGGAAGAAACCTGGGGGCCGCGTTATTTGCACGTCGCCACTGCGCCGTTGCTGTTGTGTCTGGCAGCGACTAAATCCTCCATCGAATTCGTCTGGCGAAAACAACTTTTGCTGCTCGCATTGTTGGCCATTGGGTTTTGGGTGTCGCTGCTGGGAAGCCTGTTTCCGTACACTGCGCTTCACCAGGCCGCGATGCAAAGCTCGCAATCCACGCTGGAACACATTCAACACGATCTGCGATGGAATCACATTCGATTCAACTGGCGGTTGCTCAGACTCTGGGTTCGCGGCGATTCGCAAACTGAAATGTGGCCAGCGCCGTCGCGCTGGTGGTTTGCCAAACCGGAGGATGCTCCGCAGGAAAAATCAGTGGATTTGCGAGAGTTTGCCAAACCACAACCAATCCTGGCCCAGAATTGGCGACCGACAATTTCTGTTTCATACCGTGCGTTTCAGATGCTGCGTATTTTATGCGCGTGTTGCTTGATGCTGAGTTTGGCTGCCTGCTGGGCGCTGGCCAGATCATTGAAGGGTTTCACAGTTTATGCTGCCGATGCTGCCAATGCTAAATGACATCAAACAAAAAATCCTGCGAATAACAAGATTCTGGAAGACTGAGGGGACGGTGTCGGTCGCTGGCCGCATCTACCGTCGCTTGCGTAAACTGTTTCCATTGCCACTCCAATGCCATCTTGATTCACCCGATCCGAACAAATTGTACGACCTGGAAATGGAAATTTACGGATGGGCGGTTTCATTGCCGGCAAAGGTGGAACGGGTTGAAGCTTTCATTGACGACAAATTGTTGGGCAGCGTCAGATACGGGCTTGACCGCCCGGACGTGTTGGACGCAATGCCCAAGTTGAGCTCATCGCAGGTGGGATTCGGCGGAACTTTTCTCCTGGACGAAAAGCGCGATTCGGAGGAGCGACATCTCCTGGTGCGGGTGTTGGACAGCGCAGGCAACAGAGTTGAAATCAGCAGGCTGATCAGAGTCAGCGCCAAATCTGCGAATAAAATTGCGGTTCCGATTTTCAATTTTTCCAGCGGTTGGCTGGATGATTGCGCTCGGTTGGAACGTTCGTCGGTTTCAGCCATCATTCCCACACTCAATCCCGGCCACGAGCTTCCCACATTGCTTTCCTCGCTGAAATCGCAGGAAGGCTGTGAAAACATCGAAATCATTGTCGTTGATTCCGGCAGCCTGGACGGAACGGTCGAATTGGCGCGCGATTACGGAGCCAAAGTAATTGAAATTGCGCCAAAGGATTTTTCGCATTCAGCCGCGCGCAATCTGGGAGCGGAAGCGGCCACAGGCGATTACCTGCTTTTCATGACTCAGGACGCTTTGCCCGGATCGCGTCGCTTTCTGCACGAAATGATCCAGGCGGCTCGCGTTTCAGGAGCTGTCGCAGTAACGCCAGCCGAAGCGCCGCGCGCAGACGTTGATCTGTTTTATTGCGTCAGTTCCCACAACCATAACCGCTTTCTGGCGCTGGACGGCGGCGACCGCTCGACCGGCGCGCCGCCGACTTCGGATTACGAAACCGTGCGAAGGCATTGCCAATTAAACGACGTCGCCTGTTTGATTGAACGTGAAATCTTTGCGCAATACAGATTCCGTCGCGATTACGCCGAAGACCTGGACCTGGGTTTGCGGCTCACCGCCGATGGTTACAAACTGGCGCTGTTGAGTTCAACGCGCGTCATTCATTCACACAATCGTCCGGCTTATTACCATTTGCGTCGCGGATTTGTGGACACTGTGTCTCTGGCAAAGATGTTCCCGGATTTTCCGCTGTTGCCGGCCACCAACCTGCACGCTTCGAGCCGGGCAGTTATTTCCTCTTACCGGAATCTGGCTGTCGCCATCAAAGCGCTGGAAAACAAACTTCAGTTTCCGTGCCCGACCACCCAATTTCTCGCTGCAATCGAAACACATTGGAATGAGCAGGCTCCGGCGAAAAATCCAGTTGAGCCGCCCGATGTTGATGAACGCTATCATGAGTTTTTAACCCGACTGGCAGCGGATTTTTCCACGCCGGAAAAAGACAGGAACGATGACGAAGCGATAACAGCCGCGGTAAACGACAGGATCATACAAATCAAGCAACATCTGAATTCAATTTACGAAAGCGTGGATCAGGCTTTGTTCACAGAATTCAAACAGGCTGTCTTCAAATCGCACGCCGTATCCGCAGGGATGCTTCTGGCAAGTTATTTCCTAACCTCCTCCGCGAACGATGACGCAACCGCCAGGCTCGAACGGGAATTAAGGCAGGGAGTTTGATCAATGAAGATAGTGTACCTGGTTCATCAGTTTTATCCCGACCATTACACCGGAACTGAAAAATTCCTGCTGGAACTGGCAAAAGGCTGTCAGCGAATGGGGCATCGCGTTCATGTCGTGTCGTATTCTTTTCGCCAACGCTCCAGTTTCAGCCAGGAGCAATCCGGCGTGCTGACTCAAAAAATAGTTTATGAAGGCGTTCCGATCACTTTCGTGAGGCTGCAAAAAGAACCCGCCGACCGGCAATACAACCTGGAACCGGGAGAAATGCTGAACTTTGCGCGGCGCATGTTGGCAGAAGAAAAACCGGACATTGTGCATGCCGCGCACACAATGGGAGTGCATGATTTCATTTATGCCGCGCGCGAAGCGGGCATACCGTATCTGCTGACGCTGACGGATTTTTTCCTGCTCTGCCCGAAATTTACGCTCATGACTTCGAGCAACAGCCTGTGCGCAGGGCCTGAACATGGATCGGCTTGCAACCAATTATGCGGCGAAATCCCGAACGCCGCGATTCGGCGGCGGTTGGAAATTGCGAGCGAGTTCCTTCGCCAGGCACACCGCGTTATTGCCCCGTCCAGATTTCTCGGCGAGATGTTTCGCAAAGAGCACGGCGATTTGAATTTGCGCGAAATCGGATACGGCATCAGTTATTCGCGGATTCGCAGAAATCTTCGGCGATACCAGCCGGGCGACAAGCTGACGTTTTTTTATGGCGGTTCCTTCATTCGGCACAAAGGCGTTCACATTCTGGCGCAGGCGTTCAAATGGGTGAAAGGCGACGCGGAGTTGAAAATTTATGGCTCCGGCCAATACGAATATGCGCTGAAGCAGGCTGCCGAAAACGACCCGCGCATCGAGTTATGCGGAGTGTTTTCGGCTGATCAAATTGGAGATGTGCTTGGGCAGGTAGATGTCGCCATAGTTCCTTCGATCTGGTATGAAAACACGCCGATCATTCTGCTGGAAGCTCTGGCGTCGAACGTGCCCGCCGTGGTCACCGATTTGGGTGGAATGACGGAAGTCGTCAAGAATGGCGTCAGCGGGCGGACTTTCCCGATTGGCGATGTCCATCAACTGCGCGACATCCTGCAATCGCTGATTCAGAACCCCGAAGCGCTCAATGCTTACAAAGACAATCTCAAAGGGCAGTTCATTTTGTCCGTAGAGCAGGTAGCGCTGGCTTACGAACGCGAATACCTGTCGGCATTTCCAAACAGACTGCGCAACTTTGATTTTTGATGAACAATGCAGAGAACTCATCAATCGGTAAACCGATTCAACCGCTGCTGGCGGTGGCGATGGCGACATACAATCCCAGGCTACCTGCCTTTGCCGGGCAGATCGAATCGCTCAAGGCGCAAAGCTATCGCAATTGGCGTTGCGTTATCAGCGACGATTGCTCAGCCGATGAAACGCTGGCCGAAATGAAAAAGATCATCAGAGCGGATAATCGTTTCGTTCTGTCGGTTGCGCCGCAACGGCTGGGCTTTTACTACAATTTTGAGCGCGCGTTGTCGCTCATCCCGGAGCAAGCCGAATACGTGGCGCTGGCCGATCAGGATGATTTTTGGTATCCGGACAAGCTGGAAACTCTGCTATCGAATTTCGACGACGAGACCACGTTGGTTTACAGTGACATGCGAATCGTGAACGCAGCGGGTAAAACAATTTCCGAAACCTTCTGGGTTCAGCGTCCGAGCAATTGCTCTGATCTTTCGGCAATGCTCTTGACCAATTCCGTCACCGGCGCGAGCGCCGTTTTCAGACGCAGCGTCCTGGAACTTGCATTGCCATTGCCGGACAGAATCGGCGACCTGCATCACGATCATTGGATTGCCTGTGTGGCATTGGCCGCTGGAAAACTGAAGTGGGTCAATCGTCCGCTCTACGATTACATTCAACACGATCAAAATGTCACGGGATTCGGCGAGCCTGTGGGGGCGCTCCCACTTTCGCTGACGACGTTTTATAACGATTTACCCAGGCTGAAAACCGCTGAAGGACGGGAGATGGCAAGACAGATTTATTTCAATCAAGTCTTGAAAATCGCCGGTTTGGCGCAAGCCCTGGAAGCTCGCTGCGGAAAAACGTCGGTCAGACAAAAACGATTTGCGATTCGCCGGATGGCCAAACTGGATACTTCCCTGCTTTCAGCAATCTGGCTAACAGCACGCGGGGTAAAGCGCGGGCAATCCGCAAATCTGACGGGCGGCGCTGAATTCCATGTCCTGCTGGGAATTTGCTGGCATTTTCTCTCTCGTCTCAAACGCTGGTTTGTCGCCAAACGACCGATTGCTTCCTTTTGAAAACTACACTTATGAGCTTTTCCTTCAACCCAATGAATCATCCGCTCTGCCTTGCCCTGCCGGAACGTTTGTCGAGCGGCGTTGCCTGGCAGGAACACATTCCTTTTGCGATGTTTTTGGTCAGCGCGCACAAACCGAGGTTTGTGGTTGAATTGGGCAGTTACCTGGGCGATTCGTATTGCGCGTTTTGCCAGACGATCAAAACTCTGGGGCTGGAAGCGCAGTGTTACGCCGTGGACACGTGGCAGGGCGACAAACACGGCGGTTATTACGGCGAAGAGATTCTGGCGAATCTGCGCGAACATCACGATCCGCGTTACAGCGGATTTTCGCGATTGTTGCGCTGCACCTTCGACGAAGCGCTGGCGCACATTCCCGACGGTTCGACGGATTTGCTGCACATTGACGGTCTGCATACATACGAAGCCGTTCGGCACGATTTTGAAAACTGGCTGCCGAAACTCAGTCCGCGAGGCATTGTGCTGTTTCACGATACCAACGTCCGCGAAGCGGATTTCGGCGTGCATAGGTTGTGGACGGAACTCAAAACTTCTTATCCCAGCTTTGAATTTTTGCACGGGCACGGGCTGGGCGTGCTGGCCGTCGGCAAAGTCGAATCCGCCGATTTGCAATCACTATTTCAGGCGACACCGGAAGAGCAATCCATCGTGCGCGAGTTTTTCTTTCAATTGGGACGGCGCGTGTTCAACGAAGGCCACATCAAACGGTTGGAAGCGCACGTCCACGACTTAACCACAAAGTTGAACGAAGCCGGCAACAATGCTCAAGCAATCAACCAAACGCTGGCTTATCAACAGGCCAGAATTGAAGAGCTTGAAAAAAACCGCGAGACCGCCGAAGCGACGGTTATCAAATTGACCGCGCAACTAGACAGCATCGTCAACAGCAAGGCCTGGAAGTTTGTCGAACGGTTCTGGCGGCTGAAAAGCTCGTTTCGACACTGAGCAAACGGACGCAACAATTCATCAGGCAAGCAACCACAGGAGACTCAAAACATGCACTTGAGTTCCATGCAGCACATGGAGCGACTGGTTCAACAGTATCTGGATCACGACAGCGAATTGACGATTTTGGACATCGGCAGTTACGACGTGAATGGCAGTTACAAACCGCTGCTGAATTCCAGGAAATGGAGCTACACCGGAATAGATTTGGCCGCCGGGCCGAATGTTGATCTGGCGTTGACTTCGCCTTACCAATTGCCGTTGCCGGATGAACATGCCGACGTGGTCATTTCCGGGCAAGCCTTTGAACACATAGAATTTTTCTGGCTGACCTGGATCGAAATCGAGCGCGTGTTAAAACCCGGCGGTTACGTGTTTTTGATTGCGCCCTCGCGCGGCCCTGAACACGGCTATCCGGTGGATTGCTGGCGGTATTATCCCGATGGGTTTCGCGCGTTGGCCAAATACGCCAAATTGGATTTGATCGAAACCGGCACGGATTGGGGCGCTCACGAAGATCAGGCCAGTTCCGCCTGGGGCGATACGGTAGGCGTATTTCGCAAACCGATTCACGGCTGGCGCGGAAAACTCAAACACAAAATCCGCGCACGATTGCATCGGCTGTTGATCCCGTTTTAACCGACGGGCTAGAGAAACAAAAAACGGCATTCATCGAAATTTGTCACAATCACGATGAATGCCGTTTTTTTCATGTTCGATTCGATTGCCATTTCAAGGCGCGAAGTATCCCGACAAATCCACCACCAAATGCGTGCTCACAGACGTGAAAATCTTGAACGCGCCATCGGATGGTCCCAAGCCAACGGTAAAGTGGCGATTGAAAACCTGGCCGTTCGTGAAGTTAGACGTGGCAACGGTGGGTTGCAGGACATTGCCGGGCCAGAATGTCAAAAAGCCTGTTCCTCCCGGTTCGACCACAGTCGCATTGCCAACGACCGCCAGTGCGGTGTTGGCAACCACCATGCCGTCGCACGTGCCTCGCGCCACCTGAGTCAGCATTCCCAGCGCTGGGATTGGCGCGCCCAGCGACGTGCAGCCTGTAAAGCCTGGTCTGGTTTCAAGCAGTCGCACAGGACGTTGCAACGGCGTGAAAGCCAGCCCCGCGCCATTGATGTCTGTGGCGTCTGCGCTGTAATACCCAAGAACATCTATCACCAAATCCGTCACGGTCGTCGAGTAAATCTTGAATTGCCCGGTCGGCGACAACCCCACGGTGAACGGCGCATTTCTGATCTGTCCCGGCGTGAAATTGGAATTGGCCACCAATGGCCGGGTGACATTGGCCGGAAACAAGGTCAGGAATCCACCACTGACGTTGTTGACCACCGTGGCATTGCCGACAATCGCCGTAGCCGAAGCCGGGATTGTCACTCCCTCGCAGGTGATCGGAGCCGATTGCGTAACATCCGTGCCGCCGGGAATAGGCGCAGCCGGTGTGTTGCATCCTTTGAATCCCTGCCGCGTTTCCAGCAACCGCACCGGTTTCGGCAACGGATGGAAATACAACCCGCCAGTTCCCGGCGGAGCGTAATACCCAGTCACGTCAATCACCACATCCGTGTCCGAAGTGACAAAAACCTTGAACGCGCCATCCGGTTCGCCCAACCCGACAGTGAAAACATTGTTGATGATTTCATTCGGCTGGAAATTGGAATTTGCCACAGTCGGCTGGCTGACATCGCTGGGATACAGCGTCAAGAAACCTCCGCCTGATTCGACGGTTGTGATGTTGCCTGTGATGGCCATGGCATTAGCCGGAATAGTCTGGCCATTGCAGGTGCGCCGCGCTGTTTGCGTGCGCGAAGTCCCGCCGGTGATTTTCGCGCCCGGCGTGTCGCAACCGGGTTCGCCGACGCGCGTATCCAACAACCGAATCGGCGACGCCAATGGGTAAAACTGCAACCGCGAAATCACCACCGAATAGGCTCTGGCGCTGGTGCAATTGGTGGCGTCTCTGACCTGAAGCGTGAAGTTGAACGTTCCGCTTGCCGTCGGAGTACCGGACAGCAAGCCGGAACTGTTGAGCGTCACTCCGTTCGGCAAGGTGCCAGAAATTTGCGAGAACGTCACCGGAACCGTGCCTCCGGTCTGGCTCAATTGCTGGCTGTAAGCTCTGCCGACAATTCCATTGGGCAAAGTCGGCGGATTCAATGTGATGGTGGGGCAGGAAATCGTCAGGGAATAATTGGCGCTGCCAACACAACCATTGGAGTCAACGACCGAAACCGTGAAGTTGTACGTTCCCATCAGAGTCGGCGTCCCGCTCAAAGTCGCGCCGGAAAAACTCAAACCGGGCGGAACTGCGCCGGTAATTCCAAAAAATACCGGCGCAACTCCGCCGCTTTGAGTAAAGGTCTGCGAATACGGGGTTCCCTGCGGGACACTGCTTAACGTAGGCGGGTTGACCGTGATCGCCGGGCAATCCGGCGCACAACAGGCCGGAACTCCGGTCGTGATGGTCAACGACCAACCGCCGGTTATGCTGCCGCTTTCGATGTCGGCATCGTCAACAATAAACAGCGACCAGACGCCATTGCCAGAAACCCCGTTGAACGTAGAAAGCGAAGTCGAATAAGGGCCAACCGGCGCTGGCGAAGCGAACATGTCCGTGATTCCACCGTAATTTGCCGGAGCATAAGTTCCGGATGTAATGGCTGCCGAATCCGGGATTTCCGCCGCTGTGTCGTCAAAAGTGATGGTGGCATTGACGATGTCTGTCGCCCCTCCGGCATCGGACATCAACATCACTGCTTGACCGCCTGGGCTGACCAGCAAAACATCCATATCGTCGGGGAAAGTGTGATTGAGTCCGTTGAGCGTGACGGTGACTTTTCTGATCGTGCCGCTCAATCCGGAAGCGGTAATTTGCGAGGGGTATGGCAAGGCATTGCCTGAAGTCGAAGCTGGCGCGCCATTCGGAATGTTGATCGAACCAGTGTTGGAAAACGTCATAGAGCTTTCCAGTATCGCGCCCAACCTGAAGGTAAACGTCACCGTTCCCAGATTCGTTTCGCCATCCTGCAAATCCAATGTCGCCGTAATTGTTCCGCCGCAGGTTCCCGCGGCTGTGAACGTAAATGATCGCGTCACGGTATCGCCTCCGGCGACCATCGCGCCGTAATTTTGCGCTGCGCTGGGATTGATGATGCCTCCGCCGGTTTGCAACGTGGCGACCAGATCGGTCGTATCGGAGTTCCCTACGTTTTGCAGCGTCAGGTCAATCGTCACGGTTTCGCCCGGGTCTATTTCGCCATTGCCGGTTCCGCAACTTTCCGCCGTGATAGTCGAACTGGCGGGAGCAATGACCGGCAAAGGGCTTGAAACCGCGTTGCTGATGACCAGGGCGAAATCCTGATCCAGCGCTCCGCCTGCATTCGGCACGCCGTCCCCGGCAATGTTTGCGGCAATCACTCGAACGGTGAACGTGCCGCTGACTCCTGCCGGAAGAAATACGCTTTCGGCGTTGTTGCGCGGATCGGCTGTTCCGCCGGTTGCGGAATTTGCGCCGCTGAACACGTTGCCTTTGTAAGTTTGCCCGCCGACAGTGACTTCCAAATCCAGGTTGTTGACGAAGGCGTTGCCGGTCGTAGAACCGGGCGCATCAGTCCAGGCCAGCGTGACGCGAAACGGCTGCCCGGCATTTGAAACCGTGCCGGTGTAGGTTCTGGATTGTCCCGTTGCTGTGAAAATGTCGCCGGGGCTTTGATCGCGCAAGACCGACGGAGCCGAAAACAATCCCATTGCCGTCGTCAAATTGACTTCGCCCATGCCCTGCACATAAGACCACAAGGTGTCATTCGCGCCTGCGCCGGTCATATATCGAGCCGAATTCATCAACGCGGCTTTGGTCATCGCCGGACTAGGCGGCGTCAACCCGGCATTGATGAATCGTTGGCGCAGCAACGCAGCAGCGCCGGCCACCGCCGGAGCCGAATGGCTGGTTCCAGACGATGCGGAATAAAACTGTTGGCCGCTGGGGAAATAATTTGCGCCGGAAGCCCCGCCGCAAATGCCGTTTCCGGTATAACAGGGATTCCCGGTTCCAGTGGGAGCGGGATTGCTGGCCTGGGCGACTCCGCCTGTGATGTGAGTTCCCGGAGCGACAATTTCCGGTTTGCGGCGTCCGTCCGTGGTCGGGCCTCGGCTGGAAAAGCTGATGATTTCGTTCGCGTTGTCCGCTCCTGAATCAGCGATATTGCAGCCGTCGGTTCCGCCAATGGCTTGCACGTTTTCCGCCGCCCCAACCGTGATGACGTTTTTGGCCGTTCCTGGCGCGCCAATCGAACTGGAAGACGGTCCCTGATTGCCAGCCGAAAACACAATCACCATTTCCTGGTTTCCAGCCTGTGTGAAAGGCGCTCCGGTTGGTTGCGAATCGCGCACCAGCGCGTCGTAGGTCTGCGAATCAATCGTATAAGCCCCGCCGACATTCGATCCCCAACTGTTGCTGCTGATGCGGGCATTGTCGTTGTAGGCGCGCGATTCAATCGCCGTCAGATCGGGAAAGGTGTAAACGTTCGGATCGAAAATAACCGTCGAGCCGAGCCTGACAAACGGAGCGACGCCCAGACCATATCGGAATCCGCTGGCATCCGCGTGCGGAAAGGCGTTGAACGGCGAACCATTCGGAATGAATCCGCCGATGATGTGCGCGTTGATGTTTCCGTGCCCGTCACAACCGAGCAGCGTGCTGTTGATTCCGTTCGGAGTTCCTTCCAGACGATTGAACACCACGCGGCTGGGATTGGTCGTCAGCCCTCCGGCATACAGTGCGAAGTGATTCGGCGAGGTAGTGGCGTTGTCAATGCCGCTGTCAACCACATTCACCGCAAATCCCGACGCGTCGAACTGGGTCTGATCGAATCCCTGATTGGTCAGAAAGGTCAGGTAATTTCCAGGCGTGGGCGAATTGCCCGTCAGATTGCCGGTCATGATGACGTTTTGTCTTTCGTCATATTTTTCAGGCACAACGTAATTCGCAATCGAAATCACGTCCGGTCGCGTCGCCAATTGCCGATCCACGGACAGCACCGGCAATTGGACAATGATGTTGACGAATTTCAACACGCTGTACTGGCTGCGAATCTGTTCCGTCTTCAAGCCGTTAATGGCGCTGAGCGTCAGTTGATTTCCGTTTCCGTCATTGGCCAGTTGCACGGCAAAAAGCTGGTTGACACCTTGCAACGATTGCACGTCGCGCAATTGAGAGGCAGTCGCCGGATCAATCTTGTATTCGCTTTTGTAAGCGCCGTCCCATTGAACATATTCCGTACGGGCAGCCCAGTCAGAAAGCCGCGCCAGTTGCTGTTCCTGACCGAACACCAGATAGGCGTTGTTTGGAATGTAATTGACTATTTCAACGCCGGTCGCTTCCAGTTCTTCAATCCAGTTCGGTTTGATCGGGCCTGCAAATTGCACCAGATGAAGCGACGCTTCGCCGTCGGACAAATTGGTCGTTCGGCCACGTTGTTGCTGAAGTTCCGCTTTGGTTGTGTCCAGCGCGCCAACATTGAGCAGAATCAGATTGTCTTCGTCGGCAAAAGTCAAAGCAGAAGCTTTGCTCATCGTTCGGACGACCGATTCGTCGGCGCTGAAAACCTGAAAAGAACCGTAATCCGCCACCAATTTCGCGCCCAGACGTTTCAATTCGCGCGCTTGCTGCGGGTCGGTTACGCGCAGCTTGTGTTTGCCGGTTGCGCTGCGATAACCAGTCGGGCGTTCGCCGGAGACGTTACGAGAGGCCGACTGCTCACTCTGTTCATTTTGTTTGGCGGCGCGCGTTGTTTTCCAAACTGCGAACAACGGCAATCCCAAAATCAGAATCAATGACACGGCAATGATCATGCGAGCAAAGGAGTTTGTTCGGGCTTTGAGTGAGGGTAACAGTGAAGTCGGCATGTCGAAAATGTCTCTCCTGGTTCAGGGTCTTTTTCTCTGGTTGCCCTGCAAAAACGAAATTGAAAATGTGTATGTTGAGGATGCCGCCAGGCGTCTGCAAACGCAAAGCGCTTTGATCTTTATAGATGTCAGGGGCGAATTTATAAATGAGGCCCAGTGTCGTGGCTCAAGACAGCGGAGTAATCAATCACGATTAGCCGTAAAAATCCCACCGCATTTTTAAGTCCAGCAGATCAAGGTGTCAGCGACGCTTTTCAACGTATCCGCAGCAAAATTCACAAAAAACTGCTGCTGAAGCGAGGAGATTCGTTGAAATCAATGCCGGTGTGAGTAGCGTTCACTGGCGGGCGCGAGTGTACTTAAAGCCCTGTATACCGTCAAACAGAAACTGTACTCGCAAACTGCTTTGCTCATGCTAAGATGCGCGCAATCGTGCTTGATCCCCCGACCAGTTTTGTCACTTTGGATTGCCGCTAAACTATTTGGACAGGCGAGCACGTTTTTGTTGTCAGTTGAAGCAATGATGATAATCGAGTTTTTAGGAGGAAGATTCAAATGCTGAGCTGCCCGGTATGCCGTAGCCAGAACATGGACACAGCCAAGTTTTGTGGCAATTGCGGAAATCCGTTTCCGCGCCCTTCGATGCCGACTTCTTCGCTGATCAACTGCCCACAGGGGCATGTTTACAGCGCCGTTTACCAATACTGTCCTTATTGCCCGCAACCGGAATCGGCTGCGGCGCAGGAAATTCCGAACGATTTCGCCACTCGTATTGAAGAACCGGCGACTGCCTTCGAACCTCCGAACGCTTATCCGGTTGTTGCGCCCATGGCTTCTTCGCCCAACGTGGCGCCAGATTTTTCCACCAATGCCGAACCATTCGCTACCAACTTTGAAACGCGAGTCGGCTCTGCCCAGGTGTTTGAGCCGTTGAACAGTCCGCCGGAAGCGTTTGAAACAAAAATTGGCGGCATTGATCTGGAAGAAGTGCTTGGCCAGACCGCGCCTCAATCAGCGCCTACACAGGCTTCAGCGCCGACGGAAATGATTTCTCATCTGGCCGAAACAACCATCGCCGAAATGCCTGCAATTACGATGGAATCCAAACCGGAAGCGTTGGCACAGGCATTTCCGCCTCCTCCGCCACCGCCTTTGGCTCAGGCGGCAACTGTCGTTTCAAATGATGTAGTTGATTTCATGTCTCACGCAGCCCCAGCGCCTCCGGCTCCGATTCCCGCCGCTCCTGTGGCAGTCAACCGCGACGACGAGCGACGCACCATTCTGGTTGCCGACGAAGCCGGGCTTCAACGCTCCAGCAAAGGCAAACTGGTTGGCTGGCTGGTTTCTTACAATCGCAATCCCGATGGCGAAGATTTTCGAATCTATGCCGGTTACAACCGCATGGGAGCCAATCCGGTTTGCGACATAGTGATTGAAGACGAAACCGTCAGCGGTTCGCATGCGATCATCGTTTACCGCGATGGCCGATTTCTGATCAAAGACGATTTGTCGCGCAACGGCACTTTCGTCAATGGCCGGGAAATTAGTGAAGCTCATCCTCTTCAGAGTTATGACGCTGTGCGGTTGGGAAACACGACCCTGACCTTTATTTCCGCACAGCGCATTTCGTAAAAATCAAAAGGCAAAAGGCAGACGTCGAAAACTCAAACTGATACCCGCCCGGAACCACGTCAGGAGTTTCGATTTTTGTATTTTGATTTTCCTATGCGTCGCCAGATAAACATCGCTCATCGAACTGACACCGGACTTGAGCGAAAAAACAACGAGGATTCGATCACCTGCGTCAGCGACGAAACCCACGGTTACAACCTGATTGTTGTTGCCGATGGGCTGGGCGGAGTCGCCTGCGGTCAAATCGCCAGTCAATTGGCGGTGCAAACCATTCGCCAAAGCTTTTTCAGCACGACGAGTTCGGGTTTTTCGATCAACGACCGGCTGGCGTTGGCTGTCGCCGAAGCCAACCGGTTGATCTTCAACCGATCAGAACGCGACCGTCATTGCAGGGGAATGGGTTCGACCTGTGCAGTGCTGGCGCTCAACGATGACACGGCTCATGTGGCTCACGTCGGCGACAGCCGCATTTATCTGATTCGTGACAACCGCATTCGCCAACTCACCCGCGACCATTCGCGGGCCCAGCGCATGCTGGACGATGGTCTGATTACCGAAGAAGAAGCTTCAAACCACCCTGACCGCAATTGGCTGGATCGCGCTCTGGGATTGAAAAACCAGATTTTGCCCGACGTGTTACCGCAACCGATTTCGCTGAAGGAAGGTGACACTTTCATCGTCAGCACCGATGGATTGACCAATCTGGTGCGCGATGAAGAAATCTTCCGCCTGGCACAATGCGCGCCGGTCGCCCATGCCTGCGAAGCCCTGGTCGCATTAGCCATCGAACGCGGCGGCAACGACAACATCACTGTCGCCATCGTTCGCGTTGGCGCGGACATCACTCTGACCTTCTGATTTTCCCCTTATGACAACTTTACTGATTGCAACGTCAAACCCCGGCAAAGTGGCTGAACTTGCCGCGATGCTGGAAGGACTGGATTGCCGCGTCATCGGATTTTCCGACTTGCCGGAAATTCCCGCCACCGTCGAAGAAACCGGTCAGACCTTTGCTGAAAATGCGCTGATCAAAGCGGAGCATTATCACCGGCTGACGGGATTGCTTGCGCTGGCGGATGATTCAGGGTTGGAAGTGGATGCGCTGGATGGAAGGCCGGGCGTTTATTCAGCGCGTTACGGCGGCGAACACCTGTCGAGCGCCGAACAGGTTCAATTGCTGCTCAGCGAGTTGAAAGACGTTCCCGACCACAAACGCACGGCTCGCTTCGTGTGCAACATTGCGCTGATTGGCAACGGATTGAACGAGATGTTTGAAGGTCGCTGTGAAGGTCAGATCGCTTACGAAGCGCGAGGTGAACAGGGATTTGGCTATGATCCTGTCTTTATTGATGCAGAGCTAGGGCTGACCTTCGCGGAATTGACACGCGAAGAAAAATCTCCGCGCAGCCATCGCGGCAAAGCCTTGTTACAGACTCGCCAATTCCTGACCGAATGGCTGAAGGGTTTTCAGTCTTAAAAGATTCACGCCGATGTTACGCGGCGTGAATCAGAGTCTTCATTTCCCTGCCGAACTTCACGTCAATTTTGCCGGAACGGACTTCGACGACGGTTCCTTTGCCGAATTTCGGATGTTCGATCTGATCCCCGGCGGCAAACCGATCCTGCATCGAATAAGGACGCGGCGGTCCTGACGATTCGGACGAATCTTTTTTGCTACGACTGGTCGTGCGGGTTGAAGAGGTTTTGGTTTTGGTCTTAGCCGGACGGTAGACGTGATTGCTTCCGCAAAATCCGCATTGAACCTTCGCAATCTCGCCATCATCTTTTAACGCGACAATGACGTGAGCGCGGCTCTCTCCACATTTCTTGCATTGGGTTTCAACATCTCCGCCCACTTGAGGGCGCTTAACGATTCCGAGTGAGTCCTTGGTCATTCTTTTCCAATTTGTCGGTTTTCAGGCAAAGCATTTAATCTTTACCACTGGTTTACTTACGGCTGGCGCGAATTATACGTGCTGGTTGAGCAATCGGCAAATTAGGCTTCTTTCTCTCGTTGGAATTACCTGGCCGTGAAACTTGCGGCGTTTCCAAGATTGATTCGTGCAAAGTTGGAATCGCGCCCGGCCAGCGAAACGGTCAAGTCCAACACTCCGCGTCCGGCCAGATAATGCGGAACCTGAAACACCAGCTCGTCCTGTCCGGCGAACAAGGACGATGGCCGCGCCGCCACGACTACACACGGAGCGCCATTCAACCGAACCTGCACAATGGAAGCGTTCAACCTCCAGCCGGAACCTTGAATCACCACCAATGTCGGGCGATTGGCGGGACCAACGGGAATGGCAGCGCTGGTCAATGGGAGAAATGTCAAACCATCTATTGTCCACAACCCCGAAGGGTAAAACGCTTCGCTGTTCTCGCCGGTGCTTTGCACAAATACGCTCGGCCAGTATGTCACCAATCTCAAAGCCGTGCGGTGAATGACGTTGGTTTTGGTTTTCAGCTCCAGCGACCGCTGCGCAGGTCCCGGACCGTCCACCAAAATCACGACTCGCGTCGGCGAAACCGAACGAATTCGCTGGGGCACGCCATCCACTGTCACAGTCACTCCGCCCAACGATGTCGGAGGCGAAAATGGCTCCACCAACTGGGTGTCGGTGAAATTCTGGCCGTCAATGGCCGCAAACGATTCCCGCGAAATCGGCGCGTCAGGGTGCAGAAAATTGCTGACCGTTATGGTCTGAGCCGATACCCCACGGCAGACAAGCAGAAGCAATCCCACGAAAAAAACTGTACGCATAGCTTCAACTTCGTTTACAGATGAGAGTTGTTAATCGGGGCAGAATTGCGACCATTGCGACCTTACTGAAGTTTTACATCCTTCCAGCCGCCTTGAACGATCAGGTCACGAATCTCAGTCGCGGTTTTGCCTTCGCCTATCAGCTTGTGAACAAGGAGACCCTCCTTGAGACAAAGCTGTCAGCCAACGCTGTGAGTCGTGGCATAACAATCCAACAGACTCTTATGCCCATCACCGGCATCGCAATAACAGTAACAGGGCTGCTGTGCGAAAATTTCCGGATACTGTTGCGCGTAGCTGTAGGCTTTTACGACGACGGGGTCGGAAAATTGTTTGGGGTCAAGCACCGCAGGCAGAGGTCTGGCGCTTTCCACACTTTCAAAAAAAGCGGGAATTCGGGGCGTAGGCCTTCCAGCAGCCTGATTTGGCGCTTGATGATTTCCCTGGTGGTCGGAATGCGAAGTTGGCGACGACGGAGAGCCACAGGCAGCTAAAAGCATAACAACAACAAGCAAGCCGCTCACACCACAGGTTATTGATGAGTGCAGATGGATTCGATTCATCAAGTCCTCAAAGTCAAAAAAGATAACTACAAAGATGTCATTTGGAAACTGATCCTAGCCAGAATCTCTCGGAAGAGTTCCGAGTCGCAGCCATTGTACCGGCGGCTCGCGTGGTTGACCAGCAAAGATTTCGACAAAAAGCGGGACAAATTATTAGCTCGGTGCTATGATGCGCCCGCATCTGTCATTAACCCCGCATTCCAACCGCCCCGCTTCCCAACCAGTTCGGATCGTTATGAAACTCTTGAAACTCTCTTTCCTGAGCGCGTTGTTGTTGGTTTTCTTCCTGACCACAACGGTTTTTATTTCGCCCAATCTCTTTTTCGGCTCAATCAACGCCCAGGCGCAAAGCCGCAGCTTCTCCATACAGATCGCGTCCGCCGAAAGCGAATCCGAAGCTCAAGCCATGATCGCCGACCTGAAATCCAAAGGCGTCGAAGCCTATCTGGTCAAATCCGAAGTTCCTGGCAAAGGCATGCGCTATCGCGTTCGCATCGGCAAATTCGCTTCAATGCCAACCGCCAAAACCGCTGCGAATCAACTGGTCGCCAAAGGCGCAATTCAGGAATTTGTCGTCATGCCGTATGAACCGGCAATGACCACGCTGACTGTGCGCCGCGAAACAAAACCAACCTCAACCAAGCCGACCTCCAAATCGGAGGCGAAGCCAGTCTCAGTTGCCGATGCCAAAATAGAAAAAGGTTCTTCTGAAGAAACCCAAATTGCGGCCAAACCTGCTGAAAAATCTAAAGCGGTTGAAGCCAAATCAATTGAGGAAGCCAAGTCCGTCGAATCCAACACAGTTGCCACCATTTCCGCAGAAAAACCGGCTGAAACCAAGCCGATTAAACCTAAGACGGAATCGGTTGCCACTGTTACGCCTGAGCCGAAACACGATCCGGCGAAAGAACCTGTTGAGACTGGAAAAGAGAAAACCGAATCAGAAACTGGCGTCGAATCGAAACCGGAACCAAAACAGGAATTGAAATTGGAAGAAAAAGTCGCCGAACCGGAAGAGTCGCTGACTTCTTCCGCTGAAGACGAGCCAAAAATTGCCACTCCGATGCTGGCGGATGCGTTGACCGAAGCCAGTCTTTCCAAAACCAATTGGCGTATGGTTCGCCGCACGGTCGAAACCGACAAAAATCTTCGCGCGGTTCATTTTGTGGATTCGATGACCGGCTGGGCAGCGGGCGACGCCGGAGCCGTGTATCGTACAACCGATGGCGGACGCACCTGGAAACCTCTGCTCAGTGGAGTTTCTGCCAACATCAACTTCGTCTATTTCCTGGACTGGAATCACGGTTGGATGATCGGCGATTCGCTTGGCAAGGACGATGACGGCGAGACTGTGTTGCTCAGCACGATCAACGGCGGTCGCACCTGGATGATCCAGAAGATTCCGAATCTGTTGAGCGTGCATTTCTCGGACTTGCAAAACGGCTGGGCGGTTGGTCGCAACGCCACTGTGTTGCGAACCACAAACGGCGGCAACGACTGGAAACCCGTCGAAGAAATCCAAAGCGTCATCGGCTTACCGGTCGAATCGTCCAATTACAACTTTGGCTTTCGGGATGTGTACTTCCTCGATGCAAAACACGGCTGGCTGATCGGCAACTTTTACGGACGCGCGCAAAGCAACATCGGCGGATTGTTCGTCACCTCCGACGGAGGCAACACCTGGAAACGATTGCCGCTGACGCTCCAAACTCAGCACGTTTCAGGCCGCTTCACGCCGGGTTTGCTGCATTCGGTTCGGTTCACGGATGAAAACACCGGTTCGGTCACCGGCGAAATGCGCGATGGTGAAAACCGATTCTTCTTCGCGCTGCACACCCGCGACGGAGGCAAAACCTGGGAACAGCACCGCACTCCAAGCCGAGCCACGCACAGCACCCAATTCCTCGATCCAACCAACGGCTGGATGGCCGCCTTCGCGCCGCGTGAAGGCAGCGCCGAAGCCGTCGTTTACGACACTTCCCTGATGCGCACCGACAACGGAGGCCAGTCCTGGCAAAACGACTTCACCGCCAAAGGCAGCCGTATCCGCAGCATCTTCTTTTTGTCTCCTTACAAAGGCTGGGCCGTCGGCGACCGCGGAATGATTCTGCGCTATGAAGAGAAGACGAAGGCGATGAATTGAGCCGCGCCCCAAATACTCCACATTCCCTTTTTTGTTTCGAGGAGATAACGATGGGATGGGTATCGTTACTTGAGGATAAAATTGATCGTTACACTTCAGAGCTTCATAACATTAAAAGCTCTCTGACCGCACATTCAGCCAGTGACAACTCAGGCTCGAATGATGATAGACGCTTACAAGAACTCGTCAGTGCAGTAGACGGATTACTCAGGCTAATTCGAGAAAACCTCGATCTTGCGACAAGCCCAGAAATGGATTGGGTGTTCGAGTTGACTCAGCTAAAAAAGGAAAATGAGGAGCTAAAGCAACAAGTGATTTACCTGGGGAAAAAGGCACTAGAAAACAATAAAGCCAAAAGGGCTGGAGCATTTTTGCCACTTCGCAATGAGAGTTCAAGCATACCATCCCCTACATCACGCCCAGATAAAAGATCACGCCCTTCCCAGCAACAAAAACCTTCAAATCAATCGAAATTGGTGGCCTGCGATTATTGCCGTGCCAATATCAAGAAGAGCAACTATACCAATCACATAAAAAAGGTTCATCCAGATAAACTTGCCAAGGCAATGACTATGGCGACGCCTAATCTCCAAAACTCAAATGCTCCATCTGTTATTCACAAACCAATTTTATCCTCAATAGGTCCATTCAATGGAATTAAGTTGATCGAACTTAGAAGGGCAGATCATGAAAAAGAAAGACATGCCAATCCATCCGGGTGAAATTCTGTTGGAAGAATTCCTGAAGCCCATGGACATCAGCCAACACCAATTGGCAAAAGACATCAGCGTTTCAGTCGGCAGGATCAACGACATTGTTCGCGGCAATTATTCAATCACGGCGAACACAGCGATTCGACTGTCACGGTACTTTGGCCTTTCAGAGCGTTTCTGGCTTAACCTGCAAATCACTCATGATCTGGAAGTGGAAAAAGACCGACTTGAAGGACGGCTTGAAAGCGAAGTAAAAGTGTTGATGGTGCAAGCAAGCCGTGCCTGATTGCGGCAATTCGGTATAATCATTTTATGAAAATCAAAGTTATCGTTCACGAAGCGGAAGAAGGCGGATATTGGGCTGAAGTTCCTTCGATTCCGGGATGCGCCACACAGGGCGACACCTTTGAAGAGTTGCTTCAGAATTTGTACGAAGCCGTCGAAGGGTGTTTGTCCGTCGAAGTCACGCCGATTCAGCTTGGCGCGAATCAGCGGGTGCTGGAAATTGCCGTATGAAATCCGTCTCCGGCAAAGAGTTTGCCAAAGCGCTCGAAAGACATGGATGGGTCTTGCTGCGAGTAAATGGCAGCCACCACATTTATGGTCGGGCAGGGAGTGAAGTCCGCCTTTCCGTCCCGATTCATGGCAACAAAACTCTGAAAACCGGCAGCAATTCTCGGTAAGGCGATAAGTGTAGAAAAAGCAGGCTGAAGAGAGAAAG
>CAYYDG010000060.1:0-42608 GCA_964470555.1 uncultured Heliomicrobium sp.
GCTTGGTTCAAGTTTTGCGGGTATTCCATACAGTGACCTGAAAACCGATCTAAGCCGACCATTGTCAATGAAGCTCGTTTCGGTTTGACGGGCGGCACGGTCTTGTTCTTCCCGAACGTCAACGTTGGACAATTCACCGGTCCGTTGGCGAATCAGGATGGATTCAGCATCGGCATCGGCGCGGCGGGCATCACCGGAGCCACTGTTTCCACCACACCCCAGCGCCGCAATGCTCCGGTGAAGACCTTCACCGATACGCTGACCTGGACGCGCGGCTCACATTCCATGAGTTTCGGCGGTTCGTTTACCAACATTGATTTCTGGCAATGGATACAACAGCAGGTTCCGACCATTGGTTTGGGCGTGGATGCCACCGACCCGGCCAACGCAATGTTCACCGCTGCTAATTTCCCGGGCGCTTCGGCCACCGATTTGGCCAATGCGCGTGCCATTTACGCGACATTAACGGGGCGTGTGACCTCCATCAACGCTCCGGCGGTATTGAATGAAAATACGCAGGAATACACCTACCTTGGGCCCAGAGTGGAACGTGCTCGCCAGCGTGAATTTGGATTCTTCGCTCAGGATGCCTGGCGCGTCAATCCGAACCTGACCTTGACCGGCGGCGTTCGCTGGGAAGTGCAATTGCCTTTCCAGGCCAAAACCGCTGTGTATTCGCAAACCACGTTCAATGAATTGTTCGGTATTTCCGGTCCTGGCAACCTGTTCAAACCGGGAACCCAAACGGGCAAGGTGACTGAATTCACCCAATTCTCGCCGGAAACCAATTCTTACAATGTGGATTACAACAACTTCGCGCCGAGTTTGGGGTTTGCCTGGACGCCGAGACCGAGCGGTGGCGTGATGAACAAAGTTCTGGGCAATGGTGGACAGACCGTGTTTCGTGGTGGTTATTCCGTCGCGTTTGTCCGTGAAGGCTTGAACGTGTTCACTAGCATTCTGGCCAGCAATCCGGGGCTTTCGATTGTCGCCAGCAAAAATCTGGCGCTCGGAAATCTGGGAACCTTGCCCGTGCTGTTCCGCGACAAGAGCCGATTGGCTCCGCCAACGTTCCAAACCAATCCGGTTTATCCGAACCAAGGCGCCATCACCAATTCCGCGAATGCCTTCAATCCGAATCTGCAATTGGGTTATGTCCAATCGTGGAGTTTCGGCATGCAGCGCGAAATCAACCGCGACACCGTGATTGAAGCGCGTTATGTCGGCAACCGCGGCGTCAAGTTGTGGCAACAGTTCAACCTCAACGAAACCAACGTCATCGAAAACGGTTTCCTGAACGAGTTCAGACAGGCGCAGGCCAATTTGCAGGCCAACATTGCCGCCGGTCGCGGCGCGAACTTCCGTTATGCCGGCCCGAACACCGGAACGGCTCCGTTGCCGATCATCCTGGGCTTCCTGACCGGACAACCGGCTTCGGCGGCGGCCACTGCGGCCAATTACGGCAATGCCAACTTCGCCAACGCCACGTTGGTCAATGCGCTGGCGGCGAACGGTCCTTCGTGGGGCACATTCACCAGCAACTTCATCAGCAACGCCACGTTCCGGGGCAACGGCATTGCGGCAGGCATGCCGGCGAACTTCTTCATCGTCAACCCCGGCAAACTGGGCGGCGCGTGGTCAATCGAAAACAACGGTCGTAGCTACTACGATTCGTTGCAGATCGAATTGCGTCGCCGCATGGCCAAGGGCTTGCTGGTGCAGGGCAATTACACCTTTGCCAAAGGCTTCACCAATGCCTTTACCAGCAGTTCGGCGGTGGTGGGACAACCTTCGACCTTCCGCGACATGGGGCTGAGCAAGACGGTGACGCCGTTCAACATCACCCACGCGCTGAAGGCGAACTGGATTTACGAATTGCCGTTCGGGCGTGGTCAGGCGTTCGGCGGCGGCGTAGGCAAGGCTGTTGACCGCATGATCGCCGGCTGGGAATTTCACGGCGCTGCCCGCGTGCAAAGCGGAACTCCGTTCAACATAGGCAACGTGCAATTGGTTGGAATGACCCGCGACGACCTGCAGAAAGAAGTCAAAATGCGTTTCGATGACGCGGGACGCATTGCGTACTTCCTGCCGCAGGACATCATTGACAACACCCGCCGCGCGTTCAACGTCAGCCCGACCAGCGCCAACGGTTTCAGCACGTTGGGCGCTCCGACCGGACGGTTTATCGCTCCGGCCAGCCGTGGCAATTGCATTGAAGCCTTCACTGGCCAGTGCGGTTCGACCAACATGATCCTGTACGGACCGAGCTTTGCTCGTTACGACCTGAGCATCGTCAAGAAGACCAGGATCACCGAACGCGTGAATTTTGAATTCCGCGCCGAATTCCTGAACGCCTTCAATCACATCAATTTCATCGTCGGCAACCCGGCGAGTGACGTGAATTCTGTTGGCGGCTTCGGCACGGCGACCTTCGGTCAGGTGACGCAAGCCTATCGCGATCTTTCGACCACGAACGATCCGGGCGGACGCTTGATCCAATTGGTCGGTCGTATCAACTTCTAAACCCAGACGCAGGTTTAGGTTCATCCGGGAGAGGGGTCTGGCTTGGGGGCTGGACTCCTCTCTGTTTTTCCGCGAATAGAAATTCGCATCCTTTTCCGCGAGTTAGCCGTATCAGCAACCGACGGCAGATAAACAAGCTTTACCACGCCGCCGTCACCCTCAAGAAAAAAAAAGAAAGTCCGTCCAGCTACAAATCAGTACCAGTCAAGAACGTAACAGAAACTTTCTGTTTGATTCTTTTGTTGACCGATTTACTTCTTCGAGTGAATCAATCTTTGGCACCAGGCTTTGTCATTTCTGGTCTGATGACAGTAAGCCTCAGACCGGAATCCCCTCAACCCCTTTCGTTTCAGGAGGAATTTTATGAAGTACAAAGCAAGTAATCTGATGGCGGTCGTCGTCTGGATGGCGATGATCGGCATGTCGGTTTTCGGGCAGGTAACATCGAATCTGTCCGGCACAGTCACTGATCCGAACGGCGCCGTTCTGTCAGGCGCAATCATAGAAGTCAGAAACACTGCGACTGGCGCGGAATTTCGAGCGACGAGTTCCGGCAGCGGCAGTTATACAGTGCCGTCGTTGGGCGCAGGCACTTATGTCGTCGTGATTTCTGCGCCTGGCTTCAAGCAGGTCATTGTGCGGGATGTCAAAATTGACGCAGGCGTGCCCGCAAATCTAAACGTCACGCTGGAAGTTGGCGCAGCCAATGAATCCGTCACCGTGCAAGGCGGCGCGGAAATTCTGCAAACCCAATCGGCGAACATTTCCACCACATTGAATGTCAACCAGATCATCAATCTGCCGCTCAATTCCCGCAATGCGCTCAACTTCATAGTCTTTTTGCCGGGCGTGGATACACCCGGATTGACGCGCGATTCCACCATCAACGGATTGCCGGAAAGCGCCATCAACATCACGCTCGACGGCATCAACGTGCAGGACAATTTCAACAAAACAGGCGATGGATTTTTTGCCCGTGTGGCTCCGCGATTGGACGCCATTCAGGAAGTGACTGTTTCCACCGCGACGCCCGGCGCCAATAACGGCGGCGGCGGCGCAACCCAGATCAAATTCGTCACTCGCCAGGGCGGCAATGATTTCAACGGCAGCATTTATGAATATCATCGCAACCCTGTTTTGAATTCCAATTACTGGTTCAACAACCGCGACGGCGCGCCCATTCACAAAGAAACCGGGCTGACTTGCGGCACGACTGCGCAACCGTTTGACGCTGAAAAATGCAAAGCCGACCGAGCGCGTATTCTGCTCAATCAATATGGATTTCGCGTTGGCGGGCCGTTCCTGTTTCCCAAGAAGGTTTTCGGCCCGGCGGCTTTCGATGGCCGCAACAAGGCGTTTTTCTTCGTCAATTACGAAGAATTCCGTTTGCCCAACGCGGCCAATCGCACTCGAACCATTTTCAATCCGCGAACTCAGTCGGGCATTTTCCGGTACAACGTGACGGTCAGCGGCCAGACACAAGTGCGCGAAGTCAATCTGTTTGAACTGGCCGCCAGAAGCGGACAAACCGCCACGCCCGACCCGACCATTGCCAAATTGCTGACAGACATTCGCAATTCGACCAGCAGCGGAGGCATCACGCCGTTGACCGATCCCAACCTGGAACGATTTGCTTATGTGGCGACAGGCAATAACACGACTTACTTTCCGACGACGCGCTTTGACGTGAATGCGACGGACAAACACCACGTTGAAGTGACCTGGAATTACCAGAAACTTTATTCCCAACCGGATTTTCTGAACAGCCGCGATCCGGCGTTTCCTGGATTTCCGAATCAAGGCAGTCAAATTGGCGACCGTTACACCGGATCGTTGGCAGTGCGTTCGACATTGTCGCCGACACTGGTTAATGAAGCGCGCACAGGATTGTCCGGCGGGCCGTCACGCTTCAATCCTGAAGCCACCGCAGAAAGCTACAATGGAACCATTGCCAACCAGGGAGGATTTACATTCGGTTCGGCGGCGGGAACAGGCGGATTGACCGTCGCTGGCATCAACAACGCCACTTCGACTTTTGCCACCAGCCGTCGCAATCCGTTGTTGCGCGAATTCAGCGACACGTTGAGTTGGACGCGCGGTTCGCACAACCTGAGTTTCGGCGGCCAATTCCAGCAATTCAATCTGACGCTGCACAGCCGTCCGGGGCTTGCGCCAAACATAGGATTCGGCGTCAATGCCAATGATCCGGCCATCAGCATGTTCGTGGCGGCGAATTTTCCGGGCGCTTCGGCAGCGAATCTGACTGCTGCACAGAACATTTATGCCGTGTTGACCGGGCGAGTGACCTCCATTGCCGCCAGCGCGGTGCTGGACGAAAAAACAGGGCAATATGTCTACCTGGGCGAATCGGTCAACCGTGGTCGCCAGCGTGAATTCGGCATCTTTGCCCAGGATGCGTGGCGCGCCCGCCCGAACCTGACACTGACTTACGGTTTGCGTTGGGAAGTGCAAGGGCCGTTCACTGCGCTGAACGAAGGTTGGACGACCGTTTCCGTCAGCGATCTGTTTGGGATTTCCGGGCTTGGCAACATGTTCAAACCGGGCACGATGACAGGTCGCGTGCCGCAATTCGTTCCGTTCAGAAACGGCGCGCAGGCATATAACACCGATTACAAGAACTTCGCTCCCAATCTGGGAATTGCCTGGACTCCGCAGGCGCAAAACGGCTGGTTGAAGTCATTGGTTGGAAATGGCGGCCAGACAGTCGTGCGCGCCGGATATTCCATCGCGTATAACCGCAATGGATTGGGAGATTTTTCAGGCCAGTTCGGCGCCAATCCCGGTTCGGCAATCAATGCCGACCGCAATTTGACCATCGGCAATCTGGTCGGCGGCAGTCTGGGATCGTTGCCGGTTCTGTTGCGCGAAACCAGCCGCTTGGGGCCGCCGAGTTTTGCCAGTACGCCAAATTACCCGCTGAGAGAAGTGATTACCGGCGATGCGCAAATCTTCGATCCCAATACCAAAGTGCCTTATTCCCAATCGTGGACTTTCGGCATTCAACGCGAAATCAGCAAGAACATGGCGATTGAAGTGCGTTATGTCGGCACGCGCAATCTGCGCGGTTGGACTGAATACAATTTGAACGATGTTGAGCAGAACATTCTGGAAAATGGGATGCTCAACGAATTCAAACTGGCGCAGGCCAATTTGCAGGCCAACATCGCGGCGGGACGCGGAGCCAATTTCCGTTATTTCGGTCCGAACACCGGGACTGCGCCATTGCCCATCACGCTGGCGTATTTTGCGGGCAATCGCGATCCGAACGTGGCCGCCAATTACACGGCGGCGGTCATCGGTTCGACGGCGGCCAATTTGTTCACCAGCACGACGTTCGTCAATCCGTTGGCATTGAACAATCCCGCGCCGTTGACTTATGCCGCCAATCTGCACACCGATGCGAATCGGCGCGCCAATGCGCTGGCCGCTGGATTGCCTGCAAACCTGTTTTTGACCAACCCGGATTTGCGCGGTGGAGCTTTGTTCATCGGCAACGGCGGTTACACCCGTTACGACGCCTTGCAGGTGGAATTCCGTCGCCGTCTGGCAGATGGGTTTTTGGTCCAATCCAATTACGCCTGGGCCAAAGGTTTCAGTTCGTCGCGGTTTTCGTTCCGCACGCCGCGCGTCAATACGCTCAATAACGACACGCCCGGTTTTGTCGCGCATTCGTTCAAGGTGAACTGGGTTTACGAACTGCCGTTCGGAAAAGGCAAAGCTTTTTGGGGCGGTATTGGCAATTTCGCCAATCAGTTCATTGGCGGATGGGAATTCCACGGAACGGGCCGGGTGCAAAGCGGACGCATCCAGGATTTCGGCAACGTCAATCTGGTCGGCATGACCGAAAAAGAATTTAGCAAATCGTTCGGATTGTATTTTGACGATGCGGCGAAAGTGGTTTATCACTTGCCGAAAGACATCGTCGAAAATACGATCAAGGCGTTCAGCGTCAGCGCGACTTCGGCGGACGGTTACGGAGCGCAAGGCGCCCCGACCGGACGTTATCTGGCTCCGGCCAACAATCGGAATTGCATTCAGGTGGTTACTGGCGATTGCGCGCGGCAAAACCTGTATGTCACCGGCCCGATGTTCACCCGCTTCGATATGAGCGCGGTCAAACGGTTTAGAATCACCGAACGAGTCAACTTCGAATTGCGCGGTGAATTCCTGAATGCGTTCAACAACATCAACTTCCTGGGCAGCACCAATCTGACCAATTTCAACAACCAGTTGTTCGGTCAGGTGACGTCGGCGTTCCAGGATACGAGCAATACTCAAGACCCGGGCGGACGATTGGTTCAAATCGTTGCCAGGTTGAATTTCTAACCTTCGATTCGCGTGGACAGCCCGTATGGCCATTTGAGCCGCACGGGCTGTTTACGCCGTAATTCAATGTCTTCTTTCGACCGTCGCAGTTTCCTGGCCTCTATTTCCTGCTCGCTTGCCGGAGCCGTCATTCCTGCAAAAATCGTCAACGCCGAATCGTTCCGAGCTTCAACCGCAGGTTGCTGGCTGGAAGTGGCCGCGCCGTTTGTGGTCGTTGATAAGGAACTCGGTGTGGAATGCGATCTCGTGCTGACCTCTGACACCTTTGCCGGAATCGCCGGACACACTGACGGCAAATTTTCCACCGATTACGAAATTTGTCTGTACGACGCTTCAGGACGCATCTTCGGTTCTTCAGACGGCATCACCAAACGAATGACCGTCCCCGCAATGCGAACGACAGTCATTCCGATTCGAGAATTGATCGGCGAGGCCAAACAGTTTTTCGGCGGCTTGAAAGTTCGATTGCGTCCAGCGGTTTCGGCGGCCACTGAAACCGCAATGCCGCATGCCAGCGATTTGTTCAGCTCGGCATTCATCCGTTGGCGAACGGGGCAAGCGTTCGACAACGTTCACGCCAATCCCGATCCGCTGCAATGGCAGAACACCGACAGTTATTTTTATTCGATGCCGTTTCCCGGCGGTTATGAAAACGTGTTCAGTTTGTTCAATCCGAACAACGACCGCAGCGCAGGCGAAATCAACGTCTTTGATTCGCTGGGCAAACGTTTTGCCAGTCAGCGATACGATTTGAAACCGCACGCTTCGTTGTTGTTCGACCTGCAATCAGGCAAAACGATTTCCGCTCCGTGGTCGTCGGAAAAGACGGCGTCCAGTGACCGAAACGGACTGATTGCCGTCGTCAACGATCAGGGAACGGCGAAGAGTTTTGGCTATTTGATGATTCGCCGCAGCGCGCAACATCGGTTCAGCGTCGAACACCCGATTCATCAAAGCGTGTTCAAACAAAAATCCGCCGCAGCGCCGTTTGACGACAAAAACCAGTTCAAGGCGAAAAACGTGTTGTACACGCCGCTGCTGTTTCACCATAAAAAAATTGGCGGCTTGACGTTCGATTCGCGGTTTTATCTGGGAGCCGGCTTGCCGTTGGAAGAATCGTTGTGGCTGTACCCCTTCGCGGTGGATGGCAAAGGCGAAGTAATCTGGTCGGCGATGGAGGATAAAAAACTGGCGTCGGCATTGCCTCAGCAAACCGAACGTGGCGTCATTCGATTGGGCGCGAATCAAAGTTGCGCGCTGGATTTCAACCGACTTTCTATTTCGCCGGATTTCACGGCTGGCGGTTTGGGAGTGGCGGTTTCGCCCGACACCAATCACACGCTGATGAAAGTCGAAGTGCGAGTCGCGGAATGGGACGCTTATGCCTTCACGCATTTTCGCCCCGGATTGCGTTCGGCGCGGTTGTATCAAAAACCGAAAGAACGCGGCGGTCTGGCAACCGATTACATTGCATCGGGTGCGCGCGTCGTCAAAACCAAAACAGCGATTCGGTTTGATGAGCTGATTGGCGTCATCAACATTGACGATCAAGGATTGGAAGCAAATCCTTCGCTGGAATTGTTCAGTTCGCGCGGATTGGTCACGCGAATCTCGCTGGGAACGATTCCGCCGTTCGCCTGTCGCCACTTTCTGATTTCCGATTTGCTGGCTGGCGAAGTAAGCTACGAACCGCTGAGTTTGCGATTGACCGACGGACGCGCCACTCTGCTGATGTCCGTGCTGCACATTGACCATGAACGCCGAGACATTGCGCTCGATCATGGTTCGGATCGGTTTTCGACATTTCTGGATTTTGTTTGCCCGTAATTCTAATCAGCCCGAACCGGCCAATCTGGCTGGAAAATTTTTGATCTGGAGGAAAAATGAAAAAAGTTCTCGTGATTCTGCTGTGCGTGTTTGCTCTGACCGTTGTTGCCGGAGCGCAAAAGAAATACAAACCCTGGATGGAATGGTCGGAAAAAGATGTCACCAAGATGTTGAATGATTCGCCGTGGGGGCAGACGCAAACCGACACCAATACGTCCGAAATGTTTTTCAGCCCGACGGCGAGCGGCGGCGGCAATTCCAGTCGCAGCCAGCAAGGCGCGCTGAACCAGGCCGTCAACATGAACTACCGCATACGGTTTTTGTCGGCCAAACCCATCCGCCAGGCGTTTGCCAAACAGGTCATTATGAAAAACCCGCAGATGGCAGAGGATTTGAAAGCCTTTGCCGAACAGACCTCGGACAAATGGGTGGTGGTGGCTGTAGATTTCGATTCGACCGACCGACGCTTGTCCGGTCCTGCCATGCAGGCATTTGCCGTGGCCAATCCCGGCCAGCTCAAAACCAACACCTATTTGGAAACCAAAGACGGCAACCGCGTCTTTGTGGAGCAATACCTGCAACCGAGCAGCGACGGCATGGGAGCCAAGTTCGTCTTTCCGCGCGTGGTGGATGGAAAACCGTTTGTCACAGCGGACAGCGGTTACGTGCGGTTTTATGCCGAAGTGTCGTCGGCGATCAAACTCAACATGCGATTCAAAGTCGCCGATATGATGTACAACGACAAACTGGAATACTGAGCCAATGCAGAGAGCCACGCTCATTGGCGTGGCTCTCCCCAACCTTTCCATTCACTCACCTATCATGAAAATCTGGTGTAACGCTCTTTTCCCGCCGGAATCGAAAGCCCGATTGCGCGAAGCTCTCGGCGATCATCAAATCATCTTTGCCGACGAAACTGCGAACGTGCCGACGATTGGGAATTCCATCCCGGCTTCGGATTTGCCCGCAGACGCCGAAATTGCTTTTGGCCAACCCGATGTTACGCAGTTGGTGAACAGCGCAGCATTGCGCTGGGCGCATTTGAACAGCGCTGGTTATACGGCTTATGACCGCGACGATTTTCGAGCAGCGTTCAAACAGCAAAACAAAATCCTGACCAACAGTTCCGACGTGTACGCCGAACCGACTGCCGAACACGCGGTTGCGTTGGTGTACGCCATGGCTCGGCAGTTGCCGCAGTGCATGACCAATCAGCTTGGCGAACGCGGTTGGCCGTTTTATCCCACGCGAGCGGCTTCGCGGCTGCTGAAAGGGCAAACCGTGTTACTGCTCAGTTTCGGGCATATCGCTCGGCGCATTGCTGAATTGCTTGCGCCGCTGGGAATGAACCTCGTCGCCGTTCGTCGCCGGGTTGTTGGCGACGAACCGATTCGCGTTTTGCCCGAAAGCGAAGTGGACAGTTTGTTGCCGACGGCTGACCACATCATCAATGTGTTGCCCGCCAGCGCCGAGACGAAAAACTTCTTGAACGCCGAACGATTCAAACAGGTCAAACCCGGCGCGATTCTCTACAACGTCGGACGCGGAACTACAGTGGATCAAGCGGCTTTGCGCGAAGCGTTGTTGTCAGGACGGCTGGCTGCTGCGTATTTGGACGTGACGGAACCGGAGCCTCTGCCGCCGGACGATCCGATGTGGACGACGCCGAATTGCTTCATTACGCCACACAGTGGCGGAGGCCATTCCGACGAAATGGAACGGCTGGTGGATCACTTTCTGGAAAACTTCAGGCGCTTTGCGGATGGCCAGGAATTGCTCAATCGCGTTGCTTGATGGCGTTTTGAGTGAAGGCGTTCAGAGTACCGCCTTTAGGCGGAAGCGGTTCGTTTGTGAATCGTGTTGGCGGCTGAAGCCGCCGCTGCCAGCTAAAGCTGGTACTCTGAACGCCTTCTGGAAGGCTTTGAAATCGTTTCGGTAGAAGTCAAATGGCAATCGGTGCGGCGATTGATGGATGCGATTGGTAATTCAACAACTCGAAATCTTCGTATTGGTAATCGAAAATCGAATCCGGTTTGCGTTTGATCCGCAGCGTTGGCAGTGGAAATGGTTGTCGAGACAATTGCAGTTTCACCTGTTCCAAATGATTCAGGTAAATGTGGCAATCGCCGCCCGTCCATATAAATTCTCCCACGTTCAATCCGCACTGGTCGGCAATCATGTGCGTCAACAGCGCATAGCTGGTGATGTTGAACGGCACGCCTAGAAAACAATCCGCCGAGCGTTGAAACAATTGGCAGGACAGTTTTCCCTGAGCCACATAAAACTGAAAAAGGGCGTGACAGGGAGCCAGCGCCATTTGTTCCAGTTCGGCGACGTTCCAGGCCGAAACGATCAACCGGCGTGAATCGGGATTGGTTTTGATTTGGTGAATGACCTGGCTGATCTGGTCAATCGTGCAGCCATCGGCTGCGCCCCAGCTTCGCCACTGTTTGCCGTAAACAGGCCCCAGATTGCCATCGGCATCCGCCCATTCGTCCCAGATGGTGACGCGGTTTTCATTCAGGTATTTGATGTTGGTATCGCCGCGCAAAAACCACAGCAGTTCGTAAATGATCGAACGCAAGTGCAGCTTTTTGGTGGTGACAACCGGAAAGCCTTCGGCCAGATCGAAACGCATCTGGTGGCCGAATACGCTGATGGTTCCCACTCCTGTGCGGTCGGTTTTTTCGACGCCGCGTTCCATCACCTGCGTCAACAGATTCAAGTATTGGTTCATTGTCAGCCTTACAAAGGAAATTGATTGCACAGGAATTTTAGGTCGGCAAGGACTCTCAGCGCAAAATGCTGGTTGTCTGAGCGCTTGGGAAATCGCCGCCGACCAAGTAGGCTGTGCGTCGAAAAACCATCATTTTCGGAGAAGCGATAATTCATGAGCAAAATCTGGACGATCATCAAACGCGAATATCTGACGCGCGTAAAATCCAAAGGCTTCATTATCGGCACGATACTCGGCCCAATCATTATGTCGTCGTTCGTCCTGGTTCCATTTTTGATCGGACGTTACAGCGGCCCGGATAAATACGCCATTGTCGTGCTGGATCAAACCGTTGATTCGTCGCTTTACGAACGGCTTGACGCCTTGTTGATGCCGAAACGTTCGGGGCAACCGCGATACGAATTAACCCGCGAAGCCTTAAAACCTGGCGAAGATATGGAAACGCGCCGATTGGCTTTTGCCGAAAGGATGGCGCGAAAAGAAATTGACGGAATACTGATTCTGCCCGCCGACGCCCTCAACCAAAATGAACTGACCCTTTACACCAAAAACGCCAGCGCGGTCATCGGCAGAACCAGATTTGAAGACGCGCTGAACAAGGCCATTTCGGAAATCCGCATAGCGCTGGCCGGTCTGGACGCCGAAAGAGTGCGCGAGTTGACCAAAGACGTGAGACTCAAAGCCGTCAACGAACGCGGCGAAAGCGGACGCGGACAAATAATTCTGGCTTTCACGCTGTTGATGGTGATTTACCTGACGATTCTGGTGTACGGCGTGACGGTCATGCGCGGCGTCACCGAAGAAAAACAGAATCGCATCATCGAAGTTTTGCTGTCTTCGGTTCGTCCATTCGATTTGCTGATGGGCAAGGTCATAGGCATAGGCCTGGTTGGGTTGACTCAATACCTGACCTGGTCTGTATTCGGCATAACTCTCAGCGCGCTGTCCGCCGCTCCTGCGCTGATGATGTACGCCGACCAGATGCCGAAGATTTCTCCATGGCTGTTTGTTTATTTCGTGATTTATTACCTGCTTGGATATTTTCTGTACGCGACTTTGTATGCAATGGTCGGAGCGATTGTCTCGAACGAAGATGACGGCCAGCAGGCTCAGATGCCCATCACCATGACCTTTATGGTTTCGATGATCGTTTCTTCGTTGGTGATAGAAAATCCGACCGGAACAGCGGCGACGGTTCTTTCGCTGATTCCATTCTTCGGACCTTCGCTGATGTTTTTGCGAATCACGCTGGAGGCTGCGCCCGGCTGGCAGATTGCGCTTTCGATTGGGTTGATGGTGGCGACGATCATCGGCGTCGTCTGGCTGGCGGCAAAGATTTACCGCGTCGGCGTGTTGATGTATGGCAAACGCCCGACAATTCCCGAACTGGTTCGATGGTTGCGGTATAGCTGATTTTACTCACCGCCCAGATAGATGTACCGCAGCACGAACAGCGCAGCCAGCACATACACCAGCGGACTGGCTTCGCGCGCGCGACCGGTCAGCAGCTTCATCAACGGATAAAAGATAAAACCCAATGCCAGCCCGTTGGCGATGGAAAAGGTCAGCGGCATGGCCAGGATGGTCAAAAACGCCGGAATGGCTTCGGTAATGTCGTTCCAGTCAATGGCCTTGACGCAACTGATCATCAATGCGCCGACGATAATCAACGCCGGAGCCGTCGCAAACGGCGGAATCGCTCCGGCAATCGGCGAAAAGAACGCTGCCAGCAAAAACAATCCGGCAACCACAGTCGCAGTCAATCCGGTTCGCCCGCCTTCGCTGACGCCGGTTGCGCTTTCGATATAAGTCACCACCGTCGAAGTCCCGAACAACGATCCCGCAACTGTCGCGCCTGCGTCGGCAAACAACGCGCGATTGACGCGAGGCATCTTGCCGTCGGGCGTCAAATATCCAGCCTGGCGTCCCAATCCCATCAACGAACCAATCGTGTCGAACAAATCCACGAACAGAAAGACGAACACCACGTCGAACAAACCGAGTTTGAACGCTCCGCGAATGTCCAACTGCAAAAACGTCGAACGCCAATCTGGCCATTGAACCACACCGGTCGGCAATTTGGTCAATTGGAGCGCAATGGCCGCCGCAGTCACCGCCAGAATGCCGACGATGATCGCCGATTTGAATCCGCGCGCCAGCAACGCGCCTGTTATCAGCAATCCGCCGAGCGCCAGCAACACCGGTTTGGAAATGATGTGGCCGAGCGTGACGAATGTCGCGGGTGAAGACACGATCACTCCGGCATTTTTCAATCCGATGAAGGCGATGAACAGGCCGATTCCGGCAGCAGCGGCGGTTTTCATGGTCATCGGTATGGCGTCCACGATCATCGCGCGAATGCGCACCATCGTCAGAATCAGAAACACCACGCCGGAAATGAACACCGCGCCCAGGGCCACGCGCCAGTCATATCCCATGACCTTGACGACCGAATAGGTGAAATAAGCGTTCAATCCCATTCCCGGAGCCAGCGCAAACGGATAATTGGCGATCAATCCCATCATCAACGAACCAATCGCCGCCGAAACGCAGGTGGCGAACAGCGCGCCTGCGAAAGGCACGCCCGCTTCACTGAGGATCGAAGGATTGACGAAGATGATGTAGGCCATCGTCAAAAACGTCGTGACTCCAGCGGCGATTTCGGTACGGACGGAGGTGTTGTTTTCGCGGAGTTTGAAAACTTGTTCGAGCAGGTTGGTCATTGAGTGTTTGTTTCCTTTTCAACTACGAATGAACACGAATGCTCACGAATCAAATGTTGTCAGTTGAAGGCGACCGGAAGTTTCATTCGTGTTTATTCGTGAAGATTTGTAGTTCCGGGTTCGATCACTTTGAAATTTTCCAGCACCGGAACGTCATTGCGTTCCAGCAATCGCAACGCAGCGGCGATGATTTGATGCTGCAAGTCCGGGTTGTTCGGTTCGCCTAGTGGAAAGCCCATGGGAAACGGAACCCACATTGCGCGCGGCGGTTTCAATTGCGCCGTCACTTCGCGCAACAGCGAGATCGAAACCGTCGTGATGCCTTCGCGTTCCAATGCGGCTTGCACCAGACAGACCGTCTGGTTGCACATCGGTCAGACGGGAGTCAGAAAGGCCACGTCAACGCCGTCTTCGCGCAACATTCGCGCCACCTGCGGAGCGGTTTCTTCCATCAGTTTTCCAGGGCCGACAATCGAACCCATAAAGCTGAAATGCCGATGGTTGAGCTGGCCAATCACGCCGCGCGTTTCCAATTCCCGAAATCGGTCGAGCGGAAACGCCAGGTTAGTATCGGCGGCCAAACCCAGATGATCGAACGCATAACTGCGATGCGATTCGATCAACGTTTGCGATGCAATCGCAGTAGGAATTTCGCGGAATGTGGAATCGCCTTTTTTGTTGGAATGATCGAAGCCTTGTTGGTCGGGAGTTCGCAATCCGGCTGTGGTCACCAACGCCACGCGCGATTGGTTGAGCGGCTTGCTCAGTTTCGCGCACAAACCCGGCTCAATCGCGTAGCGCGAAAACGGATAGCCTTTTAGAAACAGTCTGACGTGCAGACTCAGGTCGCTGTAAGTTGCCATGAAGTTTTTGATGAATGCGGCGGAATTGCCGCGCGGATTGTACGCGATACGCCGGACAGTCCAAATGCTTGCAAGCCAACAGCGATCAACATAAGCTGCGCCGGGTGCCCAATGCTTTCGGTTGTTGAGGCGGTTGTCGTTATGAGTAAAGCAATTCTGACAGCAATTTTGATTTCAGCCATCGCGTCGTGGCCGCTGCAATCTGGGCGAACACAGCAGGAACCGGCTAACTCGCCAGCGTCAACAGACCGCGTGTTGATGGACGCCTACGACGCCGCGCATGTCAACGGATTGGTTTTCATCACAGGACAACAAAACGCGTTGGAACAAAACTGCTTTGGAGTGCGCTTCATCGTTTCGCTGTCTGGGAAGGCGGAAACCAGCCCACGCAAATTCAAACTCGGCCAGCACGCGCCAGACGGTTCGTTTGCCAGCGTCAGTTGGCAACCGGAATTCGATCCAAAAACGACCGTCACCTTGCGTTGGAGTCGTGCCGGAAAACAACTCGTCGTTGGACAAGTGAGCGTTTCGGACAACATACGGTTGACGGTGGAAACCTATCGTCCGTGGGGAGACGCGCGCGACGGATTGGCCTGGTCGGCGTATCACGAACAATCCGACCGCCGAACGATTCTCGGCGAACAGGTTCACAACCAGAAAACCAAAGCGCCGCTCAATCGCTTTTTGCTGCGAACGGAACGCGCCGATCTGGCGAAATCCGCCGAAGCCGAATCAGGGAAAAACAATAGGGAACAATCTCAAATCGCTGATGTGGCGCGCGGCAATCTGGTGTTTGAGCTAAGTCCATCTGCGCCGATGGGATTTGTCGCCGCGGTCGGCGAAGATTTTGAAACGATGGGGCGCGAAGCCGACAACTTGCTCAGCCATTCCATTGCCGAAACTCTGGACAAGGCGGAAAAAAAATACGCTGCGATTGGAGCCGCGACCGGCGGCATGCTTGGCAAAAGCTTCGACGCCATCGCCCGCGCGACCATGTGGAATCGTTTTTATTCGTTCAACCAACGTTATGAATACGTCACGCTGCACCGGCATTCCGGCGCTGGATTGCGCGGCGATGCACTGGGATGGGATTCGCTATTGATGTCGGTGTTGACCGGGTTGACCGATGGCGAAAGCGCGACGGCGAGTTTGCGCATTTTGCTTTCCGGGCAAACGCCTGACGGTCGCGTTCCGCTGCGACGATATTGGCAAACCGAACCGCAGGGCGAATCGCCAGTGCTGGCCGGGCGTTCGATGCCTCCGCTGGGGGGCATTGGCGGCTTTGAAGGTTTATCTGACCACGCAGGATTTGTCGTTTCTGGCGTGGGCTTATCCGCGATTGCAGCAATGGAATGATTGGTGGCACGCCAACCGTGGCGACGGCAGACGATGGCGCGACGGCAATCGCGACGGATTGCTGGAACATGGATTCGATCCCGAACTGGAATTCGGCGAACTCAGTTTTCGTTCGCTGACCAGCGCCGACAAAAGGCATCTGGCCTTGTCCGAATCCGTTATGCCCACCGCCGACACGCGCTTCAACGATCTGGCGCACACGTTGGAGCTTTCGCCGGTGGCATTGAATTCGCTGTACGCGCTCGACACTGAACTGATGGTCATGATTTCGCGCGAAATCGGATTGACCGCCGAAACGGATCGTTGGCAGCGACGATTGGACGAAATCAAACGCCTGATCAACGACCATCTGTGGAGCGAAGAAGACGGTTTGTATCTGGACCGGCACTGGGAAGGGAAGTTTTCTTCTCGCCGTGCGCCGGATTTGTTGTTGCCGCTGGCGGCTGGAATTCCAGATGCGCCGCGCGCCAAACTGATGCTGGAATCGTTGCGCGACTGGAAACAGCAGCTTGCCGAACTCGGCGCCGAACAACCGGCGATCAGTTATCTGGTGTATGTCGGATTGAAACGGTATGGGTTTTACGCCGAGGCGATGGAATTGGCGCGACACAATTTGAAACTGGCAAACTCTTCTTCGCCGCGTTTCGATATGAACGTTCGGCAACCGTCGCTTGCGCCTTTGTTGTATTTGCCCGCCATCGAAGAAGCGCTGGCCACAGACCCCTGGTTTGGATTGACCTTCGGTAATCAGAACGCGACCGAAGAAGCGCGTATCGAAAGAGTGAAAATTGCCGGATCGAGTCTGGACATAGTTCTCAGCCCCAAACGCACCATCATACGCCGCGACGGCAACGTCGAAATCGAATTTGAAGCGCCGGTTCGATTGCGCGGGTATCGCAGCAACGACCGCATTCTGGCTTGTATGGTGGAAACCAAAACCGAAGTGCGCGTGCAAATTCCCGGAGCCGAAGGAAAGAAAATCACCGCTTCCGTGGACGACAAGGTGCTGGGCAGCACATCGCCCGGCGCTGCCGCCAGCTTCAAAATCAAAGAAGGCTCTCACAAATTGCTGGTAGTCAAATAAACCAGGCGGCTGAAACCGATCAGCGATCTTCCAACGACGCAAACAATTGTTCAGGATTGCAATCAACCAACGTCGTTACTATCCAATCGGCGTTGGTCAGTTCTTCTGCCTGATAACTGTTGGTTACGGCCAGACATCGCATCCCGGCTTGTTTGGCCGCTGCAATTCCGGCGATGGAATCTTCGATCACCAGACATTCGTTGGGTTGAATCGAGTCTTTGCGCGAAGCGTTCAACGCCGCCAGAGCCATCACATAACCTTCAGGATCGGGCTTGCAGGCGGTCACGTCTTCCGAAGCGATGATGGCGCGGAAACATTCCCGGATTTTGCCTCGCTGCAACACGATTTCGATTTCTTCGCGCAACGCGCCAGAAGCAATCGCCAGCGGAAATTTCGCCGCCAGTGTTTGCACCAATTCCACCGCTCCGGGAAAGAGCAGAAATCGTTCTTCGATGGCTTGGCGGTAATACCCGGCTTTGCGTTCGATCAATTCGGCAATGACGGCGGCATCGTTGGCCAGTTCGGCGCGACCGGCATCCGCGAGCGCGGCGGTAAAACATCCACGATCGTCATAACCCAGATATTTGGCGTGATAATCTTCGTCGCTGAGCGCAATGCCTTCTTCGCCCAGCACGCGACGAAACAATTCCAGATGCAGCGGTTCGTCGTCCACGATCACGCCGTTGAAATCAAAGATGATTGCTTTGAGCATGTTTATCGGTTGCCCGAACCAGCACCGCGCGCGGTAACCAGCGGGTTCCTTGTTCCTTCGGTAAATTTGATAAATGAGGTTTGATGGTCGAAAATCCGTTCGCACTTGGATTGACCGTTCGTCAATCCGCATTCTGCAATTCGCAATAAAGTTTATGCAACTGGCTCGCGTCAAAGGAAACGTCGTAGCGACGATCAAAAACTCTACGCTGCAAGGCCGCAAGCTGATGGTCATTCAACCGCTCGACGGCAATCTGAAAGCTTCCGGCAAACCGCTGGTCGCCGTGGATTCCGTTGGCGCAGGCGCGGGTGAACTGGTGTTCTGGTGTCGCGGCAAAGAAGCCAGCTTTCCCTTTGCCACGTCTTCGCCTGAAAGCCGTGAAGTCCCGACCGATTGCACCATCATCGGCATCGTTGATTCCGAAGCTCATGTGAAAGCAATTGGGGCAACAGGAGGCAAGGCATGATTCTGGGGCGCGTGTTGGGCAATGTGGTGGCGACGCAAAAGAACGCTCGATACGGCGAAGCGCGCATCATGCTCGTCCAGCCGGTGAACCCGGACGGCACTCCGCGCGGAGCTTCGGTGCTGGCGCTGGATTCGGTGGACGCAGGCGAAGGCGATCTGGTCATCGTCGTTCAGGAAGGCTGGTCGGCTTCGACGGCTTCGACAGGCGAAGCCGGAGCCGCCATTGATTCCGCCATCGTCGGCGTAGTGGACTTCATCGAAAATCATAGTTAGGAAAATTCGCGTGAACGAAACCGATCTGAGAACTCAAATTCGTGAAGCCGTCCGTCAGGCGCTGAACGATGCTGGCGTCGCCGCTTCGCCAGACAGCGGCAAACCGTCGCCGAAGGAATACTTTGCGCCGTGGACGGGCGTCAGTTATGAAGCGCATCCCAGCCAGCAAAAATTCGACATCGCCGAGGCATCCAGCCTTTTGGCAAATCAAACCACCCAACTCGGCAACCTGCTGGAATTCACCTCTGCTCAAGGCTGCACCATCGAAAAAGGCAAACCCTGCGATCAGTGCGGCATGTGCCGCAGTCTGGGATTCTGAACTTTGATGGCGTGCCGCCTCAATGATTTTCCGCATCGCTGAGTAGCTGTTAGTGAACGGAAATCTTTACATTCAGGACAAAACCTATGAATCAAAAACTCAGCTTCATTGCATTTTTGGTTCTCACTTTCACGGCAGTTGCCCAAGCTCAAACCGAGCCGACGGCTTCGATCAGCGGACGTGTGACGATAGGCGGCGCTCCTGCGCGCGGCGTAAAAGTGTCTCTGGTTCCGGGGCCTTATGGCAGCTCGGACACTCCTGGTCGCCAAAGCGTACGCGCCGACGACGAAGGCCGCTACGAATTCACCGGATTGGCCGCCGGACGGTATGGAATTCTGGCGGCTTCGTACGTCAACGTCAGCGATGAGTTTTGGAATTCGGAAATCAAACCGTTCAAACTTTGCACTGTGGCTACGGGTGAAAAGCTGGAACATCAAGACATTCGTCTTGGGCGTGGCGGAGTCATCACCGGGCGCGTCAGCGATGCCAACGACAAACCGGTGATTTTGGAGCGGGTGCAACTGAGCGTCATTGATCGCAACGGCAAACGCCAGTCGTTTCCGAATTTCATCAACGACGAAATGGGCATGACTGATGATCGAGGTGTGTATCGTTATTTCGGTTTGCCTGCCGGACGGTATCTGGTCAGCGTAGGCAAAGACACAGGTGATGGAACAGCTTCGGAACGGACGCGCGGTTTTTATCGGCGAATGTATTACCCCGGCGTCACCGAAGCCGAACGCGCGCAACTTGTCGAAGTCAAAACAGGCAGCGAAGCCGACGGCATTGATTTCAAACTGGCTCCGGCGGAAAAAACCTTTACCGTGTCTGGCCGAGCGATTGATCCTGACGGCCAGCCAGCGCCGGGCGCTTACATTGACTTCAACATTTTCGACACCGCAGTCAATCGCTGGCGCAAATGGTCGCTCGGTGTGCCAGCCAATGCCAGCGGCGAATTTCAATTCTCCGGCCTGCTGCCCGGACGATTTTCGCTGAACGGTTCGCCCAATCCGAATCGCAACGAATACAGTGACTTGGTCGCCTTCGAGGTCAAAGACGAAGACATCGAAAACCTGGAAATCAAACTGTTACGCGGCGCAATCCTGAGCGGCACAGTGAAGGTTGAAGGCGTGACCGATCCGCTGGCGGCGTTGCGCGAAGCCAAAATCTATTTGCGCCCGGTCAGTTTGGAAGCAGGCGCAATGCCGCGCGACTTAGTCGGAGCCAGACCTCAACCTGATGGCAAATTTGAATTGAAAGCCTTGCCCGCGGGCAAGCTGCGATTGGAAGTCGTCAGCGAAACCGACAAGCTGCATTTGTTACGCATCGAACGCGGCAGCGCGGAAATGAATGAAGCCTTCGACCTGAAGCCTGCTGAACAACTCGGCAATGTTCGCGTTGTGCTGACTCCGGCAACAGGCGCGCTCCGTGGGCGATTGGTAATTCCTTCAGGAATCCCTGAGCGCTTCCGTTTCGTTGTCACTGTTCAACGCGCCAATAACCCTTTGTTGGCGCGACCAGTAACATTGGATGCTGACCGTAACTTTTTGATTAACGGTTTAGCCGCTGGCGAACACGACGTCATTGTTCGAATTGTATATGACGACGTTCCTGAAACTGCCTCTGAAAGATTGCGTCGTAAAGTAATGATCAATGAAAACGAAACGGCTGAAATCATACTGACCATTGAAAAATAGGAGAAGGGAAATGCGTCTGCGAATTTTGCTGGCAGTGTTGCTGTGCAGTTGCGTCGCGTTGGCGCAAACAACTGATTCTAAATCCAAAGGCGTCATTACTGGCCGCGTTGTTGGCGAAGATGGCCAGCCGTTGGCCGGAGCTTCGATTCAAGCCAGTTCGCGCACTGGCACGACTCGCACGGCCATCAGCGGCGAAGACGGCAGTTTCCGTTTGACCGGGCTTTCGCCGACGAATTACACGCTGTCGGCGTTTCTTCCCGCTTATGTGATGTCACCGCTGGTTGGCGCGGCGGGGGAACCACAGTTTTTCCGCGATGGCGATTCGGCGACGCTGACCTTGCTCAAAGGTGGAGTCATCACAGGCCGCGTCAGCGACTCAAACGGCGATGCCATTGCCGGATTGAAAATTCAGGCCATTCGATTGAAAAACGCCGAAGGCAAGCCCGTCAGCGGAACCGGCTACACGCGGCGCACCGATGACAGAGGCGTGTACAGAATTTTCGGCTTGCCCGCTGGAATGTACATCGTCAAAACCGATGGCGCGGACGCGGGCTGGTCGTATCAAGCCGACGATCAAGTCAACGATGGGCCAACGTATTATCCGTCTTCGTCGCGCGACACTGCGCTGGAATTGACCGTGCAACCCGGCGTTGAACTCAGCGGGATTGATATTCGCTACCGCGCAGAACGCGGTCACAAAGTCAGTGGCAAAACGTTGGGAGCGATTGCCAACGCCAGTGTGCTCGTTTATTTGCGCTTGCCCGGCAACGGCGAAGACATTGCCTCAAGCTTTAGTTACGTGCGGGACCCCAAGTCGGCAGACGCCGTTGTGTTTGAACTTCGCGGCGTTGCCGACGGCGATTACGATCTCGTTGCCGAACGATTGAGCGGTGACGACGACGGAGCTGCGTCGTCACCTCGCCGAATTTCGGTTAGAGGCGCTGATAGCAGTGGCAATGAATTGCGATTGATGCCGCTGGCTTCGATCTCTGGCAAAGTCGTGCTTGAAGATTTGCCACAATCAGCAGCAGTGAACGATTCCGCTTGCTCCAAACTGCGCGCTGGTAAGGTCGAAGAAAGCGTTGTCGCTGTTGCCGCCGAACAGCCCAATTCCCAAGCCAATCAACGCCCACAGCGCGGTCATTCAGCCGTCAGCCGTGAAGGCGATTTCAAAATCAACCGGTTGTTTGCCGCTCGTTATCGCTTCAGTCTGCAACTGCCCAGCGAAGCCTGGTATGTGCGTTCGATTGCGCAGTCCGATTCCCGTTCGCAACGAAAGCTGAGCGTGGCCGATGGGTTGGCAATCAAATCCGGCGACAAGATCAAGGACGTGACGATCACCGTATCCAACGGCGCAGCCAGGTTCAGCGGCAAAGTAAAAGCAGCCGCTGGCAAATCGCTCCCTGCCAATTTGCGAGTTCATTTGATCCCAGCAGAAAAAGAATCCGCCGAAGACGCGCTGCGGTACTTTGAAATCAAAGCCGGCGCCAACGGCAGTTTCGAATTTCAGTATCTGCCGCCCGGCAAGTATTGGTTGCTGGCGCAAGCATCAGACGAAACGTCAATTTCAGATGCCGCCAAACGATTGAAACTCCGCCGCGAAGCCGAAGCCGCAAACTCAGTCGTCGAACTGAAAACCTGCCAACAACGAAACAGCTACGAAGCCGTCGCGCGCTGAAACTGCCTTTGTGCGAGTTTTCGACTTGTTTTAAGCTGCCCGCATGGAATGGATTCAAAAAGAATTTTCGCTTCGCGCGCGTCCGCGCGGCTTTCATCTGGTGACGCAGGAAGTGCTGGAACATCTGCCCGAACTGCGCGAGATCGAAGTCGGGATTCTGCATCTGTTCATCCAACACACGTCGGCTTCGCTGACCATCAACGAAAACGCAGACCCTGACGTGCGCGGCGACATGGAGCGACACTTCAACCACGCGGTTCCTGAAAATGCTCCGTATTACGAACACACGTTGGAAGGCGCGGACGACATGCCTGCTCACATCAAAGCTTCGATTCTGGGCGCGTCGCTTTCGATCCCGATTCATCGCGGGCGGCTTCGCGTGGGAACGTGGCAAGGCGTTTACCTTTGCGAACATCGCAACCACGGTGGCGCGCGACGCATCGTGGCGACTATCTTCGGCAGCCGGAAATGAGTAGCTCGCAATGGCAAAGCGAGTTTAGAATTCGCGTCGCAACAGGTTGAACGCCGAAGGAAACGAACCAATGAAGATCAAACAACTAGACATTGCGGGATTCAGATCGCTGAAGAATGTTAGCTGGCAACCGGGTGATTTGAATGTGGTGATTGGGCCAAACGGAAGCGGCAAATCGAATTTGCTGCGGGCGCTGGAATTGCTCTCGGCTTCGACGCAGGGCAGCTTGTCAAAGCACATCCTTTCGGCTGGAGGAATGGGCGCAATTCTTTGGGACGGTCGGGCTTCCTCTATTTGGATCAATCTGAAATTGGCAAACCCTACTTTCGATTACGAATTGAATTTGGCGCGACTGGGTTCAACCAGTGGTTATTCAATCGAAGGCGAAAGTTTATTTGACTCAAATCAGACCAGCCAGTTTACGAACCGCACTTCCACCTCAACCAGATCCAACGAAACATGGCTTTCAACCGAGCTAAGTTTTTCGAACCTTTTTCCAGAAGATTCGGAAGAGCTTCTGGACTTAATCAAGTTGAAAGGGATTACGACTTATCACGACTTGGATGTCAGCAAAAAGTCCCAGATCAGACAGCCGTCTGTGGCTCGCAATGAAAGGTTTGTCGAAGCAGACGGCCAAAACCTGATTCCTGTTCTGCATACGCTGTACACTGAAAACCGGGATTTTGAATGGAACATTGACGCTGCGATGCGTGCTGCGTTCGGCAGCGATTACGAAAAGCTGGTGTTCACGCCGGACGCGGGCGATCAACGTGTGCAAATGAAAGTTCGCTGGCGGTCTTTGCAACGAGCGCAATCAACTGCTGATCTTTCAGATGGCACGTTACGATTTCTGCTGTTGATGACAATTCTTTCTGCGCCCGATCCGCCCATGTTGATTGCGATTGACGAACCGGAAACCGGCTTACATCCGTCAATGTTTCCGATCATTGCCGAGTATGCAGTCGAAGCTTCGTCTCGCACGCAAGTCGTTTTTACAACACACTCGCCCCAATTCCTTGATGCCTTTACCGACATCAAACCCACTACAACCGTGGCCAGATGGGAGAATGGAGAAACCTTTCTGCACACCTTGAAAGGCGAGCAACTGAATTACTGGCTCGCCGAGTATTCGCTTGGCACGTTGTTTCACGATGGAGATTTGGAGGCAATTGCATGAAGTTCATCTTGTTTGTCGAAGGCGAGACTGAACGGCAATCGCTGCCTAAATTCTTCAAGCAATGGCTTGATTCCAGATTATCCAAACCTGTTGGCATCAGCCCAGTCTGCTTTCACGGAAACGACAAATATCTTACCGAAGTCAAAAAGAGGGCGGGGCTTTACCTTCTCAACCAAGATGTCATTGCTGTCATTGGATTGCTCGATCTTTACGGTTTGAATTTCCCGGCGCATTTGAACGACGCGAAAGAGCGTTATGATTGGGCGAAACAGGACATCGAAAAACGTATCAATCACCCAAAGTTCCACCAATTCTTTGCTGTTCACGAGCTTGAAGCCTGGGCGCTGAGTGACCCGACGCTGTTCCCCGCTCAAGTGAAAAATGCTTTCCCAAGCGCAGTCGCCAAACCAGAGTCAGTCAATTTCAACCAACCGCCAGCTAAATTACTCGAAAAGCTATTCTCGGAAAAACTGAAACGACCGTACAAAAAAGTCGTTGATGGAAACGGGTTATTCGGCAAACTTGATCCCAATCTGGCTTATCAAAAATGTCAGCGACTCAAGGATTTGCTGGATGAAATGCTAAACCTGGCAAAAGCCAGCGAGCATTGATACGTCACGATTCAGGAGTTCATCTTGCTCTTGCTCAGCACTCCTCTGATCGAACTTCATCATCACGGCTTGCCGCGCATCGGCAAGAAAACCTCGGAGTCTCTGGCCGTCGAAATTGCTGCCATCACCGCCCAGGCCAATCCGTACAAATCCACCGTCGAAGACCTGCTGCATTATTTGCCGATGCGATACGAAGACCGGTCGAATCTGGCTCGAATCGCCGATTTGCAAGACGGCGCAATGGCTTCGGTGGAAGTGAAAGTTCGCGTCGGCGGCATCGTTCCGCTGAAAGGCGGGCGGTTGAAAATGTATGAATTCATCGCCACCGACGGCGAAGGGCAGGTGCGCGCCTTTTGGTGGAATCAGGTGTTTTTGAATCGCGTCTTCAATCGAGGCTCGCGCGTTGTGTTGTACGGCCAATGGAAATGGAACAAGTACAAAGGTTATTACCAGGTCGAAAATCCCGAATACGAATTGCTGACCGATGAAGAAGGCGACGATGAACCCGGTGCGATTCACACTGCGCGACGTGTGCCGGTGTATCGCAAGCTCGGCGATTTTCGCACGCGGCAACTTCGTTCGATCTTTCATCACGTGTTGGCGAATTTGCCCGAAGCCTTTGCCGAATCTTTGCCCGCCGAAGTAGTCGAACGAAACGCGCTGCTTGGACGCGATGCGGCTCTGCGCAACGCACACTTTCCGGCGGACGATTCGCCGGTTGACGATTACAACCAGATGAAATCGGCGGCGCATCGGCGATTGATCTTCGAGGAATTGTTCTGGCTGACCTTTGCCATCGGGCTTCGACGGTTGGAACGAGTCAAGGAACCGAAAGGCGAAATCATAGAAATTACCGACCGCGTCCGCGAAGCCGTTCGCCGCATTTTGCCGTTCAAACCTACCGAAGCGCAGAAACGAGCGGTAAAAGAAATCGTCGCCGATATGACCGGCGAAGAGCCTATGAACCGTTTGTTGCAAGGTGATGTCGGCAGCGGCAAAACCATTGTCGCCGTTCAAGCGATGGTTATTTCTGTCGAAAACGGTTACCAGGCGGCGTTGATGGCTCCGACCGAAATTCTGGCTGAACAGCACGCGCGCAATTTCAAAAAATGGCTGGCCGAAACTCGTTACCGCGTCGAACTATTGCTGGGCAGCACCAAAGCCAGAGAGAAGCGCGAGATTCAGGAAGCGCTGAAGTCCGGCGAAATTGACATCGTCATTGGCACGCACGCGCTGATTCAGGAAGCCGTAGAGTTTCATAAACTCGGTTTGGCAGTGATTGATGAACAGCATCGTTTTGGCGTGATGCAACGCGCGGCCATTCGCCAGCTTGGGCAAAATCCTGATGTGTTGGTGGTGACGGCGACGCCGATTCCGCGCAGTCTGGCGATGACTGTATATGGCGATCTGGAAGTTTCGATCATTGACGAATTGCCGCCCGGTCGCACGCCGGTCAAAACTTTTGTGCGAGGCGACGACCGCCGCGACAAAATTTATGAATTCATTCGCCAACAACTGCAAGCCGGTCGGCAGGCTTACGTCGTTTACCCGATCATCGAAGAATCGGAAAAGCTGGACCTGCGAAACGCGACCGAAATGTACGAACATCTGCGTCGGGATGTGTTCACGGAATTTCAGGTCGGCTTGTTGCACGGCAAGATGAAGCCGGCTGAAAAAGAAGAAGTGATGAAGGCATTCAGCGCAAACGAAACACAGATTCTGGTGGCGACAACGGTGATTGAAGTCGGCGTGGACGTGCCGAACGCTTCGGTCATGTTGATCGAACATGCCGAACGATTTGGACTGTCGCAACTGCACCAGCTTCGCGGGCGCGTCGGACGCGGAGCCGCGGAAAGTTACTGCATCTTGCTGGCGCAATTTTCCAAAACCAAAGAAGCGCAGGAACGATTGAAGATCATGGAAGAGACGACCGACGGCTTCAAAATTGCCGAAAAGGATTTGGAAATTCGCGGCCCCGGCGAAGTGATGGGGACGCGGCAATCCGGCTTGCCGGAATTTCGCGTGGCCAACATCGTCCGCGACCAGAAGATTCTGGAAATCGCCAAACGCGAAGCCAATTACCTGCTGACCGAACGCGCCAACTCAGCAGAAACTGCCAAATTGATTCAACACGTTCGCAGCCAGCCACGTTTTGGCCTGGCCAACGTCGGGTAATTTTTATGGCTACAGCGTCAACTGGCATCCGCAATGCAATGTCAGCGTGATTTGTCCTGTGTATTCCTGGCGACCAGCAGCAGTGAAGTGAGTGGTGATTTTGGTCAACGGATCGTAAACGACGATATCTTTGACGCCCTGGCCAAGGTAAAACGGCGGGCCGAGTTCCAGGTCTTTTTTCTCATAACCTTTGCTGATGATTTCAACAACAGCTTCGGGAACTTCTGTGACAGCAGATTCGGTTTCAGTTGGTTCGTGACAAAAAATGGAAACATCAGGGCGTTTGTCAGAACCGTCCGGGAATTTGATGTGCAGGTCAGAATAATGAAGACACTCGCATCCACCATTGATGTGCTCAGCGTGCTTGAAACTTTGCCGGACGCGATCAATCGTCTTTTGGTGAGTCAGGTTCGGCAGCATTTCCCACACTGGCAGCCCGCCAATGATTTCCAGCCTGATTCCAGCGTTATCGGCAATCTGAAAGAAGTCTTCGATTCTTGGCATAAACACCTCCAATCAACGGAAGCGAGTATAAGCGTCACGTCATTCAACTGACAAAGATTGTTCAGCGAGTTGCCATTTGATTCGCGTGTAGGCGATGCGGAAACCTTGCCGTTCGGCGTTGCGTTGCGAAGCGCTTCCCGGAGCGGCGCACATCATTGCCAGATCGCAGCCTTGTTCCGCCGCGTAACGCAATCGCGCATCTAGCAGCGCCAATTGCGCGCCTTGTTTGCGGCCTTCGGGAATGGTGCTGGCTCCGGCCAGCAAGGCGACGCCGTCTGTAATGCTCAACGCTCCGGCGGCAATCGCCTGTCCGTCCAGCTCAGCCAGAAACGTTGGGGCGATGCCCTTTTTCGCCGTCAATCGAAACAAGTCTCGAAGCGAATCTCCGAAATCGCCTTCCGTGCTCCAACCTTTCAGAGTCGTCTCCGCCCAAAGTTCGTGATCGGCGTCGGATTCTTTGCCAATCAACCGCACCGTGAGTTTGTCGTTTAACTGAGCGGCCAGCTTCACGCCGCGTTCGATAGGACGAAACATGACGCTGGTCAGTTCCATAGGGTGATAGCCGCGTTCGTTTAGCAACGCCAGCAATGATTGGTCAGCCATCGGACTGATTTCGTGAAAAGTATCCGAACCGCGCTGGCGGAAAAACGACTCAATGCGGTTGAGCGTTTCCGCCGTTACCGGTTCAAACACGCCCAGCCCGAACGTCTGCGTCAACGGCGAACCCACGCTGTCAAACATCGCATACGCTCCCGCCGCTTCCATCCAGCAAGCTCCGCTGTCGGGAAAGTATTTTGCGCGCGCTTCGACAAATTCAGCATTGGCGCTGGCTTCGGTGCGCTCCAAGCGCCGCGACAATGCCAGATCGGAAAAGATGAAGGGGTGGTTCGTTGCAGTGGTCATATTGTTATCGGAGCTTGTTTGTATTCTCTGAAACCGTCAACCAATTGCTTGAAAGAGGTTGGGCTGTATTTTTCAAAACTTTCCTGGTCTACAAAAACGAAGTCGTATTTTACTTTTGACTGTGCATGGTTCAGGTCTTCGCACCATTGTCGCAACCGTTGCATCTTCAGCGGAACGTCCAAATCTTCCAGTCCTTTGGTTTCTACAATGAAGATTTCGGTCTCTGAAAGTTTGACCAGAAAATCCGGGTAGTAATTGGAAATATCGCCATCGGCTTTCACGTAATCTAGCTTGAAACGCACCGCCAGGTAATTCTTGGCGTAAGACACCACATCGTTGCAGCTTTCCAGAAAGCTGGCGAACAGCAATTCAAAGTTTCGGTCGCCGATGATGCGGTTGAAGACGCTTTTTTTCGGGATCAGGTAGCCCTGGTCTTTTGCCACGAACGGGCGCGTTTGCCGCAATTTGATGTAGTCACGGATTTCCGCGTCGCCTTTATCCTGCACGGTCAGCGCGTTGATTGCCTTCTTGAAGGTCTCGATCAATGTTTTGGTCGCTGCCAGTTCCGACAAGTTGCGCAGCGTATTCGGGTCTTCGAGTTCCACGGCTTGGTCGAACAAGCCATCCTGCACGAACGCTTTTACCTTGCCATACAGCACGTCGTAACCGCTGACCAGCCGCAAATCCTTCATCACCGTTTGCGCGAAGTAACCGATTACACTGCGGTAATCGGCAATGCCCGAAGTATCCAGCAGCGTGGTATGCGTCACCGCGCCTGTGGTGATGTCCTTGAAGACAATCTCTCGCTGCTCTTCTTCCGTGAATTGCCGGTAAGCGACGCGCCCAGCCATGTGCGCGCTCACTTCCAAGCCGCTTAGGTTTTTATATTCCCGGTAAACGCGCGGCGTCAGAATGGGAATTTCAATGTCCAGCGCTTCCAGGTCTTTCTTCTCGTTCTCGGTGTCAATTTCCACCACCAGCGGCGTCTTGGCTTGTGTGCCTTCGCCCATTGGTTTGCGTTCCAGCACCACACCTTCGGCCTGGATGGAATCCACAAAATCCATAAAGGCGTCGGTGCCGACGACGCTGACGTATTCTTCCACGCCGCCCATTGAATTTGGATACATCTTGCGCAAACCGCGTCCCAAAGTTTGTTCGGGCAAGATGTTGCTTTTGGCGGAATAGGCGCGCAAACCCACGATGGTCGTCACGTTGCGCACGTCCCAGCCCTCTTTCAACACCATGACCGAGATGATGGCTTTGTAGGGACTGTCCATTCCGTCAATCGAATTGGCTTGTTCGCGCAGCCTGTCCAACTCTTCCTTGCTTTTGCCTGAACTGGCTTCGGAAATTTCGCCGTTGGCTTTGGTGTGAATGACCAACACAGCGCCTTTCAAATCAGGGTAATTGCCTTCCAGATATTCGGCCACGTCATCGCAGTTTTTGGTGTCGTCGGTCATCACGAACAGGATGGCTTTTTTGCCCAGCTTTTCGTGCTCGGTGTAAGCCTTGCGCCATTCCACCACGCCCAAGTTCAGGTAATCGGCGTATTTCTCAGTGTATTTGGCGCTCTGGCGTTCGACCAGTTTGGCGCGGCTGGCGGCGTCGGGCAGCACCGGATGTTTGACCACGTTTTGCGAAATGGCTTCGACCAGCGGGTAATCGCTGACGGTTTGCACGAAAATTGCGCCGTTGTTGTGTTTGGGCGTGGCGGTCACGTCCACTTGCAGCGACAGCGCGGCGCCTTTTTGTTTCAGCCGGTTGTGGATGTCTTCGATGGATTTGAACCAGGCCATGCGCGGGTCATGGATGTGATGCGCTTCGTCGTTGAGCACCATCAGTTCGTCAATGTCGCGCACGATCATTCCCAAATCCACTTTGGAATCGGTGGTTGCGCCGCTGGGACGTTTGCCCAGAAAGTAATCCATCGTGTCTTCGTCGTCGGGCGAAGGCGGAATGTCGTCGCCTGCATAAACACGGTGGATGTTGGTCAGGAAGATGTTGCCCGTGTGCCGGGTGATGCGCACATCGTCCTGTACATGCAGCGTCAATTGAAAATCGTCGCGCCAGTTGCGCCCGTCCACACCGTTGTCTGGAATGACCGGGTCGGCAAAGAAAATGCGCAACCCCTGAAAGTCTTTGTAAATGCGATCCAGCACGATGATGTTCGGCGCAATCACCAGAAAGTTGCGCGCCAGCCCGGATTCCGGCTCATACAGTTTGTGGTAAAAGCTCCAGGCCAGCGCCAAACTCATGACTTTGGTTTTGCCCGCGCCGGTTGCCATTTTCACCACGAAGCGCCGCCACGTTTCGTCGAACATTCCCGCCGAAACCGCGCCCGAACTGTCAAACCGCATCAAGTCGTATTTATCCTGCACGCCGACCACGTCGTACAGGTAAATGATCGTTTCCAGCGCCTCGCGCTGCGCGAAGTAGTATTGAAACTCTGTCATCACGCCATCGGCTTGCGGCAGCAAATGTGGCGTGTTGAACCACCAATTGAGCAAGCTCCGGCTGGTGTCGGTCGCGCCGACATAACCGCTGTCGCGCCATTCTTTGACCTTCCGGCGCAGTTGCGGAACCAACGGCGGCATCAGCCGGTCGGCGCTGGTTGAACGCAAGGCTTCATCTGCCGGAAACCAGCGAAGTTCGGGAGCGAGGATGGCGTGGGGCGAGGCGGGGAAGTCAGGGTGTAGCGCCATTAGCTTAAATCCTCAAGCATCTTTTCAACGGTTGTTTGCAAGTGCGGTATTTGGTCGCGGCAGATCGCAAAAATTGTGTTCGGATTCAGGCTGAAATAGTTATGGCTCAAAATATCGCGCAGCCCTTTGGCTCCTTTCCAGTCCACTTGCGGGTAACGCTGCAACAGGTCTGCCGCGCGCTTGTCTAAATTCTTCAGGCTTTCGCCGATGGTGATGAGCATCATTCCGATGCTGTCCAGCCGCATCAGACCTTCTTCCGATTCTGTGAAATCTTCGGGTTGCTGGATGGTGGCGAACCGTTGCTGAATCCTGTTCGTCGCAATCAGGATTTGTCCCAGGATTTCCTTGACCAATTCGGCGTCAAACATAAACCGCCTCCCGGTCAATTCTTTGCTTCAGGAACTGGTTCATCTTTTCCCGGTAATGAACAATGTCCACCGGGCGATGCAGAGCTTGTTCCAGCGCGTCTTTGATATGCACCATCGTGAAAAGGTCGGGCTGGCGCATCGTGATGACCACGTCAACATCGCTTTCCTCCCCTGCTTCGTCGCGCGCTACCGAACCAAACACGCCCAGCGTGATGACGCCATAACGATTGGCTAGTTCGTCTTTTTCGTGCCGCAATACATCCAGAACTTCTTCGCGTCGTGGGATGCTCATATTCTTACCTCCACAATCGTCATTGTATCGTTTCCGAAAATATCCACCACCTTGACCGCCAGTTTACGGCGTCCCGGCGTGCATTCATGAAAGACGCTGGTCAATTCCAGCGAACGGTCTTTTTTCGTCCGAAACGATTGCCATTCGTTTTCAAAAATGTAATCGCCCGTCCAGCGTTCTTCCCATTCGCCGCTGTCTTCGTTTTTGACGCGGACGAGTTCGCGTTTGCTCTCGAAGTTGAAATCCACCGCCCAATAATCAATCCAGTCTTTCCAGCTTTGCGTCAGCACTTCGCGGCTGACGATGCCGTGTTTGTCCTTGCTCACTTTCACGATCTGGCCGCGTTCCACCACGATCTTGCTGGCTTTGTCTTTCAGCGTAGCCTCGGCGTTGGCAATCGAATCCTGCGAATAGAAAACCGAAAAGTCGGTCAGTTCAATCGCCACAGCGGGCGGGACGCCCGCGCGCCCAGGGCGAACGTGCGGTTTGACTTCGATAAACGAGACATCGTGGAAAACCACCTGATTCTTTTCCACCGCCCGTTTATCGAAAACTTCCGCCGGAATGTATTTGGGCGCAATGTCTATGCCTTTCGCCCGCGCTTCGTCCAGCACGTTGGGGAACAGGCCCATCTCGAATTCAAAGCCCAGAATGTCCACGCGGGTGATGTGTTTTTTGCGGCATTCCAGAATGATTTCTTCGACAAACAACCGCGTCACCGGCAGATTGACCGGCCCGACGGCGACCAAGCGTCCGGCCTTTTTGCCGTGGAAGGTGGCGAAGCCTTCGGTTTTTTCCGCGCGGTAAGCGCGCAGGATCAAATCCAGAAAGGCGGCTTCTTTTTCCTGCAACTGTTTTTGCTGTTCGGCTTCGCGCAAGTTCGGGTTGACGCCGATGTAATGCTGCCGTTCGTATTTGCCCAGGTTCAGGATTTCAAAGGCGCGGTAATCCCGGCCCTCGGCTTTCAGTTGCCGCTGCACGCCGATCAAGCGTTTGCGCGTGGTGTGAATGGCGAACTTGCCCAGGTCGCTGGTGATCCATTTGCGCCCCAGCTTTTCGGCCACGGCGGCAGTCGTGCCGGAGCCGCAGAAGAAGTCGGCGATCAGGTCGCCTTCGTTGCTTCCAAGATTGATGATGCGTTCAAGCAATTCTTCAGGCTTTTGCGTGGCGTAGCCAGTACGTTCACGCGCTTGCGGTTGAACTGTGTTGATGTCGAGCCACAAGTCTTGAAGTGGAACGCCAGGCATCTCGTCGAGAAACCGCTTTTGTCGTGGAACTGTCCCCGGCTTTTTCTGGACGATCATGCCTTTTGCATAAAGTTCATGCATTCGTTTTTCACTGAATCGCCAGAATCGCGTGACTCCAAGGAACTCGTAATACGGATTTCCCTTTGATGCGCCGCCGGGTGCGGTGATGTCGCCAAGTTGATAGCGGCGTCCCGTTTCGGGGTCAACTTCTTTGTAAAAAGCCTCTGCATACTCTTTTGAATACGGCTGATACTGCATGTTCCAAGCGAATTGCTCTGACTTCGAGTAAAGGAGAATCACGTCGTGGATGCGCCCCAGATGTTTCGATCCTTGTCCAATATCGCTGTGCGCTGTTTGTCGTCGCCAGATGATTTGATTGATAAAGTTGTCTCGGCCAAAAATTTCATCAATCACAAGGCGAACGTGGTGGCTGATGTTCCATCCCATGTGAAGTAACAACAAGCCATCTTCCGCCAGCAAATCCCGCATCAGGATCAGGCGTTCGTAAATCATCGCAATAAACGAATCCGCACCTTTGCCCCAGGTGTCGCGGTAAGCGATTTCTTCCAGGATGTTGGGTCGTTTGGTGAAGGTGTCGCCGCCGATTTCGATGTCCATCGAAAAATCCGCGCCCACGTCAAAGGGCGGGTCAATGTAAATCAGCTTCAATCCGCCCTGCCGTTCGATCTCTTCGCGCAGCGGGCCGTTCTTCAAACTGGAAAGGATCAGCTTGTTGTCGCCCCAGATCAGCTTGTTCGTCCAACCCTGCAACTGGCGTCCGCGTTCGTCAAACAGCGAAAACTGGCTGGCGGTGTCTTCGGGCTTTTCGGCGCGCGGTTCGTCTACCTGTTCGATGACCTGAAAAGGCAGCACGATGTTGCAGACTTCGTTGGTCTTGCCGTTCCAGACCAATTCGACTTCGCGTTTGTCTTCAAACAGCAGAAAGCGGTATTTCTCCGGCAAGGGTTTGTCGGCTTCGATGTAACGGATGATTTCCTGCTGTTCCTGTTCGGTCAGACGTGGCATCAACAATCTCCTGTTTCCAAATGTGATGAGCGCAATCGAAGTCCAATGGGGCGAAAGGTGAAGAGTCGTATGAAAACCCGTAGGCAAATTATTCAAGCGACTGAGTGAAGTCAAGACTTTGTTTCAGCCGCAGAACGTGTTGCCAATCGTCATTCGGTAGTCCTAAACTCTGCCTGTCTGACCAACAATCAACTGCAAGAAACAGGAAAATAATGCTTATGCCGACAGTAGCTGTTTCACCCCATTTAACATTTTCGGATGCGGAAAGCCTGCAACAAGCTTTTGCTGCGTTGGTTGCTGCGTGGCGGCAGGAGACTTTGATGCTGTCATCTTCCACTGAAAAAGCTGTGCATCCCGCTTACCAGCGAATCATAGGATTGGGACCTGCAGTCGTTCCGCTGGTGCTGCGCGAGCTTGAACAGCACGGCGGACATTGGTTCTGGGCTTTGCGGGCGTTGACAGGGGAAAATCCAGTCAGGCCTGAAGATGCCGGGCAAGTGCGGAAGATGACTGAAAGCTGGTTGGAATGGGGCAGACAAAGAGGATTGGTTTAGATGCCCGACTGGAATGAAGAGTGGACGCACTGGGTACAGCAGTGTTTTCCGAATCTGCGACAAGGCGGTTTCAAGCTCACCAGTGTCGAGAGCGCCGAATACAATTGCATCGCCTGGGCTGCACACGATTCAATACGTTGGTGGTGGCCATCCATTGACGGTTATTGGCCTGCGGACTTGCCGCTTGTGGAAACTCTGGAAAACTTCGTTGCCGCTTTCAGTGAGTTGGGTTATGAGCCTTGTGATTATGCTGAAACGCTTGAACAAGACTTTGAGAAGGTGGCGATTTATGTCAGGGATGACAGACGGCCAACGCATATTGCCAGGCAGACTGAAACAGGCGCTTGGACCAGCAAATTGGGTGAAGGCTGCGATATTGAGTACGATACCCTTGGTGGGCTTGAGGGCGTTGCTTATGGACGAGCGGTACAAATGCTGAAACGTCCGCGCTGAAAAGCAAAAACGATTTGCTGCGCATAACCGTAACTTTCTTTAGCCACTTCCCGTCTGAACCAATGTACTCATCAACCGCGCCGTTCTGTAGCGCGAACACGAAACCACATTTTCATCGGAGGCCCGTTATGACTCGCTCGCCATTCACGCTGCGAAGCGTCGTTGCGCATTTCGCCATGCTTGCGTTGCTCGGTTCGCTTGTCGCCAATCCCGCGTTTGCTCAAGGAGCAAAAAAAGCGACGGTTGCGCCCGCTGCCAAAAGCGATCAGCCGCAGCAAATTGACAAGGAATACACCGAATCCATTCTGAAAAATACGACCGACAAACAGTTCCTGACCGAATTGGTGGATCATCTGCCCGCTTCGGACAAAGTGCCGACGCCAGCCAAAATCATTGGCTATCCGGTCGGTACGCCGAACAAACTGACGTACACCAAAGATCAATTTCGGTATTACCGCGAACTGGAAAAGGCTTCGCCGCGCGTCAAAGTCTTCACCGCGCCGGAAAAGAGCGAGCTTGGCCGTGAACAGTTGTTGATTGCCGTCGGCGACGAAGCTTCGATTGCGAATCTGAACCGGTACAAGGAAATCACGGCTCGGCTGGCTGATCCTCGGCGGACGAACGATGAACAGGCCAAAGCGTTGATTGGCGAAGGCAAGGCGATTTATTGGGCGTCGGGTTCGATCCATTCGCCGGAAACCGGCAGCCCGGAAATGCTGATGGAACTGGCGTATCGGCTGGCGGTCGAAGAAACGCCGTTCATTCAGCAGATTCGCAAAAATGTGATTGTGCTGATCACGCCTACGCTGGAAGTGGACGGGCGCGACATGATGGTTGACCTCTACAACTGGCGCAAAGCGAATGAAGGCAAACGCGCGCCGAGTTTGTTGTATTGGGGCAAATACGTCGCACACGACAACAACCGCGATTCGATGGGCATGGCTCTGGCGCTGACGCGCAACCAGATGGCGCATTTTCTGGATTACCATCCGACGGTGCTGCACGACCTGCACGAATCGGTTCCGTTCCTGTACACCTCGACCGGCACGGGGCCGTACAACTCGTGGCTCGATCCGATTGTCGTCAGCGAATGGCAAGACCTGGCGTATCACGAAATCGAAGAGATGACGAAACGCGGCGTGCCCGGCGTGTGGACGCATGGGTTTTATGATGGCTGGGCGCCGAATTACATGTTTTACGTTGCCAACGGCCACAACTCGATTGGCCGCTTTTACGAAACCTTCGGCAACGGCGGAGCCGACACTCAAGACCGCGTCGTGGGTGCGCAAAGCGAACGCACGTGGTTTCGTCCAAATCCGCCGCTGGCGCGCGTCAAATGGTCGCTCCGCAACAACGTCAACATGCAGCAGAGCGGAATTCTTTTGGCAATGAATCACGTCGCCAACAACAAAGACAAATTCCTGAACAACTTTTACCTGAAGAGCAAACGCTCCGTTGCCAAAGCGCGCACCGAAGGCCCGGCGGCGTGGGTTTTGCCGGGCAACGATCCGCGTCCGAACGAAGCCGCCGATCTGGTGAACTTGCTCAAGATGCAAGGCTGCGAAGTCCACAAGGCCGACAAGGAATTTGAAACCAAAGATGGCAAATTCCCGGCGGGCAGTTACGTTGTCCGAATGGATCAGCCGTATTCGCGCATGGCCGATATGCTGCTGGACACGCAGTATTACAACGTCAACGATCCGCGCCCTTATGACGACACGGGTTGGACATTGGGGCCGTTGCGCAATGTCAAAACCGTGCGCGTCAAAGATGTCGCCGTGCTGGATGCGCCGATGACGTTGATCAACGGCATGGCCAAAGTCACCGGAAATGTTGCTGGTTCAGGCAAAGCGGGTTGGGTCATCAATCACAACGCCGAAAGCGCGCTGGCGCAACTTCGCTTCCGGTTGAAAGACGTGAAGATTGCCGCCGCCGAAGACACGTTCAAAATCGGCGAGCGCAGCTTCAACGCTGGTTCGTACATCATCAAAATCGAAGGCAATCCGGCGGATGTCGCTGCGCGGCTGAGCAAGGAAGTTTCCGAACTTGGCATTTCGGCTGTTGGAGTTGATGAGCTGCCGAAGGTCGCCAGCCACAACCTGGCCGTGCCGCGCATCGCGTTGGTCCATACCTGGACGAACACGCAAAACGAAGGTTGGTACAGAATCGAGTTCGACCGGCTGGGGATTCCGTACAGCTACATTTCCGATCACATGATTCGGGACACGGCGAATCTGCGCGACAAATTCGACGTGATTATCTGGGGACCGGTCGGCGGAACGGCTCAATCGTTGGTGCGCGGCATAGCCAAACGCGAAGGCGAACCGCCCATTCCCTGGCAGAAATCCGACATCACGCCAAACATGGGACAGGCGCCAGATACTTCCGCAGACATCCGCGGCGGCATGGGCATCGTCGGCGTCGCCAATCTTCAGAAATTCATCGAATCCGGCGGCCTGTTCATCACCATTGGGAACAACGCTTCGATCCCGATTGATTTCGGTATTACCGAAGGCGTTTCGATTCAGGAAGCGCGGACGTTGATGGCGCGCGGTTCGGTGATGAGCGCGAGCTTTGCCGACCGGAAGAGTCCAATTTCGTATGGGTATGATGAAAAGCTGGCCGTGTATTTCAATCAATCGCCGCTGTTTCAAGTTGGCGGGCTTGGCGGATTTGGCGGAGGTCGTGGCGGCGGTCAGGGGCAGCAATCGCAAGGTCGCCCGACCGGACGCGGAGGTTTGAACGATCCAGACGAAGTGCAAGGTCGTCCGCCGTTGCCGCCCGCGCCGCCGCGCCAACCGAACCCAGACGGCATCCCCGAAGAAATTCGTTCGATGGTGCAAGCCCAGTTACCGTCGCCGGAATCGCAACCGCGCGTCGTGCTGCGTTTTGCATCGAACGAACGCGACTTGCTGGTCAGCGGTATGCTCGCCGGAGGTTCGGAACTCGTCGGCAAACCGGCGGTGATTGATATTCCTGTCGGCAAAGGCCACGTGGTGATGTTCGCCAACAATCCGATGTGGCGACACCAAACGCACGGCAGTTTTGCGCTGCTGTTCAACGCGGCATTGAACTTCGATCACCTGCACGTTGGTCGCGCGGCTCCACGTCCTGCCAGACCATCGCAAGCCGGTCAAAACGACGAGCAGGATCAGTAAGCTGACAACTCAATCTATCAACGCAAGGAGCGGTCATCGGGCCGCTCCTTTGCTTTGCCGCCAACTCAAGCCAGATTACAATGCCGAGGCATCAGAAATTTCCCACTGGAGGTACAAGCGTATGACCGCAACTGCTCAAATGGTGTTTGAAGACGATTTGGATTACGAACTCGTTGATGGCGTGAAGGAGGTCAAAATGGCAGGAGCGAAGCATGGCGAAATTGGCGCAAAAGTAACAATCAAACTAGGGATTTACCTTGAGAAAAATCCTATCGGCAAGCTCTACAATGGCAATACAACATTCCAGATAGGCGCAAATGAACGCATGCCGGATGTAAGTTTCGTTTCTACCACGCACATTCCTGAAGAAGGTACGCCTTCAAGCAAGTGGGACATTCCGCCGGATTTGGCCGTCGAAGTCATTTCGCCGAATGACGTTTGGGACAAGGTGACAGACAAAGTGCGCGACTATTTTGCGGCTGGTGTTCAACAGGTTTGGCTGGTTTCGCAACTTCAGCAACAGGTGTTTGTTTATGATTCGCCGACGCAGATTCGCGTCTTCACCGCCGCCGAAGACTTGACCAGTGAGCAATTGCTTCCCGGTTTTCGATGCCGCGTCGCTGAACTTTTTCAATAGTCGAAATTTTTCTGCCAAATTTTTGTCAGGCCAATGACGGGCTGGTCGTCTTCCTGTAAAATGCCAGCCATCCTAAAAACTCTCCAGCAAGTTTAGTAACTGTCGAACAAATCAGGAGGCAAGCGATGAACAAGCTTTTTGCCAGAATCACCCTTTGCAGCGTTTTGCTAATCGGTCTTAGTGTAGTTGTTGTGGCTCAATCCCAAGCGGATTTTTCAGGCACGTGGGTCTTGGATTTGAAAAAGACGCGGGACGTGCCGCCCGATTTGAAGGGCTATCGCCTGACGGTGAAGCAAGACGAAAAACAAATTTCCATGGAAACCAAAGTCGAAGGCAGTTTGACGCCGGTTACCGCGCAGGATCAAAACCGCCCGCCACAGACGGCTGCGCAACACGCCATCAATACCGCGGTTGCCGGAGGCGGCAGCAGCACGGGTTCCATTGGCGGCGGAGCGACCGACGGCACGTCCGGAGGCAACAAGGTGGTCTTCGCTCACGGACGCGCACTGGCCACGGTGTTTCGGCGGTTTAGCTGCGACCTGGATGGCAAAGTCAGCGTGCGCGAAGTGGGCGGATTGAATCCCAGCAAACTCAAACGTCGCGCGTTCTGGCGAAAAGGCGAAAAGACGCTGGAAATCCATCTGGAGCGCGATTACGAAGTGCAGGGAAATCAATTCACCTCGTACGTCAAAGAACTCTGGGAACTGGCCGAAGGCGGAAACGTGCTGAAGATCAAACGCACCGTCAATCTGCTGGCCGGGTGGGACGAAACCACGCTGGTCTTCAACCGCGAATCAGCCAAGCCCTAAAGCGGCGAATTCACGCTGAAACCGGGCTTCCATTTCTGTGCGCGTCAGTTCTGGCAACAGGCTGGCGCGCACGGCGTTTAAGGCTAATTGTTCGATGGTTTCTCGGCTAAAGTCGAAGGCTTCGGCGATTTTCAGGTATTCGTCGGTCAGTGTGGTGTTGAACATCGGCGGGTCGTCGGAATTGATCGTCACGTACAATCCTTCGGCCAGCAATTGCGGCAGCGGATGGTCGGCTATGGATTTCGCTACGCCCAGGCAAACATTGCTGGTGGGGCAGACTTCCAGCGGAATTTGCCGCTCGCGTAATTCGGCAACCAGCGCCGAGTCTTCCAGACAGCGAACTCCGTGTCCGATACGCTGGGCTTTTAAGACCCTCAACGCGCCCCAAACGCTCTCCGCGCCCGCCACTTCTCCGGCATGCGGCACGCTGGCCATTCCCGCTGCCATCACGCGGTCAAACGCTTCGGCAAATAATTCCGGCGGATGTCCATTTTCCGGGCCGCCCAATCCTATCGCGACAACTCCGTGATCTTTGCCGCTGATGACCCAATCGGCGACGGTCAAGCCGTGTTCAATCGGGCGGACATTGCGCGAAATATCCAACACCCAATTGACGCTGATGCCAAGCTCTTCAGCCGCCCAATCGCGCGCTCGGCTCAGCGCGGCAAGCTGGTCTTCAAAGGGAATGTGCCGGTTCAAGCTGAAATGCGTGTAGGGAGTAAACGTGACTTCGCTGTGTTGAATGTTTTGCGCCGCTTGTCCGCGCAGGAATTCGCGCGCGATCCATTCGATGTCGTCGGCTGAACAAATGCAGGACGAAATCGTGATGTAAATTTCGATGAAGTGCGCGAAGTCCGTGAACTTGTACCACTGGCGCAAACCTTCGACCGTGGTGGCGGGCAACGTGACTTGATTGCGTCGCGCGAGTTCCAGCAACGTTTCGGGTTGAATCGAACCTTCCAGATGAACGTGAAGTTCGACTTTGGGCATGCGGCGAATGAAGGTTTCCAATTTCATTGCGGAGTTTCAGGTCAGAAGTCAGGCCGGTTTTTAAGGAAGATATTTGATGAACATCAGTTCGTTGCGGCGTTCGTTGTAGACCAGTTCGTCCACCAGTTGATTGACCATCAGTATGCCGAAGCCTCCGGCGCGTAAACCTTTTTCGTCGCGGATGGTGATGTGACGGAATGGATCGCCCGCCGGATTGTTGACGGCGGCGTGTTCCAGTTGTGCAGGGTTGAAGCCTTCGCCGGGGTCCTTGATCCAGTAAATGATGGCGCGTTTGGTGCGGATGCAGGCGACTTCGACCGATTTGGTTGGGTCGAGCTTGCCGCCATGTTCGATGGCGTTATTCAGCATTTCGCGGAAAGCATAAGCCATTCCTTCGCGTGTGTCTTCGGGCAAATCGGCTTTCAACTGCATCAGCAGTTTTTGCAGGATCGGCACTGCGGCCAGATCGCAAGGCACGCGCAATTGCACCCAATGCGGGTCGGCGGAAAGGACTTCAATTTCGACGGGAGGTTCGTTTCCGAGCGCTGCGCCGACGGCGGCTTTCAGGTCGGCGATGCTGAACGGTTTGGTGATGAAATCGCACACGCGTTTTCGCATGGCGACGAGCACGGCTTCGGGCATGCCGAAACCGGTAATCATGACGGCTTTCAAATCGGGATGGTCGTTGCGCAACTGTTCCAAAAACTCGCCGCCGTTCATTTCCGGCATGACGTAATCAATCAACGCCAGATCGAAGTTGCCATGTCGCAACATTTCCAGACCTTCAAGCCCATTGAATGCGTGCTGCAACGAGTGGCCTTCACCGCTCAGCGTGGCTTCGATCAATTCGTGCAAAGCAGGATCGTCGTCAACTACGAGAATCTGACTCATTGACTCCCTCAAGCGTCTTTACTTCACCACAGTTACAAAACCGACCGCGACATCAAAAACGCCGGTATTATGCCTGTCGCTGGTTGGTTTGGCCAGCAAGGCAGTTGATCAAGAAGCCTTCCGCAGATTCGGATATGGTTATGATACGATTCGGCGCGGTCAAAAACGAAGCATGATCTCAACAGGAGGAAGCCCTGATGAACAATAAACTGGCGCAATTCGCCAATCAGAACTATCTGAACCTGGAAAGTTATCGCAAAACCGGCGAAGCCATTCGCACGCCGCTGTGGTTCGCGCAGGATGGCGACGTGCTGTACTTTTACACCATCGCGCATTCGTTCAAGGTCACGCGATTGAAAAACAACCCTCGCTGTCGCATTGCGCCGTGCGATATGCGCGGCAATTTGAAAGGTGATTGGGTGGATGCCACGGCCCGCCCGCTGGAATCCGAAGAAGCCAAGCATGCGGACAATCTGTTGAACGCCAAATACGGATTGATGAAACGGACACTGAATTTTTTCGCCAAACTGCGCGGCCACAAACGCGCGTCATTTGCCATTGAACCGAACTAAAGACGCTTTTTCATGACAACTTTCAGGCTTGTCCAATCCTGTGAGTTTGACAAAGAAACTTTCATTCGTAATATCGGATTCCGATTCGAGATTCGATATTGCCAATTGGATTTATGGCAGACAAAGACCTCTATTCCGGTTTAATTCGGTTGCACATTCTTCACCACGCCTGTCAGGAGCCGATTTTCGGTGTGGGCATTATGGAAGAGCTGGCGCGACATGGGTATCGGCTCAGTCCCGGCACGTTGTATCCGCTGTTGCACGGTTTGGAAGAACGCGGCTATCTGCGATCTTTCGGAAAAGGCGTCGGCGGACAAGCGCGCCGTGAATACAAAGCGACGCCGAAAGGGCGCAAGGCACTGGTGGAAGCGACGGGCAAGGTCCGTGAACTGTTTTCCGAATTACTGGAACTTACGTTTCGCTCACTCAGGAGAGAGATTTTGAAAATGAGTGACCAATTGGA
>CAYYDG010000061.1:0-41833 GCA_964470555.1 uncultured Heliomicrobium sp.
CAGCCGTTTTCATCGTTTCAGGGCGTTGTCGCAAACGACATGTCAGACTCCTTTGAAAATGTCCGACAAGCTGCCAGCTTGTCGTGGTCTCGATTTGACGCTTGTTAGGGTCAACGACAAGCTGGCAGCTTGTCGGACAGTCGGGCGCAGCCGTTTTCATCGTTTCAGGGCGTTGTCGCAAACGACATGTCAGACTCCTTTTTAACGAAGACACTGCCAGTCGCCGTTTTTCATCTGATTCCGCTTGCCGATTTCGTTATGGAAACCGCGCTCCGGGCGGATAACCGCCTATGTTTACACAGTTGGACCTAAGGGATTCAGGTCGTTGACGAAAAACAGCAAATCGGCCATTTCAAACTGATTGGGTTTGCGTCCTCCCAGATCAGGTTTCCAACTCTTATCTTTCAGAATGGAAAATTCGCTGGCCTGAATCAGCCCGACCAGCGTTTCCGCGATGATTCGGCTACCGATTGGCCCCAGACATTCTCCCTGATGCAGAACTTCGGCTTCCTTCAGAATGTAGTACCAAAGAGGCGTGTTTTCGTGGAAACCGGGCATAGCGAGCAGGCATTCATGCTTGCCTTTCCTGATTTCGTCTGTGGAAAGGGTTCTAGCCTCTATTTTTTTCTCCCGGAATGCTTCCGCGACTTCCTGCCCAGTGGGCAGATGCAGCCTGGCTTCCATCAGCAGATCGAGAACGGCAATCGAACGCGATTCAACCGGCACATCGGCTGGAAAACCCGGAAGCCCTTTCAGTCCCAGGCTCAGGGTCGTATCAATTTTTTTGGCTTGATTCGGCTTGCGATACTTGATTACACCGTCAAAGTCGGAGAAGTCGAAAAAACGAGTCCAGTCAATTATCCAGTTGGTCGGCAGAGTCGGCGAACCCTGCAAATTTCCGCTCAAACCCGAAAGCGCGAACAATGTGTGCAAACGGGCTGGGCCAAAGTTGTCTTTTTTCGGCGACTGAAAGACGCGATTCCATTCATATTCGTCGCGCACCATGCTGTGCCCGAAACGATAGGCTGCGAAGGCAAATTCAATCGGCAAAAATCGGTCGTTATCCGATAACTCCACGAAGAAATGCGCGCCGTTTTTCAGAACGTCTTTCAGCACGGAGATGTCCAAAATTCTCGGCAGGTAATCGTGCAGAATCATCCATTGATAATGCTGAATGACTTTTTTGCGAGCGGCGTCGAACAGTTCCTTGCCTAGAAAACCTTCTTCAAGAAGCCGATCAACGACGGCATTGTGAAATTTCATGAAAGCCAGATGGGTTTGCGCCAATGCCAGATTCCGGTCGTTGCGATGTTCGGCGATCAATGCCTGGCGCGATCCATCGCGCGCCAAATCGTTCGGCAGCGAGAAATTCGCATCGCCAAATCGCGTCGGCGTAGTCAGGCCGATTCTGAATTTGAGCCGGTCGTTGTCGTAAAAATGGCGGCTCGATTCCGAAAGAGGCCCCATTCCATAAAGGCAATCCAGTTCCAGCGAAGGCGTGCGGCCTTGCCTGATTTGCGCCGCGGAAAGTTCGCCACCCGAAAGTCCTGTGGTGCAGTCGAAAATAATATCGTGAGTGACCAACTGGCCCAGGTATGTATAGCCAGCCGGGAGAGAGGAATGATTTTCCGCCTTGGAATCCAGCGGCTCGTCATTCTTTGGCGGCGGCGAATGCATCGCCAGTCCCAGAGCCTCCAAAGCTCTGGTATCCGGGGAAAAGGCGCTTTTCTTGAATATACGTCCATACCGGAAGGCGCGCGCTGAAGAATGAGTATTGATGGAAGAGGCGGTATTTGGGCCGAAAGTTACAAATCCTTCGCCAACGAGAAACAACTGTCGTCCTGACATGGCGGTTCTCCTTTGTTTATTTCTGTTGAATACAGGAAGTTTTCACTGGATAACGCACCCAAATTGTTTCCCGGCTATCATTGTCAAAGGTTTTTTTGACTGCCTCTGACTTGCTCAAACAGGTCGCTGATCGAATCTCGAATCTGCTGTGTAAAACGGGCGTATTCCTGATCGAGTTGTTCGCGCGTAAGTTCGGAATCCCTGTCGGTGGAAGGCGGCGGCAGCGGTTTGCCGAAGGTGATGCTGATGGGTTTGAGTCGGATTTTGTCGCCGACTTTCGACCAGGCGTCGAACGAACCGTCAATGACTGCGGGCACTATTGGAATTTGCAGTTCGCGCGCCAGAATCGCCACGCCTTTTTTGAACACCTGCAATTCGCCGTCGCAACTGAGCGAACCTTCAGGGAAAAGCAGCAGGTTTTGTTTGGCTTTCAATCCGATGGCGCTGATGCGCATGGCGCGTCCCAGATTGGTGTCGGGATCAACGGGCACGATGCGGCCAATGCGCGCAATAACATCTTTGATTCCCCCGCTGAAAAACGGCGTGAAACCGAGCGTGAACATGTTTCGCAGCACGCGGTACGGCAACACCGAACTCATCAACGGACCGTCCGCATAACCTTGATGATTCGGACAAATCAAAAACGGACGTTCTTGCGGCAGATTTTCCAGCCCGCGAACTTTCAATCGAAACAACAGTTTTCCCAGCAGAAAAATAAAGCGCAAAAACACGAAGTGAACGATTCGGGAAAAGGCGCTCGGTTGCAGAATGTATTTCGCGGCCATGTCGTCGGCATCGGCGGTGGCGATGATTTCTTTCCAGGTGACAGGCGCGCGTTGCGTCTGGTCGCCGGTTGCGATTTGGCCTTGCTCGATTTTTTGGGCGACGGTTTTCAGCAATTCCCGAACGGTGAAGGTCTGGCTGGCGACTTCATCGCCCAGATGAATGTGCAGCAACTGTTCGATCTGCATCAGGGTTTCGATGCGTTGCAGCGAATCGAAGCCCAAATCCAGTTCCAGATTCATATCCAGATGAATTTCGCCCTCCATACGCGATTCGCGGCGCAACACCTCCAACGCCTGGCGTGAACTTTCCAGCGCCATCAGCAAATCGTCGCCTTCCATTGGAGCGTAGGCGCTCAGACTCGTTTCCGACTCAGTTTTGGCAAGTTGTTCAGCGACGATGAAGCGTTGAATCTTGCGACTGGCCGTGCGCGGCAACGGGTCGGTTCGCAATTCATAACTCAGCACGCGTTTGTATTTCGGCAATGACGCCGAAAACTGCTCGATGCTTTCGCGGATGATTTCCTTGGAATTGACTATGCGCTGTTGCCGCAGGTAATCGAAATCGGGAACGATCACCGCGTGCAATCGCTCCGAACCGGAATAACCATTGTTGCCCGACAAACCCAACACGCACATTTCCTTGATGTAGGGAATCTGCTGGTAATGCAGTTCGATTTCTTCAGGATAAATGTTCTTGCCCGAACTCAAGACGATCATTTCCTTGCGGCGGCCTTTGATGAAGATGTTTCCGGCGTCGTCCTGCGTCGCCAGATCGCCGGTATAAAACCATCCATCGCGCAAAACTTCGGCTGTCGCTTCCGGGTCGTTCAGATAACCGCGCATGACCGAATCGCCGGAAATTGCAATTTCGCCGACGCCGAGTTCGTCTTTGCCAACCAGTTGAATCGTCGTTCCCGGCAATGGTTTGCCCGCCGAGCCAATGACGTTGTCGTCGAACGGCGTGAAGGTTCCCGCGCCGAAGGTTTCAGTCAGCGCGTAGCCTTGCTGCACGGTGAAGCCCAGACTGTACAAATCGCGGATGATGCGCGGATCGAAATACGAACCGGCGCTGACCAGCAAACGCAGATGTCCGCCGAAGACCTGATGGACTTTGGCAAACACTTTCGGCCCCAGGTTCAAACCGGTCGTTTGCCGAACGCTGCGGCAAAGTCCGAGCAACAGCTTAAAAACAATCCGAACGCTCAGTGGTTTGCTTTGCACTTCGTCAAAGATTTTTTTGTGAAGCAGGTAAAACACCTGCGGCACGGCGGGAAAGACTGTGACTTTGGCTTTGCTCATAGTCCGCATCAATTCGACGCTGTTCAGCGCGCGCAGGTATGTGGCGCTGCCGCCTTTGAGCAGCGGCATCAGCACATTGGCCAACGTGGCGAAAATATGATGCGAAGGAATCACCGCCAGCGCTTTGTCTGTTGCGGACACGCGAATGTAATCCAGCAATCCATGCATGGTGTTGGTGATGCTGCGATGTTCTATGACCACGCCTTTGGGTTTGCCTGTGGTGCCGGAGGTGAAAAAGATCATGCCAACGTCTTCGGGCGCGATTTCCGGCAAGGTTTCAACAGGCAGGGATTGCTGAAACAACTCGTTGACGCAAAGCGCTTCTGAGTTGGATTGCGCAGCATCCAGCAAAACGACGGTTGGCGGAGCGGACAATGTCGCAGCGACGCCTTTGATTGCCGCAAGCTTTTCTTCGACCGAGATTATGAATTTGCTTTGAGTGCGCTCCAGAATCGAAGCGAGGTCGCTTGAAGAGTATTCAAAATCCAGCGGAACGATTACGGCTCCGATTTGAATGACGCCCAGATAAGCCACGACCCAATTCGGCGTCAGCCGCGCCCAGAATGCGACGCGGTCGCCTTTGCCAACTCCGCGCTCTCGCAACGACTGGCCAAGCTGCGCGGCAAAGTCCATCACTTGCCGATACGTGTAGCGCGTGTCCGTTTCGTCGCCGAACATTTCCAACGCCAGGTGGTCGGGATAAAGGCGAGCGGTTTGTTCGATCTCCGCGAAGATGTTGGTTGGCATGAAAATCCTCGTTCTCGTTCGCGTTGTTCGTTGTGCTTGATTGCTTCGCGTCTTTTCCGCGAATCGCGTTATCGTCCGGCTCTGTTTTCCAGATCGCGCAACCAGCCTTCCGCCGTTTCCCATAACTTGCGCGAAGCGTGGCGATGGAAAAATCCGAAATGCTCTATGCGTTCCATTTCGTAATCCTGCGGGCGAATGAGTTCGCGGCGCACGTCGGCGTTTTGGTACACGCGCGTCAATGCTTCGACGGCATCGGCGGGAGCATACAACTCATCGTCGTGAATCGTCACCGCCGTCAACGGACGAGTGAATTCGGCAAAACGCGGTTCGACGTTCGTGCCGCCGGTTTCGGTGAACACGCCGCTGCGCCCCCATTTGATCCATTGATTGACTGCACGGCCTGAACATTCCGTCGGAAAGGTGTACGAAGAAATTGGCAAACGTCCGAGCAAGCCGATCAGCAGAGGAAACACAGCATAGGCGTATTCAATGCGAACCCGCCCCATGCCTTTATAAAGTTTGGGAATGCCGCGCTGAGAAGAGATGAGCAGCGCACCGTGAACATCGTGCCGAATCGGGCTTTGGCCGATCAACTGGCCGCCTATGCTGTGCGCGATGGCAGCCAGAAAATTCGGGTTGGCGAGTCGTTTTACTTCGGCGACGGCGGCAGGCAAATCCAGGTTCGCCCAATCATCCAGCGTGACGTGAGCATCGGTCGCTCCGTCGCGCGAACCGCCGACACTGCGGTAATCGAAGGTCAGCACGCCCCAACCTTGCTTCGCCAGAAACGCTGCGAAAAAGTTCAGGTATTCCTGCGGAGCGGCCAGCGCGGGAACGAACACGACGCTTCGTTCCGCAGACTGTGCGCCCGGCCACCAGCGTGCGGACAACTGGCGACCATCGGAAGCTGCAATGCTGATCTGTTGCCGTGCGATGTTCAATGCAATTTCCTATTTGGCCGCAAATTGAAATTCAGTTGAAACCACAAAAAGCGCAAAAGACACAAAGCTACATCCAGCCAAAACCTTTGAGACAGGATTGACACGATTTTCTCAGGATGAGCAGGATTCAAGCCAGGCCGGGTCAATTCCAGCATGAATGGTTCTTGCAAATCCTGTTCGGAAATCCCGTGAATCCTGTCAAAGAAAAATGTCTCAGTGCTTGCCCTGAAGCTATCTCATCTCAGGCAGCCAGTTGAGCCGCTTCCAGAGTTTGTTTGACGGCAGGAAATTCTTCCGTCGGTTTGTTGGCTTCGCGGTTTTGTTTGCGACGATAGGCTTTGATGAGTTCGGCGCGACTGGTTCCCAGAGCTTTGAGCAAGGGGAACACGCCGTGTTGCAGAAAGTATTGCGGCGTGACGCCGACGCCGCTGATTTTCAGCCGTTCGTCGTATTCCGGGATCAAACCGATGCCGGGCATGTAAAAGTTGAAAACGACGTGCGCCAAATCTTCCAGCGCGCCTTCGGGGTCTTCCTGCAATTCAAACTGAAGAATCTTCTGATAGAAACCACGATGTGCGGCTTCGTCGCGGCTGACCAGAAAATAAATCTGTTGCAGCAACTCGTTACCGTTCTCTTTGGCTTTGTCTCGTTGCGTGGCGTAAATCAGATAAGTGGCCGATTCCTGCAATGCGCCGTAACAATTCATCTGCCGCCGTGTGTGGAAGGGCAGTTGCCAGACTTTACCGAAGATGTGGTCTTCGAAAGCGTTGTATTGCTCTTCGGTTCTGAGGCCGGAGCGAATCAGGTATTCCCGATAAACCAGCGCGTGTTTCGATTCTTCGTAACCCCAACTGGCTTCGAACCACGCCGCGCCGAACAGATCGCGCGTCATCTTGAAGGCGTTGGACGTGTAATCGGGAACGTACAATTCGACGCCGCAGAAGGTTTCCAGACAGACGGCGTCTTCTTCGGTGTTGAGATCGGTGTTCATCTTTTCCCACGCCACGTCGTTGAACGGATTCCAGCGACGTTTTTTCTCCGCCGTATCGAAGTACTCGCAATAGGCTCGATACATCTTTTCACGTTGCGAAAGGGTTGCGCTCATACTACCTCCTGTTGATGTGGGGACGGTGTTTCAACCTGCTCTGAATCTCAGGCTGATGAAACGTGGGCAGGTTGGAAAACCTGCCCTACTTTTCAGATTTGCTGGCGAATCAGTTTCACCAGGCCGCCGATGGTGTTCAGCGGAGCCAGTTCGTCATCGGGAAGCCGTATGTTCAGCTTGTCTTCCAGATGGCCGGCGACTTCCAGCGCCGTGATGGAACTGATGCCCAGCGCGCTGAGCGAGCTGTCCATCGTCAGAACTGCATCTGCATGTTGTGGCGATGATTCAACCAAAGCCTCTTTGATCAAACCTAAAATTTCGTCATCGGTCACAGTGATCCTCCAATTGAAATCGAACCAAGGTTGTAGGGGATAAAGTCTATCGTCAATCAACGCGCCGCAGCACAAGTTGCGCCAGCGACTGAAATCCTTTTTCAAACACGCCGACACAGCCGTTCAAATATCGTTCGTAATCGGCAAAGGTCTGGTCGCCCCAGCGTTCCCGAATCACGGCTTCGTTCTGCCGCAATCGCTGCAACCAGGCAGCGGATGTTTTTGCGTAATGTTCGCGCCGAGTATACATCTCCATCACTTCCCAGTAAGGATTGACGGCGGCCAGAATTGCTTCGGGGCGCGGCGTGATGGCTCCGGGGAAGATCGTCGTGGTTCCCCATTCCAGATCGCGGATGTCTTCGCGTTTGCGCGGCAACAATGCTCCGATCACGCTTTGCAAACCGAACATCGCGCCGGGATTCGTCCATTGCCAGGCGCGGCGAAAATAATCGCGGTACACGCGAATGTTTTCTCCGTCGCGCACCTGTTGAGGAGTGGCGATGTGTTCGAACATGCCTATGCTGATGATGGCGTCGAATTTCTTTTGCGGTTGATAATCCAGATACGAAATCAGTTCGGCGGAAATGCCTGGCGTCGCTTTTTGCCGGATGGCGGAATACTGCGCTTCGGACAGCGTAATGCCGGTGACATCTTTGACGCCTTTTTCCACTGCTAGAAATTCCATCAATCCGCCCCAACCGCATCCGATGTCCAGCACGCGCTTGTCAGGCGTCACTTTGGTTTTGTCGTGAAAAAACTGGAGCTTGTTGAATTGCGCCTGTTCCAGATCGTCCGTTCCCTCAAACAACGCGCACGAATAAATCATCCGCCGGTCGAGCCAGAGGCTGAAAAATTCGTTCGAGACATCGTAGGTGACGGCAATATCGGCTTTTGTTGACAATGTGATTCCTTCCCGTTGGAGATTGATTTACAGTTCAGTAATTTTGCCCTGTTCGAAAAGTTGCTTCATCTTGCGGCGTTGCAGTTTGCCGCTGGTCGTCCGCTGCAAGGTTCCGCCCGGAACCAGCGCGACGCGAAAGACTTCCAATCCGACCGATTCCAGAACCTTGGCGCGAATCGTCTGTCGCAATGCTTCAGCGTCTTCGCGGGCATCGGCTTCGGCAATCAGAACCAGTCGTTCGTCTGTTTCGTCGCTGATGCTAAACGCCGCGACGTTGCCGCGTTTGATGCCGGGCACGTCGCGCAACGCCCATTCAATGTCCTGCGGATAATAATTTGCGCCGCGAATGATGATAAGTTCCTTGCTGCGCCCGCAGACAAACAATTCTCCGTCGGCCAGATACCCCAGATCGCCCGTGTGCAGCCAACCGTCGCGCCAGGTGGCGGCGGTGGCATCGGGATTTTGAAAATAGCCTTGCGTGACACTGGGGCCACGAAAAACGATTTCGCCGACTTCGCGGTCGGGCAGCGTTTCGCCGTGTTCGTTGACGATGGCCAGATGATGGTCAGGCAAAGGGAAACCGCAGGAAACGAATTCCCGGCCTTGGCCGTTGCTGGCCGGAACGGCTTTGCCAAGCTTGAGTTCTTCGGTGTTGACCAGTTCCGTGCGGATCGGCGCTCCGGGTTTGTGCAACGTAATCGCCAGTGTGGATTCGGCCATTCCATAACTCGGCAAAAAGGCTTCGGCGCGAAAACCTGCCGGAGCCAGGCGTTCGGCAAAGCTTTTCAGCGTCGCGGCCTGAATCGGTTCGGCTCCGCATCCGGCAATACGCACACAACTCAAATCCAGATTTTCCAGATCGGAATCGCGCAGTCGTTTGACGACCTGAGCATAAGCGAAATTCGGCGCGTAGGTGATCGTTCCGCGATATTTGTGCAAGGTCTTCAACCAGATGCGTGGATCGCGCGCAAATGCGCTGGTCGCCAGCACGACCACCGGCCCGATGTATACCAGCGGCCCCAGAATGAATCCGATCAATCCCATGTCGTGATACAGCGGCAACCAACTGACGCCGACGTCTTCGGGACCGGGATACATGCCGCGCTGTCCCATAAAGCCGCGCATATTGGCCATCAGATTGCCGTGCGAAACCATTACGCCGCGCGGCAGGGTGGTGCTGCCCGACGTGTACTGCAAAAAACAAATGTCTTCCGGTTGAATTTGCGGAGGATCGAATGGCGGAGCCGGTTCGGCAAACGCAGTTTCCATTGTCAACAATCGCGTTTCGCCATTCGTTAGTTCCAGAATTTGTTCGGCAAAGGGTTTGGACGCTTCGGTGGTCAGCAGAACGTTCGCTTGCGCGTCTTCGACGATGCGAGCCGCCGCCGGAGCCAGCGTTTCGCTGCCTTTGGCCATCATCGGCGGAGAAATCGGCGCGGGAATGATGCCCGCCATAACGCAGCCCAGAAAGCTTTTGACGAATTCGTGCGCTTCGTTGGTCATCAAAACCAGCCGGTCGCCTTTGTTCAATCCGAAGCGGGTGAGATGAGCCGCGCGTCGTCGGGCTTCCGCATACAACTGCCGGTAGGTAAAAAAATGCTCTTCCGCGCCAAAGCCGATGAAGCGCATCCAGGAGTCCGGCGCGTCAGGAATTTTTTCCAGCGCCGCCGCCAGAGTTTTGACTGTGAAATTCCCTAAACGGGAATCATCGCCTCCGTGATGCAGCATAAACTCACGATTGATAAATGGTTGACGATTGAAAAGTTTGAACCCTAAACCGCGCGGATTCTACTGTTGTAGTATTGGGCAGTCAATTATTTCTTCAATTGATCTTGTGCAATAAAAAGACTTGTCGGGATTGGGAGGTTTGCCATCGGCAACAACCTGAATGATGATCCCATTTGTCGCTCAACCTTCAAATCCCGGAATCAAAATGAACAATTCGCAACCGACCGAACCTTCAAATCGAACAGCACGTTTGGCGACTGCCGCCGTGCTGGTTTTGCTGCCGCTGGTGTATTTCCTGCCCGTGTTCATCTGGAACCTGACGCTGGTTCCGGGCGATGGGCTGACGCAAAACTTCGGCGTGCGAATTCTGATCGGGCAAATGCTGGCCGCTGGCCAGTTGCCGCTGTGGAATCCGTACATCTTTTCGGGGACGCCGCTGCTGGCCAGCATTTATCCGGGCGCGTTGTATCCGCCGAACTGGGTGTTCGCCGTGTTTTCGCCGACAACGGCGATGAACATCGTCGTCATCACCACGTACCATCTGGCGTTGATCGGCGCGTATTTGTACGCGCGACGAATCGGCGCAACGCGCATCGGAGCTTTGCTGGCCGGATTGGCCTTCACTTTTGGCGGTTATCTGGTGGCGCATGCCGGACACACTTCGCGCATCGCGGCGGCGGTTTGGCTGCCGTGGATTCTGCTGGCGATTGAGCATCTGTATCTGCAATTTCGCTGGCGTTGGGTGGCGCTCGGAGCTGCATTCATCGCGTTGCAGTTGTTTGCCGGAGAGCCGCAGATGAATTTTTACACCGTGCTGGTATGCGCGGCGTACGGCGCGTTTTCGCTGGCACTCAGACCGATGCGCGAAACGCGATTGCGCTTTCTGGCTGGAACGATAGCAATGTCTGTGTTCGGGGTGTTGTTTTCGTTGATGCAATTGCTGACCGAACGCGAACTGCTGGCGATGGGCGAACGCGCGGGCATCAGTTACGAATACTTTTCCGGTTACTCCTTTCCGCCATTGAATCTCCTGACGCTCATCTTTCCGTTTTTCTTTGGCGGAATGATTCCACCATATCGAATTCCATATTGGGGACAATCCACGATTGATGAAACCTGCGGGTATGTCGGATTGCTGACGCTGTTGCTGGCGTTGGCTGCGCTGTTCGGCAGCCGGTACGGAACAGCGAGCGGTAGCGACCGGACAAAATTGATCTGGTTTTGGTTCGGATTGGCAATCATTTCGCTGCTGTTGGCGTTTGGCGGGTATTTGCCGTTCGGCTTGAATCACGTTCTGCATCGGTTGCCGGTGTACAACCTGTTCCGTGCTTCGGGCAGGCACATGTACGAATTCACTTTCAGTCTGGCAATGCTGGCCGGACTGGGCGCGAGTTTGCTGGCGCAGCTCGATCGCGAAACCGCGCTCCGTGTTTATAAAAAAGCGGGCGCGGTTTTTACGACGCTGGTGGTGGTGACGTTGCTCGTTTATGGATTGGTCAGTCGTTACATCGCAACGACTGCTTACAAAGCTCCGGGCTTCGATTCGTTGACTAATCTGGAAGTGTTGTTGCCGCTTGGACTGGCGCTGCTGAGTTTGGCTGTGTTCTGGTTTTACGTGCGAACGCAAAACAAAGTCAGCGCGGGATTGCTGGTCGCGTTGTTGTTTGCCGATCTGTTCGTCTTCACCGTAAGTTTCAATTACGGGTGGCGTGATTTTTTGTCGAACGTTGGCGAACGATTGAACGATCCGCCTGCCGTGCAGTTCATCAAATCGCGCGAACGCGATTTGAATAGTTTTCGCGTCGTCAGTTACGGAGCGTTGCTCGACAAAGCAAACTACGATCAACTGAATTTACCTAATGTTTCGATTGCGCGGGGATTACAGAGCGTCAACGGTTACGACGCGCTGCGGTTGATCCGGCACGGAGCCATTTCCGGCGAAATGGGTTCGGATGGCGTGATCGGCGATGTCGCCGTCATAGGCAAAGAGCATCAGGGATTCAACCTGCAAAACGTCAAATACCTGTTGATCCCGAAAACCAACACGAACGCGCCCGACAAGGTCGTGGAGTTTGACGGAGTGCGGTTCAATCGTCAGGAAGTGCATCAGAATTTTTTGCCCGGCACGCGCATGGAAGTTTCCGTAGAAGGCGTGGCGGCGACCGAACTGGCGATGGAAACGTTGATGTCGCACGCCACGCACGTTCCCGATGGAACGACTGTGCTGAACATCAAACTGCACACCAAAGACGGTCGCGTCATCGAACAGCAGCTTCAAGCCGGACGCGACACCGCCGAATGGGCTTATGACAAACCCGAAGTCACCGCCGCGATCAAACACCGCCGCCCGAAAGTCACCGAATCGTTTCCGGCGGACGGATTCGCGGCCAATCGGTTTCTGGCGCGGTTGCCGTTTGATCGCGCCGAGATTGAACGCATAGAACTGGATTACGCCTTGCCCGATGCGACGTTGCTGCTGCTGCGCGCTTCGCTGTTCGACGCGCAGACCGAAACCAGCGTTCCGCTGGAAACGATGGATTTTTATTCCGAACGATGGAAACGGCTGGCCGTCTTCGGCGACATTGCCGTTTACGAAAATCTGCAAGCTCGCCCGCGCGCATGGTTCGTCAACCGGCTGGCCGTCGAATTGAGCCAGGACGTGTTGGCGACGATCAAAACCGGCAAGCTCCCGGATGGCAGCCGCTTCAATCCGGCGGACGTGGCGTTGCTGGAAAAAGAAGATTTCGGCAATCGCCCGGTCACCTTGCCGGAAATCGGCGATGCCGCGAACGCCACGGTCAACGTCACGCGGTACGAACCGAACCGCATCGAATTGGAAACGCGAAATCCGAACGCAGGCTTTCTGGTCTTGAGCGAAATTTATTATCGCGGTTGGGAAGCGTGGATGGATGGAAAGCGCATTCCGGTGGAAAGAGCCAATTACCTGTTTCGAGGAATTGCAGTTCCGGCGGGCGAACATCGCATCGAATTCCGGTTTCGCGCGCACAGCTTTCGCAATGGCGTCGTGTGGTCGTTGGCCGGTGTGATTTTGTTGTGCGTTTGCGCAGGAATCACACGCCGCAAATTCAAGCTTTGAAAATCAGCGCGACGGCTTGGGCTGCGATGGCTTCGCCGCGTCCTATGGCGTCCAGCCCTTCATTGGTTTTGGCTTTGATGTTCAGTTGCGAAGGATCAATCGCCATCGCTTCGGCCAGCTTTGTTTTCATTGCCGCGATGTGCGGCATCATCTTCGGGCGTTCGGCCAGAATCGTGGCGTCAATGTTGCCAATCTTGAACCCGCTATCAGTCAGCAGTTCACACACGTGTCGCAAAAACACCATGCTGTCGGCGTCTTTCCAGCGAACGTCTTTGTCCGAAAAATGCGTGCCGATGTCGCCCAAACCTGCCGCGCCCAACAAAGCGTCGGTGATGGCATGGCTCAGGCTGTCGCCGTCGGAATGGCCGAGCAAACCTTTGTCGAACGGAATTTCGACGCCGCCCAAAATCAGTTTGCGACCGGCGATTAGACGGTGAATGTCGTTGCCTGTGCCAATGCGGATTGCGGATTCAGCCATTCAATCGCTCAAACAGTTTTTCCGCCAGAATCAAATCTTCCGGCGTGGTGATTTTGATGTTGTTCGGCGAACCTTCGACGACGGCGACCGGCGCTCCCAATCGTTCGACCAGCAAGGCATCGTCCGTCGTCAACGCCGAAGCCAATCCGGCGGCGCGAGCTTCCTGATTGGCCCGCATCAACAGTTCATAACGAAACGCTTGCGGAGTTTGCGCGCGCCATACTCGGCGGCGATCAATCGTGCGTTGGATCAATCCGTCTTCGACTTCCTTGATGGTGTCGGTGGCTGGCAAAGCCAGAATCGCCGCGCCAATTTCCTGTGCTTTGGCAATGACGGCGCTGATTTGCGCGGACGTGACAAATGGGCGAACGGCATCGTGAACCGCGACGATTTCCGGTTGCAGTTCGGCGAAGGCTTCCAGCGCGTTCAAAATCGAATCGCTGCGTTCGGCTCCGCCGGGAACGTAATAAATCGGTTTGATGGCACGCGCGCCCCGTTGCCGCGCGCGAAATTCGTCAAGTCGGTCGGCTGGCAAGGCGACGGCGATGGCTCCGATGGCGTCGCATTCGATGAAGCGACTGATCGTATGCGCCAGAATCGGCGCTCCGGCCAGTTCCAGAAATTGTTTGGGAATTTGCCCGCCCAGACGTGACCCGCTGCCCGCGGCAGGAATGATGGCGATGTTCATAAAATCAAAAGGCAAAAAGAAAAAAGGCAAAAGGCAAAAATGAAAAGCAATGGTCACGGTTACTTTTGACTTTTGCCTTTTGACTTGCTCACTCAATTTCCGCCGCCGATTCGTGAATCGCCATAGGCGTCGAACGCGACGGGCGGTCGCGGTAATCGCGGGTGTCGTTGCGATGGTTTTCGGGTTTGGTGTCGTCCACACGCCCGAAAATCATCTTGCCGGCGGTGGTTTGCAGGACGCTGGTGACGATCATATCCACGTTTTTGCCGATCATGCGCCGGGCGTTATCCACTACGACCATTGTGCCGTCGTCCAGATAAGCCACTCCCTGATTGTATTCCTTGCCTTCTTTCAGCACGAAAACCTTCATGATCTCGCCGGGCAGCACGACCGGTTTCAGCGCGTTGGCCAGTTCGTTGATGTTCAGCACTTCTACGCCGCGCAGGTGAGCGACCTTGTTCAGATTGAAATCGTTGGTGACGATGGGCGCGTTGAGTTGTTTGCCGAGTTCGATCAATTTCAAATCTACTTCCTTGACCTGCGGAAAATCGGCTTCGTGGATTTGCACGTCCAGCCCCTGGTTTTTCTGTATGCGTTGCAGAATGTCCAATCCGCGACGGCCACGATTGCGTTTGGCGGAATCGGATGAATCGGCGATCTGCTGCAATTCGCGCAAGACGAATTGCGGAATCAGAATGGTGCCGCCCATGAACCCTGCTTCGGCAATGTCTGCGACGCGCCCGTCAATGATGACGCTGGTGTCCAGAATCTTGTAGCCGAGTTTGGTCGTGCGGTCGCTGAGAATGCCGCCGAGCGCAGACAAATCCAGGTAATCGCCTTTGGCTGCGCCGACCAGCAATCCGCAATAAGCCATGAACAGAGTCAGCGAGAGTGTCAGAAACGATTTGACCGAAGCGTCCCAAGCCTGCGCCGTAATCAGAAAACCCATCAGCGAAGCGCCGAAGATTCCCATAATTGAACCGATGGCTGCGCCGATCAAGGTTTTCAGCGACGCGCGGCGAATGCGAAGCTCAAAGAAGATGATTCCTGCCGCCAGCAAGGCTCCAAACAGGGCTGACAACAAACGCGAGCCACCGGGCAATCCCAGACTTTTGCCGACCCATTCGGGAATCGGCTGAATCAAGGTTCCGGCGATGACCAGGACAAGAGTAAATACCGTGCGGATCAAGATAATGTCTGCTTGCATAAACCATAAATCCTTAAATGTAGTTATGAGCAGCAATCGCTGACGGCTGGCTTCCGTTGGGCTATGAATGTATGAATCTTGAAGCTAACTGCCGAAATCGCTGTCTGGTATTGAGTAGGAATTTGTCTGACCAGCGCGGATTCTAGCACGGGCAAGTCATGGCGTCATGCCGCACGCTAACCGAAAAGGTAGCGCCTGGCATTTCTTTCCCGTCTGTTCAGACGGGGACAGGTTCGTTGGCTGCGCAGTACAATACCTTCGCCTGAAGGAGTTTTTGTCCATGTCCGATCAATCGCCAACGCAAAGTCCACACAACGCGGCAACCGCCAGTGTCAAGGTCGCCATCATCGAAGACCAGCGCGACATACGCGAAGGGCTGGCCTGGATCGTCAAAGCCACCGACGGATTTGTCTGCACCGGCAGTTATCGTTCGATGGAAGAAGCCATCGAAAAAATCGGATTTGATCTGCCGGACGTGGTGTTGACCGACATTGGTTTGCCGGGAATGTCCGGCGTCGAAGGCATTCGCATTTTGAAAGAGCGGCATCCGGATTTGCGATTGTTGATGCTGACGATTTACGACGACGACGAAGTGATTTTTGACGCATTGTGCGCCGGGGCTTGCGGCTATCTGCTGAAAAAGACTCCGCCCGCGCGATTGATCGAAGGCATACGCGAAGCCATGCAGGGTGGCGCGCCGATGTCGCCCGAAGTCGCCAGCCGCGTCATCAAACTGTTCCGCGAAATTCGTCCGCCGGAACGCGCCGATTACAAATTGACGCCGCATGAAACGCGATTGCTGAAAATGCTGGTCGAAGGCCACAACTACAAAACCGCCGCGGCGGAACTCGGCATCAGCGTGACGACGGTGGCTTTTCACATGCGGAACATTTACGAAAAGCTGCAAGTGCATTCCAAATCCGAAGCCGTCGCCAAGGCGCTTCGCAATCGTATTGTTTGAGCCATTCCATTTTCAGCTATGCGGCGAATTCAACTGTTGATTCTGGCGGTTCTGGTGCTGAGCGTGATGTTGCCCACACGCATCAAGCAATCTTTTGCCGCACAACTTCCCGTCAAAAACTACACTACCAACGACGGCCTGCCGCAGGATCGCATCAAGCATGTGGTTCAGGATTCGCGCGGCTTCGTCTGGTTTTCGTCGGCGGGTTTGAGCCGTTTTGATGGACATCGTTTTTTCAACCTCGGCCAGAAAGAAGGCTTGCCGCATCGTTCGATCAATTACCTGCTGGAAACGCGCGCCGGAACGTACTGGGTCGCCACCAATGGCGGTGGCGTCGCGCGGTTCAACGCGGTGGATGGTTCCAGGCAACTGACAGTGCAACCAGTCAGTCAACGATTCACCGTTTATGTTTGCGGCGACAACGCCGCCAGTCAGCGCGTGAACACTTTGTTTGAAGACCGTGCGGGAATCATTTGGGCGGGCACGGACAACGGTTTGTTCAAACTGGCGCCGGGCGAAACAGAATTTTCGCGCGTCGTCGTCGAAACGTCATTCGATGCGGATCGCCCGTTGATGGTCTGGACGTTTGCCGAAGACGCCGAAGGCAGTTTGTGGATCGGAACGAATTGGGGATTGTTGCGGCGATTGCCGAATGGCCAAATTGTCGTTTGGCGAAACAGCCCGGCCAGTCCAGATGGAAACGCGCGAACGGTGTTTGCGCTGTCGTTCGATCCAGACGGGCGGTTGTGGATTGGGTACAGCAACGGTTTGGTTGTGTTGCGACCATTGCCGGCGGCGAAAACCAATGCCGAAGATAAAACTCCGTGGCGGATATTGCGCCGCACTGCTCCGAGCGGCATCAGCTTGCCCGAAGTTGCGGGCGATGCCGTTTGGTTGACCGCCGCCGATGGTTTGGCGGGCGAAGACGTTTTGGCGTTGGCGCGCACGGTGGACGGAAAACTCTGGATCGGTTCGTCGTTCGGCTTGAGCAGTTTTTCGGATGGCCGGTTGCGCCGGTACACCAAAGAAGAATTGCCGATGAAAGAAGGCGTTGCCACATTGGCGGCGGATCGCGCTGGATATTTGTGGATTGGAACCAATACGTCCGGCGCGTTCCGATTGTCGTTGAGCGGTTTTTTGCAATATGGCGAACACGACGGGTTGAATGATTTGTATATTTCGCGCTTGGGCGAAGACGATCAGGGGCGGCTCTATGCCGTGACGGCGCGATGGACGATTTACAGTTTGGACGGGGCGAGGTTCACAGCAGTGCGTCCGAATTTGCCTGCGCGATTGCTGGAGATGGAGCAACGGCATAATTCGCCTATCCTGCGCGATCATCTGAGTGAATGGTGGGTCAGCACGCTGGAAGGCATTTACCGCTTTCCGCGCGTTGCCGACATTCGACAACTGGCGCGAGCGAAGCCGCTGGCCGTTTACACCGAACGCGACGGTTTGGCGCGCAACGATGCGTTCAACATCTTCGAAGACGCCAGGGGCGATCTTTGGTTTTCAGTCTTCGCTCCGGGGCGCGAGGTGCTGACGCGCTGGGAACGTGCGACCGGTCTTTTTTTCCGCTACGGTTCAGCGGACGGATTGCCGGCGCAAACCGCCATGAGTTTTGCCGACGATGGCGCGGGCGGAGTTTGGTTTGGATTTCGTGATGGTGGTTTGGCGCGGTTTGCCGCCGGGCGATTTACTGTGTTGACCGGAACCGACGGTTTGCCGAAAGGCGATGTGAACGCGCTGCATCGTGACCGCAACGGCAAACTGTGGGCTTTGATTTCGCCGAATGGGTTTGGCTGGGTGGAAGAAGTCGGCGCGGCGCGGCCTCGGTTTGTGCAGCATGCGAAGTTCAACGCTGCGGTGGATTTCGTCGCAGGCACGGCTTTGGCCGAAGACGACGCCGGACGAATTTATTTTTATCCGGGACGCGGTCTGGCGCGTTTCGATCCGCAAACCGGCGCGACGGCGTTTTACGGTCAGGCCGACGGCGCGACGAATCATCAGCTCCGTTCGGCGTTTCGTGATCGGCAAGGTTCGCTGTGGTTCGGAACCGAAGGCAGTTTGTTGCGGTTGTTGCCTGTGGCTGAACGTGCGCCCAATCCGCCGTCGGTTTATCTGAGCAAGCTGGTCATTGCCGGCGTCGAATATGCCGTGCCGCCGAACGGAACGAGCGAATTGTCTTTGCCCGAACTGACGCCGGAACAGGGCAAGTTGGACATAGAATATCTGGGATTGAGTTTCGATTCCGGTGAATCGCTGCGATTTCAGCACAAGCTGGAAGGCGCGGACGCCGATTGGAGCGCGCCCACAGTTCAACGCCAAATTTCTTACGCCAATCTCTCCGCCGGACAGTATCGGTTTCTGGTGCGCGCGCTCGGCGCAGATGGAGCGCTGGGCGAAGCAACGGCTTCGATTCGCTTCAAGGTATTGCCGCCGTTTTATCTGCGCTGGTGGTTTATTGCGCTGGTGATTGTGGCATTGGCGGGGATGTTGTTTGCCTTTGAGCGAATTCGCGTGGCGCGGTTACTGGAAATCGAACGTGTGCGAATGCGCATCGCCACGGATTTGCACGACGACATTGGCTCAGGGTTGTCGCGCATAGCCATTTTGTCCGAAGTCATTCGCCAGCGTATCGGCACCGGAGATTTGCGCGTTGGTCAGCAAATCGCTTCGATCAACGGCGCTTCGCAGGAATTGGTGGACGCCATGAGCGACATCGTCTGGGCGATCAATCCGCAAAAAGAACACCTGACCGATCTGGCGCATCGTTGCCGCCGTTTCGCCAGCGATATGCTCAGCGCGCGAAACATCGAACTTCGCTTTCGCGCACCTGGCGAAGAACAGAATTTCCGGCTCGGCACGGAACTTCGCCGCGAGGTTTATTTGATCTTCAAGGAATGCGTCAACAATCTGGCCAGGCATTCGGGCGCGACGCTGGCGGAAATCGAACTCGAAGCCAATCGCCGCTGGTTGACCTTGACGGTCAAAGACAACGGGCGCGGGTTTGATGTCGCCGCCGTTCGCAACGGCAGCTTCCAAGCCGAAGGCGACGGCAACGGATTGTCCAGCATACAGCTTCGCGCCAAACGATTGGGCGGCGCGCTGGAAATCGTGTCGAACATTGGACAAGGCACGACTGTTACGTTGCGCGTGCCTATGAACCAACGCCATTGGCTGGAAAAAACCGAAACCGAAAATCCTCGTTTGCGCCATCGCCACAAATCCGACAATCGCTGACGCCCGTCAGTTCAAACGGGGAAAGCTGCCTCTTTCTTCTCGCCAATCTTTTTGATTCCTTGTTCAGCCACTTTTTGAACCTATCAAACAAACGGGGACGGAATCATCGCCGTCCGCGAATATCCCAATCGTCAGAGAAACGAACCCGAAGCGCACGGTGGCGAGCGCCATTGGTGACGAATTCGGATCAATAGAGAAGAAACGAGAAGGAGGAAAAATATGATCTCACAAGTTCTGCGCCAGATGGCGCTGATGCTGGTTGTCTGTTTGCTGAGCTGGATAAACGTCGAAGCATCCACGCCAACTCCGCCGCCCGATTCGGAAGCGGCGGTTGCCTGCAACTTTTCGATTTCGCCGGATGTGCATTTGTTTCCGGCGGCGGGCGGCGAAGTCACTGTCAACATTACAGCGTTCGGAACGCCTGGCGATCCTTGCGGTTGGACGACTGTGGATGGATACACGTGGTTGTCGCTGAGCCGCGTGGCGGGCAACGGCAGCGGTTCGTTGAAAGTCACCGTCGCGGCCAACAATACCGGCGCTTCCCGAACGGCGTTTATTCAGATTGCCGGTCGCAGCTTCACGGCGTTTCAAGCTGCGAACTGCACTTACTCGGTCAGTCCGGGCACGGCGCAAATGAGCGCGCAGGCCGGTCAAAGCATCATCAACATCACCACCAACTCGTCATCGTGCAACTGGACGGCCAGCGAATCTGTTTCGTGGATTGATTTGCCCGGCGCAAAAAGCGGCCTTGGCAACGGCGCGGTTCCGTTCAGCGTGACGGCGAACAACGGCCCTGCGCGTTCGGGCACGATCACGATCAACACGGCAACCGGCGCGTTGGCCGTGACCGTCAATCAGGCTTCGGGTTGTCAGGTGACATTGGGATACACGACGCGAACGGTTGCCGCCAGCGGAGCCAACCAAAGTTTGCCGGTGACGGCCAGCAACGGCGCTTGTTCCTGGTCTGCAACCAGCAACTCTTCGTGGATCGCATTGACCAATGGAGGCCAGCACACAGGTTCCGCGACATTGCTGTATACCGTCGCCGCCAACAACGGCCCGCAGCGAACAGGGACGATCACCGTCGGCGGACAAACCGTGACCATCACGCAACCGTCCGGCTGTGTGTTTTCGCTCAATCCAGTGGGACGGCATTTCAACGCCAGTGGCGGCAGCGGAGTGTTGACCGTCACGGCGTCGAATGCGGCTTGCCAATGGACGGCGGTCAGCAATGACCCGTGGATAGGGATTACCGGTGGCTCTGTGGGGCAGGGAACAGGCTCAGTGGTTTACAACGTTGCGCCGAATGGCGGAGCCGCTCGCAACGGTACGGCGACGATTGCCGGAAAGACGTTTTCGATTTCTCAGGAAGCGCTGGCTACCGAGGCTCCGACGTTGACCAGTCTGGCTCCGATGGCGGCCTTTGTCGGCGGCGCAAGCTTTACGCTGACGGTCAATGGCGACAATTTCAACGGAGCCAGCCGCGTGCAATGGAACGGTGCGGACAGGCCGACGACTTTCGTCAGCAAGACGCAATTGCAGGCGATCATTCCAGCGCCGGACATCGCTGCGGAAGGTTCAGCCAATGTGCAAGTGCGCGATACGGCAGCCAATCTGATGTCCAACTCTTTGAAGTTCATGATCTTTGGAGCAGTGGCCAACGTCTCTGCCGCCAGTTTCAACGGCGAAGCGCTGGCGCCCGAATCCATCGTGTCGGCTTTCGGTGCGGGGTTGGCCACACAAACGGAGTTGTCGAACGGATTGCCGTTGCCGACTTCGCTGGCGGGAACGACCGTCACTGTGCGCGACAGTCAGGGCCATGAAAAGCTGGCCGAACTGTTTTTCGTCTCGCCGAATCAGATCAATTACCTGATGCCTGCCGATTTGGCAGAAGGCAAAGCCATCGTCACTGTGCGAAACGGCGCCGGGCAAATGCGAACCGGTGCGACGGAAATTGCCAAAGTCGCTCCGGGATTGTTCACCGCCGACGCCAGCGGCAAAGGTCTGGCTTCGGCTGTTGCATTGCGCGTTCGCGCCAATGGCCAGCAAGTGTTCGAAACGGTCGCCAATTATGATTCGCAGCAACAAAAATTCGTCGCTGCGCCGATTGACCTGACCGTGCCGGGCGAACAGGTTTATTTGATTTTGTTCGGAACGGGATTCCGCCATCGCAGTTCGATTGACCAAGTGAAGATTCAAATAGGCAGTCTGGACGTTGAACCGCTCTATGCCGATGAATCGCCGGGTTTGTTGGGAATGGATCAGATCAATCTGTTGCTGCCCAACGAACTGGCAGGAATCGGCGAGGTGGAGATGGCGCTCAAGGTTGACGGCAAAACCGCCAACATCATCAAACTCAGATTCAAATAAGAAGGAGGAAAAAAAATATGTTTACGCTGATCAATGTCGCAATCCTGATGCTTCCGGCAGTGCAACGCGCTTTTTGCTGGGGCTGAAAAACGAAACAACCGTCAAAACCGAAAGCCACGTCAGCAGGTAATTCAATCTGCTGACGTGGCTTTTATTCGTTCAGATTTGCAGCGGAGTTCAATCTTTAGGCGCGTAATACCCGGCACGTGCGCGAGCCTTGTAACCTTCTTTTTTGATCGTCACCGTCAGTTTGCGGTAAGCGCCATCACGTTTTTCGTTGGTCGAAAGAAAGCCGAGAATGAATTGCGTGCGAAGTTGTTCGGCCAGACTGGCAAACGCCTTGTCTAGTTCTTTCAGCGACAGATCGTCCACTTCCTGGCTTTGCGTGCCGGGCGTCGCTTTGGGTTTGAATACTTCGCCGCCGGTTTCCGTCGCCAAAGTTTCCAGCGCGCGTTCGCCCGCCAGATCGCGCAGGTTTTGCGACATGCCGAAATTTCCCGTGAACACCGAATACACTACTGCGTCGTTCAACTGAGCCTGTCGCAAGGCATCCAGCAAACCTTTTTGGCTGGTGGTGTCTCCGCCATCGGACACAATGACGATTATGCGTCGGCCTTGCGCGGCGTTCAGGTAATTGGCGGCCAGATAAATTCCGTCGTACAGCGAGGTCGCGCCCTGTGGCTTCAACTGTCTGGTGGCGTTGACCAGCAGCGGAATCCGATTGGTGAAATCCTGAGTGATGGCCACGTCTGTGGACACGGCAAACAACGCTGCGCGGTCTTGCGGGCGAATCACACGCTCGAAGAATTTGGCCGCCGCGCGTTTTTCAAAATTGATCTTTTGCGTGACGCTCAAACTGACATCGAAGAGCATGACCAGATTCAGCGGCTGTTCGGCGTCGCGCGCGAAGTTGGCGATTTCCTGCGGCACGCCGTCTTCCAGAATCTCGAAATCCGCCGCGGTCAGGTTCAAGGAATCAGTCGTGAATTTTTTGGAAATAGAAGCGACGACAGTCACCAGATCGCTGTCAATGCGAATGGTGTCTTCTTCCTCCTTTTTTTTCGGCGGATTTTGCGATTTGGTTTCCGGGACGCGGATTTTCGGTTGCGGTGTGTTGGGCGGCGTGATTTCAGGTTTCTGTTTTTTCGTGTCTTGTCCCGGGCGACCGCTTTGGCTGTGAACGAAAGGCGAGACAATCATAAATCCAAACAACAATGCGATCAGCGAAACCATTGCCGACAATTTTTGATATTTGATATTTGTCTTTTGCCTTTTGATTTTCATAGTTGAGTTTCGCCAATTTCTGCCAGCCAATCGTTGAACGCCTTCAACCCGCGTTCGACCTGAATTCGATGACGGTCAGGTTTCCGTTTCGCCTGTTTTCTGATTTCCGGTTCCAGCGGCGGCAACAACGCGAATGTGGTGTTCGCCGGTTGAAAGTTTTTGGCGTCGGCGTTGGCCAGATAAAACGCCAGCGAACCCGTTGCCGACAATCGCGGCGGAGCCGAAGTTTCTTTTCCCAGAGCCAGCCGCGCGGCGTTCATTCCGGCAATCATCCCCGTCGCCATGGCTTCGGTGTAACCTTCGATGCCGGAAATCTGTCCGGCGAAAAGAACGTTCGGGAACGCGCGCATTTGCAAAGTTTCTCTGAGCAATCGCGGCGAACAGATATAAGTGTTGCGGTGCATCTGGCCGAAGCGAATGAACTCGGCGTTTTCCAGACCGGGAATCAATTGCAGCACGCGCTTTTGTTCGCCGTATTTGATGTGGCACTGAAAGCCCACGATGTTGTAAGCATCGGCCATCAGATTTTCCAGCCGCAATTGCACGCAGGCATAAGCTTCGCGGCCTGTGCGCGGATCGGGCAAGCCGACCGGCTTCATGGGGCCAAATCGCAAAGTATCAACGCCGCGTCGCGCCAGTTCTTCAATCGGCAGACAGCCTTCAAAAAATTTGCGTTCGTCTTCCATTCCGGCATGCGGCTTGACGGTTTCGGCAGTCGAAAGCGCTTCGTAAAAACGCAGGTATTCCTCTTTGCTGAACGGGCAATTGACGTAATCGTCGCCGCCTTTGCCGTAACGCGCCGCTTTGAATGCTATGTCGTAATTGATGCTTTCGCCGTCAACAATCGGCGAAATGGCGTCGAAAAAATACAGGTCTTGTTCGCCGGTGAGTTTGCCAATCGCTTCGACCAGCGGCGACGACGCCAAAGGCCCGGCAGCGATAACCGTAATTTCATCTGGATTGATGCTAGTGACTTCTTCGCGGTGGAGTTCGATGTTCGGATGGTTGCTGAGCCGTTCCGTGACCAGCGTAGAAAACTTCTCCCTATCCACGGCCAGCGCGCCTCCGGCGGGAACCGACGCTTCGTGCGCAATCTCAACCAGCAGGGAATTTCCCGCGCGCAATTCATCTTTCAACAATCGCGGAGCCGAACCGAATTCATCCGATTTCAGCGAATTGCTGCACACCAATTCGGCCAGGTTGCCGGTTTGGTGCGCGCCGGTCGAATTCGTCGGGCGCATTTCAAACAGTCGAACCCGCACGCCGCGCCTCGCCGCTTGCCAGGCGGCTTCAGAACCGGCCAATCCACCGCCAATCACATTGATAATTTTTGTTGTACTCATAACTTGAAACCGGCGCGATGATAACAAACGAATTCGCCAGTTGCATTTGACGACTTCAAGCAATAAGTTTGCGACTCTGTCCAAAACGTTACCAGCGCTGATTCGATTAACTATGAAAACCTGGAAAATTGCCGGAATCAATTTCGACCACATGCACATGGGCGATTTGCTGCGGATGGCGTTCAACCATCCGCGCGCAGAAATCGTAGCCATCTGTGACGAACGACCAGAACGGATGCAACAGGCTGCTGCGAATTTCAACATTGCCGCCGAAAGCCAGTTCACCGATTTCCGCCAGTGTTTGGAACGAACGAAACCGGATTTGGTGATTCTTTGCCCGGCGACTTCTCGGCACGCGGAATACGTTGAAAAGGTCGCGCCGTTCGGAGTTCACATTCTGATGGAAAAACCGATGGCGGCTTCGCTCAACGACGCCGACCGTATGATTCGCGCCGTCGAAACGACAGGCAAAACGCTGGTCATCAACTGGCCGCTGTTCTGGAGCGCATCGCATCGCACAGCCAAACGGTTGGTTGACGAAGGTCGCATTGGGCAGGTCATCGAAGTTCACTATTACGGCGGCAATCGCGGCCCGCTGTTTCACACCGCCGACAAAATCGAAGTCAGCGCCGAAGAAGTCGCGCGCCAGAAACCCGAAAGCTGGTGGTACAAACGGGCGAGCGGCGGCGGATCGTTGCTGGATTATCTGGGCTACGGCGCAACGCTAGGCAGTTGGTTTCACGACAACAAAGCTCCGCTGGAAATCACGACGACGGTGGATCAACCCGCTGGACTGGAAGTGGATGAACACAGCATCACCGTCGCTCGGTACGATTGCGGGTTGTCGAAAATGGAAACGCGTTGGGGAACATTTACCGATCCCTGGACTCATCAAACGCAGCCGAAATGCGGCTTTTCGATTGTCGGCACGGAGGGAACCATTGGCAGTTACGATTACGAACCGACCATTCGATTGCAAACCGTCGCCAATCCGGCGGGCGAAGACATTCCGGTTGATGTGTTGCAACCGCCGTTCGACAACGTAGTGAATTATGTCTTGCACTGTCTGGAAACCGGCGAAGCCGTCACCGGCCCGTTGTCGTTGGCAACCAGCCGATTAGGACAGCGAATTGTGGATACGGCTGTGATTAGCGCGCGCGAAAAACGAACTGTTACCTTGACCGGGTAGAAAACAATCAACTACGAATTTTCACGAATGACCACGAATGGATTTTGGCTGATTGAGTTTGATTTGTGAGCATTCGTGTTTATTCGTAGTTCAAACAAGTTATGCCTGAAGAGTTGGTTGACGATTACGGATTGAGCAAAGCCGTGGCGACGAAACACATCGCCGCGCCGGATTTGCCGTATCAACCGCGCGAACCGCGAAGTTATCGCCCGGCGATTGGCTTGATCGGGTGCGGAGGAATTTCGGCGCAACATCTGAACGCCTATCGCCATGCCGGTTATCGCATTGTCGCTTTGTGTGACCGCAATGAACACAAAGCTGTTGCTCGGCGCGATGAGTTTTATCCCGAAGCGAAAATCTTCACCGATTACCGCGACTTGCTGGCGCTGACGGAAATCGAAGTCGTGGACGTGACAACGCATCCGGCGGATCGAGTCGAAATCATCGAAGCCGCTTTGCTGACTGGAAAACACGTGCTGAGCCAAAAACCTTTCGTCACAGATTTGGTAATCGGGCGGCAACTGGTTTCGTTGGCCGAAGCGAACAACGTCAAACTGGCCGTCAATCAAAATGGCCGTTGGGCGCCGCACTTCAGTTACATTCGGCAGGCGATTCAGACTGGGTTGATCGGCGATGTGCAAAGCGTCAATTTCACTTTGCACTGGGATCACAGTTGGATCATCGGAACTGACTTTGAACAGATTGCTGATTTGATTCTGTCAGACTTTGGCGTTCATTGGTTTGATCTGGCAGTTTGTTTTTTCGGCGACCGAAGCGTGCGGAAGGTGTTTGCCACAGTCACGCGAGCCATCGGCCAACAAGCTCAACCGCCTATGCTGGCGCAAGCCGTGATTGAATTCGACGGTGGATTGGCTTCGCTGTTTTTCAACGCCAACGTCACGCATGGTCAGGAAGATCGAACCGTCGTCGCCGGAACCAAAGGCACAATCACCAGTCGCGGGCCGAGTTTGTCCGAACAAGCTGTGACGCTGTTTACCGCCGAAGGTTACGCGCAGCCGGAACTGACGGGCACGTGGTTCCGCGAAGGCTTTCACGGCGCGATGGCCGAATTGCTCTGCGCGATTGAAGAGCAGCGCGAACCATCGAATAACGCTCACGATAATTTGCGAAGCCTGGAACTCTGCTTTGCGGCGATACATTGTGTCGAAAAAGAGACGCCGATTACATCGGTAAGCTCAAATGATAATTCTGACCTTTCAATTAAACGGAGGAATTTTTATGAACGAAAACGAAAAATTAGCGGAACAAGCTAAGTTGATTGCGGATATGGTCACAACGGTACTGAGGCTCAAAGGTATTGAAAATGCTTCGGTTACGCATGTTGAGTCCAATCCTGAATCGCAATCACTTCACCTATATGGCAATACATATGAGGTGGAAAGCGGTTTATGGTTTGTAATTACAATAACTGACGATCTTGGCAATCTAAGGACAATATCCATCCCAGTATTCAACGGAGACACGCATTCAAAAATTAAGAGCCGGATAGAAGCCGCCTTATGAACGCATCAATTACCTACTTTGAACAAACGCTCGCGCTGTTGCAGCACGTGCGAGAAACACAACTCGACAACATCGAACGCGCAGCGGAAGTCTGCGCCAATTCCATCGCCAACGGCGGTCTGGTCTTTCTTTTCGGCAATGGGCATTCGCGAATGATGTGCGAAGAAATGACTCCGCGGCAGGGATGTTTTCCCGGCTTTGTCGCTCTGGTGGAATTGTCGTTGTCCAATCACGCTTCGATCATTGGCGCAAACGGATTGCGCGCGCCGCTGCATCTGGAAAAGTACGAAGGTTATGCCGAAGAGATTTTGAAAGGCTTCAATTTTGGTCCGCACGACGCTTTCATCGTCATTTCAACCAGCGGCATTCGCCCTGTGATTGTCGAAATGGCTGTGGGAGCGCAGAAACGCGGCTTGCCGGTCATTGGGATATGTTCGCGTCGGCATTGCGAACAATCGGTTCCGGCGCATTCGTCCGGCAAAAAGCTGATTGATTGCGCCGATGTGGTGATTGACAACGGATGCCCGCCGGGCGATTGCGTCATTGAACTGGACGGGTTGGAATGGCGAACCGGACCGACTTCAACCGTAACCGGAGCGATGATCATCAACATGCTGCGTTCGCGTGTGGCTGAAAAGTTGTTGGAACGCGGCATCAAGCCGGAGCTGTTGCCGAGCCACCAATTCGTAGGCAACACCAACGCGGCGGAACAACTGGAACGGTTTTACGAAGCTTATCGCCGCAGCCTGGCGCATCTTTATGCGTAGAGCAGGTTTTCCAACCTGCTCGGTTTACATCAGAAAACCATTTCTGGCTTGGGAAGTTTTGGGGCAGAAGTCCCGCGCAGGTTGGAAAACCTGCGCTACAAAAAATGAACAAAACCTACGTCATCACAGGGTCAATCGGCATCGCGGCAGCAACCATCAAGCTGGCTGCAAGCGAAAACCACGCAGTCTTTTTCGTCAGCCGCGACGAAGACAGTTGCCGCGCGTTAGCCGATGGACTGCGTGCGGAAAACAAACCGCACGGCTTTTACGTTGCCGATCTGACTGACCCTGAATCCGTTGTCGAAGCCGTTCAAGCCTGCGTCGCTCAGTTCGGACGAATTGACGCGCTGTTCAATGTAGCCGGAATCAGCGGACGCCGCTTTGGCGATGGCCCGATTCATGAATGTTCCGTCGAAGGTTGGCAAACGACTTTTGACAACAACGCGAAGACTACGTTTTTGATGTGCCGCGAAGTCGTGAATCAGATGCTGCGGCAACCGGTCAGCGAAAATGGCTTGCGAGGTTCGATTGTGAACATGGCCAGCGTTCTGGCGCTCGCGCCCGAAGCCGGACATTTCGCCACGCACGCTTACGCCGCCAGCAAAGGCGCGATTATCAGTTTGACGCGCGCGATGGCGGCGTATTACGCGCTGCACAAAATTCGCGTCAACGCCGTCGCGCCGGGGTTGGTGCGGACTCCGATGAGTGCCCGCGCGCAAAACGATCCGGCAATTCTGGAACTGATGAAAACCAAACAACCGCTCGCTGAAGATTTGCTTGCGGCGGAAGATGTCGCCCAAGCTGCGCTGTTTTTGCTCAGCGACAAAGCGCGAACCATCACCGGCGAAATTTTGACCGTGGATGGCGGCTGGCGAATCAGCTAACCGAATCCCGACAACTGATCATCAATGAAAGAGCAACCACTCAGAACTACAGTCATTGGCAGCTATCCGTTTCCCGGCTGGCTGGAATTTGCCTGCCAAAACCTTGACCAGTTTGGCGAAGCCGACCGCGCCGAATTGCAGGAAGACGCCGTGATTGCTGCGATTCACGATCAACTGGCTGCCGGATTGGATGTCATCACCGACGGCGAACAGACGCGACTGGATTTCAATTTGTCGTTTTACGGTTTTTTGTCTGGAATCGAATTGGAACCGGCGCAACCTCGCCGATTTGGCCCGCCTGCACACGATCAACGCGGCAAACACAAAATCACGGGCGAACTGGCGGCGTTGCGCGGGCTTGGCGTGGTTGAAGAATGGCAGAGGCTTAAACGACTAGAATCCGCAATCCGCAATCCGCAATCCGCAATCGTCCTAAAGGCAAGTGTGCCCGGCCCGTACACGCTCAGCGGTCGCCTGTTGCCGAATCGGGAATACAAGGATCGCTTCGCCATCACAGAAGCTCTGGTTCCAATCGTTCGCGCCGAACTCGAAGCTCTGGTCGCCGCCGGTTGTCGGGAAATCACGGTGGATGAACCTTCGATGAGCTGTTACGCGCATCGCGAAGACACGCGCCGGTTCGTAGACATTTTCAATCGCACTGTGTCCCCGGTTGTTGGACGATGCCGGTTGTCCACGCATTTGTGCTTTGGCAATTACAAAGGCCGCGCGGTGGGATTGCGAAGTTATGCGCCGATGTTTCCGGCGTTTATGGACATGCAGGTGGACGAATTCCATCTGGAAATGGCCAGCCGCGAATTCGCCGAGATCGAAATTCTGGCCGACATCGCCGAGCAAAAAGATGTGGCGGTTGGCATTGTTGACGTAAAAAGTTATTACATTGAATCCGTTGCCGACATAGCCGACCGCGTTCGCCGCTGTCTGAAATTCGCTACGGCTGAACGGTTGTCGTTCGCGCCGGATTGCGGATTGAGCCAGACGGCGCGCTGGGCTGCGCGGCAGAAACTTAACAACATGGTCACCGGTGTGAAGCTGGTGAAAAAGGAGCTTGGATTTTGACGATTGAAACGACCGAATTGGTCAAACCCGTTTTAAGCAATGACGAATTTCTGGCGGACGTAAAAGCGTCGAGCCAAACTGCCGACGAATTTCATTTGTGGTGGCTGGGGCAATCAGGATTCCTGTTGCAGTGGAATGGTCGCCATTTGCTGTTCGATCCGTACCTGTCCGATTCGCTGACGAAAAAATATGCCGCGACTGACAAACCGCACGTGCGAATGACTGAGATAGTGGTTGATCCCGCGCGGCTGGATTTCATTGATGTAGCCACGTCCACGCACAATCACACGGATCATCTGGATCACGAAACTTTGTTGCCGTTGATGGCTGCGAATCCGAATTTGAAGCTGGTCATTCCCGAAGCCAATCGAGCTTTTGCGGCAGATCGTTTGAAATGCGATGCGGCGTGGCTGGTCGGCAGTGACGACGGCGAAACTGTCCAGCTTGGCGATTTTGAAATCACTGGCCTGGCCGCCGCTCACGAAGAAATCGAATTTGACGAAGAAGGCCGTTGCACGCATCTGGGTTACATCGTGCGTTTCGGCAATTTCACGATCTATCACGCCGGAGACAACAAAGGCTTTGACGGAATGGCCGAAGAGTTATTGGCCGCGGCTGATGGTCGCAAAATTGACGTGGCTCTGTTGCCGATCAATGGTCGTAAGGCGGAACGCCGCGTGCCCGGAAATTTCTGGGGACACGAAGCCGCCCAGTTTGCCAAAGCCATCAACGCGAAGCTGGCGATTCCCATGCACTTCGAGATGTTTCAGTTCAACACCGAAACGCCGGATGAATTTGTCGCCACTTGCGAACAATTGAACCAGCCGTTCCGCGTGCTGAAATGTGGCGAACGATTCAGCAGTAATTGAGTTGAAAACTTTCTCCCACGAAGTCACACGAAGAAAGCACGAAGAAGAATTTAGACAGGATTCACAGGATTTCTCAGGATGAGGCATTTTGCTGTGTCAGTAGCCCGACCGTCAGGAAGGGCTTGGGTTCGGCCAAAAGCCCTTGCTTACGCGCGGGCTACTGACACTTGCATGAAGCCAATCCTGTTCCATCCTGTAAATCCTGTCAAAAAAATTCCCTTCTTCGTGTCCTCTTTGTGCGTCTTCGTGGAAGAACCTTCTGATAGGTTTTTCCGATGCAAGCAGATTTTCTTTCCGGCTTGAACGCTCAGCAGCGCGAAGCCGTCACCACCATCGAAGGCCCTGTTTTGTTGCTGGCCGGAGCCGGCAGCGGCAAAACGCGCGTCATCACCTTTCGCATCGCGCATCTGATTGAAAACGGCGTGTACCCAAACAACATTCTGGCCGTTACCTTCACCAACAAAGCCGCAGGCGAAATGAAAGAGCGCGTGGAAAAGTTGTTGGAAGGTGTGCCGCGCAATAGCTCGCCGTTGCTTTCTACGTTTCACTCGCTATGCGTTCGCATTCTTCGCCGAGACATTGAACAGCTTGGCAAAGGCTACACGCGCTCTTTCACGATTTACGACGCCGACGATCAGCAAAAACTTTTGCGCGCCTGCATTCGGGATTGCGGTTTTGACGACAAGCAAATCACTCCGCGATTGGCGCAGACTTCGATCAGCGGAATGAAAAATCGCGGCGAAGACCCAGAAACCGCCGCGTTAAAAGGCGAAGCCGATCCGAAGCGCGCCGCCATCGCTCGCGTGTACGCGCTTTACGAACAGCGACTGCAATCTTCGAATGCTTTGGATTTCGACGACCTGTTGATTCGCACGGTGCAGTTGTTGCGGACTTCGGCAGAAACGCGGCGCTACTACCAGAACCGCTTTCGTCACGTCATGGTGGACGAATTTCAGGACACCAACGGCATTCAATACAGTTTGTGCAAATTGCTGGTCGAAGGCGACATTGCCTTGAATCTGGCCATTCGTCCGCCGGATTTCTGGACGAATCGCAGCTTTTGTGTCGTCGGCGATGAAAACCAATCCATCTACAAATTCCGTGGTTCGGATTTCAACATCATCCTGAATTTCGAGCGCGATTTCCCTGGCACGCGCACCATCAAGCTGGAAGACAATTACCGTTCAACGGCGCGCATTCTGGAAGCGGCCAACAAAGTCATCGCCAACAATTCGCAACGCTTCGACAAACGATTGCGCGCCAACGCCAGCGAAGGCGAAAAGATTCGTTACGCTCAAGTGTACGACGGCGAATCCGAAGCACGCTGGGTGACGGAAAAAATCACAGAGCATTTGCGCCGCGAACCGAAGTTGAAAGCCGCCGTGTTGTATCGCACCAACGCGCAATCACGTTCGTTTGAAGAAGCGTGTCGCCGCGCAGGGCTTCGGTACAATCTGGTCGGCGGGTTCAGCTTTTACGAACGCGCCGAAGTCAAAGACATCATTGCGTACCTGAAACTGGCGCTGAACCCGGACGATTCCATCGCCTTGCAGCGCATCATCAACACGCCTCCGCGCGGATTGGGCAAAACGACGCTGGACGAAGTTGATCGTCAGGCCAAAGCCTTGAGCTGTTCGCATTGGGAAGCCATCGCTGCCGTCATCGAACAAAACACGCTGCAAGCGCGCGCGATCAATGCGCTGAAAGCCTTTCGCTTTGTCGTTTCTCAATTGATGGAAAAAGCTAAAAACTCCGCCGTGCCGATTGCCGACGTGGTCAAAGCGGCGGTGATTGATACCGGTTACGAATTGATGCTCAAAGAAGAACGCACCGAAGAAGCCGAAGGCCGATTGTTGAACCTGGATGAATTGGTCAACGCCGCCGCCGAAACCGATACGCGCGGAGAAACGTTGCGCGATTTTCTGGATCACGCGGCTCTGGTGTCCGACGCCGATCAATACAAGGCCGAAGCCGAAGTGACGCTGATGACCATGCATTCGGCCAAAGGATTGGAATTTCCGTTGGTCTTCATCGTCGGATTGGAAGAAAACCTGTTTCCGCATTCGCGCGCCAGCCAGGATCAAGCGGAACTCGAGGAAGAGCGGCGATTGTGTTACGTCGCCATCACCCGCGCCGAAAAATATCTGTACCTGACGCACGCCATGAAGCGACGAACCTACGGCGAAGAAATCGCCGCGGAACCGTCCCGTTTCCTGAACGAGTTCCCGATTGAGCTGATCGAGGATTTGTCGAAAGGCCCAAGCTGGTTGCGATTCGCCAACAAAATTTCAACCAAAGAAAATCTGGCGGCGATTGATGCCCTGACCGGCAAAGCTCCACCACCTGTCAAACGCACCAGCAATTATCAAGGCCAGACTTACAACAGCCGCGACAGCGTCAACGAATTTTTCAAACGGCAAGGCGTCAAACTGGATTCCGAACCGGCGAAACCGAAACTGGTCAAACGCGATTCCAGCGAAACTTCGCGCAGTTCCGGCGGCTCAGGAGGTTCGGGCAAATTCAAAGTCGGCACACGCGTTCGCCACGCCAAGTTCGGCGTTGGCTTGGTCGTCAAATCCGAAGGCGAAGACGACAACGTCAAACTGACGATCAACTTTCCCGGCTACGGGCTGAAGAAGATGGTGGAAAAGTTTGCCGGGCTGGAAAAAGCTTGAGTTATCATTTCCGCGAGGTGACGTTATGACAATGCACATCGAAGCAATTTATGAACACGGCCTGCTGCGCCCGCTCAAACCGATTGAGTTGCCTGAAGGGGAGCGGGTTGAACTGACGTTGGTTAGTTCAACAGGTGCGGATGGTCGAAAGTTATCAAGGCAGGAACGCGACGCGCGCGACATCGAAATCATCAATCGAAACGCCGACGCTTTGAATGAAGAAGCGTTGGACGTACTCAGCTACCAGGTGGAATTGTGAAACGTGGCGAGCTTTATCGTGTGGCAAATCCTTCCAGCCGAGATCCAAAGCGGTTTCGCGTCTTCGTGATAGTCAGCCGCCGGGTTTTGATTGAAGCCCGCTTTTCATCCGTGATTTGCGCCCCGGTGTATTCGCATCACAACGGCCTGGCGACTCAGGTTGAGGTTGGGGTTGACGAAGGGCAGAAGCACGATGGCAGCATCCATTGCGACGAATTGGTGAGTTTGCCGAAATCCATGTTGACCAATTACATCGGCGCTCTTTCCGCTGAGAAGCTCGAACAGTTGAACCTGGCATTAAAGATTGCGCTGGATCTGGATCAACAGGATGAAGGATAGACTTCAGAATCAAATCGTCGTCATTGCTGGTCCAAACGGCGCAGGCAAAACTACGCTCGCGCCGTATTTGTTGCGCGACCGGCTGGGCTTGCTGGAATACGTCAACGCCGACACCATCGCACAAGGGTTGTCCGCGTTTCAGCCGGAGCATGCTGCGTTTGAAGCCGGGCGGATTATGCTCCGAAGGTTGCGCGAATTGGCTGGGCAGCGAAAGAGCTTTGCATTTGAAACGACACTGGCGACTCGGTCTTATGCGAGTTGGCTCAAGCAATTGAAGGTTGATGGTTATCAGGTTCACTTGTCATTCATTTGGTTACATTCCGTTGAAATTGCCGTGGAGCGAGTGCGGCAGCGCGTGGCTTCCGGAGGCCACGACATCCCGGAAAAAACGATTCGGCGGCGCTATCAAAAAGGGATTCGCAATTTTTTCTCGCTTTATCGCCCGCTTGCCGATAGTTGGGCGGTTTATGACAATTCGGCTTTGGTCGAGCCGATGATGCTTGCCAATGGCGAAATGGAAAATGAAAACATATTTCTGCCTGATTCCTGGCAGCTTTTTTGTGAGGAGGTGCAATGAGACAGCCAGCTTCAATTCCAGAAAAATTATTTGTCTCGCATGGCAAAGAGATTGAAGAAATTTTTCGACGGGCGGTTCGAGACGCTTTGTTAAGGCACAAGAAGCTTGGTCAAAGCGTGGCGGCGTGGCGGGACGGTAAGGTGGTTGTTCTTTCGGCAGAAGAAATACCGGTGGATGATGAACTTGGTGTCAGCAATGGCGCGTCGTAACGGGTGATTCGTCGTTTCAGCAAAAATGCCAACAGGAAATTTTGAGCGTTTCCTGTTGGCATTTGTATTTACAGCCGGGTTTGTCTGGTGGCGAAGTTAATTCACTTCGTCAATGCTGGCGACGGCGAGTTTGCCGTCCATCATTTTGCCGGTGACTTTGAATTTTGCGCCATTGTCTTTGGCGCTTTTTTCCAGTGCGGCTTTGGCCATTGCCGAGCCTTTTTCATCGAATTCGGTGTATTTGCCATCGGCATACACGCCGAGTCCGCTTTTCAGGCAATTTTCCATCAACGAGCAGCTCTTTTTGTGCGCGTCAATCGAAGCCTGGGCGTCGTCTTTTTTCATGCGTCCGGTGGCGCAGGCTTTATCAATGATGTTGCCGGTCAAGGTGACTTTGTCAGAGTCTTTGTTCTGGGCAGTCGAAGCCGCCACAATGCTCAGAGCCACAGCCAAGGCGATAAGTAATGAAACGAGTTTTTTAGTCATGTTCTTCCTTCCTTTTTGAACCCATTGCTGGTGAATAGAACGCCGACGGGGTGATAAGCCCAATTCATTGGCTACGGGTCGGCAAGGATTTTTACGAATCACGAAATCGAAATCGCCGATCAGAAACACCGCTTATAAAGCTCTCGGACTGCGGTATTGTTCGTAACGGCGAGTCGGTTCGTATTTGCTGACAGAAAACGGTAAATCTTTTTTCGGGGGGCCTTCGAGTCGGATGATTTCAATCGCTTCCTGGTAAACCCGCTCCAGGTTTTCGGGCTGAAAGCCATTCAATCGGCAAGCGTGAACGTGTTGGCGAACCATTTGCTCCACAGCTTGACGACCAATTTCGTCCAGATCTTCCAATGCGCGCAGAGCATGGGCAGAGAGCTTCATAAGCAAAGTACCAATCCTTTCAAATAAGATTTGAGAACCGTCGTTGAGTGTTTTGATTTAACCTGAAAATCAGAGGATGGAACGGCGCGGAGTGTAGCACAGAAAAATTTGGTGTCTACAAAATTTTTCCAATCTCAGGCAACCCGGTTTAACTCCAATGATAGTTAGACTTAGCTGCTCAATTTGCCAGCGCGGAGGGGTTTCTCATAGAATGACTTCGCTCAACGGCAGGCAGGGAATTGGCCCCGTTTCGTCGCCGTTGGGGGGATTCGAACAATGATTTATGCGAATTGCCGCATCCACTTACCTCAATTCCGCACCGCTGGTTTACAGTTTCGCTCAGGGCGCGTTGCGCCACAATTACGAATTTTTGGGAGACGCCGCGCCGTCACGATGCGCGAGCCTGCTGGTTGCCGGGCAGTGTGAAATTGCGTTGATTCCGGTCATCGAATATCAGCGCATTCCTGGATTGGTCATCATTCCCGAAGTCGCCGTCGCGTCCAAAACTCGTGTTCGCAGCGTGTTGATCGCTGCGCGATGTCCGTTGACCGAAGTCCGTCGAGTGACGCTCGACACGTCCTCGCGCACGTCGCAGACTCTGGTCAAGATTCTGTTCGAGCGTCAGTATGGGATGCGGCCTGAATTCACTGAACGTACGCCGAACGCCAGCGTCAAATGCGAAAACATGCTCGAAGACACAGACGCCGCCCTGGTCATCGGCGATCCGGCGATACGTCTGGCCGCTTCGGCCTCGCAATTCGGCGTGCGAATTTACGACTTGGCCGAAGAGTGGCGTGCAATGACCGGCCTGCCTTTTGTGTTTGCAGTCTGGGCCGTCCGCGAAGAGTTTGCCGATCCGGCGCTGGTTCGTGATTTTCTGGCCGCCAGACAGGAAGGGTTGGAGCGGCTGGAACAACTGGCAATCAGCTATTCCGAAGAGCTTCGCCTGCCGCAGGAAGATTTGCTGGATTATTTGCAGAACTGCGTCAATTACGATCTGGACGCGGACAACATTGCCGGGATGAACCGGTATTTTGAACTGGCAGCGGAATGCGGATTGATCCCCACCGCAAGACCCCTGAAGTTTTTGTCACACGGCGCTTTTACCCGGACAAGCGCAAAATAAACACTGCCGCAGCGCAGGCGATTTCTCCGCGGTCGTCGGCGCGTAAAGCTCTGAGTCGCCTTGCCCACACTGGCTCAGACGGTGGTGTCATAAATCGTCGAACAACAAGGTGAAAAAATGATTACTGCATTGGCCGGAGGTGTAGGCGCTTCAAAGCTCCTTGACGGATTCCGTCGAGCGATGCCGCCGGAACAGTTATCGGTCATCGTCAACACAGGCGATGATATTGAAATGTTCGGACTGTATATTGCGCCTGATCTGGACATAGTGTCGTACACGTTGGCCGGATTGGTAAATCCCGATCTGGGATGGGGCATCAACAGCGACACGTTTTATTGTCTGGATTTGTTGCTGCGGTACGAGGAACAGAAGCGCTGGTTCAATCTGGGCGACCGCGACCTGGCGACACATATTTTTCGCACGCACCGGTTGCGACAGGGAGCCAGACTTTCGGAAATCACCGACCAGATTCGTCTGACGCTCGGTGTCGAATCGAAAATCCTGCCAATGACCGATACTCACACGCCGACGACGATTCTGACCAAAAACAGCGAAATGCACTTTCAGGAATACCTGGTCAAACATCTGGCGCAACCCAAAGTCACAGGCATTCGATTTGAAAACATAGAAACCGCCGAACCTGCGCCCGGCGTGGCAGCGGCGCTGCTCGAAACCGACGCCGTGGTCATTTGTCCCAGCAATCCTTTAATCAGCATCGGCCCGATTATGGCGGTTCCAGGCATGCGCGATCTGGTCAAACAGACTGCGGCCAAAGTCGTCGTCATCAGTTCGGTGGTGGACGGCGCTTCGTTGAAAGGGCCGACGGATCAAATGCTGCGAGATTTAGGTATGGAAGTGTCGGCGTTGCAGATTGCCAAACTGTATCAGGACATCGCGGATATGTTTGTGCTGGATCAGCGCGACGAAGCTTTGCGACCGGAAATCGAAGCGCTCGGATTGCAGGTTGTGGTGACGGACACTGTCATGCGCGACGCCGACAAAAAACGTGCGCTGGCCGAAACCATTTTGACTGCGTTGTCTGCCTGATTTCCGAATGCGTTATTTACTGATTCCAGTCAAAGACCTTTCGCGCGCCAAACAGCGTCTGGCAGCGTTGATGACGCAGGCCGAACGAACACGATTGGCGTGGGCGATGCTGGAAAACACTTTCGCCGCTGCCGCCGCCGCTCGTTCGGCAGACCGCATAGCCGTTGTAACCCTGTACGAACCGGCCATCGAATTGGCGAAGCAGTACGGCATGGATGTGATTTTGGAAACCGAGCAGATTTCCGAAAGCGCTTCGGTGGATTTCGGTTCGCGCGAAGCGATTAAATTCGGAGCCGAAGCCGTTTTGCGATTGCCGATTGATTTGCCGCTGATTTCCAGCCAGGACATTGAAACGATCCTTGCTGCCGATCAACCCAATTCTTTGGCCACCCCATCGGTGGTCATAGTTCCGTCGCGCGACGGCAGTGGAACGAACGCGATACTGCGCCGACCGCCGACCTTGTTCCCTTCGCATTTCGGCGCGGGCAGTCTGGCCAAACACCTCCGCGAAGCCGAACAAGCCAACGCCGCTTGTCAGCTTATCAATCTGCCCAACATAGCTCTGGACATTGACGAACCGGAAGATTTGGCTGAATTTTTGGGGCGAGGGCAGGGAACAGCCATCCACGAATTGCTGGCGGAAATGAACGTCGCTGAACGATTGAAGCGTTTTTTGGGAACCCGGCCAAGCTGATGTCTTCGTTGTGCCGCTTTTTGTCTTGATTATTTGGGCCACCTTACACGTTGATGGCCAGAACTTTTACATCCACAAATTAATTTTAGCGATGTTGTCTTCGTTCAAGCCTTCCCTTCGATGATGCGGATGCTTTCAATCATGCAAAATTTTCAGAAGATCATTGCCTAGCTTTCGAACGCCTTGTCAAGCTCCAAGCTCCTGTAGGAACATTTCATCTATGACCTCATCTGATTTTTCCGTTTTCTTATTTGATCGCATTCCACAAACTCGCCGGTTTGAAGACCGGCTTTGGGAAGCCGCCGACAACCTGCGCGCCAACGCCAAATTGAAAGCCAACGAATATGCCGCGCCATTGCTGGGGCTGTTCTTTTTGCGTTATGCGTCGAACCGCTTCAACGCCGTCACGCCGCAGGCCGCGCAGGAATTTGCCGCCGGGCAAAACCAGCGCAACAGCGAAACCATCGAGGAAGTTTACAAGCGCCTCTGCGGGTTTTATCTGCCGGAACAGGCGCGTTATGAAACGTTATTGAACCTGAAAGGCGAAGACAACGCGCAACAAGCCGTGATTGATGCGATGGATGCTTTCGAGAAAGCCAACAAGGACGAAGCCAACCCCAGCGCCAACATCACGCTGCCCAAGAACGATTACCGCAAGATTCCCGATGCCATTCTGCGCGACATTCTCAGCACCATTTCCGAGGTCAAAGTCAGCGAAGGCGACGGCTTCGGCAAAATCTATGAATACTTTCTCGGCAAGTTCGCCATCAGCGAAGGGCAAAAAGGCGGCGAGTTTTATACGCCGACTTCGGTCGTCAAGCTGATTGTCGAAGTCATCGAACCCTTCAAAACCGATGCGCGCGTCTTTGATCCGGCGTGCGGCACGGGCGGGATGTTCGTGCAATCGGCGAAGTTCGTCGAACAGCACGCGGGCTTGCAGCGGCTTTCGATTTACGGGCAGGAAAAAGTCACCGAAACCGCCAACCTGGGCAAACTGAATCTGTTCGTCAACGGTCTGAAAGGCGACATTCGCAACGTCAACAGTTCGCTGGATGCCGCCGAATATCAGGACGAACATGCCGATACGCCGGGCAAATTCGATTTCGTGATGGCGAATCCGCCGTTCAATGTGGATGGCGTCAAGCTGGAAGCGGTCGCCAACCATCCGCTGTTTACCACTTACGGCCTGCCGGTCAGCACAGCCAAAACGGGCAAGAAGTCGGACACCTTTTCCAACGCCAACTATCTGTGGATTTCGCTGTTTGCCGCCGCGCTCAACCCGGCGGGGCGTGCGGGTTTCGTAATGGCGAATTCGGCCAGCGATGCGCGCGGCGGCGAAGCCGAAGTCCGCCAACGTATGGTCGAGGCCGGATTGGTGGATGTGATGATTACGCTGGCGTCGAATTTCTTTTACACCGTCACCTTGCCGGTCACGCTCTGGTTTTTTGACCGGGCGAAAACTGACCCTGAACATTCGCGCCACGACCAGACGCTGTTTATTGGTGCGCGCAAAATCTTTCATCAGGTGACACGCGCTCACCGCGAATTCACCCAGGCACAATTGCTGAACCTGGCCGCCATCGTCTGGCTGTATCGCGAAGAGAACGACAAGTTTCACGAATTGCGGCGGCTGTACGAACAGGCGCGCGAAACCTGGCGCAAGGACGAAGTCAGCGATTTGCGCGACGAAGAGCAGGTCAAAAATGGCCGCCACAAAACCTGGCGTGGCTTGGCCGTTCAGCAGGAAATCCTGGCCGAAGCTTGTCGCGCGCTTGGCGAATCGCTTGGCGACTGGTTCGACCAGGTCGAACCAAACCTGAGCGACGAAGCCAAAACTGCGCTGGCCGAAAACTTGGATTGGAAACCCAGCCTTCGGTCGCTGACCGCCGTCACCGTCGCGCAACTGGCCGACAAGACGGCGATCAACGAACAGTTCAAACGGGCCGAAGACGCCGTCAGCTTCGCTGACAAACGCCTGCGTCCGGACAAGGACAAAAGCTTCGCCAAAGCCGACCTGCGCGGCGCGCTGAAACGCGTGATCGAAGCACGCGACGATGCGCTGTTTGTGCTGGAACGCATTGCCTATTTCGACGCGCAGCTTGATTGGCTCGACACCAATTTTCCCGACGGTGAATGGCGCGATGTCGAAGGGCTTTGCAAAATTGCCACCAAAAAGGAGATTGCCGAGCAGCAATTTTCGCTCAATCCGGGGCGTTACGTCGGCGTCGCGCTGGAAGACGACGGAATGAATGCCGAAGACTTCCGCGCCTTTCTGCTAAACAATGCCGCCGCGCTCGCCGCGTTGCACAACGAAGCGGATGAGTTGCAGCGGTTGATTGCGGAAGATGTGAAGGCCTTGTTTGCAGAAGCGAAAGTGGAGGCGGCGCGATGAATTGGCCAATAACTGCAATTGCCGAATTTATTGATAGAGGCGAAGCCGACTTGCAAACTGGGCCTTTTGGCACACAACTCAAGGCGAGTGATTATGTAGAAGCAGGAGTACCTGTAATCAACGTAAGGAATATTGGGCACGGCAGGATTCGTGAAGAGAAGCTCGAATATATTGACGAGATGACCGCGGAAAGATTGAAAGTTCATCTGCTAAAAAAGGGAGACATTGTATTCGGGCGGAAGGGGTCGTCGGATAGACATGTACTGGTTGATGAAACCATTGAAGGATGGCTCCAGGGTTCCGACTGTTTGCGCCTCAGAATCAAAAGCAATTTGGTCTGCAATCAATTCTTTTCTTACTTCTTTGACACCTCTGGTCATAAAGATTGGATGGAAGCAGTTTGTTCCTTTGGGGCAACTATGACTTCGTTGAACCAAGAGATTGTCAGGCAAATTAAAGTTCCTCTTCCGCCAATTGAGACCCAACGAAAAATCGCCTCAATCCTCTTTGCATACGATGCGTTGATCGAAAATTACCAGCAGCAAATCGGCCTGCTCGAAGTGTTGGCGCAAAACCTCTACCGCGAATGGTTCGTGCGCGGACGTTGCCCTTACGCACAGGCAGGCGATTTTGAGTTGAAGAGTTTGAGCGAAGTCGCGCAGGTTAATCTTCAGACCATTTTTGAGAAAAACGAAAATGCGGTTATCAACTACGTGGATATTTCTTCGGTTGGAACTGGCCGCATCAACGAAATCACCACTTATTCGTTGAGAGATGCGCCGGGCAGAGCAAGACGATTGGTTCAGCACGGCGATATTGTGTTTTCGACTGTACGACCCGAAAACCGGAGCTATGCGCTGATTCTTTCCCCAATCAGTGATCTTGTTTTTTCGACAGGTTTTGCGGTGATTACCCCTAGATCGGTTTTCACTTGTGTGTATGGAAGGTTGTCGAACAAGATAAGCAAATG
>CAYYDG010000062.1:0-41210 GCA_964470555.1 uncultured Heliomicrobium sp.
CCCAATTCCCTATCTTTATTATTTGGCCAGAAAAAAAACAGCGGAATGACTCCCTCACAAAGCACAGGGGAAGCTTCCAAACAAAACGCCCAGCCGTTATCAGCCCCAGGTTTCCAGTCCACCACTGGCTCACCAGCCAAAATTGATAATGAACCACAGAAGGCTGGCCCGTTATCAGAACCAGCGCCTTACATATTCGAGAATATGGCGCTGACTCCGGTGGACGATTGGCAGTTTGGATTTGACCACGCAGATTCTTTGTTGAGGATTCAACTTGGTGTGGCCTCTTTAGATGGGTTCGGGCTGAACGGACGCAATCTGGCTGTCTGCGCTGCCGGTGGAGCCACCCATTACATCAACGAAACTCAAAAAGCGCAGGCGGCTCATCTGAGTGAAATCACTTATTTCGAGCCGAGCGAGTTTTTGGTGTTGGACGCGACGACGGTTTCAAATCTGGAATTGACGACGGCCAGCGACGGAGTTACGACGCACAGTCTGGTTGGCGTGTTGGATCAAACTCAAACCGGAATGGGCGCGCGATTGTTGCGGCAATGGATTTTGCGGCCTTCGGTCAAGCTCGGCGAAATCGAAGCGCGGTTGGATGCCGTGGAGGAATTGAAAACTTCGACGATCAAACGCGATCAATTGCGGCGACAACTTGAGCCAATGTCCGACTTGGAACGGCTCTGCGGCAAAGTCACGCTCGGTCGTGCCAATGCACGCGACCTGATTGCTTTGCGCCAATCCATCGAAATCATTCCGCGTTTGCGGCAAACATTGGCGGACAGCCGCTCTTCCCTGCTGGAGATTCTGGCCGAGAGCATGGACGAACTGGCTGATCTTCGTTCACTGATCGCCGAAGCCATCGCCGACGAACCACCCGCCGCCATCAACGAAGCCGGAATGATTCGCGACGGATTTCATCCCGAACTCGACGAACTGCGCAATCTGGCGCACAGCGGCAAAAGCTACATCGCCGCCATCGAGGCTCGCGAGCGCGGACGCACAAACATTTCCACGCTGAAGGTGAAGTTCAACAACGTCTTCGGCTATTTCATCGAAATCAGCCACGCCAACAAGGACAAAGTTCCGGCTGATTACGAACGCAAACAAACGCTGGTCAACGCCGAGCGCTTCACGACTCCAGAGTTGAAGGAGTACGAAGCGAAAGTGCTGGGCGCGGAAGAGCGCATCCTGGAACTCGAAATCGAATTGTTCACAGACGTTCGTCGCCGAATCGCTCACGAAGTCAAACGCATTCAAGGCGTGGCACGTGCGGTGGCGACATTGGATGTGCTCAGCAGTCTGGCCGAAGTTGCTGCGCAGCGAAATTACGTCCGCCCCCAGCTGCACGAAGGCGACGAAATCGAAATTCGCGCCGGGCGACATCCGGTGATCGAAACTCTGGGCGAACGGTTTGTGCCCAACGACCTGTGCGTCAACAACACGACTGACCGATTGCTGATCATCACCGGCCCGAACATGGGTGGTAAGTCCGTCTTCCTGAAACAGGCGGCGTTGATTGTGGTGATGGCGCAAATGGGAAGTTTCGTTCCGGCGAATTCCGCAAAGATCGCATTGGTGGATCGCATCTTCACTCGCGTTGGCGCTTCGGACAATCTGGCTCGCGGGCGTTCGACATTCATGGTGGAGATGATCGAAACCTCCAACATCCTGAACACAGCCACGCCGCGGAGCCTGGTCTTGCTGGACGAAGTCGGACGCGGAACCGCAACGTTTGACGGATTGTCGTTGGCGTGGGCGATTGCCGAATACCTGCACGATCACGAACGCCATTCCGCCAAAGCTCTGTTCGCCACGCACTATCACGAAATGACAGAGCTATCGAAACTTCGCCCCGGCGTCCGCAACTACCAGGTCGCTGTTTCAGAATCGAAAGGCGAAATTGTCTTCTTGCGAAAAGTCGTCGAAGGCGCGGCCAGCAAAAGTTACGGAATCGAAGTCGCCAAGCTCGCCGGATTGCCGAAAACCGTCGTCGAACGCGCCCGCGAAATCCTGACCAATCTGGAACAAAACGAACTGGACGTGACCGGCAAACCGAAATTCGCCAAGCATCTGAAAAAGCCCAGCAAGCACGTCAATCAAATGTCTTTGCTGGATGTGTTTGGCGAAGAATCACCCGAATGAACTTGGGCAGTATTTTCAGGAGTAGTGGAAGAGAAAGTTTGATCTGAAAACTATGGCTGGAAAAAGAAATAGGCGCTGACAGTCGTGGGATTGCCCGTCAGCGCCTGATAAGTGCGGTTACCTTCCTCACCCTGGTAACCGCTGACACCGTCAGTGGGTTTAACCACCTGGTATCTCGTTGCCCCACCCTTGCTAGTGCAACCACGATGCCACAGATTGCTTCCCGGCCAAAAAACTCTAAAACGCAATAACGACAGGCCTTTCCTCCATTTCACGAATTTGCGGCAACTTTCTCTACATCAATCAATTGAGCAGTTCTTACACGAATCGCCGGGAATAATTTTCACTACAGCCATTTGTCAGGGGAATCGCCGGGAATTTTTGCTCGATTTATCAAATCTTCCTCAAACGCCCGCTCGACGCAATCGCTTCGATAATTCCATTGGCGGCATTTTCAATCGTCCAGTCTTGAATCTTTTGGCGAGAAGCTTCTTTCATCGAATCCAACAAGCCCTGATCGTGGATGAGTTGATTCATTGCTGCCGCCAATTCTTCTACCGAAAAGCCGCTCAACCTGAATCCATTGTCTTCAGCGACCAGATCAACCGCCGCTCCGCAATGTTCGTGAGCGACGATCGCCAAGCCGCAAGCCATCGCTTCATTAATTACCAATCCCCAAGGTTCGTCGCGCGCAGGCAAGACCAGCACATCGGCCATCGCATACACTGCTGGCAAATCGGCGGGTGCCACATTGCCCAGAAAATGAACATTGGCTTGATCCGCTGCCAGCGATTTCAATTCCTCCAACTGTTCGCCCGAACCGGCAATCACGATGGCGAACCGCTCCGCATCCAATCGCCGCGCCGCCTGAAGAATCAGCCTGACGTTTTTGCGCTCGACCAATCGGCCAACAAACAGAAAGATAGTTTTATCGTCGGGAAATTTTTCATCCACGAAGTCACACGAAGATTCACGAAGAGAGTCGAAAATCTGTTTGCCTTTCTTCGTGTTTTCTTCGTGTTCCTTCGTGTATGAAAAAAAAGGATTTCTGAATTTGTCTGAGGCTGAAACTAGCGCGGCATTGTCCACCGCAAACCCAGCCAGAAAGAGTTGCTCCGGTCGCGCTCCGTATTTTTGCCAGAACATTCGATTGGCCGTGCCGACGCAGATCAAAGCGGCGGCTCTGCCGACAACTAAGCGCAACCAGAAAGTTCGGCCAATTCCCTTCAAACCTTTTGGCGCATCGTTATAAAAGTTAGCGTCGCCACTCAGCGCAAACGGCGTCCGAGTCGCCAGCGCCCACAACAACAAGACGAACTGCGGCAGCAACGTGTAGCCATAACATAGGACAAACTCCGGCTTGTCAGTCCTCAACACTTTCAACAGAGCGACCGCCGCCGCAACTCCGCTGCCGAACCAGCGACGAAGCTTGGGCGCTCGGCGGTCGAGAATGATCGCCTGCCCGCGTCCACTATCGGTCGAATCCGATTCCCAGCCTACGGTTTGATTCCAATCGGACGAATAACAAACCGTTAGCTTCCCTTCCAACAGTTCTCCCAGTCGAGCAAACAGCGGCGTGAAATACGGCGCAGGCAAATTGTTTAGAAGTAGAACTCGCATTCACCTATCGAACCTTCACCACAACAAAAGTCACGTCGTCATCCAGTGGGCGGCCTTTTGCCCAGTTATCCGCGTCGGCCAGCAAGCGTTCGATGATGGATTGCGCCGACAATCCAGCCGATTCCGCCAGCGCAATTCTCGGCTGGTCGTATCCCAGCATCTCATCAAATGGATTGAACCGTTCGGGCAAGCCGTCGCTCATCAAGACGATCACATCGCCCGGAGCGATGCCGACGGTTTGTTGACGGTATTGGTAACTGGTGACGCTGCCGAGCGGGACTCCGGTCAACTGGATTTCTTCGACTTCGCCAGTGGCGGCGCGGTAAATCAGCACCGGAGGCATGCCGGCGGAACTCAAGGTCAGATGGTTGCCCCCGTTACCGGAGATGCGAGCGACGGTCATCGCCATAAACAACGAACGCATGTTCATGCGTTTCAAGGCGCGCGACGAATGGCTGAAAAATTCCGTCAGGTCGGCAGTTTCGGCCAAGTGGTTAAAAAGGCTTTTGGTCGCGGTGACGACGGTTCCGGCTTTCAATCCGTGCCCGGTCGCATCGCCTACGACAATGGTCAACTCGCCCAAAGCCGACAAATGAAAGTCGTAATAATCGCCGCCGACTTCCGTCGCGGTTTTCATGTAGGCGGCGATTTCCAGATGCGGCAATTGGGGAATGGTTTTGGGCAACATGGAAATCTGCAACTGGCGAGCTTCTTCCAGTTCTTTGGCGCGCTGCTGGTTTTCGGCTTCGATTTCTTCGCGGCGACGCGCTTCTGCGATCATGCGTTCGACCAAACGGGAATTTTCAATCGCAAAGGTCGTCGGTCCGGCAACGCTCATCAACAAGTCTTTGTCTTCGCGGGAAAACGGCAGATCGCCCAGACGCGCTCCCAGCGAAATGACGCCCGGCATTTCCTGTTTGGTCGTCAGCGGCAACAGCAACGCCGAATTCATGCGGCGCAAATCTTCGTCGTCAAACGATTCCACTTCGAGCGGTTGTCCGGTTTCCATCAACCGAGAAATCGCCAAAGAATCGCGGCGCAATCGAAATGGTTGCTGGCAAACAACAGCGTTTCCGTCGGTCGAACTGAATTCGCAGGAATAAGCGCTCAAGTAATTTCCTGTCGTGTCGTCGCGCAACAACACTGTGACATTTTCGGTTTGCAGCGCAGATTGAATTTTCGTCGCCACCTGTTCGCACAATTGCGGCAAGCTGGTGGTCGAACGCAACGAATCCGTCAGGTCGGCGATGATCTGGTGCGAGTTGTACGATTCGCGGAAAAACTTCCGATCAATAATCGGAGCCAGATATTTTTTATGGAGCCAACCTTCCAGCTTCCAAACCAGAATTGCCACTGCCGCCGAAACCGTTCCGATGACTATTCCAGGCGGGTTGAACCGGCTGAAGACATAAGTCAGCACAGCCGTCACAGTCAGAATGACGATTACGGCTTCGATCAAGACCGAACCGCGCGAAACCAGCATGTAACGAACTCCGCGTCGAATCATCAAACTGACCGGAATGACTTGATGGCGGATAATGGCGTAAGCAAACGACAGCGGAACCAGCGGCAAGGTAAAAACCAGCGAGGTATCCAGAAAGCCCCAGACCGTTGGAAACATATTCTTCAAGCCGAAAAATTCGCCCAACGGCATCAGAAACAGATTGAAGAATCCTGCGCCGCTGCCTGCCGCAACGACTCGCAAACGGCGGCGATCTGTCTGACTGGCTGCCCGATAGTTGACCGCCAGCGCCACCAAGCCGAAAAACAGCAAGCCTACCAGAGCTATCATTCCCAGCAATCCATACCATCTTTGCTGAAGCAGCCAGACGGAACGCAGCCACTCGGCAATGGCGGGAGAAACTCGCTCAATCGCAAAGCCCGGCAACACGAAAATCAAAAACAACGCATAAACAATCGGCAGGATTTTCGGAAACCGTTTCAACAATGGCGAACGCTCAGGGAAATACAAAAAGAAGTGGACGAAAATCGGCACGAACCACAACCCAACTAACTTGCCGAAACGGACGATTTCAATCAACCAGTCCGGCACCCCGTCAACATTGCTGCCATTGACCGCCGTGTAAGTTCCCAACATCAACGCCAATAAAATAGCCTGCTTATCATTCGGCTTCAGCACAAACACGGTTACCCCGATCAACCAAAACAACAGATTGATAAGCGCCAACGTAGCAAACGAAAGCCAATTTATTCGCAACGGCGCAGTGCTCAACACTAATTCCAATTGCTGCTGGTTTCGCCGGATCGTCATCGTATAAATCGTACCGGCTGGAGAGTAGCGGCTTAGATTCAAGATGGAAGATTGTTTTTTCGGATTGACGCCGTTGATCGTCAGAATAATGTCGCCAACCTGCAAATCCGCCGCCGGCCCATTGCGATCAACAGAAACAATGGTGGGTTGTCCGTCAGGCCAGCGAGAACTCCAACCGTCATAACTCCCCCGAAGCGGCAGAGTGGCGACCGCCGCCAGTTGAGTTAGCATCAACGCAAAGAAAAGCGCGCCGAAAACGAGCTTGAGCCTGTTTGTCATTCGGATTCCTCAATTGTTGCAGGTGTGAAAGTTGCGAGTCGAAGCGATTATGCTAAGATTGGCCGCACTTTCAAGCTTTACAAATTTTCCCTGCTTTTATTTTTGTAGGAGGTTTTTTCGACGTGCCAAATCCGTTTGCGATTCAGACCACCGTTGAAGACGGTCTTTCCATCATCTCCCTCGAAGGCTTTGTGGACGCCCACACCGCGCCGCAATTCGAAAGCGCCGTCCAGTCGGAAGTTGACGCCGGACGCATTCGCCTGATCGTTGATTGCGAAAAGCTCAGCTACATTTCCTCGGCTGGGCTGGGCGTGTTTATGAGCTTTTACGAGGAAGTTCGTGAACGCGGAGGCGACATCAAAATCTGTGGGTTGGTTCCCAAGGTCAAACACACATTTGAAATTATGGGCTTTCAGAGTTTATTCGACATGCCCGAAAATCAATCCGCTGCCAAACAGAGCTTTACTGCGAACTGATAACCCGGTCGCTACCGCTCCCGGTACTGTACCGAGCTTCAGGAGGCTGAAAACAGATGGCTGCCATCGAACGAACATTCACTCTGCAAGTGCCTTCATCCACGGAAAATCTTGCGCTGATCCGCGAGTTTGTCACGACCATCGGCAGACAAGCGACGTTGCACGATGAAGAAATCAACAAGCTGGAACTGGCGGTGGACGAAGCCTGCGCCAATGTCATCGAACACGCTTACGGTTACGACATCACCAAAGACGTCAGTGTGCGTGCCACCTTCGACGACGAAAAGCTGAAAATTTCCGTCATTGACGAAGGGCGAGGCTTCGATCCCGCCAAAGTGCCTCAGAAATCCGTGGACGAATTGATTCACGAACGCCGCTCCGGCGGATTGGGCATTCGTCTGATCAAAACTCTGATGGACGAAGTCAGTTACGAAATCGAACCCGGCCAGAAAAACGAACTCCACATGACAATGCTGATCAAAAAGTAACTCGGAGAAGTTTCTATGAGCACAACCACCGTCGCCGCACCGTCAATCAACTACTACAAAATCGCCCAGCAAATGGAACCGGGTGAAGTGCGTGTCTTTAGGGATGCACAGTGGAGCGATTATGAGCGGCTGCACGATCAATTGCCGCCTGATTCCCATCTGGTGCAAGTCAGCTTCAGCGAAGGGGTTCTTCAGCTTATGTCCACCTCAACACTTCATGAAACTTACGCGCAATTCATTAACGGAATGATGCGCCTGCTCAGCTTGCGACTGCGAATTGACATTCGCTTCTTCGGAACCGCGACCATCAAAAAATCTCGCAAGCAAAAAGGCCTGGAACCGGACGCCTGTTTCTACGTGCAAACCGTGCCGCAATTGGGCAAACGGTTGAAGCTGGATTTTGAAGTTGACCCTCCACCCGATGTCGCGTTGGAAGTGGACATTTACCACGGCTCGATTTCCAAAATGCCGATTTACGCCGCGCTGGAAATTCCGGAAGTCTGGCGATACGACGGCAAAACCTTGACGATTCATTTGCTGCACGATGGCCAATATCAACAAACTGACTCCAGCGCGGCGCTGCCAATGCTGACGGCTGAAAAACTGACTCGCTTCCTGGATTTGGTTAAAGAAGAAAGCGAGTTCAAGGCGATGCTGGATTTTGAAGACTGGCTGAACTCCCTGAAATAGCTGTAGCTTCCCAAGAAAAGAAACCAACGACGAATCAACACGAATACGCACGAATAAGAATAAGGAGTGGAATCAAATTAACTCTACCAATTCACCGCAAAAACGCAGAGAACGCAAAGGAAGCGCAGAGAGAAAAGCTAAAAACCCGGCAAAAAGCCTCTGCGAGACCTCTTCGGAACTCTGCGCCTCTGTGGTGAAAAGGTTCGGGCGGTTTTGCTTTCGAGCCAGTCAAGGTGAGGTTATTTAATTTTCAATCCTAAACTGTGACACCAACCTCGACTTTCCGATTCGTGTTAATTCGTGAACATTCGTGGTTAAAACCAATTCTCACCTGACACTCTGATGAACAACCTAAACATTCCGAAGCTGGAAACGACGCTGGAATCGGCAGAAGCCCTGCTGGAATCGGCGCAACTGCTGCACTCCTCGTTGAACCTGGATGATCTGCTACGTCATTTGCTGCGCTCCGTCATGGGACGATTGCTGATCAGCAAAAGCCTGATTGCGGTCGCCAACGACGGAACCATGCGGCTGGCTTTGGTTCGCGGCATGCCGAAACTGGTTGTCGGTCAGGAATTCGACGAAGACCTGGCGCGCTCTGCCGGCATCGAAACGATTTTGCCAATCGGCGATCAAACAGACCCCATTGGGTTGCTGGGCATCAACAATCCCGCCAACAGAAAGATCGGCAATGACGAACTGATGTTTCTGAAAGCCTTGCTGGGAATCGCCGCCAGCGGCATTTCCAACGCCCGCGCGCACAGCGAAGCCCAGCAACTGAATCACGAGCTTGACCAGAAAGTTCAGGAATTGAAAACACTGCTCGATCTGGTTCGCGGGTTGACGGCAACGATCGAACCGGACGAAGTCGCCCAGTTGCTGATGTTGACGCTGACCGGTCGTTGGGCAGTTCGGCGTTATGCGTTGATCGCCTGGAAAACCGGCCATCCGCCTGTGATGCGATTGAAAGGTATGGAACTGGCGGCGCTGACCAATTACGAAAGCTTCGGCATTGATGTGGAATCGCTCGACGATGCCATTCGCGTGTCCGATTTGCCGGAATGCCATTTGAAAACCCTGCTCCGCGAAGAACAGGGCGAAGTCTTGTTTCCGATCAAAGCCGGTGATGATACGACTGGAGGCTTTGCGTTGTTGGGGCCGCGTCCCGGCAATCTTTCGTACAGCGAATCCGACCTGGAATTCGGCGCAGGCTTGACCGCTCAGGCCGCCGTTGCATTCGAAAACGCCTGGTTTGTCCGCGAAACCCTGGAGCGAAAAAAGATCGAACAGGAATTGGCGCTGGCGGCTACGATTCAGGAAAGTCTTTTTCCCTCGAATCTTGCCAAACCGGCTGGTTACGATCTTGCGGCTCACAATCGGCCAGCGCGAAGTTGCGGCGGCGATTATTACGACATCCTGGAATTCAAAACGGTGAGCGGCAATTGCTGCCATCTGATATGTGTCGCCGACGTTTCCGGCAAAGGCCTTCCCGCATCCTTATTAATGAGCAACATGCAGGCGACGATGCGCGCCTTGCTGGGCAGAATTCCATCCCTGACAGAACTGGCTTCGCATACGAACGAATTGCTTTACGCAACGACTCCGTCAAACAAATACATCACGGCGATTCTGGTTGAACTCGATTTCGCCACAGGCAAAGGGCGTTACGTCAACGCGGGCCACACGGACTGTTTGCTGCTGCGCGCCAACGGCGAAGCCGAATGGCTGAAATCCACGGGCACACCGCTGGGATTGATGGACCCGGCAATCGTCAACATGGTTACGCCTTACGGAGAATGCGGTTTTGAAATTCATCCCGGCGATCTGCTGGCGCTGTTTTCAGATGGCGTGACCGAAGCGCAGGACGAAGACGAAAACGAATTTGGCGAAGAACGCACTGCTGATTTCATTCGACCGCTTGCCGACGAACCGGCAAACAACATTGTCAAGAAAGTTTTTGAGGAAATTGACCGCTTTGCCGGAACCGCGCCGCAATTCGACGACATCACCTTGTTCATCATCAAACGCAATGCTTGATGCGTTGTCGTTGCCTGGAATTAGCGCGTAGAATTGGCCAGCTTCGAGTAAATATTTTTGGAAAGGAGAAATCACACCATGACTGGAACAGCGGCGGAATTGACTCTCGATCCTGAATTGGAATACGAGATCGTCAACGGCAAACCGGAGGTAAAAGAGATGGCAAGTTTAAGACACGGCGCCGCGATTATGCGACTCGGTATTCGCCTGGGAACCTACATAGAGGCAAATGATTTAGGTGGCATATACAGCCCAGATACCACGTTTATGATCGGACAGAATCAGAGATTGCCAGACTTGGCCTTTCTTTCAAATGAGCGAATGCCGGTAGAAGAAGAGCTGGACGGCGTTTCTCCAATCGCTCCCGACCTGGCCATCGAAGTCATTTCGCCCAACGATGTGTTGGAAAAAGTGATCGCCAAAATCGAAGACTACTTCGCCGCCGGCGTTCGCCAGGTCTGGCTGGTGTCGCTTCGCAGCCGCACCGTCAGCATTTACGATTCTCCAACCAAAGTCACCATCCTGACCGAAACTGAAGATTTGAGCAGCGAAGCCATCTTGCCAGGCTTTCGCTGCCGTATTTCAGAAATCTTTGGAAAGAAGCGTGCTCCTCAACAAGCTAACGAATAAGTTTTTTCTGCCCAAAACTGGAGGATATTGCCATGCCTGGCCAAGAACCGATCACTCGCCGTGAAATGCTTGCAAAAACCGTTTCAGCAATCGGTGCGACTGCCTTGCCCGGAGTGACAAACTCAACTGTCCTGGCATTTGAAACTCAGAAAGTCGGCGGCAGGTTGAAACAGTCCGTTTGCCGCTGGTGTTACAACAAAATCCCGCTCGAAGATTTTGCCAAAGCCGTTTCCGAAATGGGGTTGAAAGGAATTGACCTGCTCAATAATCCGAGGGATTGGCCGATTGCCAAAAAGTACGGACTGATTCCAACCATGACTTCAGGCGCCGGATCAATTGCAGACGCCTGCAACCGCAAAGATTTACACAACAAATTGCTGAAAGAGTTTGAAATGAACATCCCGCGCGCGGCGGAAAACGGCATCCCGAACGTCATCACCTTTTCCGGCAATCGCAAAGGCATTTCCGATGGCGAAGGTCTGGAAAACACGATTCTTATTCTCAACCGCGCGAAAAGCATCGCCGAAAAACATGGTGTAACAATCTGTATGGAATTCCTGAACAGCAAAGTAGATCACCCGGATTACATGTTCGACCACATGAATTGGGGCGTAGAAGTCATCAAACGCGTCAATTCTCCGCGCGTGAAAATTCTGTACGACGCCTATCACGCGCAAATTATGGAAGGCGACATCATCCGCACCATCCGAGCCAACATTCAGCACATCGCCCATTTCCACACCGGAGGCAATCCGGGACGCAATGAACTCGACGACACACAGGAACTCAATTGGCGAACGATTGCCAAAGCCATCGCCGACCTGGGCTTTCAAGGTTACGTCGCTCACGAATTCGTTCCAAAACGCGAACCGCTGAAATCGCTTCGTGAAGCAGCGGAGATGTTCGACGTTTAGCAGCGCTTGTCACACGTTGACCGGCAAGCGATTCCGTCGCAATCTGAGGTCAACCAAAAGCGAGGCAAAACCTGTTGTTAATTTTCCTCGCCTGTTTGCTATAATCCGCTTCGTTCAAAGAGAGCGTTCCGACACCCCGAACTCAAACTGAAAAATCAACGAAAAGTTTTCGCTAGCGGTACATAAGGTTATGGAGAATCTTGCTTCAAACACCAGCGAATTGCTTGAACGTTATCGTCGTTCACGAAGGCGTGCGTTTCTGGCCTCTGTGGTTGCCATCGCCGCTTGTTTTCTCGCCATCGGCGTGATTCTGGGTGTGGCGCTCACGCGGCAAACGACGGCGGTTAAAGCGGGGGATAAAGAGGTCAATTCCGAATTATCATCGGCTTTTGTTGACATCGCCCGTCAGGTCGAACCTTCCGTCGTCAATATCTCCACGGTTACCCTGCCCGCCAAACAACCGGCTCGCAACTCGGAGATGTTTTCGCTGCCGCGTCCGTCGTTTGAATCGTCGCTGCCATTGAACGGCAACGAACTGGCGCGACGGGGCAATGGTTCAGGAGTGATTGTTGACCCGCGAGGTTACATCCTGACCAATCGCCACGTGGTGGATAAGGTGGATCGAATCAAAGTTCGATTCTTTAACGGATTGGAATTACCGGCTGAAGTGATTGGCTCTGACACGGAGGTTGACCTGGCTGTTATCAAAGTCGAACCGACCGTGCCGTTGGTCGCGGCGAAGATCGGTGATTCCGAAAAAATGCGCGTCGGCGATTGGGTGCTGGCCATTGGCTCTCCATTCGGTTTGGATCAAACCGTCACCGCTGGAATCATCAGCGCCAAAGAGCGCGATTCTTCGGAACTCTACAAACGAGTCGGGTTTCAATACTTTCTGCAAACCGACGCTGCCATCAATAGGGGAAATTCCGGCGGACCGCTGATCAATTTGTCAGGTGAACTGATCGGAATAAACACCGCAATCGCCACCAGCACAGGCGATTACAACGGAATCTGTTTTGCGCTGCCCTCTTCCGAAGCAATTGCGGTTTATAAACAATTGGTCAAGAATGGGCGCGTCGTTCGAGGCTTTTTAGGAGCGATGACAGATCGAGTCACGCCGCAGATCGCTCAGGTTTACGGATTATCGGTCGCCCGCGGAGCCATCGTCAGCAACGTCAGCGAGACAATGACTGTCGAAGGCAAAATTGTCGAAAGCCCGGCGGCCAAAGCAGGATTGAAGCTCAACGACATCATTTTTGAATTTCGGGGCGAACGTATCAAAGACGATTCAGACCTGGTTCGTCAGGTCGCTTCTACACCGGTTGGAATTTCCGTGCCGATCAAGGTGATACGCGATGGAAAAGAAACCACGTTGACTGTCGTCATCAGTCAGCGCCCGGGTCAACTCGATGACCTGCCATTTAATAGAAAAGCTTCGGTGTCTCCGTCGCGCCCGAACATAGGAATTTCAGTACAAACCCTGACACCGACTCGAATTCTGGAACGCGAACTCGGACAGGTCATTGGAGTTTCCGTCATACGGATTGAATCAGGCAGCATCAGTGACGACGCAGGCTTGAGGCTCAACGACGTGATTGAAAGCGTAAATCGTCAACCGGTCAAAAATGCCGAAGCATTCAAAGAGGCAATCACCGGCCTCAATTCCGGCGAACCGGTAGTGTTGCAGGTTTATCGTCAAAAATTGTTTCCCAATCCGCGAATTTTCATTTCGTTCAATAAACCGTAACAAGTTGTTTTGGCGGCTTGTTACTTTTCGGCTGAACCAACGCTCACATTTCGCTGGTTCGGTAATTATCATCCCCATTGCCCCGGAGGTGTTTTCAATGCACTCACGCAGACTCGCTCAAATCCTCACGTGCGTTTTAACTGCTGTTCTTTTGATCCCCGCAACCGCAATTACTGCGGAGGCCAAACGCAAAAAAAGCAAAACTGCTGTCGCTCAAACCAAAAAAGGCAAATCGTCGAAATCGAAAACAACCCGCAGCCGCTCTTCCAAGCGCAGCAAACGCAGCAGGCTTGCCCGCAAATATGCGGAACCCAGATATCAACCCGAAATGTCTCCTACAATTGTTCCCGACCGAATTGAAGTGCTTGAATTCGGCTCGACCAATTCATCCGATCTTTCGAAATGGCTGAACCCGCCGTCGCCTCGTAACCCATTGAGCGATGATGTCGGCACGATCACTCCTTCTCGACGAGTCAACATTGATTCTTTGCGAGTAATTCAAATTCAACAGGCGCTGGCTGGCAAAGGATTTTATTCCGGCGAAACCACCGGCGTTTACGACGAAACCACTAAAGATTCGATGCGCCGGTTCCAGGCCAGCCAAAAAATCACCGCCACAGGTTATCCGACGGCTCACGCCTTGAAGCGATTGGGTTTGGCAAGCTGGTAAGAGAATTTCTTTTGATTTCAGATGGGACCACACCGCGAGCTTTATCGCTACGGCTTGCTCGCGGTGTGTTTGGAAGGCTACGGCAGATTCCCTGTTTTTGAATTGGCTGAGGACGCTGTTGATAACCGTAGCTCAATGGGACGTTTGCTGACATTCCCATTTCATAACCGGCAAAAACCGCCTCACTCGATCTTTGCCTTTGCCTGCTCAATCCTCAAGACGAAAAAACATTTCGCCATTGCTTGATTTGCCAGCATTCAGATTCGATAATTCCGGCGGTCGCAGTCGCAGACCCTTTTTTAGCCAGCTAGGTTCAGTAATTCCATCACAGGATGACATATTGTAGTTGAGTGAAAGACGGCCGAGAGCGCGTCGCCTGAGCTTCAATGCGCAAGTGAACTTTGCTGACGAACGATCAACACTTTACAGCGAATTTCCTGGCCTGATGCGGACCAACTGGCAACCAACTCCTGACGACCTCAACCTGTTTCTTCGGTGGCTGGATCAAGACGCTGAAAACGCAGCCACCCGTTATGAAAGTATTCGTCGCAATCTGATCTCAATCTTCAATCGCAGAGGTTGCCATTGTTCTGAGGATTTGGCGGATGAAACGTTCAACAGGGTCATGCGCAGGCTGCCTAAAATGATTGACACCTACGTCGGCGAACCGTCTCGGTACATTGTGGTCGTCGCTCGCAACCTCCATCTTGAATATGTGCAGCAGGTCGAAAAACAAGAACCTCTGCCCGAACACGATCACACCGATTTGTCTGTTAATGCGCCGGACGAAAGCAAAGAGCATGAATTCGGCTGCCTGGAACATTGCCTCAAACAGCTTCCTCATCAACAAAGAAAACTTGTCGTCGGCTATTACCACGAAGACAAGCGAGCCAAAATAGATCATCGCAAACAAATGGCGGATGAACTGGGAATCGGTTTGAACGCCTTGCGTATTCGCGCGCACAGAATCCGAGCTTCGCTGGAGGATTGCCTGAAACAATGTCTCAGGTAATTCCTTGCAGATGAAACATTTTTTCCACAAGCTCCTTATTGAAACGGCAGAACACTTCTAAGCACGAAAGGGGCTGATTATGAAATGAAAAACGAACTGGATGAACAAGATACACGGCTGCGCCATTATTTACTTGGCGAGCTTTCGTCAGATGAAGAGCAATTGATTGAGGAGCGATTGCTGATTGACGAAGAACTCAAGGAACAGATGCTGATCGTCGAAGAAGACCTGATAGACGATTACGCTGCAGACAATTTATCCCCTCAGCAACAGGCCAATTACCAAAAACTATTTTTGGCATCCCCCGAAGGCCGACAGAAACTGCAACTCTCCCGGATTCTGAAACATCACTTGAACAATTTTTCCGAAGCGTCAACTCCTCAACCGACATTTTGGGAGCGAGTTCAAATCGGCTTTGCTCAGTTGCTTTCGCCTGCGACGCTGAAAGTCGCAATGGCAATGCTGGTTGTCGGATTGGGAGTTTTCAGTTGGTGGGTGTTTTTACGGTCTGACCTGTCAAACGCCATAACCGCGCTGAAAAACGCATACAGCGAACAACGCCCCCTGGAATTTCGAATCACCGGTTTTGCCTACGCTCGGTTCTCTGCATCTGCATCTACTCAAAATCAGACAACCACCGCAAAACTCAAAGCGGTAGACAGCGCCTTCGACAAGTTGCTTGATGACAAACCGACAGCGGAGTCGTTGCATGAGCTGGGCAAATACAATCTGGCGAAAAAGAATTTCGACGAGTCTGTCGGCTTGCTGACCAAAGGGCTGGAGTTGGAACCAGACAACACGCCGATTCAAATTGACCTTGCTGTCGCCTTGATCGAACGCGGCAAACTTTCCTTGGCATCAGGACAACCGGAAAAAGCGCAAGCCGATTTCCAGAGCGGCAAAATCAATCTGAGACAGGCCATCGCAGGTTCCCCTTCTTCCCTCGAAGCGCACTTCAATCTGGCGCTGCTTCACCAGACAATGAAAAACTGGTCTGAAGCCGAAAAAGCCTGGCGACATTACCTGACGCTGGATCAGGTTTCTGAGTGGAGTCAGGAAGCCAGGCGTTACCTGGAAGTCGTTGTTGAGGCGCAAAAGCAATAATCCCTTTAGCCAAAAATGAAAGCCCTGCATAACAGCAGGGCTTTCATTTCAACTCCACATTTCAAAAATGCCGGTCATTCCAGATATGGTTCGCTGCCTTCTGCGGTTCTGGGCGACAAATGATTTTGAGTGATGATCCGGGCGCAGGCATTCCAACGCAAAATTGAATCGTCATTTCCTTCAGGACGACAGGCTTCGGCCTGTTCGAAGAACTCCATCGCTTCGCGCAGATATTCGTAGGCATCGTGACTGGAACCTGGCCCCCCCTGACTGAGCCTTGCCTTGGCTTGTCGCTCGCTGATCAGCCCGGCGTAATAAACGCGTTGATAATTGTCCTTGAGACGCGGAAGAACGTCTCTGGCCTTGGTTGCTCCAACGGCATATCCCTTGTTGAAGCGATCCGTGAGCGCCGTCAACAAGGTTATCAGCGCCTGCTGATTTTCAGGATCAATTTCCAACACGTCCAAACAGATGCTTTCTGCCGCTCCGGGTTCGTTTAGCAGACGATAGAAATGCGCTTTTTCCAGCGCTTGCGGAATGGCATCGGGATGAATTTTTTTCAGATCAAACATATCGCGTCCTTCGATGATCGTTAGCTGGAATTGACTTACGGAATGTTCCACAAGATGTAAGCGGCCAGCACGGTTCCTGCAATGGCGCTGCCGTAACAAAACACTGCAATCAGTTCATTCAGATGCTTGATTTGCAACCCGTCATACAGAGTGAAGCGAAAGCGATGCGCCCCATGAAACAACGGCAGCGAGCAAAGTCCGAACAATACCAATCGCACCGGCCAATATCTCACCAGAGACAACAAACGTTCATAACTCGGCGCTTCCAGCCAGCCCAGCGGAAACGCCAGGCCAAACAGGAACAACAAAACCGGAAACATCAGCGCGGCGATCATTCCGCCGGAACTGAACAGCGACCACAAAAACGGTTCGTTCGATCTTTTGGCCATGTCATTTTCCTCCGAGCAAGAACCATACGACCACAGCCGAAATTGCAATCCACGCGCCGTAATTCGGCGCGGCCACCATCCATTCCGGCAATCGTTTTCCACCGACGCGAACAGGCATGGCCTTTGGTGCAAGGTTGAACCAGGTGATTGAATGGTAAAGCACAAACCCAAATGCAATAAGACTCATTACGATGAACAACGGTGTTTTCAGCCAGGATTGAAAGGTCGCATAAGCTTCCGGCCCTTGAGTCAGGCTCCACAACAACACCAGCAAAATCGCTCCACAATACCCAACGGCGACACTGCTCAATTCGCGCAAGATGAATTTGAACGAACGCCATTGTTGCGTCCACCACCAGGTCGAAACGCGCTTGCGATACCACTTTGGACGATAAGGCGTGTAAACGTGAGTCGCTTTCATTTCGAGCCTCCGTCTTTTTTACCCCATGGCAACAACACAGACTTGAACCATTCGGTCACGGCTTTGATCTTGTACTGTTGAATCGCGCCTGCCGGATCAACGTTTTTCGGACAAGCCTTCGAACATTCACCATTGAACGTGCATCCCCAGATGCCTTCGTGTTGCGAAAGAATGTCCATACGCTCTTCCTTGCCCTGATCGCGCGAATCCAGATTGTATCGTTGCGCCAATGCAATGGCCGCAGGGCCGATGAAATGCTGATCCAACCCAACCACCGGGCACGCGGCATAACAACAGAGGCAGTTGATGCACATGCTGAATTGTTTGAATTGATCCAGTTGGGCGGGAGTTTGCAGATATTCGCCTTCGGAAACAGGCTTTTCGTCTTCGCGCACCACCCAGGGATTGACGCTTTTGAGTTTGGCCATGAAATCCGTGATTTCGACAACCAGGTCGCGCACGACCGGGAAATAGCGAAGCGGCTCAACCTTGATTGGTCCCGGGGCGTAATGTGAAAGGAAAGTGGCGCAAGTCAGCTTTGGCTCGCCGTTGACCATCATCCCGCAACTGCCGCACACGCCCATGCGGCACGACCAGCGGTAGGAAAGCGTGCCGTCCACTTTGTCCTTGATGTAATTCAAGGCATCCAGCACAACCCAGTCTTTGTTGAGCGGCACATCGAACCGCTCAAAGGTCGGTTCGCCTTCTTGTTCCGGGCGATAGCGTGCAACTTCCAGCGTGATTGTTTCAGCCATCTATCCTCACTTTTCCTATGTTTTCAGCGTTTGGTTATGGCTTGTAGCCCATCTCTTCCATCTTCTTTCGCAAGCTCAATGGCCGCACGTCTTTCCACACTTCCTTGATGTAGTCCAGACATTCAGCTTTCGTCCCGTTCTTTCCAACGTCACTCCAACCTGGCGGATTTTCCCGGTCAGCAGGCCAGGTTGAATACTGTTCCTCGTGGTTCACTACAACCTTGTATATGGCGTTATCTTCTTCCTCATCCTTTTGTCCTTGCTAAGTCATATGACCCTAAGAATAATCCGGCACCAATAATCAATATGAACATCTCTTCGACAAAAGGCCAAAAACGCCATTCTTCACTAGCAAAAATATACTTAAACAGAGCCGAAAAAATGATAGTTAGGTTTGTAATTCCTGCAACCCAAGCAGGAAACAAGAATATCCCATACGATCCTTCTCGGTTTGCTGTGATCGCAAGCCCTGCAACAGCCACGCAGATCACTGCAATAAAAAGAGTCGCGTAGCCGAAGAAGTCAGCTACACTTGCTGTATTGAATACTTGACCGATTCCCCAAGCGACGTAGACCACAGCAGCCGCGATAACATAAATGCAGCCGAAGACAGTCAAAGCGAAATATCCCTTTTTGTCATCTTCTAAAAACAATAGCCCAAGTCCAGCGGCAATCAGTACAAGAGTTGCAATTACACCAATTACCCAAGGCGTAGTCCAGAAATGAAAAATGGTTGCATCATAGACAAGCTTCCCCCCGAGGATTATGCTCGTAAGAAGAAGTACGAAGCCAAAAAAAACGAGGAAGAAACTTCATATTGACTATGTAAAGAGTTGTCCTCTGTTCAATTCATCCGCAATGGCGGGGAGAATGGCGACCTGAATCGCGCGTTTGCTCGGCGTCTCAATGCGAAACCATTCCCCATCGTCTTCCATGAAAGGAGCCGTATCCAGATTGTCCCAGAAGGCCGCTTCCTCTTCGTAAGTTTTGAATTCCGGTAATTCCAGCTTTTTCATTTCCGTTCCTCAGAGGCACATCGCCAGCGGCAATTGCTCTATCAGCACATCACCACCCGCAACAACCTCCATGGAAAACCGGCTGCCGCGCAACAATGACATTCCCACTAACGGCTCCCAGTCACCTTGCAGCGCCACCTCCTCATGATCCTGTCCGTGCCAGGAAACAGTGACGAAATAAGCATCCAACGTGGCATCGCTTCCATCGCCAAGTATGGCGTAGCGATGACCTGCATACAGTAGGTTGAGCAAGATGATCAGATGACTTGGCAGCGTCAGATAGCCATTGAATCCTCTGTCAATCACAGCTTCGGTTCGGTGCGAAGGCGGTTGATCGCCGCTCACTTCGATCTCAATCGTGGCTTCAAGATTCGCCGTGACTTTTCCGGTAATCATTGCGCGCTCACCCTGAAGCGCCCGCCCAAGCGGTAAGCTGACGGATATCCAATGCGCAGGCCGTACACAACAGCAGCAGGCCGCTTGGCAAGCACGCGCTTTGTCGCCTGCAAATCATCCGCATCTATTTCGTAATCGCCAGTCTCGATATCCATGACCAAAAACTTCCCTTTGTCTTCGGCCTTAACCTGATCGCGGATTTGCTCCGCGTAAAGCGCTTCACCGCGCGCTCTCACTTCTTCAGCCGTGTAATTCGCATAAGGCATTGTAGTCACCTCCTTCTGATTTCAGGTTGGAAGCTGATTATAGCCCTACCGACCATAAACCCGTTCGCCCGGCGGCCAGCGTGTGATCGTTACCGGCAGATACTCAATTCGCGTCGAACCGTCGGCATTTCGATAAGCCAGCGAATGCGCCAGGAACTTTTCGTCATCGCGTTTGGCGAAATCCGTTCGCTGATGCGAGCCACGTGATTCCTGGCGTTGCAAAGCGCTTTGGATAATCGCGCCAGCAACGTCGAGCATATAGGAAAGCTCCAACGCCGAAGTCAGTTCGGTGTTGAACGTGTGGCTGTGGTCTTCGATGGCAATGTCGTGAAAGCGTTCCTGCAACTCGACAATTTTGTTAGCCGCTGCGGCTAGCGAAGCTTGGGTGCGGTAAATGCCTGCACCGTCTTCCATCGCTTTCTGCATTTCTTCGCGGATGGTGGCGATGCGTTCGCGACCGCCGGTTTTGTTCAGATATTGCGATTCGACACGGCGGGTTTCGTCCAACGCCTGCGCGACGATCTGGCTGCCCGGTTCCGCCTGGCTGGAAGCGAACTCAGCAGCGGCTTTTCCGGCGCGCGCGCCGAAGACCAGACATTCGGTCAACGAATTCGACCCCAGACGGTTTGCGCCGTTGATGCTGACGCAAGCGGATTCGCCAGCGGCATACAAACCTTTGATCGGCGTGGCAGCATTGATGTCCGTATGAACTCCACCCATCACATAATGCACCACCGGACGCACCGGAATCATTTCTTTGACCGGATCAATGCCTTGATATTTCAAACACAATTCGCGGACGAATGGAATTTTGGCAGTAATCTTCTTTTCGCCCAGGTGGCGCACATCAAGATGTACGACGTGGCCATAAGGAGTTTCAATCGTCCGGCCTCGTTCAAATTCTTTGACAAAAGCTTGCGACAAACGGTCGCGCGGCCCCAATTCCATCGAACGTAACACGGGCGTCGGTTCGGGCTTGCCCAAATCGTAATCCTGCAAATAACGATAGCCGTCTTTGTTGACCAGCAATCCGCCTTCGGCTCGCGCGGCTTCAGTGATCAGGATCCCAGTGAAAGGCAAACCGGTCGGGTGGTATTGGATGAACTCCATGTCCTTGAGCGGCACGCCCGCTCGAAAGGCCAGCGACATTCCGTCGCCGCATTTGATGTTGGCATTCGTCGTGAAGGGAAAAACTTTGCCCGCGCCTCCCGTGCAGATGATAACGGCTTTGGCCAGTATGCACTGGATTTTGCCGCTCATCAGTTCGATGGCAACGACGCCTTGCACCCGTCCATCGTCCACCAACAGCTTGGTCACGAACCATTCGTCGTAACGTTTGATGGGATCGTATTTCAGCGAAGTCTGAAACAACGTATGCAGCATGTGGAATCCGGTTTTGTCGGCGGCAAACCACGTGCGCTCTTTTTTCATGCCGCCGAACGGACGCACAGCGACATGGCCGTCCGGTTCGCGGTTCCACGGACACCCCCAGTGTTCCAATTGCAGCAATTCCTGGGGAGCTTCCTTGACGAAGGCTTCAACGGCGTCCTGGTCGCACATCCAGTCGCCGCCGGAGATGGTGTCGTAAGCGTGTTCGTCAAGCGAATCATTCGATTTGATTGCGCCCGCGGCTCCGCCTTCGGCAGAAACCGTATGGCTGCGCATCGGATAGACCTTCGAGACGACAGCAACGCTTAGTTTTGGATTGAACTCAGAAACAGCGATAGCGGCTCGTAAGCCCGCGCCACCGCCACCAACCAGCAGAACATCGTGAGAAGAGATGTCCATAACTTGTCACCTGAAACCGTTGAAAAAGTGTCAAAGTAACCAGGATTGCCGGGAGCGAAAGGCTCTGCCCCGACGCTGCGTTGATGAAAAATTATGATGTAAAGAGAGAAATAAAAGAAAGAAACATTCAATGCGATAACGCGGCGGAGACTACCATCGGCCTCAAAAAAACTCAAACAAAATTGTCGCCTTCGCCAAAGCGCCAAATCATTTCAGCTTTGATTTGCCGTCAACAGGGCGATGAACTCTCTGGCGGCGACACTGAAAACTTTTCCCTTGCGATGAATGATTCCTATGGCGCGCGTGAACGTGCCTTCGCTGAATTCCAGCGCCACCAGCAATCCGCTGCGAACTTCGCTGGCAACGGCTGTTTCCGGCAAAATCGAAAGCCCGACGCCGACTTCCACCGAACGCTTGATGGTTTCGATGTTGTCGAATTCCATGGCGTAATTCACCGCAACCTTATGCTGCTTCAAAATCTGGTCAATCGTTTTTCGCGTGGGAATGTCTCGCTCAAAGGCGACAAAGTCTGCGCCTGCAAGTTGGCGGATGCTGATCTTTTTTCGCCTGCGAGCCAAGTCATGTTCCGGGTTGCAAACCACCACCAGCTTGTCATTGCGCATTGGAATCACCGTCAGGTTCGACATTTTCAAGGGCAGCGCGACAATCCCGAAATCAATCGTGTTGTTCAAACAGGCTTCATACACCTTGTCGGCGCGGCTGTATTCGACGTGAACCCTGACCTGCGGATAAGCCTTCATCAACGCTTTGACGTGGGGCGGAAGCTCGTGCAGACCAATGCTGTATACCGTCGCCACGCGAATCGTTCCGCTGACCACTTCCGATTTCGCGCGCAAACGGTTTTCCAGCGCCGCGAATCGTTCGACGATCTCTTTGAATTCCGTATAAAGCAGCTTTCCTGCTTCGGTGAGCGCGACTTTGTTGCGTTGACCGCGCTCTATGATTGGCAGATCAAACCGTTGTTCCAGGGACTTGATCTGCTGACTGACGGCGGATTGCGAGATGAAGTTGAGAGTCGCCGCTTTGGAAAAACTACCGGTTTCCACCAGGTCGCAAAAAGTTTTCAGGGTTTCGATGTGCATAAGTTTGCCTTATCTTCAGCATAAGCCTTTTGCATTTTACTTATCTGGTCAAGATTGATATTTTCGCGCCCGCTAAAAACAGCGGTACACCTAACGAATTTTATCTTCATTGGAGGCACGATGGCGGCTTCGGCTGAACGTCTGCAAAAACTTTCGTCCGCAGGCGTGTTGATGCGTATTTGGCAATCTTCGCTCGGCAAAAAGTATGTCATGGCAATCACCGGATTGGGGTTGTTCGGGTTTGTGATTATTCACATGCTCGGCAACCTGCAGGTTTTCCTGGGACCGGACGCCATCAACGCTTATGCGGCAACCTTGAAATCTAACCCATTGATATTGTGGGGCGCTCGATTTGGTTTGTTGGCAATCGTCACTTTGCACATCGCATCAGCAGTGCAATTGTCCAGAGCCAACCGTCAGGCGCGCCCGGTGGCGTATGCCACATCCAAACCCGTCGCTTCGACCTTCGCCAATCGGACAATTCTGGTCAGCGGATTGATTCTGTTCGCGTTCATTGTCTTTCATCTGGCGCATTACACCATCGGTCTGGTTGATCCTTCCCTGCTTCGCCTTGAAGACGCTCAGGGACGCCATGACGTCTACCGAATGGTCGTCATTGGCTTTTCCAATCCGGCGATTTCTGTTTTTTACATCGTTTCGATGGGACTGCTGTTGTTGCATCTGAGTCATGGCGTCAGCAGCCTGTTTCAATCTCTGGGATTGCGAAGCAAAAAGACGTTCGGCTTTTTCGACAAACTGGCGAAAGGCGCGGCGTTGATCTTGTTCATCGGCAACATCGCCATTGTGCTGGCAATCCTTTTCGGCGTCATCAAATAATCAAACTACAGATTATGAGCATCACACTCGATTCCAAAATTCCGTCGGGGTCGGTCGGCTCCAAATGGACTCGTTACCGGCAGGAAATGAAGTTGGTCAATCCGGCCAACAAACGCAAGTTTACGGTCATCGTCGTGGGAACCGGTCTGGCTGGCGCTTCGGCGGCGGCGACGCTGGGCGAACTGGGTTACAACGTCAAGGCATTTTGTTTCCAGGACAGCCCGCGCCGAGCGCATTCGATTGCGGCGCAGGGAGGCATCAACGCCGCCAAAAATTACCGCAACGACGGCGACAGCGTGTACCGTTTGTTTTACGACACGATCAAAGGCGGCGATTTTCGCGCCCGCGAAGCCAACGTTCACCGGTTGGCCGAAGTTTCCGTCAGCATCATTGACCAGTGTGTGGCGCAGGGCGTTCCGTTCGCGCGCGAATACGGCGGATTGCTGGACAATCGCAGCTTCGGCGGCGCGCAGGTTTCCCGCACGTTTTACGCTCGCGGACAGACAGGCCAGCAATTGCTGATCGGAGCGTATCAGGCGTTGTCTCGCCAAATTCATGACGGCAGCGTAAAAATGTATCCGCGCACCGAAATGCTGGATGTGGTCATCGTTGACGGTCACGCCAAAGGCATCATCACCCGCGATCTTGTCACTGGAAAAATCGAAGTTCACACGGCCAACGCCGTCGTCTTGGCTACAGGCGGTTACGGAAACGTTTTTTATCTTTCGACCAACGCCAAAGGTTGCAATGTGACGGCGACCTGGCGCGCGCACAAAAAAGGCGCGTTGTTCGCCAATCCCTGTTACACGCAAATTCATCCGACCTGCATTCCGGTCAGCGGCGATCACCAATCGAAATTGACGCTGATGTCCGAAAGCCTTCGCAACGACGGGCGCGTATGGGTTCCCAAGAAAGCCTCCGATTGCGGCAAAGCTCCCGGCGATGTTGCCGATGCCGACCGCGATTATTACCTGGAACGCAAATATCCGAGTTACGGCAATCTGGCTCCGCGCGACATCGCTTCGCGCGCAGCCAAACAGGTGTGCGACGAAGGTCGAGGAGTTGGCCCCGGCGGACGCGGCGTGTATCTGGATTTTTCCGATTCGATCAAACGATTGGGCGAAGACAAAATCCGCGAACGCTATGGCAACCTGTTCGATATGTACGAGCGCATCACAGGCGAAAACGCTTACCGCCAACCAATGCGCATTTATCCGGCCATCCATTACACGATGGGCGGTCTGTGGGTGGATTACGAATTAATGAGCAATGTGCCGGGATTGTTCGTCATCGGCGAAGCGAACTTCTCCGATCACGGAGCCAATCGGCTGGGAGCTTCGGCGTTGATGCAGGGATTGGCTGACGGCTATTTCGTGCTGCCGCAAACCATCGGCGGTTATTTCGCCAGCAGCAAAGGCGGAGCGCCATCTGCCGATCACCCTGAGTTCAAAAAAGCGCTGGAAGACATTCAGGCCAAGACTCGCAAACTACTTTCGATCAAAGGCAAACGAACGGTGACGGAATTTCACCGCGAGCTTGGCAAATTGATGTGGGACAACGTAGGCATGGCGCGCACCGATGCCAGTTTGAAACACGCGCTGAGTCGCATCCCGGAAATTCGCAACGAGTTCTGGGAAAACGTCAACGTGCTGGGCAGCGCCGACGAACTAAATCCTGCGCTGGAATACGCCGGTCGTGTGGCGGACTTTTTGGAATTTGCGGAGTTGTTGGCCTACGACGCGCTGCAACGCGAAGAATCCTGCGGCGGCCATTTCCGCGAAGAGTATCAAACGGAAGACGGCGAAGCTCTGCGACACGACGAAAAATACGCTTATGTCGCAGCCTGGGAATTCAAAGGCGTGGATCAGTTCCCCGAACTGCACAAGGAATCGCTGGTGTATGACGAAGTCCACATGACCCAGCGCAGTTACAAATAAACGTGTTCAGAGTACCGCCTTCAGGCGGCTGGCTTGGCCCAAGACCGCTTCCGGCTGAAGCCGGTACTCTAAACTTCCAATCGGAGCTTTGAGCAATGAACCTGACACTACGTGTCTGGCGACAGAAAAATACAACCACCAACGGGCAGTTTGTCGAATACGCCGCCAAAGACATCAGCCCCGATATGTCGTTTCTGGAAATGTTGGATGTGATCAACGAAGAATTGATCCGGCGCGGCGATGAACAAATCGCGTTCGACCACGATTGCCGCGAAGGCATCTGCGGAACGTGCAGTCTGGTCATCAACGGAACTCCACACGGCCCGTTGAAAGCTACTACGACCTGCCAGTTGCACATGCGTTCGTTCAAGGACGGCGACACCATCACCATCGAACCGTGGCGCGCGTCGGCTTTTCCGGTCATCAAGGACTTGGTCGTGGATCGCAGCGCATTTGACCGGATCATTCAATCCGGCGGGTACGTGTCGGTTTCGACCGGCGGCGCGCCTGACGGCAACGCCATTCCCATTCCTAAAGACGACGCCGACAAAGCCTTTGACGCGGCGGCATGTATAGGCTGTGGAGCCTGTGTCGCGGCCTGCAAAAATGCGTCGGCCATGCTGTTCGTCTCGGCGAAAATTTCTCATCTGAGTTTGCTGCCACAAGGCAAAGTCGAAGAAACTCGTCGCGTGTTGAATATGATCGAACAAATGGACGCGGAAGGTTTTGGCAACTGCACCAACATCGGGTCGTGCGAAGCCGCCTGTCCCAAAGAAATCTCGCTGGACAACATTGCACGCATGAATCGGCTCTATGCCAAGGCTTTGCTGAAAAGCAAACTGAGTTAGCCTGAGCCTTCGTGAAAGATCGTCTAACGTTGTCTTCGACGTGGGCGCTCGGAGCTAAGAGGTGCTGGTGGGGGCACTATCGGAAGCGATAGCTATTCAAGAACAAATGAATGTGATGATTTAAGCTGGACGATCTTTTGAAATCTTCGAGTCACAAAATGTAAATCCTCACTGGGTTCGTCAGTTTGCCATCAACAGTCAGGAATACTTCAAGCTCGAATCGCTTTCCCAGACTTTTTGGCAAAAGCAAATTGATCTGATCTAGCCCAATGAGTTGCCCTTGCTCTCCGGCAAACAAAACAGGAATTTCAACGTTTCCAACCCACGCTCGCACATTCGACAATGCCGAGCGCCCACGCAATCCGGTGCCAAATAGAATCAGAAAAACCTGGTCATTGATGTTTGGAGGATGAACGCCATATAGGTCAAAGCCTGCTGGAATAAATTGATTTTGTGCAGGATCGAAGCGAGCTAATGGCTCATATATTTGACTGCCATCTGGTTTAACACGTAAGGCTACTCCAGCCGCCACTCCCTGCCCGGTAGCGTTGGCGGTAAACAGACCCGGCGCAACCGGAGAAATCAAAGTCGTTTCGGAAGCAGCTAAACCTTTGTTATTAGTGACAGTGATGGTAGCCATACCGGGTGCCAGTCCACTGGGCAACAGATAATTTATCTGTCCTGGCGAAACAAAAAACAGAGACGCAGCACGTTCGCTGCCGGTACGATCTTTTACCATGATCTGCGTTCCGGCCAATTGGGTCGGCAAAGGCAAGCTTACGGCTGAAGCAGTCTCTGTACTCAATCCTGCCCCAAATGCAGCAATAATCATCTCACTTGCCAGATTTAAGCGATGATAACTGGCAGCAGAAACACTGATCATCGCTTTTGTCCCTGGAAAATTGCACTGCCCCAATACAACCGAGACCGACGTATTCCTTCCTTCCCCTGAAGTCAGCACTGCCAGATCGGCCAAACCATCGCCATTGAAATCAGTGGTCTCCAAATCTCTTGGAAAACGAATAGGGAAACCACCTCCTGCGTTGAATTTTCCAGCGCCATCGCCCACGAAAAACAAAACCTTATCCTGCGTAAAATCGCCTCCCAGAAAAACAGTAGCAGCCAAATCTAATTTGCTATCGGCGTTAAAATCATTGACGACAATTGAAAAAGGCAATCGTCCGAGATTGCTGTTCACTGGCGCGCCGAACGAACCATCGCCATTTCCTAAAAACACAGAAACTGTCGGAGCATTTTTTTGAGGCACAATCAGATCGAGTTTACCGTCATTATTTAGATCAACGGCGTGCAACGAATGCGGAGGTCCCGGCAGGTTGAACGGCTGAACAGCAAAGCTTCCATCGCCATTGCCGAGCAGAATGCTCAATGTATCGCGATTCGCGACAACCAGATCAGATTTGTTGTCACCATTAAAATCTCCTGTCACCAACGAACCAGGATTATGGCCGACTGCCAGGTTGCGTACCGCGCCAAATTCTCCATTGCCCATGTTTAGTGCGATAGAGACATCATTGGAGACTGAATTGACAACTGCCAAATCGGCGGCACCATCTCCATTGAAATCTGAGGCAACCAAGTCTACTGCCATCTCACCCACCTTGAACACCCGCGTACGAAAGCGCTCAAAGCTTCCATCTCCCCGGCCAAATAGCACTGAAACTTGTCCCGAAGGAGAAGCGAGCGGAAGATTATTGGCCACGGCCAAATCGGGATTGCCGTCTTTGTCGAAATCTCGAATTACCATGGCTGTGGAATCATCACTAACCCCATACGATTGCGGCTTACCAAACATCCCTTGTCCATTGTTGAGTGCGACACTGACGCCTCTGGAAGACCGATTGAGAATGAGCAATTCGGGCTTGCCGTCTTTATTGAGGTCTCCCCCAGCAATTGCGGTTGGAAAGCTACCGCCTTCAGCAATAAAAGGTGCTTCAAACCCTCCCAGCCCCTTGCCTAACAGCAGAGAAATCTGAGTCACTCCTTCATTCCCACTGTCGAGATTGAGCACTGCCAAATCAAGTTTGCCATCTTGATTGAAGTCCGTGGATTGAAGCGCATAAGGCGATTTACCTCCACCATACTCAACTGGCTCCCCGAATTCGCCCGCGCCAGCGCCAAACAACACAACCACACTGCCGGTCGCAAATGCATTGTTGGCACAAGCCAGGTCCTGTTTGCCATCTCCATTAAAATCTCGGATCACAGTTTGCGCGGAAAGGCCATTACTATAATTTTTGGGCACGTCAACAAAACCACCTTGCCCGTCTCCAAGGTACACTGTAATTAAATTGGTTGTTGTAATAACAACATCCGATTTACCGTCCGCATTCAAATCGCCTACCGCCAGCCCTGAACCTCTAAACGGTGCGTCAAGAACCCTGAACATGCCGGAACCATCGTTGATCATCAGGCGCCCTGATGTAGCCAAATCGAGTTTTCCATCACCATTGAAATCAGCAACGCCAATACTATTGCCTCCAACACCAGCATAAATGGTCGCTTGGCCGAAACTACCGTTCCCGTGACCACGGAGAATTGCCAATTCGGTGACAAACTGGCTCACCACGGCAACATCAGAATGTCCGTCGCCATCAAAATCTCCTAACGCCAATGCATTCGCACCTGAGCCGCTGGGATAGTAGCCTACAGTCTGAAAAGTGCCATCACCATTCCCCAGCAAGGTCGCGATACCGTTCGTATTATTGATTGTCACACCAGACACAACTAAATCTAGTTTGCCGTCTTTATTCAAATCTCCAGTAACAATCATATTGAGGATGCCCACCAACGGAACTCGAGAAATCGTCTCAAGATACCCAGTGCCATCCCCCAACATAATCGTTACAGTTGCATCATCTGCATGACTTTCAGCAGTGGCTAAATCAGGGTTCCCATCTGCATTGAAATCCCCCACCGACAGCGACAGCGCGCGCCCGGAAACAGAATAGTCACGACCGACGCCTAATCTGGCACTCAACCCAGTGCATGCACTCGATTCGGCCGCATTCATTCCTGTCGGCTTAAGGAAAAGAGGCGCAACACCGGTGAGCATCACCACCCCATAAAACAAAAAAATAATGAAGGTTCGTTTTTTCATAAACATCACCACCCTAGCCTTCATTGCTCAGCTTTTAAGGCACTGGCCGGAAACGCGGAAAATTGCCGCACTGAAATCAACGACTAAATTTTATTGCGTCATACACCCCCTGGCGACAAGCACAGGAATCAGAATCCATAACATTCCTTTGATGGCGAAAAACAGAAATCCGGCCAGGCCAAATCGCTTGAGCCAAGGCAATAATGCCTTTCCATTTTTAAGTTTTTCCTGGTTGCGTTTGGATATTGGGCAGTTGAATTGTGGCATAACTACGACAACTGTCTATTCAGAACAAATTGATTTTGCCTTTCGGGGTTTGCAGCTTGGCTTTGATGGCAGGCGCAGAAGCCTTGCTGACTTTGGCCTTCAGCCCCAATGTTTTCATCATTTCACCAATCTGGTCGGCTTCGGGATGTTCAAACTCCAGCGCCAGTAACTTGCATCCGGTCGGCGAATCCTGCGATGGATGCACAGAATCCTTGTCCCACTGAATGAAAAACGGCACGACATTGAAATAGATCAAATTCTTGTCGGATTCGCGCGCCACGCTCAGCGAACGCCATTTCAACAATTTGCCGTCAGGCCGGGCGCGCGAACCATCCATAGGCCCCATCACCAGCAACTTGGCAGCTTTCGCTTGTTGCGCCAGTGTCTCGATTTCGGCGGTCGCCGACGCCCACAGCGCCATCCTGGGCGTAGTCAGTTTCAATAAATCTGCCGCACGCGGATGACCAGCCTGCTGAGGGTCAGGCGCAAGAATTTCCAGATACTGTTTGCCGCCAAAGGAAAGCAGTGCGTTTTGAGTGCCGCGGTTGGGATGTTTGCCGCCAACGACGGCTCGCACGCCGGTTTTCTGTTCCACCCAATCAATGCCTCGTTGCAAATCATCAACGGCCAGCACCAGATGATCCACTGCGTCTTTCGCTTCTCTGAGTTTCATCGGCTGTCCAAACGAAAAATCGGCCAGCAAGGAAGCGAAGATCGCTGCATTGCTCGCGTGCAGAAAACTCCTGCGCGAAAACAAAAGTTCCCTTTCCATAATTGCTCCTTGTGATGTCGTTGATCGCGGCAAAACAATAATTGATCCGGGCGGAAGTTTCCACTTGCTTATGCCTTAGTCGAATGTCACAGTCTTCATTGTTCAAGACAATTCCCCATTTGTATTGCTCATACCCCACTGAACTGAAAATGCGCATCGTGATGTCGAATCCGAAACATCCTTTGTACCAACCCGGATTTCATGCCGGTCTGATGATGGTCTGTCTGCTTGCCACAACTCTGCAATCACACGCTGACAATCTGCGCAAAAATCAGAATGAAGCTACTCTCACGCCGTCGTATTCAATCAACTTAGACCTGGATTATCGCGAGGCAAAATTCACAGGCACGGAAAAAGTCAAAATTCATAACACCTCGCGGGACGAAATTGACCAGATCAATTTTCATCTTTACCCGAATGCCGGATTGTTGGACGAAGACCCTCCGTGTCTGAGCGTGCAACGAATCACGTTGGATGGCCGCGAACTTCGTTTCACGTCGCGCCCTCGCCAAACCTTGTTAAAGGCCGAATTGCCTTTCAAATTACAACCCGGCCAGAGTCTGGAACTGAAGCTGGACTTTTCCGGGCGATTGCCGCGAATTCAGCGCGAAGAAGCCAGTTTGCTGGCGCATTTTCTGCAAGAGGTCAACGACGCAGTCAGCGAAGAACGCACCTTGCGCGATTCACGCGACATTTTCTTCGCCGCAGAAGAAGCCATGCTGCTCGGATATTTTTATCCTGTGCTCGCCGTCAGGTCTTCGCAATTATCAGAACAGTCGTTGGTCGGAGGCGTCGGCGGAGTCATTTTCAGCGATGCCGCCGATTACGAAGTCAGCGTTACAACAGATGCAGTGGCTACCATCATCGGTTCCGGCGCAAAAACTGAAGTGAAAGACTTCCACGCCGCAACCGATCCTTCAAGGCCGCGCAAGCTGCATGTATTCAAAGGCGAAAAGCTCAGAGGCTTTGGATTGGCAATCGTCGAGCGCGTCAAAAGCGTAGAGCGGCAGGTTCGCAAGACGCGCGTCGTTTCTTATTTCCGCGAAGGCGACGACCGCTTGGGAAACCGCGCGCTGGACATCGTGGCCGACGCGGTCGAAGCCTATTCGCAAGCTTTCGGCGAATATCCCTATCCGCAATTGCAAATTGTCGAACTGCCTTTGCCCGCCGGAAACAGCGGAGCCGACCTGCCTTCGCTGATTGCCATGGCTCAGGCGTATTACATTGATTTCGACACCACCAAAGCGGCGCGGTTGCCCAGCGTGCTGAGCGAACAGGCCGACATCATCAAAACGTCGTTTGAGTTTTCAATTGCCAATGGCGTCGCGCGTCAATGGTGGGGAGGAATAGTTGGCAGCGATTCGGAACGAACGCCGTATTTGAACGAAGGGCTGGCCAGTTATTCGGCGGTGTATTACCACGAAGCGACGTATGGCAAAAACACTGGCGAGATGATGTTGAAACAGCAGTTGCAAGGAACATATCAGGCTTACCGCATGCTGGGCGGCGTTGATATGGAAGCCGACAAACCGGCAAAAGATTTTCGCAATCCGTTGCAATTCACGGCCATCGTTCAGGCCAAAAGCGCGTTGATGTTTTCTGAGCTTCGCAAAGAACTCGGCGATCAAAAATTCTTCGAAGCCTTGAAGGCATACTTTGCGGCAAACCGGTTCCGCATCGTTACGGTGGATCAATTGCGGGGCGCGTTTTTGAATGCTGCGGACGATCCGCGCGACGTGCGATTACTGTTCCAACGCTGGCTGCGAGAAAAGCGCGGCGATGAAGACATCGGCGCGCCTGACCTGACGTTGATGGCTCCGTCGGTCTCGAAAATTCGCGCGCTCGGTCGCGTCTTTGTGAAGATCGGTAAGACGGCAGCCAAGCCGTTTAACCCGGAGGCCAAGCCATAGAACGGCCTCCCATCACGTGCAGGTGAAGGTGAAACACCGATTGCCCGGCGTCACTGCCTGAATTGGCCACGACGCGAAATCCGCTTTCCGCAATTCCCTCTTGCGCAGCGATCTTTCCGGCAACAACGAGCAAATGCCCTAACATCGCATGATCTTCCGAACCGGTTTCCTTCAACGAAACGACATGCCGTTTGGGAATCAGCAGCACGTGAACCGGCGCTTGCGGATTGATGTCGCGGAACGCAATGGAATGATCGTCTTCATAAACCCTGTTTGCGGGAATTTGCCCGCTGACGATTCGGCAAAAGAGACAATTGCTGTCTAACATGCTTTCTCCTGTTCAGATGTTGTGGGATAAACTGAGCGCGGCGCATTGGCCGTCGAAATACTAGCACACTGGATTTTTGCCGTAAGAGGGATTTTGATGTTTAGATTTGCAAAGCTCACGTTTGTCTTTATTTTGGTTTTCACTACCGCCTGCGACACCAGTCAGGCGAACAATTCCGGCATTCAACAACCGCAAGCAACCGTGCCTTTCCGAGTGCAAAATTTCAATTACGAAGTTATCAGCGCCTATCCGCACGATCCGGGAGCTTTCACGCAAGGCTTGGTTTACCATCAGGGCTTTCTGTATGAAAGCACAGGACTGGAAGGAAAATCTTCGTTACGGCAGGTTGATCTGGCCACCGGGCAGGTTCTCAAAAAAGTAGATGTGCCAACGCCTTATTTTGCCGAAGGTCTGGCTTTGTTCAACAACCATTTCTATCAATTGACCTGGCAATCGCAAAAAGCTTTTGTTTACAACTTTGACTTTGGCCCTGGGTTTGCGCCTGTGAAAACATTCAGTTATTCCGGCGAAGGCTGGGGGCTGACCGACGACGGACAGTCGCTGATTATGAGCAACGGCAGCAATCAGATTCGGTTTCTCCATCCCGAAACTTTACAGATTCAACGCACGATCAGCGTCACGGATAATGACCGTCCGGTCAACATGCTCAACGAACTGGAATTCATCAAAGGCGAAATTTTCGCCAACATCTGGCTGACCGACCGCATTGCGCGCATTGATCCAGCTTCGGGGCGCGTCACCGGCTGGATCAATCTGGCTGGGTTGTTGACGCCGGAAGAGCGAAATCGCGCCGACGTGCTCAACGGCATCGCTTACGACGAAGCTGGAGACCGATTGTTCGTCACTGGCAAACTGTGGCCGAAACTGTTTCAAATCAAACTGATTACCCGGCGCGATCCGGTCAGTCGCTGACTTCACAGTCAAGTCTTTTTTCCAACGCGCGAGCTTTTCTCGCGCGTTTTGCATTTTTGACGGGACTTCGTGGAACTTTTCCACGCTCAAAGCTGAAATACGAGCGATCACGAACTTGAACTGCTTTTCTGAAGTGAAACTGTAATGCACTCAATTGTTAGCGACGACGAATTGCTAAACCTGATGCGCACAGGCGATGAATCCGCCTTTGTCGCGCTCTATCGTCGCAAGCAGTCGTTGATTTATCGGTTCGCTTTGCGGATGAGCGGCTCAGAGTCCATCGCTGAAGATGTGACGCAGGAAGTGTTTTTGCACTTGATGCGCGGCAACGATCATTTCGACGCGACGCGAGGTTCTTTTCAATCTTATCTGTTTGGCATTGCTCGCAATCAGGTGTTGCGGCGACTCGAACGTGACCGTACATTTCGAATGGTCAGTCTGGACGGCAACGGCAAAGACCACGAAGACGGAACCGACGCGCCGTTATCCGAAACCTTGACAGTTGCAGTAGACCTGCTTGGCGATTTGACGCGGCGAGAAACCATTGAATCGGTTCGTCAGGCTGTGTTGGCGCTGCCAGCGCATTACCGCGAAGTCGTGGTGTTATGCGATCTGCACGAAATGAGTTACCAGGAAGCGGCAGACGTTCTGGGCTGCGCGCTGGGGACAGTTCGCTCGCGGTTGCATAGAGCGCGCGCCATGCTGGTCGAACGATTGCAAACTTTGAAAACGGCACAATCCAGCCCCGCAACATCGGACACCGTTCAAGTCTTATCCGAAAGCTTCATCTGAAGCATGTGAAATGAATATGAATTGTCAGGAATTTGATCAAATCTTCCAGGAAGTTGCGCGCTCTCACTCAATGGACACCAGACAGCGCGAACTGGCGTTGGCGCATTCAGCAGTTTGCCAGAACTGCGCCTCAAGATTGGCAAACGCGCGCTCATTGGCTGAAGGTCTGGCTGCGCTGGCCGCAACGACTGAAAGCCAATCTGCGCCGTTACGCGTGGAAGAAACGTTGCTGGCGGCGTTTCGCCAGCGAACAGCGACAGTGGCGATGCCGACAACATCCAACGTCGTGGCGTTTCCGATTCGGCGTAATCGCGCGCAGTTGTGGGCGTTGGCGGCGGCAGCGGTGTTGATCATTGCGTTTGGAATCATCGCGGTTTCGCAGTGGAAAAAAACTCCCGCAAATTCGCCAACGCGAGAATTGGCAACCGTTTCCAGTCCATCTACCAAAACTGAAATTATTCAGTCTGTCGAAACCAGGTCCGAGTCGGTTGTCGCGGCTGCCGATCAATCCCGGAAACCGGTGACATTCAGAAAAACTATCAAGCTGGCTGAAGAATCCGATGATGGATTTCTGGTCTCTTCCAGCTTGGGAGACTTTACGCCGTTATTTGATTCGCCCAACGCGCAACAGGAAATTGCGACAGACTTTTTGCCGCTGACCTATGACGACACCGATCAGGCGATGGAAAGCGGCCAGGTCATACGAGTTCAAATTCCGCGCACGGCGCTGGCGTCATTCGGGTTGCCGATCATCCCCGAACGGGCAAACGAAAAAGTAAAAGCCGATCTGTTGCTGGCCGACGACGGTTCCGCGCGAGCCATAAGATTTATTCGCTAAACATCAGTTATCACGTCAGCGCTGCGACCCGTAAAAGCTCTGATTCCCCTCGCTCTTTTTACCGGTCGCGGCGCTGTTCCGACTCACTCAAACCAAGGAGAGAACGTTATGAAACTTCGCAAGAAGGCATTTGTCAGTTTCGTCTGTGCGCTGGCGCTGGCTGGAAATTCGGTCAGCATATTGGCGCAGGACAAAGCGCAGGAAAAAAGTAGTGCTCAATCTCAAACTCAGATTCAGCGCAAAGTCATTGTGAAAGGCCCTGATGGACAAACTCAGGAATTCAACGTCGAAGGCGATGGTGATGTTTGGGTGGGGCCGGACGGCAAAAAAGTTCGAGTCAATTTTTCGTCCAGCCAGAATGGCGGAACCGCTACAGTTCAAGGGCGCACCGTCACCACGCAAGATGGCAAGGAAGTCAAAGTCATCACATCTCAAGGTGGCAATGGTCAGTTCGTCGTGACTCAGGATTCCGGCGCTACAGCCATTTTCCAAGGCGTTGATGGAACAGTGCATAATATGGACGGCCAGAACTTCACGTTCGTGCGCGGCAACAGTGGCCAGGATTTCACGTACAACTTCGTCTCGTCGGAAATGAGTTTTGACAACAAGCTTGTCAAAGGCGCTCCGTTCACTGCCGAAATCGAAAACGAAACGATCAAGACGCTGGCCGACGGCAACCGCATCATTCACCGAAACTCCGGTTCGATTGCGCGCGACGGCGAAGGACGTATGCGCCGCGAAAGCACGATCAATGCTGTTGGACAGTTCGCAGGCAACGAACCCGCCAAAACAGTGACATTGCACGACCCGGTTGCCGGAACCATGTTCATCTTGGAGCCTCATAATCGCGTGGCACGCAAGATGGGAAACGTTCGTGCGATCGCGCCGACGATGACGCTCAGAGCCAAAGGCGAAGAAGCTCCGAATGTCATACTCCCTAGAAGCGCAAACGCTTCTGCCGGAACGTTGCAAGGCGGCCCGGTTAAACGTGTGAATCCGACTTATCCCCCTGTTGCCAAAGCCGCCAAAGCCACAGGTATTGTCCAAGTGCAAGTCACTATTTCCGAAGAAGGTAAAGTGATTAATGCCACTGCCATCAACGGCCATCCCTTGCTGCGCGATGCCGCAGTGGAAGCTGCGCGCCAGTGGGAATTCAAACCCACCGAAGCTTCCGGCACGCCGGTTAAGGTTCAAAGCACGTTGACCTTTAACTTCACTCTGCAAGGTGAAGAAGCAGGTTCTACCAACCAAGGCGGGCAGGGTGGGCAACTCGCCATACAGCAGGGTGGGCAAATTGCCGTACAGCCTCTTCAGGGAATGAGAATGCGTACACCCGCTTTTAACTCCAACACCGAATCTCTGGGCAAACAGATGATCGAAGGCGTCGAAGCCGAAGGCAAACGCACCGTCACAACGATTCCCGCCGGAGCCATCGGTAACGAACGCCCCATCGAAATCGTTTCGGAAAGCTGGTATTCGCCGGAGCTGCAAACAACTGTGATGAGCAAACGCTCCGACCCGACTTCGGGCGAAACGATGTTCCGCCTGACTAACATTCGTCGTGGCGAGCCGGATGCTTCGTTGTTCCAGGTTCCGTCGGATTACACCGTCAAAGAAGGCGGCGCAGGCGGCTTCGGTTTTGCCACTGGCGCAGGAGCGGCATCCGGCACGATCCGAATGCGCGAGCCGAAACCTGACAACAACTAAGAATTGTTTGCAGAGCTTTCAACCGATGAAGCAGAAAAGGCAGGTCGTTATGACCTGCCTTTTCTTTTGTTGAATGTCACTCGGTTCATTGAAGATAAATGAATTCATTCAAGTTGTAGAATGAAAGACACAAATCAACCCACGCCGCCGCCGAAGCCGCATCCATGGCATTCACACCCTTCAACTCGGCGACTGTTTCCCCTTTGGCGATTCGCTGCTTCAGGATTGCCGCTTGATCTTTCAGAAACTCTTTGGTCATACGTTTTTCCGCCAGTTGCGGCAATCTCCCGAACGCCAATTCGTACAACCGCGCAATCATTTTGTCTTCCCTGCCGGATTTGAGTTCAGCAGTTTCAGCAAACAATCGCGTCGCCAACGCTTTGCTCTGGTCAAGCATGAATTGGCTGTTCATCAATGTCAGCGATTGCAGTGCGTGAACGCTGACGCTGCGCGCGCCGCAGGAATTCATCATATCCGGCGAATCAAACGCGACCAGCATAGGCAGTCGCACGTTCCGTTTACGAAGCAAATACAAACTCCTGCGCGCGTGCTGCCGCGCGTCTGGATGCACCGGCCACAAATTGTCCGGTTCGGCCTCAGTAAAAATGGTGTCATAGACTTCCGGGTCTAGCGGCACTCGAATCGGCGCTCCGCCAGCCTGATCGTTCAGAGTTCCGTTGACAGCCAGCACCGCATCACGAATCGCTTCAGCATCCAATCGTTGCCGGTTCATGCGCCAGAGTAATTTGTTGTCAGGATCAACCGATTGCGGATTTCTAAATTGCGGATTGCGGATTGCGGATTGCGGATTCGGCACGGAGGATTGCTTGTAGGTTGCAGACGTGACCATCAGCCGATGAATACGCTTCAAGCTCCAGGGAGTATTTGCTGACGAATTCACCACGTCGCCCTTTCCCCCGGTCGCCCCTTCAACAAATTCTAGCGCCAGCCAATCCAGCAACTCAGGATGCGTTGGTTGTTGCCCGTTTCGCCCAAAATCATTCGGCGTCGCCACAATCCCTCGCCCGAAATGATGATGCCACAGCCGATTGACCATCACGCGCGCCGTCAGCGGATGATCGGCTCGCGTCAACCAACGCGCCAACGCCAGACGACGACCGGGCGAATTGTCTACTGGTTTGATTTCCGGCTCATTTCCCTTGCCTTCAATTACAGACAAAAACGCCGGTTGAACTTCTGCACCCGGTCGGCGCCAATCGCCGCCGCGTAGCACGTGCATCGGCGGAATCGGCTTCAAAATATCATTCACCGCCAATGCTTTGGGAATCGGCTCCGGCTCGTACAGATTGATTTCATGCATTTGCCGCCGCAACGCCGCGCGCTTGGCTTTGTCTTCAGGCGATAACGAAGCGACCAGTTCCTCCCATTGGACAACCAACATCCGCTGGGCGTCTTTGGCAATCCGCTTTTCTTCCTCAGTTCGCAGTTTGTCGTCTTTGGCCAGAGCGTTGGCAAAGACAGGTTCCAGCGCCGCTTTCTTTTCAGCTTTCAGCCGTTCCTGATAGGGCTTTTCAATGGCTTTGATCTGATCCTGAATCGGCTGCAACTTTTCCTTGTGAGCTTTGGTTGCCGCGTGAAAAGCGCCTTCCTGTTCTTTGGTCGGCTTGCGGTAATCGTAATTGTCCGAAGCGGCAAAAAATGCCTGCAACCGATAAAAATCGGCTTGCGGAATCGGGTCGAATTTATGGTCGTGACAACGAGCACAGCCAACTGTCAGTCCCATCACTCCGTTGCCAATGCCGAACATCACTTCGGTCAACCATTCCTGTCGAAGTTCGGCTTTCTCCAGATTGCCCGAAACCACATGCTGCGGCCCGGCGCGCAAAAATCCTGTGGCGACGCGCATCTCAAAGCTTTCCGGATCAAGTTCATCGCCTGCAATTTGTTCGACAAGGAATTGATCGTACGGCTTGTCGGCGTTCAGCGAATTGACGACGTAATCTCTATAACGCCAGGCTTGTTCGCGGTCTGCATCCAACTCAAAGCCGTTGGTTTCGCCAAAGCGAACCACGTCCAGCCAATGTTGCGCCCAGCGTTCGCCGTAACGCGGCGAAGCCAGCAACCGATCAACGACTTTTTCATACGCATTCGGCGATTGATCCGCCAGAAAGGCTTTGATCTCTTCCGGCGTAGGCGGCAGCCCCGTCAAATCAAACGTCACGCGACGAAGCAGCGTACGCTTGTCAGTTGGTGTAGACGGTTGCAATCCTTTTTCTTCCAGCTTGGCCAGCACGAAGGCGTCTATCGGATTGCGAACCCAGCTTTGGTTTTTAACTGCTGGAATTGCGGAACGCTGCGGCTTCACAAATGCCCAATAAGGCTTGTTTGCAAATGCCGAATTGTGGGGTGAGGATTGGTTCTCAGACTTCTGGGCGTGTGACCGAACAGCCTGAAAGTTTGCCAGCGCAAGAAACAGCAGCGCTGCCATCAAACCTGTGAGTTTGAGCAATCGTGTTCGCTTCATGATGATTTGAAAGTGAGTTGTTTTGGAATGAATGCGTTACAGCAATTCGTTGACGAGTAATTTCCATTCCTCACCAAGCGTTTTGCCTGTCGGAAATAATCTGCCAGCGCGACCATACCAGTACCGTGCGTTGCTTTCGTCGCCTTCTTTGCGATGCAGGTAAGCGTGAATTGCCGACGCCTGCGTGGTTTCAATGTTCTGAACAATCTGGTGCGCCTTGTCCCAATCGCCCACCGCGTCATGCCAGAGCGCGTTCAGATACGCCGAAAGTCCCGCGGGCGGTTCAGTACCGGACAAACTCGCGTCAAAGGCGTCAAACGTCATCGTTGTGTTGCCCTGTTTTTAGATGAAAACGACGGTTTGGGAATTGGGAATCTCAAAGCGCGCGCGGCAACGCGGATTCGGACAAAAACACATGTCATCCACGCGAACCATGTAATCCCGCGCTTTGGCGAACTTGGCGCGATCCAATTCGCTTGCGCCGCGCGGCAACTCACGCTTTTTCGAGCGGCGAAGCCAGCGGATTTGGAATTCATAGGTCTGACGACACTTCGGACACGCGTAAGTCGCCGTCTTGGTTTCATGCTTTTCGGTGTAAAAATCTCGTTCATCCATAGCGCAGGCAGTGTACCGCTAAACGGCGAAGCTGAGAAGCTGGAAACTGAAGGACTATTCTTTGGCTGAAGCCGTAGCGGGAAAAATTTCTTTCAATGGACATTGAAAGCCGGGCAACAGATCAGGGCTTTCCAGGACTTTGTCGCCCGAAAATACTTGTACCTGCTCCATTGAGCGAAAAATCGTCACCGAGCGAATCTCAGGAGAAACAATCCAAACCTGCTTCACTCCGGCTTCCAGATATTCGAGCACTTTGTTGCTGACTTTTTCATGCAAATCGCTGGGCGAAATGATTTCAACCGCCAGATCAGGCGGAATTTGCCAAACACCTTCGGGAATTCCATCAACGGGAATTCGGCTGGCTGAAACGAACGAGAGATCAGGTATACGTTCATTATGACCAAGGTTGAAGTTGACTTCTGTAAAAGCGACACCAAGTTGATTGGCTTCGACAAAGTTGTTTAGGCGCGAAAGCAGTTTCGCTGCAACCATTCCGTGTCTGGCTCCAGGCATTTCTTTTTCCTCCGGCACACCGTTGACGATCTCGTAATTTTTCTCAGGATCAAGTGCGAGTTCCACAGCGACAGACATAGTGTTTCCTCCATTACTTCGGCGGTTTGATTGGCAAAAACATTCTAGTTTTTATGCCAAATCCCGGCAAGCATTTGCTTTCGGCGATCAAAATACCAAAGCCGGTCAGCCCATCTACCAAGATGAACTGACCGGCTTTTCATTCTTCAATCCTATTAGCTTTTCAAGAAAGCCAGCGAAACTTTTCTCAGTCTATGGCGTGAAGTCTCGGCGCTTCTTCTCTTCGTCTTCTTTTTCTTTCCTGTCTTTGTCGCTTTGCCGTAATCCGGGTTGTATGGATTTCCATGTATCACCGACTTCCACATAGGGCAGAACTTCCTTCGAGATTGGCTCATCATCTTCGATACCTGCTCTAACGAAAAATCCTTGGCAATATGCGGTCTTCAGAAGTGTTCGGCATAACAGTTGATAGTTCGGGTGGGACTCGGTAAATCAGGCT
>CAYYDG010000063.1:0-38706 GCA_964470555.1 uncultured Heliomicrobium sp.
AGACCTGCTAACTTACAACGCAGCAATAACTTCAAAAATCCCGTAGGGAGTACCGGATAACACAGAGATGTTGAGTGTTATGAGTCTGGGGAAACGGAAAAAGAAAGCCGCAGACTTTATTATGCGGAAAGTCTGCGGCTTGGTTGTGAGTCGTGTGGGCGAATGCTGACTATTGGTAATGTTTGGCGTTGATTTCTATGTAATTTTGCCACTGTTCAGGCACGTCTTCGTCGCGGAAGATCGCTTCCACGGGACAGGCGGGTTGGCAAGCTCCACAATCAATGCATTCGTCCGGATGAATGTAAAGTTGTGTCGCTCCTTCAAAGTCAGCCTCATCCTTGCGCGGGTGGATGCAGTCCACCGGACAAACCTCTACGCAAGCGGTATCTTTCGTGCCAATACACGGTTCGCAAATCACGTAAACTGCCATTATCGCTGTCTCCTTCCTCGAAAATCGGGTGAAAAATGAAATTCAGTGAGTAGTGCTGCTCGGTTGGGTGTGCAACCGAGCGGGTATTGTACTGTTTGACTTGTTGATTGCAAGCCGTCCTGCCTCACGGCTGGAAGAGATGGCCGAAAGCATTGTTTTGCGGTAGCGAAGCAATGCTTTCGGCCATTTCAACAATTATTTGATGTTGACGAGCACAGTATTGGAGGGTTTTCCGTCTACTGTCAGCCTGACATCCACATTTCCTCTGCCCGTCAACGCGCGGCTTAATTGAATGTTGGCTTGATCGAGGCCTACGAAATCGAACTGCGGGCCTAAATACAACAATTCAGCACTTGCCCCGCCTACGCTGGCCGATGCTGCCGCGAGCGAGCTGCGATACCGTCCGCCGGTCAGGTATGCGATCAAAAATACCTGATCGGTGTCCGGCCCCAAGTCAATGGGCACAGCGACAGATCGGTTGCTGGCTGGATCGAAGCGTGAAACCGGTTCGAATATCTGCTGCCCATCAGCGCGAACACGAAGCGCAACGGCTGCCGCGACTCCCTGTCCATCGGAATTGGCTGAAAACAATCCCGGAGCGACGCTGGCGATTTGAGCGATTCCAGTTGAGGTCGTTCCGTCGCCGCTGACGATGGTGATCGTGGCGGCTCCGTTCGATGTTCCTGATGGAACCAGGAAATTGACCTGAGTCGGCGCCACGAAAAAGAGCGGAGCCAGGCGTTCAATTCCCAACGCATCACGAACACGTACTGACGTGCTGTCGAGCGTTGTGGGCAAGGGAACCGTCGTTCCGATTTGAACGCTGGTTGCCAGATTTTGTCCGAACGCAGCGGCGATCATATCGCTGGTCAGCGCTTCGCCCAGGAAACTGGCGGCGGAAACGCTGGCTACGGATTTCAGCGTTCCAGCGTTGACGATTTTGCGTACCCGCTGATTGTTCAGATCAGCGATATACATATTGCCTGCGGAATCGAACGCAACGTCGTTTGGGAAAGACAATTGGGCGTTTGCGGGGGCTGCGCCGTCGCCGCTGTAACCGCCAACGCCGGTTCCGACTACGGTAGTGATGATGCCGGTCGTTGCCGTGACCTTGCGAATGACATGGTTGAACAGATCGGCAATGTAAAGATTGCCGTCGGCATCGGTGGTGATGAAGGATTGAGGATCAATGTCGGCTCCTGTGGCCGGGCCTCCGTCGCCGCGGTAACCGAAATTGCCTGTTCCGGCATAATTGGTAATGATGCCGTTGGTTGCCACGCGACGAACTTTGCCGTCAAAAGCGTCCAAAATAAAGATCACTCCACTGCGGTCAACCGTCACGCCATAAGGCAGCAGGAATTGCGCCTGAGTTGCTGCGCCGCCGTCGCCACCTGTTCCGACGCGCCCATCACCCGCGACGGTCGTAATCACGCCGGTGTTGACGGTGACCTTGCGGACTCTGCGATTTGAGGCGTCGGCGATATAGATGTTCCCGGCAGAATCAACCGCCACCTGAAACGGCAGATTCAGGCTTGCTTGCGTCGCGGGACCGCCGTCGCCTGAGAATCCGTCCGTGCCAGTTCCGGCAACAGTTGTGATAATTCCCGAAGGCGCGACCTTGCGAACGCGATGATTTCCGGTGTCGGAAATGTAAACGTTTCCGGTTGAGTCTACGGCTACGCTTTGGGGTTGATTGAAGGTGGCTTCAGTTGCCGGCCCGCCATCGCCGCTGGAACCGAGCATTCCGTTTCCGGCAAACGGCAGGATCACGCCCGCTGGAGTTATTTTGCGAACACGATTGTTGGCTGAATCCGCAACATACAGATTGCCGGTCGCATCCGCGGCAACACCGGTCGGGAAAAACAGTCGAGCGCCAATGGCGGCTCCACCGTCTCCGGTGTTGCCGGTCAAGCCGTTGCCTGCCAATGTGCCGATGATTTGTTGAGGATTGAACGTAACCGCCAATTGTGCGCTGGAGGAATTTCCGCGCACATCCAGAGCGGTCAAGGTCAAATTATTCACGCCGTTTTGCAGTGGAATTCCTGTCGCCATCCAGGTTGTAGTTCCGCCAGCCGTGCCGCTGCCGCCACGGTCATTGCTCCAACGAACCAGAAAGACGCCGACGTTGTCGGCTGCCGTTCCGCTGACCGTCAGCGGAGAAGCGTTCGTCGTGAAAGTCGTCGAGGTGGTCGGCGAAGTCACGGCAATCGTCGGAGCAGTAGTGTCTGATGACGAAGCGAAGATGATTCGTCGCACTCGGAAATTTTCGCGGTCGCCGATGTACACATTGCCGACTGCATCAACGGCAATCGAATTGGGCGTCGCCAACCGCGAAGCCAGCGCCGCCAATCCGTCGCCGTTGAAGCCGAGCAAGCCGATTCCGGCGATGGTCGTGATGATGTTCGTCCCCACGCTCACTTTGCGAACGCGGCTGTTGCCACGATCGGCAAAATACAAATTGCCTGCCGAATCGAATGCCACACCTGCCGGAATGCTCATGCGAGCCTCGGTGGCTGCGCCGCCATCGCCTGCGAAGCCTTGTGAACCGGTTCCGGCGATTGTGCTGATTCTGCCGTCTGTCGAATTGACTCTGCGAATGCGGTGATTGTTGCTGTCGGCGATGACCAGATTGCCATTGGGGTCAAAGGTGACGTTGATCGGCGCGTTGACGGAAGCTTCGGTCGCAGCCCGGTCGTCCCCATTGAAGCTGGCTGAGCCGGTTCCAGCAACCGTCGTGATGATGCCGGTGGAAGTTGTGATTTTGCGAATTCGATGATTGCTGAAATCCGCGACAAAAATGTTTCCGTCTTTATCCACTGCCAATCCGTAAGGGAAATTCAGCGCTGCCGCCGTTGCCGGGCCGCCATCGCCGCTGTAACCGGGTTGGCCGTTGCCGGCGATTGTGCTGATTTTTCCGTCGGCTGCGTTGACTTTGCGAACGCGGCTGTTTTGCGTGTCTGAGATATAAACATTGCCCGAACCGTCAACGGCGACTCCGGCAGGTTGATTCAAACGCGCAGAAGTCGCCAGTTCGCCGTCGCCTGAAAAACCTGACGACCCGGCGATTCCGGCAATCGTCGTGATGATTCCATTCGGCGCGACTTTGCGAACGGTGTTGTTGTTCGTGTCTGTGAAATACAGATTGCCTGCGCCATCCAGTGCGATTTGCCAGGGGCGAGAGATATTGGACGCCGCGGCTTGTCCGCCATCCGGAGTCGCGCCCAGAATTCCGGTTCCGGCAACCGTGACCAAAACGGCATCGGGCGTTGAGTTGATGGTGAAAATCGCTCGCCCGATGTTGTTGGCTGTGTCGCGCGCGGTGATGGTGAAAACATTGTTGCCTGACGACAGTGGAACTCCGGTTGCGGTCCAAATGCCGGTTGAAGGCGTATACACGGCAGAACCGGTTGCGCCGCGATCCGATTGCCAGACCACGGACGAAACCGCATTGTTGTCTGTCGCTCTTCCCGCCAGATTGACCAGTCCGCTTGTATTGGGAGTTCCAGGCGACACCGAAGGTTCTGTGACCTCAACCATTGGAGGATCGGTGTCGGCGCGTCCGGGTTGAATGACGACAAAGGTTTTTCCCGCAATGGTCGCCGTGCCTGTACGCGAAGTGAACGAAGTGTTTTCGTCCGCCTGAAAGTTCACGGAACCATCGGCGCTGCCGCTGCCAGTCACTTGCAACCACGAAACATTGGATGTCGCAGTCCAGTTGCAACCGCCCGGCGAAGCTTTGACGTTGACAGTTCCGCCGGTTGCCGACGAGGTGATTTCTCGCGTCGAAGGCGTCAGGGAATAACTGCAACCGCTGTTGTTGACCATTGTTCGCCACGCGCCGCGCCCGTGCGTGAAGGCATATAAAGAGGTGACGCCGTCGCCGACATGCATTTGCAGATGTTCGGTAATGACATTGGCGAATCCTGTGGTTTCTACCGCCCAGTTGGCTCCCCCGTCGTTGCTGATGAACACTCCAAAATCGGTTCCGACATAAAGCCGGGAAGTGTTGGACGGATCAATCGCTATGCTGTGAACCGGGATGTTGGGGATTCTGTTTGCGCCTGCGCCTTGACTGCCGTCGGCGATTGACCAGCTTTGTCCGCCATCAATGGTTCGGTACACGTGAGCGCCGCCAAAGGTGGAATACGTGGCATAGGCTATGTCTTTATTCATGGGGTCGAACGCGAGGGAAGAAACCCAACCGTTTCGCGGAGTGGAAAATGGCCAGCTTGTGACGCCAGTTGATGTTAGTGCAGTGTCGCTGCGAAGCACCAGGCCGTCGCCCATTCCAATCAGCACTCGGTTGGAATCGGTGGGAGCGATGGCAATGGCGCTGACCGATTCCGATCCGGCGGTCAGGCCGCTGGCCCGTGACCAAAGCGCTGCGCTGTTGCTGGTGCGCCAGATGTAAAATCCGCCCGTCCAGATTCGTTGAGAATCGCTGGGGTCCATCACCATCGGCGTAACGAAATACTCGCCGCCGTCGTTGATGCCGAAAGTGGCATCGCCAAAGCTGATTCCACCATCAGTGCTTTTACGAAAATTGATGCCCGGAAATGTGCCGAACAAAATGTTGGCGTTGGTTTGATCTACGGCGGCGTGTCCGCCGTCTCCGCCATTGACCAATTTCCATCCATTGATGCCGGTGGCATCGGTTCCCAGCACGGTTCCATTGTCCTGAGTTCCGCCGATATAAGTTTTGCCGTCGGCGGAAATTGCTCCTGAGTAAAACTGTGTCACGCCGTAATTGTTGTTGATCGGCGTCCATTTGACGGCGATGGAGTTCGGGTTGCAGGCGCTGGTCGGCGTTGTTGCCGTGCCTGCACGAGCATTGTCGCTGCGATACAATCCGCCGTCGTTGGCGACATAAATTATTTGATTGGAACCGCCGTTGTAATTCGGATGAAAGACAATGACGTGCTGGTCGGGGTGAATCGGCCCCAGATTGAAGTTGGCGTTGACATAACTCTGCCCGGCAACGCCCCAATTGACGCCGCCGTCATCTGAACGAGCCAGTTCGATCCCGCCCACCCAGACACGGTTTGGATCAACCGGGTCAACCGCAATCGTCAGATCGAACCAGCCTTGAGCGAATACGGAATCTTCCAGATCGAATCCGCAATCTGAGGCGACCGCTCCCACTGAAGCCGCCAGAATTGCGCGGTTCAATTTGTTGGCGTCGGTATTGCGAACCTGAGCCGTCCAGGAACCGTTGGTTCCGCCATTAGTCGAACGAAACGCGGCAAACAGTGAGTGTTGAAATTCGTTTCTCTGAATGCTGGAAGACACTGCATAAATAATGTCCTGATTCGACGGAGCTATGGCCAGCGCAGTGCGTCCCATGCCGATTTCCCGCAGGGCGATGTCCCAGGTGGCGACGTTATTGCCTGCATCGGTGTTGCGATAGACCACTGCCTGTTCAAAGTTGCCGCAAGCCGCAAATACAACGTCGGTCGGCATGTCGGTGCGAATGGCCAGGTCCAGGCAACCGGAATTGACCGTCACTCCGCGCGGGCCAATCGGATCATGAACTTTGGTCCAGGTTGTGCCGCCGTCCAGGGTTCGCATGACGCCTGTTTGCGTGGCGGCGTAAATTCGGTTCGAGTTATTGTGGCTGACGACAATGTCATTGACGAAATAAAAGTCGAAGGAGGTCGTTCCGGGCAATCTGGTCCAACTGCCGCCGCCATCAGTAGTTTTGAAAATCCCCGCTCCGCGAAAATCGCCGTTGCTCAAATCGCCGTCATATTCGTACCCGTACACGCCTTCGCCCGTGCCGACATAAATGACATTGGGATTGGTTGGATCCATGACCATTGAGCTGACTGTCAGAACGCCTATCAAATCAGAAACAGGCGTCCAGCTTTGCCCGGCATTGGTGGTTTTCCAGACTCCGCCAGTGACGCCTGCGGCATACATGATGTTCGGGTCTTGAGGATTGATGAGCATTGCGCGGGTGCGTCCGCCGATGTTGCCGGGGCCGAGTTCAGTCCAACCAGCGGACGGAACATTTTCAGCGTTTGCGCGCAAAGCCGCCGATTCTTCCGCCGTCAGAAAACGATTGAGCGTTGTCGAAAATTGCGGCAATGAACGCATCTGTTCCTGAGCTTCGAGATAATTTTCAATGGAAACAATTTTCTCGCCCTTCGGCGTGCGTTTTTGCCAGAAATAACTCTGGGCTTCGCGGGGTTTGTCAAAGCCCTCGTCTTCGCGTTTGCCCTGCAATCGAAAAGTCGGCCACGCGCTTTCATTGGAGTCAAAAAAGGAAAGCGCGCTCGGCAAACCGGTCAGAAGGGAATTGGTCTCGGTTTGCGTCCAGGGAATTTCCGGTTGGGTCTGGCGTTTGGGATGTCGTTCAGAGTTGCGAAACCGGCTTCCTTTTTTCGAGCGCATGGTTTCCAGCCGATCTTTGATTCTGGCCTTGTTGTCTGCTTGATTTTGTCCGGCAGCGGAAAACAGCGGCAGCGCAATGCTGACACTTAAGGCAACAAGAACGGCTGCCAGGAAAAAAGAGAACTTCACTGTCAGACGATTGCAATTGGCCGACTTGGGCATTTGGGTAACTCTCCTTCATGAGATTGGGAGCGCAATCGCGCAAAACGATTGCGTCCGGGAATTGCTCCTGAGCAAGGCGAGATTTCGCTTGCAGTGAGGACACGCCCGCGCGAGCAGACGAATTTTTGCAACTCAAGATTGATAGCGAGAATGAATGATCAGATTTGAGGGGCGGCGCGTTCGACTTCAATCACGCCCTGTACTTTTCTGAGCGCTCTGCGAACACGTTCAAAATGATTAAGGTCCAGCACTTCGACGGTCATTTCGATCAACCGTGTGCCGTCGCCGTTTTCGCGATGATCGGTGCGGGCATCGCGTATATCGGTTTTGATTTCAGCGACGGCCTTGGTCAATGCCGCCAACTGTCCAGTGCGATCTTCGGTTCTGACCAGCAAAGTCACGGCATAAGGTTCATTGCCTTTGGCGCCAACCCAGGTGACTTCAATCATGCGTTCCTTGTTGATCATCAACCCGGCGACGTTTTTGCAGCGGCGCGCGTGTACGCCCACGCCTTTGCCGCGCGTGATGTAACCCAGAATGTCTTCGCCGCGAATCGGATTACAGCAGGGCGCGCGATAGACCAGAATGTTGTCAACGCCTTTGATGGCAATTCGGTCGTCACCGAGTTTCAAGGCGCGTTTGACCACCTGCGTCATTTGCTGCAACCGTGTGGTTTCGGCCTTGTCCAATTCTTCCAGCTTGTCGGGTGGAATCAACCGGGCGAGTGGGGTTTTCGACAGTAATTTACCGTAGCCAATTGCGGCGTACATATCTTCCAGTTTGGGATAACCGTTTTCGGTTCGGTATTTTTCCAACGCCGGGTCTTCCAACGCTTTTTTCAGTTTCAATTTCAGCCGCAAAGCTTCTTTCTCGAAGAGCTTGCGCCCAACTTCAATCGCCTCTTCGCGCTGGCGCTGTGCGACGTAATGTTTGATCTTGTTGCGCGCTCGCGTGGTGACGACGAATTTCAACCAGTCTCGATTCGGTTTCTGGTTCGGGCTGGTCAGAATCTCTATCGTGTCGCCGTTCTGAATCTTGTAATTTAACGGGGCGATTCGGCCATTGACCTTGGCTCCGGTGCATTGATCGCCGACTTTGGTGTGAATGGTGTATGCGAAATCTATCGGTGTGGCGTTGCTGGGCAATTCGACCACGCGGCCTTTGGGCGTCAGGGCGTAAACTTCCTGCGCAATGGGAAGCTCTTCCTTGATGATGTCAACAAAGTCTCTGGCATCCACATCCTGCTGAGATTCCACCAGCTTTCGTAACCATTTCATCGTTTCGTCTTCGCTGGTGTCTTGGCCCTTGCCTTCCTTGTATTTCCAATGCGCGGCGATGCCTTCTTCGGCGATGCGGTGCATTTCCTCTGTCCGAATCTGCACCTCGAAGTGCTGGCCTTCTTCTCCGATCACCGAAGTGTGCAATGATTTGTAGCCATTGGCGCGAGGGTTGGCGATGAAATCCTTGATTCGATCCTGAAAAGGTTTCCAGTGCTGGTGCATGACTCCCAGAGCGTAATAACAATAACGCGGTTCGGGAACGATGATGCGCACGGCGGCCATATCGTAAACCTTGTCGAGTGGAATTTTCTGCCGTTGCAGCTTCAAATGGATGCTGTACAAACGTTTGATGCGGCCTTCGATACGAATGAACGGCACGTGATTTTCCGTCAATCGTTCGGCGATTCGCGCTTTGACTTCTTCCAGAAACGCTTCGGTCGAGGCGCGGTGCGATTCCACCTGTTCCTTGAGCAGTTTGTAACCGTCAGGGTCAATGGATTGAAACGCCAGGTCTTCCAATTCCGCGCGAATCTTGCTCATTCCCAATCGGTGAGCGATCGGCGCATACACGTCCAGAGTTTCCTGGGCAATGCGTTTGCGTTTTTCCGGTTTCAGGAAATGCAGCGTTTGCATGTTGTGCAATCGGTCGGCCAGTTTGACCAACACGACGCGCACATCGTCGGCCATTGCCAGCATCATCTTGCGAAGGCTTTCCGCCTGAGCGTCTTCTTTGGATGTGGTGTGGTCCAGATTGCTGATCTTGGTCACGCCGTCCACCAGATGCGCTACCGTCGGGCCGAACCTGTCGGAAATATCCTTGAGCGTGGCCAGCGTGTCTTCGACCACGTCGTGCAGCAATCCTGTGCAAACCGTTTCGACATCCAGCTTCATGTCCGCGAGCAAGCTGGCAACCGAAAGCGGATGGCTGAGATACGGTTCGCCCGAAGCGCGCACCTGTTCCTTGTGCATCATTGCGGAATACAGATATGCCCGGCGAAGCAGGTCCATATCGGCGTCCGAATGATGACGCTCAACCTTTTTCTCGATTTCTTCGAAGCGGATCATCGCAGAGGATTATAGTTGAAACAGGGGATGAGTGTAGCCTACAGTCGGGGGTGAAACCATGGTAAAGACGGCAATGCGAGCGTCGCCCTGCCGTCCTTGAACTTATTCGTATTTCCTGGCGCCGGCGGAGGGTTGCTGACTTTTCGGGTCACGAGCGTAATAGCCCTGCCGTGTGCGAGCGAATAATTTTCGGGTTCCTTTTTGGTTGATGTTCACTTTGACCGCGCGAAATGTTCCGTCTTTGACGCTGTTTGAAGGCGCATAACTGACGATGTATTGCGTCCGTAAATCCTTGGCGATCTGGTCAGCGATGGCAGGCATTTCGCTGATTTCTTTCGGGAAAAACACTCGTCCACCGGAATCTTCGGCCAGCCGCGACAGCAGATCGCGGGCTTTTTTGGCGTCAGATTTTCGGAACAGCCCGCCGCCTTCGGCATCTTCATCAACGAACCCAACTAGGTAAAGCTGGACTTCGTTTTCCTTGATCGCTTCGATGACTTCTTTTTCTTTGACGGCGCTGTTCTTTTCAAGACCGTCGGAAATAATGATCAGAGCTTTGCGGCGCTGTTTGGCTTTTTGCTGCGCGTAATCCGAAGTCGCAACGATGGCGTCGAGCAGGGAAGTTCCGCCGCTGCTGTAAAGTTCGTTGAGCGCGTCTTCCAGATCGCGGCGGTCTCCGGTGAAATCCTGAACCAGTTCCGGTTCGGCTTTGAACATTGCCACGAAGGCTTCGTCCTGTTCGCGCATCTGTTTGACCAATTGCAGGCCGGATTCCACCACTTGCGGCAACCGAGCGCGCATGCTGCCCGATGTGTCAATCACCATTCCGAAACTGACCGGAACTTCTTCGCGCCGAACGCTGATGATTTCCTGTTTGATCTTGTCTTCATAAACAGTGAAATCCTCTTTTTGCAGATCGAACACCGGCTGATTGTTGCTTGTGTCAATCACCGTCACGTCCAGCAAGACTTCTTCGGTGTCTACGCGGTCAGTCATTCCTGGATCAACGGCTTGTTGATCGGCTTGAGCGCCCTGTCGTTGAGCGCCTTTGCGTTCTTTCTGGTCTTTCGGCGTAGGTGTAGGTTTGGCTTTTGGTGGTTGCGGCGGGTCTTGCGCGTTTGCCTGACGAATGATGTACAGGCCAACGCTTGCTGACAGCAATACTGCCATCAAAATTCGGAACGATTGGCGAAATGACATAAGCTTCCTTCTCTGATATTCAATTGCCGGCGAAACCGGCGGTTGTCGTTTACAGGGTGCGGAGATTATACATCCCGAACCGCGCCTGCTTAAACGCGAAAATAGCCAAACCGAGAACGATTGAAAGAATTCCGTTTGCGACTTTTCGTCGGGCGATGGATTGGGTAAAGTGCTGGGTGTGCAGGCATCTCTGCCTGCCGGTGTTGAAGCGCGAAGTTTCCGTTTTCCAAATTCAACCACAATGAAAATCGCAACTTGGAATATCAATTCGATCAACGTCCGGCTGCCGTTGGTGCTGGATTGGCTGAAAGCCAACCGCCCTGACGTGCTCTGTTTGCAGGAAATCAAATGCAAAGAAGACAAGTTTCCGGCTGACCCGTTCCGAGAGTTGGGTTACAACCTGGAGATTTTCGGCCAGCAAACCTATAACGGAGTAGCGACGCTTACGCTGGCGCAAGCCGAAGATGTCCAAAAGGGCTATCCGGACGATGCTGAAGACGCACAGCGCCGATTGCTGGCTACGACCGTCAATGGCGTCAAAATCCTCAACGTGTACATTCCGAACGGTTCCGAAGTCGGTTCGGAAAAGTATGCGTACAAACTGGATTGGCTGGCGAAGCTCCACAAATTTTTTGACGATTGCTGTAATCCGAAAGACCTGGTGTTGATTTGCGGCGATTTCAACATCGCGCCCGAAGACCGCGATGTTCACGACCCGAAACTTTGGGCGGGGCAGGTCTTGTGCAGCGATGCCGAGCGCGCCGCGTTGCAAAAGCTGGAAGACTGGGGATTGGTGGATGTCTTTCGTCAGCATCACGAAGACGAAGGCGTTTTCACCTGGTGGGATTATCGCGGTGGAGCCTTCCCGAAAAATCGCGGACTCAGAATAGATCATATCTGGACAACGGAATCGCTGGCCGAATTGTGCGCGGCGGTCTGGGTGGACAAAGCTCCGCGCGCATTGCCTCAACCATCAGATCACGTGCCCGTCGTGGCCGAATTCGATTTGGACTAAAGAAACCATGAACAACCTTCATTCCGACATACCGCAAGCAAATTCTCGCCGGGACTTTTTGTTCAAAGCGGGCAACGGATTCGGCGCATTGGCGCTGTCGTACTTGATGCAGCGCGAAACGTTGGCGAGCGACAAAGCCCAACCGAACAAATTGGTTAATCCGCTGGCTCCGAAAGCGCCGCATTTTGCGCCCAAAGCCAAAGCCGTCATTTTTTTGTTCATGGTCGGCGGGCCAAGCCAGATGGAAACCTTCGACCCGAAACCTGTGCTCGACAAAATGCACGGCCAGCAAATGCCTGCCAGCTTCGGCGAAGTCAAAAGCCAGTTTGTCAAAACCGGAACTCCGTTGATGGGCAGCGCCTGGAAATTCAAGAAGTATGGTCAGTCGGGGATTGAAGTGTCCGATCTGTTGCCGCACACGGCCAGTTGCATTGACGATATCGCTGTCATTCGGTCGTGTTACACGGAAAGTTTCGTTCACGCTCCGGCGATGTATCAGATGCTGAATGGCCGCGTGTTGGCCGGGTATCCCAGTTTGGGCAGTTGGGTGACTTACGGATTGGGCAGCGAAAGCGAAAACCTGCCAGCGTATTGCGTCATGACTCAACCGGAAGGTTTGCCCGAAGGCGGCGCTCCGATGTGGGGAGCAGGCTTTTTGCCTGCCATTCATCAGGGAACGGTGTTGCGAAACGGCGCGACGCCGATTTTGCATTTGCAGCCACCTGCGGAAATCAGCGGCGAACAGCAACGCCGCATGTTGAAATTCATGCGTGGCATGAACGAACTGTCGCTCAACGAAAGCGATTCTGAATTGGCGGCGCGCATTTCGTCGTATGAGCTGGCGTATCGCATGCAGCAGCACGCGCCCGAAGCCGTTGACCTGAGCAAGGAAAGCAACGAAACGAAAAAGCTGTATGGCTTGGACGATCCGCAAACCGTCGAATTCGGCACGCGTTGTTTGCTGGCTAGGCGACTGGTCGAACGCGGAGTTCGGTTCGTGCAGTTGTATTCCGGCGGAGGCCCGGTCAGCACGCAATGGGATGCTCACGACAACGTCAAAACCAATCACGAACAAATGTGTCGTTGGACTGACAAACCGGTCGCGGCGTTGTTGAAAGATTTGAAAGGGCGCGGTTTGCTGGATTCAACGCTGGTCATTTGGGGAACGGAATTCGGTCGCACTCCGGTTTCGGAAAATGGCAAAGGTCGCGATCACAATCCGACGGCCTTTTCGATGTGGATGGCCGGAGGCGGCGTCAAAGGTGGCCAGGTCATCGGCCAGACTGATGAAATCGGCTTCAAGACTGTCGGCCCGCGTTACCACCCGCGCGATATTCACGCGACGATTTTGCATCTGATGGGTTTGGATCAGATGAAACTGACGTACTTGAGCAATGGCCGTGACGAACGGTTGACGGATTTCGGCGGCAACGTCATCGAACCATTAGTGAGTTAACTGAGACGTTTTAGGTTTGATTTGGGTTGATGTGCCTATCGAGGCAGACGCAATGATTAACCGGCTGCTAAGTCGGCTACTACCTGACAAAGCTTCAACCTGAATCCGAATCAGCGTGGTTTTGATGTTGGGCAACTGATTCTGGTAAATCAACCAGCTTCAGTTGCCCATTCAACTTCTCACACCTTTTGTTCTTTCCATTTGCCGCGTTTGAAGATGACCATCGCCATGACCGCCAGGATGGATTCGGCGATGGTTACTGCCAGAAACACGCCTTTCGCTTCCAGACCGGTTTTCATCGCCAGCCAGTAAGCCAACGGCATTTGCAGCGCCCAGAAACAGATCAGGTTGATTACCGTAGGCGTGTAGGTGTCGCCCGCGCCGTTGAATGCCGCGCTGAGTACCATTCCATAGCCGTAAAAAATGTAGCCATAGCTGATAAACCTCAAGGCATCCACGCCGTAGGGAATCACAGTTTCGTCGTGTGTGAAAATGCGCAGCAGCGGTTCGGCAAACAGCAGAAACGTCGCCATCACGCCAAGCAAAAAAACAGCATTGCAATGGCCGGTCAGCCAGACGGATTTTTCCGCCCGGTCAGGCTTTTGCGCGCCCAGGTTCTGTCCGACCAACGTTGCTGCTGCATTGCTCATTCCCCACGAAGGCAACAACGTCACCCAGATGATGCGAATGGCGAAGGTATATCCGGCTTGAGCGGCGCTGCCGAATTTGCCGACCAGGCTCATCAACACCATCCACGCCGAAGTTGCCACCAGCATCTGGAACATGCCGCCGAGTGAAATGCGCAGCAGCGTTCCCATCAACTCAAAGTCCGGTTTGAAGATGCGATGGAATTGCACTGGCACTCGACTATGGCCGCCGCTCAGACGTGAAAGCTGATACATGACCGCGATGCCACGCCCGATGGTTGTCGCAATCGCCGATCCCATCACGCCAAGTTCGGGAAATGGGCCTAGACCGAAAATCAGCAAAGGGTCTAGCGCCAGATTGATGATGTTGCCGATCCACAAGGCACGCATGGCAATCGCGGCATCGCCTGCGCCGCGAAAAATGGCGTTGATCAGAAACAGCAACATGACTACGACGTTCGCGCCGAAGATGACCGTGATGTATCCGGCGCCAGCCGTTGTGACGCTGGATTCAGCATTCATCAGGGCGAATAACTGGCGATGAAAAATCACGCCAATCAATGCCAGTGGAATCGAAACCAGAATGCCCAGCAGAATGGATTGTTCCGCCGCGCGTGCTGCTCCATCGTGATCCTTTTCACCGATGCGTCGCGCAACCATTGCTGTTGTGCCCATGCTCAAACCCATGGCCACGGTGAAAACGATGGTCAACAGCGATTCGGTGATGCCTACGGCGGCTGCCTGGTCTTTGCCAAGCTTGCCAACCCAGAAAATGTTGACCAGGCCGAACAGCGATTCCATCGCCATTTCCAATACCATTGGAACCGACAGCAAAAAAATCGCGCGACCGATGCTGCCTTCGGTGAAGCTTTGTTCCGTGCCGACCACTGCTTCGCGCAGCGTCGCCCAGAACCCAGGGTTTTCAGGTTTGACTGTTTGTACGGCAGTCGCTTCGGGCTGAGTCAGTTCTTTTTGCTCGTTCATAAATCTGAAATTTTCTTTGAAAAAAGCTACGGCAACCGTTGCTGGTTGCCGTCAACTGTTACGTTTGATTGGGACAAATCAGCCTTCAATTAGGGAATCCTTCCATCGTCATTACGCGCCGAGCCTGCTCAAAATGCCTGCGTTCGTGAGCCACGATGATTCGGCAGGCGTCCAGCAAACTGTAGGTGATAAATCCTGCAAACGGCGACGTGATGATGACCTGTTCCGGGTTCAGATTTTCAACCGCCTTGATCTTTCGGCTCACTTCCTGTTGAAGCGAAACGAACTGATTGACGACCTGCGGATCGAGCTTGCTGGATGTCGGCACGGCTGCCGCTGGCGCTTTCAGTTTCTGCGTTCCCTGCGGAGCCACATACTTGATCAGCATTCGCCCCATCAAGCCGGGTAAAAATGGCAACCGCTCCACTAAGCTGGTTCGCTTCGATCCGTTGATGACCGGATCGAACACCGCCAGCATTTCCCTGTTGGAAGCGATCAAATGATCCAGACATTGCGCGACGCTCCAACTGTCCGCCGCCGGTTTCCAATTCAACTGCTCTGCGGTCAACGAACCGAACGTGGATTGCACATCGTGCGCGACGGCATCAACTTCATTCAATAATTCGGGCAAAGACATATCCAGTTTCATCAAATTACCTCTGAACAAGGTGGCGCCGCCATCAGACTTTCTCGAAATTTGCGTAATGAATTGCGCGATGTTCGGCGACTGAAGTGTTCGCCGCGGTGAATGAAGTTTTCACTTGGTTGAAATCGCGCACATCCAAAGCGTCTTTCAGGTTTTGCAGTTCCGCAATCAGAACGCCGAGCGCGGTGGAAATGTTCTGTTGGTTTGTCAGGCAGATGTCTCGCCAGACGTTCCAACTGCTGCCGCCGAGCCGAGTCATATCTCGCCAGCCGGTTGCCGCCAGTCGTTGCGCAAGTTCTCGTCGCGCGACTTCGCCATCGAATTCGGCTCCGAGCAAGGTAGATAACGCTGTAGCTGTGAGTTGTGGCAAGTGACTGATTAGCGCAACCGCCGCGTCGTGTTCCAGCGGATTGGCCATCAACACGCGCGCGCCGATGGATCCAATGATTTTTTTCAATCGGTCGAGTTGCATTTCGTCGGTTGCCGCTTGCGGCGTCAGCGCATAAGTCGCGCGGTCGAACAAATCAGCCCGCGCGTATTCAACGCCAGTGTTTTCGCTGCCTGCCATCGGATGGCCGCCAATGAAATGGATATTGGTTGTCACGGCTTCACGAGCGACGCTGCAAATTTCTGTTTTGGTGCTTCCGGCATCGGTGATCAGCGCGCCGGGTTTGACCAACCGGGCTTTGGTTTTCAAAAAATCAATGATGGCTCCGATGGGCGCAGCCAGATAAATCAAATCCGCTTCGCATACTTCGCCACGATCAAAACTGAGTTCCATCGCGTCAGCGACGCCGCGTTCAACGGCAAGTTTTGGCGAACGCGAACCTCCGCAAGCTGTAATGCGTCCGGTGAATCCGGCTCGGCGCAATGCCAGCGCAAATGATCCGCCAAGCAATCCACAACCGACGATGCAAACGTGATTCAGTTCGCCGTTGAAATTGATGTCGGTCACAACTTCCTCTCAATCGCCGAAGCGATGACGCCCATCTGGCCGGTCAGCTTGTCGAATTGATCGAGCGACAACGATTGTGCGCCGTCGCACAGCGCGCGATCCGGGTCGTGATGAACTTCGATCAGCAATCCGTCGGCTCCGGCGGCCACTGCTGCGCGCGCCATTGGCGGAACCTTGTCGCGGCGACCTGTGGCGCGACTGGGATCAACAATCACGGGCAGATGAGACAGCTTTTTGATCAACGGAATCGCCGAAATATCCAGCGTGTGCCGCAAGTAGGTTTCAAACGTCTTGATGCCGCGTTCGCAAATGGCAATTTGATGGTTGCCGCATCGCATCAGGTAATCCGCCGACAACAAGGCGTCTTCGATGGTCGAAGAGGTTCCGCGTCTGAGCACCAACGGTTTGTCCAGCTTCGCCAGTTCGCGCAACAACGGATAGTTCTGCATGTTTCGTTCAGCGATCTGAATGATGTCCACGTAACGCGCAAACAGCGGCAGTTGCGTCAAATCGGTGATCGTTGAAAAGGTCAGCATCGAATGCCTCGCGGCAGTTTCGCTGAGCAGTTTCAAACCTTCTTCGCCCAAACCTTGAAAACCGTAAGGATCGTTACTGGCTCGGAAGGCCGAACCGCGCAGAATCCGAACGCCCTGTGATTTCAGCGCAGCGGCGATGGTTTCAATCTGCTGACGACTTTCGACGACGCTGGGGCCGGCAATGGCGACAATCTGTTCGCCGCCGATGACCACGTCTTTGATTTTGATTTGCGAGCCTTCGGGTTTGAAGGCGCGCGCGGCGAGTTTATACGGGCTGCTGACGCGAACGACTTTGTTGACGCCTTCCAGCAATTCCAGTTCGCGCACATCGGCAATGCGCGATCCAACCGCGCCCAGAATCGTGTACCGCGCTCCCGTCGAACGATGAATGTCGAATCCCAAATTGACCAGACGATCTACGACGTGAACGATCTGTTCTTCCGCCGCGTTTTCTTCCATCACGATAATCATAATTCCCAATCAAATAGTAGCCAGTAAAACTAGCTTTGCACTTCTTACATGGTTTGGTGCGAAGCCTTCTTCCATCCAATTAATGCCCCACCCAACCCACCTCCAATGTATCCTCCAAAGAATCCAAGCCCCGAAGCTGCTCCATACCAGTCGAAAATCGCATCCCCCAACCCAGCCAACACCATTGAAAGTCCAAACGCTCCTACCCCTGCGAATAGAAGCGCACGACCGATGCGAGAAGCCAAATAAGCCAATCTTCCATCGCCTTGGCTAAAAAGACATATCAAGCCACCGGTCAGCATTAATAGGAAAGTAAACCCCATCATTGGCAGAAGCATAGAACTCTTCCTCGCAGAGTATTTTATGACCATTCTTGTTTGTCTTCGGCTTTGTCTAGTTCTTTGCTTGCGTGAATGCGTTCGATACGCCGCGCTTCGTCAATCACGCGCTCGAACAAACGGCGAATCGCTTCGGCGTCGAGCGGGCCAGTGTTGGCGTTGGTGACGTTGGCGATGACCTGAGCTTCGCGGCTGGGCGAATAGATTTCCAATCCGTGCCGTTTTTTGATGTGGCCGATTTCAATCGCGCATTGCGTGCGTTCGTTGAACAGTTTGACCAGTTGCTGGTCAATTTCGTCAATCCGCACGCGCCAACCGCTCATTTCCTGCTTCGCTTGTTCGTTGATGTCGCCACTCATCCTTTTAACTCCCGTGCCAGTGTCGCCACCCGTTCGACCAATTGCGGCGAGTCTAAATTGTGTTCGATTTCCAGCACCAATCGGCTGCCGACAACAGCAGCATCGGCGTATCCGCAAACTTCCCGAACCTGTTCCGGCGTGGAAATGCCGAAGCCCACTGCGACCGGCAGCGAAGTGTGTTGTTTGACTCTTTCCACCAAGCCACCAATGGCCAGCGAAAGGCTTTCACGCACGCCTGTTACGCCTGTGCGAGCAACGACGTAAACAAATCCTGAGGTGTGTTCAGCAATCAGCTTGATGCGTTCGTCAGTCGAAGTCGGCGCAACCAGAAAAATCGTATCCACATCTGCCGCCCGCATTTCAGCAACGAAGCTTTCGGCTTCTTCTGGAATCAAATCGGTAATCAACACGCCGTCAACTCCGGCAGCTTTCAGCTTCTTGCCCGCGTCTTGTTTGGCGAATTGCATGAGCGGGTTGAAGTAAGTGAACAGCACAATCGGGACTTCACAGGTCTGGCGAATGCGTTCGACCATCGGCAGAACTTCGGCTACGCCCACGGGTTTGAGCAAAGCACGTTCGGACGCTCGTTGAATCACAGGGCCGTCAGCCATCGGATCGGAGAAGGGAACGCCGAGTTCGATCACGTCCGCCCCTGCTTCGGCCAGCGCCAAAATCAAACGTTCAGTGGTTGCCAGATCAGGATCGCCCGCCGTGATGTACGGGATGAAGCCTTTGCGGCCTTCGATTTTCAGCTTGTTAAATTGTTCGGTGATGCGGGTCATGCCAAAAGTTGTGATGGAGAGGTTGATTTTTCAAGCGAAGAAATCGCCGGCTGCGGCCCAGCGAAATTCGTAGTAGTTCGTAATCAGCGGAAAATCTTCGTTGTCAGAAATCACAGTTACATTGGATTGTTTGGCGGAAACGGCAATCAGCACGTCTCGAATGATGCTCTGTTTCTTTTCGTTACTCAGCCTGGGACGGCGGCGACCGGGTTGATTTCGGCCGGCATCGTTCAAAATGTTGTTCAAAATTCGACCAGCCATTCGCCAGTCTTCTTTGTCAGGAGTCAGCAACCGCTTTTCGCGTTGGTATTGTTTAGCGATGGCTTCCCACTTTTGCAGATCGGCGCGGCCAGATGCTCCGGCAAGCAGTTCCTGTAATACAACAGCAGAAAACCATCCTGGCCGAACAGCTTCCGGGTACCCAACCCAGACTGAGGTGTCATACAGCGCGGAGGAGTATTTCAAGTTAGTCGTCTCCCGCTTTGGTGGTCTGAGTAAGTCTTTGCCCAAGCCAACATTACCAGGTCGTCGAAAGAAAGATTTTCGATTTCGCGTATTTGGGCGTCTTCATCCAGCGAAAAGTACCATTCTTTCAATGCTTGCCGTCTGGCGATTTCTTTTTTGCTTGGCTTGCGCGCGCGCAGAGTCGAGTCATTCGCTTTTTTCTTCTTCAGACCGGTTGAGTATTTTCGCATTGGTCAAACCCCTTTCCATTGAAGTGAGCGGAGATTATCCGCTCACTTCAAAGCGTATGGCAAGCTTTTGATTTTGCGGCCTACTTCCTGCCTTTGTAAGTCACGCGCCAAACTTTTCTGCCGCCGTCGTCCACCACCAACAACGATCCATCACGGATCACTTCCACTCCGACGGGGCGTCCCCATACTTCGGCGCCGGTTTCGTCCGGAACCCAACCGGTCAGGAAGTTTTCGTAACCGCCTTCGGGTTTACCGTTTTTGAACGGGATGCGTATGACTTTATAACCGGTGCGGTTTTTGCGATTCCACGAACCGTGCAACGCGACAAAAGTGTCGCCTTGATATTCGCGCGGAAACATCTTGCCGGTGTAAAACACTATGCCCAGCGCCGCCGAATGTGGTTCGATCAGCACGTCCGGCACAATGGCGCGTTTGACCAAATCCATGCGCGGGGCTTTGACGCGCGGATCCAGGTTGCTGCCCAGGTAACAATCCGGCCAGCCGTAAAAGCCGCCGTCTCTTACCGATGTGGCGTATTCAGGAACCAGGTCGTCGCCCAGCAGGTCGCGTTCGTTGACCGCCGTCCACAACTGGCCATTGACCGGATTCCAGGCCAGTCCAACCGGATTGCGAATGCCGGAAGCAAAGATGCGATGGTTTTTTCCATCGGGATCATATTCGCTGATGGCGGCGCGGATGGCAGGTTCGCCTTCGTTGACGTTCGATAGCGAACCGACTGACACATACATTTTCTTGCCGTCTTTGCGGAACAGAATGTCGCGCGTCCAGTGACCGCCCGGCGGAACGTCCGCCAGTTTTTCCGGCGCGCCTTCCAGCTTGGTCTGGCCGACTTTGTATTTGTATCGGACGATGGAATCCGTATTGCCAACGTAAAAATAGGTTTCCGCGCCGACTTTCTGAATGGCCATGCCGAACGGGCGATTCAATCCGGTGACGAAGGTGAAACGTTCGCTGGCGTTGTCAATCTTGCCGTCTTTGTTGGCGTCGCGCAGCAAAAAGATCGTGTTGGCTTGCGAATCCGCCAGGAACAGATCGCCATTCGGACCTTGCTTTATCCAGCGCGGATTTCGGTAATCGCCTTCGCTGAAGACTTCGACGTTGAACCCGGGAGGAACTTCCAGCTTGGCGCCGTTGGGTTGAGCCACAACTTTGGGCGGATTGCGAACCGATTCGGTGGCGAACGGTTTGGGTAAGCCTTCAGTTGTATAAACGATGCGTTGCGGTTTGGATGATTTCGCCGCAGGCGCTTTTTCGCCGCTCTTGGTTTGAGCGAAAGCAAACAACGCCAGCGCGATGACAACGAGAACAGGCATTGCAGCAAATGACTTTCGAGCCATGAGTTTCCTCTCCTGAATTGAAAAAATGTGAGTTGGGCGGAAACGCGATTGTCAGAGATGGCGGCGTTGCGCGCAAGACAGATGAACAAAAAAATGGCAGGCAAATCGTCCGCAGTTACGGTTCGAGTTTGCCTGCCACTCAAGTTGGTCGAAAGGACTGTTTAGAACGTCAGCCTGAACGCGACCTGGAAGGCGCGCGGCCCGCCGGTTCCAAACACGCCTCCGGCGCGGTTGGAAGGTTGTCCATAATTCGGGCTGTTCAGCGTGCCGCCGTATCCCACCAGATTCGAGACGTTGAACAGGTTGAACACTTCACCGATGAAATGGAGTTTGACATCCTCGCCCAAGCTGAACACGCGTGCTAACCGCATATCGGTTGAAATGAACGTGTCCCCGTTGTCAAACACCGCTGGCAACACAAGACGCGGAATGACCTGGTTGCGCACCGTAGTTTTTCCGGCCAGATTGGTGTTGAACTGATCCACCAATTGTTGCAGCTTGGCTTTATCTACATTGCGCCCGAAGGAGCGGAACTTGGCTCCCGGCAAAATCAGGGTGTTGATTCCGTCACCGTCAAGGTCTACGCCACCCACCGATAACGTCAGGGGAGGTTTGCTGACGAATTGCGAAATCATCCCAACTGTCCAGGTATTCAACAGCGCTTTCATCAAGCCACTGTCGCCGCCGTATTTCGGCGTTTCCATCAAACCGCTGAACGTAAAGCGATGTCTTCTGTCAGAGCCTTGATAATCATCGGCTTCATACAGATTGTCGAGATTGATGATGCCGTTGTGACCGACGAATTTCGACAAGGCATAAGACGCGACGAACAGGTAACGATTCGAAAACCGTTTGTCCAGTTTGACGTGCAATCCGGTGTACCGATACATCGCGCCCGGATGAGAAACGTTGATTTCCCCGTTTGAGCAAATCGCTCGCGGATTGAAAGCATCGGCAGCCGAACAGCGCGGCAGCACTGGCCCGGCCAGGCTGTTAAACCGGTTGCGGTCGTAAATGAAGGTGTCGTGCAATCCGCCGAATTTGACCGAACGGCGCAAGACGAAATCGGCTTGCAAGGCCAGATTTTGCCGTAGTTCGCGTTGAACGCCTATGGTCGCGTTCATCGAATACGGCGTAACGGTGTCAGGCGAATAAATTCCGCCGAAGCCACGGTTGCCGGAAGTTTTGAACACTTCGATTCCGCGAACCGACAAATCCTTGCCATTGCCGATCTGTTGCTGAATGCCTGCGCGCAATTGCGGCAGAATCGCCATCAGGTTCGACGCGCGGAAATTGGTCGGGCCTCGGTCAAACAGCAGCGGGCCGACTCCGGGTACGTTGAAAAATTGTCCGGGAATGATGTACCGGCCATTGCCCGAGGGACCGACGTACGCGCGTTCGACCAGCCGAGTCCAGAACAAATTGGAATCATGAAAAATGCCGCCGCCGCCGCGAATGACGGTTTTCTGATTGCCAGTCACGTCCCAGGCGAAACCCAACGAAGGACCGAAATTGTTTTTATCCTTTCTGGGATTGCTCAGATCGCCGATCAACGCTTTCAAAATCTGCGGTCGGTCAAAATCGTGGTTCATCATTTTGTCTTCGTAAACGTAGGACAAGGCGCTGGTCAGCGTGAAGCGCGGCACGATGCGCCATTGATCGCCGATGAACAAACGGTATCGGTTGTTGTGCGCGGCTGTGCCGAAATTGAAAGCTTGCGGCTGGCCCGGATCGCCGACTCCGGTGGCGAATCCCGCCAACGGCAATTGCAGGATTTCGTTGTAGGTCGGGCGCGTTCCAGGGTTGAGCGGAGCTGTTCCGGTCGCGTTGAGTTTCAAACTGTTCGGCAGCGAATTGTAAATCGGAGCGAACGGAGAATTGGCTCCGCCGGTCACCGCCATCAACTGGAAAATCGTTACCGGGTCATAAACCGTGACAAATGCCGGTTCCAGGTACGCCCAATGGCCTTGCCCGTAAAAGTGCTCCCACTCACCACCGAAACGAACGCTGTGCGAACCCGGACGCCAGTTGACGGTGTCTGTGATTTGATAAGTCCGCAGCACGCGATTTTGCGGCGTGTTCAGGTTGTTGCCGATGGCGAAGCTGCTGGCCGTGGTGTCAATGCGCGGCCCACCCAGCCCGATGCAGCCAATGGCGTCTTTGCATTCGTTGGCTGTAGGGATGTTCAACCGTCCGCTGTAAAAACCATAAGACACGCGCGCATCGTTGGTCAGGCGGCTGGACAAAACAGAAGTCACGCCGATCAATCCTTGAGTAGAGACGTTTTTGGTCGCCACCCAGTTCGATGGCAGGAAGTTTCCGTTCGACGAATTGAAGTTGTCGTTTTTGTCCGTGCTGAAGCGGAAAAACGCAGTGTGTTTGTCGTTGACGCGGTAATCGAATTTGACGTTCGCCTGATTGAAGTTCAACGGATTGCCGGGCGCAGTGTCGAATTGCGAAAAGATCGGATTGTTGTTGGTGATGGGATTGATGCCATCCTGGTTCTGGTATTCGTAATTGAAAAAGAAAAACAGCTTGTCTTTGGCAATTGGCCCGCCAATCGAACCGCCCATCTGGCGACGCTGGAACGAAGGCGTTCTGCCGATTCGCCTCATACGAGGATCGGCGGCCATGTTGTTGTCGCGGTAATAAATGAATCCGCTGCCGTGAAATTCATTCGATCCGCTGCGGGAAACTACGTTGACCGAACCGACGCCTGTGGTGCTGGTGGTAATGTCGAAATTAAAGCTGGAAATCTGAAATTCCTGCACGGTTTCCTGCGAGAAGTTTTGCGAAGTTCCACCCGTCACACGGTCGTTGACGGTCGCGCCGTCCACTGAAATGCGCGTCAACGCCTGGCTGGCTCCGGCGATTGACACGCGGAAAAAGTTATTCGGGCTGGTTCCGGGATTGTCCACCGCTTCGACGGCGACGCCCGGTTCCAGCATGGCCAGTTGCAGGAAATTGCGTCCGTTCAATGGCAGGTTGTCAATCTGTTTGCGGTTGACCACGCCGTCAATCTTGAAATCCGTCGCGTTGATCGCCGGAGTTTCGCTGGTGATGACGACTGTTTCGTTGGCCGCGCCGACTTCGAGTTTGAATTCGACGGTCACGGTTTCACCGACTTGCACGACCACTGGCGAAAGCGCGGTTTTGAATCCGCTGGCCGCGACTTTGATTTCATATTCGCCGGGTTGCAGGTTGGGAACCAGATATTCGCCATCGCTTTTGGTGGTGGCGGTTCGTTCTGCGCCGGTGGCTTTGCTGGAAATGGTCACTTTGGCGCCGGAAACCAAAGCGTCAGCCTGGTCTTTGATCTGTCCTCGAATGGTTCCGGTCGGCACTTGCGCTGCTGACAGAACGGCGAGAACAGAAAGCAGGAACAGCACGGATAGAAATTTACTGGCAGATAATTTCATGGTTTCTCCTTCGTTGATGGTTGGTACGGGTGGCGGAAAGCTGAAAGGCGGGACGATGACTGAAACTCTGACTCACTTTCATGATGAAAGCGGCAAAGGAAGAACTTGCCTTTCTGTACTCTCCAAGCTGTTTACTTCTCAGCTAGCCAAAGGAAAGAAACCTTCTCCTGCGTGTACGATCAATTAGTCATTTGTTGTCTTGGTAAGAGAAATAAATACAACAAAGGTGAAATGACGCAGGCAGTATAGTCCCCGTTCAGAATTGAGCAAAGCTTTTGCAGGGAGGTCGAAAAATAAAACTGCCCGGCCAACTTGCGGTTAGCCGGGCAATAGTTGAATCGAACAACCTGTCGGTTGTTTAGATCAAATTGGGTTTCCAGTTAGAACGTGAAGCGTCCGCCGAGTTGGAAGGCACGGGCGCCGCCGGAACCGAAGACCTGATTGGCGCGAGCTTGCGCCAGGCCGAAAGCTCCACCGGAATTGATGGTGAAGTTGAAGCCACCCAGGTTGGCAATGTTGAAGATGTTGAAAGCTTCACCAAAGATCGCCAGGGTAAGATTGTCCCGGAAGGTGAATTTCTTGGTCAGACGAATATCCTGCGAGCTGAAGCTGTCGCCGAATTCAAAATCATTCGGCAGAGTCAACTGAGGAATCGCCGAACCACGCGCGTCTCTTGAACCCGCCGGATATTTGGCGTTCCAAGCCGCCACGGCAGCGCGCAAATCGTCTTTGGTGCAACCACGGTTGAAACAGTTCCAATCCAGGCCGGGCAGCGGTTCCGAGGTGATACCGTCGCCATCCAAATCAACGCCGGTCACCATAGGCATCAGCGGGCCTCTGCTGGACATCGCCGAAATCACGCCCAACTGGAATCCCCACGGCAGGTCAACCAAACCGGACAGGTTCAGCAGATGACGAGCGCCTTGCGGCCCCCAGGTGCGGAAATAATTGTCCAGATTGTTGATGCCGTTGACGCCATGGTTGTTGGTCAGCGCATAAGAAGCGGTGAACAGATAACGTTTCGAGAATCGTTTATCGAATTTCACCAGCATGGCGTTGTAGGTTCCGCGACCGCCGGGAACCCAGAAACTGATCGGACCGGTCGAGCATTGCGCGTTGACATCGGCGCGTTGAGCCGCGTTGGCGCAAAGCGGGATGATCGGAGTTTGCACGCCATTGATGCGGCGGTTGAATCGGTTCAGGTCGAGTTCACCCAACAGCAGGTTCACAAAGACGCGGCGAACGAAATCCACGTTGACAACCATGTCGTGGCCAAGGTCGCGCTGTATGCCGAAGTTCATGTGGTAGCTGCGTTGCACCGGATAATCCTTGGGATACAACTGAGCCGCCGCTTTGTTGCGCTGGATATTGCGAACCGACAGATCATTCAGATTGGTTGGAGCCAACGCCGCATTGATGGCGCCGATCTGCTGACGGACGATTTGTTGGTATTGGCCAACGGTCAGGTTGGTCAATTCGCCGGTTGGCAAAGCTGCGCCAACCGCGATGGGAGTTCCACCACGGCTGATGTTGACGATGCCGGGGAAAATGTTTACGAACGCAGTGTTGGGAACCTGGATGCGCCCGTTGCCGACCGGGCCGATGAAGGCGCGTTCCTGCAAACGACGCCAGAGCAATTCCGTATCCCAATAGACCCCAGCGCCTGCGCGGATAACGGTTTTGCTATCGAGGGAATAGGCAATTCCCAGCGATGGCGAGAAGTTGTTGTAATTATTATTGGTCGCGCTCAGGTCGCTGCCATACAGCGGGGCCAGATAAGCGGGTTTGTCCAGGTCGCGGTTGACCAGGGTGCTTTCAAAGTTCCAGGCCAGGCCATAATTGAGCGTGAATTTCGGAGTGACTTTCCAGGTGTCCTGGCCGAAGAAGCGAAGGCGACGATTGAGCTTGGCTTTGTCAACGTTGTACGGCGGCGGTTGCGACGGGTCGCCCACGCCCACGACTCCGCCAAGGAACGGCAGATTCAGCAGATCGGCGTTGTTGCGAATGACGGTCGGCAGATTCGGGAACACCTGAGCAACCAGAGCCGCCGGAACCAGACTACGAACCAATTCGGGAGAAGCCGCAACGTCACACGACGGATCGCAATAGCCCCAGAATCCGGTGCCGGGCGCATGTTCGAATTCCGTGCCGACGCGAATGCGATGCGAGCCTTTTTGCCAGGTCAGGTTGTCAATGAAGGTATAGCGATACAAGTCACGACCTTGCGTGGCGTTCGATGTGTTGCCGACTGTGAAATTCGTTCCGTTGACCGACAATTGTCCGAAGCCTAATCCGAGGCAATTCGGGCAAACGTTATTGTCGGCGAACAGGTTGCGATTTCTCCAATACGTGAAGTTGAAGCGGAAGTCATTGACCAGTGTCGGTTTGAACACGGAGGTCAATCCCGTCACAAGCTGGTTTGAACTGTTGGTGTTTTGCAACCAGTTCGATGGCATTGTTGCGCCGCCGCTGGGACCAAAGCCTTTGTTTTTGTCCAGTGAATAGCGGGTAAAGAGGTTATGTTTGTCGTTGATTTTCAGGTCGAACTTAGTGCTGAACAGATGGCCGCTGTATGGGCTGCTGAAATTGCCTGCCAGACCGGCTACTGAAGGCACGTTGGGTTGCACCACGAATGCCTGCACCTGGCGGGTGTATTCGTAGTTGGTAAAGAAGTACGCGCGGTTTTTGACGATCGGGCCGCCAACCCACAATCCAGGATTGCTGCGAACGAAATAAGGGTCTTCCACACGTTTGCGCGAAGCTTCATTCTGACAAACGGGATTGTTCGGGCTTTCCTGGCAAACTCGTTTCAAACCCGGATAGGCCGACATATTGTGATCGCGGAAGAAGTAATATCCCGATCCGTGGAATTCGTTGCCGCCGCTACGCGAAACAATGTTCACGGCGCCGACGCTGGTAATGCCGGTGGAAAGATCGAAATTGGCAGACGACAACTGGAATTCCTGAATCACTTCCTGAGAAAAGTTCATTCCAGTCTGGCCCTCGATCGAGTTGCGAACGTTGCCACCATCCACAGTGATGGCGGTTTTATCCGATGCGCCGCCCAGAATCGAGACGGAAAAAAGCGAGTTGTATTGCGATGTGGTTCCCGGCGATGCGGTCACGCCCGGTTCCAAAAACGCCAATTGCAGAAAGCTGCGTCCATTGAGAGGCAGTTCCTGGATTTTCTGGCGGGTGATGACGCCGTCAATCGAGTGAGACTCGGTGTTGACCTGAGCGGAACCGGTGCCTTCGACCGTGACAATTTCCGTTTTCTGGCCGACTTCCAAAGTCATTTCAACGCGGGAAACAGCGCCGGTGGAGACCGTCACTTCGCGCAACAACGTGCGGAAGCCTTCAACCACTGTTTTGACTTCATATTGGCCTGCGGGCAATGACGCCGCGACAAAGTTACCATCAGAATCGGATTTCAATTGTCGTTCGATGCCTGTGGCCTTGTTTGTGACGATGATCGAAGCGTCGCGTATGACCGCGCCGGAGGGGTCGGTTACCGTTCCGGTGATGGTTCCGACCGGCACTTGAGCCATTGCTAACAATGCAAATGCTGACAGCAAGAGCCAGGTTGATAATGCGTAGCTGGCAGAACGTCGCATAGATTTCTCCTTAATGTTGTGGATTGAGTTTGGGACTTGGAGAGAGGAGAGACTGAAATTTGAGAGTGCGTCATAGAAACAGGCCGTTCAGGCAAACAACCTGTCAAATCGTCTTAACTCTCAACATTATTTCAGCAAAGCCCGGAAAGTCTTCTCCTGCTTCCACAGTCAGGTCTAACGTCGCTCGTTTTTGATTCTTTTTTTGCTTTTTTGTGTGCTGATCGAAATCAGCATTATGAGGTACGGAACGGGCGCATTATAACCAAGCCAATGATTTCAGCAAGTCTTTACTTTCCGAGCGGTAAGTTCATCCTGAAAGGATTGTCCGACACCAAAAACGAGTAAAACTACGTATAGGCGAATGGGCGCTCTCAGAGTATTTTCTGCCTGTCTGATGGTTAACCCCGTCAGGCTTATTGGAGAGAGCATCGGGAACGGAAGCTGGTTTGGGGATTCTGGCGCCGTTCTTAAGGGAGCGAGTAATTCTGGGGAGTCTTGCTCGCTTCAGATTTTTGAGCCGAACGTTGCAACGCAGCGTTCGGCTCGTTTTGTATGATGAGGTCGCAATGCCGAACTTTCAGGCGTAGCTTGGCGGATAAGACGGTGGCGCGCCGTAAACGTTAGCCAATGGCGGTGCGACTGCCATCATTCTTCTGTGCCTCTCTTCCTGTCGTTTGGTGATGGCGTTGACCACGCCGATGGCCAAAAACGCCGCCACAATGGTCAACACCGAAGCGATGATGGCCAGCCAAAACGACGTTATATGATCGTCCAACGTTGAAGATCGAAAGCTCCAACGAGTGGAAACATTGCTGACGACGTTGCTGGTGATCCACATTGCCCACCACAGTCCAAACATTGGCGTGACAACTCTGGTCATTTCCAGCGTGGAATCGAGCGGAGAATTTTCAGTATTCACATCGTCTGGATCGCTTCTGGTCCAGATTTCCTTGATGATTCCATAAGGCCGAACCAGATTGAGAAATGGAACGAACCAACACCCAACAGCCCAGCCCGGCGAGTATTCCGTGTGTTGAGTGCCGAGCGGTTTCAAATTCAAATACGACCTTCGCATCCAGATCAAAAACAAGATGATGGTGGCCAGATAGCCCAGTATAGAAAATCCTCCGACTCCCAGTGCGATCAAGCCTACTGCGATTTGTAACGAGCCGCCTGGCATGTCCGTAAAATTGGCATCGCCATCCGAAAGCGAAGCCTCCACGGTTTCAGGATATTGCGAAGCCAAAAACAATTCGACCGCATTTGCAATGATATTGACGCCATCCAGCATCGCTGTGAAACCGAGCGCCAGCATTGCCCACAAAGCTATCTGGCGCGTGGATTTGAAAGGTTCCGGCTGAGAAAAATGTTCCATTGTAATCACCTCTGAGTTTGATGGTTCCCGCTGGCCGAGCGGAAACGGTTGTTGTCAGATTTCCAAAGACGCGGACGATCTTAGCACTCGTCATCTCAGTCGGAAAGTTTTGGCCGACTTAAAATTCCAATCTCAATCCGACCCGCATCGTGCGAGGTTTGACCGTCCGTACCGGAACCAGAAAGTTGCTCAAACTTGTTGGAGTGAAATCCACGAACTCTGCGCCGAAGCTGAAGACAGTCGAGTTCAGTGGATTGAATGCTTCGAGCTTCAACTCCAAGCGACGGCTTTCGGCCAGTTTGAATTGACGAGAGAGGCGCAGATTCATGGTGTACGAAGCCGGGCCGCGTCCGACGTTGCGCGGCAAATTGCCGACGGTTCCGATGGTCGGCAACGAAAAGGCGTCAGCCAGCGATTGATTGAGCGGCTTTTCCAGCTTCCTCCAGCCGATGGCGTTCAAATTGCCGCTGAAATTCGGTCGGTCGTTGTTGACGTCGTCCAGATTTCGATCATTGCCGTTGGCGCCTATGCTGAACGGGCGCGCCGAGGCGAAGTTGAATGTTCCCGCCAGTCTTATGCCGCCAAACGAATTCGGCGTCTGGAAATAACCGCTCACTGCGACGCGATGCCTTGCGTCAAGCAGGCTCGGACTGTATTCGCGGCGAAAGTCTCCGGCAACCAGTGGCGATGAAGTATTGACCACGCCGTCGTCCATCAACCGGCTCAATGTGTAGTTGGCGCGAACGAAGCCGCGCGCGGTCAAACGCCGAGTCGTCTCGAAGCTGATGCCGTGATAGTCGCTGTTGCCTCGTGATTGCAACTCTTCGATTTGCGTCAGATTCGGGTCGGGGCGGAACTGGCGCAACACAGTCAGCGCCGAACGAATGCCGGAGGTGGCATTGCTGGTCGAAGGATTGTTCAACCCGAAAACGACGATTGTCCTGTCGCCTTCGCGCAGTGTTTGCGTAGGTGTTGTGCTGAGATTGAAGCGTACGAAATCCGAATTGCCTGTTGTGGTGATCGGGCGATTGCCAGTGGCATCCCGCCGGTTGTCGAAATCGCGCGACGTGAGGTAGGCGGCGAAATCCGAAAAACCGGCGGGCAATCGCGGGGCATTGGCGTTGACTTCGCGCCACAAGTGCAAGCCGCGATTGAAGACGTAATTGATTTCTATCTTAAAGCCGCGCGCCAATTCGCGCTCAAAGCCCGCCGAAGTCTGGTAACTTTCGGGAATGCGAAAATCGTTGCTCAACCTGCGAATGAACCCCGCTTCGCGGACGCCGAATTGTTTGACGCGCGGATCATCACTTTTGAGCCGTGTCGGAAATTGCAACGAAGTCAGCAGCGATTCGGCCAGCGCCGTGTTGGAGTCAACGGCGACGGTTTGCGACGTCAGCGTGTAATCATCCAGCGTGCGCAACAACGCCCGGTTGTAAAATATGCCGTAACCTCCGCGCACTACGGTTTTGTGAGAACTCCGCGGCGACCACGCAAACGATACGCGCGGGCCGAAGTTATTGCGATCCTTCAGAATAGTTTCGTTGTCCCAGCGCAGGCCCAGCGAAATTTTCAAATCGCGCCGCGCCTGCCAATCATCCTGCACAAATGCTCCTGTGTAAGTGTTGCGCAACTCCGATTCTGTGAAAAAACGATGCTGATAACGTGAAAACCTGTTGGCCAGGAAATCCGCTGGCGAAGCGAAGGTAAACACGCCGGTTGTGTCTTCCAAATCCACGAAGCGCGAACGAATTGCCTGCATATCAGCGCCGAATCGCAACGAATGTTTTCCGCTCTGGTAATTGACTGTTTCCTGAAATTGCCAGCGGTCTTCGTGGCGATCCACTCCGCTGAGAGTGCTGGCGCCAGCGGTCAAATTGCCCCGGCGTGGAAACGGGTTGGCGGCGGTATTGCCTATGATGTCGCGCGGGTCGTCGAAATCAATGATGACAACCGGATTGTCATTTGCCGGGGCGTCCGCCGGAGTCAGCCGTGAAAATTGAAATCGCAGGTTGCTGACCAGTTTCGACGAAATCGTCAAATTGTCGCCAATGGCAATGGACTGGCTGTCGCGTCCGGTTCGCCGTAGTGTTTCGAGAGTTCGGCGTCCGCCCGGAAAACCGCGTTCGTCGCGATTGCGCGCCAACGTGAACATCGCAAATCCGTTGTGCCGTTGGCTGAAAAACAAATCGCCGCGCGTTTGCGCCGTGTGAGCCACACGCGGAGTCGTCAGTGTCAGATCGTACAGACCGACTTCTGCGCCGCCGTTGACCGTCACGCGATTGCCTCTGGTGTCCAGACTTGTCGCGCCCAGATTGGCGCCGTTCGGTTTCGGCAATGGAAAAGCCGGATTCGTCGCCACAGGCAACAGGGCTGCGATTTCAGCCCGGTCGTAAATGTTGTCGTATTCATAAGCCGCGAAGAAAAACAGCTTGTCTCGTTTGATTGGTCCGCCGAGGCTTGCGCCGGGATTGTGGTTTTGAAACGGCAACCGGAAACCTCGCGCCGGATCGGCATTGCGCCGATATGAATTGGCGTTGAGGCTTTCGTCGCGGAAGTAATAAAACGCCTGGCCGTGAAATTGATTTTTCCCGCTGCGCAATCGCAAGTTGACTCTGCCGCCCGAAGCTCTGCCGTATTCCGCCGAAAACTGATTGGTGATGACCTGCACTTCTTCTACGGCGTGCAGCGACGGCGTGAAGCGTTCGCGCGCGGCTCGGTCGTCATTGTTGTCCAGGCCTTCAATCGTCAGGTTGTTGGAAAATGGAGTTCCGCCGTTCAGGCTGAACACTCCGGTTTCTTCGGGCGGGCGGCGAAAATTCTCCGTGCGGTCGCCTGCATCCAGGTCTTTGTCGCTCAAGGCGGGCGGAGCGGTTCCGGCCAGCGTGAAAATCAAATCGAACGGATTGCGCGATTCTACAGGCAAGGCGTCAATCTGTTTCTGCGTGACGGTTCCGCCGACCACTGTCCGCGAAATGTCCACCAGCGGCTGCGAAGTTTCAGCGTTGATGACGATTTGCTCGGCAATGGTCGCAGGCGAAAGCTGGAAATCACGCCGAATAACCATGCCGGCCGGGACGTTGAGGTTTTCCAGCTTGACGGTTTGAAAACCTGCGGCTTCGATTCGCATCTCATAACTTCCTGGCGGCAACAACGCCAACTTGTACCGGCCTTCCTTGTCGGTGGTTGAGTTTCGTTCGGTGTTGCTGGCTGAATGTTTGACGAAGACTTTGGCATTGGCGATGGCATTTTGGCTGGTGTCTTTAACCACACCTTCAAACCCGACGTGATCCAGATCGTCGGCGATGAAATCAAACGTGACAAAAAGGCATAAGAACAAGGCAAAGGAAAATCTGAGCATTGGGAGTCCCTCCAGATAAACAGCGGATCGCTGTGTGTTGAAGGGGTGGCCGATTTGGAATACTGAGACGGGCGGATACTACTGCCGACAAGCCGAATCATCAAGGTGTGGTAGGTAAATTCACCGAAAGGCCAGGTCGGCAAATGCGGCGTTAAGCCGAGGCTTGTTTTTGCCGCAATCGTGGCGACAGCTTTCTGAGCTTTTCGACCACGGCAGGCAGCGTTTCCAACACGTAATCAACGTCTTCGCGCGAGTTGTCTTTGCCGAAGCTGAACCGCAGCGATCCATAACCGTTGTCGCGCGGCAATCCAATCGCCATCAGCACGTGCGACGGTTCGTGCGAACCGGACGAACAGGCCGAGCCGGTGGAAACCGCGACGCCTTTCAAATCCAGCGAAATCTGCAACCCTTCGCCTTCGACAAACTCGAAATTCAGATTGGCGATGTTGGGGATTCGCCGCGCAGGATCGCCGTTGGGCGAAATATCCGTGATGCGTTTGAACAATTCTTCTTCCAGGTAATCGCGAAGCTCGCGCGCGTGTTCCATTCGTTCCGTCAGATGCAATCGCGCCAATTCGCAGGCTTTGCCGATGCCGACAATCAGCGGAACGCTTTCTGTTCCTGCCCGGCGGTCGCGTTCGTGATGGCCGCCGTGCATCTGGCTGGTCAACCGAACGCCTTTGCGAACGTACAGCGCGCCTATGCCTTTGGGGCCGTGAAGTTTGTGCGCTGTCATCGTCAACAAATCCACGCCGAGTTCCTTCACGTCCACTGGAATTTTGCCAACCGATTGCACTGCGTCGGAGTGCAGATGCAAATGGCGTTGACCGGCTTCGCGGCGTTCTTTAACCAGCGCGCCGATTTCGCTGAGCGGCTGGATGGTGCCGAGTTCATTGTTGACGTGCATGACTGTAGTCAGCACGGTTTCGTCGGTCAGCGCAGCGCGAACGTCTTCGATGCGAATGACGCCTTCACGATAAACAGGCAGGTAGGTGACTTTGAAGCCCTGCTGTTCCAGATGCGCACAACTGGCCAACACCGCCGGATGTTCGATCTGTGACGTGATGATGTGTTTGCCTTTGTCGCCGTGAGCTTCGGCAATGCCTTTGATCGCCAGATTATCGGATTCGGTTCCGCCGGACAGAAAGGTGATTTCCGTCGGCGAAGCGTTCAACAGCGCAGCGACTTGTCCGCGAGCGGTTTCGATGGCTTGTTTGGCTTGCTGGCCGAACTGATGCGTGCTGGATGCGTTGCCGAACTCTTCGGTGAAAAAGGGAAGCATCGCCTTGACGACTTCATCGTCCACTCGTGTCGAAGCGCTGTTGTCGAGATAGATTTTTTTCAGAGACATAATGATTTGTACCCATACACGTTTTGAGTGATTTGAAGCCGCAGCATACACCAAGTCGGCGCTTGTTTTGAGTACAGCATTGGTGTAGAACTTCGCTACCCTTTAACTCCCCAACCAAATAGTTCATGCAAACTCAGAAGGAGGCAATCAATGAATAACAATTTTGCTCGCCGCTTGTTCGGGCTGGCAACCGTCTTGGTTGTTTTGGCTACGATGGCGATGGCGCAGACGACCAAACCGCGTACGGCTGTGGCGACCAGCAGTCAGGCGTCGTACCGATACGCTTACCAGCATGGGTATCGAGGCGGTTACGAAGACGGGTTCATCAAAGGCAAAAGCGACGTGAACGAATCGCTGTCGCGCGATATTGAAAACAGCGAGGCCTATAACAGCGCGGATAAAGGCTACAAGGAAAGTATGGGAACGCTGGCCGAATACCAGGAAGGGTACCGAATCGGGTTCGAACTGGGATACAACGACGGATATTTCGGGCGTCCATCCTCCGTGACTTTGCCGAACAATCTGGGCAAAGTCGTCATTGCGACCATCAATGCGAATAACGCTGCCGCTCCGAGCCGGGCGCGTACAGCCGATGACAGAGTCATTGCCGACACTCGCGCGCCTGAACCGGATCGTTCACGAGATCGCGTTGCGTCAAATCCTGCTTCAGGCAATTCGTCTCGTCGAAACCCAATCATCGTTCGTGACGGGATTCAGATGAAAATTCGGTTGAACGATCAGATCAGCACCAAAAACAACCGCGAAGGCGACAAGTTTACCGCCGTCGTGCTTGACCCCAGCGATTACGCCGACGCCGTCATCGAAGGCCACATCGCCAAACTGAACAAATCCGGCAAGGCGTCGGGCAAAACCGAACTGGCTTTGGTCTTCGATACCATTCACCTGCGCGATAACCGCAGCGGACGCTTTGCGGCTCAGGTCGAAAAAATCTACCAAAGCGAAAAAGTCAAAAGCGTTGACGATGAAGGCAACGTCGAATCCAGCAGCCGCACGAAAGATACAGCCGTGCGAACCGGCGGCGGCGCAGTGCTCGGCGCCATCATCGGCGGCGTAGCCGGTGGCGGCAAAGGCGCGGCGATTGGCGCAGTCATTGGCGCAGGCGTCGGCGCTGGTTCCGTGTTTATCGAAGGCGGCAAGGAATTGACGCTCGAACCCGGAACGGAACTGCTGATTCGTTCGGCAGCTCCGGCCAATTCGAGAGAATAAGTAGACAGAAGACAGTAGACAGTAGCGAGTACCGCTTTTCGCTACTGTCTACTGACTACTGACTACTGTCTACTTTCCGATGATTACTTTTCTCACCGATTTCGGCACAGCCGATTATTTCGTCCCCGCTGTCAAAGGCGTCATTCTTTCCATCAATCCACAAACTCAACTCATTGATCTGACGCATGAAATTCCGGCACAGGACATTGCCGGCGGAGCTTTCACGCTCGGTGCGTGTTATCGCAACTTTCCGCCGAAGACGATTCATCTGGCTGTGGTTGATCCCGGCGTAGGTTCTGCGCGGCGGGCGATTGTCGTTGACGCAGGCGATTATCGTTTTGTCGGCCCGGACAACGGATTGTTCAGTTACGTTTATCGGCAAGAATCGCGTGTCCGCGTGTTTCAGATCGAACGCGACGATTTGTTTCGTCAACCGGTCAGCGCGACTTTTCACGGACGCGATGTGTTTGCGCCGATGGCCGCGCATCTTTCCAACGGTTTGTTGCCGGAATCGGTCGGCAGGGAAGTATTCGATTTCGTGAAGCTGGATTTGCCGGAGACGAAAATTGAAAACCAGAAACGCATCATCGGCGCTGTGTTGCACATTGACCATTTCGGCAATTGCATTACAAACCTGACGGAGCGTGAATTGTCGTTGGAACAAATCGCGCAACTTCAAATCTCGAATTCCAAATCTCAAATCAGGATTGTGTTTGCAGGCAAGCCAATCACGCAGTTCGGCACGCACTTCGCTCAGATGACAAAGCAAGGCGAGCCGTTTATGTATTTGGGCAGCGCAGGTTTTTGGGAAATCGCAGTGTGGTGCGATTCGGCGGCTGAAAAATTTTCCGTTCGTCGCGGAGACGAACTCATTCTCGATTTCGGATCGTGAAGAAAACGGCGTTGCTCAAAAAGCAAATCCGCAATCCGCAATCCGCAATCCGCAATCTGAAGATGAAACTGATTCGATCAACTCTCGATTTGGAAACGCGCGTTCAGGTGATGGGCGTGCTGAACGTCACGCCGGATTCGTTTTCCGACGGAGGCAAATTCGACGACCTTGAACGTGCCGTCGAACGCGCGTTGGAAATCGAAGCCGAAGGCGCGGACATTCTGGATATTGGCGGCGAATCCACCCGGCCCGGTTCGCGGTCGGTCAACGCCGAACAAGAAGCCGCGCGCGTCTTTCCCGTGCTTGAACGTTTGCAAGGCCGATTGCGAATTCCTATTTCCGTAGACACCTCCAAACTCGAAGTCGCGCGCGGAGCCATCGAACGCGGAGCCGAACTGATAAACGACATCAGCGGGCTGCGCTTTGAACCTGAGTTGGCGGATTTGGCGGCGGAAACCGGAGCAGCGTTGATTTTGATGCATTCGCGCGGAACTCCCGAAACGATGCAAACGCTGCCGCCCGTCGAAAACATTTTTGGTGAGGTGTTCGGAGGTTTGCGCTGGTCAATCGCGCAAGCGGTCGAACGCGGCGTCGAACGATCCAAACTGATCCTCGACCCCGGCATAGGCTTCGGCAAAACGGTTGAGCAAAATCTGCAACTCATCAACGGAATTCATCAGTTGACTGAAGAATTCGATCTGCCAGTGTTGCTCGGCGCTTCCAGAAAATCATTCATCAAACGAACGCTCGACCGGCAAATGACAGCAACCTGTCGCAGCGAAGAGCGCGAACGTCTGGCCGGAACCATCGCCAGTTCCGTCATTGGCATTTTGCGCGGCGCTCGCATCGTCAGAGTTCACGACATAGCCGAACTGTCTGCCGCTGTCGGATTGACTGAAGCAATTCTAAAATCAGATTGATGCACCCGGTTTTTTCAGGCTTTGTTGAGTTCAGCGCTTTTACTTTCGTTCTTTTCCGCTGACGACAGCAGCGCCTTCCGCCTTGCTCCATTCCGAAAACGAAGCGTCGTACATCGAAACGTCGTAACCCAGATACTTCAAAACGAAATAAGCGTGCGAGGCCTGCATGCCTGTGTTGCAATAGGTGATGACTTTCTGGCCGGGCTTCAATCCCGCTTCGGCAAACATCTTTTGCAATTCGCTGGCGGGTTTCATCGTCAAATCGCTGGCGCTGGTCAGGTGCTTCATCCAGAACACATTGGCCGCGCCGGGAATGTGGCCGGTGCGCGTGTTGGCTGCTCCTGCATATTGTTCTTCAGGCCGAGCATCCAGGATGCCGACATTGCCGTCGGCGACGTTGGCTGCTACCCACGAAAGGTCGCGCATCGCAGACAATTTGACCAGCACTTCGGGGCGCAGTCGCGGCGTGAAGCTTGCCGCCGTCGTAACCGCCGGTTGCGTTTGCACGTCGCGCTTTTCGGCTTTCCATTTTTCCAAACCGCCATCCAGCAAAGCCGCGCGGTTGCCATGCCCCAGATAATCCAGCGTGAAAAACGCTCGCGCCGCCGCCAGACCGTTGTTGTCGCCGTACAAGACAATCTTCCCTTCGTTGCCGATGCCTATGGCTGCAAACACTTTTTGTAACTGTTCGACCGGAGGCAATTCATTGGCGATGCCTTCGCGCGTCGCCAGTAACTCACCCAGATTGAGAAACCGCGCGCCGGGAATGTGTCCGGCTTCGTATGTTTTTTGATTGCTTGTTACGTGCAGCACGAAGACGTTCTTGTTGGATAAATTCCTGGCCAGCCAGTCCGTCGAAACGATCAGTTCCGAACGAACTTTCGGCGCAGCAGGTTTGGTTTGAGCCGTTGCCGTCAGCACAATCCCTCCACACAAACAGATTGCCAGCAGTGGCAACCCACAAATTTGCGTCATGAGTTTCATGGTTGTTCCTCTTCTTACTTTTTCAATAATCCCTGCAAGGATTGCCTCTGTGTCGAAATAAAGCTCTTCCAGCCAAACAGCTCAATCTTGGCAGATTGAGCTACCGTTGCTGCGCGGCAACTTTGCCGGTGGGTTGTTTGGTTTGGATGGAAGACAAACTACCTGCATGAATGACTGAGGGCAAGCTGGTAAAAACTTATTTGCGCTGTTTTCGGGGCGGATTTATACTCCGCGCCGTCTCACGCTCAAGCAATTACACAATCGGCTCGCAAATTTCTTCAAGCTTCATCAGGGAGACGCGCCATGCAAGCTCGGCGAACGTTGGTTCCAGGCCAAAAAGGCACCAAGAAATTCCTTGACCATTACGGCGAAAAACTGATTTGCGTCCGCTACCGCTACGACGAACAACAGCGTAAGCGTGTCACGACTGTCGAACTCATCGTCGAAGAGTCGGCCTGGACGCCCTGCCCTCCCCGTTGTTGAACCAGTCGTCGTCGGTCTTCGCGTCGGCATCAATGAAGTAACTGTTCAACGCCAAATCAAACAAGCGGGCGGAAAGTGGAATCGTCAGCTTCAAGTGTGGGAAATCTTGTCTGATCAGGCTATCGCGCTTGGTCTTCAGGATCGAATCCAAAACCCGGAGGTGTCTACTAATAGACACCAAACGAAAACCGATATGCGGACGATGCAGGTGTCTAATACTAGACGCTAGTGTCTACTAATAGACACCGGTGTCTATTAGTAGACACCGCCTGCGCCGCAGAATTCATGTTGAACTAAGCGCTCCGCGCAGC
>CAYYDG010000064.1:0-37050 GCA_964470555.1 uncultured Heliomicrobium sp.
GTAATTTGTGTTTCAAATGTCTCGTTGAGTTGATTGTTGAGAAATTCGGGCTAATGGCGAAATCGGTCCGGATTCTGAATGGGAACGTCGCCCACCGTTACATTTCGGCTATGATTCGTTATCAATGGCACGAAGCAGCTGCGCCATTTCAATCGCGGCCAGCGCTGCATCAACGCCCTTATTACCGGCCTTGGTTCCCGCCCGCTCAACCGCTTGCTCTATGGTATCTGTGGTCAATACACCGAATATAACGGGTACCCCGGTGGACAGAGACACCGCCGCAATGCCGCTAGCCGATTGCCCCGCCACATAATCGAAATGAGCCGTCGCGCCGCGGATTACAACTCCCAGGCAAATAATTGCTTGATAACGCCCGCTCTCCGCCAGTCGTTTGGCTACCAAAGGAAGTTCGAATGCGCCCGGAGCCCAGGCCACATCGATGTTATCGCCGGAAACCCCATGCCTGAGAAGCGATTCCTGCGCTCCTCGTAGTAACTCTCTTCCGATAGCGTCATTGAAGCGTGAAATTGCGATTCCGAATTTCAATTCTGCGCCAATGAGATGTCCTTCAAAGTTCTTGCCCATATTTTCCACCTATCATTCGAGGAGCTTTCAACGTAGCAGGTTAATTGATGAGTTCGAGGCATCCTTTTCAACCAACGGCCTAACCCAGGAATCCGCTTGAGTGCGGTAGGCAATCAGGTCCGCTATGGAGAGGATTTTCAGGCCATGCAAGGCAGCGAAGGACTTCAACTGTGGCCATCGCGCCATCGTGCCATCATCATTCATTATCTCGCAGATGACCGCCGCCGGGTATAGGCCTGCCAATCCAGCCAAATCGACCGAGGCTTCGGTTTGTCCGGCTCGATCCAGCACGCCACCTTCAGCCGCTCGCAGGGGAAAGACATGTCCGGGACGGGCGATATCCTCCGGTCGAGTCGAGGGGGCAATTAAGGCCCGAACGGTGGTCGCGCGATCAGAGGCAGAGATTCCAGTAGTAACACCATGCCGTGCCTCCACTGAGACGGTAAACGCCGTTCCGAAGCGTGAGCAGTTTTCCTCTGGCGCCACCATTAGCGGAATTCGTAATTGATCCAGCCGTTCACCTGTCATAGCCACACAAATCAAACCTCGGCCGTATCGAGCCATAAAGTTGATGGCCTCGGCCGTGGCAAACTCGGCGGCAATCGCCAAATCCCCTTCATTCTCGCGATCCTCGTCATCTACGATAATTACAAATTTGCCGGATCTGAAATCACCCAAAACTTCCTCTATCTTAGCGAGCGACATAATTTCCGACTCCAATAAACTTTTCAACGTATTTCCCAAGAATATCAACTTCAAGGTTCACCCGGCCGCCGACTGGCTTGCGCGGCAGACTGATATGCTGTTGTGTGTAGGCGACAAGCATGAAAGTAAAGGCATCGGGTAACACGTCCACCACCGTCAGGCTGACGCCATCCACAGCAATGTAGCCTTTAGGTACGATATAACGAATCAATTCGGGCAGGGCTTCAACGGTTAGCCAGAGCGAATCGCCTTCGGGCTTGAAAGACCGAATCATACCCGTTCCATCAACGTGCCCCTGGACGAAATGTCCCCCAACGCGCCCGTTCGCCGGGAGTGAACGTTCCAGGTTTACCACGTCATAGCGACACAGATCGCCCAGATTCGTGCGACGCAGAGTCTCCGGTGAAAGCCCGACAACGAAGTTGCCTGCGGTCAACTCGGTCACGGTCAAACAGACGCCATTGACTGCAAGGCTGTCTCCCGGTTTGGTTCCGTCGAGCACTAGCTGAGCGCTAACGGAAAGCGACCACCCGCCTGCTCTCTCGATTAATTCCTCAACTGTGCCGATTTCCTCGACAATGCCAGTAAACATCATTACTCCCAAATAAATATCATTTTGCCGTGTTCATTATGACGTCGGCGCGGAGGCATAAATTCTGCCCGTCCGTAGGCAAAGAGTCTCCACCAAAAGTCTCCACTTGAGTGAACCGTAACCGGATCGCCTCCGCCAATTTTTGTACGCCTGCCCCTCCAACGGGGCCTGGAGCACACTTGCCTCCAATAATAATGGGGGCGACAAATGCGAAGACCTGATCCACCAGGCTTTCAGCAAAGAATGCGCCTAGCAAATCACTTCCGCCTTCAACCAGCAATGTGAGCCTCCCGCGCTGCCCCAACTCACGCAAAAGCGCGGGCAGAACTATTCGCCCTTTTTCATCAGTGGGAAGAACCCAAACATCTACCCCACGGTCAGCGAGTTCAGCGCAATATTTCGGGCACGCTGCGCCAGTGGTCGCCAAGACCGTCTTGCCCGGGAGAGAGGGATCGAAAATGCGGGCGGAAATTGGCGAACGTCCTCGACTGTCTGCAACTATGCGCAGTGGATGGCGAACATCCCCATCAAGCCTTGTGGTTAGTTCCGGATCATCTGCCAGGACAGTGCCAGAGCCGACCAGGATGGCATCGCTGATATTTCGCAATTCATGAACTCGCCGGCGCGAGGCGGGATTGGTGATCCAGCGTGAATCGCCAGCACGGGTGGCAATTTTTCCATCGAGACTCATCGCAAATTTGGCGGTAACGAATGGAAGTCCGGACTTGACATACTTAAGGAAGGGTCGGTTGAGTTCGCGCGCCTCGTCCGCACATAAACCGACATGGACGACGATGCCAGCAGCTTCGAGTTGGGCATGGCCTTTGCCATCAACGCAAGGATTGGGGTCCCCAATCGCATAGTAGACTTTGGCCACTCCAGCCGCAATGATCGCATCAGTGCATGGTGGCGTACGCCCGTAATGTGCGCAAGGTTCCAGCGTGACATACATCGTAGCGCCTTGCAGCGATTCGCGGGCGGCTTGGATGGCGATGAGTTCCGCATGCGGTTCTCCCGCCTGGCGATGGTAGCCTTCACTAACTATACGCCCATCTTTGACGATTACGGCGCCGACCATCGGGTTTGGGCTGGTGCGTCCCTCAGCCTGGCGCGCAAGGCCAAGCGCTCGCTGCATATACATAAAATTTACTTGATTCGAAGTATCCATCGCAATAAACGTCTTGCCCATAGAAAGTGGCTTCGGGGTAGGCGCGAACAAGAGCATCGGATAGGCGGGACAATCCGATGACTGAGGTTCCCATAAAAAAAGCCCGAACAAAAAGGTTGTTCGAGGCGATGGAACAGCCTCGAGCGCGGCAAGGCGCTGAACGTGCCGCTCAGCCTGCGCTCTGGCTCACCTTCTTTCAATCCCGACTATACGGTCGGCCCCGGAATTTCACCGGATCGTGCGCGTTGCTTTCAAATCAACCCGCTCGCGGGCTTTACCACCGATCGGGAATTGCCTGGCGATCATCATTGAATGCTCGCGCGACTCACCCTGTCCCGAAGGTTCTATTATTCAATTTTAGCGATTTACAAGATTGATATCCGTGTACGTTACCACCTAATTGATTGCTACCATACTTCCATCAACATCCGGTAAAACCAAGCTTATCAATCAGGAGAACATAAAATCAAATAAGCCTTGAGCGAGCGATTGACCTGGAGGGGGCGATGAAAGGCATTTAGACATTGTCTGCCTCTTGCCGGCCATCGACTTCTCGCTGTAGCCCCGCGCGGGACCCGGCCAGCTCCTCCGCAGCGTCGGCGCTTGAAAGCAGTTTGCCCGCCCGAACCAGCAAGGTATCTTCATTGCTGCGTATGGCAAGTTTGGCAGGCTTGGCACAGACCTCGATTGAACCAGTAGGCTGTCAGGATTATGCCTGCGCCCAGGACGACCATCGGTGTCCCAATCCGCAACTCCTCTTCAAACCAGAGCCGCGCCGCCAGCAGCAGGGCGCCCCCGGCAGCAAGCAGCGCAAAGGGTTCAGTGCGATGATGATGGCGAAAATAATCGGGAATCAGACTGAGTGAACTGAGCGAAAGAGAAGCGATCAGCAGTGCCCATTCAATGCGCTCATCGGTCAGAAAACTGATTCCCACCAGCGGCAGCAGGCTCAGCAATGGCATAACGGAGCAATGCACGGCGCAGGCCATAGTCGCGGCCACGCCAAATTTCTTCAGCCACGATTGATACACGGTTTGCCTCGCAAGTGGTGAATCAAAGATTGAGCCGCGGCAAACACAACGGCTGCCGCGGCTCAACAAGTTTCAGGCAAAAGCCCGGCTTTTAGAAAAAACGCAGCGTATAGACCGCGCGGATGCCGCGGCCGATTTCCGGCGCGAACTCTTTGATGAACGACAAATGATTGCGGAACAGTTTGTCGTTCAGGTTGAAGGCGTTCACCGAAAAGATATGCGCGTAATGTTTTTGCGTGTAGGTGTACGAAGCATTCAGGTTGACTGTCGCGTAACCGGCGGTGCGTTCTTCGGTCGTGAAGAGGCGGTTCTGATCCTGCGCCATGACGATTTCAGGGTTGATGCGGAAGCCTTTGGCAAAAGCTTCGAATCCAACGCGAGCGCGCAGCGGCGGAATGCGTGGCAACGGCGTGCCGGTATTGGTCAATTCGGAGTTGACGTAATCCAGGCTCGACAACAACCAGAGGTTGTTGGTCAGGCCGACATCGAATCGCAGTTCCGTGCCGGTGAATCGGCTGTCGCCTTGCGCGTAATTGGCTTCGATCAAACCGTCTTCGATGTTGCCGGTCGGCGCCAGGTAAACGAAATCATTGATCCTGTAATAGAAATAATTCGCTTCGGCGCGCAGCCGTCGGCTGTTGTGGCGCAGCGAAAAATCAATGCCATTGCCGCGTTCGCGATCCAGATTGTCATCGCCAATTTCAAAGGTCAGATTTCCCGGATGCGGGCCATTGTTGTACAGCTCTTCCAAGGCCGGAGCGCGATAGCTGTGCGTGTAATTGGCGACGAAGACGTTGTTGCCACCCAGTCCAACGCGAATGCCTGCCGAACCGGAAAAGCCCGTGAATGAACGATCTCTCAAACCGTCGGGCGAATAAGCGTTGCGTTCGACTCGACCGCCGAATTGCAAGGCGAACTTTTCAAAATCAACGGTCTGCAATCCGAAAGCCGCGAAATTGTTTTGCGTGGTCGGTGGAGCCAGCGCTTCTTCGCCGATGGCGGTGAAATCGCGATAGAGGCCGGAAAAGCCGAAGCTGCCGGAATAACGCCCTGTGCGGCGTTGATCGAAAACCGCGCGATACAGGAAAGATTTGTTTTTGAATTGCGTGCCGATTTCTTCGTCGGGCAATTCGATTTCGTCGTGGCGGTAATTGTTGTATTGCAGCGTGAAGTTGCCGCCGCTGATCGGCGCTGCCAGATCGCGGAACCCGCCGCGGAATTGAAAACCATCGCGGCGCGGGTTCAGTCGCACCATTTCGTGGCCGTGACCGTGGTCGTCATCGTCGTCATCGCCATGGTCATCGTCGTGCTCTTCTTCAGGTTCCGTCGGAATCCCGTAATTGCGGCGGTCGGCGGTGTAACTGAAGCTCAAAAATCCCTTGTCTCCGAAATAGCCGAACCCGCCGGACGCATTGCCATAACGGGAGAATGAATTTTCAATCGTGCCAATCGGCGTTTTGTAATCCTGAGTGCGTTGCCCGCCGCCATTGGCCCAGAACAGCCAGCGTTCGGTTCCGAATTCGATGCCGCCGCTGCCGCCGAATTGATTGTTGGTCGTTCCGCCGATGCCTGTCACATAACCGCGCACGCCTTTGTGAGCTTCGTTGTGACCGCTGATGGCATTGACCACGCCGCCGATGGCGTTGCTGCCATAAAGCAATGTTGCCGGGCCTTTGACGACTTCTATGCGGTCTTGCGAGAGCAGATCAATCGGTTCGGCGTGGTCGCCGGATTGAAAACCGAGTCCGCCGATGCCAATGCCTTCCTGCAAAACCAGCACGCGGTCGCCGTCAAAACCGCGCACGACGGGACGCGAACTGCCGGGACCGAAACTGCGTTTGGCGACGCCCAGTTCGTGATCCAGCGCTTCGCCCAGACTGATTGGGTTTTTCCTGGCCAGATCGAGCGAGCCGATGATTGTCACCGATTGAATGGAATTGAACGTGGTTTCTTCGCTGCCGGTGGCGGTGACGGTCACTTGTTCGCGGACGGCTTCCAAACGGATTTCAAAATCGGCAGTGACGGTTTGCCCGCTGGCGATTTCAGCTTTGGCCAAAATGTCTGGCGTGCGTTCCAGATGCGCCGAGATGTCGTATTTGCCCGCCGGAACGTTTTGAAATTCGTAACTGCCGTCTTCTTTGGTTTCGGTCGAACGTTTCAACTGAATGATCGTCACCTTGACGTTGTGAACCGGATCGCCGTTGGCCAGCGCGACTTTGCCGCGCAACGTGCCGCCGCTTTGCGCCTGAACTCCGATGGCCAGCGCGCTCAAACAAAACGTCAGGGCAACTAAAGATTTACGAAGCTGCATGATTTCTCCCTCTCACACGGTTTTTTTCTTAAACCGAGAAAACAAATTGGATCAGTGGATTTTGATCATTGAGTGATAAACGGCTGAATCTTAATGAGATGGGATATTGCCAGCATCTGGAATTCAACGAAGCGCTGAAATCTGCCGGTGAATGGCGGAAATCGCCCGGCGAATGGTTGGCTGGGTCTGGCGTAATGTTTCGAGCAAGCAGTGGAATTTGGGCGGTAAGAAACGAGTGAACGACGGGTTGCAAAAAACGGAGCCGAACCGAAACCGCTATTTTGCGTTTGGTTCGACTCCGCCGGATTCCCAATGGGCGCTCTTTTGAGCGTCATTGAAGATTATTTGTCAGCTTTTCTGGTCAGATTGACGCTCACCTCATTTTCGGCGCTGGCGATCAACTGAATCGGTTGACCGGCCACAGGGCGTTGTACCACTTGCAGAATCGCTTCGCCATTTTTGACCCTGCCTCGTCCGATATGAACGAAACCGTTTCGAGTTTGCTGAATGGCGGTGATGGTTGCGTGTTCAAAGGCATATTTGACCTTCAGCGTAAGCAGGTTGCCCCACCGAGCCGTGAAATCCCAAGGCATTGCATTCAACGGACGCCGCGTCCACATTTCCAGCGTCGGGTCGCCCAGCACGTGCCACATATACAGTTCGCTCGTCACGTTCCATTCGGTCGGAGCTTCGGTCGTTCCGGCGACGCCGATCTGAGTGATCAAATACAGCTTGCCGTGGTTGAGAATGTCGCCCAAACGACGGTGTCGAGTATTGTCGCCGAAATCCGCGACCGTGTTTGGCCAGACAGCATCGAAAAATCCGCGTGTCAGCGCGCTGTTGGCCCAGGTCGGGCTGTCGCGCGTGTCGCCCAGCATTCCCACCGCGCCGCCGTTTGGCGTTCGCAACAACCGTTCGGCGAAGTATTCGCCGTCGGTAGTCGTTCCGTAATCGCCATTGGCCGTTTCGTTGTCGAACAATCCGCTGGCGCAGTTGACGCTGAAAACCACCGGCAGCAATTCGCCATTGGTCAAATCGTTATCAACATTTTCCGTCGTGAATTCTGGATGCCCCCAACCGTCTTTCCAACCGTGGTCGCGGTGTAGGAACAGAAACCGTCCGGCGTTCCAGGCATTGACGATGTCGTCCGTGTCGCCGTCCCAGGCAAAGCCGCTGTCCGCGTCAAGCGCTTCCGGCAACAACGTGCCGTTGTAGAACCGCCGGGGAGTGCTGCCGCCGCTGCCTTCGACGGTTTTGGTGTAGATGCGGTCAACGTTGTAGTTGCGATCGAGCAGTTCGTTGCGCACCAGTTCGGAAGTTTCGATGAAGCTGCGCAGGTCGCGGCCTTGCTGACCGCCGCTGCGGCAGCATTGGAATTGCGACGCGATGCCGACGTTCTGGTAAAACGAATTCTGAGAAGGCGGATTCGATTCGTAATTGATGATCTTGTCCACCACCGTGTTCGCCTGATCCAGCGTGTCCACCGGAATGCGTCCCACCGCGAAATCCGGCACGTCGTCGCCTGGCAACAGCGCATACGGATAATCGGTTCCGGTTCGCAAACTGCCTGAAGTGTGTACGTAAAACGGTTCGATGAATTCCGCATCGCCCAGCAACAACACATACGACGGGCGAACGCCGCACCAGTTGAAACGACCTTCGATGAAAGCGTCAATTTCTTCTTTGGTGTCCGGGCCGCTGCTGTTGCCATCGTTGACGTTGAAAACAGTTGTGGTGATTCCCTTATCGCGTTTCCATTCGGCCAGCCGGTCGGCGGCGTCACGGAAATCAGGATGCGTCAGAATCAGGAACTCTTCACCGCCGCAGATGAACTTGCGATTGCCTTCAATGACGAATTTGAAGATTTCCTTGCGATTGATGACCGAATTCACCAGGGAACTCGACGCCGATTCAAATTGATTGACGGCATCTGTGGTGACGAATGCGCCGTTGCCGCCTTCAAAAAACACTTCGAATTCGACCGATTCAAACAGCGTCAATTGCTGTGATTTGGGATTGTACTGTCCGGCGGCGATGGCCAGTTGAACCAACTGCATGTCGCGCGCTTTGCCCAGCGGCGTGACCACGCTGACTTCTTTCGGGAAAGAGGCGTCGGAGTCGTACACGTCTTTATTCTTGGTAAATTCAGGCTCCTTGAAACGATCCGCCGGAAATTTCAGTTCGTTATTTTTCTGCACGCTGTCCTGAGCTTCAGGCTGGATCGGGTACAGATTGACTTTCATGCTCTGCGCATTGCCGGTTTTGACAGCGACGCGAGCTTTCGCGCCCTGCGGAACGGCAACCAGACGATAAAGAACCGGAACGGATGGAATACCCGGTTCGCCCACGCCCTGCTGCACGCCAGGGATTTCCATCTCGGTGAATTGTTCGCCGCCGGCGTTGACTGTCCACATCTTCGGTTCGCCGAACGTCACTGCTCCGCGCAGATGTTTGTTGTCCGATTCCAGAATTTCGACTTCAGGCGTTTTGTCGAAACGCGGCGAGTCAGTACAGACTTTTCCGTCCCTGCGTTTGGCCAGCAAATCGTGACGCAACGAACTCACGCGATTGCTCAAATCTTCGGCTGTGGCGGTGCGAAGCCCGGATCGCAAGGCGCGGCTTTCGGCAACCATAGCTTCCAGAAACTTCGCGCCTGCGCATGGGTCTTCGGCAGAAAACGCGATTCGCGCGTCTTTCAGTTTGGCGTTCAAGCTGTTGCGCACAGCAGCGGAAAACATCGCGCCCGGGAGTTTGGTGATATGAGCTTGCAGCTCATCGAAAGCCTTCAGGATTTCGCCTTCAATGGTGGACGATGCCGTCGCTCGTCCGGCTCCAGGCCAGGTTGGGATGGCGGTAAAGAGCATCAAGGCAACCATGGCGGTTGCCAGCATCTGGCGTATGAAAGTTTGATTGAATCTGAGTTTCTCCATAAGTCCTCCTAAATTTCCATTCGTTTCCAATTCGTATGATTTCGGAATTGGTGTTATCAACGTTTCGATTGATGCCTGGCCGGGCGATTGCCGATTCCAGCTTTGACACCGGAGTTTTTGTTCCTGTATCGTCCGCCCCAAATGCCAGCCTCAATTCGCTTTCGGTTTGCATTCGTTTTTGCATAGTTCAATCGTTGTGCCATTCGGATTTCCGGGCGGAGTCTGAAACGGCGAAGGCGAGCGAACGGATTGATTTACTGGAAGTTAGGCAGACTTTGAGGCAGATTCGAGCGGTTGGAGACAGATCAAAAAGTTGCTGTTGAAACAATCTGGGACTAACAGTTCTGTTAGTCGGGCTAACAACCCGGCTAGTAGTTTTGAGGAAGTGACGGTATGGCGAGCAGACTGATTATCATTGCCGGAGCGTTTGAAGGAATCACCTTTCAATTGACGGAGGACGAAACGTCTGTTGGCCGCGAACCGGAAAACCACATCTGCCTGCCCGATATGTCAGTTTCGCGGCGTCATTGTTCGCTCAAACGCGACGGCCAGCGTTTTCTGATTTCAGACCTGGGAAGCCGCAACGCCACTTATGTCAACGGAATGCCGGTCAAACAACATACTCTGAAATCCGGCGACAGGGTTCGTATCGGCGACACCTTGTTTCTTTTTCAATGCGATGAAACTGCGGAATCCAATCCGTTCAGCCAGGTTCAGGTGCATGAAAACCGCATTGTTGCCAATCACACCTTGCGTTTGCGGAAAGAGGATTTCATAAATTTCAGCACCGCTGAACAGGATGTCATCGCCCCGTCGCGTTCGACACGCGATTTGAACGCTCTGTTGAAAATCAGCCTGACGGTCAATTCGCTGCACAGTTTGGAAGGTTTCGCGCAGCAATTGTTGCCGTTGATCTTTGAAGTCATTCCGGCTTCGCGCGGAGCGATTTTGATCGCCGACGAACATTCCGATCAGTTTGCCGCCGTTTTCGGTCGCCACCGCGCCGCCAATTGCCGAGACCCGATTGAAGTCAGTCGAACAGTCACAGACCGCGCCACGCGCGAAGGCGAAGCGTTTATCTGCAACGACATTTTGCAGGACCTGGCGTTTCGCGACGCCCAAAGCCTGTCCGCCGCTACGATTCACGCGTTGATGATTGTGCCGCTGGCCGTCGGCGTCAAAGTTTCAGGCGCGATTTATCTGGACACGCCTGATTCGGCGGTCAATTTCGACGAAGATCATTTGCAGTTGCTGCGCGCGATTGCCTCTGTGGCGACGGTCGCGCTCGGCAACATACAGCGCGTTCACAATCTGGAACACGAAAATCTGCGGCTGAAAGCCGAAATGGCCATCCAGCACGACATGATCGGCGACAGCCCGCGCATACGCGATGTTTACCAGTTCATTGCCAAAGCCGCGCCGACCAATTCCACAGTGCTGATTCGCGGCGAAAGCGGGACCGGCAAAGAACTGGCCGCGCGCGCCATTCATTTCAACAGCCAGCGCGCGGCCAAACCATTTGTCGCCATCAACTGCGCCGCATTGACTGAAACACTGCTGGAAAGCGAATTGTTCGGCCACGAAAAAGGCGCTTTCACCGGAGCCGTCGCCACCAAAAAAGGCAAACTTGAAGTGGCCGAAGGCGGAACTGTGTTTCTGGATGAAATCGGCGAAATGGCCTTGTCGTTACAGGCCAAATTGCTGCGCGTGCTGCAAGGACACGAATTCGAGCGCGTCGGCGGCACGCGAACCATCAAAGCCGACATCCGATTGATCGCCGCCACCAACCGCAATCTGGAACAGGCGATCAAGGACGGCGTCTTCCGCGAAGATTTGTATTACCGGTTGAATGTTCTGCGATTGAACATGCCGCCGCTGCGCGAGCGGCGCGAAGACATTTTGCCGCTGGCCTTGTTTTTCGCGGCCAGATACAGCCATCAATGCAATCGCCAGGTCAGGGACATTTCCATTCAGGCGCGCAACTGCCTGCTCAATTACGATTGGCCCGGCAACGTCCGCGAACTGGAAAACGCCATCGAACGCGCGGTGGTCATGGGAGTTGCGGACACTCTGCAAATCGAAGACCTGCCGGAAGACGTCATCGCCGCCATTCCAGCGTCTGCCGTTTCATCCGGCCAGGCGAGCCAGAATTTTTACGAGGCTGTGAATCAGGCCAAGAAACAATTGATTCTTGCCGCTTACGAACAGGCGCAGGGCAATTACACCGAAGCCGCTCGTTTGTTGGAAATGCACCCCAACCATCTGCATCGGCTGATTCGCAATCTGGGAATGAAAGCCGAATTGAAGAAATGAACTGATTGCCCGGATCGTTCCGGCGCTGAAGAACTTCGAAAATGATTGGCCACAGCATGGTTCGCCGTATCGCGCAGAAGAAGTCGAATTGATTCGCAAACTGACCGGCGTTGCCGCCAAAAAGTAACGCCGGCGTTCCATCAACTGTTTTCCCAAGGAGGATCACAAAATATGAAAGCGTTTGTTTTGCTTGTTCTGGTGTTGGGTTCGAGTGTCGCCGTTGGCCAAACGCCTGCTCCGGTTATTCCATCGGCGGAAGATCAAATCGCCGCGACGATTCAGGCCTTGCCCGAAGAATTGCGCACTGGCGCGGCAGTATTGGGTTACGGCGCAGACGGCAAATTGACCGAACTTCGCAAAGGCACGAACGAATTGGTCTGTCTGGCCGACGATCCCAAAGACAATCGGTTCAGCGCAGCCTGTTACCACAAGGACCTGGAACCGTTTATGGCGCGAGGCCGCGAATTGACCGCGCAAGGCATCACTGGCGGCAATCGAAATGCGGAATACCGCTGGAAAGAAATCAAGGAAGGCAAACTGAAAATGCCACGCGAACCGCGCATGCTGTACGTGCTTTCCGGCAAAGGTTACGACCCGGCGACCAAAAAAGTGACTGACGGATCGGTTCGCTGGGTGATTTACATTCCGTTTGCGACGGCGGAATCGCTGGGACTCTCCGCCACGCCGAAACGCGGCGAACCCTGGTTGATGGACGCAGGAACGGCGGGCGCTCACATCATGATTACTCCGCCGCTGAAACAATGAAGTCTTCACGAAACGCGAGGTTCTGCATGTCAAAACAGAAAATGTTTTTGGCGATGGTTGTCGCAGTGTTTCTGGCGGGGCAATGGCTGAGCGTTTCGTCCGCGCCGCAACAAGGTTCAGGTTTTGTCTGGCCGGAAGCGCGACGAGGAGCGCTCAGTCTGACCTTTGACGATGCGCGGCTCAGCCAGGTGGACATTGGCAGGGCGGCGTTGGAGCGGTTGCAAACCAAAGCCACGTTTTACGTCCAGCCCTCGAACGTCGAAAAACGATTGGACGGTTGGAAAAAGATGGCTGCTGACGGGCACGAAATCGCCAACCATACGATTGTGCATCCGTGCAGCGGTAATTTTCCCTGGGCGCGCAACAAGGCGTTGGAAGATTATTCGCTGCAAAAAATGCACGACGAACTGGTCGAAGCCAACCGCCAATTAAAAGCATTGTTGGGCGTGACGCCGGTTTCTTATGCCTACACGTGCGGGCAGACGTTTGTAGGGCGAGGGCTGGATGCGCGCAGCTACATTCCCGTCGTGGCTTCGCTGTTTCTGACCGGGCGCAGCGCTTATGACGAAACGCCGAACGACCCGCTGTTTTGCGATTTCGCGCAACTGGCCAGCTTCGACATGGACGCCAAATCATTCGACCAGTTATTGCCGATTCTGGAGCAAACCAAAAAACAGGGCGGCTGGCTGATCTTGATGGGGCACGAAATAAACAAGGACGGCGCGCAAACGACACGGCTGGACACGCTGGAAAAGCTGGTCGCTTACGCCGCCGCGCCGGAGAATAAATTGTGGACGGCTCCGGTGGAACCGATTGCCCGCTACATTCAGCAACAGCGCGCACAGCGCAAATAACGAAAACATTTTTGGAGAAGTCATGCGAATTCTGTTGGCAATGTCGTGTTGTCTGGCGCTGGTTGCAGTTTGTTCGGCGCAAGCCAAACCCGAAAAAATCAGCAAAGACGAAATCGCCATCCGCGAAGTCGTCGCCAAATACGTGGACGCGCGCGAACGGATTGATCCGAAAGCGACGGAAGCATTATTCACCGCCGACGCCGATCAACTGGTTTCTTCAGGTGAATGGCGTAAAGGCCGCGAAGCCTTGGTCAGCGGTTCGATGGCCAGTTCGCGCAGTTCCAGCGGTACGCGCACGATCAAGGTGGAATCCGTTCGGTTCGTGTCCAAAGACGTCGCCATCGCCGATGGCCGGTATGAATTGACGGGCCAAGCGGGCGGCGCGACTCGCAGCATGTGGACGACGCTGGTATTGAAACGGGAAGGGAAGACATGGCGCATTACGGCCATTCGCAACATGCTGCCCGCCGCGCCCGCATCAACCCGGTAACGACTGTTAGGAGGCAATGATGACGGAACGAGTCAAATGGATCACGATCGTGGTGTTGGCGTTGTTGGCCGGCTGGGCAATGACGCCGCAAACGCGCGTGGCGGATGCCAGTTCGCAAAAAACGAGCGCGGTTTCAACGCGGGCGTTTTTGGAAACGAACTGTTTTGCCTGCCATAACCCCACGACGAAAAAAGGCAATCTGGATCTGACCGCGCTCAAACCGGACTTTGCCGATGCCGCGACCTTCGCCGTCTGGGTCAAGGTTCACGACCGTGTGAACGAAGGCGAAATGCCTCCGAAGGCTGCGCCGCAACCCAGCCAAGCCGAACGCAAAGCCTTTCTGAAATCGTTGGCCGCGCCGATGATTGCCGCTGATGCCGTCCGCATTCGCCGCGAAGGCCGCTCTGTACTGCGGCGCATGAATCGCTACGAATACGAAAACACCTTGCGCGATTTGCTCGGCGCGCCGTGGCTGCAAATCAAAGAGATGCTGCCCGAAGACGGCGAACGCCATCGTTTCAACAAATCCGGTGAAGCGCTTGGCGTCTCGCACGTGCAAATCAGCCGTTATCTGGCCGCTGCCGAATTCGCGTTGCGCGAGGTAATAGCGCGAGCGGAGAAACAACCCGAAACAACGACCAAACGTTATTACGCCCGCGAACAGCGCGCGTTCACCGCGCACATCGAATTTTCGCAATTCAACACGCATACCGAACGCGCGACGTTTCCACTCATAGGCAACGAAGCCGACGTTGCGATCCTTGAGAAAAAAGCGCCGATGACCGTTGGCGACAAAGACCCTGCGAAACGCGAACTGGAAGGCATGGGCGTCGTCGCCAGTTCGTATGAACCGCTCGAAATCCGATTCAATCAATTCAAAGCACCGCAGCCGGGCAAATACAAACTGCGCTTGATGGCGCATTCGTTTTGGGCCGGGCCGCAGCCGGGCGACAAATGGTTTCACCCCAGTCGCACCGAAGCTTTTCCTGGTCGCACGCACGAACCGATTACGCTGTATGCCGAAATCCCACCGCGCCAGATGCGTTATCTTGCGAACCTAGACGTTTCGCCCGAACCTTCGGTGCAGGAAGTCGAAGTGTATTTGCTGAAAGACGAAACCATCCGACCGGATGCCGTGCGACTGTTTCGTTCGCGCCCGCCGAACTGGCGCAATCCGCTGGCAGAAAAAGACGGTCAACCCGGCGTCGCGTTTCGTTGGTTAGAAGTCGTAGGCCCGTTGCAAGATGAATGGCCAACAAAAGGACATAAGTTGCTGTTCGGCGATTTGCCGATTCACTGCAAAGACGCGCTTGCCGGACAGCCGTTGCTTGATCTCGAAGACGAAGACACTGCCGAAACGCAAGCCGCCAAACGCGCGAAAAATCCGAATCAAAAATTGACGAAAGTTTGCGGCGTCAAATCCGCGCAACCGCACGCCGATGCTGAACGGTTGTTGCGCAACTTCATCCGCCGCGCCTACCGCCACACAACCGCGCAGGCCGTCGAAGAGGACACCGGGCGTTTCCTGAAAATCTTCGCCGCTGCGCACAAAAACAGCGGCAGCTTCACCGAAGCGATGATTACGGCTTATTCCGCCGTGCTGTGTTCGCCCGCGTTTACGACGCTCGAAGAAAAGCCCGGACGGTTGGACGATTTCGCGCTGGCTGCGCGCTTGTCGTTTTTCCTGTGGAATTCCGAACCTGACGCAAAATTGCGCGAATTGGCAGCGCAAGGCGTGTTGCGCAGACCTGCTGTCTTGCGCGCGCAAGTGGATCGCCTGCTCGCTGATCCGCGTTCGCAGCAATTCGTCAACGCGTTCCTCGATTACTGGCTCGACCTGCGCAAAGTAAACATCTCGTCGCCGGACGAGTTGCTGTACTGCGATTATTACCTGGACGACCATCTGGTCGAATCGTCTACGTTTGAAACGCGCGCGTTTTTGGCCGAACTCATTCGCGAAAATTTGCCCGCGCGTAACCTTATTGCCTCGGATTTCGTGATGGTGAATGAACGGCTGGCGAAACTCTATGGTTTGCCTGGTGTGCAAGGTTCGCAGATTCGCCGTGTCGCCTTGCCGCCGGATTCCGTGCGCGGCGGTTTGCTGACGCAAGCCAGCGTGCTGAAAGTCACGGCCAACGGCACCACGACTTCGCCCGTTGTGCGCGGCGCGTGGATGATGGAACGCATTTTGGGCAAACCCGTACCGCCGCCGCCGCCTGGAACGCCCGCCGTCGAACCGGATATTCGCGGCGCGACGACGTTGCGGCAACAGCTTGAAAAACATCGCACCAATCCGAGCTGCAACACCTGTCACGCCAAGATTGATCCGGCGGGTTTTGCGCTCGAAAACTTCGATGTCTTTGGCGCTTGGCGCGACAAATACCGCGCGTTGGCCGATGGCGAAAAAGCTCCCGGCGTTGGCAAGAACGGCCAGAAATTCGCGTTTCGTTATATTCAACCGGTGGATGCCTCAGGCTCGTTGCCGAATGGCAAAACCTTCAAGGACGTGCGCGAATTGAAGACGTTGTTGCTGCAAGACGAACGGCAAATTGCGCGCAACCTGACAAACCAACTGCTTGTTTTTGCCACTGGCACGCCGACGCAATTCAGCGACCGTCCAAAAGTCGAAGCGTTGTTGAACCGTGCTGCCAGCAAAGGTTATGGCGTGAAATCGTTGATTCACTTGCTGATCGAAAACGAGATGTTTCGGGATAAATAAGCCAGCTTGTTGTAACGACAGCGTGTAACTACAATCGGCCATGAGATTTGAGTGGGACGAAGCAAAACGCCAAGCCAATCTTGCCAAACACGGCGTGGATTTTTCCGATATGGAGCCAATGTTTGATGGATTCACGGTGACCACGCTGGACGACCGCTTTGATTATGGCGAAGAGCGGTTCGTTACATTTGGCTTGCTCAATGGCTTTGTGCTAGCAGTTATCCATACCGAAACTGACTCAGTTATTCGACTAATTTCTGCACGCAAAGCGACTAAATATGAAGAAAAAAAATACTTCAAAGGCATCGCAGACTGATTGGAAGCGCCTGGAGACAATGACGGATAAAGACGTTGACCTTTCTGATTCTCCTGAAGTGACGCCGAAAATGTTTGCTCGCGCAGTCGTTAGACGCGGGCTGAAGCCGGTTGCTCGCAAGGCGCAATTGACCTTGCGACTTGATGGCGATGTGCTGGACTGGTTCCGGCAACAAGGACGTGGTTACCAGACGAAGATTAACTCGTTGTTACGGGCATATATGGAAGCACATAAAAGAGACGTGACTTAGGCATCTCAGATTCGCTTGCTGATCGAAAGCGAGATGTTTCGGAATAAATGATGAAGAGCCTTGAACTTCGCGTGCCACCGCTGGCGCTGTTCGCCGTCTTCGCTGCGGCGATCTGGGCGGCTGGCAGATATTTCCCGGCTGCAAATCTTGCGTTGCCCGGACGCCAAACACTCGCGTTGATTTCGATTCTGCTTGGTTTGGCAGTGATCAGCGCAGGCGTCTTTGAATTTCGCCGCCGGAAAACGACGATGAGTCCGTTTTCGCCGGAACGAACGGCTTCTGTTGTGTCGTCCGGCATTTACCGCTGGACTCGGAATCCGATGTATCTGGGAATGGCGCTGGCGCTGTTTGGCGTGGCCGTTTGGCAGGCAAATTTGTTTGGCTTTGCGGCGGTATTGCTCTTCTGCGCGTATCTGACGCGGTTTCAAATCGTCCCCGAAGAGCGAATGTTGCTGAAACTTTTTGGCGAGGAATTCGCCGCGTATATGAATCAGGTTCGGCGGTGGATCTAACCAAAGTCGAGAGAATCGTTCGACATTCCATTAACCAGTTTACGGAGGTAATCATGGCTGTTACCGAAATCGCTCCTGACATTTATCAAATCGTCACTTACGTCCCTGAAGCTGATTTGCAGTTCAACCAGTTTCTGGTCAAAGACGATGAGCCGTTGCTTTTTCATACTGGCATGAACGCGTTGTTTCCCCTCGTGCAAGAAGCGGTTGCCAGCCTGATTGATCCCGCGACGCTTCGCTGGATCAGCTTCAGCCATTTTGAAGCTGACGAATGCGGTTCGCTCAACCAGTGGCTGCAACTCGCACCAAACGCGCAAGCCGCCTGCAGCACGCTCGGCGCAATGGTCAGCGTCAACGATTTCGCCATTCGTCCCGCCAGAGGGCTGGAGCACGGCGAAGTTTTGAGTACCGGCAAGTATCGCTTCCGCTTTCTGCGCACGCCGCACGTCCCGCATTGCTGGGAAGCCGGAATGCTGTTTGAAGAGACAAACGGCACGCTGCTTTGTTCTGACTTGTTTCATCAAGGCGGCATCGTAGAACCGCTGACCACCTCCGACGTCATCGAACGCGCACGCAAGACGCTGGTAGATTACCAAGCCGGTCCGCTGGCCAATTACATGCCCTACACCAAAAACACGGACGGAATTCTGCAAAGCCTGGCGGAACTAAAGCCGCGCACGATTGCGCCAATGCACGGTTCTGCGTATATCGGCGATGGCGAACGCGCAATCCGCGACTTTGCCGTGATGATGCGAGAAGTTCTTGGGTAGGATTTGGACAAGTCTTCAAAACGATGGCGTGAAGCCGCTCATTTGACTTGTCGTCAAGTGTAAAATGTTTCGAGATAGATGACTTTTATTGCTCTGTGTGACCCGGCGGATGTATTCTGCAAGCGAGGCAAGGAAATGGAAATCACACTCAATACATTTATTCCAGATGACGTAGCCGCTGATCTTCAGAATGGTTCCAAGACGCCGCTTCCACGTCGCCTCTTAGAACTGGCCACAATCCGAGCATACGAAGCCGGATTGATTACGGAATGGGGCGTCATTGATATGCTCGGCTTTGCAGATCGGGAAGAGTTGTATGATTTTTTCAAGGCGAATGACGTCCGCGATACAGGCTTCACGATGGAAGAGTTGGAGAAGGGGCAAGCCAAATTGGCTGCGATACTCGACAAGAAATGATTGTTGTCTCCGATACGGTTCCATTGCGGTATCTGATTTTCATTGATGAGGTAAACATTCTAGAAAGCCTGTTTACGAAAATCCTGATTCCGCAGGCAGTCTTTGAGGATATGCAACGCCCCAAGACGCCCCAGAAAGTCAAAGACTGGATGAACAGTCAGCCCGGTTGGCTGGAAATTCGACAAGCGGATATTTCGTTGTATACGCCGCAAAAGCGCATTGGCGCGGGCCAACGTGAAGCTTTTGCACTGGCTCTCGAATTAAACGCGGATGCAGTTTTGCTGGATGACAACGGCGCGCGCGTCGAAGCCAATCGTTTGAAACTCACGACCATTCGGACGTTGGATATTTTGGAGCGTGCGGCAAGACAAGAATTGATAGACTTGCCACAAGCGATTGCGAAACTGGCGCAAACAAACTTTCGCTTGCCGCCACAAGCCATGATTGACGCAATGCTTGATCGCTATAGATTGCAAAAAGAAATAAAGTCGAGAAGATTCGAGCAATTGCTTGCAAAAGTGCCAGATGTAGAACCCGCAGAAAACGACCGTTTCTAAATCAAGAGGAAGGATGACCCGCATGAAGACCGCAAATATCTCCACCCAAACCGCCCTATCTCGCCGCAGCTTTTTACGCGGAACCGGTGTCGCGCTCAGCTTGCCGTTGCTGGACGCGATGCTGCCTGCGTTTGCGCGCGCCGAAGCTGCCGCCGTGCCGCGCCGCTTGTTTGCGATTTGCAACAACCTCGGCGTGCTGCCGTGGAAGTTTTTCCCGGCGGCGGATTCAAAAGGTTTTGGCTATCAGCTTTCGCCGTATCTGGAAGAACTCAAGGCGCACCGCGATCAGTTCACGGTCTTCAGCGGCGTTTGGCATCCTGACGTAGACGCTGGGCATCCAGCGGACAATTGTTTTCTGACTGCCGCGCCGCATCCGTCAAGTGGCGGCTTTCGCAACACGATTTCGCTCGATCAATTTGCGGCGGAACACATCGGCAACCAGACGCGCTTTCCGTCGCTGACGCTCGGCGTCAACATTCAACAAGGCCAGCACAGTCTTTCGTGGACGAGCGGCGGCGTGTTGATTCCTTCTGAAGAAAAACCCTCCGAAATTTTCAAACGCATGTTTGTCACCGGAACGCCCGCCGAAGTCGAAGCGCAAGTTCGCCGCTTGGCGCTGGGACAAAGCGTGATGGATTCCGTGGCGGAACAGACGAAACGGCTGCAACGCGATCTTGGCGCGCGCGATCGCGAACGGCTGGATCAATACATGACCGGCGTGCGCGATTTGGAAAAACGTCTGGGGCAAGCGGCTGAATGGGAACAGAAGCCAAAACCCGTCGTCAGCGCGCAATGCCCGTCAGACAGCGCTGCGCCGCGTGATTATTTTGAAAAAGTTCGGTTGATGTACGACCTCGCCACGCTGGCCTTCGAGACGGATTCGACGCGACTGGTGGCGTTGATGCTCGACAGCGTGAATTCGCCCGCGATTACGATTGGTGATGAAGTGATGGCGGACAGCTACCACGCGATTTCGCACCACGGCAAGAAACCCGAAAAGTTGCGCCAGCACGAAATCGCCGATCGTATGCAAATGCGCGCGCTCGACAAATTGTTTACGGATTTGAAAGCCCGCAAGGAAGGCAACGACACGTTGCTGGATCGCACGATGGTGTTGTATGGCACGAACATGGGAGACGCGAATACGCACGTGACGACAAACCTGCCAACGTTGTTTGCGGGCGGCGGATTCAAACACGGCCAGCATCTGGCGTTCGACCGTGAACGCAACTATCCGCTGCCGAATCTGTTCGTCAACATCCTGCAACGGCTGGGCATCGAAGCGGACAAATTCGCCACCAGCACCGGCACGATGCGCGGGCTGGAGATGGTCGGCTAAGCGAGCGTTGCTGCGAAACAAATCTTTTCCAAGGCGTTGCTTCTCTGTGAGCAGCGCCTTTTTCTTTGACGACGATGAGCAAGAACCATTACGAAGAGCGGGTCAACCGCGTGCTCGATTACATCGCGCAACATCTGGACGGCGACCTGTCGCTAAAAACACTTGCCGATGTTAGCCACTTCTCTCCGTTTCATTTTCATCGGGTCTTTCAGGGCATCACGGGCCAAACGGTAAACAGTTTTGTGCGGCGCGCCCGCTTGGAACGCGCCGCGCAGTTGATGAAAGCTTCGCCCAGCCAACGAATCACGGACATAGCCATTGAAGTCGGCTTTCCCGGACTGGCGGAATTTTCGCGCGCCTTCAAAGCTTATTTCGGCATTAATGCCAGCGCCTGGGATCGGCATTCGCCGCTGGAAAATAGCAAGATTTGCAAAACGCCGGATGACTTGATGTTTTACCCTCTTGAAGAACTTGAACATCTGGCGAAAGAGGCCGGGTTGCACGTTCGCATCGGCAACTTGGATCGCTGCCGATACGTTTACTTTCGTGTCTTTAACTCTTACGGCAATGAGCGGCTGGTTGAGGCTTATCATACGTTGGTGAATTGGCTGGCGCGTCGGCAAACCGACCTTGATGATGTGGTGTTGATCGGAATGTCTGCGGACGATCCGAGCATCACGCCGCCGGAAAAATGCAGTTATGATATGGGCGTTGTCTTTCCCATGAATGCCCGCGACGAAGGGATTGTGGGAGAAATTCTCAAATCCCGGCAGCGGTCAAATCGAAGCGTGCAAATGCCGGATCGCGCCGAGTGTGAAGCGCTGGGATTGACCATGCGGGATTTTGAAACTGAAGCCATTGCGGTACTGCATTGCGTCGGAGACCTCTCGGCGGTAGGAATTGCCTGGCAGTATCTGTTTCGCATCTGGCTTCCGGCCAGTGATTATCTGCCCGCCAATTTGCCCGGCTTTGAAGTCTTTGTGCGCACGCCGGAAGAGATCGGCTGGGAAACCTTCGATCTTTACGGCTGTTTGCCCGTCGTCAAACTGTAACTACCAACAAAAATGGAGAGCTTTCTATGATTGGAAAATTGTTTTTGCTGCTGAGTGTTGGTTACCTTGCGTTTCTACCCGTAAGTTTTCAGAAGGCGGAAGATGAACGGAAGGCGCTGGAAGGAACGTGGGTTTTAATGACGGCGGAACTTGGCGGACGCAAGATGCCGGATGACGGATTCAAAGACACTCAACTGGTTTTGACCGAAGGGCGTTACACCTACCAAAACGATCATGGCACTTTTAAGCTGGTTACGTCGGAAGAAGCCAAGGCTCTGAAAGGCATGGATATTTCTGGCACGGACGGGCCGAACAAAGGCAAAACTTTCTTGGCGATTTACGAATTGGCAGGGGATACCTTGAGAATTTGTTATGACCTGGCGGGCAAAACGCGCCCTTCTGAATTCACGACCAAAGCTGGGACGATGCAGTTTCTGGCTGTCTACAAAAAAGCCAAACAGTAATTTTTGAACCCCCACTTTTTCCGCAACCAAAGGAGCAACATCATGAACTTAGGAGCATTTTCCGTCAGTCTGGCAGTCAAAAATCTCGAAGAGTCGAGAAGCTTTTATGAAAAATTCGGGTTTCAGGCTTTCGCCGGCCATCCCGAACAAAACTGGCTGATCCTGAAAAACGGTGATACCGTAATCGGGCTGTTTCAGGGAATGTTCGAAAAAAACATTCTGACCTTCAATCCCGGATGGGATAGCAACGCGCAAAAGCTGGATTCGTTTACAGACATCCGCGAACTGCAGCGCCAACTGAAAGCGCAAGGAGTGCAGTTGGTGCAGGAAGCGGATGAAACGACAACGGGGCCAGCCAGTTTTGTTGCCGTTGACCCGGATGGAAATACGATTCTTTTTGATCAACACGTCTGAACTGGCGAACAGGGAAACCGGCCAGTTCGCCGGAGGAGTTTTCTGTGTCCCGCCAAAGTTTCATTTGCGGATTGTTGTTGTGGGCGTTGCTGTTTGGGGCAGCGCCTTTCCGTTTTCCGCTCGCCCAACGCGTTGATAAACCAAACGTCATCTTCATTCTTGCTGATGATCTTGGCTACGGAGATTTAGGCAGTTACGGGCAAAAACTGATTCAAACGCCGAACCTTGACAGGCTGGCTGCTGAAGGCAAACGCTTCACGCAGTTTTATGCCGGATCAACCGTATGCGCGCCATCGCGAGCGGTGCTGATGACCGGGAAACACATGGGCCACGTCAGCGTGCGTGGCAACGCCGGAGCCGGAAACATGGGCATTCAAACCCTGCCTAAAGACGAACGCAGCGTGGCCGAAGTGTTCAAAAGCGCGGGTTATCAAACGGCGTTGTTTGGCAAATGGGGCTTGGGCGAAATCGGTTCCGAAGGCCATCCGAACAAAAAAGGCTTTGACGAATTTTTCGGCTTTTTGAATCAGTCTCACGCGCACAACTATTACCCGACGTTTCTGGTTCACAATTCCGAACGTGTTCCGCTTCGCAACATTCCCGCAGAAGAAAACAAGGAAGTCGGCAGCGGATGGGCAAAAGAAAAAGTGGATTATGCGCCGGACGTGATTTTCGACCGCGCGATGACGTGGTTGGAACAGAACCGCTCGAAATCGTTTTTCCTCTATTTTGCTTCGACTTTGCCACACGCCAACAACGAAGCAACGCGCGGGGTCGGCAACGGACAGGAAGTCCCCGATTACGGCATTTACAAAGACAAACCCTGGTCGGATCAGGACAAAGGTCAGGCGGCGATGATCACGCATTTGGATACGCAAGTCGGCAAGATCATGGCCTGGTTGAAAGCGCGAGGATTGGATCGCAACACGTTGGTGATGTTCAGTTCCGACAACGGACCACACAACGAAGGCAAGCATCATCCCGAATTGTTCAACCCATCAGGCGGTTTGCGCGGAATGAAACGCGCGTTGTATGAAGGCGGCGTTCGTGTGCCGTTCATCGCGCGCTGGCCGGGAAAAATCAAAGCCGGGACTGTCAGCGACCACATAGGCTATTTCGGCGATGTGATGGCGACGATTGGCGAACTGACCGGCCAGTCGCTGCCGAACGGATTGGATTCGATCAGCTTTTTACCGGCGCTGGTTGGAAAACCGGCTCAGCAAAGCCAGCACAAATACATTTACTTCGAGTTTTACGAACAAGGCGGCAGACAATCGGTTCGCTTTGGCAATTGGAAAGCCGTCCGCCAACCAATGCTGACCGGCAAAGTAGAGCTGTTCGATCTGTCGAAAGACCTGAGCGAAACGAACAACCTGGCCGACGCGAATCCTGAGATCGTAAAACAGGCAATCGCTCTGATGAACGAAGCGCACGTTGACCATCCGAATTGGAAAGTGCGGCAGTGAAATGAAAACTTTTTTGATCCACGAAGGGCACGAAGAAAACACGAAGGGGAATCAGGTTGATTTGTTTTCTTCGTGAATCTTTGTGTGCCTTCGTGGAAGAACCCTATTCCTGAAAAGCGAGATACCAATGACGACACGATTGATTCAATTGCAGCAGGGAAGCATTCGCAAACTTGGCTTGGTCGAAGAGCCGAATGTTCGATTGTTGACGAAATTCGCCACGGTGTATGACCTGGCGAACGAAGCGATCAACACCAACACGAAATTAACCGATCTGGTTCGACAACATTTGAGCGAGGAAACGCTGGAATACGATTCGATTTACGCCGGAACGTCGGCGTGGCGGATTCTGCCCGCGGCGGATCATCCCGAAGAACCGGCTCGGTGTTTGGTGACGGGAACCGGTTTGACGCACACGGCCAGCGCTAAAAATCGCAACGCCATGCACGCCAAAAGCGACAATCTGACCGACAGCATGAAAATGTTTCAGTGGGGATTGGAAGGCGGGCGACCTGCGGAAGGGCAGATCGGCGTCGCGCCGGAATGGTTTTACAAAGGCAACGGCACGGTTTTGCGCGGGCACGGCGAACCGCTGGAAGTTCCCAAGTATGCCGAAGATGGCGGCGAAGAACCGGAAGTCGCAGGCATTTATTTGATCGGCGCGAATGGCCAGCCATATCGCATCGGGTTCGCGGTCGGCAATGAATTTTCCGACCATCAGTTTGAAAAGCACAATTACCTGTATCTGGCCGGGTCAAAGTTGCGAAGCTGTTCCATTGGGCCGGAACTGGCGATTGACCATGATTTTCAATCGGTGCCCGGCACGGTTTCCATCGAACGCGACGGCCAGACGGTCTGGTCGCACGAAATCAAAACCGGTGACGCCGAAATGTGCCACAGCCTCGGCAACATCGAACATCATCATTTCAAATTTGAAGGCCATCGCCGACCGGGCGATCTGCACGTTCATTTTTTCGGAGCCGATGCATTCAGCTTTGGCGCAGGCATACGATTGAATGACGGCGATGTCATGAACGTTCGCTTTGAAGACTTCGGGCGAACGTTGCGAAACCCTGTCAGCATTGCTCATGAGAAAGACGCTGTAGTTGCCGTCACAGCATTGGGCTAAGGCTTTGAGAGTATGAACCAGAAATTTCTTTTACTCGGCCTGGCATGCTTGAGCCTGATTGCCGGAATGGCTCTGGCGCAGCCCAGGACGAAGCCGAACATTCTGATTCTTTACGCTGACGATTGGCGACACGATACGTTGGGCGTGGCCGGAAATCCGGTTGTCAAAACGCCGAATCTGGATCAGTTGGCGCGCGAGGGCGTGCGGTTCGCCAATTCGTTCGTCACGACTTCGATTTGCGGAGTCAGTCGCGCGTCTTTGTTTACCGGTCAATGGATGTCTCGGCACGGCAACCCGGCGTTTGAAATGTTCAAGACTCCGTGGAGCGAAACTTATCCCGGAATGTTGCGCGCAAACGGTTATTACGTCGGCCACGTTGGCAAATGGCACAACGGCAAGTTTCCATCTGAACAATTTGATTTTGGAAGGTCTTATGCGGGAACGCATTTCATCAAACAACAAGACGGTTCAACGATTCACGTCACGCAGAAAAACGAAAACGATGCGTTGGAGTTTTTGCGGACTCGACCATCGGGCAAACCGTTTGTGCTGACGTTGGCGTTTTTTGCCACTCACGCCGAAGACCAGAATCCGAAACAGTATTTGTATCAGCCGCAGAGCGAATCGCTTTACCAGAACGTCACCATACCTGCGCCAAAAACCGCTGGCGATGAGTTTTTCAAACGCTTGCCGCCGTTCATCGCCAACGAAAAAAACGAAGGTCGCAACCGCTGGCATTGGCGCTTCGACACGTCGGAAAAATATCAGCAATACATGAAAGCCTATTACCGGTTGGCGACAGAAGTTGATTCAACCGTCGGACGAGTGCTGGCTGAATTACGCGCGCAAGGATTGGATGACGACACGCTGGTCATTTTCACGACGGACAACGGATACTTTCACGGCGAACACGGTTTGGCCGACAAATGGTATCCATACGAAGAATCCATTCGCGTGCCGCTGATCGTCCGCGATCCGCGATTGCCCAAAGCCAAACGCGGCAAGGTCAATCAAGATTTTGTTTTGAATGTAGATTTGGCTCCGACGATTTTGGCGTTTGCGGGAACTTCCGCTCCGGCGCGAATGCAGGGACGAAACTTCGCGCCGTTGTATCTGTCTGTCAAAAAGCCCAAATGGCGTCAGGAGTTTTTTTATGAACACGCGACCATTCGCAATACGGACTTCATTCCGTCATCGGAAGCATTGGTGCGGCGCGATTGGAAATACATTTACTGGCCGGATTTCAAGACCGAAGAACTGTTTGATTTGAAACACGACCCGAATGAAACGCGCAATCTGGCAAAGGAACCAGCCGCGCAACTTCATCTGGAGCGATTGCGAAAACGGTTTGCCGAATTGAAAGCTGAAGCGAGATGAACCGCTGTTTCAGGAATTTCGGGAAGAGGAACGAACAGAGGCTTTTCGTTTGCTTTGAGGGCGCTGCACGGCTTCAGATTGAGGCCGCGTTTTCGGGCGGTGGAAAATGTCGGTTTCAGTCGGCGAAATCATTTCGTAGCCGATTCCGCGCCAGGTGATGCGGTTTGTCCAGGCCGAAGCCAGCATGTTGTAGAGGTAAATCAGCGAAACCACAGGCCCCAGCAAAACATAAGCCCACCAATTTTTCTGAATGAGCGGACGGTTTGAGGGCAACAGGTGCGAGGCCACAACAGCGCGCATCCAGCCTGTAGTCGCTCCTAGCAAGAAGATGCCGGTCAGCAACGTGGCCAGCGTAAAGTTCAACTTGCCCGTGAAACTTGCGGCAATCAGCCAGATCAATCCACCCCAGAACGTCAGGTTGTACAGGCAGTGCGAAATCGCCGCCACCTGCCAGACGCGCCGTGAATAGACGCGCGTGATTCGCATTTGTCGCGTGCTGAATTCCAACAGTTCGGAAAACGTCGCGTCCGTGTGCGAGGCCACCAGACAATGCGGCACGAATTTGATTCGCTGGCCTCCCTGATGAATCGCTGCGGTCAGAGCGTAATCGTCGCTCAATGCGCCTTGCCAGATTTGTTTGATATTCAACCGGTCGAAATTTTCCCGCCGAATGGCCATTGAACCGCCCCAGGCAAAAGACGACCGTTCGCCCAGCAACGACAGCGCGCTGGAATTCCACACCGAAAGCAATTTGGAAAACAGCCCGCCGCGAACTGGCAAATACCAGCGAAATCCGGTCGTGGCTCCGACGCGTTTGTCGCCCAGCGGGGCTACCAGTTCCGATAACCAATACCGGCCAACGCGCGCGTCGGAATCGGCGAAGGCTATGACTTCGGCTCGGCGATCAATCGAATTCAACATATCAATTGCCGCGAGCAGGTTATGAACTTTCTGGCCACGAAATTTGGCTTCGCCCGCCACCACCAGCCAGGCAGGGCGGCGGCTGTATGTTTTAATCAATCGCGACAACACGCCATAAGCCGGATCGCTTTCGGTTTCGGTGACAAAAATGATTTCGTAATCGCGGTATTCCTGCGCGAACAAAGCGCGCATATTGTCTTCAAAATCGTGTTCCAGGCCTTTGCACGGAACGATGACAACGGCTTTGGGTTGGTAGCGGTTGGAGCGCGGGTGGTTATGGCGCAGGGAATAACGGGCGAATCGCATCGCCGCGCCAAGCGACAAGAGGCTTTGCAAAAAGAGAATCACGCCTAGAACGATAATGATCGTTTCCATAACCACCACGCAAAGTAAAAAGAGATTTTCAGGTGTCGAATCTTTAATTGGGGACGCGATTCGAAAGGGAGAGCATTCTGCTAGAAACAACCCGGAAATGCCAGACGATTTTCCTACAAACCGCGGTGGAGTTTGTAAAACTTCGGACTTTTAATGGTCGCCAGTCTGTTCACGCCGACAAGCTGTCCAATTTGCTTTCAATCATTTCGGTAATCTGTCCGGGGTTGCCTTCGCCAAGCGCCAGCCGTTTGGCCTCCAGAATCAGGCCAGCAAACTCTGTGGATTGATCGCGGAACCGAGCGTCACGCGAAATCAAATCTTCGATCACGCGGCGTTCGCGTTCGCCGCGCGAAACGTTTTCGCTCAATCCGGCGGCGACGGCGTATTCGACCGGCACGGTCTGGTTGCGAACCATAACCAGCAACGGTTTGAACTCTTTTTTGACTTCATCGCGGAGCCTGTTCAATTCCAGCAGCGAAGTTTTGAATCCAAGCTGGCCTTTGAGCGCAAGCTCAATCACTGGCGGCAAGGCTTCGCCGACGCCGGCATCAAACGGTATCAATTCCCGGCGCAAATGGCCGAACAAGGCTTCGTGGAATTCTTCGGGCGTTACCTGTCCGTTCACGTCAAAGCCAACGCGAATCACGGGGCGCTGGCGGTATTCCTTGACCAATCGTGCCGTGTGTTGTTTGCCGTCCACTTCCACGACGTAAGCGCCGCGTTCGTTGGCGTATTCGTCCACGCTGCAGGCTTCCAGCGAACCGGGGTTATACGCCCAATCATCAATGACAAAATTTTTGTGCGTATGCCCAAGCGCCAGGTAATCAATGTAATCCTTCAACTCGTTCAATTTGGCGACAGGCAGCGGCGGGCTGGGATGATTGACGTGGCCTTCGACATCGGTGTGCAACATCATGATGTTGAATCGTTGCGGATCGTGATGATCGCGCAACAAATCCACCAGCGCCGTCAGCGATTGCGTCACCGTCGAGCCGTACCAGATCGAACCGAAAATCCGTACGTCGCCAATGTCAATGAACGAACCTTTGTTTTGCGCGTCGTCCCAGGCGTCCAATCGCGCAACACCGTCTTCGTACACCGGTTCCAGCAGTTTGATGTAGCCCCACTGCGACAAACTTCGCAGCCAACTGAATTTCGTGCCAACTTCGTGCGAATCGTGATTGCCTTCGATGGCGACAACCGGAATGCCGGCATCACGCAATCTGGTCAGACAGAACATCGCCTGGTTCATTGCCCGCGGCTCGATTTTGCGCGCGTCGAAAAAATCTCCGGCGATCAGCACGAACGAAACTGCTTCGGCCATCGCGTAACGTTCTATGCAATCGCGCCAGGCGTAAAAAAAATCCTGCGCGCGTTCTTCCGACCGATAACGGCGAATGCCCAAATGAACGTCGGCAATATGCAAAAACTTGGTCATACGGAATTCATAATTTTCAACTACGAATGCTCACAAATTGTCACGAATGTTTGTTGGGTAAGCACATTCAATTTGTTGGGTGATTCGTGCTCATTCGAGTTCATTCGTAGTTGATAAAAAGTTCCTTTATGGAATGTCCGGTTTGCTCAAAATGATCGTTTCGCGGAAGGTCGCGTACGTCGCGCGGCCATTCAGTTTTGCCGGGATGAACCGATATTGCCGGAACGCTTCGATGGCTTTCGGGTTCAACGCCGGGTCGGGCGAATCCAGCACGCGCACATTGGTCACCGTTCCGTCGGGGGTGACTATGCACTGCAAGGTGATCGAACCTTTCGGACGCGAACCGGCGGCAAATTTCAACGGCGCGCGATTGATGATCGCCGGAATGATGAAGGTGTCGCTTTCGCCGAGTTCGATTTTCGATCCGAATTGATCCGTAGGCCGCGAAATGTCCGAAGGTTTGTTTTGCAAACTGCGCGCAGTTTGCACGGTCGGCGTAAGCGTCACCAACAGCGACCGTTTTTCCGGCACGGTTTCCACGCCGTCCGGCCCTTTGAATTCCTTGACGCCGAAATCGCCGCGTTCGCCGCGCAACATGACGGTTTCGTAACTTCCGGCGGTGACGCTTTTCGCTTCCAGCAAAGCCTGTTCGCCGTATTTGGCGACGAAATCAAATGTGACTTCAGATTTGGAGATGATGCGCGGCGTGATGATGAACACGAACTGTTTTTCGTTCATCGGCTGCGAATCGGTGAAGGCTTCGCCTTCGCGCAATCCGATGGTGCGAACGTACCGAAACTTCAAATCTTCGACGCCGAAATTGCGCTGTATGTATTCAATCTCTTCTTCGGGGGTGCTGGCTGTGACTCGCAGCGTATTGACCTGCGAAACGGTTTTCGAACGCGCTTCATCGAATTGGTAAATGGCCACGGTTACGCCGACGCCGTAATCGTTTTGTTTCAGGAGCTGGGCTTGCGCCGAAGTAGAAAGTAGACAGTAGACAGTAGACAGTAGGATCAACGTTAAGGCTAGCTTTGAAATTGACCCGCCAATTCCTTTTTCAACCGCAGAGACGCAGAGTGGCGCAGAGGTTTCGCAGAGTTCGAATACATTGCTCTGCGCTTCCTCAGCGTTCTTTGCGTCTCTGCGGTGAAATGAGAATTCTGTGTTCAGGAATTCAGACCTGTCTTTCTGGGATTTCGTTTTCATCGGATTCCTTCTCTCCCAACATCAATTGATAAGCTTCGCGTTTGGACAAGCCGCGCGATTTTGCGGCTTGTTTGATGGCGTCGTTGCGGTTCAAACCGTCGAGCATCAGCCGTTCAACCTGATCGCTGATAGAACCTGTTTCGACCGGAGTCGAATTATCTTTGGCGTTTCCGGCGATGACAAGCGTCATCTCTCCGCGCGGTTGTTGTTCGGCGAAATGCGCGGCGAGTTCTGACAAGGTGCCGCGCAGAAATTGTTCATGAAGCTTCGTCAGTTCGCGCGCCAGCGAAGCTTGTCGGTCGCCCAGCACCTCCAACGCATCAGTCAGCGTTTCGCGGATTCGGTGCGGAGCTTCATACAAAACCAACGTTGCGCGCTCGGTTTTCAATTCTTCCAGCCGCGTTCGTCGTGCCAGTTTCTTCGACGGCAAAAAACCAGCGAACAAAAATGAATCGGTCGGCAATCCCGAAGCGATCAATCCGGCGATGGCCGCTACGGCTCCGGGAATCGGTACAACCGTCAAGCCGCGTTCGATGGCCGCCAGAACGATTCGATAAGCCGGATCGGAAATCCCCGGCGTTCCGGCATCGGAAACGATGGCCACCGATTTTCCTTCGACCAGCAGTTGAACGAGTTCTTCGGTTCGGGCTTGCTCGTTGTGTTCGTGATAACTGACGGTAGGTTTGCGGATGCTGAAATGATCCAGCAACCGCCGCGTGTGCCGCGTGTCTTCGCAGGCAATCAGGTCAACGGATTTCAGCACGCTCAGCGCGCGCAACGTGATGTCTTCCAGATTGCCAATTGGAGTTGAAACCAGATAGAGAGCCATTCGACGACGATTCTTGTCCGCGCTCAGCCAGCGATGCAAGCCAAAGCTTAGCCGGTTCTCAGCGAGCCTGTCATTTGCCTGGCGAAATTAAAAAAATTCCTGTTGCTGGAAAACCATCGAACAACCCGCTTGCGTAAGCTCACATCGAAGGCGGCGCAATGAGGATGATGAAGTAGCGAAAGGCCGCAGGTAGCTTTTCAAAGTGAAGAGGAGGAGACAATGAAAATGAAAAAGATATTTGCAACAGCGATTTTGGCTTTCATGATTCTGGCTGTGCCGAGTCTGGCGAATCCCGCCGACAAGGCCAGCGATTACGACAAGACGATCAAAAAGATTCGCAAAGAACTGGTCACGCTTCCGTTTTACAGCGTGTTTGACAATCTGAGTTTCAAGTTCGAAGACGGCACGGTGACGCTTTATGGTCAGGTTGCGCGCCCGTCGCTGAAAGGCGATGCCAAACGCGTGGTGCAGAAAGTAGCGGGGGTTGAAGAAGTGGTGAATAAGATTGAAGTGCTGCCGTTGTCGAACTTCGACGATCGGATTCGGCTGGCGACGTTCCGGGCAATTTATCGCCAGCCGGGTCTTGATCGCCTGGCGCTGCAAGTCGTGCCGCCGATTCACATCATCGTCAAAAACGGCAATGTGACTCTGGAAGGCGTCGTGCCGACCAAAGGTGACGCGACGCGTGCGTTCATTGCAGCCAACGGAGTGTTTGGCGTCTTTTCGGTGACCAACAATCTACGAATTGACAAGGATTAGTTTTTCTCCTGTTTCGTGTGTAGTGGTTCCTACTTCGTAGTTCCTTCCGAGGGGTAAGGTTAAAAGGGCTGATGAGCAATCATCAGCCCAATTTTTTTGCCTAAAGGCCAGCAAAAAAATTGACGGCTGAAATCCTGCCGCGCTAGACTTCGCGCCGTACCCACACAACTCAACCGGCATCAATCGAATTTCAAATTAACGACAGCCGCCCAATTCGCAGGGCGAATGCGCAACGGTCAGTTTCCTGCTCTGGCGGTCGCGCGGCTGCGACAAAGTAAAAACAGGGCATCTCTCTTGGCCACCCCCGGAGCTTGCCTTCAACACTCAGCTTGGAGGTTCCGCTTATGCTCACCGTTTCCATCGGTCAGGTTATTCGTCTGCGTATTTTTGTGTTTCTGATTGCCGCGCTTGCTGTGTTGGCGTGGAGATTTATTCTTTCGCCCACATCTGCGCGAGTGGGAGCCGTTTCGCCTGATGTCGTCATCAGTCAGGTCTATGGCGCGGGCGGCAACAGTGGCGCCAGCTTTCAAAACGACTTTATCGAGTTGTTCAATCGCGGCAATGCGACGGTGGATTTGACCGGTTGGGCCGTGCAATACAGTGGATTCAATCCTGATTTTCTATCCGTTCCAGTGAAAGGCCTTACCGGCTTACCCTGCCTTTCGCCGTTCGGCGATTGAGACAATTTTGCGGCAGTCTTTTTCAGTGTAATCACTGATCGCCTCGACAGCGCGCCTTTTGGCGTCTGAGGTGGCGTGTGTGTATCGCTTCGTCTGGCGCAGATCGGCGTGGCCCAGAATCTCAGCGATGACGAAGGCGCTTGCACCGGCGTCGGCCAACCGGCTTGCAGCGGTGTGGCGCAGATCGTGCCAGTGCAGATCCACGATGCCGAGTTTTTTGCAGTAGGCATAGAACGTCACATTGGGCCGTTTGTGGCGCGTCCCGTGCTGGTTGCAAAAGACAGCCTGGTCGCTTTTTCGCTGGTTGAAGAGTCTGGATATCTCTGCGCGCACTGCCTGGTTCATGGGGATCGTCCGTGGCCGGCCTGTTTTGCTGGTGCGGATGTGGATTGTGTCTGTCTGGAAATCCACATCGTCCCAGTTGAGCGCGACCATCTCGCCGCAACGCATGCCGGTGTTGATGGCGACGACAAAGAACGGGACGATTGTTTTTGGCAGCCAGGCTCGCAGAAGTTGTTCTTCCTCGACAGAGCAGACCCGCGAGCGCTCGCTATTGTGCGGCAGTTTTTTGACTTTCCGCACGGGGTTTGAGGCGAGCAATTCCTGCTGGACAGCCAGGGAAAAGACAGACGCAAGCGAAGCCAGCTCGTGATTAACTGTGCCGGGACTGCGAGTGCCGATTGATGCGTTCGGCCCACGACCGCGCTTTGCCGGCGTGTCGCGGCGCTCTCGTTTCCAGCGTTCGATGTGCAGTGGCGCGATGTCTGCGAGAGGCAGCTTGCCGAAGGTCGCCAATGCCGGCTGTAGGCGCAAGTCGTCAGTCTTCCAGCTTCGCTTGTGGTCTTTCGCCCAGGGCAGGTAGATCTCGGAATAGAATCGCCCCAGGGTTATAGATTCGCCGGGCAAAGTGTACCGGCGATTATAAACATCCTCTCGCGCCTGGGTTTCAGCGCGTTCGGCCTGCGCGCGCGTGCGCGCTTCTGGAATGGCTGCCCGGTGGCGAGTGCCACGAATCATAAAATCGTAGTACCAGCGGGAGCCGCGTTTGTACGTTGTCATCGTGTTGGTTCCTCCTAGCCAGAGCTAGCTGGAGCCGTGCGGCGCGAATTTTGCCGCACGAAGTGAAGAAAGAAAACTATTCGGCGACTTTTGTTTTGTGCTTAGGACTGGCTTTGGATTTCGGTTTGTTGCTGTGCGTGGGGCAGAGCCAGACGTTGCCGCGAATATCGGCGCACGTTCTGCAAATCGGGCGAAGGCACTCATAGCCGCCTTCTTCTTTCGATTTTGTATGAACCCACGAACCGCAAAAATTGAGAGCCTGGTTGCCGCACGTGCAGGTTTTGCTTCTGGCTGTTCGTTCTCGTTGTGTCATGATTCCTCCTCGATTGGTTGTCGGTAATACCGCGCGAGAGCATGTTGACGGACTTGCACCATTTGTTCCGACGTCGGCGCGGTAGTAACACTGGCGTCTTGATCTGACCGCACCCATGCGAGCACGGCATCGCGCTCAAATCGGATTGTGCGCGTGCCGGGCAGGCGGCGGAACGGTATGATTGAATTTTCGACCCAAACGTAAATTATGGACTTGCTGACTTGCAGTAGTTTGGCCACCTGCTCGGCTGTGAGCAGCGGCGGCAGCTTTTGCGCGTCAGTGATGGTTGCTGTTTGCATGATTTATTCTCCTTGTGTAATCTCCAACACGTTGTCAGTCCAAACCGGCAACGTGTTGGTTTTAAGGCCTCCCGGCAATGCGCCGCGGAGGCCTTTTGCGTTTCACCTCTGAGCAGTGATTTGCCTTTCCAGTTCATTGCGCGCGTTTTCCAGTTCAGTCACCCGCGCAAATTGTCGTTCGTAGTTTCTCCGCGCTTCTTGTAGTTCTGTGAGCGCGTCAGCCAGGCCGTCCAGGTTGGCTTGCAAATCATCGAGTGTTATTTGCAGTCGTTCTTCCGGTGTCATTGGCAAAGTTCCTCCGTTATGAGTTTCCTGGCTTTTCCTGAAAGTTCTTCAGCGTCGCCGTTGTTTTTGAATGTGATCAGTTTTTCGTATCGGTTGTTGCCGGCGTCGTCTTTGCCGACGCACCGGCTGAACCATATTGCTGTGTCGAATTTATTGCTTGGTGACCGCCGGGTGAAGAGGCGACCGTTCCACTCGACTGCTGACACGCCGTCGGCGTCGGACTTGACGATTTCGGCCCCGATCTGCGACCAGTCGAAGTTGCGGAACTCTGCCAGGTTTTTTCTGTAGTTCGGCCCCGGGTTGCTGCTGATGGCGAACTGCTTTACGTGGAACATGAGTTGTTGAAGCGAGAGCGCCATATCTTGCAGGATGGCGTTTTGCTCGGTGATGCGCTTGCCGAGCAGAATGATTAGATCGTCAGTTGTAGTCATTGATTTTGTCCTTTCAGTTTGCCGCGTCGTGCCGCCGTCGGATTGCATAGCGGACAGAGTCGGGCGTTGTGTTGGTGTTTTTTGAGTTTGGCTTCGTCGGCGCGAGAGGCGTTCTCCCAGACGCGCGCGAGCGACCATGAGATACCGGCTTCTTGGATAATGCGGATCAGGTTTGCGCCGCGGCCGGTGGCGTGTTCGGCCAGACGTTGGCGCAGATTCTGGGTCGAGCCGAGATAGTGCCGGGCGTGTTTATACGGGCGACTAAAGTGCAGAAGATAGAGAGTGATCATCGCGCCTTCCTGTTTAGAAATGCCAGGTAGCGGTAGCCGTGCGCGCCCCACAGTTCCCGGTGAATTTCAGCCATTTTTCTTCTTTTGTGTCGGCAGGCTGGTGAGAGCCAGGCGATGACTGACCAGAGCATGCGCCGGCGCAAAAACTTCCATTTCCATCGCAGCGAATTGATTGGTTTGTTCATAGCGATCCTTTCTGCTCGCGCCGGCGTCGGCCATTGCTGACCAGGCCGGCGCGAGCGTGACCAGGCGTTACCAGTCCAGGGCGATCAGCACGTTGCGCAGATCGTCGTTTGAGAGGGCGGTTAGATCGCGTGTGCCGAATTGTTCAAAGAGCGCCGTCTCCAGCGAAGCGAACGGGCGGACGCGATGCCAGGCGCTGCGCACAGCCGCGATCAGGTTTGCGCGGTTCGTGAGCAGCGCCGCCGCGACGTGGTAGCAGGGAATTGGCAGTTGCCGGGACAGCGGCGAGCCGGCCGGGCAGGAGCATTCACACCAGATGGTGTTATTGCGGGCGACGAACCGGACGATGGCGGAGCCGCCGTCGGACCGCATGACGTGATATTGCGCGCCGTGTTTTTCAATGAGCGGTTGGACGCGCACAGCTTTTTGCGCGGCGCGTTGAAAGATTTGTTTATTGAGTTGCAGCATTGTTCAGTCCTTTCTGTTGGTTCAGAAAAGCCGACCCTGTTTGTCCGCCGGCGTCGAACCGCCGAGCCAGTCGCCGGGAGCGCCGACGCCCAAAACACGAGGCGACCGCACCGACCGCACGAGCGAACGCCACAGCAGCCACCGAGCGCATGAAGCGCACGTGTGACCGGGTGAGCAGGCGCAGGGAGCCAGAGCAGCGCGAGAGCCGCAGCCAGGACAAGGGCAGGGTTGTTTTTCTGAGTGGTTCATAACGTGTTGGTTTTTGCGGCAAGAGCGAGATAGGATTTCCCGCAATTGCTAGGAAAACCTAGCATAATTGGCGAAGAATAGCAAACGAGAAATGACCAGATGGACAGGATGGACGCATTGGTTTTTTTCGGGCGAATCTGGCGAATGTGGCACGTGAAACCGTGGGGCGAGTAGTTTTCTTTTCTTCACTTCGTGCATGGTCGCGTGAGGCGCGAAAACAGTGGCCGGGCGAACCGTCGCCGCCAGTAGAGTGCGCTGGATGTCCCCAGCGCACGGGTGAGGCGGAAAAATCAGAGGCCGGGCGAACCGTCGCCGCCAGTAGAGTGCGCTGGATGTCCCCAGCGCACGGGTGAGGCGCGAAAACAGAGGCCGGGCGAACCGTCGCCGGTGTGGCACGTGGATCGAGGGAATGTGGCCGGGCGAACCGTGTGCGGCGCGCCATTTTCCTTAACCCCTTACCGACCTCTTCGGGTGCGCTCAATTTTTCCTGTCAAATCTTCGCAATGATCGTGACAGACAAAAAAAAATTGCTTTTTAATTTTTTTTTGTCTGGCGCGATCATTGCATTTGACAGGAAAAATGCGCACCCGATAATGGTCGGAAGGGGGAGGCACAGGCATCATCAGCCTGTCTCGGTTAGTGAATAAATCGTGGTCAGTAGGTATCGAAAGAATCCGGAATGCCCGCCGCAGCCGACAGAAAAAAAAGAGCGGCGTTCCGACAATCTGCCGCGCTT
>CAYYDG010000065.1:0-35743 GCA_964470555.1 uncultured Heliomicrobium sp.
GTGGTCGCCGTCAACGTGAAATTTTTGGCCGCGTCTACCAGTTTGACTGTGGCCCCACTGATTGCCGCTTTGTTCGGGTCGGCAATGCTTCCTGCAATTGAACCGCTGGTGGTCTGCGCGATGGCCGAACCGGCAATCAGCAGTGCCAGAACGAAAAGACTGCCAAGTCTGAAAACTCTCTGCATAGTAACCTCCGAGATTAGGGTCATTGATTGGACGAATGCTTTCGCTGAAACCGGTTCAACCAAAGCGCAGCAGCAAACGCAGTTCTCCGCCCGTTGATTTCTACGGTTTCAACCTGTTCCCAATTGCCTGGCAACGCCAGGTCGCCTTTTCATTCCAGCAAATCGGTCTTTATGAATCGTTTCAGCTTGTGGAAGGCTGGTTTGTTTTTCGTTTTCTTACATCAATACCTTGCTCTACAGCGATTGGCGGGGAGCCAGTTCGCATTACCCTTCTAAACAGATTTCAGCCTCATGACCGAAACACTTTCAGATTGAGTCAAAAAGCAAGTTATTAAATGGTTTTACCAAGTTGTAAGCGGGCGCAGTATGCAGATGGATTTCTAAGGCGTCAAGAAATTCCAGACCAGGACAAGCCTTTCCGGCAAATTTTTTTGGACCCCGGCTGGTTCTCTCTTTTTGGCTAATTCTGTAATTCTGTTAGGATGCGCTCCGCTGACCGCAAATCCCGCAAAAATTCGAAAACTCGTTTTCCAGTTGAAGGAGATTCCAGTTTGATTCCTGCTCTCTTTGTCTTCGCGTATCTGGCGACGGTTCTGTACATAGGCATCTTCGCGTTTCGTCGCAAAACCGGCGAACATCCGGCGGAAGATTATTTTCTGGCCAATCGTTCGCTCGGCAACGCGGTGTTTTTGTTGTCTTTGTTTGGCACGAACATGACGGCGTTCGCCATTCTGGGATCATCCGGTCATGCGTTTTCCAACGGGATTGTGACGTATGGATTGATGGCTTCGTCATCGGCGCTGATCGTTCCGCTGTCGCTGTTTTTCATCGGCACGCGCGTCTGGTCGCTGGGCAAACGATTTGGCTTTATGACTCCAGTGCAGATGTTCCGCGACCGCTGGGAATGCAGCCACATCGGCACGGTCATTTCCGTCGTGCAAACCGCGTTGCTGCTGCCGTACATCATCATAGGTGTCATGGGCGGAGGCACGACGTTGTATGCCATCAGCGGCGGACGAATTCCCTTCTGGCTTGGTGGAGCCGTCGTCGCGCTGGTCGTCATGAGCTACGTCTTTTTCGGAGGCATGCGTGGAACGGCCTGGGTGAACACGTTTCAAACGACGCTGTTTCTGATTTTCGGAGCCATTGCGTTGGGCGTGATCGGCGCAGGCATGGGCGGATTCGGCAAAGCCATGAACGAAATGCTGGCTTCGCCAACGACCAGTTCGTTGCTGACTCGAGAGAAAATCTCGCCGCTGTATTTCTTGAGCTACACGTTCATTCCGCTGTCTTCGATCAACTTTCCACACATGATTATCTTCTGCCTGACGGCGCAGCGCGTGCAGCATTTCAAAAAGACGGTCATCCTGTATCCGCTGTGCATGCTGGCGATCTGGTTGCCCGCAGTCTTTTTGGGAGTCGCCGCCAACCGCGCCACCGAAGTTCCCGCCATCAACGCCAAACTCGAAGCCCGGCAAACGCTGGCCACACAAGCTCCGACGCTTTCGCCTGAAGAACGAACCCAACTCCGCGCCAAATCGGCTGGCGACGACGTGCTGCTGCGCTTGTTGGAAGCTTACGCTCCGCTGTGGCTGGCTGGGTTGCTGGGCGCTGGGATTATGGCTGCGGTGATGGCCAGCGATTCCCAAATCCTGGCGCTTTCGACCATGTTCACCGAAGACATCTTTGCCTTTTACGAAGGCAAGGAACGGTTCGGCGAAAAGGCGCAAGTCATGACCGGTCGCCTGTTTGTCGTAGGCTTGACGCTGATTGCGTACTTCATCGCGCTGAAATTCCCGCAGCCGATTTTCGACCTGGCCGTGTCGTATGCGTTTTCAGGCTATTCGGCCTTGATGCCGCTGATGATCGCCGCGCTGTTCTGGAAACGCAGCACCAAATGGGGAGCCTTGGCTTCGACCTTGTGGGCTGCCGGAAGCGTCGCCGCCGTCGCCATCTTTCAATCCGTCGTGGCGACTCCCAAAGTCATCTGGTCAGTTGGAGGCTGGGAAGTTCTGGCGCGAACTCCGGGTGGGACGTCGGTGTTTGGCTTGCTGCCGGTCGTGCCGATGACGCTTGTCTCTGCGATTTTGATGATCGTGGTTTCTTTAATGACCGCGAAACCGACGGAAACGACAGTTGACCGTTATTTCGTCAAATAGAAAGTCGTGTGCTAGATTCCAAAACTCAAAGGGAGGAAATATGGCACGCACTGAAATTGGAAAGTATCTGGCGATTGACACGCGAGTTTGCGGCGGGCGGCTGATTTTCAAAGGCTCACGCATCATGGTTTCCGATGCAATTGAATTGAGCCAGGTCGGATACACGCCAGAGCAAATCGCAGCTCAATACAACAACATCATCACACCGGAAGCTGTGGAAGAGGCTCTGCGGTTCGTCCGACAAGGCTTGCTCAAAGAAGTCAAAGCTGAAGAAAAGGTGGCGGCGTGATCATTCTGGATCACAACATCACCAGAGATCAGACCGAACAGCTTCAGCAATGGCGAATTCATTTCCGGCAAATCGGCTTTCAAATTGGGCGACCTGAATGGGACGACCAACAAGAAATTCTGCGTTACCTGCACAAAACCAACCGCGCGACATTCTTTACCCGCGATTTCGACTTCTACCTTCCTGAGTTGTGTCACGACAATTACTGTTTGGTCGTCATCGCTTTCCCCACTTTGGAAACCGCTACGAATATTCGCAAGCTGCTTCGCCATCAACAATTCAAAACGAAAGCCCAACGCTGCGGCAAAGTCATCAAATTGTCACCGGGCAAAATCGCTTGGTGGGAAACAGGAAACCGCAGCCAGCAACACCTGATCTGGTAAAAGCCCGAGCAAGAGGCCAATCAAGCTGGCAATAACTCAGTGATCGAATTCAGTCGTTTGCCGATGGCGCGTTCCGCCATCTTCAAATCATAAGCTGCTTGAAGATTCAGCCAATACTGCGGCGATTGCCCCAGCGCACGTCCGAACAGCAACGCCAGTTCCGCCGTCACTGGCCTGACTCCCCTGAGAAACTGCGAGATGCGAGTCGGCGTGATGCCAATGATTCTGGCAAATTCCGCTTGCGACAATTCCAACTCTTCCAACGTCTCGCGGAGGAATTCTCCAGGATGAATTGGTGGCAGTGCATTCTTGAACATCTTTCTCCCTTTCATGTGAGCGAATTTCCATAAGAATGTGCCGCGATTTCTGGATTGTAAAGAATCGTTCGGTTTCGGCGTCAGCAAATGGTCTGGCACGCAGCAGTCGCCCTAATCAGCGATCGGCTACAGCAATTGGTCTAGGCGGCCGATTCTTCGGTAGCAAACTGCAAATCGCCCCAGCAGGTAAGCCAGCCCACAGTGCGAGGTCCATACCAAGTCCAGCGAATTGACAATATACATCTGTTGAAAATGCTCCGATTATCCCTCCCAACATGGCCCGAGAGAGGAAATTCTGAATAATTTTATGCGGAAATATTAAGCCTATCATTCCGTACAAAATACCAGTAAACAAGGCGGGAATAGCTCCGATACAGTACGCTGTAGGTGCCACCAAAATCAGCAGTCTTAGATCATGTGCAGTAACGCTACTGATCCCTTCCGTCACTACAGGGTGAATAAGAAATGTACTGAGTAGCCCAACTAGAGGACCTATTGCGATAAAAATCGCTGGGGAAATTAACAGAAAGATCAAGCGGCTCCGCGATGACATTTGTTGAACAGGAAGATATGAAGCCTTGACAACTTGAGTCGCAAAATCATATCCGCAATCGCAGCGCTCTGCAGTTTCAGGATTGATAAGACCGCAATTCATGCACTTCATAGCCATACCTGCATAACGAACGACATCATCACACCGGAAGCTGTGGAAGAAGCTCAAGCCGTCGCCACTTCGCCGACCTTGGCAGGCGATTCATCCTTCCTGAATTCCAGCGCCTCATCCTGAATCGCACCGAAGCGGATCATTGCAGTATCGAAAAAGTAATTCTGATAGAGCCGCCATGGAAGTTTGGAGCCTTGGCGGGGGAAGCGCTCCATCGCGCGTTGGACGTAGCCTGAAGTCAGATCGAGCAGCGGCAGGTCTTCGACTTCCGGGTCGTTCAACCGCACGTTCACTTGCCGATAACCGTGTTTGTCCATGAAATTCAGCAACCGGCAAACATATTCGCACAGCAAATCGGCCTTCAGCGTCCACGAAGCGTTGGTGTAGCCAAACACAAATGACAGATTCGGCACACCCGTCAGCATGCAGCCTTTGTAATTCATGCACTTGTTCAGTTGCACCGGTTGGCCGTCCACTGTCAGCGAAGCTCCGCCGAGCGCGATCAAATCCAGCCCCGTAGCCGTGACGATGATGTCGGCGTCCAGATGCTCCCCGGATTTCAATTGAATGCCGGTCGGCGTGAAGGTATCAATTTGATCGGTAACGATGGAAGCGCGCTTTTCGCGCAGCGCGATAAAGAAATCGCTGTCGGGAACCAGGCACATCCGCTGATCCCAGGGGTTGTACGGCGGAGTGAAATGGCGATCCACGTCGAAATCCGGCCCCAGTTCCTTTCGCACGCGATCTTTGATGATGCGTTTGACCAGTTCCGGTCGGCGTTGCGACAACTGATAAATCAGCATTGCGAACAGCACGTTTTTCCATCGCGTCAACGTGTAGACAACTTTTTCGGGCAACACGCGGCGCAACACATTGGCCACGGCGTCCGAACCGGGCAGCGAAACCATATACGTCGGTGAACGTTGCAGCATCGTCACGTGAGCGGCGGTTTCGGCCATTGACGGAACCAGCGTGACGGCGGTGGCTCCGCTGCCGACGACGACAACGCGTTTTCCGGTGTAATCCAGCTCTTCCGGCCATTTTTGCGGATGAATGACCGTACCTTGAAACTGTTCAATGCCGGGAAAGTCCGGCGTGTAGCCAGCGTCGTACCGGTAATACCCGCTGCACATCATCAGAAAGTTGCAGGTCGTCACAGACACTTCGCCGGTTTCGCTGTGGCGGCTTTCGACCGTCCAGCGCGCAGTTTCGCTGGACCACGAAGCGTTGACGACTTTTTGATTGAAGCGAATCTTTTTGTCCACGCCATGTTCGGCGGCAGTTTCGCGGACGTAATTCAAGATCGAAGGGCCGTCGGCGATGGCTTTGGCTTCGCGCCAGGGTTTGAATTTGTACCCCATCGTGTACATATCCGAATCGGAACGAATGCCGGGATACCGAAATAAATCCCAAGTGCCGCCAATGGACGAACGGCCTTCCAGAATGGCGACGGTTTTGTTCGGGCATTCGCGCTGTAAGTGACAGGCTGCGCCGATGCCCGAAAGCCCTGCGCCGACAATCAAAACATCTACGTAATTTGAATTGGTCATCATTGATCCCTCATTGGCCCCAAAAAGATGATTCCGTTTTTGCAATGATTGAGTTGGTTTATTTGATCGTGAACAGCGCTTCGTCGAGTTTGGGGTTATGCGCGACGCGGTCGAACGCCACCGCCCATTCCTGAATCGTGGTCGCTCTGCCGCCTTCGGCGCTGTATTGCAGTTTGTATTTGTGCGGCAAGGTCAATCCGTCCACCGAACGAAAATCGTCGAAGTCTTCGGTGACGGCAAAGAACATTTCCTGATTGGCGTTCGACCGATCAGGCGAAGCAATCATCGCCGCGATTTCATATTGATACTTCGTCCGCACGTGGCGAAAGGTTTCCGGGTCGAAATACAAAAAGGTTTTCAGGTCGGTGGAGCCTTTGCGCGGGCGATAGCCGAGTTCGTGCAATTGCCGCCCGTCAATTTTCTTCAGGCCGCGATATTCCAGCTTTGGTTGCGTGTCGGCCAGTTTCAGCAGAGGCCACGCGGTCGAAATCACTCCGCCGACCAATCCTTCTTTGAAAGGCATGTTCTGTTGCACGGCGAACATCGAAACCGGCGAACGTCGGCCTTGCGGTTGAATTCCCGAAGTTGCTTTGTTGCCGTCAAACGCCAGGTCTTCGCCAATGTAATCAGGCGTTTGAAACATGATTCCGAAACGAAACTTCGCGCCCGAAGAAACAAACATCGCCTTGCCGGACAAATTGGCCACTCCGCCGACTCGAACTGTGAATTGTGCGGAACCGCTGGCCACGCGCGCGGCGGCTTTGGCGCGCGCACCGGCATTGCCAATGGCGTCCAGGTGTTTGGCGACCAGTTCTTCCGGCTTCAGTTTTTCGTCCGCCGAACCAGCGCTCGGCGACGGTACAACCACCAATCCCAACACCAACAGCACAAAAACCAGCTTCTTCATGATCGGCCTCCTTTTGCAGGCTATTCGAACTGCTTTTTGAACTCGGCAAATTGCTGCTGTAACGCTGTGATTTCCTGCCGCAAGGCGGCGACTTCTTCTTCCAATTTGGCGATGCGTTCGCCGCCGCCGCTGCGTGAACTCGCAGCTTCGGATTTTTCTACGGCTGCCGCCATCTCTTCGATGTTGATGTCGCCGCTGAGCAAATGCGCGAAACGCGATTCGCGCGAATTCGGCAAGCGTGGCAGTTTTACAACCAATGGAGTTTCGCGCAAAGACAAATTGGTCAGAGTGGTTTCGACTTCAGGCAAGTTGTCGAACTGATGCAAATGCGCCGTCCGCGAACGCAACTCGCCGGGAGTTTGCGGCCCGCGCAATGCCAGCACGGTCATGACGGCATTCTCGGCTTCATTTAACTCATACGCCTTGTTGAACAGATGGCCGTATTTCGGCACGCGCGAATCGGAACCGTGAAAGGTGTACGCCAGTTTCTTTTCGCGCAAACTGTCGAGCGCACGCACAACGGTCGCTTCGTCATAACTGGTCACCGGATCGCGGTGATTTTTCTGGTTGCAGGCGTTGACCAGCGCGTTCAACGTCATAGGGTAATAATCGGGCGTGGCAATGCTCTTTTCGACCAGCGCGCCGACAACTCGCAATTCATATTCATTCAATTCAACCACAACAACTTCCTTCTTGAAATTAAGCATTGTCCATTGACCATTAACCATTACCCGACAGGTAAAAATCCTTCTTTACCCTGACGATTAATGGTCAATGGCTAATTGATTGAAGCGTCAATCAAACGCAAATGCCTGGTCGCGGATTCAACCAACATAAATCTCCTCTTCAACACGAGCGACTTCGCGGCCAATGGCTCCGCCGACTTTCGGTTCGCGGTTTTCCAACACGGCCAACGCGAAATCTTCGATCAACGGCAAATGAATGTTGGCGTGAGGCAGGTGTTGTTCGATGCGTTCGCCCGCTGCTGTTTTGACCGTGAGCTTGCCGCGATTCAGCGATGGTATATGCAACGAACCTTCGCTGCCGAAAATGTCCAGTGTGTCCTGCGATTCCAGCGCAGCGTGCGTAACGGTCAACGCGGCCTGCAACCCTGGATCAAATTCAAAACTGGCAATACCGGTGTCTTCGACTTCGCGGTCAAAGAGCGCGCGCCCGGTCAGGCTTTTCGTCCGGCGAATACTGCCAAACAGATTCATCAACACTTCGATGCGATGACAACCGAAATCCATCATCGGGCCGCCGCCCGCTTTGGCGGCTTCCAGCAACCAGTGGCGGTCTTCGCCAGGTTGCGGATTGAACCGTTCAAAGGCGTTGATTTGCGCGACAACCGGTTTCCCGATTTCGCCCGACGCAATGATCGCTTTGGCTCGTTGAACCACCGGATAAAAGTGGCGGTAATACGCAATGCCGAGTTTGACGCCATTCACTTCGCAAGCGGCAATCATTCGGTCGCATTCGGCCACGTTCATCGCCATGGGCTTTTCGCACAACACATGCTTTCCGGCTTCGGCGGCGGCAATGGTTTGCTCGACGTGCAGGTAAACCGGCGTGGCAATGTACACAGCGTCAATCTCTTTGTCGGCCAGCAGTTCGCGCCAGTCGGCATACCAACGCCGAGCGCCGAATTCGCGCGCGAAGCTTTCAGCCAGTTCGACGCGCCCGCGATTGACGGCCACCAGTTCACAGGTTTCCAGTTCGTTCAGAGCCGGAGCGACCCGCTTGCGCGAAATGTCGCCGCAGCCAATCAATCCCCATCGAAGTTTCGTCATAAACCCGTTTTTTAACTACGAATGTTCACGAATAAGCACGAATCCGAACCCGACATCACTGGTGGCAATTCGTGTTTATTCGTGGTTGAAATTGTTGAACTACTCTTTTGCACGACTGACGAATTCGCCGGTTTGCGTGTTGATGCGAATCAACTCGCCTTCTTTGATGAACAGCGGCACTCGCACCACCAATCCGGTTTCCAGCGTCGCCGCTTTGGTCGTTCCGCCCGAAGCCGAATCGCCGCGCACGCCGGGTTCGGCATCGGTGACAGTCAAATCCACGTGCGAAGGCAATTGCAGCGCAATCGGGTCGCCGTTGTATTTGCGAACCTGCAACGAAATTCCGTCTTTCAAATAGTAACGGTCGTCGCCCAATTGATCTTCGGTCAGGGCAAATTGTTCGTAAGATTCGTCGTCCATGAAGTGGTATCCATCGCCGTCGGAATACAGAAACGACGCTGGCGACAACGCCACGTCCGGTTCTTCAAACTTTTCGCTGGTCTTGAACGATTTTTCCAGCACGGCTTCGGTCAACAAGTGCCGCAACTTTGTGCGAACCATCGTCGAAGCTCCACGCGCGCTGGGGCTGGCGAAAGTGACTTCGACCACGGTGTACGGTTGGCCTTCGACCGCAATCAACATTTTGCGTTTCAGTTCATTTGCTCCAATCAGTGCCATTGGTTCCTCAAAAGATTTTGGTGATAAGTCAGGAAGGCCGACAAGATATGCTAATCTACGATTTCGGTAAACCTTACTGATTCGAACATTCACCAATGAAAACAGACGTCATCGTCATCGGCGGAGGCGCCGCCGGATTGTTTTGTGCCTTGACCGCTGGCCAGCGCCGCCGTTCGGTACTGGTGCTGGAACACGCCGAAAAAGTCGGCAAAAAGATTTTGATCAGCGGCGGCGGACGCTGCAATTTCACCAATCTGCACACTGCGCCCGACAATTTTCTGAGCGGCAATCCAAACTTCCACAAATCGGCGCTGGCCAGATTTACGCCGCAGGATTTCATCGAACTGGTCAAAAAACATCGAATCGCGTTTCACGAAAAGAAGCTCGGCCAGTTGTTCTGCAACGAAAGCTCGCAACAGATTTTAGGAATGTTGCTGGATGAATGCCGCCTGACCAATGTGGAAATTCGGGTCAATTGCCGGGTTCAATCCGTCGAAAAACCCGGCGACACCTTCGTCGTCGAAACCAGCCAAGGCCGATTTGAAAGTGAATCGCTGGTCGTGGCCACCGGAGGGCTTTCGATTCCGAAAATGGGCGCAACGGATTTCGGACATCGGCTGGCGCGACAATTCGGATTGAAAGTCACTGAAATGCGACCGGCGCTGGTTCCTTTCACGCTGGCCGAAGGCGACCGCAAAATCCTTTCTCCGCTGAGCGGAATTTCGGTGGACGCAATGGCCAAATTCGGCAAACGCCAATTCCGCGAAAACATTCTGGTCACGCATCAGGGGTTGAGTGGCCCGGCGATTTTGCAAATTTCGTCGTATTGGAAACCCGGCGAAGCGATTGAAATTGATTTGCTGCCCGAAGCCGATGCCGAAACTTTGCTAACCAACGAATGCGACAGCGGCAAGGAATTGAAAACGGTGCTCAGCCAATTTTGGCCGCAGCGGTTTGCGCAAGCGTGGGCGACGATTCAGGGCGGATCGAAACCGATGCGGCAATATTCGAACAAGGAATTGCGGGCGATTGCCGAACGCATTCACCACTGGCGCATCACGCCAAACGGAACCGAAGGTTACCGCAAAGCCGAAGTCACCGCGGGCGGAGTAAACACCGATGAACTTTCGTCGAAAACAATGGAATCGCGCCACGTGCCGAGGCTGTTTTTCATCGGCGAAGTCGTGGACGTAACCGGCCAACTGGGCGGATTCAATTTCCAATGGGCGTGGGCCAGTGGATTTGCCGCCGGTCAAAGCGCATAGAACAATTTTTGTCAGTTGAGGGTCTTGACGGAGTAAATCATCTATGTGAGCATACGCCCTCGTTTTGAGAGGCTATTCATAAGGCTTCCACGCAGTTGTGGCCATCACAACAAGTTGAAAAACAATCCTAAACGGCGGCGTAGCCAAGTGGTAAGGCAGAGGTCTGCAAAACCTTTATTCATCGGTTCGATTCCGATCGCCGCCTCCATTTCCTTCCTGTTTCAATCTTCAACCTGAAAAATTCAAGTGCAAGCGTTATCGCTTGGTGGGAGTTTTGGGCTTTGCGCCGGATTTGATGATCAGGTCGGTCAGTAGTTCTACAGCCTGATCGAGCGGCAGAATGTCGGCGATGTCTATTGGCGTGCGACCGGCGGCGTTACGTTCGTCCAAAGGAACGCCTTTTTCCGCCAGAAACTGAATCACTTTGCAGATTTCTTTTTGGTCGGCGAAGACCGAAACGGCGGAGTGCATGATCGTGCCTTTGGTCGTGGTCAGCGCCTTTACGTCGGAATCGAACTGAAACGCGTATTGAACGACTTCGACGTTGGAGCTTCCCGCAGCCTGCATCAACAGCGTCGTGCCGTCTTCGGCTTTCAGTTTGGTGTCGGCTCCGGCGGCGATAAGCAACTTCATGATTTCCAGTTGATTGGCTCTGGCGGCAACGTGCAGCGGAGAAATTTCTCCCGCCGGAGCGCGAAACGCGCCGGGGCCAGCAGAGCCTGGAACTTTGGCATTGCGCGCGTTCGGGTCTGCTCCTTTGGCCAGCAACCGTTTGACCAATTCAACGGCTCCGTTCTGAGCCGCCGTGTGCAACGGCGTGTTGCCTCTGCGGTCAGCGGCTTTCACATCCGCGCCGCCTTCGACCAAAGCGATGGCAGCATCATTGCTGCGGAAAGCGGCGGCGGCAATCAGCAACGACGACCCATCAGGCAACGTAAAGTTCGGACTCGCTCCGGCGACCAGCAAGGCCTTGACCGAAGCCGCATCGTTTTTATGCACAGCAAACGCCAACGCCGAATAGCCGGTTTTGGAAACTGCTTTGGCGTCTGCGCCGCGTTCAATCAATAAGCGAACAACCTCGGAATGGCCTTCGGCGGCAGCCCACATCAACGCCGTCTGGTTGCGTTTCTTTTCGGCGGCATTGAGATTCGCGCCGCGTTCGATCAACAGCTTGACGATTGCGACGTTGCCGGAATTGGCCGCCAGCATCAATGCCGAACTGCCGTCCCAACGAACGGCATTGACATCGCCTCCGGCGGCGATGAGCTTTTTGACCAGCGTTGCATTGCCGTTGTTGCAGGCCAGCGTCAGCGGAGTTTCGCCGTATTCATCCGCCGTAGAAACTTTGGCTCCGGCGGCCAACAACAATTCGGCGGCTTCGGTGTCGTCCAGGTAAATTGCCCACGCCAGCGGTGTCGCGCCATCGGGTTGCGCAACGTTCACATCGGCTTTGGATTTGAGCAAGGCTTTCAGCGCGCCGTGATCGCGCCGTTTGATGGCATCGAGCAAGCTCGGCGAATCCGCCAAACAGGTCGTCACCATCAAAACCATTGCGCTGAAAAACAAAACTGGTTTTCGCATAACGCTCATTTTGTGAAGTGCGCATTGCTCACACTTTGGAAAGTTGCACGGATTTGCCCAACTCGATTTTGCCCGTGCTGTCGCCAAACTGTTCCACCGGCACTCCTGCTTTTTCCAGCATGCTCAGCAGCAGATTGTTGAGCGGCGTGTCTTTGGGATAAACGACGTGGCGATTGCCTTTGGCTTGTCCGGCTCCGCTGCCTGCCAGCACGATCGGCAGATCGTGGTGCGTATGCAGGTTGCCGTCGCTGATGCTGCTGCCATACAGCACCAACGAGTTTTCCAGCAAATTGCCGTCTCCGTCCGGCGTGGCTTTCAACCGTTCCAGCAAATAGGCAAACATCTTGACGTGAACTTCGTTGATTTTCGTCACTTTGGCGATCTTGTCGGCCTCGTTCTGGTGATGCGTCAAATTGTGATGTCCGTCAGAGATGCCGATATTGCGGTATGGGCGATTGCTGCCTTCGCGCGCCATCATCAAACTGACCACACGTGTCATATCGGTTTGATACGCCAGCACGTGCAAATCCATGACCATCCGCACGTGGTCTTCAAACTCTTCGGGGACGGCGGTCGGGCGTTCCATCACCGGCAATTTCATCGCGGCGTTTTGTTGTTCGGCTTTCTGGATGCGGCGTTCGATGTCGCGCACGGCGTCTGTGTATTCGTTGAGCTTGATTTGATCGGATTTGCCCAGCGTTCCGTTCAATCGTTTCAGGTTGCCGTTGACGTAATCCAGAATGCTGCGTTGTTTGTTCAAAATCGCCAACCGGGCTTTGGCGTCGGTGCTTTCGCCATCGCCGAACAATCGTTCGAAAATCGCGCGCGGATTGTTTTCAATCGGCAGTGGAGTCGTTTCGCTGCGCCACGACATGGTGTTGGTATACGCACAGCTATAGCCGCTGTCGCATCCACCCGCCAGTTGATTTGACTCGATGCCGAGTTCCAGCGAACCGATTTGCGTGTATTTGCTCAATTCTCTGGCAGCGATTTGATCGGCGGAAATGCCACAGCGAATCGTGATTTCGGATTTTTTCGGATGCACGCCCGTCAACCAGGTCGCTCCGGCGCGCGCGTGATCGCCAGCGCCATCGCCGAGCGCGCGGCCTTGCACCTGAGCCAATCCGCTGAATACCTGCAACTGATCGCGGAACATCTCCAGCGGCTTCATCGTCGAGCCGAACTGAAAATCAGCGCCTTCGCCGGTCGGTCGCCAGTGCTCCATGATGATTCCGTTGGGAACGTAAACGAATCCCAACCGAACGACAGGTTTGGCATTCGCCGCCAACGCCGGAGTCATTGCATCCAGCAACGGCAACGCCATTGTCACGCCCATCCCGCGCAGAAACGTTCGGCGCGGCAACGATTTTTTGGTCACGATCATTGTGGTGTTCTCCTCAGTCAAGGCTGTTCAGAGTTCACGCTTTAGCGTGTTACAGAGAAATAAACACGCTGAAGCGTGAACTCTGAACGGATTTACGAACGCTTTCGCATTTGAAACGGTTTGCTGTTGATGATGGCAGCAATCATGGCGGACAAGCGGTAATTGTCTTTCGCCGAAACTCGCATGATGTCGCGCACGGCGGGAGCGTCGTATCCTTCCAGGCCGCGCCCCAGCGCATAAGTCAACAACTTTTCCGTCACCGTGGCGATGAATTCTTCGCGGTGATCGGTCAACAAAATCTTTTTCAGTTCCGGCGCGCCGGTGAACACTTTTCCGTTGGGCAATTTGCCCGTGGTATCAATCGGCAATCCGGCGTCTTTCGTTCGCCATTTGCCGACGCCGTCGAAGTTTTCCAGCGCAAACCCAATCGGATCCATTCGCGCGTGGCACGAAGCACAAACCGCGTTGGCACGGTGAACATCCAGTTGTTCGCGCATGCTCAACAAGCGCCCATCGCTGCTTTTCGGTTTCAAATCCGGCACGTCCGGCGGCGGTGGAGGCGGCGGCGAACCCAGCAAATTTTCCAAAATCCATTTGCCGCGCTGCACCACCGAAGTCCGATTCGGATACGAAGTCACGGTCAAAATGCTTCCCTGCCCCAGCAAACCTCCGCGAGTGGCGCGTTGTGCGGCAGTCAATGCCACGCGACGAAATTGCGGGCCATACACGCCGCGGATGCCGTAATGTTCAGCCAGCCGCTGATTCAAATAGGTGTAATCGGCGTCGAGCAAATCCGTCACGCTGCGGTTTTCGCGCAGGATGCTTTCAAAAAACAATTCAGTTTCGCGGCTGAACGCCACGCGCAAATTGTCGTCAAAGCCCGGAAAGATTTCCGGGTCGGGCGTAGCAGTTTCCAGATTTCGCAAATGCAGCCATTGTCCGCCGAAGTTTTTGACAAAGGCTTGCGAACGCGGATCGCTCAGCAACCGGCGAATCTGTTGTTGCAACACAACCGGCGATTTCAGCTTGCCTTGTTCGGCCAGCGCCAGCAATTCGTCATCGGGAATGCTGCTCCACAAAAAGAACGACAGCCGCGAAGCCAGTTCGATGTCGCTTAACCGATACACGCCGGCCGAAGTTTTCGGATCGCGTTCGATGCGGAAAAGAAAATCCGGCGATACCAGCATCGCTTCAATTGCGTGCTGAATGCCGGTGTCGAAATCGCCTTCCTGTTTTCCCTGCTCGAAAAAGCTCAGCAGCGGCGTCACATCGGCGTCGCTCACCGGGCGGCGAAACGCGCGCCGAGCCAACGCCGTCAAAATCTTTTTCGCACACGCCGCTTCGTTCAGAGTACCGCCTTTAGGCGGAAGAAGTGACGCATTCCGGCTGAAGCCGGTACTCTGAACTTCCGGGCGACAAATGAAAATCTTCGCGCGGCTGGCAGTTTCGCCTCGTCCTGTGACGTTGAACGGCCCGCTGACAATCAGGTTTTCGATGTTCAGATTGTCGCTGACTTCAAAGCGTTTGATGCGCGCGCCGTCCAATCGCAAATCCAGCGGAACGCGTTGCGACGGCGGCATCGGAGGCGGTGGAGCAAACCGATTCGGCGGTGGAACCGACGGTTCCACTTTGGCGCTCTGGCGCGGAAAGGTCACGCCGACGGTTCGCAATCCGGCTTTCACCGTCACGCGCGCGTCGAAAAACCGGCTGGCGTCGCCGCTTTGCGGCTTGACGCGAATCAGGTACTCGCCATCCAGCGGAAAGTAGTATTTGACCGAAACTCCGCCGCGCGAAAAAAACGGCAAATCGTCGCTGACTTTTTCGTTGCGAGAATTTTTGGCAGGTTGAAAGCGGTCTTCAGCGGGTTTGAGCGTTTTGTCGCCGATGGCCAACCGGCTGACTCTGCGCGCGGCAACCAGATACTTTTCCAGCAACGCAGGCGACAGCGTCAGCACTTCGCCAATGTTGTCGAACCCATGCCCGGAATCATCCACCGGCAACCATTGCCCCGGTTGAATATCCACGGCCAGCAAATCCCGAATCGCGTTGCTGTATTCGGCTCGATTCAAACGATGTGGCGCTGGGCGACCAGGATTCGGGTTGAGCCGCGCCGCGCGATCCAGCGACGATTCCAGCCACGTCACAAACGCTGCGGTTTCCGCTGATTCCGGTTGCGGCGCTTTCGCCGGAGGCATCTGGCCGGTGCGAATTTTGCGAAGCACTTTTTCCCAAATGTCCGCATCCGCGCCCACGCGATTGAAATCCAAACCTTCCAGCACAATGCCAGAGGTCTTGGTTTTCTGGCTATGGCAACTGACGCAGTAATCGTTGAGCAGCGCGCGCTGCGTTGCATTTGCTGCCGCTCGTTGCGCCTGCGAAGGCCGCACGATCATCCCCGCCGCCAACGCAACGGCAAACAAAACCAGCCCCAATTGCACCCGCTTTTGTTTCATCCTGATAAATCCGCCGACATGTTTTTGTAGAAATCTGATAGATCGAAAGACGAAGGCCCCAAACTGAAGGTTACAACCTGTACTGACGTTCCCGAAATAAAAACAAGGGGCGGTTCGGTATAACCGAATCACCGCCCCCGATAGGTTTGTAATGCTTGCCGTTTTGAGCAGCCCGCCTACCGTATTACTTCCAGGAATCGGTAATCATACATCCATCCTTCGTCTGGCGCGTCGCTCAATATGGCAATACGCCCCGTCGTGAGAAAGGCCAGCTTGAAAATTTCCCATTCCGCATCTGATATCTTCCCTAGTTGCGAGGTGACGCCCCCCTCTTCCCAAACGATGACGACTTCTCGCCCGCCGGCAATCTCGAAGTTTCCCATACGGGTAATCCGTCCATAGTGCCAACTGAATTCACTACCGGCTTGTTTGGCCTGAGCCGCACCAATCGCATCTGCACTGGTTTCACGGAATTGGGCGGAACTCTTCGCTGACTTTTTAGCTTTCTTACTTGCCATTTTAATTGTCTCCTTTGTTATTCATTACCGCCCACATTCAGGGCGGCGGCTCATAATTTTCCATAACAAAAAATAGATAAAACCGCCTGGCCACTGATTATCACGATCGGTGGCGGCGACAGCCTAAACTTATTTGCCTAGTATAAATAATGCAACCGCGTTGGCAGCACCACTACGCTGGAAAAATTACTCGGCCATACTAACGGCTTTGCCGCCATAGCGCTACTGCTTCAAATGAACGACTTTCGCCTTGCCTTTGGCATACACCGTCACCACAAACAAATCGTCATAGACTGACTCATCAATCGCTGGCGCAACATCTCCGCCCAAGGCTTTGATCAGTTCGGGAACGGTGTTGCTGTGGCCGACGATCAAAGCATTGCCGCCACCGGAAGTCGCTCGTTCAGCCATTTCTTTCAAGTAATCCGGCGAAAGCTCTCGTCCAGCCATCTTGACCGGAACAACCGTCGCCGCGATGCCCAACTGCTTTGCCAGCGGTTCGGCGGTGTGTTTGGTGCGAAGAAATTGCGAGGTCAGAATGGTTTTGATGTCTGCCTTGCTCAGCGTGCGAACAAGCTCTTCGGCGCGTTTGGTTCCGGCTTCCGAAAGTGGCGGATCCGCTCCGGGAACGGCGGCTTTTTCCGCATGCCGAACCAGGTAAACTGTCGTGACTTTGAATTCGCTCTGCGGCAAAGCGGTCATAGCCGTTCCCATCGCACACAGCAAAACCAAAGAGACAACGGCAATCAGATTGAACCAACCGGATGATTTTGGAGATTGAGAACAACGAACGGTATTCATCGAAAAAAATCCTTTGGTGGATTGAACAACAGAACACTACTTTTTCTTTTTCGCGGCTTTGGCGGCAGCCTGATCCAGATTTTGCTGGACGCAAAACTTCACGATTTTGGTGATCAGCGTCAGCGGCAGCCGCTTATCCAGCGGAAACTGCACCGTGCCTTTGGACGTTTCGTACCCGGCCAGTTCTTCCTGAAACGCCGCAATTCCGCCTGCGCCGGGATAAAAGCCGATGTGATTTTTGTAGGCCGCAAAATGCACCAGATTCCCGTGCAACTTGAACGTCGGGATCATATAGCTGATGACTTCTTCGGCTTTGGGTGCAGCTTTTCGGATGGTCGCTCGGATCGTTTCCAGCTTCACCTGAACCTCCGGCGGAAAGCGGGCTATGTAATCGTCAATGTCTTTGGGTGCAGGTAGGTCAGATCTCATACGTTTCTTTTCGTCTTCATTTCGGTTGACGCGCATAACTGACTGTCAGCATTTCCCACTGATGCCCATCCGGTTCGTTCCAGTAAACGATGCTGCCGCCGTGCTGCGTGTCAATGCAGTAGTCAACCGGCCCATGAACATTGCTGCGGTACGGGATGCCAGCCGCTTTGATCCGCTCCAAAATGGCGTCGAAATCTTCCTGGCCGACGCGGAAACAGTAATGACTCAGCGGTATCGGGTCAGTCCATTCATCAAAGTCGAAGGTCAAGCCGTCATTCACATACACCGGAGCGAACGGCCCCACACCCGTTTCCGACCACGGAACGCCCAGCAGTTCGGCCAGCAGCTTCGCCGCAGCCGCTTTGTCACGGGCGGGAACCAAAATGTGATCGAGCTGAATGCTCATTGTCCTCTCCTGTTCGAGAATTTCGGGCGTCGGCGTACACCCACGCCTGTTTACCCGACGCAAGCCTTGCAGCAACTCCTTCGTACGGAGCGCATTCGTATTGGTCGGCCTTCAAAAGTTCTTCTTCCGTATGTTCGAAGACCATTCCGGCAATTCGGCTGTCATCCCTGCCGTTAAACTTCACGATCATACGTTGCGTTTTGCCGATGAAGGTTATGGTTTGCGGATCGTCGAGCGTGATCGAGGACTGTTCGAACCCGACAAGCTCATCCACCTGTCCTTGCAGCAGCCTGCCAAACGTGGCCAACTGCACGTTTTCCTGTTGGAGAGAACCGTATGAAAAAAGTAACGGCATATTCGAAGCCTAACACGACGTTCACCGAGACTTGCCCTATGGGTAAGCTTGTAAATTCAGGCCGGTGAGAAAGCGAAAATCGCGCTGATTTTTTGTGATGAAGGGCTGATTGTGTTCCATCGCAGTGGCTGCGATCAGCGCATCTGCAATTAGCAAGCCGTGGCTCAAGCGATACTGCTGCAACAGACTAACGGCTCGATCAGAAATCTGCTCCGTGATTTTCAAAAGCTGAAAGCGGCGCAGGAAGATTTCAAGGTCGTGCAATTCCATTTTATTGCGGCAGCCTACGATCAGTTCCATTTGCGTTACCGTGCTGACGGCCAAGGAAGATTGTTGGGCGAGGCGTTGCAGACAAGTAATGGCGTCTTGAACCCCACGTCCGGCGTCAATCAGAATGTCTGTATCAATCACCGTGAACGCCACGTTATTGCCCCCACTCCGATTCACGGAGACCACGCACCCAGGCCGTGCTGTCGGTCAGATCATTCCGATCTCGCCACATCCCAATAAATTGTTCGTCCTGCAAAGGAACGTCGTCTAGTGGCGCGACGGGGCGAGCATAACGCTGTCGCAAAAAAGCCAGAAAGCTTTCGACGAGGCGTTGCCCTTCCGGCGGCAACGAATCTATTTCTCGTAAGATTTCTTCGTTCGTCATAATGCTTCTCCGGCAGCAATTTTCTCTACGCAACATCTTCGCGGCCAATAATTTCAGCCTTCCGTCCATTTAGTGGCTGGGCCTGCGAATGCCTCACCATTGTAGTCGAACACTGAGTCATAGAGGAACATAAGGCCATTAGTCCGATTGTTAAACGCGAAGAGAAAGTCATGCACCACATCCGTATCTTGTTCCTCGTGCAAAATTACACATCCGAGAACCAGTCGCACCCCTCGGATTCGAGCCAGCGTGTATATGAGCTTATCGTTATCCGTGATCATACTGCGAACATAGCCTTCCAGACCGACAAGATGTTGTTCCACTGCATCGCCAAGCATGAAATTCATTGTGATTGAGCCCCACGCAAAAGTCAGCCTGACTCCCGTTGCCTCCTCTCCCTCACTCAGGCCTTCATACGCTTTGATGTCCTTGAGAGCATCAAATAGACGTGATCCCATTAACGATGGGTCCGAAAGATAGAATGTAGCGTTTGCTGGCATAATCTCTATTCCAGTAATGACCTGTGGCGCTTGAGAATAAGCCGTACAATTGCGGCAGTTCGACCTCCAGGCCACGGAAACCCAATCTAATTCTTCTTCGCTGCCGGTTGGCGGAAAGACCGTTCCACCCAATCCTTTACATCCGTCGAAACCGGCCCATCGCGCCACAGCCAGCGCATCATTTCCGGCATGATCATGCCGCCGTATTTTTGCCCGTGCAGGTTCATGCTCCACGAATAATTCACGTCGTAACCTTTCTGCGTCAGCGCCTTCATCATACGAACGTTCTGATAAAACCAGTCGCGTTTTTCGTCATATTCGCCGTTCGCCCGCAAGCCTCGATTGTCGTTGCGGCCATCGCACAGGTAAACGCGAATCGGTTTTTTCTCGCTGGCAAGAATCTTGTCGGGATACACGTGGCCGCCGCGCAAATTGACGAAACTGCCGACGTTGCTCAGCACTTTGCGGAAATGATTCGGGCGTTCCCAGGCGACGGTGAAAGCGGCAATCGCGCCGGAACTCGATCCGCCAATGCCGCGCATTTCGGGGTCTTTGGAAATGTTGTATTCCTTGTTGAGCGCTGGCAGCAACTCTTCGGTGATGACGCGGGCGTAACGGTCATCCAGCGAGTTGTATTCCGTCGGGCGATTGACGGTGCGGTCACCCCATTCCTGTGCATTCGGTTCTGGCTGTTCGGGCGTGCGTCCGGGATTGATGAAGACGCCGATCATGACAGGGATTTCACGGCGATAAATCAAATTATCCATGACGTTTTGCGCGCGAATGTCGCCTTCGGGATGCATAAAGGCGTGACCGTCTTGAAACACCATCAAGGCCGCCGGTTCGGCTTTGTCGTATTGCGCCGGAACGTAAATCCAGTAGGTGTGTTGTGTGCCGGGATAAGCGCCGCTGGTGCTGGGCAATGTGAACGGGCCACGAATTTCGCCTTTCGGCACGCCTTCTTGCGGCAGCGAATCCGGTCCCAGCCTATATTGCGAATTCGGATTCGGCCCCGGTGGCATCGGCGGAGGCCCACCACCTCTCGGAGGTTGTTGGGCAGCAGGCGGTTGCTGCGCGGGCACTTGATACCAAGCAGTGAGTCCCAGCATTGCCAAAACGAACAAGCAGATCGTCAATTTTTTCATGTCCTCATTCCTTTTCAGTAAATGGCTTATGGTTGTTCGGCGCGAATCATTTCTTCGACTGCGGATTGTTCAATCTGTTCGGTCAGCAATCGGTTTACGTCCCAGTGCTGTTTGTCCAGCAAGTGAGCCACCAGCAAATGAAAGCGCCAGTACAACCCTGATTTCGCCCAATCCATTTTGGGATCATTGGCCAGAAATGCCTTTCGAGCTTCGTCGTAATTGAACGCCGCGCCTTTGCCGACGTAATCCGCGTATCCTTCGCGCTTCCATTGCGGCAAGCGGTGATACGCAATCGCGCCAACGGACTGCCCAGTCAGAGTGTGCGTGATTTCGTGCGCGATGAAGTAATCCAGCGTGCGTTCGCCCGGCACACGATTTCCTTTGGGGCCAATCAAGCAGTTTTCTTCGATGATCGAATCGCGCAAAAAGACATTGGTCGTGAACGGGTAATAATTGACGCCGCCTGCGCCGTAGACATACGTGAAGAAAATCCGTTGCCGCCAGCGAGCATTGCAGACAAAAACCTCATGCGTTTGCTCCGCCGAATACAACGGCGAAGTCGCCAGCTTGGCTTCGACCTGTTGCAAGACCCGCTGCCCTGCTTCCGTTGCAAACGGCTGGTCGGAATAAAGCGTCAGATTTTTTGCGCTGACGGAGGAATCGAAAAACGGCTGCGGCACACTCAATAACAAAACAATCGCAGCCACTATTCCAACCAACCCCACGACGATTTTCAACGTAAGTTTTTTCCGGTAAGTCATCGTTATCTTACTCATCGCTGGCGTTTAGATCAGATTGCATTTCAGTGTACGGAATCTGCCACAGAGTCACGGAGACAGAGAGGTTTCTGAATTCTTCTCTGAGCCTCTGAGACTCTGTGGCCAAACCGTACAAACAATTGAAAACCGGTCTAAGCCCGCATTTTCTTGTAAGTCGCCAAACACTTTTCCGCCGTTTCCAGCGAACCGAACCGGCTGCCTTCCTGTTCCATCAGGTAATACTCTGCGCCGCCTTTGGCTTCGGCGGCTTTGAAAATTTCCTTCCACGGAGCGTCGCCTTCGCCAAACAGCACGCGATAGCCCTTGTCCGGTTTGTTGTCTGCGCCCGTCCAGTCTTTCAGGTGCAGCGAACGAATCCGGCCAGGATTGGAGTTGATCCAGGCGATGCAATCCGCGCCCGCTTCGACCGCCGTGCCGACGTCAAATTGCAAGGTCACGTCTTTGGGCGTGTTGGCGGCCAGAATGTCCATCGGACGTTTGCCATCAATCGGCATAAATTCCGTTTTGTGGTTGTGGAATCCGGCGCGCATGCCCAGCGGTTTCAGCTTTTCCTGTGCGGCGGTCAATTTGGCGGCAACGCCTTTCCAACCGTCCAAGCCGCCTTCGACGCGACCGGCGCTGGCCATCACCAAAGTTTTCGAGCCAATGATCTGATTCAACTCAATCGCTTTCGGCAGATTTTCCGGCGTGAAAACATTGGCGCTGTTGTGCGTCGAAAGACATTTGATTTTCAGTTCGTCCAGCAGCTTGCGAACTTCTTTGGCGTAGTCGGTCGTCCATTGCGTGTAAGGCGAATAAAACTCGACGACTTCGTAACCCATCTGCGCGACCTTGCGCACAGTGCCCATCAAGTCTTTCTGCAATTCGTCACGCACGGCATAGAGTTCAATGCCGATGGGAAGTTTCTTGGCGGCAAATGTGGGAATCGTGCCGAGTGCAAGCGACGCCGAAGCCGCACCCGCCAAACTCAGAAACGAACGGCGGGAAAGATAGGAATTCGTTTGTTGGTTACTCATTGATAGATCACCTTTTCGTAAAATGTCCGGCAAGCTGCCAGCTTGCCGGGGTAGTGGTTGTAAACCAATTCTTTGCCAACCAAGACTTCGACAAGCTGGCAGCTTGTCGAACACTGGATCAGTTCATTTTCTCGTGGCAATAGGTGCAATCCGTGCTGGCGTTGTTCGCCTGATGACAGTTCATGCAACTGGCCATATTGATTTCTTTCACCTTGTACATTTGCTCAATCTCTTTGACTTCGCCGTGACAGGTGACGCAAGAACTGCCTGCTTCCAAATGCACGCGATGGCTGAAAAACACGTAACTGGGAATTTCGTATACGCGCCGCCATTTGATCTCGCGTTTGTCTTTGGCAAATCCAGCCAGCTTTTGAATCGCCGGGCTGTCGGCTTTGACGTCTTCGTGGCACTGCATGCACATCGCCGCCGAAGCCAGTCCCATGCGTTCGCCCGGGTCAGCGTTTTTATGACAAGTCGCGCATTTCAGGTTTTGCTCGCCCGCGTGCAGCTTGTGACTGAAGGGAATCGGCTGCGTCGGCCCGGGCAGCTTTTCAGTTTGCGCCGCCGCCAGTCCCAGAGCACAAACAACCAACACTATCCCAAGCCGAACAAACCTATGCATCAAGCTGCCGAAACCTTTTTCAACCGCAGAGGCGCAGAGGCTCGCAGAGACGGCGCAGAGATTGGGCGTCTCTCTCTGCGCTTCCTCTGCGTTCTTTGCGCCTCTGCGGTGAAATGCTTTCCGAATTTGAACCAATCGCTTCACAACTCTCCTTTGCGCACCAGTTCGGCCAGATGCTCCGACGCGCGCATGGCCAGCGCCAGAATCGTCAGCGTCGGATTTTGCGCTCCGCCCGTCACAAAACTGCTGCCATCCACGACGAACAGGTTTTTCACGTCGTGGCTTTGATTCCATTTGTTCAGCACGCTGGTTTTCGGATCGTTGCCCATTCGACACGTGCCGAGTTCATGCATGCTGCGACCGGGATTGTTCATGATCGGATTGCGGTGCAGCACTTCGCAGCCGCTATCCTGAAACCACTGGCTGATCGTATCCACGGCGTCTTTGGCCATGTTGTATTCGTTGTCGGTGTATTTGATATTGAAGTTGAGCGCCGGAATGCCCCAGGCATCGGTCACTTTGGGATCGAGTTTGACGTGGTGTTCGTAGCGCGCCAGCGTTTCGCCCATGATCGTTGTGCCTATGCCAGCGTTGCGGTGGTTGTTGATGGCTTCTTCGAGTTCCGCGCCCCACAGCGGAAAGTATTTCGCATCCGGCGTTCCGCCCGGATTGATGTCGCAAGCGTAACCGCGCAAGAAGTTTTTCTCGCGCGTTTTCAGATTGCGAAACCGCACCATCACGCCGGAACCGCTCAGCCCGCGCGCCGACTTGCCGTTTTTGGCTTCGGGGATGACGCCGTAAACGCCGCCCGGGATGTAAAACTGATCGTGCCAGTAATGCCCCAGCACGCCGCTGGAATTGGCGATGCCGGAATTGAGCAGAATGCGCGTGCTTTCCAGCGCCGAAGCGCCCAACACAACGACTTTGGCTTTGGCGTGAAGCTCGCGCCCAGATTGCCGATCCACGAAATCCACGCCGTTCGCCTTTCCGGTTTTCTTGTCCACGGTCACGGCCCGCACGACGGCGTTTGGCACGATGGTCAAATTTCCCGTCGCCTGTGCCGCTGGCAACAACAGGTTCATCGAACTGGCAAACTGGCCATCGCCCAACGCGCGCCGAATTTTCGTGATGCGCATGCCGCGTGAAGCGCCGGTTTTGTTCAGCCGTTCGATCACTGCGCCATCGGGCGAATTGTCATCCACGAAAATTCCGTCGGGCAGTTGCGGCAAACCTTCTTTGCGGCCAGAGACGCGAAAGATCGGTTCAACGCGGTCGTAAAACGGCGCCAAGTCGGCATAACTGATCGGCCAGTTGTCGCCGTACCCATCGTGGTCTTTGGCTTTGAATTCGTAATCGCTCAGCCGGTAAGACATGCGTCCCCAGAAATTCACCTTGCCGCCGACCATCCGAATGCGCCCCCAACTGTAGGGAATTTTCGTGCTGAAGGTATACGGAACCTGATCGAAATCTACCCAATGGTTCGCGTTGAATTCGGTCGCTTGGTAAATGTGCGGCAGCTTGCCCGGTTTGCCAAAACCGCGATACGGCAATTCGTACACGGGCTTGAGCGTGCGCTGGCGGTTCATATCCACCGCCGCGCCTGCTTCGAGCAACAAACACTTCGCACCTTTCTGCGTCAGGATGTACGCCGCCATCCCGCCCGAAGCGCCCGAACCGACAATCAGCACGTCATATTCGTTGGTTTCTTTTGGCATGAATAAACTCGATCCCTTTAGCACTAATCCTGATCGTAATACTTGCCCGGTTCTTTCGTGTTGCCGTCAGCCAGGTCACACAAACGACGAAACCCGGCCATCATCGCCAACCAACCGCCTTCGCCCATCGTTTCAATTACTTTCTGTTTGACGGCGGAACGATCCACCAGCTTTTCCTGTTTGAGCAAAAAGACAATGTCGTCCAGGTCTTTTTGCCGCCCCGCGTTGAACTTCAGAATCGCCAACCATTCCGGCGTGACAACGCGCAACCCATTTGGCAAACGAATCGCCTCTTTCAGAGCGTTACGATACAACTCTCGATACCCATCGCTTCGCACAATCCAGTCAATCTGGACGTTATATTTGCCAACTTGCAAGTTGTAACTGCTGCCACCAAAACTCAGCGAATGCTGCGGCGTCAGCGATAAATGATTCGACGCAATAATATCCACGTCTTTGGTCAGACGCGGGCTGCCGTACAGGTGCATCGCAATTCCACCCGCCAGTGCCCATTCGATTTCTTCCCGCGTAGCCATCTCTCCGAATTGCTGCGCGGCTTCCAGCCCCGTATCCGTGGAAATCGTCGGGTTGGCAGCGTTTTCCAATATCCGCTCAACAACACGTTGGTAATCACTTTCGCTCATTGCTTAACTCCGTTCTACGCTCCAAAGCGATGCTCGTGAAGAAGCGCAACAGCAATCGCTGTTAGCGATGAATCCACCGAAGGGGTAATTGCAAATATCCATCTGTACTCTGATTTCATAATCTCGCCTGCTACTACGACATTGTTATTTTCCAGAGCAGTCACGCCGACCGAAAAGAATGGCGTCTTGAACTTCCAAACAGAACCATTGGCAAACTGAAGTTCGTGACGATGTCGAACGATGGAAAGCGTTGTCAGTGTCCATAAGCGCTCGTGCCCTGAAAGTAAAAGGCATTTTGAATAAGGCATTCGTCGCTGGCGCAGAATTCTGAACTGCTCTTTGCCTGACGCGTCCAGAACTGAGGTTTCACGTGCAAGCCTGCCTAACCGCTGCAAGTTCCACTGCAAAACCGAATCAAAATCATCTTCGAGTTTATACTTGAGTTTGTAGACATTGGTGAGTTGCCGTCTTTGATGGTCAATTTCAGAACCATACCAATGCCAAGTCACCAGCTCATCCCAGTTCGGATTCATTAATGCCTCGCCTCACTGTTACAACGCTCCTTTGCGCGCCTGCTCCGCCAGATACTCCGATGCGCGCATTGCCAGGGCCAGAATCGTCAGCGTCGGATTTTGCGTGCCGCCGGTGACGAAGCTGCTGCCGTCCATCACAAACAGATTTTTCACGTCGTGGCTTTGATTCCATTTGTTCAGCACACTGGTTTTCGGATTCTCGCCCATCCGGCAGGTGCCCAGTTCGTGGATGCTGTAACCGGGCGGGTGCATTTTGTCGTTGGCGTTCAAAACGTCAAAGCCCGCGTCTTTGAATACCTGACTGATCGTGTCCACGGCGTGTTTGGCCATGTTGAATTCGTTGTCTGTGTAGCGGCACTGGAAGTTCAAGACCGGAATGCCCCAGGCGTCTTTGACGGTCGGATCGAGCTTCACGAAGTTTTCAAAGCGTGGCAGCACTTCGCCCATGATCGTCGTGCCGATGCCTGCGCCGCGATGGCTATCAAGTTGTTTTTGTAATTCCGCGCCCCACGCCGGGAAGTATTTCGCGTCGGGCGTCGCTCCCGGATACAAATCGCAGGCATAGCCGCGCAGGAAGTTTTTGGCTTTTGTGTTGGGGGCTTTCAGGTTGCTGAAACGCGGAATGTAGCCCGCGCTGCCCAGCAATCCGCGCGGCGCTTTGCCGTCTTTGGCTTCGGGCATGACGCCCATCACGCCGTTGGAGATGTAAAACTGATCGTGCAGGTAATGTCCCAACACACCGCTGGAATTGGCGATTTTGGAATTGAGCAAAATGCGCGTGCTTTCCAAACACGACGCGCCCAGCACGACGACTTTGGCTTTGGCGTGCAGTTCCCGCCCGGATTGGCGATCCACGAAACTGACGCCGTTGGCTTTGCCGGTGTTTTTGTCTGTGGTCACGGCGCGCACGACAGCGTTCGGCACGATGGTCAGATTTCCTGTCGCCTGCGCGGCAGGCAGCAGCAAGTTGAACGAACTGGCGAACTGTCCATCGCCGAGCGAACGGCGAATCTTGGTCACCGTGATGCCGCGCGATTTCCCGGCGGTGCCGATGCGTTCCAGCGCCGCGCCGTCGGGTGATTTGTCTTCGATAAACAAGCTGTCAGGCAATTGCGGCAACCCTTCCTTGCGTCCCGAAACGCGGAAGATCGGGTCTACGCGGTCGTAAAACGGCGCAAGCTCTGCGTAACTGATCGGCCAGTTATCGCCGAATCCGTCATGGGCTTTGGCTTTGAATTCGTAATCGCTCAGCCGGTACGACATTCGCGCCCAGAACAACGATTTGCCGCCAACCATCCGCACCCGCACCCAGTTGTACGGCGATTTCGGATCGTGCGTGTAAGGAACCTGTTGTTCATCTACCCATTGATTGGCGTTGAATTCGTTGGCTTGCACGACGTGCGGCAGCTTGCCCGGTTTGCCAAAACCGCGATACGGCAATTCGTAAACGGGTTTCAAACCGCGCTGGCGTTGAAAATCCACCAGCGCGCCCGCTTCCAGCAACAAACACTTCAAGCCTTTTTGCGTCAGAATGTACGCCGCCATGCCGCCCGAAGCGCCAGAGCCAACGATCAATACGTCGTATTCTTTTTCTGCCATTTTCTTCTCGAAGAGTTGTCGGTGATCGGTGGCCTGTTGTCGGTGATACCCCAAAACCGACCACCGAACACTGGCAACCGACAACCGTTAATCAATCGGATACCAATACTGGCCCAAGCCGCTGCCGCCGCGCCGTCCGCCGCTGGAAGCCGCCAGGGCGTATTCGCGCGAATTGATCGTCGCGGTGCGCACGTCCTGTTTGGCTTCGCGCAGGAAGCGGGCAAAAGGATCAGCCGGAGGTTGGTATGTCCACGGCTGCCGCAACGGTGCGAGCAATTCTGCCGCTTGCGCGTCGGTCACGTCGGCAAAGGCTTTGCCGAACCGCTTCGTTGCCTGGGCGTTCAGCGTGTTCAAACCAGTCGTGTAAAGCTGTTTGCGTTCGGCGGGCGATTTGCTGATCAGGAAATCCAGAAACTCCGGCGCTCCGGCTTCGAGCGCGCCCGGCATATTGTTGAGCGGCGGCATCAGAATGGCGCTCAGTTTTTTCAACGCAGCAAGTTGCGGCGCGCTGAAAAAGCCCGGCGTGGTTTCGCCTGCGGCATCGAGCGGAGCCGTTTCCAGCTTCGGCGCTTCTTCCTGCGAACGTTGCGCGCCAACCGTAGTTTCCGCATTTGATTCAGAAACCATCGGCAAAGCCGCAGCGGGCGTAACAGCCAGAGTTTGAATGAATTTTCTTCGTTTCATAAGCGTTGTAGGTTTGAGATGACCTGCTATCTGGTTTTGGCGGATTGGATCATTGATCGTACTTCATCAAGCGTATTTGGTAAGTCATCGCCACAAGCCTCCGCTGAGAAAACGCGGTTGCTCGCGGCCTTCGACGTAAAGAAGCAACGCGCCGACAATCCCACGCTGACGCCCCACGGAAACAACTTCCTTGGCGTTCGTTCCAGCGGCAATCAGCGTGTCGCCATACAGCAAAACGTACTGCCCTTCGTATTCGTCACAATGTTCTGCCAGCCAGGCGTACTCGCGCGTTCGATCACGAACGGGCAAATCTGTCGCAATGATTTTGGATGGAAAGTCGGGCGGATGCGGTGCGGAGAATTGGTTGAGATTTTCTTCCAGCACGATACACACGAATTCGTCTTTGCCAATGCCCCGCTGTTTGGCGGCGGCTTCCAGACGTTGTTCCAGTTCGGTTGGCACGTGAATCGTCAATGTCATAACTTATTCTCCGCAGCCAGGTCGGACAGTTCCGGTTTCATTCACCAAGTCTGCTGCCGACATCTCTTGTTCATAAGGTCAACGGATAATAGCAAGGGCAAAGAACTTTTTACTACCTCAAATCAAACAACTTTTGAGACGGAGCGCCTTGCGCTGGCCTTTCGCACGTCTTAGCATCCCGCGTCCGAATGAACAAAGACATGTTGATGCAGTCCCTTCCCATAGATTCGCTCCTGCCTGAAATCGTCGCGGAGTTGCGGCGATCTCCAAACCTGATTCTGGAAGCGGCTCCGGGCGCAGGCAAAACCACGCGCGTGCCATCGGCGTTGCTGGATGCTGGTACAGGCAACGGCGAAGTCTGGGTGCTCGAGCCTCGACGATTGGCGGCGCGAATGGCTGCGCGCAGAGTCGCCGAAGAGCGCGGCGAACCGCTTGGCGAAACCATCGGTTATCAAGTCCGCTTTGAAGAAGTCGCCAGCCGAAAGACTCGTCTGCGCTTTTTGACCGAAGGCGTGCTGACGCGGCGATTGTTGTCTGATCCGAAGCTGAAAAATGTCGGCACGGTGGTGCTGGACGAATTTCACGAACGCCATCTGCAAGCCGATCTGGCGTTGGCATTGCTCAAACGATTGCAGGAAACGACGCGACCTGACCTGAAACTGGTGGTGATGTCGGCGACGCTCGATGCTGCGCCGATTGCTTCGTACTTGAATAACGCGCCGACGCTGTCGTCTGAAGGCAAACGCTTTGATGTGGCAATCGAGCATTTGTCGCACGAAAGCAATCGTCCGCTGGCGGAGCAGGTCGCTACGGCAGTCGAAAGGTTGCTGGCGGACAAACTCGACGGTGATGTATTGGTCTTTCTGCCCGGCGCGGCGGAAATTCGTCGCGCGCAATCGGCTTGTGCGGCGCTGGCTGAAAAACACGATTTGCTGTTGCTGCCGCTGCACGGCGAATTGTCGCCCGCCGAACAAGATCGCGCAGTTCGCCCGGCAGATCGCCGCAAAATCATTTTGTCCACCAACGTCGCTGAAAGCTCCGTGACGATTGACGGCGTCGTTGCCGTGATTGATTCCGGTCTGGCCCGCATCGCAAATCATTCAGCGTGGTCAGGATTGGCCACGCTGAACGTGCAGCGCGTCAGCAAGGCGTCGGCGACCCAACGCGCAGGCCGCGCCGGTAGAACCCGCCCCGGACGTTGTTTGCGGCTCTACACCGCGCAGGATTTCCAGGCGCGCGCCGATCACGAAACGGCGGAAATTAATCGGCTGGATCTGGCCGAACCGGCGTTGGAACTTCATTCGGCAGGCATTGCCAATCTGCAATCGTTCGGCTGGTTTGAAGCTCCGCCCGAGTCGGCCATCGAAGCTGCCGATTCGCTGCTGAATAAGCTCGGAGCGATTGACGCTTCAGGACTGGTAACGAAAACCGGCGAACAGATGCTGCGCTTCCCGCTTCACCCTCGACAATCACGAATGCTGATCGAAGCCCAAACGCGCGGCGTGTTCGATGAAGCCTGTGTTATTGCCGCCTTGATCGGCGAACGCGACATTGTCGCCAGCGAATTGTTCACTGGCCGCCGAACGCAGATTCAAGCCAAACATCACAGTCCGTCTGATTTGCTGGATCGGCTGGATTGGTTTGCCGAAGCCGAACGCGCCAACTTCTCTGCTTCGGCCTTGCGCGAACTGAACCTGGACTTCGGCGCAATTCAATCTGTTGACCGTGTTCGCCGCCAATTGCAACGTCATTCTGTCTCCGCGTCTCCACGTTTCTCTGTCTCCTCGTCGCAAAAGGACGATGCACTGCTGATTTCCATCCTCGCCGGGTATCCCGATCGAGTGGCCAAACGGCGAAATGTGAAAGACGAAAAAGCCGAGTTATTGCTGTCCGGCGGAGGAGCCATTCCCTTGTCTCCGGCAAGCAGCGTGCGCAATTCGGAGTTTCTGGTTGCCGTGGACGCCGAAGAGCGCCGCGATGCCGCAGCCAATACAACTCGCGTCGTTCGATTGGCCAGCGCGATTGAGCCGGAATGGTTGATTGATTTGTTCGCCGACAGTTTGCGCGAATCGGTCGAAGCGACGTGGAACGCCCAGGCCGAGCGCGTAGAAGTCGCTGAACGAATGCTTTACGACCAGTTGGTGATTGACGAACGTCGCAATCACACAGCGCGCGGCACAGAAGTGACAAAAACATTGGCCGAAGCTGCGCTCGCCGCTGGCTGGCAAAAATTCGCCGATGAAGAAGACGTGCCGAAATTATTGGCGCGCATTCAATTCGTTGCACATCACTTCCCTGAATCCGCGATGCCAACGTTGAACGAAAGCGATGTGCGCGCCGCGCTAACTGAAGCCTGCACTGATTTACGAAGTTTCGCCGAATTGCGACAGGCGACGAGCAAAGGCGGTTTGATTCATTTGCTGAAATCCAAACTGAGCGGCGAACAAGCGCGTTTATTGAACCAAATGGCTCCTGAAACAGTGAACATCGCCAGTCGGCGAAACGTGCGCGTCAATTACGAACCGGAGAAAACACCCTGGATTGCGTCGCGCTTGCAGGATTTTTTCGGAATGGCGGATGGTCCGAAACTGGCGGGAGGCCGCGTCGCGGTTGTGCTGCATCTGTTGGCTCCGAATCAACGCCCGGTGCAAGTGACCACTGACCTGGCCGGATTCTGGCAACGAACCTATCCGCAAGTCCGCCGCGAACTCAGCCGTCGTTATCCGCGGCATCAATGGCCGGAAAATCCGCTGACCAAAACGGAAGCCAAAAAATCCGGCTGACCTCTAGCCCAATCCGTCCTCGTATGCTAAATTCTCGCCCTTCTTGAGGACAGGTCAGGAAGCGGTCAGCCATACAAGGCGGCATAGCTCAGTTGGTTAGAGCGAGGGATTCATAACCCCTAGGTCAGTGGTTCGAGTCCACTTGCCGCCATCTTTATTTTCAATAACTTAGCTATTATCAGCGAATCTCTATATCCTATCAGGGACACTTTGAGGGACACTTACGAGGTGTCCCTCAACTGTTTTTGGAATTCCTTTTATCGAAAGAAATTCACCAGGAAAACTCCGGCCTGAGCCAAAGGTTTGAGTTCGTGATGATCGGATGTCACCAACTCACAACCGACACGTCTGGCCAACGCCACGGCAAAGCCATCTGCCAGCGAAAGACGATGACTCGCTTTGATTCTGCCAATGTCTTGCCAAAATGGATCATCCATATCAGCGCGCGTCTGGATACCAAGCGATGCAATGTCAGCCAATGCCTTTTGAGCCGTTGCCTCATCTGTCGCTCGCAACACGCCGTAAAACACTTCGCAGATATTGACCGCGTGGGCATAAGCAATAGTTCCCTTTGGCGTCAGAAGCTTCTCAACCACGTCAGCGCCGATCTCATTATTCAGCACGGCAATCATCGCGTTTGCGTCAATCACATACGTCATTGAATGCCTTCCACTTGATGCCCAAACCGCTCACTAAACCGCTGTTCTTCTCTGGCGAGTTCGGCGCGCTTTTCTGCCATAAATTCTTCGGTCGTTGGTAAGAGTCCGGCCAGTGAGCCTCTTACACGACGAAATGCCGCTTGCCTTCCCTCATCAATCAGAACCGGTTGCTGTGCTTGTTGTATCAGCAGCGAGGCAAGAATCATTTGCTCTACTGTGGGAAGCGCTCTTGCTTCCTGAAGAAGTCTCTCAACTGAAGTCATCATGACCTTCCTTTTCATTTTCTTGGTGCAGGGTTTCGATCAATCTTTCTTTGAAGCTTTCTTCGTCAGGCGTTTCTTTGTTGGTTTTGTCGAAGTTGCTTTAGTCTCCGACTCACCAGATTGATCGTCGCCCTCAGTTTGCTTCGCTGGTCTGCCTGGCTTGCGGTCGCCAACAAGAGCAATGTCCTCTTGTCTGATTACGTAATCACGCCCAACCCTTTGCGCCAGCAACTTGCCACCGGCGATTAAGGCTCTCACTCTCCGCTCGCTTACTCCCAAAACTTCTGCTGCCTGAGATGTATTCAGTAAATCCATAGCGATTTTATAGCTAAAATTAAATTATTCCGCAAGCGGTATTATTACCTTGACTAACTATTCCGCAAACGGTATAGTTTATTTGTTAATTGATAACACAGAAGGTAGTTCACTTATGAAAACAGCAAACGCAATCATCATTCGCCAATCGGCACGCGGTTATCGGGTTCACCCGCCTTACAAGCATTCTGAGTTTGTCGCGGCCTTCAAGCGCACGGTTGGCGGTCGCTGGTATGCCGAAAGCGGCGAATGGTTCGTTCCGGCTGAAAAGTTGGATTGGACGGTTGAGCTTCTCGGTTATTGGTTCAAGCTGCCCGTGTTGATCGAACGCGATGCGCCGGTCGTTGCCGAAGCCGATGAACGCGAAACTCTGATTGCCGATGTTGAAGCGGCTTGGCATCGTGTCCGGCCTTTCGCTTCAATCGCTGATTCGATTCGCCAAGCCTTCGGTGTCACGCGGCTTGAAGTTCTGACTATCGAACAACTCAAACAGATTCTTGCCGCGCTGCAATGGTAAGCGCGGCCTTCTCACACGGAGAAAACAATGAGCACAGCAACAAACGAAACCATCACCACCGCGCCGGTAGCTGCAAAGCTTCCTCACTTCTCAATCTCGTTTGAACTTGATGGCTTTCCTGTCGTCGCCAAAATCGAAGGCAAAGCGGACAGCTTGAAAGCGATAGTTGAACGAATGAAAGCCATCGGCGCAGTTCCGCCACAAAAAGTTACTGTGACGGATGTAAAGCCAAACGGCGCGCCTGTCTGCCCGGTTCATCACACGCCGATGAAAGCCAGTCGCAAGCCGGGCAAGTTCTATTGCGCGAAGAAAGCCGATGATGGCGAGTATTGCCGCGAAACGGCTTGAAACAATTTCCGCTCAAAACGTGAAGGGCTTGCGAAAGCGTCAACTCTCGCAAGCCCAAACGATCAACCGCGAACGGTCACACGGCAAATTTACCGTTCGCTTTCTCAATCGAAAGGATGCGAAATGGAATTCGACTTGTCAGCATTCAAAGCTTTCCAGGCTGAACAGCAACCCGCAAACAAACAAACGGGCAAAACGATTCTCTGCTGCAATCAGCGCACTGGTGGCTTTGTTTTCGTAAAACTGTCCAGCGAGCCAGCGCCGCAGATTGGCGACCTGGTCGTAGTTCAGGGCAGCGGCGACTACTTGCGAGTGGAAACCTTCTATGGTCAACCAATGGTTGGCGTGATTGTTCCGGCAATCGAGTGGTTGCGCAGTAAAGATTCTGATGATTCTTTTCAGTAATGGTTTTAAGCGCGAAAGGCTTGCCAGTGCATCAACACCAGCAAGCCTTTTGTAACCGTCAACCACTCTTTGGGAGTGATCGAACAGCTACCGCGTAGCCAGATTCTGACACTCCCAAGCCAATCAACAAAGCGAATCCGGGCAGATTTGACCATCCGCCAGATTCGACTTTTTTGGGAGAAAATCAGATGAAAGATTTCGACAAATACCTTTCGCGCTCAAAGCGCATCAGCGATGCCGTTGAAAAATCCGGCAATGGCCTGGGAATGGTCATCAGTTGGCTGATGATTCTGGTCGGCGTGGTCGTCACAGCGATTCAGACACACAGCCTGTCTTATAACGGAATGAAAGGATCAAAGCTGTATACCGACTGGCTGGACGTGGCTTCGTGGTTGCCGGTCATCTTGTTGGAAGGAACGGCCATTGGCCTGACGCTTGGCCGTCTTTACTTTTTCAAAGCAAGCGAACAACGGCGGCTTGGCTTCGTTGCCTCGTTCGCCGTCTGGGGAATCTTGGCCGTCAACACGCTGGCACAATTCGCCATCGGATATTCTGACGGCGGTTGGTTCGGTTCGGCGGAGTTGCCCGCGCCGTTGCTCTTTTACGTGCGTTATATCTTGCCGCTTTCCATCGTCGCCGTTCCGTACCTTTGGAAATGGCTGTTAGACCTTCACCCGGATTCGCAAGAGCGCATTGCCACGCTTGAGGCCGAATCTGAGTACAACGCGCAATGGCGAGACATTCAGCGCGAACAGCGAGAGCAAATCATCAACGCTTACCGCGAAGCGCAGACTTCGGCGGAAGTGAAAAGCGCCGTCAATCGAATGGTCAGCAAAGCCGCGATTGATCGCGCCGCGCAGATCGTCGGACAGATTGACGGTCACGATGTGGAAGAATCGCGCCAGAAAATCGCCGAAGATGAAGCCCTGCTTTCGCGTGAACAATCCAAACCGCGCGTGGTCTGGCAAGGCGGAAAGATTGTCGAGAACACACGCCCAAACTAATCGGCGCGCCGGTTGAAAATGCCCCACCGCCAACGATTGCCCCACCGTTGGCCAGTTCATCGGCGCGCGTTGAAACAATCAGACCAAAGGCGGATTTCAGGCTTGAGAAATCAGCCGAAAAACCGGACTTGGGGAGTATCCCCGAAGCGCCCGAAACAACGCATAAAAAAGCGAACCTGGGGAGTATCCCCAGAAAAACCGAAAAGCCTGAAAACGGAATGAATAAAGCCGGAAAGTTGCCGGTCGCAAAATCGCGCGGCAATCAGGAAAGCTGGACGATTGCGGCTGACTCTCAAACCTCGTTCCGAATCCGGCTGACCGAAAGCGGTTTCGGCGTGGTTTTGCGCTGGCGGGAACCGGACGGCAAGCGGCCAGAGCGTTATTGCTGTTACTTGTCGAAAAGCGAATGGGCAAAAGCGAAGAAGGGAAGCCTCTCCGATTTTGCCCGTCTCGTTGCCGCCAAGATCGAGCAACGTAAAGCATCAAGCGAAGCCGACAGCACCAAGCTTGATGGATTGCTGAAACGTGTCCAGGCTTTTGCGTAGGGGAGTGACGCAACTAAGAAGAAGCCGTCAATTAATAGCTGACGGCTTTCTTTTAACTGAAAAAGCTAGATTTGGAATGTAGTTTCATTAGATATAGTAGTCGGGCGCTTCTGCTGCTGCTTCTACTTGCTCTTCGTGTTTTTCTTGCCCAAAATTCCCAAAGAACGCAAGATGATTTAGCGATTCTCGCAAGAAAGCCATTAGGCCAAAGAGTGCGCTAAAAACGGAGCAACACACAGCGGCTAACAGCCAGACACATCCTCGCAAGCCGATTATTATGAAGTTGTAGGCATCGCCGCCAACGAGTTTTGTCCGATCATCAAAACTGTTGTAAGTATAAGTAACATAAAAACCATAGCCTCCTAACTTACGTTTCGCTCACTCAGGAGAGAGATTTTGAAAATGAGTGACCAATTGG
>CAYYDG010000066.1:0-35495 GCA_964470555.1 uncultured Heliomicrobium sp.
CTGCAACACGAGGCATAGAATGCCCCTCGCTGAACCGTCGCAGAATTTTTCCATCCCAACACGATAACCCGTCAACAGGCCATGCCAATGGCCAGGAGGTTTTTATGAACAGACTCCATTCCATCATTGGCGGACGCGATGTATTCGCCATCAACGACAATTGGACTGTGCTCGAAGCTGCCAGATACATGGCTGACAAGCGCGTGGGCGCAGCCGCAGTGCTCAACGGAGGGCGCGTGGTCGGCGTGTTTTCCGAACGCGACCTGATGACTCGCGTGGTGGTCACCGGACGCCCGGCGGCCAGCACACTGGTTTCGGAGGTGATGACGCGCGACATTGTGGTTGGATACCCAAACGACACCGAAGAAGAAGCCATGCGAAAAATGCAGCAGGCCAAATGCCGTCATTTGCCGGTCATTCAGGATGAAGTCTTGCTCGGTTTCATTTCGATGCGCGATTTGTTGCAGGTCGAGATCGAAGAACGCGACCAGGAAATCAAACTGATGAATGAATACCTGCATTCGACTCCGGCGGTTGCCTGGCAATAATCCGATTCCGTAAGGCCGCCAAAAAAAGAAGCAGCGCAGAACCGGCAACGGCTTCAGAGGGCATTCTTGACACGGCTTGCAAGCGGTCGCTATAGTCCAAGCCATGCCTTATCCATTGCATTCACGCAGCAATTCACGTCGCGGGCAACCGCAAATTCGCAGCACGACCATTCTGGCCGTTCGCCGTGATGGCAAAGTCGTCATCGCCGGAGACGGACAGGTGACGATGGGCGACACGATCATGAAATCAGGCGCGCGCAAGGTTCGTCGCCTGTATGGTGACAAGGTGCTGGCCGGATTTGCCGGAGCCAGCGCCGACGCTTTTGCGCTATTTCAACGGTTTGAAACCAAGCTGGAACAGTTTCACGGCCAGTTGAATCGCGCCGCTGTCGAATTGGCCAAAGACTGGCGCACCGACAAAATGATGCGGAATCTTGAGGCGTTGTTGTTGGTTGCCGATCCGACCAGCACGCTGGTCATCGGCGGCAATGGCGATGTGATCGAACCCGACGACGGTATTGTCAGCATCGGTTCGGGCGGGCCGTATGCTTTGGCGGCGGCTCGCGCTTTGTCGCGCAATACGGAACTGACCGCTCGGCAGATCGCCGAAGAAGCGATGAAAATCGCAGGCGAAATCTGTATCTACAGCAATTCCAATTTAGTGATCGAGGAACTCTGATAACGGTGGTCGGTGGCTGGTGATCGGTGGTCGGTAAAACGGCTGCCGACGACCGGCAACCGACAACCGGTCACCAATTCTTATGGTTGTTTATCTCAAAGGTGATCTTGAAGAACCGTCCGGTCTGGATTCGCTGACGCCGCGTCAAATCGTTGGCGAATTGGACAAACACGTCGTCGGTCAATCAGCCGCAAAACGCGCGGTGGCTGTGGCGGTGCGAAATCGCGTTCGTCGCCAAAAACTGCCGCCGGACATGGCGCAGGACGTGATGCCGAAAAACATCATCATGATCGGTTCGACCGGTGTCGGAAAAACCGAAATTGCGCGCCGCCTGGCTCGGCTGTCGTCGTCGCCGTTTCTGAAAGTCGAAGCGTCCAAGTTCACCGAAGTCGGGTACGTCGGGCGCGATGTCGAATCCATGATCCGCGACCTGGCGGAAATCGCCGTGGATCTGGTGCGCGAAGAAAAGATCGCCGAAATCGAAGACAAAGCCGCGCAGAACGTCGAAGAGCGAATCCTGGATATGCTGTTGCCGCCGAGCAAATCCGTTTCCGGCAGTTCATTCGATTCTTCGATTGATCAGATCGAAGACACTCCGACCGCCGCGCAGGAAACGTACAACCGCACGCGCGAAAAGTTGCGCCAGCAATTGCGCGAAGGCCGTTTGGAATCCCGCATCGTCGAACTCGAAGTCCGCGAACGCAGTTTCCCTTCGTTTGAAATCATCACCAATCAGGGCGTCGAAGAAATGGACGTCAACCTGAAAGATATGATGCCGGGCTTGTTCGGCGGCAAAACCAAAGTGCGCAAGATGACCGTCGGCGAAGCGATGGATTATCTGATGTCAGAAGAAGAACAGAAGCTGATTGATATGGAAGCCGTCGCGCGCGTGGCGCTGGAGCGCGTGGAATCTTCGGGCATCATCTTTTTGGATGAAATTGACAAGGTCGCCGGGCGCGAAGGCGGGCACGGCCCCGATGTTTCGCGCGAAGGCGTCCAGCGCGACATTCTGCCGATTGTCGAAGGCACGACGGTCAACACCAAATACGGCATGGTTCGCACCGATCACATTCTGTTCATCGCCGCCGGAGCCTTTCATGTGTCCAAGCCATCGGATTTGATCCCGGAACTGCAAGGTCGTTTTCCGATTCGCGTCGAACTGCAGCCGCTGACCATAGACGATTTCAAACGCATTTTGACCGAACCCAAAAACGCGCTCATCAAACAGTACAAAGCCCTGTTGGAAACCGAAGGCATTCAACTGGACGTTACCGACGACGCGATTGACGAACTGGCGAATTTCGCCTTCAAGGTCAACGAAACCACCGAAGACATAGGCGCTCGCCGGTTGCACACGATTCTGGAAAAAGTGCTGGACGACATTTCCTTTGAAGGCCCCGACTTGGTGGAAAAACATCAGGTGATTGACGCGGCTTATGTGCAACGGATGCTCACGGACATCGTCAAGAATGAAGACCTCAGCAGATACATCCTGTAACTGAAATCAAAAGGCAAAAGGCAAATATCAAAAGGGAAAAATGAAGATTCTTCTTTTAGCAAAAAGAAAAGTTCCGACCTTTTGCCTTTTGCCTTTTGCCTTTTGCCTTTTGATTTTCAATTTTGCCGGATGCGGCAAAATTGGCGATCCGCTGCCGCCGATTCCGCGCGCTCCGCTGGTCATCGAAGAGTTGCAGGTCGTTCAGCAGGGAACCGAATTGATTTTGAGTTTTCCGTTGGTGCGAAACGCGCGCGCGACCAGGCTGCAACGAATCGAAGTTTATCGTTTGGTTGAATCTGCCAGCGATCCTGAAGGCGTCACCATCGAAAGCTTTTCCGCGCGCGCCAACCTGATAACTTCGATCGAGCAAATTCCCGACAAAACTTCGACCATCGCGTTTCGTGATGCGCTGGATTTGACAAGCAGCGCGCGAAATCTTCGCCATCGGTATGCTGTTCGGTTGGTGAATCAGGCAGGGCAGGCGGCGGATTTTTCCAACTACGCGATGATCGTTCCGCTGTTCGATCTGGCGTCGGCGCCGACCGGATTGAACGTCGCGCAGCAGGAACGGCAGATTGATTTGACCTGGGCAGCGCCCGCCGCCAACGAAAGCGGAACCGCTCCGGCGAATGTGGCCGGATACAACCTGTACCGTCGCAGTGGCGATGCGGTCGTCAAACTCAATTCTGAGCCGTTGACTCAGCCGCGCTTTTCCGACCGCAGCTTTGTCTTTGGCGCGGAATATCAATACACCGTGCGCGCATTGTCGTTGTTGCCGGGCAGCGCCAGTCTGGCTTCGGCAATTGAAAGCAACGAAAGCGCGCCGCTCGCGCACACGCCGAAAGACACTTTCCCGCCTGTCGCTCCCAATCCTGTGACCATCGCTTCCATCGGAGGGATGGTCAGTTTGTTCTGGCCGCTCAATCAGGAACCGGACGTTGCCGGATACAACATTTACCGCGCCGAATCCGACCAGACGCCGCCCGCGCAATGGGTCAAGCTCAACCCGCAGCTTCACAAAACGGCTTCCTTCCGCGACGAACGCGTACAGGTCGGCAAGGAATACTTTTATCAGGTGACCGCCGTTGACATTTACGGCAACGAGAGCCTGCGCTCCGAGATGAAGAGCGAAACGGTCAATCCCTGAAACAGGATTGCCCGTTGCTCTACTCTCGTTCGGATTCACCTGTCAGGGCTTGACCGTTGAAGTGGTTGATGTGCGCTGGTTCAATCCGCGATTGAGAAGCATCTTCACCTCCACTCGCCGATTTTGCGCGCGTCCCGCAGCGGTTTTGTTGTCGGCAACCGCTTCGGTTTCACCGTAACCCATTGGCGAAACAAACCGGCGCAGCGGAATTTTGTGGCGCACGGCCAGATACTGAATCACCGAATCGGCGCGCTGCCGGCTAAGTTGAAAATTCCTCGCCTCATTGCCGGTTGAATCCGCATAACCGCCGACTTCGATCATGTAGGCTTTGGCCGCCAGAGCTTTTTCCGCCAAAGTGTCGAGTTGTCGTTTGGCTTCCGGTGAAAGCATCGTGCTGTTCACGGCGAAATTTACCGTGACAGTTTCCTCCACGTCGTAATCGTCCAGAGCCGAAATGCGCTCGTTGGCCACGCGCACTTCCTTCCTGGCTTCTTCGGCGACGGTGTACAGTTCATCCATCTGCCCGGACAAACGCTCCTGGTTCGCTTCCACCGGATTGACGCGCGTGTCTGTTGTCACTGCGGCTCGCATGTCGGATTCATTGAAGCGTATTTTTTCAGCCACAAGCTGGCCTTGTCTGTCGCCGCGTCCTTCGACTTCGATAATCAGCCCTCGCAAAATGTCCGTGGCGGGATATTTTTTGCCGAAGCGAAGGAAGCCGCCATGAGTCTTGATGCTGGTGCTGTCAGTCAACAAAACTTGATAATCCGCGCGATTTCGGTCGCGTATGGTGAACGTGTCCGAGTCACGCGAAATAACGACGCCGCGGAATTTCATCTTCGCGCCGTTCGGAACAGATTGCAGGCTCAAATTGCGACTCTTGTTCGGTTGAGCGCCTGAGGCTTGTCCCAAAACCTGCGGAGTCGCTGCCAATAAAAACGCCAAACAACAAACCAACGTAAATAGCCAACACATTTTGCTTGCACGAAAATCCATATTCCTCCTTCGGTGTTGATGGGGGAAGTAAGCATTACAGTTTGATGGGGGAATTGGAACGAAATGCTGCGATGAGGGAGTGTGAACAAAAACGATCCGAACTGATTCGGGCTTAAACAGTTTAGGTTGATTAACTGGCCGAAAGCCTAGCCAAGGGCGAAACGAAAATCAACAATCTCAAACTGGTTCGAACTTTTTTCAAAGCCGAGCGGCAGGCCTGTGACAGCCTGCCGCATCGCCAACTTAATTTTTTGCGCGTTGTTCGATCTTGGCCCAGGTGTCTTTCAAGCCAATCGTCTTGTTGAACACGGGTTTGCCGGTTGTGGAATCCGGGTCAACGCAAAAATATCCCAGCCGTTCGAACTGATAGCGCGAACCTGCCGAGGCGTCTTTCAAGCCCGGTTCGACTTTGCAGCCGGTCAACACTTCCAGCGAATTCGGGTTCAGGTTGGCGGTGAAATCCTGACCTTCTTCCACGTCATCGGGGTTTTCTTTGGAAAACAGCGTGTCGTAATTGCGAACTTCGGCATCCACAGCGTGCGCGGCAGAAACCCAGTGAATAGTCGCTTTGACTTTGCGATTGCTGGTAGCACCGCCACTGCGCGAATCCGGATCATAGGTGCAATGCACTTCGACGACATTGCCTTCGGCGTCTTTGACGACGCTCTCGCACTTGATGATGTACCCATACCGCAAGCGGACTTCTTTGCCCGGCGAGAGGCGGTAGTATTTGGGCGGTGGCACTTCGCGGAAATCGTCCTGTTCGATGTATAGCGTTTTGGAAAACGGAATCTTGCGCGTGCCCGCCGAAGCGTCTTCGGGATTGTTGACGGCTTCCACTTCTTCCACAAGGTCGTCAGGGTAATTCGTCAAGACGATTTTCAACGGTTTCAGCACAGCCATCACTCGCTGAGCGTGCTTGTTCAAATCCTGGCGAACGTAGTATTCCAATTGCTGAAGCTGCGTAATGCCGTTGGTTTTGGACACGCCCAGGCTGGCGCAAAAATCCCGAATGGCTTCGGGCGTGTAGCCTCTGCGCCGCATTCCAGACAGCGTAGGCATACGCGGATCGTCCCAGCCGTTGACCAAGTTTTCCTGCACCAGCTTGAGCAGTTTGCGCTTGCTCATGATGGTGTAGGTCAAACTCAGCCGGTCGAATTCGTATTGTTGCGACGGAAAAATACCGAGTTGTTCGATGAACCAATTGTACAAATGGCGATTGTTGTCGAATTCCAGCGTGCAGATGGAATGCGTGACTTGTTCTATGGAATCTGACTGGCCGTGCGCGTAATCGTACATCGGGTAAATGCACCAGTCGTCGCCCGTGCGGTGATGATGCTGGTGCAGAATGCGATACATGACAGGGTCGCGGAAGCTCAGATTCGGCGAAGCCATGTCAATTTTGGCGCGCAACGTCCGCGAACCATCGGGAAACTCGCCGTTTTTCATGCGCTCGAAAAGGTCCAGGTTTTCGGCGATGGAGCGATTGCGGTATGGACTTTCCTTGCCGGGTTCAGTCAGCGTGCCGCGGTATTCGCGGATTTGATCCGCCGTCAGATCGCAGACGTAGGCTTTGCCGTCTTTGATTAACTTGATCGCCCATTCATAAAGTTGTGGGAAATAATCGGAAGCGTAAAACAGTCCATCCCATTCAAAACCCAACCAGCGCACGTCTTCCATAATGGCTTCGACGTATTCGGTTTCTTCCTTGGTGGGGTTGGTGTCGTCGAACCGCAGATTGGTTTTGCCGCCGAATTCATCCGCCAGACCGAAATCCAGGCAGATGGCTTTGGCGTGGCCGATGTGCAGATAGCCATTCGGTTCGGGTGGAAAGCGCGTTTGGACTCGCCCGGCGTACTTGCCCGAAGCGAGGTCTTGAATAATGGCGTCGCGCAAAAAGTTCGACTTGGTGGTGGGTTCTCCTGTTGATTCAACCGGCGTTGTGCCGGGTTCGGAATCCGACGAATTCATTTCTTTGTTTTTCTCCTGTAAAGACTTGTTGGATTGAGGCCAGAGTGGCGCTTGATCCTGATGAGTTGTGTATTTCAAGTGCCAACTATACTCAATGCTTTTGTTGGCCAGCAAGCTGGAGAAAATAAGACTGCCGATTCAATGGGAATTTTGTAGAAAAGTTGACGTGTTTCGTTCTGAAGGCTAAACTCCGCGTCGTTCGGTGACCAAGAATTTTTGCCAAATAAACCACACATCAGCACTTACCGAACCTTCTATACTAAACAGGTTATTCTTGCGTTCAGGCCCTCACGAACTCACTGGAAACACTTGGACGCAATGAATTCCTTCAATGCGAAAAACTAAACGACAGCTATAACAGCTTTTCAGAGAGAGCCATTCTCCTGCCGCCATCCCAAGCATTCTCTGAAAGTAAGCGTCAAGACTGGATTCCGCGTCCAGCATTTGGGCATGCGCCTTGTTGAGGTGTGGGCCTGAAGCGCGCGTGCCTGAATGCATGGATTGTACGGACTTCCTCCCCAGGAGATCTTTCATGCAACGATTACTTTCAATTACACACACATTTCGCCAGGGCAGGCCGTTGATTCGACAATCAATGGTCGCATCAATTCGGAAGCATGTCCGTTTGGGTTCTTTTTTCTTCGCCGGTTTGTTGTTGGTCGGGTTAGCCGCTGGCAGGTTCATTTCGCTGCCGGTTGCCAGTTCTATGATGACTGACCGCTATGTCGCAACGACCGGAATCAACGCTGGCGATTGTTCCAACATGGCCAGCCCGTGCGCGACTGTGGCCTATGCCATCAGCCAATCGGCGATGGGCGATACGATTAACGTCGCAGCGGGAACCTACGTGTTATCCAGCACGGTGAACGTCAACGTCGCCAGTTTGACGATCAAAGGCAACAACAGCGCCACCACGATTTTTCAGGTCGCTCAAGCCGTCGGGTACGCCTTCAACGTCAGCGCAGCCGGGGTGACGTTGAAAGATTTTCAGCTTCAAAAAACAGACGTGACGGGAGTGCATAACCTGATTTTGGTGGGCGCGAACAATTTCACGTTGGAAAACAGTTACATTTATGGCCCTGATCCGGGGACGCCATGGTCAATCAATGGAATTGTCAGCCGCGCGCTGGAAGTGGCGGGCGGATTGAGCGGATTGTTGATTCAAAACAACGTCATCCAGCATTTGCGCCAGCCTGGTTACATCAATCCCGGAACGGTGGGTCAGGTGCTCAACACCAATGTCGGCGGAACGCGCGGCTGGGTGGTGGATGGAGCCAACATTACATTCAGCGGAAACACCTGGGGACCGCCGGTCAATCAAGGCGCAGACATTGCCTTGCTGGTCAGCGTCAACCCGGCGCATTACCCTGATCTGGTCGCGCTCAGCAACGCCAACAGCAATGCGTTTATTGCGGCGCAATTCGTCTCGCCGCCTCAGGCGCCAGTCAACGGACGCGCAATTGTCCATGTGGATGACAGCGCCTTGCCTGGAGGCGATGGCAGCAGCGGATTGCCGTATCAAACCATTGCCGCGGGCATCGGCGGCGTCCTGACGGGGGGGACGGTGTCTGTCGCCGCCGGAACTTATGTCGAAGACATCAACATCAATCGAACGATGATTGTCAGCGGCGCGGGGCCGACCAGTGTCATTTCCGGCCCAAGCGGCGGCCCGGTCAGCACAGTCACCATCACCGCAAACAACGTGGAATTGAAAGGTTTCAAGATCACGCGCGAAGGCAACACCGTCGGCACATGGAACGATCCGAACCTGAATTTGATCGGGGTGGCCATTCAGGGGCAAGCCATCACCGGAGCGAACATTCACGACAATCTGATCGTGCAGAACCGCACCGGCATTGACATCAACAACAGCAACGGCCACACCATTCGCAACAATGTCATCTCAGACAACCGGACGGGATTGATTTTCCGCAATCAGACCGACAACTTGACGGTGGTCGAAAACGACATCGCCGACAACTGGACGGTAGGCATTCTCTTCCTCGACGCCAGCGGCGGAACAAACTCACCAGTGCAAACGGCGGCGAATTGCAACTTCAACAACAACAACCTGAGCGGCAACTGGTACGGCCAGATCGTGGATCGGCAGAGCGGCGGTTCGCTTCCTGCGCCCGGCACGACGAACCTGAAGAATTTCAGCGGCAATTGGTACGGAAGCAACGCTCCGGTTGTCAGCACGGCCAACAGCGCAGAGCCGGGGTACGCTGCACAGATTCCGCATACGATTCCGGGCGGCACGGCGACGCCGCCGGGCGGGCAGCCGGATATTCTCGGTCCCGCTTCGGACAATTTCGATTACACGCCGTATCTGGATGTCGGCACTGACACCAACGTCGAGACCACGATGGGGCGCGGAACGTACGGATTTCAGGGCAGCTTTGCCGTGTTGAACGTGATTGCCTCCAATGCCCAAACAGGCATGACCGGGCGCATTCAGGAAGGCATCAACGCGGTCAGCGTCGGCGGAACTGTGAAAGCGTTGAGCGGGACGTACACTGAAAACGCCAATGTCAACAAGGCCGCAACGCTGGCTGGGACGCCGACCATCAATGGAACGCTTTCCGCCAGTGTGACCGGCGCGACGATCAGTCCCGGTCTCAGTCCCGGCATTATCAACAGCGGCGATCTGACGTTGGTCAGCGGCTCGACGCTGACGATTGAACTTGCCAGCAACGCCGGGCCTGGCACAGGTCACGATCAAATCAACGTCACTGGCACGGTCAGTCTGGGAGGCGCAACGCTGAATCTGATGAACGGTTTCACGCCGGTCGCAGGCACGACTTTTGTCATCATTAACAATGACGGCGCTGATGTCGTTTCGGGAATCTTCAACGGATTGCCGGAAGGCGCGGTTTTTGCGGCTGGCGGTTCGTTTTTCAAAATCAGCTACGCTGGTGGCAGCGGCAACGATGTGGCGCTGACTGCCAACACTGCGCCGACGATTACCTGTCCGATGAACATCGTGCAGAATACCGATTCCGATCAGTGTTCGGCGGTGGTTACGTTTTCGCCGGTAGCGGACGGGTTTCCAACGCCGATGGTGACGTGCAATCCCGTCTCCGGTTCCAGCTTCGCAAGAGGCGTGACGACTGTCACCTGTACCGCTTCGAATGGCGTGCCGACCGATGCAATGTGCAGCTTCACGGTGACGATCAATGACGCGCAGGCGCCTTCGCTTTCGTGCCCGACCAGCATCGTCACCAGCGCAACGACCGGTCAATGCGCCGCCACTGTGACGTACGCCACGCCGACGGCTTCAGACAATTGTCCCGGAGCGACTGTCTTGTGTTCGCCCGCATCTGGAACCAGTTTCACAGTGGGGGTGACGACCGTCACCTGCACGGCCACGGATGCGTCAAACAACACGACGTCGTGTTCCTTCACGGTGACGGTCAATGACACGCAAGCGCCATCACTGACTTGTCCAATGAACATCATCACCAACACTGCGCCTGGGCAATGTTCGGCTGTGGTGACTTACACGACGCCGACCGCTTCGGACAATTGTCCGGGGGCGACGGTTTCCTGTTCGCCCGCATCGGGTTCGACGTTCCAGAAAGGCGTGACCAGTGTGACCTGCACGGCGACGGATGCTTCCAACAACACGTCGTCCTGTTCATTCAGTGTCACGGTGAATGACAACGAACCTCCAACCCTGACTTGTCCCGGCAATCAATCGGTCATCGGAACCGGTCCGACCGTGGTGAATTACACCACGCCGACTCCGACGGACAATTGCCCCGGAGTGAGCGCCGCCACTTGCGTTCCGGCATCCGGTTCGGCATTTCCGGTTGGAACGACCACGGTGACTTGCACGGCAACGGATGCTGTGGAACTGACGGCGACCTGCAGCTTCACTGTGACGGTGACGACCTGCACGTTGACCTGTCCGGCTGATGTGACGGTTGGCACGACAGGCACATCGGCCACAGTCAATTACACTGCGCCGACCGCCGTTGGCAGTTGCGGAACCGTGACCTGTTCGCCAGCTTCGGGCAGCAGCTTCCCGCTCGGCACGACGACCGTCACCTGCAACAGCAGTCTGGGAGAACGCACGTGTTCTTTCCGCGTCACGGTGGATCGCGTCAGCTTCAGCGTTTCTGATCCGCTGGCCTGCACAGGGCCGGGCAATATCGTGAATGGAACATTCACCATCACGAATAACGGCAATGCGTCGGTGTCGGCAAATGCGACGGTGGCGTTGCCAGCCGGTTTGGTTGGCGTTCCGGGCAGCGGAGCGGCTACGGTCGGAATGGTCGCCGTAACCAACACGTCAGTCAATTTCACGGCGACGCTGGCCGCCAGCCAAACCGCTACAATCAGCTACCAGGCGCAAATCGGCGATCAGGTGACGCCCGGCACTGTGTTGTGTTCCAACCTGTCGGTGTCGTTCGATGCCGGCGCGACGTTGGTTGTACCGGCATGTTTGACGGCCAACTGTCCCGCGGCGAGTCCGGGATTGATTCCGCCGGCGACTGCCGAAGCGTCCGATCAAAAAGCGGGCAGCGTGTTGATTTACAACATCTACACGTCCGGTTCGACCAGCGGCAACACCCAAAACACGCGAATCAACATCACCAACACCAACACGGCCCTGCCTGCGTTTGTCCATTTGTTCTTTGTGGCCGAAGGCTGTGAAGTGGCGGATAGTTATATCTGTTTGACGGCCAACCAGACGGCCAGCTTCCTGGCTTCCGATCTCGATCCGGGAACGACCGGCTATCTGGTGGCAGTGGCAGTGAATTCGATTGGTTGTCCAATCAATTTCAACTATCTGATTGGTGATGAATACGTGAAATTCACCACCGGCCACGCGGCCAATCTGGGAGCCATCGCCTTTTCTGCTTTGGCAGGAGGTCTGCCGGCGTGCAATTCGACTTCGTTTATTGCGACGTTGAATTTCGACGGAGTGAGCTACAACAGAGTTCCGGCGGTGCTGGCTCTGGATAATGTCGGTTCGCGCGCTGACGGAAACGACACCTTGCTCATTCTGAATCGCATTGCCGGAAATCTGGGCATCGGAGCTTCATCGCTCGGAACCTTGTTCGGAATTCTGTACGACGACGCCGAAAACGCGCTGAGCTTCAACGTGACCGGCGGTTGTCAATTGCGTGGTTCGTTGACGAACAACTTCCCGCGTACAACGCCTCGGTTTGATACCTTCATTCCGGCTGGCCGAACCGGTTGGCTGAGAATCTACAATCAGACCGCAGCGATTGGCATGACGGGATCGGCCATCAACTTCAATGCAAACGCCGCAAGTTCGGCGGGCGCATTCAATCAAGGGCATAACCTGCACGCGCTGACATTGAACGCGAACAGCAGTTACGTCATTCCTGTGTTCCCGCCGAGTTGTTGAGCGGCGGCCCATTTCGGGCAGGAAAAAGCCCCGACTCGAAATTCATTTTTCGAGTCGGGGCTTTTTTTTGATTTTCCACAACCTCAACTTTGCTTCAGAACCTCGCTGCGAAGCGCCAGACTGCGCGCGTCAATCGCCCGGTCAACCGCCAAAATGCCGTCCAGATGGTCAATCTCGTGCTGCAACAGTTCGGACAAATCTCCGCGAGCGGTGACAGTGCGGCTTTGGCCGTGTTCGTCCAGATAGGCCACATCAATTTCCACGTGCCGCCGCACGCGCACCATCAGATCGGGAAAGGAAAAACAATCGTCCCACAATTCCATCAGCTCAGAACTTGCGGCGACGATTTGCGGATTGATCAGCGGCGAAGGGCCGAAACTGCCGTCGTTCATATTCACAAACAGAATTCGCCGCTGAGCGCCAATTTGCGGCGCGGCAATGGCTCGGCCAAATCCGTGACCGGCGCGAAAATCGGCCAGCGTTGCGGCCAGATCGCGGATGATCTCATGCGTTTCGGTTGAGCGAACATCGGCGACGGCTTCGGACGGTTGCCAAAGCTGCGGATTGCCGAGCAATAGAATTTCTCTGGCGGGCATGTGGTAAGCTCCTGGTTTGTAATTTCATCCGAATAGAAAGCGAGTGTAGCAAATTTGAAAAACGAAGACACAAATCATCGCCGCGTGTTGTTGTTCGATTTCGACGGCACGCTGGTCAACACGACACCGCTGATTTTGAAATCCTTTCGCGCGACGTGGCAAACCGTGTTCGGCTTCACGATGAGCGACGCCGATTACATCAAAACCTTCGGGACGTTGCTCCACACGGCGCTGAAACAGTTGACTCAGGAATGCATCGCCGACGGACGCATCAGTGCAGTAACGGATTTGAACTCGAAAGCCGACGAACTGCTGAAAACCTACCGCGAATTCAACTGGCGCTGGCACGACGAAACCATTGAACCGTTTGACGGCGTTGCCGATGCCGTCCATGAACTGAAGGCGCGTGGTTATCAACTCGGCATTGTGTCGTCCAAATTGCGGGTGGGCGTCGAACGCGGTTTGAACATCTTCGCGATGGCCGAATTATTTGATGTCATTGTTTCTGCCGATGATGTGGCGAATCACAAACCGCATCCCGAACCGTTGCTCAAGGCGCTGGAAAAATTCAGCGTCGCGCCGCATCAGGCGATTTACATCGGCGACAGCACGCACGACATCGTTGCCGGAAAAGCCGCCGAATTGGCCACCGCCGCCGCTATCTGGGGGCCGTTTCCTCGTCATGAACTCGAAGCCTTGCAACCGGATTATTTGCTGAATGAGCCAAACGAGTTATTGCATCTGGTCAGCCGATAAAAAGTTTGGCCGTTGCGAGCAACCGAAAATTAGAATTGGCAATCTGAGGCATTCCGAAAAAGCGCCAAACTCTCCGCGCAGGATTCGCCGTCAATCCCCAGACAGAGCGGCGAACTTCAAAATTGAACCTTTCATTTAGCCCGCGAGGCGCGGGCGCACTCACTTTTAGGAGCACGATTTCATGAACTCATCCCGTTCGTTCATCACTCGCCAATGGAATGCGAGTTTGACCGTTCGCACCATTGTCGTCCTGGCGCTGGTGTTTGTCGCTTCTTCATTCTTCACCTCGAAACCTGGTACCGCACAAAGCAACTATTACGTCAGCACGTTTGCCGGAGTCGGGTTTTCGCCCGGCTTGAGCGATGGTGTAGGGCCGACCGCGCGGTTCAACGCTCCGTTGGGCATTGCAGTGGACAAAGACGACAACGTCATCGTCGCCGATTTTCGCAATCATCGCATTCGCAGAATCGCTCCTGATGGAACAGTGACCACGGTCGCCGGAACCATCGCCGGATTCGCCAATGGAACGACGCTGGCGCGGTTTTACGGCCCGGCGGGCGTGGCCGTGGACAAAAACGACAACATTATCGTCGCCGATTACGGCAATCATCGTATTCGCATGATTTCGCCGAGCGGCGTGGTGACGACCCTTGCGGGCAGCGGGCAATACGGTAGCTTGAATGGCGTCGGCATCAACGCGCGTTTTGCCAATCCGTGCAGCGTCGCCGTGGATGACAACGGCAACATTTACGTGCTGGATGCCGGAACCAATCTGGTTCGCAAAATTGACACTTCGCGATATGTTTCGACGGTTGCCGGATACGTCAACGGATATGCCGACGGACAAGGTTCCGCCGCTGCGTTCAGCTTTTCGGGCGCAGCGCCGCAGGCTACGTTCGACAACAACGGCAATTTGATGATCGCGGATTTCTTCAACAGCCGCATTCGCCGTGTGACGCCCGAAGGCGTGGTGACAACCGTTGCGGGCGGAGGCGTGGACAAGGACGGCCCGGCGTTGCAGGCGTCGTTCTTTTTTGCCACAGGCATCACGCGCGACCGCGACGGCAATTTCATCATTGCCGATTGGCACAACGCGCAGATTCGCAAATTGGATATGACGCGCAACGTCGTGACGACCATTGCCGGCAGCGGCGTCGAAGATAATGTGGACGGCCCGGCGGAACAGGCGGCTTTCGTTCGTCCAGGAGCCGCCGCCGTTGATTCCAAAGGCAACATTTACGTCAGCGACTATTTCACACACACGATTCGCTTGTTGGGTTCGCGTATTCCGCGCCCCAGCCCAACGCCTACGGCAACTCCCACGGCAACACCGACTCCAACTCCAACACCTACGCCGAGTCCGACACCGAGTCCGACGCCAACACCGTCACCAACACCGACGCCGACACCGACGCCAACGCCGACTCCTCCCGGAGGCACGCCGTTGAATGTGATCGTCAATCCCAGCTTTGAAGAAGGGAATTACAGCGGTTGGCGTATCTTTACCTATTTCTTTGAAGGTGGAGGCGCTTCCATCGTCAATGATCCGACGGTTGTCAGCGACGGGCAGTACGCGTTGAAGTTCCAGGCCAACGGACGCCGCTTGGTGGATTATTGCGCGCAGGATATTTCCTTGCCGCCGGGCAGTTACACGTTGAGCGCGGATGTCGTTCCCAGCATCGGAACGATTGCCACGCTCGGCGTGAATTTCAACAACGGTGCGCCGGGAGTGACAGCAGCTTCACCGGCCAGCACGCGCGCGCGGCTGAGCGTGAATTTCACCATCACGGACGGTGGTATTCCGATCACGATTTACGCCGTTGGTAACCAGAACCGATACATTCGCAGCAACTTCGTCGTGGATAACTTCACGCTGGTGCGGCGCTAAGCCGGGGGTGCGGGCATCCCCGCCATAGAGAAAAGCCGCGAAGCTTCTTTTGGGAAAGAGTGAGATTCGCGGCTTTTTCGCGTCTTGACGGTGAAAGACTCTTGCCGCAATCTGGGTTTGTTATGAGCACTTCACGAATCATCAAAGCGCCAACTGGAACTCAACTCTCCTGCAAAGGCTGGCAGCAGGAAGCCGCCTTGCGAATGCTGATGAACAACCTAGACCCTGAAGTCGCCGAACGTCCCGACGATCTGGTGGTGTATGGCGGCACGGGCAAAGCCGCGCGCAACTGGCAGGCGTTTGATGCGATTGTCCGCAGTTTGCAATCGCTGGCGAACGACGAAACCTTGCTGGTGCAATCGGGCAAACCGGTCGGCATCTTTCGCACACACGAAGACGCGCCGCGTGTGCTGATCGCCAATTCCAATCTGGTCGGACGCTGGTCGAACTGGGACGATTTTCACGCACTGGAAAAACTAGGTTTGACGATGTACGGCCAGATGACCGCCGGATCGTGGATTTACATCGGCAGTCAGGGAATCATTCAAGGCACGTTTGAAACCTTTGCCGCCGTCGCCGAAAAACATTTTGGCGGATCGTTGGCGAACAAGCTGGTGGTCAGCGGCGGAATGGGCGGGATGGGCGGCGCGCAACCATTGGCTGCCACGATGAACGACGCGAATTTCATCGGCATTGACGTTGACCCGGAACGCATTCGCAAACGCATTGCTACTGGATACTGCGACGAAATCGCCTTCACGCTGGACGAAGCTTTGAACTTCGTTGCTGCCGCGCGAAAAAGCGGACACGTCGTGTCAGTAGGACTGGTCGGAAATTGTGCTGATGTGTTGCCGGAACTCGCTCAACGCGGAATCGTTCCCGATGTCTTGACGGATCAAACCAGCGCGCACGATGCACTGAATGGTTATGTGCCCAACAAAATGACATTGGACGAAGCCCTGCAGCTTCGCGATGACAAGCCCGCCGAGTACGTCAAACGCTCGATGCAGGCGATGGCTGATCACGTCAGCGCCATGCTGGAACTGAAACGAATGGGCGCGGTGACCTTCGATTATGGCAACAACATTCGCACCCAGGCCAAACAAGCCGGCGTCGAAGAGGCATTTGAAATTCCGGGCTTTGTGCCGGAATACATTCGCCCGCTGTTTTGCGAAGGCCGAGGGCCGTATCGTTGGGTGGCGTTGTCTGGCAATCCCGACGACATTCGCAAAACCGACGACCTGGCGCAGGAACTTTTCCCAGACGATCCGGTGCTCGAACGCTGGCTGAAACTAGCGCGCGACAAAGTGAAGTTTCAGGGCTTGCCTGCGCGCGTGTGCTGGCTGGGTTATGGCGACCGCGCGGAATTTGGCGTGGCCATGAACGAAATGGTCAAACGCGGCGAGCTTGACGCGCCGATTGTCATTGGCCGCGATCATCTGGACAGCGGCTCAGTCGCTTCGCCGTACCGCGAAACCGAAGCGATGCTCGATGGTTCCGACGCCATCGCCGATTGGCCGTTGCTGAACGCGCTGGTCAACACTGCCGCCGGAGCGTCCTGGGTTTCGATACACAACGGCGGCGGAGTCGGCATCGGCTATTCGCTGCACGCTGGAATGGTGGTTGTCGCCGATGGAACCGATGCGGCTTCACGGCGATTGCAGCGCGTGCTGACAACCGATCCCGGAATGGGAATCATTCGCCACGTGGATGCCGGTTATGACTTGGCCATCGAAGAAGCGCGCGAGCATAACGTCAAAATTCCGGTGCAAACTTGAGTCAGCATCGTCAAAATTATCCATTACCCATTCGCCATTGCACATTAACCGACAGGTAGATGCTTTTCTTTACCCTTACCGTTAATGGTTAATTCGTAATGGCCAATGGTTAATGTCGGCATTCGCAAACGGAGGATAAATGAACGTAGACACAGGGCCATTATTCAACGATCCAAACTGGCGGCGAGCCAGCGTCTGGCTGGCGGGTGAGCATTACGTTGAAACGCTCGGCACGTTGGCGATTTTGGGCGTTCCGGTGCGGCTGGGTTCGATCACGCCGGGGCGATGCGATCTGGCACCGGACGCCATTCGCATGATTCTGAAAAAGTTCAGTTGCTTCGACATCGAAAGCGCCGCCGATTTGCGATGGTTGAAAGTTCGCGACACGGGAAACATGGATTTCTCCTACGCGACGCTGGCCGAAGTGTTCGACCCGCTTAGCAAAGCCGTTCAAAGCTGTTTGACCGATGCCGATGCGGCGGTCTTGCTCGGTGGCGACAACGGCATCACCCGCGCCGGAGTTCACGGGTTGGGTTTGCCGCTGGAAGATTGCGGCTTGCTGACCTTCGACGCGCACTTCGATCTGCGCGATCTGGATCAGGGCCTGACGAATGGCAATCCTGTGCGCGCATTGCTCAATGACGGATTGCCGGGCGACAACATCGTGCAAATCGGCATTCAAGGGTTTGCCAATTCCGGCGCGTATGCCGAATTCGCGCACGACGTAGGTATTTCCATTGTCACAATGGGACAGGTTCGCAGCCGCGATTTTGAAACTTTGGTCGCGGGCGCGTTGGCGCATTTGTCCGAACGCACCAAAGCCATTTACGTGGATTTCGACATTGACGTGCTGGATCGTGTTTATGCTCCGGCGTGTCCCGGATCGCGCCCCGGCGGCTTGACGCCCTGGGAATTGAAACGCGCGGCGTTTTTGTGCGGGCAACATGCGAAAGTCCGCGCGATTGATCTGGTCGAGATTGATCCTGAAAACGACCTTGCCGACGCGACGGTCATGTCTGCGGCTTCGGTGTTGCTGTCGTTCGCTGCCGGAATGGTCACTCGACTGAGGAAGAAAGCTTGAGTTCGCTGGCCATCATCAATTGTTCGCAACTGGTCACGCTGGCCGGACCGCAGCGTCCGCGAGTTGGCGAAGAACTGCGCGAACTTTCGATCATCGAAAATGGCGCGATGCTGGTTCGCGAGGGAAGAATTGAAAAGGTCGGCAAGCGCGAGACCATCGAACCGCTGCTGACCGCCGATTGCGAAGTCGTGGATGCCGCCAATCGAATCGTGCTGCCGGGGTTTGTGGATGCGCACACGCATCCGGTTTTTGCCGGAAACCGTGCCAATGAATTCGAGTTGCGAGCCAGCGGCGCGACTTATGAGCAAATCGCTTTGGCGGGCGGAGGCATTCGTTCGACGGTTCGGAACACGCGCGCAGTCAGCGAAGATGAGTTGGTTGTTTCCGGGAAACGTTACGCCGAATGGTTTTTGCGGTGCGGCACGACAACCGTCGAAGCCAAATCCGGTTACGGGCTGACCGTTGAAGACGAATTGAAAATGCTGCGCGCGATTCGGCGATTGAACAACGAAACGCCGCTCAGCTATGTGCCGACATTTCTTGGCGCGCACGTCGTGCCGGAAGAGTTCAAAGGCAACAGCGGCGGTTATGTGGATTTGATTGTTGAAGAGATGTTGCCGCGCGTTGCCACGGAAAACCTGGCCGAATTCTGCGACGTTTTTTGCGAAGTCGGCGCGTTTACGGTCGAAGAATCGCGGCGAATTTTGACGGCGGCGAAACAGTTTGGTTTGAAGCTGCGCGTTCACGCCGATCAATTGTCGCTTGGCGGCGGTTCAGCTTTAGCCGCTGAACTCAGCGCCGTCACTGCCGATCATCTGGAGCAAGCCGACCAATCCGCAATTCGCAATCTGCAATCCGCAATGGTTCAGCCGGTTTTGCTTCCTTGTTCGGTGCTGATGATTGGCTCGCAAAAATACGCCAATGCGCGCGCAATGATTGAAGCTGGTTTGGCCGTTGTCATCGCCACGGATTTCAATCCCGGTTCTTCACCTGTGGTTTCGATGTTGTTGGCGCTGACGTTGGCTTCGACGCAGATGAAAATGACGCCCGCCGAAGCCATCACCGCCGCGACAATCAACGCGGCTTACAGTTTGGGCAGAGGAAAAGAAATCGGCTCGCTGGAACCGGGCAAGCGAGCCGATGTTGTGATTTACGATTGCGACGATTACCGCGAACTGGCGTACTTTGCAGGGCTGGAGCATCCGCACGCGGTGTTTGTGAATGGCAAAAACGTCTTCAGCCGTTGAACCTATTCTTCGATCATTTTTCCATCCAACATCTGAATTTTCCGATCCGCCAGATGCAGAAAACGCGAATCGTGCGTCACCAGACAAACCGTCGTGCCGTTGGCATGAAGCTGCTTCAACAAATTCATGACGATTTCGCCGCTGGCGGAATCCAGATTGCCGGTCGGTTCGTCGGCCAGCAAGACCGTTGGATTGCCGACGATGGCGCGGGCGATGGAAACAAGTTGCTGATGTCCGCCGGACAATGAAGTGGGGCGTTGGCGCGCGCGGTCGGCCAATCCGACTTTTTCCAGCACAGCCATCACGCGCTCTTTTCGTTCTGAAGCGCCGATCTTGCCGTAACTGAGCGGCTGTTCGATGTTTTCAAACACAGACATGTCGCCGATCAGGTTGAAATTCTGGAAGACAAAACCGATGTCCTGGTTGCGAATGCGCGCACGGTCGGCGAGTTTGAGGTCTTGCACCGGCAGGCCATTGAAGCAATAAACGCCTGTCGTCATCGAATCCAGCAAACCCATAATCGCCAGCAGCGTGGATTTGCCGCAGCCAGATGGGCCAAAAACCACTGCGAATTCGCCGCGATTGATGGTTAAATCAATGCCATTCAAGACAGGAGTTTCGACTTTGCCGTTTTTGAAAACTTTGGTCAGGTCTTCCATCAACACCAGCGGGAAAGAATTGCTCATCATCGGTTCCTTTGAAAGTTTTTGTTGGGAGTTCGGGCAAGCATACGTTAGCCTTACCCCGCTGGTTCAACACAATTTTTGATGGTGAAATCTATGACACACGAAGAACAACGACTCGAAGAATCCAGGCTACGCACTAAGTATTGGAAACGCTGGGGGCCTTATCTGAGCGAGCGCGCGTGGGGAACCGTCCGCGAAGATTATTCGCCTTATGGAACGGCGTGGGATTATTTTCCGCACGAACACGCGCGGTCGAAAGCTTATCGCTGGGGCGAAGACGGCATTGCCGGAATCTGCGACCGGCATCAAATGATCTGCTTTGCCTTGGCGATGTGGAACGGGCGTGATCCGTATTTGAAAGAACGGTTGTTCGGCCTGACCGGGCCACAGGGCAGTCACGGCGAAGACGTCAAGGAGTATTACTTCTACCTGGATTCCACGCCGACGCATTCGTACATGAAGTTTCTGTACAAATATCCGCAGGCGCGGTTTCCGTATGAACAATTGGTGGCTGAATCGCGGCAACGCGGTCGGCAAGCGCCGGAGTACGAACTGCTCGACACGGGCGTGTTCGATCAGGATCGGTATTTCGACGTGTTCGTCGAATACGCCAAAGCCGACGTGGACGACATTTTGATTCGCATCACCGCGGTCAATCGCGGCCCGGAAACGGCGCGGCTCGACTTGTTGCCGACGGTCTGGTTTCGCAACACGTGGAGTTGGGGCGACGACGTGCGCGAACCCAGATTGCGCCGCGATGAACGTTCCGATCAATTCTCAGGACAGGCTTCGGCAATTCGGCTGCGCCATTTTGAAATGCCGCTGCGCTGGCTGGTTTGTCAGTCAACTCCTGAATTGCTTTTCACTGACAACGAAACCAATCTGCGCCGATTGTACGGAGCCCAGAACATCACAGCGCACGGCACGCCTTACGCGAAAGACGGCATCAACGATTACGTCGTCAACGGCGCGCACGACGCGGTCAACCCGCAACAGGTGGGAACCAAAGCCGCGGCGCGTTATCAATTCAATCTGGAACCGGGCAAAGCGGCGACAATCAAATTGCGGCTGACGACGACGGAGCCTGCGCCGGAGATGTTGGGCGAAGCGTTCGAGGGAATTTTCGCCGCGCGCAAACACGAAGCCGATGAGTTTTATCGAAAGTTGGAACCGCCCAACGCGAGCGATGACACCAAACGCATTCAGCGTCAGGCCTTTGCCGGGTTGATGTGGAGCAAGCAATGGTACTTTTACGACGTGCGGCGCTGGTTGCGCGGCGATACGGCGCAACCCGACCCGCCGGCTTCACGGTTGACCGGGCGCAATGCTCACTGGCGACATCTGTACAACGAAGACATTATTTCGATGCCGGACAAGTGGGAATATCCGTGGTATGCGGCGTGGGATTTGGCGTTTCATTGCATTCCGCTGGCGCTGGTTGACCCGGACTTTGCCAAAGAACAACTGATTCTGATGCTGCGCGAATGGTACATGCATCCGAACGGACAGATTCCGGCTTATGAGTGGGCGTTTGGCGATGTGAATCCGCCGGTGCATGCCTGGGCGGCGTGGCGCGTTTATCGAATCGAACAACGACAGTATGGCCGCACCGACCGCCAGTTTCTGGAACGCGTTTTTCACAAACTGATGCTGAATTTCACCTGGTGGGTGAATCGCAAAGACCAGGAAGGCAACAACGTATTCGAAGGCGGCTTTCTGGGCTTGGACAACATTGGCGTCTTTGACCGCAGCGCCAAGTTGCCGACCGGCGGCACGATTGAACAATCTGACGCCACCAGTTGGATGGGCATGTATTGCCTGAACCTGATGGTCATTGCGCTGGAACTGGCGAAGGAAAATCCGGCGTATGAAGACGTTGCGTCGAAGTTTCTGGAGCATTTTGTTTACATTTCGCGCGCCATGAACGACCTGGCTGGCAAAGGCATCGAACTGTGGGACCGCAAAGACGGGTTTTATTACGATGTATTGCATCTGCCCAATGGCAACAGCTTTCCCATGCGTGTGCGTTCGATGGTCGGATTGATTCCGCTCTTTGCCGTGGAAACGCTGGAATCGGAAGTGCTGGACGGCGTGCCGGGGTTCAAACGGCGAATGCAATGGTTCATCAACAACCTGCCGGAGCTTGGCGAATACATCGAATCGGTGACGACTCCGACGGGCGTGCGGCGATTCTTTTCGCTGGTCAATCGGCGACGGTTGAAATCTGTGTTGAAATATCTGCTGGATGAAACGGAGTTTTTGTCGTCCTACGGCGTACGGTCGTTGTCGCGCTTTCACAAGGACAATCCGTATCGGTTGATTGTCGAAGGCCACGAACACCGTGTGGGGTACGAACCGGCGGAATCGCAAACCGGTTTGTTCGGCGGCAATTCCAACTGGCGCGGCCCCATCTGGTTTCCGGTCAATTACCTGATTATCGAATCGCTGCAAAAATTTCACTGGTATCTGGGCGACGATTTTCTGGTCGAATGCCCGACCGGTTCCGGGCGTATGTTGACCCTGTGGCAGGTTGCCGAAGAACTGTCGCGCCGGTTGTTGAAAATCTTTTCGCGCGATACTGATGGACGCCGACCGGTCAATGGCGCAGCGAAAAAATTCCATCACGATCCGTACTGGCGAGATTACATACTGTTTTACGAATACTTCCATGGCGACAACGGCGCGGGATTGGGCGCCAGCCATCAAACCGGCTGGACGGGATTGATCGCCAAACTGGCGCAGCAGATTCATCTGGCCAAACCGGGCATGAAAACCACCAGCCATCTCGATGCAAAGGTGCTGGAGGAATTGACACGGCGAAGTTCGGGCTGAGCGGTGTGGCATCTCTGTGAAGTTGCGAGTAAGCTGAACCGAAGCAAAAGGATTTGAAACAGGATTGACAAGATTTTTTCAGGATGAACAGGATTCAATTGTGACCGGAATGTCACCGAAAAAATATATTCCTGTAAATCCCGCCGAAAACCCCTGGCCATCCTGTCGAAAAGTGAATGCTTCAATGTTGCTTGATCTGATTTAACGCTGCTTTCAACTTTCAACCATCAACTTTCAATCCGGGAAATGATTATGCCGACCTCCTACTGGAATTCTTTTCGCACGTCTCGATGGTTCAAACCGGTCATTGCGCTTGTGGGCGTGGTGTTATTGCTGTTCGTAGCTTTGCTGGCATTGCCGCTGGTGTTGGATGTCAACACCTATCGCGGCCAGATTGTCAGCCAGTTGGAACAAAAACTGGGGCGCAAAGTCAGCCTGGGCAAGCTCGGATTGCGCGTCTTGCCTTCGGTCAAAGTGACTGTGGACGATCTGGCCATCGGCGACGATCCACAACTGGCGCAGGGCGAATTCGTGCGCGCCAAATCCGTTCGGTTGCAGATGGGGTTGATGTCTTTGTTGCGTGGCAACCCGGAAGTTTCGGGCATCGAACTGATCGAACCGGACGTGACGCTCATCAAGGTCGCCGCCGACAAATGGAATTGGAGCACGCTCAAACCGTTGCAGGAATCTGGGCCGGGCAGTGAACAAGCGCCGTTCGATTTGCTGCTGACCAACGGCAGTTTCAAGCTGATTGATCGCAGCGCGGAACCAGCCGTCGAAAAAAGCTACACTGGCGTGAATGTTTCGCTGGACGATTTTTCGCCCAGCCGCTCGTTCGATTTTGTTGTCGGATTGGTCATGCCCGGCGAAAAAGCCGGAAGGCTGGAAGTGGCCGGAAGCGCAGGGCCGATTGATCGCGCCGATGCCAGCCGCACGCCGATTGACGCGCGTTTGAAAATGGATGCCGTGGAAATTTCCAGCCTCGAAGCGCTGGCCGGAACGCAGTCTCCGCGCGCGGGCAAATTGACCGTAGATGCCACGTTGGCCGGCAAACTCGCCGATGGATTGAACGCCAGCGGCGATATCAAAGCCGAACAGTTGCGATTGTTGGAAGGGGTCGAAGCCGCCAAACAACCGCTCGAAGCCGCATTCAAGCTGCTGCTGAAATCCGAACCGAAATCGGAAAAGGAATCCGAACTGTCGCTGAAACTCGATCAGGCCGATGTCAAACTCGGCAACACGGCGGCCAGTATTACCGGCCTGATTACGAAACTGCCCGCCGCGCCGATGTTTGATCTGCAATTGAAAGGCGACCGCATGGCGCTGGACAGTTTGCTGGAATCAGCCTACGCATTCGGTTTTGGCCCGCCGCCAGGAACCAAAGCCAGCGGAGCCGCCACCATCAATCTGAAAGTCACTGGCGACCAGAACAACTTCGCAGCCAATGGCCAGGCCGACATTCGGGATTTGAAGTTCCAGAGTTCCTCTTTGCCGCAAGCGATACAGATTTCCGAATTGAAGTTGAACGCCGACCCGCAAGCCATCACGGCTTCGCCTTTTCGCGCCGTGTTGTCGAAAACGACTGTGGATTTTCGCGGCTTGAAACTCAGTGATTACGGTTCGGCGAACAAAGCGCCGCGCGCGCATCTGGAAATTTCGACCAGCGGCGCTCAGGTGGAGGATTTGTTGAAGATCGCCGAATCATTTGGCGCGCGACCGGATGTGACCGGCAGCGGAACCGCCAATCTGACAGCGACGATTGATACCGAACTCGGCGCGAAAGCCGCCGCTACGCAGATCAACGGTCAAGGCAAATTGTCAGGTGCGCGATTGCAACCCTCGTCGCTGAAAAAACCGCTCGAAGTGGCCAACGCCGATCTTGCCTTCACCGGCGACAGCGCGCGCATTGACAATCTGCAAGCGCAACTTGGTTCCAGCCAGGCCAATGGCTGGCTGACGGTCAAAAATTTCAACGCGCCCGCGCTTGGTTTCGATCTGCGCGCCAACCAACTCAACGTCGCCGAATTGCAGGGGGCGATGGCGGAATCGAAATCCGGCAAGGCATCAACGCCGATTCGCGGCGAAGGCCAGGTGTCAATTGGCAAAGTCTTGCTGGATTCGATCACGGCTTCGAACGTGCAGGCCAAAGTGGTGATGGCGAACAACGTGATTTTGCTCAATCCGCTGTCGCTGCAACTGTATGGCGGCAATTATCAAGGCTCCATGCGAATTGACCAGAACGGCACGCCGGAAATTGCGCTCAACGGCAAATTCGGCGGATTGGACATCAACCAGTTTTTGGCGGCTTCGTCCGGTTCGGCCAGTTCCATCTACGGCAAAGCCGACGGCACGATTGACATTCGCGGACGCAACGACGCCGCAGGCATGGCGCAATCGTTGACCGGCAACGGATTCATTTCCATCAGCAACGGCAAATTCGGCAGTTTCGATTTGATGAAGCAGGTCGAAATGTTGGGCAAGCTGGTCAATCTGCCGACCGGCGGCGCAGGATCAGCGTTTCGTTCGTTGCGAACCAATTTGCGATTTGATCGAGGCAAGCTGACCACCGACGCGTTGCAATTGGTGATGGACGATATGCAGGTCAACGGCGACGGTTGGATGCAGTTGGGCGACAACCCTACGGTCAGTTACGACATTCTGGCGAAACTCAGCCCGGCGCTGACCAAACGAGTGATGCCCGGCGGCGGGCAAGGCGGCGAAGGCGGCGGCAGATTGCCCATTACGCTGGGAACCAGCGTCAATGCAGTTGTCGGCAATTTCTTCATGGATCAGGGCGCAATCGTGTTGCCGATTAGAATGTCCGGTTCGCTGACTCAACCCGCGTTCGGATTGAATTCCACTATGTTGCAGGCGAAGGCGAAAGAGAAGTTGAAGGAAGGTTTGGTTGACCAGTTCCTGAGAAAACCCGGCGAAACCGCCACCACAGATCCGAACAAGCCCGAAGAAGCCAAGCCCGCCGAAAAGAAACCGGCGGATTTGCTGAAAGGCGTGCTGGATAAATTGAAAAAGAAAGAAAAACCGTAGCCTCTCGCCCAAATTCAACAGGCTGACCAACACTCTCTGTCAGCCTGTTGAATGGTCACATACGCTTGCGGTCGGCTACGCTTTTTTGAGCAATGTGGCAATGACCAAAATGATAAATCCCAACGCCAACAGCTCGAAGGAATAAGTGGAGATAGTCTGAATACGGACGAAATGGGAGAGGATTCCCACGCCGCCCAGAATTACGGAAACCAGCCAAAACGTTTGAGTAGGGGCGTTCAATTTCATGAATGTTCTCCTGGTGAAGGCTTCCCAGGATAAAGCCAATAACCGGGAAGCGGGGTTAATCAGCGGTTGTGAGAGTGACGGTAATACAGTAGGAAAGCGGGCAAAGGCTAAGTTAGTTGCTTGTTGCTGTCAATCTTTTGACGGCTCAAACACAGATACCCGCGACCCCAAAAAACCGATGAGGAAATGATTTGATTCAATCGTGTTTGCTGGAAGTGATTGCCTGTTCGGTCGAAGACGCCATGGCCGCCGAAGCCGGCGGCGCCGACCGATTGGAAATCATCAGCCATTACGAAGTCGGCGGACTGACTCCGCCGCCCGAAATGGTGGAGGAGATTGCCGCGCGCGTCAAACTTCCGTTGCGCGTAATGGTGCGCGAAAGCGAACCCTTTGAAGTCCGTGACGAACGCGAAATCGAACGACTCTGCGACGCGGCGCGAAGCTTTGCCGAATTCGGCGTGGATGGATTGGTGCTGGGGTTTTTGCAATCCGGCGGCAAGGCCATCAACCACGATCTGTTGGCGCGCGTGTTGGCGGCAGCGCCAAACTTGAAAGCGACTTTTCATCGCGCCGTAGAAGAATTACCAGACCATCAAACAGCCATCGTCGAGTTGAAACGTCACGCGCAGATTGACCGTATTTTGACCAGCGGAGGCAGCGGCGATTGGGCGGACAAAGTCGAACGTTTTGCCGTCTGGCAGCGATTGGCTCAACCGGAACTGGAAATACTGGTTGGCGGCGGAACCGATGCCGAAGTCATTCGCTTGCTGAAACCCGCTGGCATACGCGAATTCCACGTCGGCAAAGCCGTCCGCGAAGAGCAGAGCATTGACGGCATCGTGCTGGCTGACAAAGTCCGAGCGTTGAAAACGCTGGTTGAACAATAGGAGTTATCCATGAAGTCTGTTTTCAAAAACGTCTGGCCGTATCAGGCTGACGAAATGAATTTGCCGGTGGCCGATGTCGAAACGGCCATTCCGTTTTATGAAACGGTGCTGGGATTTCGGCTGATCGCGCGCAGCGAATCGCCTGGCAAATCAGCAGTGTTGGGGCGCGACGGCGTTCACATCGGCCTGGCCGAAAACGGAGGCGACCCGACCCAGGATGGTTGTTTTTTCGAGGTGGACAATGTCGAAACGGCCTTTGCCGAATTGAAGTCGAATGGATTGAGCAACGAAAAAGCGGATTTCCGAATTGACCAACACGGCGACACCGCTTGGAAAGTGTTTTTCGTCATCGCGCCGGACGGACTTTGTTATTGTCTGGGCGAACGGCAAAACTGATTGCGAGGTCAATATGGCTCTTGAAATCCAAAGCCTGACGCCATTGATTCAGGTGTTCGATATGCCGACGTCCATCGCGTTTTACCGCGACAAACTCGGCTTTGAAGTCGTCGAATCGGCTCCGCCGGGCGATGATTGCGATTGGGCGATGTTGCGGCTGCAAGGCTTGTATTTGATGCTCAATACGATTTACGAAAAACCGGATCGTCCGCCGGTTCCCGACGCCCGAAGGAATTTTGCTCACAGCGACACTTGTTTATATTTCGGCTGTCCGGATGTGGATGCGGCCTACGCTCATTTGCAAGCTGCGGGCGTTGCGCCGAATCCGCCAAGCATTGCTCCGTATGGGATGAAGCAGTTGTATCTGACCGACCCCGATGGATACAACCTCTGTTTCCAATGGCCGACCTGACAGATTCCGAAAATGCTGTATCTGGTGATTGAACATTTCAAACAGCAAAACGCTTTGCCGGTTTACCAACGTTTTCAGGAACGCGGACGACTGGCCCCGGCGGGGTTGAACTACGTGGCCAGTTGGGTGGACGTGCCCTGTCATCGGTGTTTTCAGGTGATGGAAACTGACGACCGCGCCTTGCTGGACGAATGGATGGAGAATTGGAACGATTTGGTGGATTTCGAAGTGATCCCGGTTCTGACATCGGCAGACGCCGCTCGCAAAGTTCTGAACTCTGTTGGTGATTCCGGCTGAATCATCCGCTCAGTCATAAACAAAAATCAGGCCAGAAATCCATCGGTAAGTCCGGCGCGTAGTTTCGACTAAGCTTCAATAATTCCAAGCTCGCTCAGCCAGTTCAACTATTGGCATCCAGCAACGCCGACGGCACGCGCGTCGTTTTGCCCGTGCCCGGAGCCGCTTCGAGAATCAGGTTCGAGGATCGCCGCAACTTGGCGACGATTTCAGGGAGCAGAGAATCTATGGGAAGAGGCTGCATTGTGGGATCAGAATAATGTCAGCACACCAACAATCTGGTCATCGGCTAAGGAGAGAATGTCGTTAGCGTGACTTCGCAGCAAATTTTCGATGGTTGATGTGTTGCAATTACCGATTCGCAACCAAATCACTTTGGGCGGAAAGCCGAGCAGCAAGCATAAATCGCTAAAATCACTGTCTTTGGTGACGATGGCAAAGTCATTCTGTCTGGCATATTCGCGGATGATTTTATCGTCTCGCCTATCTAAGGCTAGCCAGTAAACGTGGCTTGAATCGGGAAACAAATCGCTGAGGCGTTTCACCAGCTTTGGCGACAAATTGTGATCGAAAAGCAGTTTCAAGCGGGTACTACCATCAAGCTTTTTTCCCGGTCAGCGGCGTAACTAAGACACGCGCGAATGTCTTCTTCTGTCAGATATGGAAAGTCATCAAGAATTTCTTCGTGCGTCATTCCTGAAGCCAGATATTCCAGCACGTCGTAAACCGTGATTCGCATCCCGCGAATACAAGGCTTTCCGCCGCGTTTGCCGGGTTCGATTGTGATGATGTCTTTGTAGTTCATATTCGGGATGCTAAGTCGTTAGTGAGGACAGCGCAAGGCAATCACCGCGCTCGAATTCTGCCAATGCTTCATCCGCCAGTTCAGATAGCGCGTCTTGCGACTTGGCAAAAAGTTCTGCCCACCGCTCCTCGGATTCCATCTCGCGGAGAAGCAATGTGGCGACGACGTTTTGCTGTTCAACTGGCAGTTGGGCAGCCTTTGTAAATGCTCGTTCAAGTAGTGTGGTCATAATCCCTCTCTTTGTGCGCCTGAGCGCGATGCAAGGCTTTCAAAAGCCGCTGCGAATTTTTCGGCGACCACAGTAGATGAACTGTTTCCAGCAGACTGGAAAGCTCCGACGCCGCAACAGCCACACTAGCTGGCGTTTAGCAACTTTTCTTTCAGCCAGGCATTTATCAGTGCTTCGGACGAAACCTTCTTTGCTTTAGCGATCCGGGTCACCTGCGTGATGACATCTTCTTCCAGAGCGATGAGATGCTTTCTTCTTTTGATCTTGATCTCAAAATCGGCTTCCGGCATCTGTTCCCAGTAATCGGCCATGTCATTGGTCTCGAAGAACTCCACCAACTCATCGGTCGAGTTCAGTTCAGGCAATGTCTTTGCTTTACTTTTTGCCATATTGCTTCCTTTCTTTATTCGACATGTCTCTGGCGCTCAGGATCAATGCTTCTTTCGTCTTTTTGTAGATGAAGAGCACAGCCAGGTATCTGCCAGCGTAAGTCTGACCTAAAGCCATATAAACGTCTTCGCCTTTTCGCTCGCCTTTTTTGGCAAAGCGAATTTTGGGACGGTTATCCAGCACTTCTTCAACTTCGTCCTGGTCAACCTGATGCTTCCAGGCCAACTTGTCCACAATGTCTCTGAGCCAGATAACGCCATCTATCTTCATTCCACCCCGTTATGTCGCCAATGAGTTGTTATGCGTCACAGCCCGAAGCTTTTCGCTCAGCCAGCCGTTGATCAACGTTTCCGTAGACACGCCTTGCTGGTAAGCACATTCGGCTAAGCCTTTAGCCAGTTCCGGCTCCAAGGCTGTCAGAAACACCCGCCGTTTGATACCCACGTCGAAGCTCGCTTCTTTGGTCAAATCCCAATAATCGCCGAGATCGTGGGTATCCCAGAACTTCGCCGCTTCTTCGATGGATTTGAATTTCTCAGGGATTGGGTCGCGTTCTTTTTTACTTTTTGCCATGTTTTCGCTCTGAAGTCTCTGCGTGCGAGGTGAATGCTTGGCGCGTTTTTGGTTAAAGGCGGTCGCTTTCTTCCGGCTCAACGTCCGGCACTTTTGCCAGCAACTGCTCAAATCTTTCCAGCTTTGCCCGTTTCGCTCTTTCCTCCAGATATTCAACAGTGACAACGCTCGATAATTTTTCAGCCACGGCGAGCAGCGCAAACTGTTCTGGCGTGCTTCGATCTTTTGCGACCACTTCTTTGATCTTGTCGAAAAGCGAATCGGGAACATTGATGGTAATTGCGCTCATTTTGCTTCTCCTATTCTTTGCAAAAACTCTTTTGGGGTCAGCACTTCGATGCCGAATTTGTTCATGCCTTTGAAGTCTCTGATGTTCTGCGTGACGATTGCTTCGGCTTGCGCCGTTACAGCCACTTCCGCAACAAACTCATCTCCGGCGTCTTGCAGCAGAGGTCGCCATAAATACCAAATCTCGTGTTTGACACCAAACAAGCAAATGATATCCAACAGTTCGTCAATCTCATCCGTTGTCCATGTCAGGTTCAGGTCGCTACGCTTCAAAACCGATTCATATTCACATACCAGCGGCACAGAAAGATGGAACTCGAACTTGCCCGTCGGCATCAATGACAGGATTTTATACGACGCGCCACGCTTGGATTTGAGCGCGGAAACGAGAACGTTCGTATCAATGACAAAGCCGTGCTTTTTCATGTCATCAAGCAACAAGGGATAACAAGTTTTATCCTGCTATCCCTTGCGCTGGCTACCACCACCCAAGAGTTTTAGTAGCCACTGTAATGGCGAGCAAGGCTGCCAATAATTGTATTATCGGCAGCACTTGGCGAATCATTCTCCGCGCTTTACGCCAGATAATGGGCGGGATTATTGATTCACACCATTGAGTAAATACTTCCTTTCGCATGTTAGCTCCTCAAGATTAGTCAGATTGACTTTTTCTCGAATCGCTAAATTGCGGAGTACTAAGATGAACCGCATCGTCTCTGCAGGTCTGACGCCTCAAGGTTTTACCCAGTGTTCATCTGTCGCACTCGGAAGAGACGACCTCGTAAGAAATTTTGCAAGACAGGGCCAGTATAGTTTCGCTGCTCAATCGCGGCAATCTTTGCCTTCAGTCCTCCATCTGCTCCAGCAACTCAGCAAACCTTGAATCCGCTCTCACTTGATCCAGCAGCGGTTCCACGCGCATAAAAGCCATGACGCCGGAGCGTTCCTCATAAGCTTTTTCCAGCCAGTCCAGCGTTTGATTCAAATCGCCAAGCCCCAGGTGAATCATGCCCATCAGGTAAGAGGGGACGTATTGTTTTTTCGACAGGCTTTCCAGTTGGGCGAGCATTTGGCGGGCTTCGCGGTGTTTTCCTGCGCGGGCGCTGGCGTGGCCCAGATACCCGATGAAGGTTGGGATGGCTCCTGACAGGCTGATGGCTTTGCGAAAGGCGTTGATGGCTTCGGTGAAATTTTGCTGCTGGATGTACACCATGCCTCGGTGCCAGTAAGCGAAGCCGAAGTTCGGATCCATTTCCAGCACTTTGGTGCTTTGTTTCAAGGCTTCGTCGTACCGCCGCGCGAAGTAATATGCCCAGCCCAAACTCAGACTGAGAAACAGCGACAGCGGTTCCAATTCCTGCGCGCGTTTGCAGGCTTCGATGGAGGCTTCGTGCTGGCCGGTCGCTTTCAGGTAAAAGCCGTAACCGTCATAGGCGTTGGCGAAATTCGGGCTGAGTTCGATGGCGCGTTTGAATTCGGTTTCGGCGGCGGCGAAATCCCAATCGAACAGCAAGCGGAAAAATCCCAGCGAACAATGCGCTTCGCCCAGGGTGTCGTCCAGTTCCAGAGCTTTCAGCGCGGCGGCTTTGGCCAGCGGGTAAGCGTCGCGCGGCGGTTGGCCTCCGGTCGAAGACGCCAGAAAGCCGTAAGCTTCGGCCAAGCCGGAATACGCCAGCGCGTAATTCGGGTCGAGATCAATCGCCTGCTGAAAGTGTTCGACGCCTTTGCGAATCCATTCCGGCGTTCGTTTGCCGACATAATACCGGCCTTTCAAATACAGGTGATAAGCTTCGATGTTGTCCGTGTATCGCTTTCGCAACCGTTCGCGGTCTTCGCCGGAAACGTGTACTCGCAATTTTTGGCTGATTTCTTCGGCAATTTCGTCTTGCAAAGCAAAGATGTCTGTCAGTTTGCGGCGGTATTCTTCGCCCCACAATTGCGAAGCGCGCGCGACATCAATCAGTTCGGTTTTGACGATCAGCGAATCGCCAAGCTGAATGACTCGACCAGTCAGCACGGCGTGAACGGCCAATTCTTCGCCGGTTTTCTGCGGATCGGATTTGCGGCCTTTGTAGCCAAACACGGTCGAGCGCGGCACGACGCGCAGACCGGGAAGTTGCGACAAACTGTTGATGATGCTTTCGGTGATGCCATCGGACAGATATTCCATCCCGGCATCGGCGCTGGCATTTTCCATCGGCAGAATCGCCAGCGATTCGATCTGCTGGCTGCTGTGTCGTTGGCGCAATCGCCCCGATGGCGAAATGAATTCGTCGGTGCGAAGTTCGACAGTCAAGGCTTCGCTGAGTTCCTGGCCGGTCTTTTTCGGAAACGATTCCTGGCTGAAGCGCGCGAATTGGGCGTCAAAATCCAACTTTTGTTTGACGCTTTTCAAATCGTTCAGGAAAAGATGAATTGTCTGGTAACGAGTTTCGTAAGTTTTGCCCAGCGCTTTGCGCAGACTGATTTCCAGTTCCGAAGGCGCGTTTTGCAGGTGGCGACTGAGCGGAGCGGTTTCCAGATGCAAAATCGCCGCCAGCACGTCGGTTGTGGTCGCTCCGTCAAACGGCACGCGCCCGGTCAGCATTTCGTACAGCACCACTCCCAAACTGAAAATGTCGCTGCGCGCATCCACTGTCAGGCCGCGCGCTTGTTCGGGCGACATGTAAGTGACAGTTCCCATCAGCATGCCGGGCGTTGAGAGCGGAGACTGAGGGACGGAGGGATTGAGGGACGGAGAGGTTGAGGGCTGGACTGAAAGGTTTTGTTCAACCGGCAAAATCAGCGTCACTTGCTCAGTCCCTCTTTCTCTCAATCCCTCTGTCTCTTCCTCTCTCCTTCCTGGTTCGGTCAACTTGGCCAGGCCGAAATCCAACACTTTGACGTAACCGTCAGGTCTGATCATGACGTTTTCGGGTTTGATGTCGCGGTGAGTGATTCCGGCTTCGTGAGCGGCTTGCAATGCAGAAGCGATTTGCGTGGCGATGTCCAGAGCTTCGCGCAAGTCCATTCTGTCGGAGCGCATAAACTGGCGCAGTGTTTGTCCTGCGATGTGTTCGGTGGCGATGAAATGCACGCTGGATTCTTCGCCGATTTCATAAATGGTGATGATGTTCGGATGGTTGAGCGCCGAAGCCGCGCGCGCTTCCTGTTGAAAGCGCGCGACTCGCATCTGATCTTTGGTGAATTCTGCGGGCAGGATTTTCAGCGCCAGCTTACGGCCAAGTCTCAAATCTTCGGCCAGGTAAACTTCTCCCATTCCGCCTGCGCCGAGTTTGTCCAGAATGCGATAGTGTGAAATCTGTTGAGCTATCACTTGGCAGTCGAAGGGTCATCAAGTCGTTGAGCGCGATATTCTTCGCACAAATGATGATACGCCTTGGTGCTGTGTTCAACTGAGCGAAGCGCGCCGCCGGAAAGTTCTTTTTTGACCGTGGCGGGCGAACCGGCGGCCAGCATTCGCGGCGGAATGACAGTTCCGGGAGTGACGACGCTGCCTGCGGCTGTCATCGCCTGTTCGCCGACAACGGCCTGGTGCAACACGATCGAACCCATGCCGACAACCGCGCCATTTTCGATGGTGCAGCCTTCCAGCAAGGCTCCGTGGCCGATGGTCACGTCTTCTTTGATGATGGTGGGAATTTCCGGCGTCGTGTGAATGACCGAATTATCCTGCACGTTGGAACCGCGCCCAATGACGATGCGGCCTTCGTCGCCGCGAATGACGACGCCGTACCAGATGCTGACTCCGTCGCCGAGTTCGACATCGCCAATGATCGTGGCGTTCGGAGCGATAAATACGTTCTGGCCGATGCGTGGCCGTTTGCCTTTGTATTCGAAAATCATCTTTGTCCTCAAAAAATTCTTCCACGACTGCGCACGAAGAAAGTCAAAACAGGATTGGCTTTCAGGATTGACAGAATTGATAGCTGATCGGTTTATCCCGGAAAAAAAATCTGGTGAATCTTGCTAATGCCATGCCACTTTTGGGACTTCAGTATGTCTGAGGTGTGGTTGGCGAATTCGAACCTGATACCTGATCCCTCTTACCTGACACCTGAAAACCCGAAAACCGATTTGGTTAAACGCTGTTTTTAGTAAAAGTCAGGTTTCAGGTATTGGGTATCGGGTGTCAGGAAGCTCAATGATGAATTCGCTGCAACATCATGGAGCTGCTGCATTCCAAAATGTGTCCCGAAATCAGGTGAACCCTGTCAAAAAGCTTCGATGTTCTTTGTGTTACTTCGTGGGCGTATTTGGTTCTGAACCAGCGTTGGACTGGTTCAGATAAAAAGCTCGGAAATATCCGTACATTGACCAGCACGACGAAACGACGACCAGCCATAACAATCCGCGTCCAATGCCGTAAAACAGCACGCGCCAATCCAGCCAGTTCATTTCCTCCGGGCCGAACAAATGACTGAGCGCGGTTCCCATTTCCGGCACCGTCCAGAATTGAATGATCGGAAACACTTTGGTTTCCACTGGCGGTGCGCCATCCACCGACGAGGTAATCAAAAACGCTATGGTCACGACTTGAGAAAACATTTTGAACTTGCCTGCTTTCGACGCCGGAATCGTCCAGCCTTCTGTGGCGGCGACCGCGCGCAGTCCTGAAACGGCGAATTCGCGCCCGATGACAATCACCACAGCCCACGCCGGAGCCAGACTGTTTTCGACCAGCGAAATGAACGCGGCGGAAATCAGCAGTTTGTCGGCAATGGGGTCGAGCAGCGTGCCGAATTTGGAAACCTGTCCGCGTTTGCGCGCCAACCATCCGTCAACAGCGTCGGTGGTCGCTGCCAGCAAAAACAAACTCACGCCTGCGATGTGCTGCGGCAATC
>CAYYDG010000067.1:0-35126 GCA_964470555.1 uncultured Heliomicrobium sp.
GTTCGGGTCGAGTTCGATCGCCTTCCGGTAAGCTGCCTCCGACTCCTCGTACCGCTTCAACTGGTCTTGCAGCAGGTTGCCGAGAGCGTTCCAAGGAAAAGCAAATATCGAATCAAACGCTATAGCTTTTCGATAAGCATTTTCTGCTTCCACATAAAGTTTGAGAGGAGTCGTCAATAACTTTCCGATCCTGTACCAGGCCCGTGCGTCTTGCCCGGCAAGTTCAATGATTCGCTGGTAAAACTGGCGAAGCTTGGATTCTCCTTCTTTTGTTTTGGCAATTTTTTCTGCCCAGCTTAACCAAAGGTGAACCGATTGAACGCCAGACAAAATCGTCTCCACTTCGCCCAAAAGCAGTTCGTCCTTGTTCTGATTAAACTTGGCCAGTCTCGCGACCACTTTCAATGAGTCATCATTCCTCTTGATGGCAGCGGCATCTGCGTTCTCCACATCTGCGCCATCCTCCATATCTCCATTGCGAATGGCTTCAAAAAGTTTTTGGCAGGCTTCTTCACCGAATGTTTTTGTCAGTTGCTTTGCCTCTTTCGTAAATTGCTCAAGCAAGGGTTGGCATTCATCCAGACTGAGACGGGAAATCTCTTCGGCCTTTTTCTTTTTTTCCTCCCAGCTTAAAGATGGGTCGGCAATCAAATACTTCCAAACCTCCTCGGGTAACTCACCTTTGGCCGCTTCAATTTTTTCACTAAGTTCCTGGAGTGTTTGAAACCGATCAACCACTTGTTTCAATGGAGCGTCTTCCCCATCGAAATCGAACCATTCTCTGATGCTTTGGCGCTCTTCGATTCTGCAACTCATCAATGACCGGATTCCTTCATTTTCAAGCGCGCGTCTCAAATCCGGTTCTTCAATGGCTCTGGCAAAGGCTAAGGCCATTTCCGCACGGTGAGATTGAATAAGTTGTGACGACAAAGATTCCTGAATCAATCGTTGCGCGCGCATCCGTAATCCGGTTGAGCCATAGAAGCCTTTCAAAAATTCCACTAGCCAGACCAGTTTGCGACGAACGCGGCGACTGGCACGCATCAGATACCAGATGTTAAAGAAGCGCTCCGCAATCTGAAAAAACAGCTTTTCGCCAGGCGGTGAGGCGACCTTTTCGACAACACCATCATTGGCCAAACGATTCAGACTTGCCGAAACTACATTTGTTTCGATACGGAGTTTTTCAGCTAAAACAGCAGCGGTGGCGGGGTCCCAATTCAGCGCAAGCGCATCAACAACCTGCTGTTCCTGTTGGGATAGAACTTCAAAGCGGTGTTTGTAAAGCGGCGTGTATTGATCAAGAAGCTGCTCTATATCAGCACGAATGCTGTCATCTGAACCGCGAGCCAATACCTGATACAACACGACAATTGTGCGAAGATTGCCACCAGTCAGCAGGTTCAACGTGCGAATTCTTCCCGGTTCGCGTTCGAGCAACTCAATTACGTGAGGCGTATTGCGCAATTTAGCCAGCGTGAAAAGCACATCGCGCGTTTCCTGATCGGTCAGCCCACGCACTTCATGGGTTTTGAAAAAATCGTAAAACGCCCCTTCGTGTTTATAGGTGGCTTCGATGGGGGCGCTGGTTGCCCCAATGAAAAGCAAGTTATTGTCGGCGGAAAGGACCTCGCGGATGGCCCAATGATCGTTTTTGAGCCGGTCAAAGATCAGATCAGAATTGTCGAAGAGCAACACCAAGGCGCGCTTTTCTTTTTTCGCCCAGCCAATCAACAGATCAAGCGCAGCCTGCGAGCGGCGCTTTTCATCATCGGCAGGAAGTTTTTCAATCTGATCGTCAAGCGCTTCTGCTTCGGCCTCGCGTTTGCGACGTTCCAGCATATCGCTCAGCGCGTCCAGACAGTTAACCCATAAGTCTGAAAGCCGTGAAACATTGTATTGCTCTTCTGGGAAAACCAGTGGTAGCCAGCGGGCAGAGAGTTCCGCATCGTCTTCGATCGCGTATCGCAAACGACGAAGCAACGTTGTTTTGCCGCTGCCGCGCGGACCAATGATCAGGTGATGTTGATAACCGCCTTTGCCACCGCTACGCCCCAAGTCCTCAACTAAACGTTCAAGCAAGGCACGGCGTGCGACAAATTGCGCAATCAAGTCTTCTTTTTTCAATAGTGCCGGGTTGTAAAGAGCTAGCGCCGGCAATGGCTCGTTTGGCAAATAGATTCCGCTCATTGTGCAAACCTCCGATGCCAGAATTCGCGCAACAGGCTGGAACGAAACCGATAACGTCCCTCTGTTTCGACCAGATAACCGTCTCCGATTAACACGTCAATCAGCCAGTTGAGCGTTTCGTCTCGTTGATTCGTGTCAGAGACATGCCGCGAAAGCGTGGCCGCGAAAGTTTGCCGCGTCACGCCTTTCGCATCCCGCGAACAGGCGTTGAGCAACGCGCTCGCCCATTCGTCCTGTGGCGAACCCAGTTCTTCGGTCAATCGCTGGTGCCAGTAATCAAAATAGCTGCGCCGTCCATGCGAAAGCAGGACTTCAAAGACTTCGTCCACCATCTCCACCGAAGGCACGGCGCGTTCATCGCTGCAAATTTCCAGCAGGCCGCTGAAAAACAATTGCAGATAATATGGAATCAACCATTCGGCGCGTTCGCAGATGCGCTGCCGGACTTCCGGCGTAAGGTCTAAGCCGTAATCCTCACCCAACGTCGCTAGAAATTGGTCGGCAGTTGCAGGACTGAAAGTGCCCAAGGTTTTGATCGTCAGATCATTTATGGTATCGCCCATGCGGTAGCGGCTGGCGACTGTGTCCAGGCCAATGGAACCTGCCAGCAAAAAGCGCAAACGTTCGCCTTCAGGCGGCGGCATCTGGCGCATTTGGCGTAGCCAGTACAAGAAAGTGCGCGCGCGGGCGGCGGTCGGGTCTTGTTTAATCAGATTGAGGACGAAGACCGGCAGTTCATCCACCAAAATCAGCCAGCGGCCTTCCAGTTTGCGCAGCGCGCGAATCAATTCTCGTCCCAGCGTTTCCCAGTCTTCAGGCTTTGCTTCGCGCCAACCGATTTCAAACAGTTCGGCAAGATTGACCGATTCAATGCGGTTGAAGAACTTTCCAATGGAACTCGATTTCAACGTGTCCCAAACCCGGCTGAGCCGAGAGCTGGCCTGGGGTGATTCCAGCACGGCACGATAGAGCCGTTCGACAAATTCCAACTCCGTGTCAATGTCCGGCACACTCAGGTAAATCGCGTAAGTCTCCGCGCGATTCGGCGCTTCGGCCATCAGCTTGTACATTAACGATGTTTTGCCTACGCGACGCGGTGCCAGAAGTAAAATGTGGTCGGTTTCAAGTTTGCGCCAAAGGTCTGCCAATTCTGCTTCGCGATTGAAAAAATCTTCTTCAGAAACTGGCCGTCCAGTCATATTTCTCATAACAACCTCTTCTGTTACGGTGCAGCAAAATTGCTGCGCAATTTCGTCGCTACGCTACAGCAGATTTGCTGCACAGGCAATAATTTTTTTCTGGTCATTGACGAAATGTAACGAAAATATCTGAAAAAGAATAAGATAACGCCACAAAAATTTTTCTTGCTAGCTTGCCTTTACTGTGGGGCAGTCTCAAAATGAATGACAGAAAACATATATCTATACCAAGGAAAACTATGGACAAGCTCCGGATTCCATTTTTGGCGTTAATTTGGCTTTTGCCAGTGCTGGCGCTGGCGCAAGTACGCGAACTGTCTTCGCCTGCGGGCGCGGGCAGCGGTCAACCCAATCTGACGGTTTCGCGCGACGGCAAGGTCTATCTGAGCTGGATCGAACGGCTGGGCGAAGGGAAATTTTCCCTTCGCTTTTCTGTCAGAGAAGCTGGCAAGGAAGGCGACGGTTGGTCAGTGCCGCGCGTGATTGCCGAAGGCTCAAATTGGTTCGTCAACTGGGCGGACTTTCCTTCGATGGTTGTCTTGCCGGATGGATCGTTAGCGGCGCATTGGCTGGTCAAAAGCGGTTCCGGCACATTTGATTACGACGTGACGATTTCGCGTTCGTTCGACGGCGGCAAAACCTGGGGCAAGCCGTTTGTGCCGCACCGCGACGGCGTCAAAGCCGAACATGGATTTGTTTCGCTGTTTGCCACCAAGGAGGGACAACTTGCCGCTGTCTGGTTGGATGGACGCGAAATGACTTCGGGCGGTCCCGACGGCAAAAAAGACGATCACGGGCACGGCCACGGAAACATGACGTTGCGGTACGTGACGATCAAACGTGACGGCACGTTGATCAACGAAGCCAAACTCGATGCGCGCGTTTGCGAATGCTGCCAGACATCAGCGGCGGCAACTGACGAAGGAGCTGTGGTGGTGTACCGCGACCGGTCGGACGATGAGATGCGCGACATTTCCATCGTTCGATTGAAAAACGGCAAATGGACGGAGCCGCGCTCGGTTCACAACGACGGCTGGAAGCTGAACGGCTGTCCGGTCAATGGCCCTTCGGTGGCCGCTGTCGGCAAACGAGTCGCCGTCGCGTGGTTCACCGCCGCGAACGACAAGCCGCAAGTCAATCTGGCGTTTTCCACAGACAGCGGCGAAAGCTTCGGCAAACCAATCAAAATTGACGACGGCAATCCGGTTGGCCGCGTGGAAACGCTGCTGCTCCCGGATGGCAGCGCATTGGTCTGTTGGCTGGAAAAAGCTGCGGGCAGCGGCTCGGTGCGCGTTCGCCGTATTTATCCTGACGGCAAAATGGATGCCTCCATCGCGGTTGCGGCAAACGGCACGGCTCGTTCCAATGGTTTTCCGCAAATGGCATTGAGCGGCAAGACACTGATTTTCGCCTGGACTGCCTCACGTGTACTGACGGCGATCATGCCACAACCTTAAACTCATTCGCTCCTTTGCAGGACGCCCCTTTTGGCGGCGTCCTGCGTTCCCACCAAATTTTTTCCCAGTTATTTCATTTTGCTGCTTGATTCTGTAGTCGGCTACAGGGTGTAGACTGCTGTCTGTGAAGAGGAAAAGCGAAATGAACCAGCTAAAACGAAAGAGGTTTCAAGCGGCGGCCATTGTGCCGAACGAAACCGTCTGGCTGAAGATTGGCGAAGTCGCCAAGCGCACGGGCATTGGCGTTGAAACGCTTCGATTTTACGAACGCAGCGGATTGCTATCGCAACCGGCGCGCACCGAAGGCGGATACAGGCTTTACGATTCCGAAGCTCTGGACACGCTGGAATTCATCAAACGCGCCCAAACGCTGGGTTTCACGCTTGACGAAATCAAACGCATCATCGCCGAAAGCCAGGCGGGACAGAGTCCCTGCGACGAAGTCCGCGAAATCGTCCGGCAGCGGTTGGCGGAACTCGACGAACGTCTGGAACAAATGCAGCGTTACCGCGACGCGCTGGCTCATACGTTGACCCAATGGGACGAACGCGGAAAAGCCGACGGCCATTTTTGCGGCTTGATCGAAGAAGCTGAACTCAACACGGCAAAGCCGGTTTCGGCCAAACTGAGAAGGAGGAGCAAATGACCAAGCACGTTGACCCGGTTTGCGGAATGAAGGTTGATCCGGCAAAAGCGGCAGGCAAGTTCGAATACAAAGGAGAGACGTATTATTTCTGCAATCCCAATTGCCATCGCAAATTCAGCGCCGATCCCGAAACCTATCTGAACAAAACGCCACATTTGATGGAAATGCTGGCTCCGCTGCCGATGGTGCGGTTGGGAGGAAAAGCAAAATCCTTGCCGGTGATGTCGTCCATGCCTGCGCCCACAGTCGTTCAAGCGGAAACGCACGTTGACCCGGTTTGCGGAATGACGGTGGAACCGGCAACAGCAGCGGGCAAACACGAACATCGCGGCAAGACTTACTACTTTTGCAGTGAACATTGCCTGCACAAATTCAGCGCTGACCCGGAAGCGGTGCTGCATCCCAAACCGAACGCTCCGGCGCCGATTGATGTGGAATACACTTGCCCGATGCATCCGGAAGTTGTGCAAATTGGACCGGGCAGTTGCCCTAAATGCGGAATGGCGTTGGAACCGAAAGTGTTTTCGTTGACGGTGGAAGAAGACACTTCGGAACTGTATGACATGACGCGGCGGTTTTGGATCAGCCTGGCGCTGACTTTGCCGGTGTTTTTGCTGGCAATGGCGGAAATGATTCCCGGCCAGCCAGTGCAACACGCGCTCGGTCACCGATTGGTCATCTGGTTGCAATTCGTGCTGGCGACTCCGGTTGTGTTGTGGGGAGGCTGGCCGTTTTTTGAACGCGGTTGGGCTTCGATTGTGAATCGCAGCCCGAACATGTTCACGCTGATCGCCATCGGCACGGGCGCAGCATTCGGTTACAGCATTGTGGCGACGCTGGCTCCCGGCATCTTTCCCGATTCGTTCAAAGGGCACGGCGGCGAAGTTGCAGTTTACTTTGAAGCCGCCGCTGTCATCACGACGCTGGTGTTGTTGGGACAACTGCTGGAACTCCGCGCGCGCAGCCAGACCAGCAGCGCGATCAAAATGCTGTTGGGCTTAACACCGAAAACGGCTCGCATCATTCATCACGGCCACGAAGAAGATATTTCGCTCGATCAGGTTCAACCCGGCGATTTGCTGCGAGTGCGCCCGGGTGAAAAAGTCCCTGTGGACGGCGTCGTCACCGAAGGCCGTAGTTCGGTGGATGAAGCAATGGTCACGGGCGAACCGATTCCCGTCGAAAAAGAATCCGGCAGCAATGTCACCGGCGGCACGGTCAATGGCACTGGCAGTTTCGTCATGCGAGCCGAGCGTGTCGGCAGCGAAACTCTGTTGGCGCAAATCGTCCGCATGGTTGGTGAAGCGCAGCGCAGCCGCGCGCCGATTCAACGATTGGCCGATGCGGTTTCGGCGTGGTTCGTTCCAACAGTCGTGCTGGTGTCAATCCTGACATTTTTGGTGTGGAGTTTCGTCGGTCCCGAACCGCGATTCGTGTACGCGCTGGTTAACGCCGTGGCTGTGCTGATTATTGCTTGCCCGTGCGCATTGGGATTGGCTACGCCGATGTCCGTGATGGTCGGAACCGGCAGAGGCGCAACGGCGGGCGTGCTTATCAAAAACGCTGAAGCTCTGGAAACACTGGCCAAAGTTGACACGCTGGTGGTGGATAAAACCGGAACGCTGACGGAAGGGAAACCGCGTTTAGTGTCGTTGGTGTTGTCGGACGGAGGGACGGAGGGACGGAGGGACGGAGGGACAGAAGAGGAGTTGCTGTGGTTGGTGGGAAGTTTGGAACGCGCGAGCGAGCATCCGTTGGCGGCGGCGATTCTTGCAGCGGCGGAAGAGCGCAAATTGGACTTGGTCGGCGTTGAAGACTTTCAGTCACTGACGGGTAAAGGCGTCGTTGGACGAGTTATCGGCAAACAAGTTGCGCTTGGTAATCAAGCGTTGATGAAAACGCTTTCGATCACAATTGATGCAGTGATCGCCGAGCGCGCCGAACGGCTTCGCGCCGAAGGGCAAACCGTCATGTTGGCGGCAGTGAATGGCCAGATCGCCGGATTGCTGGGCGTGGCCGATCCGATCAAAGCTTCGACGCCCGAAGCGATTCGACAACTTCACGCCGATGGTTTGCGCATCGTCATGCTGACCGGAGACAGTCGCAAAACGGCTGAAGCCGTGGCGCGCGAACTTGGCATTGACGACGTCATCGCCGAAGTCCTGCCCGATCAAAAAGCTGACGCCATCAAACGATTGCAAGGCGAAGGCCGCGTGGTGGCGATGGCTGGCGATGGCGTCAACGATGCTCCGGCGCTTGCTCAGGCGCAAGTTGGCATCGCCATGGGCACGGGAACCGACGTGGCGATGGAAAGCGCTGGGCTGACGCTGGTCAAAGGAGATTTGCGAGCCATTGTTCGCGCTCGCAAACTCAGTCGTGCCGTGATGGCCAACATCCGCCAAAATCTGTTTTTCGCGTTTGTCTATAACTTGCTGGGCGTGCCACTGGCAGCAGGTGTGTTATTCCCCGTGTTCGGATTGCTGCTCAGCCCAATGATCGCCAGCGCTGCAATGACCTTCAGTTCAGTGTCTGTGATTACAAACGCGCTTAGGCTGCGAAAACTGGAATTGTAAATTTATGGATTCAATCAAGCTGGAAATTTATCGTTCGCTGTATACCTCTGTTGCCGAAGAGATGGGCGTCAGTCTGCGTCGGACGGCATTTTCGCCGAACATCAAAGAGCGGCGCGATTATTCGTGCGCCGTGTTTGACCGGCGAGGTCGCATCATTGCGCAGGGCGATCACATGCCCGTGCATCTGGGTTCGATGCCGATGTCGGTCAAAGCCGCAATTGAAACTTGCCCGATGCAACCGGGCGATGTCGTAGTGCTCAACGATCCTTATGCCGGAGGAACGCATTTGCCGGATGTGACGATGGTGGCGCCGGTTTTCGAGACGGGGCGACGGGGCGACGGGGCGACGGGGCGATTTACCGAGAGTTCTCCCAGTCTCCCAGTCTCCCAGTCTCCCAGTCTCAATTCCCAATCTCCCCGTCTACTCTTCTTCGTGGCCAACCGCGCGCATCACGCCGACATTGGGGGATCAACTCCGGGTTCGATGGGCGCGGCGACTGAAATTTACCAAGAAGGCATTCGCATTCCGCCGATTCGCATTGTTCGCGCGGGTGAATTGGATCGTGAAGTGTTCAATCTGTTGCTGGCCAATGTGCGAGGCCGCGAAGAACGCGAAGGCGATTTCGCAGCGCAACTCGGAGCCTTGCGCGTCGGCAGCGAACGGTTGCAGGAAATCGTCGCCCGATACGGTTTTGCCGAAGCCGACGAATACGCAGGGCATTTGGTGGAATATGCCGCGCGGCGAGTTCGCCGCACGCTTGAAACTCTGCCAGATGGAATTTATGAAGCTGAAGATTTTCTGGACGACGACGGCGAAACCGACAGACCGGTTCGCATTGCCGTTCGATTGGAAATTCGCGGCGACAAAGCAAAAGTGGATTTCAGCGGCAGTTCGCCGCAGGTTCGCGGCCCGATCAACGCCGTCGAAGCCATTGCCGTTTCGGCGGTCTATTACGTCTTTCGTTGTTTGATTGCCGGTGACGTTCCGGCCAGCGCCGGAATCATCGAACCGATTGAAGTCGTCGCGCCCGCCGGAACCATAGTCAACGCATTGCCGCCTGCGCCCGTCGCCGGAGGCAATGTCGAAACTTCGCAGCGCATTGTGGATGTGTTGCTGAAAGCCCTGTCGCAAGCCGCGCCTCATCTGATTCCGGCAGCTTCGCAAGGCACGATGAACAATCTGACCATCGGCGGATGGGACGCGCGCACCGGCAAGGAATTCGCCTATTACGAAACCGTTTGCGGCGGAATGGGCGCCCGGCCAACAGCGGACGGCATTTCGGCGGTTCACACACACATGACCAATTCGTTGAACACGCCGATTGAGGCGCTGGAATATGCTTACCCGCTGCGCATTCGGCGATATGCCATTCGCCGCAACTCCGGCGGACGCGGTCACGCGCGCGGAGGCGACGGCACGATCCGAGAAATCGAATTGCTGACCGACGCCAAAGTTTCCTTGCTGGCCGACCGGCGAAAGACCGCTCCGTATGGTTTGCATGGAGGCGAAGACGGCAAACGCGGGCTGGCCCAACTGATAACGCCCGTTGCCAAAGGCAAAACCAAAAAGAAAAAACTGCCCGGCAAGTTTTCCCTTTCCGTCAACAAAGGCGACCGCATTGTGATTGAAACTCCCGGAGGCGGAGGCTGTGGAACCGAGTAAGTCTATCCCTTGGCTAACAGATAAAAAGGCGCAGCGGCTCATCGAGAAAAACCGCTGCGCTGAAATGTCTTGAGCTGACGAGTGAGAGGAACAAGTTATGCGTAAGCCGCATCAAATCGCATGTGATACGGATCAATGAACAGGTGATCCTGCACCTCAGTGACGCCCGGAGCATGGCTCACCGCGCCAAGAATCGCTTTCTTCTCTTCCCATGAATTGACCGCGCCGGTCAGCGTCACTTCGCCATCGGAAACGTTGACGCGAATGCGGTCGGCTTCGCGGTCGGCGCGACGTTCCAGAACGTCTTCGATCAGGAACTTCACGCGTTCAGGTTCGACCGGCTGACAAACCTGTATGTGATTGGTCACTCCGCGCACTCCGGGCAGATGCGAAATGGCGCGTTCGGCGTCAACCCGTTCGCGGTAATACTCAACGTCGCCTTCCAACGTCACCCACCCGCCGGAAACCGTCGAATGAATGTGGTCAGCGGGAACCAGCACGTCCCATTCCAAAGCATGCCGTACGGCCTGAGCGATTTCTTCGTCCGTCCGCGACAGACTGCCGGGAATGTGAACTTCGATTGTATTCACCACGTCCAGCACGCCTTTGACGCGATGCGCCGCCTGTTGCGCGGCCAGTTTTTTCGCGTAACTGTCCACATTGCCCGCCAGAGTCACAACGCCATTGTGCGCCAAGACGCCGACCTCGGTTTGCCTGATGCGCGAATCCCAACCAAGCTGGAACATCACTTCGCTTTGCAATTCTTCGTCTGATTTGTAAGTCATGATTTTCACCTCCTATCAATAAACCTGGTGAACACACATCAAAACCGACAACGCTCTTATGCGACCTTGATCTCCACGCCGACTGCTTCGCGCACTGGCGCTTTCGGCAAAATGATTTCCAGCACTCCGTCCTTCAAATTGGCGGTCACTTTGGACGGATCAATTTCCGCAGACAGACCAAACGAGCGGCAGAACCGATTGGTGCGCCGTTCGCTGAACACAACCTTTTCAGATGTCTCTTCCGTGGTTTGTTCGGATTCGCCTTCGATCATCAACTGCCGGGCTTCAGCGCTGATCTTGATTTCATTGGCTTTGAATCCCGGAACTTCAGCTTTGAAAGTGAACTGTTGCTCGGTTTCCGTCATGGTCGTCGGCACATACCGCATCAGTTCGGATTCGGCGCGAAACCAATCCTCCAACTCATTGCCAATCCGGCGGCCTCGCTCCTCAAAGAATTCATACGCGCGTTGAGCGATGGTTCTCGTCATTTCTTCCATGCGGTTGATCAGTTTTTCCGCTTCGACAAAAATCGGTTTTTCGGTCGTTTTGGGTTCCAATGCTTGTTGAGCTTTCATCACAGTACCTCCATTTGTTTGCGTCGAATTTGGTTTTCCTTCCAATAAATCCCCTTCCGATTTTCAAAAGTGGCAAACCTTGTGCCACCCGCAACTTGTTGAAAATTGGCAGGGTTGATTGATCGTTTTGGGGATTTTTACCGAAGCAGACTGGGAATGGTTGGAAAAATTCCGCTGGAGTGCGGCAGTCTCTATTTGAGAGATGTGGGATGAGAGTTGGGAGATGGAAATGAGTTTTCGATCAATGCGCAGGATTTGGGAGACTGGCTTCGGCGTCTAACTCCCATCTCCAATCCCCTGATTCCTGCCAGCCAGTTCTTTCAAAAACCGCCGCGTGAATTTGGCTGAGCCTTTGGTTTGCGCCAGGTCTTGTTTCAATCGTTGAAATTCTTCGGGCGTGTCTACGTCAAACCACGCAGGGCCGACGCTCAAACTCAATCCGGCGGCTTTGGCCTGATGTTCAGTTGCCGCCATTACTTCGGGCGTGCTCCAGGGGATGTTCTGGAAAAGCGCCGGGTGCAATTTCCGCATACCGATCAAACAATATCCGTCGTCTTCCGCCGGAATGACCACCACGTCTTTTTCAGTTTCCAGACAATCCATGGCGTCGGAAACCAGTTCCGCAGGCAACGTAGGGCTGTCGCCGCCAATTGCCGTCACCGAATCGAAGCCCAGCGCGAACACGTCGGCAAAACAATTCGTCAACCGTTCTCCCAAATCGTTGCCGCGTTGCGCGATCATCAAACAGCCTTCGCGTTCGACTTCTTCAAAGGCATCTTCGGCGTCTTCGGGCGTGTAACAATGCACCAACGTCAAATCGTCGCGTTCGTCGCAGACGGCTTCCATCATCGCAAACGTATCGCTGAGAAAAGCGACGTACAGTTGTTTGGCGTCTTCCGCCGTCAAAGCGCCGATCAATCGGGTTTTGACTTGTCCTTCGATTGGGGCTTTGGCCACTAGAACCAATGCTTCTTTCATGTTCGTTTTTACCTTGAATAAACCAGCAGCGCGTCGCTGACTGCGCGTTCGCCGGTTGTGTCTGACGGATGATTCACGATTTTGCGATTGACGACCATTGTGGACGAACCGCCTCCGTCCAGATTCATCGCTTCGACGCAGCCGAGTTCGAACATCAGGTCGGCAAGCTCTGCCATAGTCATTCCCACGCTGAATTTCTGGCGGCCATCCACTGTCAGCAAAATCAGTTTTCCGTCTGCCGTCCAACCAATCGCCGTGCGCGGATGGCGCTGGCGATACAACGAATCGCTGTACCGAGAGGCTTCGGCAACAAACACTTTCTGACCCGCTGCAAGCAACTGCGGTCCTGCGCCCAAAATGAAATCCGGTTGAAACGACATCGGCGGTTCGGTTTTGGTTTCGATTTTGAGTTCCAGGCGCGAACCTTGTCGCAAATGCTTGAGCGCCCATTCGCGCGAAGCTCCGGCGGCTGAAATCACAAATCCGGTTGCGGGAATCTGGCTGCTGCCAGCGCCATCAGCTATTTTCACCACACGGTTTTTCTCGATGATGAGTTCAACGCCATCGGCAGCGGTCAGCGTTGTGCGATGAAATTCCGGCGTGAAGACGACAAGCTCGTCTTTTTCGCGCGGGCGATTGAATCCGTTGATTGCGCGAATCGCCTTACCATCAACGTGCAATTCCGCCGTCACCGTCAGATGCGTCACCGCAGCGCGAACCTGTTTGCCATCGTCGAACACGGCCAATGCTGCACGGTTGTTGACCGGTTCGCTCAGCAATTTGCCGCCTATGGTCAATGCTCCGATGGGTTCGCCGCGAACGATTCCCGTCGTGCGAAAGTATCCGCCGTTGATCGCCGCCAAGGCTCCGTGTCGTTGCGCCATTGAACTTGTCGTTTCGGCTCCGGCGATTTCGTCCATAGCCTGTGCCAATCGCAACCGAGCCAGTTTCGGATCAACCGTCAACGCCTGAATCATCCAACGGTCGCCAATGGCCGCTTCGGCAAAATCTCCGCGTTTGATGGAAAGCAGTTCGACGCCGGGCGCGACGGATTCCACCGTGCGAACCTGATCGGCAAAGCCGGACGAATGCCCGACTGACGCCAGCGCCAGCGCTCCAACCAGCAACATTGTCAGCAAGCGAGTCAACATTGAGATCAGGAAAAGGAAACTACGAATCATCACAAATGAACACTAATCCGCTTTTCCGATTCGTGAAAATTCGAGTTCATTCGTAGTTGATTTCAATCTTTACTGTTCTCGTTCGATCTGTTTGGCTTCGTCCCAAAACGAATCCATTTCGGCCAGCGAAGTGTCGTTCCAGGCTTTGCCCTGTTCTTCGACGCGACGTTCGACATGAGCGAAGCGGCGGCGGAATTTTCTATTCGTGGCTTTCAGCGCGGTTTCCGGTTCGACGCCGTGCCAGCGAGCGATGTTGGTGACGACGAACAACACATCGCCTAATTCGGCGGCAATGGCTTCCGGGTTGCGGCTTTCGCGTTTGAATTCATCGCGCAATTCACGAATCTCTTCTTCCAGCTTGTCGAAAATGTCGTCGCTTTGTTGCCAGTCAAATCCGACGCGGGCGGCTTTGGTCGTTAATTGGAACGCTTCCAACAAAGCGGGAAGTTTCGACGACGTGCCATCCAACATCGAAGCCTTCTTTTCTTCTTGTTGGTCTTTACCGGAAGCTTTTCGTTCGGCAGCTTTTATCGCTTCCCAGTTGGATAACACGTCGGCAGTGGAATCCACCGTTTCTTCCCCAAACACGTGTGGATGGCGACGAGTCATTTTCTCGTGAACTCGCGTAATCGAATCGTTCACATCGAAGTGGCCGTCTTCGGCGGCGATCTGTCCGTAGAACACGATTTGGAATAGCAGATCACCAAGCTCATCCCGAAGTTCGTTCCAGTCACCGGCTTCGGCAGCTTCGATGACTTCGTAGGCTTCTTCGATCAGCATTGGCCCAAGTGTTGCGTAAGTTTGTTCGCGGTCCCAGGGACAACCATTCGCCGAACGCAAACGCGCCATCATTTCAACCAGGTCTTGAAAAGTTCTTTTCGTGCTCATAATCAATTGTTGCAAGGTGTTAGATGTTACGCCCTTCAAGGCGCGGCACTATACCACGCGCCTGACTGCGACAAAGAATGTTGGGAATGAGTGCGAAAGTTTTTCCCTGTGTTGAGGGAATATTACCCACTTGGTTTGGGATTATCGTGTCTGGGATGCACGCTCAAACCAACGAAATTTGAGAGGAGAGGAAAATAATGTTAGCGCCCATTACCAGTTATAAATCGCCGCTACGTCCTGTGCCAGGTTCCAAATCCAGATTGCTGCTGGTGACCGATTCGCCTGAACGGTTGAAGGCGTTGAAAGCGGGATTGTCCGAATCGAATTTTGAAATCACCTGTGTCTGTTCCATAGACGAATTGCTAATCGCTTGTCGCAATCATCACGATCTGGCGGCAGTGGATGTCGAAGCGGCAAGCATCAAACCCACGCTTTCCGCCTTGCGCGCAAGCGCCGGCCACAAAACAATTATGCTGCTGGTTGAATCGTCCAATGTAGGCAATGATCCAAATCTGGCTGGAGTCCTGCCCACTTATCGCGCTATGCCGTGCAATCAAACCCAAATGTTGAGATTGGTGAAAATGTTCAACGGCAGCGACCGTCAGGCCACAGCCAAACGTCCGATTCTGCTTTAATTCATCTGGCCGCAAAGGCTCGCAACGCAGCAAGCTGCACTTCCCGAATCGGAACCTGATGCAGTTCCGCCGCCAACCGGCAATCATCAAATTCGGCAGAATAATTAATCAATCGCCCGTCGTTCGCACGGGCGATTTTCATTTTGATCGCCCCAAATTCGGTTTCGACCTTCACGAATTCGCGTTGCAGAATTTCACGCTGTTCGTCGCGGTAACGAACTCCAAGCGTCGTCGTTTCACGAAAAATCAATTCAGTCATTGGTTGACGGTCTTCAGGGCGACAGAGCAAGGTCACCAGCACACCCGGACGGTTTTTCTTCATCTGTACCGGCGTGTAAAACACATCCAAAGCGCCTTCGGCCAAAGCCTTTTCCATCATATATCCGAAGACTTGCGGACTTAAATCGTCAATGTTGGCTTCGATGACGGTGATGGTGGTTGGAGTCGAGTCGGCAACCAGTTCGCCAATCACCGCGCGCAAGGTGTTCGGAAAGTTTTGATAACTGCGCGTGCCTGCGCCATAGCCGATGCGTTCGATTTTCATCGCAGGCAGGTTGCCGTACTCAGCGGCCAGCGTGGCGACTATGGCCGCGCCAGTGGGCGTCACCAATTCGCCTTCGATGTCTTTGGAATAAATCGGCACGCCTGTCAGCAACTCCGCCGTCGCCGGACCGGGAACTGGATAGGTTCCGTGCGCGCATTTGAAAGTTCCCGACCCGACATGCAATGGCGCGGAAATGATTTTTTCGATTTGCAGCGCTTCCAGTCCAATGCAGGCGCCGACAATGTCCACAATCGAATCCACCGCGCCGACTTCGTGAAAGTGAACGGTTTCTATCGGAATGCCGTGGATTTTGGACTCGGCTTCGCCGATGCGCTGAAAGATCGCCAACGCTCGCTCCTTGACCTGTGCCGATAACGCCGAAGACGAAATAATGTGTTTGATCGTCGAAAGCGACCGATGGTCATGGGAATGCGGATTCGAGTCGTGGTGATGATGATCGTGCGAATGGTTGTGATGGTGATGTTCGTGCGAATGATCGTGATGATGATGGTGTTGAACTTCGCCGTGCAGATGAACGTCAAACTTTGCCGAGTTGATGCCGCAACGATCCACGCGCGTCAGACTCAGTTCATAACCTTCCACGCCGAGCCTGGCCAGTTCGGTTTTCAAAAAGTCGAAATCCAGACCGCAGTCCAGCAACGCGCCGATAAACATATCGCCGCTGATTCCGGCAAAACAATCCAAATAAAGCGTCCGCATTTTTCTCTCAGTCTCTCTTTCCCTCAATCAGGTTAAGGAACGATCTTCAACGGAGTTTTCACCGGCAACAGATCGAACAGTTCCTTGATGTCCTGATTTTCCAGCGCGACACAACCGAGCGTCCAATCGCTGCCAACTCCGTGCCCGTGAATGAAAATGTCGCCGCCGAGTTTGGTGTTTTGCGGCGGTTTTGATTTCGTGCGAATCGCCGCCGCAATGGCGTCGTGCTGGCTTTTGGTAATCAAACCAGCCTTCAACCCTTCGTCGGCGTCGCTGAGATTGGGGTAACTGACGCCGAGCGAAAGATAAAAATTGCTCTTCGGGTTTTTGTGAGTGATGTAATACTCGCCTTCGGGAGTTTTGCCATCGCCTTGTTTGCGTTTATGGCCGATAGGCGTATTGCCGAGCGCAATCGAATACGTTTTGCGAAGCCGCTCTTTGCCGCCTACGGTTTCGTATAGATACAGCTTGCGCTCGGATTTTTTGACCAGAATCCGAAATGACGATCCTGGCGGCTCGACAGAAACCGTCGCCGCCAGAATCAGAGCAATCAACAGATTTAACAGAATCACACTCATTGCAGTTTTCACTCCGAAACAGGTGCTGATGCCTGTTTGCGAAACAGCGTATCCCAATCAACCCGACCGGTAAACTGCATGACAACGAACAGCGTGATGATGCACAGAATCGTGATGGCCAACCCGGTGAATGCCTCGAAAAAGAACGTGTACGAGAACAGCACCAGATACACAAACTGCATCAAGCCGATTTCAACCAACGCGAATCGAGCGCCCGTCACCAACCGCATATATGACACGACCAACCCAATCGAAACCGCCGAACAGATGAAAAACGCCGCGTGAATGGAAATGTGATCCACCAGATACGCCAGCAACAGGTAAAAGCTGAAATACGCCGCGCCAACGAAAAAGTAATTCATCGGATGCACTTTCACCTTTTTGATCGTCGTCAGGATGAAGACCAGAAAGAAAAACAGAAACAGAGAAACCGGCGCAGAATACGTCACGCGACTGACCCAAGGGCCTGGATTGAGTTTGTGCGGCATTCCCATGCCGATTTTCACGCCTGACAATAAACTGGCATATTGCCAGGTCAGCAACCAGCCGTTGGCGGTTTTGTCTTTTCTGGTTGGAGAAATACTGCTCGGCGGAAAATCTATCCGGTCGAAATCGGTCGTCATCGCCAACGAAAAGTTTTTGGCCTGCTTTACGTTTTCACCGAAGTCATACCACCATTCATCCAGGCCTTGCGATTGATAAGCGACTTCGACGGTTTCCGATTTGCCGGGATCGAGTTTCATTTTGCCGCTGAGTTTGCCGCCGTTGACTTGCAGGTTGGGTTCTTCGCGTCCGCCAATGGCAAATCGGAAATTGTCGTAAACACCTTGTGCTGTCGGAAATGCGAAATTGAGAAAAATCTCCTGCGGCTGGTCGGTGTAATTGACTATGCGATATTTGGCGTCGAAACCGACTCGGTAGGTGGAATACCACAGCAAGCCTTTTTGGCGATGTTCCAGGTTCAACGAAACGTTGATTTCGCTGCCGTCCAGCAACAGCGGATGGTTAGTGGTTTCAATCTCGGTCTTGGTCACGATTTTTCCGTTTTCATTCGTGACGACCTGTTTCTGTTTCTGAGTTTGGTAATACACTTGCGGCGCTTGCTGGCTTTGTGCGGTTCCCCATAATTGCGTGACGGCGGTTTTCAGGTTTTCGTCCTGAGCGCCGGTGCGCTGTTCGACCGTCGCGCCCAGAATCATCCAGGCAACAACCGTGCAGGCGTAAATCAGCACGATAGCTCCAATGCGTGTGACCATAAATTCCTCCTGATGTTGAGAGTTTGTAAACGTCAAACGCGCGAATTATCGTGCGATTGCGGACAAGACATCAGACGCCTGACAACGCTGACGTGGTGGCAGAATCCACCGTGAGCGGCTGTGGGAATCCACATCTTTTTTGAAACGCCACAGAGCGGGCAATCGTCTTTGGCTACGAGATTTTCTGACTCGTCTTTTCTGATTTTCATTACAACCCAGACATTTGCCGGATGCGCAGGCCAGCGGCCTTCAGTCGGCAACAAAGATTTTCCAAAGGAGCGGTTCACATGACTTTGACAACTTCGGCATTTCGACGTTCGCGGCTGCAAATCGCGTTGGTGTTGGTCAGCGCATTTTGTTTGCTGTTTCCGGCGCTGAGTTCGGCGCAACAAGGCGCTGCCCGGCGACAAACTGCCGCCAAACGCGCGTTGACGCATCAGGATTACGACGCTTGGCGTGGAATTCAGGCGCAGACGCTGTCGCGCGACGGCAAGTTTTTGGCTTATGCCGCCGTGCCGCAAGACGGCGACGGCGAAATCATCGTCCGCAATCTGGCCAGCGGCGCAGAGTTTCGTCACGGACGCGGCTGGCGCCCGCCTACACCATTGCCCAGCGACCCTGAAGCCGGTCCCGCTGCCTTTCAAGCTGTGGCCGGAGCCGTTCGCCCACGTTTCACTGCCGACAATCGTTTTGCCATTTTCACCATCGAACCGAACAAAGCCGACGTGTTGAAAGCGCGCAAGGAAAAGAAAACTCCCGATCAAATGCCGAAAAACGCTCTCGGCATTATGGATTTGTCGAACGGTCAAGTGACGCGCATCGAACGAGTCAAAAACTTCCAGGTGCCCGAAGACGGCGCGGGCTGGTTGGCTTATTCGCTCGAAGCCAAGCCGGAAGAAAAGAAACCCGAAGCCGCAGCCGACGCGCCGAAGCCTTCAAACAATGAGGACGAAGCTGACTTTCAGCGTCCGGGAGGCGGCGCGCAAGGCCGTGCCGCTGGCGCAGCTCCGGGCGGCAGACGCAAAGAATATGGAACTGATCTGGTGTTGCGGAATCTGGCCAACGGCAGCGAACGCACCTTCAGCGATGCGCTGGATTACAGTTTCAGCAAAGACGCCAAAACGCTGGTCTACACCGTGTCGGCGCGCAAAGAAGAAAGCAACGGCATTTTCGCCGCGACTCCCGGAACCGATGCCACGCCGGTCGAACTGCTCGCGGGCAAAGGCAGATATACCAAATTGACCTGGGACGAAGACCAGACGCAGTTGGTCTTTGCCAGCGACAAAGACGATGCCGCCGCCAAACAACCGAAGATCAAATTGTATAACTGGGATCGCAAATCCGCGAAAGCGACCGAGATTCTTTCGACCGCGACGGCAGGCTTTAACGCCGCAATGGTCATCAGCGAACGTGGTGCGCTGAGTTTTTCCGCCGATGGCAGCAAACTTTTTCTCGGCGTGGCTCCTCCGCCGGAACCGGAAAAAGACCCGAACGATGCCGAACCTGCCGACGAAAAAGTCGTCGCCGATTTGTGGCACTGGAAAGACGATTACATCCAACCGATGCAAAAAGTCCGAGCCACCCAGGAAGCCAACAAATCCTATCGCGCCGTGTATCACCTGAAAGAAGGCAAGTTCGTGCAACTGGCCGATGCGACGATGGAAAATCTGACGCCTTCGCGCGATGGAAAGTGGGCGATTGGCACGGATGATCGCGCTTATCGGATTTTGATCGGTTACGAATCCTTTGGCGGCAGAAACGACAGTTATCTGGTCAACACCTTGGATGGTTCGCGCAAGCCGCTGTTGAAAGGCCAACGCGCCAACATCTCTCTGTCGCCGAACGCCAAATACGGATTGTTTTATGACGGCAAAAACTGGAATTCGATTTCACTGCCCGACGGCAAAATCATCAACCTGACCGAAAAGCTAGGCGTAGCTTTCTGGCGGGAAGACGACGACCACCCGGACACGCCGCCTTCGTATGGCAACGCGGGCTGGGCCAAAGACGACAAGTATGTGCTGCTTTATGACCAGTACGACATTTGGCAAATCGCGCCTGATGGTTCGTCAGCGAAGAATCTGACCGACGGCGCAGGTCGCAAAGACAAGATCGAATTTCGTTACGTGCGGCTCGACCCCGAAGAACGCTTCATTGATCCGACCAAGCCGCTGCTGTTGCGCGCCGAAGCCGAATGGACGCGCGACAGTGGTTTTTACCGAGACAAGATTGACGGCAATTCCGCGCCAGAAAAATTGATGATGGCTGCCAAAAGTTTCAGCCCGCCGACAAAGGCCAAAGACGCCGATGTGTTGATGCTGACGGCTTCGCGCTTTGACGAATATCCCGACATTCACGTTACGGATTTGTCGCTGAAATCGCTCAAAAAAGTCACGAACGAAGGCGCGCAGAAAGATCAATTCACCTGGGGCAAGTCTGAGTTGATCCGCTTCAAAAACACGGACGGCGTGGCGTTGACGGCTTCGCTGATCAAACCGGACAACTTCGACCCGAACAAGAAGTACCCGCTGATGGTCTACATCTACGAAAAGCTGTCACAAGGCGTGCATCGGTTCGTCAATCCCACTCCGGGCACTTCGATCAATCCTTCGTTTTATGCCAGCAACGGTTATCTGGTGTTGCAACCGGACATCGTTTACAGCATCGGTTATCCGGGGCACAGCGCGTTGAAATGCGTGCTGCCCGCGGTTCAAGCCGTGGTGGACAAAGGTTACGTCAACGAAGACGCCATCGGCATTCAGGGCCATAGCTGGGGCGGTTATCAAATTGCCTACATGGTGACGCAGACCAATCGGTTCAAAGCTGCCGCTCCCGGCGCGCTGGTGGCAAACATGACCAGCGCTTACAGCGGCATTCGCTGGGGCAGTGGATTGCCGCGCCAGGCGCAATACGAACACACTCAGAGCCGCATCGGCGGCAGTTTGTGGGAACAGCAAATGCGCTATCTGGAAAATTCGCCGATCTTCCGTGTGGATCGTGTGGAAACGCCGATTTTGATGTTGCACAACGATGCGGACGACGCCGTGCCCTGGTATCAAGGAATAGAGTATTACCTGGGACTGCGCCGCTTGGGCAAAGAAGCGTATATGTTCAATTACAACGGCGAGCTACACGGCCTTCGCAAACGGCAAAATCAAAAAGATTACACGCGTCGTTTGCAGGAATTCTTTGACCACAAATTGAAAGGCGCTCCGATGCCGGAATGGATGAAAAAAGGAATTCCGTATCTGCAACGGGAAAAGGAAAAAGAAAAGTACGCCAAACCGGCTGCGGATTTGAGCGGGAAGATTCAGCAGTAAGGTTTATGGAGTGCTGCGGCTCGACGCCGCTTTTCATTCGCAGTCTGGGCGACTGTTCAACAAGGCAGCTTTGGCAAAAAGTGTCAAAGCTGCGTCAAGCCGCAGCACTCCAAATTTGTCAGGCGATAATCAGGAAGGTGTTTCTGCCACCGATCACGTCTGAAAAATCCTTGTTGTAGGTCACGTCAATCCGGCGGAACTGTTGAACGACTTCACCGATTTCCGCCGCCGACAAAAAGCCGTCTTCGGTGTGCGAAATGGCCCATTGCCCGATATGTTTGCAGCGCGAAAGAAAATTGCCGACCAGTTGCAGGTAATGTTCTTTTGAAGCCACATCGTCACCCAGCTTGCCGCGTTGATTGGCGATCAACTGATCCCAGATCGTTCCATCGCCCCGCACCCAGACTTCTCGCCAACCCGCCGTCGTTTGTCGCAACGCCGCCAAACCGTCCGGGCGCGGAAAACAGGCAAACATCAATTCGGCTCGCGCGCCACGAATGAATTCGTGCGCGTCGCGGTTGACGCTGTAATTTTCCTTGCCGTTATCCACCACCTGCCGCTGGTTGCGCCACAACGCCAGAAAGACTTCCGACAGCGGACGACGCAGTTCGGCGGTTTCGGGCGTGAACGAAAACACGTAATCGCCAACGCCAAACACCAGCGACATGGCCAGCGCGCGGCGATGTTCGTTTTCGATCTGCTGTATGTTCATCCAGACGTTGTCGAACCAGACGGCATCCATTTCGCCGAAAAACGTCGCCAAAGCCATGTTGTGCAATCGCCGATGCGGCACGTAGGCTTCGCCCAACACCAGCGAAACGTCTTCTTCGGTCAATCGTTCGCCGGCGTTTTCCACCAGCGCGCGCGAAGCCCACCACGCCCATTGGCAAAGATCGTTGTCCAGCACCTGTTTGCCCCAGAATTTCAGATACCAGCCCAAATCCGGTTGTCCGCAAAATGGAATTGCAACCGAATTGAATTTCAGACGACGCAACACGCTCAGTTCAAATCCCAGCCAGCGCCGATTGGTTGTTGACCGATGGATTGTTGAACAACCGGTTGTTGAATTGATGACCATAAACTTCAGTTTTGCACTTTCGGAGCCGCTTCGGATTCGCTTTCCGGCTCAGGAATTTCTGTTTCAGATTGAGTGGTTTCGGACTGCGACAAAGTGGGCGCTTGAACCGCGGGAAATTCGGCAGTTGGCGCTTGATCCGGCGAAAACTCTTCCGGCGCAGTCTGCTCAATGGCGGGAACTTCTTCTGTTGATTCGACCGCCTGCGACGGAACGTCAGCCAATTGCGCCTCTGTCGTTTGTTCGACTGACGGCAACTCCGCAGTGTCAACAAAGTCATGAACCTGATTACCTGCCTCATTGACTTCAGCGGGCAAATCCTCCGCGACGCTTTCCATCGTGGTTTCCACCGTCGCTTCGTATGTTTCCACAACCGCCACTGGCACTGCGCTTTCCGACAAGGCAGCAGGAATGTTCCAACCGGCGAATTCCTGTTGCTGGCGCGCAGCTTCGGCTTCGCGGCGCAATCGCTCTTCGCCGACCACAGCCAGCAAGACCTGCGCGACTCGCGGGTCGAATTCGACTCCAGCCAGATCGGCGATGAATTGTTCGGCTTCGACCAGTTCAAATGAATCGCGATACGGTCGCTGGGAAATCAACGCACAATAACTGTCCACCGCGCGCAAAATTCTTGCTCCGAGAGGAATCGCCGTTCCGCTCAATCCGTCTGGATACCCTTGCCCGTTCCACCATTCGTGATGCCAGCGCACCAGCAACTGCGTTTGCCGCGACAATTTGAGTTCCGCCGCTGCCTGTTCGCCCAAAATCGGATGCCGCCACAAATCCAGTCGCTCTTCCCAGGTCAATACGTTCGGGCTGAGCAGGTAATTGCGTTTCATTCCGCGTTCGCCAATGTCGTGAGCCAGCGCGGCGAATTTCAATGCCGACAAATCCGCTCCGTGCAACCCCATTTCTCTGCCGATGGTTTCAGCCAATCGGGCGATCATCACGGCGTGAGGTTCGGTGTAACCTTCCACGCGGTCGGTTTCCAGCGCCAGCTTCAGCAAACGGTCGCCTGCCTGGCGCTCCGCTTCCGCAAAGATCAAGGGCGCTTGTTGTGCTTGCATCAATCGGTCTCCTTGTCGAAAGTTCGGTCTTGCGTTCGGGGTGGGCGAGCAACAAGACCGCACTTTGTAGGCGATTCAACCGCGAAAAATCAAGCTGTGCCGAAATTTCCAGACACAGTAGGAAACCTTGTCCTCTTTTGCCAAAGGTGGTATTTGCTTTCCGCGCGTCAACCCAATTTTCAAAATCGCCTTTCGCCGTTCCTTATAGCGGTTTGCAGTTGAGTAAGAACAAATGCAACCACAAAAAACGCAAAACACACAAAAGCGTTTTGTGGCTTTTGTGCTTTTTGTGGTTTCAACTCCTTCATTCAAACGAAAATTGCTATTACTGGAAAAATCGCTTCTGACAATCTGAAAACCCGCTGTACCGATAACCCAGGAGAACTCCATGCGTACTTCGTTGAAGATTTCCGTGTTGGTCGTGGCTCTGGTGACGGCAATCTATTTCGTCGCCTTGTCGCTGGTGGATGGAAAAGCAGCGCCTGCTCTTTCCTACACGCTGCCAAGCTCCGTTCCGATGCCAACCGCGCAAACCGCCTGCCCGAATGCCAAAGAACATTCGTTGCCGTTGCCAAGCTCCGTGCCGCCCGCTGATTTCGTCCAATTCGAAAAAACGATGCTGGCCTTTTTGGATAACGGCGAATACAAAAAGTTGAACTGGTGCGTGGACAAAGGTGTGCGCGACACAGGCCCTTACAGCAAAGGCGTGTATTACGGAACGCATCCGGCAGTGCGGATTTTTTATTCGCCCAAAGTCATGGAATGGCTGGTTGGCGGCAGACAAGGCGCGATTCCTGACGGCGCCATGATTATCAAGGAACAGTACAAACCGCCCTCAGCGCGTTACGCCGGAATGAACGACGACCAACTGCCGAAAGTCACCGACTGGACGGTCATGATCCGCGACTCGAAAGGCGCGAAAGACGGCTGGTTCTGGGCTGAATTTTTTGACGGCATGACCTTCGACGACGATCAACCGCCGTTTCAATATCCGTGGGCGGGGTTCGGGTTGTACTGTTTGCGTTGCCACGCGACCGCGGAAAAAGAATTGACCTTTTCCGCGCTGAACAACATCAAGGGATTTCCCGGCCAGCCGATTCAATTCCCGGACGATGGTTCGTGGCGAACCGTAGCAGCCGAAGACGCAGCGCACGGCAGCATATTTCCCATGAAAGCGTTGAAAGCCGGGCGGCAAGCCAATCCCGCGTTTCTGCAAACCTTCCCTATGATTCCCGAAGTTCCTTTCGCCAACGTGCAGAAAATGCCTTCGGAAACTTATGACAACATTCCGCAACCGGCCACAGGTTCGGGACAATTCATCAGTTCCAGCCAGTGCATGTCCTGTCACGGAGCCTTGAGCGGATTGCCTTATGGACCAACGATGTTTTTGCCTTCGCCGAATGCTGCGGCAGGAACGGTTTCAGGCGCGAATGTTTCGCCTTATGGCGAATGGCGCTGGTCGCCGATGGGTTTGGCCGGGCGCGATCCGGTCTTTTTCGCGCAACTGGAAAGCGAGTTCGCTTACTTCAACACATTGCCTTCGCCTCGCCGCGAACAATTGACGACGCAAATCCGCAACGCCTGTTTGACCTGTCACGGAGCGATGGGCAAACGGCAACTGGACACGGACAAAGGCGGCATGGGTGATTTTCAGTTGAGCTATTTGCAACTCACCGACCGCAGCGATCCGAATTTCAAATACGGAGCGTTGGCGCGCGACGGCATCAGTTGTCAGGTGTGCCACCGCAATGCGCCCGATCAAAACCCTTCGCTGGAATACTTCCTGAAAAATTCCATCACCGGACATTTCCAGGTCAGCAAACCCGACGAGCTTTACGGCCCGTTCAAAGACGACGAAATTTCGCCGTATACAATGGAAACCGGCACGGGCATCAAGCCTGTGTTCAATTCGTACGTCAAAACTTCGCGGATGTGCGGCAGTTGTCACACGATTGATTTGCCCGTCGTGGACGGTTCGCCGGGCGAAATGAAAATCGAACAGGCGACCTATCTGGAATGGTTGAACAGCCAGTACCAGAACGAATTCGGGACTTCGTGGCCGAAGGCAAAATCCTGTCAGGAATGCCACATGCCCGGCGATTATCACAGCGAAAAGAAAGGCATCAACGTTTCGCCGATCCAGCAGCGAATCGCCATCATCGAAGACGAAACTTACCCCGACGCCGAATACCGCGTTCCGACCGACAAGATCACTGTGCGCGTTCGCAATGAAGGATTTCGCCGCCACCAGTTTCAGGGATTGAATGTGTTTTTGTTGCAGATGTTCGACCAGTTCAACGACGTGCTGGGCGTTCGCAAGGACGATTACATGACCGGTTCCAGCACGGATTTGCAGGACGCGATTGATAATTACGTGCAACAAGCTCAAAACGAATCGGCCAAAGTCACGGCCAGAGCAACGGTCACCGGCGCACAGCAAATCCAGGCCAATGTCGCCGTCACCAATCTGGCCGGGCATCGGTTCCCCAGCGGAGTCAGTTTCCGCCGTCTGTTCATCGAATTGCTGGTGACGGACGAAAATCAGAAAGTCGTCTGGGCTTCGGGGCGCACCAACAATCTGGGAGTGATTGTTGACGGCAACGGCAAACCGCTGCCTTCGGAATTTTTTGCCGAATACAAGGACGCGCAAGGCAAAACCCGGCAAAGTTACCAGCCGCATTACGAAATCATTACTGCGCAAAATCAGGTGCAGATTTACGAGGAGTTGAATCAGGACGCCGACGGCAAGTTCACCACCAACTTTACGCGGCGCGATGAACAGGTCAAAGACAACCGATTGTTGCCAATGGGTTGGACAAAGAAAGGACCTGATCCATCGTTGAACGGACGTTACCTGCACGCGACTTTTCCTGAAGGCAACGCCGCCAAAGACCCTGATTACCAGGACGGCAAAGCCGGAACCGACAACATCACTTACCGAATCACGTTGCCCGCCGGAGTGAATGCTGCGAAATGCCGCGTCCAGGCGACGCTGTATTACCAAACCATTCCGCCGTATTACCTGTACCAACGTTTCACGGCGGCCCCGAACGGCGACGCGACGAAGCGGCTGTATTACCTGACTTCAAACCTGAACCTGACGGGAACGCCGGTTGAAAACTGGAAACTGCCGATTGTTTCGACAGGCGTCACAACACCTGTACGCGCGACGCCTCGCCGTCGTTGATAGGCAAGAAAGCAGCGACTGCTCGAAACAAAAAGTGCGCGAAACCTGAGCCTCTCTCGAAATCTGCATCAGAGAAGCTCAGGTTTTGCCTGACTGTTTTTTCATGAAATCTCAAAGCCACAAAATCATCGTCGCAAACTTGGGTATAACGAGTTGATTTGAGTCGGTCATATTCTTACGCCACATTATTTTCCCGCCAAAACGCAAAATTGTTCTTGCCCCTCCCCAACAAGCGATGTACCTTCCGCGCGTTTCAAATCCAAAGCTCATTTAGCAACAAAACTCAATAACCAATGATCTTTTGTCAGATCGAATTGTTCGCTACCGGAGAATGAACATATCTCAGGCTTGAAATTACTCCGGTTATCAATGTCTCGACGCCGTTGCCTTAAACTCACGTTCTCGCGCTTTGAAATAAAAAAAATCCCGCCGCCACCGGTCAGTGACAACGGGATTCAGAACGTTTTCCTGGCTGCACAAAGACAGCTTTGGATGCACGTCCCAAGCTAGCCCCTTTGCAGCCCGGATCAATTGTCCACGGAGGTTTTGCCATGATCCGTCTCGCTCGCAATGTTGCAGTCCGTTGAAAGCTCTGGATTCCACCGGCAGCGGCGCGATTTCCGATGTAGTCGAAGCGATTGATTTCGCGGTCAGTCATGGCGCTGGCGTTATCAATTGCAGTTTCGGCACCGAAGCCTTTTCTCAATCCCTGCTGGATGCAATTGCTCGCGCGTCGTTGTCCGGCGTTCTGGTGGTGGCATCGGCGGGCAACAATGGTTGGGATTTGTCGCAGACGCCGTATTACCCGGCCAGCTATGCCGCCAGCAATTTGATCGCAGTGGCGGCAACCAATAACAGCGATTTGCTGGCGACGTTTTCCAACTACGGCGCGAACAATGTTCATATCGCTGCTCCGGGCGTTGATGTGTTGACAACTTATCCCAACAACCGGTACGTCACGATGACGGGCACTTCCGCGGCCGCTCCGTTGGTCGCCGGTGTTGCCGGATTGTTGAAAAGCAGGCGCGGATTTGTTTCCGCGCAATGGGTTCGCAAAGTGATGATGGACAGCGCGCGAAAAGTTTCTTCGCTCAACGGAGTGGTATCGAGCGGCGGCGTGGTCAGCGCCGGCGAATCCATCGCCTTGTTCATCAAAAACGAAGAAGAAGGTGGAGCGGCAGGCAATCCCGGCGGTGGACCAGGTGGTGGAGGTTCGGGTGGCGGTGGCGGCACAGGCGGAGGCCCCGGCGGGCAAATGGGAGCAATGAACCTCGATGTCATTCGCAATAATCATCCAAACGCGCCTGAGCCGCGAGTGACGGTCAACAATGTTCCATCTGTTCCCTACGACGACCCAGAGCCGGGAGTCGGAGGATTGGGTGGGTACTTTTATCAGGAAAGTCTTCCCAAAAACTCGACGGGGGTGGCGGGCGGAAAGGTCGGTGAAAATGCCGACCCAACCGGCGGAGAAGCGACCGGACAAAGTTCGATCAATCTCGGTTCGCAGAACGTCAATTTTGTCGCGCCAATTGTTTCGCTCGCCGGACGCGGCGGTTTGGGCGTCAACCTGGCGCTGTATTACAACAGCAACATTTACGTGAAAAACGGCGATTCCATCGCTTTCAACACTGACAAAGATGTGGCCGGTGTCGGCTGGAGAATAGGGTTTGGCAGCATCGAAGGCATTCCGTCTGGCAATTCGATCATTCCGTTTTCTGATCCGATCAGCGGAAAAAATACTTTTCTATTCATCCGCCCCGACGGCGGACGGCATGTGCTGGCTCAAGTTGACAGCAGCAACATTTACACCAGCTACGATTCGACCTGGCTGGAATTCGACAGAGCCAACAAGATTTTGCGAACAATGAACGGAACGCAGATTAGCTTCATCATTCCGACTCACGGCGGCAACGCCGTCGGCAAACGAATGCTGCCCAGCCAGATCAAAGACCGTAACGGCAATTTCATCACCATCACCAACGCTGAAATCTCCAACGGCAACGGCGTGTCGAACAATTCCCACGATTGGGGAATTGATTACATCACCGACACGATGGGGCGGACGATAGATTTCTATTACGAAAGCAATCTGTTGCGGAAAGTGCGGCAAAATCGCGGTGGAACATATTTCGATTTTGTCACGCTGTCTTACGCGCCGGTCACCATCTCGACAAATTTCAACAGTCTGACGACCGACCCAGGCAATTTGAACGGAACTCAGGTTTGGATGCCGTGGTGGATTGAATATCCGACCGGACACACGCATCGCATTTTCTACACCAGCTACGGACAGATGTATTCAATCGAAAAATGGGTACCGACGGTGGCAGGCCAGGGCAATGGCAGACCCGTTGCCTTCACACGCTATGACATGCAATCCGTCAGCGGATACTCCGCTCCAAGCGGGGCGCTGGTCGGTCCCGGAGGCAACACGGCGCAAACCGATTGCCCGAAATTCTCGCTGCGGCAGGAATGGGCCGAAAACTGGAGTCCGACAAGCGCAAGCTCCGGCTGGACGGCGCTGTCTTCCGGCGGCACGACCTATTACGTGGCGCAATACAGCTACGAATTCAATTCCGGCAGCAATTACAGCAAGGTGATTGATCCGATTGACCGCGTCTTTCGCACCGATGTCAGCACAGACGGGCTGACGCACACTTCGAAGACTTACGCCAGCCAGGCGGCTTACTCCGGCGGCAGCGGCACTCCGCTCAAAACAGCGACCATCACCTACGAAAAAGACACCGGGCTGACTTACATCTCCAACCTGCGCGTGCAAAACGTCCAAATCACAGACGGCAGCTATACGCGGCGAACCAATTACACTTACACGACGGTCGGCGGCGCAATATTGCCTTACGATGTCAAAGAATATCTGGGCGATGCGACAACCGTTTATCGCTACACACGAACGAACTACAACTCCAGTACGACATACATCAACAAACACATCCTCGGCCTGCCTTCGGAAGTGTTGGTATACAAAGGCGACAATACGCTGGTCGCCAAAACCACTTTCACTTATGACGAATCCGGCTATTTCGACACGACCAGCTACACCGTGACCAATCACGACGCCTCGAATTATGGAACGGGCTATATCGCCGGACGCGCCAACCTGACAACCGTGACGCAATTCGAAGTTCCCGGCTCGGCTTCGCGGGCGGTCAGTCACACCAAATTCGATATGCTCGGCAACACGCGCGCCGCTTACGACGGAGCGAACCACGTGACGGAGTATTTTTACGACGACAATTTTGTGACTACAGGCAATCCGACGACGCGCGCGCTGGTCACCAAAGTCAAAGACCCTGACAGTTATTGGAGCGGCGCGAAATACAATTACCACACCGGCCAGATCGCTCAGAGCTATCATATTGCCGGAACCAGCGGCACAGGCAGTCAGGAAAACATCGTCACCTACAGCTACAACAGCGTGGATCGGTTGATCGCCGTCACCCAGCCTTCGGGGCATGGCGGCCAGGTGACGCGCGATTACTGGGACAACTGGATGGCCGTCGCCGAATACGTGGCGATTGATTCCGGCAAGACGCGCTACAGCTTTGTCGCTTATGACGGAGCGGGGCAAACGCGCTGGAACGGCAGTGACCACCCTGATGGCACTTCGGGCAAATACTCCATCCAGACTTTCGGTTACGATTCGGTCGGACGGACGAAATACGCCTCGAACCCGACGGCGGCGGACGGCGGACTTTCCACCAATTATCCGGCGTGGGACGAAGATTATTATTTCGGCTGGCTGTACACGACGATCACTTACGACGCGCTCGACCGGCAAACGGTCGTCACGCGCCCTGACGATCACACCGTGCAATACAGCTACACGGGCTGCGGCTGCGCGGGGACTTCGCAGGTGACCGTGACCGACGAACGCGGCAAGAAGCGCAAGACGGTTTACGATTTTCTCGGACGGTTGTCCGAAGCCTACAACCTGACCAGCGCCAGCGCGACTTATGCCAAAGCCGTTTACAGTTACGACGAACGCGATTTGCTGCAAAACATCAAACATTACAACAACGGTTCGGCTTATCAGGAGCGGACGTTCGGCTACGATGGTTATGGACGATTGACCAGCCAGACGACGCCCGAAGCCGGAACCGCCAGTTATGAATACTGGGCGGACGACACGGTCAAGAAAGTCACCGATGCGCGCAGCCTTTACGCGCAGTTCACATACAACAATCGCGGTTTGGTGACCGTCGTGGATTACAGCGATTCGACTTTGGACGTGAATTACAGCTACGGCGAATACGGCGAACGAACGTTGATGCAGGAAAAGAGCGGCTCGACGGTCATGGCTTCGACCAGCTACAGCTACGACAGCTTCAAGCGGTTGAGCAGCGAAACGCGCAGCTTCAACGGATTGAGCGGCAGTTACAGCGTCGGTTACACCTACAATTATGCCAACGCACTGAAGCAGGTCAGCTACACCGTCGGAGCTTGGTCGAAGAGCGTCAATTACGATTACAACTACGCGGGTGCGCCAACCAAAGTCGGCACGAATCTGGTCACGATTTCGGGCAAAGACACAACCAACAACGTCGCCACAGCCTTCGACTTCCGCGCCTGGGGAGCGTTGCAGAAAGCCGATTTCGGCAACGACCGTCGGATAGCGTTGGGTTACAACCAGAAACGCAGCCAGTTGACCAACTTGAAGCTGCAGAAGACAGACAATTCCGATGTCGTCAGCAATATCAGCTACGATTATTACAACGGCGGCGGAGGCAGCGGCGGCAACAACGGCCGCATCCGCTACATCACCGATCATCTGGACGGGAACTATTCGGTGGACGTGGGGTACGACGATCATAACCGGCTGACGCAGTACGGTTCTTATCGCAGCTACACGTATGACGCATGGAATAACCTGTTGTCGGTTTCAAGCTCCAACGGCGTAGGCGAAGCGCCGAATTACACGCTGACGTACGCGACGAACGCGAGCGGCGCGCCCGCGACCAATCGGATCAACAATTCAGGCTACACCTATGACAACGCGGGCAACGTCACCAACGATGGCAGCCTCGCTTACGCCTATGACGCGGCGGGGCGCTTGAAGACCGCCGGAGCGAACAACAGTTGCGAATACGACGGCGACGGGCGCAAAGTAAAACAAGTTTCGGGCGGCTATCCGCTCTTTTACCTGTGGTCGAGCGTGTTGGGCGAACCGGTCGTAGAACTCGATGGTTCAGGCGGAGTCTATCGCGCTTATGCGCTGAGCAGCGGCGGCCAAATGCTGGCGGTGCAGAGCTACGATGGCGGCTTTTACTGGCTGCACACGGATCATCTGGGCAATGGCCGCAAGCTGACGAATTCCAGCGGCACAGTCATCTATCGAGCCGAATTCGATCCGCACGGGCAGATGCTCTACGAATGGCAAAGCAACGGAGCCACTTACCTGAACAGCCACAAGTTCACCGGTTACGAGCGGGACTGGTCAACGAACCTGAACTACGCCAAGGCGCGGACTTACAACCATAACCGCGCGCGGTTCATGCAGCCCGATCCGCTGGGGTTGGCGGCGGCGGACGCGACAGATCCGCAGAGCTTGAATCTGTACAGTTATGTTGGGAATGATTCGATGAACTTCATTGATCCTAGCGGACTCAATAGAATTTGTTTCTATTCGGAAAGAGAGTATTCATATTGGAGGGACGATGGTACGTTCGTGATTGGCACTATCCTTGTAAGTCACGGGTGTTTTGACTATGGCGGAGGAGGGCCTGCAAGGCCAATTGAAGACGTGGTGACTGGAGGTGGGACAGCAGGGGGAATACAAGGTCCACCAATTGGCCCTGATGGACTTCCAGTCAGGGTCACTATTCCTGGACCAGATGGAAAACCCATTGAAGTAAGAACTACGCCACAAGAAGGAAAACCACGTGTAGGTTTCCCTGATAACAGACTTCCGGGAGAAAAGATAGATCCCAACAATGTAAAGCTGCCAGAAAATGCAACTAGAGGAATGAAAGTTAGATTTGCCATATATCAAATTCTCCAGGTGTTAAAAGATATAGTAACACCAGTGGCAGAACGGTCTGTAATAATCACCATTGACCCCAAAGTAATTTGCGAGATAGATCCATTTCTGCCGTTTTGCCCTAAAAAAGAGATAAAAACGTAATTGAAGGCCTTACTACGTAACAAAAGTAAGCCTTTTCAATCGAAAGCTTATAATGCAAATTTATAGTCTATGTACTAAACCACCAAAAGGGTTAGTGTGGCAAGTCAGGAGAAGTCTACGCTGGTTCGAGGCAGATCATCTAGACGGGCTAGAACTAATTTTGCTCGTAGATCAAGCACCACCACTAACTGACGATTTGCCCGAATGGATTAAGAATTACATTATAAAAGGAGTGCCAATTTACGGCTGGTATTCGCCTTCTCAAGACGGCGCACAGCTTGCCTGTATTACTCTTTGCGTACAACAAATTTATCACAGTATTCCCCAGTATCTCTGGTGGAGTACGATTCCTACATTGCGAATAATTAGAACACTAGCACATGAGGTTGCACATCATCTCTTTCAAATAAGAGGATTCATTGATCACCTCGGAGAGATAAAGAAAGATGAAGAGCTATTAGCAGATAAATATGCTGCACGTATACTGCAAACGGCTCTCAGTCAATGGCAATATCAATTAGGTAGTAGGCTTGCGAAAGAAATAGCTTTTTGGAACTACTCACAAGGGATAATTGATTGGAAAGCGAAAAAATATGAAGTTGCCGCTGAGCATTTTTTTAAGGCTTGGGATCTTGACCCCGAATTATCAGATGTCGAGTTGTTTTATTTGCAAGCTAAGGAAATGACCCCCATTGACTGCTAAAAAGGTGGGTTGCCTCACCTGATTAACAGCCAATTGAGCAACCTGAAGCTGCAAAAGACGGACAATTCCGATGTCGTGACGAATATCAGCTACGATTATTACAACGGCGGCGGAGGCAGCGGCGGTAATAACGGGCGAGTGCGCTACATCACCGATCACCTGGACGGGAACTATTCGGTGGATGTGGGCTATGACGATTACAACCGACTGACCAGCTATGGTTCTTATCGCAGCTACACCTACGACGCCTGGAACAACCTGTTGTCGGTTTCAAGCTCCAACGGCGTCGGCGAAGCTCCGAATTACAGCTTGAGCTACGCGACCAACGGGAGCGGCGCGCCTTCGACCAACCGCATCAACAACAGCGGCTATACCTTCGACAATGCGGGTAACGTCACCAACGATGGCAGCTTGGCTTACGCTTATGACGCGGCGGGGCGCTTGAAGACCGCCGGAACCAACAATAGTAGCGAATACGATGGCGACGGGCGCAAAGTGAAGCAGGTGTCGGGCGGTTATCCGCTCTATTACCTCTGGTCGTCGGTGCTGGGCGAGCCGGTGGTTGAACTCGATGGTTCAGGCGGCGTCTATCGCGCTTACGCGCTGAGCAGCGGCGGGCAGATGATGGCGGTGCAGAGTTACGATGGCGGCTTTTACTGGCTGCACACGGATCATTTGGGCAATGGCCGCAAACTGACGAATTCGAGCGGCACAGTGATTTACCGAGCCGAGTTCGATCCGCACGGGCAGATGCTCTACGAATGGCAGTCAAGCGGAATGACCTACCTCAACAGCCACAAGTTCACGGGCTACGAGCGGGACTGGGCGACGAACCTGAACTACGCAAAGGCGCGGACCTACAATCACAACCGGGCGCGATTCATGCAACCTGATCCGTTGGGGTTGGGTGCGGCGGATACGAGCAATCCTCAAAGCCTGAATCGGTACAGCTACGTGGAAAACGACCCGATGAACTTCGTTGATCCGAGCGGATTGTTGCTGGTGCGGTTTTGTACGGCTGACCAGTGGATTCCGAATGAAGCTGGTGGCGAGTTGATATCCGGGATTTGTTACTTGGTTGAGATTGGATACGGAGGATTTGGCGGTGGGCCACATTATCCTGTTAGCCCAATTGATCCGGTTGGACCAGGTGGAGACCCCCAAAACCCACAAATAAGAGAGATGAAAGCAACACCTCCGCTAACTCCAGAACAAGAGAAAAGAAAGCAATGGCAGGAATGTGTCAATCGAGCCACTTCAGAATACAGAGGTAGTGTTAGAGAGCTTACAAAAAAATATGATGGTAAATTAGGCCCAACCAGCCGAGAATCATATGAAGATAATTTATATGGGGCGGGAGGAGCCGCGTTATATGATTTGATTAGAGGAAGCAAGATCACAGTTGGCGGGCTTTTTATCGGTTATGCCATAGCCACAGCAGGAGCAATAATTGGCGGATGGAGGAGAAATGGCAGTGAGTATTTGCGCGAGACAGGAATACTCAATAAGAAATATCGTGATGCAATAGACCAATGTGCGAAGATAATTGGGCTTTAGAGAGTCCCAAAGTTTACAGCAATTCTCGGCTTAGAAATTTGGAAGCCTGACGCTGCCAAGCACCTGAAAGTAACTAAATAAAACTAAGTCGGGAATTGCTGTCATCTTGTCAACTCAAATCAGTTACCATCTTTATTTTATGCAACTACTTATTACACGAGTTTAGTCAAAAAAACGGGGAGGCTAAGCCTCCCCACGAGGCGCGCG
>CAYYDG010000068.1:0-34140 GCA_964470555.1 uncultured Heliomicrobium sp.
AGCCGTTTTCATCGTTTCAGGGCGTTGTCGCAAACGACATGTCAGACTCCTTTTGATTTGATTGTGAGTCTTGAATTCTGTTTTCGTTCAGCCGCCAAACTTCATTCTGTTGCGAAATGACGCTTGACAATATAACTACGTGGTTATATTGTTCGGTCGCTGCCAGTATACAGATCGCGTGCAGGGCTGGCAATTGGAAATTCAAAAAGAAGAGGAAAGAGAGAGGAGACGCAAATGTCAGGCGAAAAATCTTTGATACAACCCGGATATGGGTTCTTCCGGACGATTGATTTACCAATGCCGGAGGCGATTGAACGGGTGAAGGAAACGCTCAAGGCAGAAGGTTTTGGCGTGCTCAGCGAAATCAACATTGCGGACAAGTTCAAGGAAAAGCTGGGCGTCGAATTCCGCGATTACGTCATTCTGGGCGCATGTAATCCACCGATTGCTTATCAGGCTTTGCAGGAAGAGTTGGCATTGGGATTGCTGTTGCCATGCAATGTGGTGGTGTATGAGGAAAATGGACAATCCGTGGTGGCGGCGATTGATGCGGTCAAGATGATGTCAATTGTCGGAAACTCGAAACTGGAAGCCGCCGCGACCGCAGTCAACGAAAAGCTGGAACGCGCGATTGCCAATCTTTGAAAGGGGAAAAACGAAATGCCGGATTGGGGATGGTTTGTATTGTTTTTCGTCGGTTATCTGGTCGTCATGCGCTGGGTGTTGCCCAGAATGGGCGTCCAGACCTGAATGAACAATTCCTGTGCGCCCGGTTCGCGGCGCGATGACAAGCGTGAGCGATAAGCTCGAAAGGAGATTTGTGATGAACGTCGAACGTTATTTGCGATTGATTGCAGGCACTTTCGTACTGGTCAGTGTCTTATTGGGTGTGTATCACAACCCGAACTGGTTTTTCCTGACCGGTTTTGTCGCGCTGAACCTGATCCAGTCAGGGTTTACCAACTGGTGTCCGATGATGACCTTGCTGCGCAAGATGGGCGCGAAAGGTTAATCCTGAACCGATATGAAACGCATTGACCTTAATCAAAAATTGCGCGCCAGATTTCTGGCCTGGCTGTTGAGCGGGTTCGTTGCTGCGCAAGGTGTAATCGTTCTGGCTCAGGACGCCAAACCGGGGGGCGAAGCATTGACCTTGCCGTTGGCGGTTGAGCTTGCATTGCGCACCAATCCGCTGACGCGCGCAACGGTTTCTGGCCGCGAACTTGCCGACGCCCGGATTGCCGAAGCGCGCGCCGGACGATTGCCTCAGGTGCAATTGAGCGAAAGCTTCACCAACGGCAACAACCCCGTGTTTGTCTTCGGTTCGTTGTTGGAACAGTCGCGCTTCACGCAGCAAAACTTCAATTTGCCGTTGCTGAACAATCCTGATCCGCTGACCAATTTTCGCTTTGGCGTGACGGTCAAAGCGCCGCTGTTCGATCAATGGCAATCGGCGACGCGCATCAAACGCGCGCAGCTTGGGCGTCAGCAAGCCGATGAGCAAACCAGTCTGGTCGAACAGCAGGTGCGGTTTGAAACGTTGCGCGCGTTTTATGGTTTGTTGCTGGCGCAGGCCAAAAAAGAAGTCAGCGACGAAGCCGTCAAGCTGGCCGAAGCCGATGTGAAATCGAGCCGCGACCGCGTCGAAGCCGGAACCGCAGTCGTTTCAGATTTGCTGGCCGCCGAAGTGCAACTGGCCGAAGCGCTACAGCAGGCGATTCAAACCGACGGCGACATCATCACTGCGCAGGCGGCGTTCAACACCGCGCTGGGATTGTCTGTGAACACGCCGCAACGAATTCAGGGCGATTTGATCGAAAAGAAATTCGATCTGGCCGAACAGGAAGAATTGATTCGACTGGCGTTGGAACATCGCCCCGATTTGAAGCGAGCCGGATTGGCGGCAAATTCCAGTGATGTATTGGTGACTGGCGCGCGGAATGAATACCTGCCGCGCGTGGATATGTTTGCCAACTTCGGCGCCAGCCGCAACAACTTCGTCAATGGCAGCAGCGATTACACCGTCGGCGCAAGTGTCACGTTCAATCTGTTCGATGCCGGACGCAATGCCCGCATCGCGCAAGCTCGCGCGGCGGCCAATCTGGCCGCCAGCGAACAACAACATCTGGCCAACCAAATCCGTCTGGAAGTCGTTCGCGCGCAGCAACAATTCGTTTCGGCGCGCGAACGGCTGAAAGTTGCCGAACGCATCATCGCCCAGGCCAGCGAAGCGTTGCGCATTACACAAGATCGGTATCAAGCCGGATTGACGACGATCACCGAAGTGTTGCGCGCCGAAACAACGTTGACGCGAGCGCGGTTGATTGTGTTGTCGGCGCGGCATGATTTTTACGTCGGTTACGCCAGCGTCATGCTGTCAACCGGCAGGCTGACCGATGTCCAACCCTTTGTTTCGTGAAAACCATGAAAACCAAACTTGCCCTTTTTGCTGTGATTGTGTCGCTGGCGATGATCGTTTCGGCGTGCGGAAAAAAGCCGCAGACCACGGTGGAAACGCCGTTGGTTGTAACGGGCGTGCAGCTTGAAACGGTCGCCGCTTCGTCCGTGAATGACGTGTACGAAGCGACGGGAACCGTTCGCGCCAAAACTTCGACAATCCTGTCGTCGAAAATCATGGGCGTTGTGATGGCGTTGCGCGTGCGCGAAGGCGACCGCGTCAAGGTCGGACAAACCTTGATCGAAATTGATAACCGCGAAGCCGCCGCGCAGTTGCAAAAAGCGCAAGCCGGTTTGCGGCAAGCGGAACAAGCCGTTGCCGAAGCCGAACAAGCCAGCAATGCCGCGTTATCCGCCAAAGCCGCCGCCGAAGCCAGCAAACGATTGGCCGCCGCGACACTGGCGCGGTATCAAACCTTGCTGGAAAGAAAATCCGTCAGCCCGCAGGAATTCGACGAAGTCAAAGCCAAAGCGCAGGTCGCCGAAGCTGAAGCCGATCGCGCGACAAAGATGCTGGAAGTGCTGGCTGCGAAAAAGAAACAAGGCCAGGCGCAGATGGATCAGGCCAAAGCGGACATTGCCAGCGCGCAGGTCTTTGCCGGATATGCCCGGGTCGTCACGCCCATCAGCGGCATCGTCACCGCCAAACAGATTGAGGTCGGCGCGACGGCCACGCCGGGCGCTCCGTTGCTGACGATTGAAGACGCCGCGCATTACCGATTGGAAGCCGCCGTCGAAGAATCGCAAATCGGCAAAATCCATTTGAAAGACCGAGCGCGCGTGAAGATTGACGCCATCGGCGAAGAACTCGAAAGCACTGTGGCCGAAATTCTGCCTGCTGCCGATCCGATGAGTCGCAGTTACACGGTGAAGCTGGATATTTCGTCTTCGCAGCCGCTTCGTTCCGGGCTATACGGCACGGCGCAATTCGTTCGCGGCCAGCGGCAAGCGATCACGGTTACGACCAGCGCAATTGCTCAGCGCGGCCAGTTGACAGGCGTGTTTGTGTTGGATGGAGCGAACATCGCGCGATTGCGATTGATCAAAACCGGCAAGAGTTTTGGCGACCGCATTGAAGTGTTATCCGGCTTGAATGAAGGCGAACGCATCGCCGTGGACGGCATTGCGAAGCTGAACGATGGAGTGAAAGTGCAATGAAGACCGAAATCGGATTGGCCGGAAAAGTTGCGCGCGCGTTCATCGCGTCGAAGCTGACGCCGTTGATTGTCGGAGCTTCGATTCTGTTGGGATTGGCGGCTGTGGTCATGTTGCCGCGCGAAGAAGAACCGCAAATCGTCGTGCCGATGATTGACGTGTTTGTGGCAATGCCCGGCGCCTCGGCCAAAGAGGTGGAAGAGCGCGTCACCAAACCGATGGAAAAATTGTTATGGGAAGTACCGGGCGTTGAATACATTTATTCGACTTCGTCGCCGGGACAAGCCATGGCGATTGTCAGGTTTTACGTCGGCCAGAACGAAGAAGACGCCATTGTTCGGCTAAACCAAAAAATGCTGGCGAACTTCGAACTGATTCCGCCCGGCGCCAGTCAGCCGCTGGTCAAACCGCGTTCGATTGACGACGTGCCGATTCTGGCGTTGACACTGTCCAGCAACACTTACGACGCCTTCACGCTGCGGCGCATTGCCGCTCAAGTTCACGATCAAATCAAGGAAGTTCCCGACGTTTCCGAAGTCAAACTGATTGGCGGCCAACGTCGTCAGATTCGCGTGACGCTCGATGAATCGCGTTTGGCGGCGTTCAACGTAGCTCCGGCGATGATTGCGCCCGTGCTGGAACAGTCTAATAGGCAATTGCAATCCGGCAGCTTCACCGCAGGGAATAAAGAGTATCTGGTCGAAACCGGCGGTTTTCTGCACACGGCGGAAGACGTCGGCGCGGTCGTCATCAGTGCGTTCAACAATCGTCCGGTGTATTTGCGCGACGTGGCCCGGATCGAAGACGGCGCGGAAGAAGCCAGCGATTATGTGATGTTTGGAGTTCCGCCTTCAGGCGGGGGCGTTCTCAATCAAGCCCAACCGCCTCAAGGCGGAACTCCGAACGTACAACCGGCAGTCACGATTTCAGTCGCCAAACGCAAAGGCAAAAACGCGATTGAGATCGCCGACAAAGTGCTGGAAAAAGTCGAGCATCTGAAAGGCTCGTTGATTCCCGGCGACGTGACCGTCACCACCACGCGCAATTACGGCGAAACGGCCAGCGAAAAATCGAACGAGTTGTTGCTGCACATGTTCATCGCCATTTTGTCCGTCGCCGTGTTGATCTGGTTGACGCTGGGTTTGCGCGAATCGGGCATTGTCGCCATCGCCATTCCGGTGACGTTGGCGCTGACGCTGGCTGTCTTTTACTTCTACGGTTACACGCTCAACCGCATCACGCTGTTTGCGCTGATTTTTTCGATAGGCATTTTGGTGGACGACGCCATTGTCGTTGTCGAAAACATGGCGCGGCATTACCGCATGCCTGAAAACAAAGGCCGTCAGTTGATAGACATTGCCGTCGAAGCCGTGGATGAAGTCGGCAATCCCACGATTCTGGCGACATTCGCGGTCATCGCAGCCATCTTACCGATGGCCTTTGTCGGAGGCCTGATGGGGCCGTACATGGAGCCGATTCCGATTGGCGCGACGGCGGCAATGGTTTTTTCTTTGCTGGTGGCGTTCATCGTTACGCCGTGGGCGAGTTTGAGATTGCTGAAACGGCACGAAGGTGGGCATCACGGCGAAGATGAAAATCAGGAAGGCCGAATGACACGGCTCTATCGCCGGGTCATGTCGAAACTGATTCGCGTGCCGCGCTGGCGGTATGGTTTTTTGGCAGGCGTGGTGTTGCTGTTGCTGGCTTCTGTATCGTTGTTCGCGTTCAAGGCTGTGCGCGTGAAGATGCTGCCGTTCGACAATAAGAGCGAATTCCAGATCATCATTGACACGCCCGAAGGCACGACGCTGGAACAAACCGCCGCCGTCACGCGCGAAATCGCCGACGCCGTTCGCGCCGTTCCTGAAGTCGTCAATTACCAGATGTACATAGGAACTTCGTCGCCATATAACTTCAACGGCCTGGTGCGGCATTACTTCATGCGGCGCGGAGCGAACGTTGCCGACATTCAGGTCAATCTGGTCGGCAAAGGCGAACGCGACGCGCAGAGCCACGACATCGCCAAACGCATTCGCCCGGCGATTCAACAGATCGCCGCCAAACACAACGCGCGCGTCAAAATTTCCGAAGTCCCTCCTGGGCCACCAGTACTCCAAACTCTTGTCGCTGAAATTTACGGCCCGGATTATCAGCGGCAGATGGAAATCGCAAAAAACATCCGCGACATCTTCGACAAAACGCCGGGCGTGGTGGACGTGGATTGGTACGTCGAAGACGACCAGCCGAAATTCCAGTTCGTGGTGGACAAGGAAAAAGCCGCGCTCAACGGAGTTTCCGCCGAACAGATTGCCGCCACGTTGAAAATCGCCGTTGACGGCTTGCAAGTCGGATTGGCGCATCAAGCAACGGAAAAAGAAGACCTGCCGATTGTCATGCGTTTGCCGCGCGAGCAGCGTTCCAGCATTGACGATCTGAAACAAATCAAAGTCGCCGGTTCGCAAGGCAATCTGGTTCCGCTCGGCGAACTGGTCAAAATCGTCGAGCAAACGAACGACAAAAGCATCTACCACAAAAATCTGATGCCGGTGACTTACGTGACCGGCGACGTGGCGGGCAGCGAAGAAAGTCCCGTTTACGCCATCCTGCAACTGAACGAAGCGATTGAAAAAATGAAGCTGCCGGAAGGTTACGCGCTGGAACGTTTCGTCGCTCAGCAGCCGTTCACGTCCGAAAAATTCGCCATGAAGTGGGACGGCGAATGGCACATCACTTACGAAGTTTTCCGCGATCTGGGTTTGGCGTTTGCGGCGGTGATGGTGTTGATTTACGTGCTGGTGGTTGGCTGGTTTCAATCGTTCAAAACGCCGTTTGCGATTATGGCGGCGATTCCGTTTTCGCTGGTCGGCATTTTGCCTGCGCATGGATTGATGAGCGCGTTTTTCACGGCGACTTCGATGATCGGTTTTATCGCCGGAGCCGGAATCGTCGTGCGCAATTCCATCATCCTGGTGGATTTCGTCGAGTTGCGATTGAAGGAGGGGATGCCACTTGCCGATGCTGTAGTTGACGCCGGAGCCGTGCGTTTTCGCCCGATGATGTTGACGGCGGCGGCGGTGGTGGTCGGTGCAACGGTCATTTTGTTCGATCCGATTTTTCAAGGCTTGGCCATTTCATTGATGGCGGGCGAAATCGCTTCGCTGTTGCTGTCGCGCATGACCGTGCCGATCCTGTATTACTTGAGCGAACGGAAGAAGCACTCCGCTTCGGAAACCGTAATAGACAATTTACCGGTTGAAGTCCTCGAAGAAACGGCTTCAACAGATGCCACAGAAAGCTCGCCGGGAACGGCGGCTTGATGGAAAGGAAGAACGTTATGTCACGAAAACTGTCATTTTTATCAATTGCATTGCTTGTTTCGTTGTTGGCTGTGACTGCGCTGGCTCAGGGACGTGGCCAGCAACAAGGACAAGGACAAGGCCGGATGGGCGGAATGGGGATGGGCGGCAATCAACCGCAGGATATGAAAACCATTCACGCACTGTTTGACGATCACAAGAAAATCACCCGCACCGTCAAAAACATCCGCAACGGAGTCGAAACCGTCACTGAATCGGACGATCCGAAAGTGAAAGCGCTGATCATTGAACATTCCTGGGCGATGAAAGCGCGACTGGAAAAGAAACAGCCGATTCGCCAATGGGATCCGCTGTTTGCCGAATTGTTCAAACATTCCGACAAGATCAAGATGGAACTGACGAACACGGCCAAAGGCATCAAGGTTGTCGAGACTTCCGACGACGCGTACGTCGTCAAACTGATTCAATCGCATGCAGCAGGCGTTTCGGAATTCGTCAAAGAAGGCATGCCGGTCATGCACAAACAACACGATTTGCCGGACGCGCCGAAAAAGGAAGAAACAGCGTTTGTCGGCAAAGGCGACGGCGTTGAAACCTGTCCGGTGACAGGCGAACCGGTCAACAAAAACATCAAACATGGGTTTTTTGGTCGCACGGTTTATTTCTGTTGCGAAAGCTGTCTGGAAGCTGCCAAGAAGAATCCTGAAAAATTCATCAAACCCTGAATGCCCTGAATGGTTCGATTTCCATCTCCGCGGTTGAAAACTTTTGTGCGCTGACGGACTATCGCTTCAGTGAATTGAAGTATTTCAACTGTGGAGCTTTCCCATGAAAACGAAAACAACTCCTTTCGGTGAGATCGAAATCGGCGATGCTCACTGTCATTTCTTTTCCCGCAAATTATTCGAGACGCTGATTGGCCAATCGCCTGCGCTCAGCAAAGAACCTGACCCGATTGCCAATGTCGCCGAATTGACTGGCTGGGTAATGCCTCCGTCTGATCCGGCGGAATTGGGCGGCGTCTGGGCAACCGAACTGGACAAGTTCGACGTTCAGGCGGCGATGCTCATCGCCAGCGTGCCGGGCGACGAAGATTCGGTTGCCGCTGCCGCGGCGGCTTTTCCTGAACGTTTCTTCGGCGCGTTTATGTTCGATCCAACCAAACCGGACTCTGAAATGCGCGCCAAACGGGCGTTTGACGATTTGAAGTTGAAAGTCGCCTGCCTGTTTCCGGCGATGCAGCAATACTCCATCGCCGAAAGCGAAGGCGCGCGAGCCGTCGTCGCGCTGGCCAGCGAACGACCTGGCACGGCGGTGTTCGTGCATTGCGGCGCGCTTTCGGTCGGCATACGCAAAAAGCTGGGATTGAAATCTCCGTTCGACATGCGGCGGTCAAACCCGCTGGACATTTACAAGTTGGCGGCGGAATTTCCGTCGGCGAAATTCATCGTTCCGCATTTCGGCGCTGGGATGTTCCGCGAAACGATGATGCTGGCCGATTTATGTCCGAACGTTTTGATTGACACTTCGAGCAGCAACAAATGGATGAATTACGAAACTTCGCCCGTTGATTTGCCGACGGTGTTCAAACGCGCGTTGGCCGTGGTCGGACACGAACGGTTGCTGTTCGGAACGGATTCGTCGTTTTTTCCGCGCGGATGGCACGAAGCGATTTTTTACGCGCAGGTCAATGCGCTGGTCGAAATCGGCGCCAGCGAAGAACAAGCGCAGGCGATTTTCGGCGGCAATTTGCGAAAGCTGTTCCATATCGTTTGAGGAGGCGAAATGTATTTCAAACAGTTTTATCTGGGTTGTCTGGCTCACGCTTCTTATTTGATCGGTTCTGATGGCGAAGCCGCAGTCATTGATCCGCAGCGAGATGTGAAGCAATACCTGGACGAAGCCTCCGCGCAGGGTTTCAAAATCAAATATGTGATTGAAACGCATTTGCACGCCGATTTTGTCAGCGGGCACAGGGAACTGGCCAAACGCGCTGGCGCAGAAATCGTCTTCGGTTGGAAAGCGGGCGCGCAATTTCCGCATCGCGCCGCCAAAGACGGAGACGAATTGCAGCTTGGCCAGTTGTGCCTGCGCGTGCTGGAAACTCCAGGCCACACGCCAGAAAGCATTTGCGTGTTGGTCATTGAAAACGGCGCGCCGGTCAAAGTGCTGACCGGCGATACGCTGTTCATCGGCGATGTCGGGCGGCCTGATCTGGTCGGCTCGAAAGGCTACACGCCGGAACAGATGGCCGCGATGATGTATGACAGTCTGCACGAAAAACTGATGAAGCTGGACGACGCTGTGGAGGTGTATCCGGCGCACGGCGCAGGCAGTTTGTGCGGCAAGAACATGTCCAAGGAAACGTCTTCGACCATTGGCCAGCAACGCCGGTTCAATTACGCATTGCAGCCAATGACCAAAGAGGCGTTCGTCAAAATGATGACGGCGGATTTGCCCGAAGCTCCCGCCTATTTTCCGAAAGATGCCGAAATCAATCGCACTGGCGCGGCCACGCTGGCTGACGCGACGGCCCTGGCTGCCTTGAATCCGGAAAAAATTCGCGCGCTGGCCGAAGCGGGGGCGGTAGTGTTGGACGTGCGCGATGCCGAAGCCTTTGGCGCTGGACACGTGCCCGGTTCGCTCAATATTGGTTTGGGCGGTCAGTTCGCTTCATGGGCGGGAATGCTGATTCCGATTGGCGCTCCGATTGTGATTGTGGCGGACGATTCGGCGCAGGTTGAAGAAGCAGCGCTGCGGTTGGCGCGCGTCGGGCACGAAACTCTGCGAGGTTTTTTGCATGGCGGCGTACTGGCCTGGCACGAAGCCGGATTCGACGTTGCCGCTGTGACGCAGATTACGGTGAATGAGCTGAAAGACTGGATGGACGAACAGCGTTCGTTTCAACTGATTGATGTGCGGCGTCCCGCCGAATACGCCGGATGCCACGCACCTGGAACCGTCAACGCGCCGCTTTCGCATCTGGAATCACATCTGGCTTCGTTTGATTCTGCGCGTCCGACGGCGGTGATTTGTGCAGGCGGTTATCGTTCCAGCGCAGGAGCCAGCATACTGGAACGAAAAGGCTTCAAACAGATTTATAACGTGATTGGCGGCACAGGAGCCTGGGTTAATGCGGGGTTGGCGACGGAGAGCGAATCAGATACCGCCAGTTGTCAAAAGTGAAAATAGCCGATTGCCACGCTATGTGAGGTTTTTACAGGCGTCCCAGCAGCGATTTCAATTCGACAAAAACCCGATTGTCATTCAACTCGCCAGCTTCCATTTTTACCTTCAACACGCCGGTCGGCGAAAAGCTGGCGGCTTTGTTTTCTTCCAAAAGCTTCATCAGTTTTTCGGGATCAACTTTCGCTTTTTCGCTGAGCTTGATGGAAACGCCATCTTTGACGCGGTCAATCGAAACGATGCCTATGCTCTGGGCGGCGCGGCGAATCGTGGCGAATTCAAACAGGTTTTCGACCGATTCAGGCATTCGCCCATAACGGTCGGAAATTTCTTCGTGAACGCGCGCCAGTTCTTCATCGTCGTGCGCAGAGGCGATGCGTTTGTAAGTGCGCAGTCGCTGGCTCATGTCGAAGATGTAATCGTCCGGGATTCGCACGTCCACGCCCAGGTTGAGTTGCGTGCTGATGTCTTCTTCGATTTCTTCGCCGCGCAATTCCTGCACTGTGCGTTCCAGCATTGTCGTGTACAAATCGAATCCGATGGCGTCAATGTGGCCGGATTGTTGCCCGCCCAGCAAATTGCCCGCGCCGCGCAATTCCAAATCGAGCGCCGCAATGCGGAAACCCGCACCTAGATCGGAAAATTCACGAATCGCGGCCAGGCGCTTGCGCGCAATCGGCGTCAGTTCGCGTTCGGATGGAATCAGCAGATAAGCATAAGCTCGGCGATTCGACCGCCCGACTCGGCCACGCAGTTGGTACAACTGCGACAATCCATAAGCGTCGGCGCGATTGATGATGATGGTGTTGGCGCGCGGAATGTCTATGCCGTTTTCGATGATCGTCGTCGCCACCAGCACGTCGTATTTGTAATCAACGAAATCCAGCACGGCCTGCTCCATCTCTTTTTCGCCCATCTGCCCGTGCGCTACGACGAAGCGCGCCTGTGGCACAAAGCGTTGCAAAAGCGCGGCGATTTCGTGAATGGATTCGACGCGGTTATGAACGAAAAAGACCTGCCCCTGCCGCTGCAATTCCTGTTCGATGGCGCTGCGAACGATTTGTTCGTTGAACGGAACGACGTTGGTTTGAATCGCCAGCCGGTCGCGCGGCGGAGTTTCGATCAGCGACATATCGCGCACGCCCAGCAGCGACATATTCAGCGTGCGCGGAATCGGCGTGGCGCTCATCGTCAAAACGTCCACGCGTTTTTTCAGATGCTTCAACCGTTCTTTGTGCGCGACGCCAAAGCGTTGTTCTTCGTCAACGACGACCAGCCCCAAATCCTTGAAGTTCAAATCGCGGGACAAAATGCGGTGCGTGCCGATGACGATGTCCACTTTTCCAGCTTCGATGGCGGCAACGACTTCTTTCTGTTCTTTGGGCGAACGAAAACGCGACAGCAATTCGATGCGCGCGGGAAACGCGGCAAAGCGCGAACGGAAGTTGGAAAAGTGCTGATACGCCAGCACCGTCGTAGGCGTCAGCACGGCGACCTGTTTGCCTTCCATAACGGCTTTGAACGCGGCGCGCATGGCGACTTCGGTTTTGCCGTAACCGACATCGCCGCACAGCAGCCGATCCATGGGCATTGGCTGTTCCATGTCGCGTTTGGCGTCTTCGATGGCTTTGGCCTGATCGGGCGTCAGTTCGTAAGGGAAAGCGGCTTCAAATTCCTGCTGCCAAGGAGTGTCACCGCTGAAGGCGTAGCCGGTGACGAGTTTTCGCTGCGCGTACAGCTTCAACAATTCTTCGGCCATATCGCGCATGGCGCGTTTGGCTTTGGCTTTGGTTTTAGCCCAGGCGATGCCGCCGAGTTTGTCCAGCGAAGGCGAACTCATTTCGCCGCTGGAAAATTTCTGCACCAGATCGAGCCGTTCGACAGGCACGTAAAGTCGCGCGCCATCGGCGTAAGTCAGCAGCATGAATTCGCGCTTCGGTTTTTCGGTTTTCTGCGCTTCGCCGATCATCCGCGCGTAAACTTCCGCCGCGGTCTCTTCGCCTTCAGTGTCTATCTGGATCAAACCCTGAAACTGGCCGATGCCGTGGTCAATGTGAACGACGTAATCGCCGATCTTCAAATCGCGGAAGTCGGAAATGAAGGCCGCGGATTGCGAGCGTTTTTTCCTGGAAGTTTTGACCGGCTGACCGGCGTGAACTGCTTCGTCGAAAATATCCGCTTCGGTGTAAACGCTCAGGTTGGCAGTTGGCAGAGAAAATCCAACCGAAATATCGCCAACAATCAACGTGATTAAAGATTGCGACACGCCGGTTTGTTGCGAATCCGCAATCCACAATCCGAACTCCGCAATCTCAACGCCGGGCACTTCGTATTCGGCGAGCATTTTGCGAATGCGGTCGGCAACGCCTGTGCTGGGCAACACGAAAACCGTGTGGTTGCCAACCAGAGATTGTTGTTTCAGGTCGCGCGCCAAGTCGGCAACGTGGCCGTGCCAGCGGCGAACCGAACGCGAGATGACTTCAATTTCGTTGGGTTCGGCTTCGGGCGGAAAGAGGAACAGCGGAGAGGATTGCTTTTGGCTGAAGGCGTTCAGAGTACCGCCTTCAGGCGGCTGGCTGGTTCCGCCAGCATTCCGGCTGAAGCCGGTACTCTGAACGCCAACCTCTTCAGTGCTCAACTCTTCCTGAAGCTCAAACGCTGCATTGCCCAGCAAGCGCAACTCGATGCGTTGAATTTTTTCGATCCGATTGCGCAATTCGTCAGGAGTCAAAAACAGTTTGTCAGGAGCCAGCGCCAGTTCATCAATAGACTCAGCGCGGTCATAACCAAGCTGCAATTCATCCAGCGTCGAACGAATCTGCTTTTCCAACTCCGCCGGTTCATCAACGACCAGCACCGTGTCCGTCAGGTAATCGAAAATCGAAGCGGTGTGTGGACGCGCCAACGGCATCAAGTATTCCCAACCTTGAAACTCTTCGCCTTCGTCGGCGAACACCAGCCGGTCACGTAAAGCGCGTTCGTATTTTTCATCGCTCCAATGTTCTTTCGCCAACTTTGCCCAGTGGCGAAAATCGTCCCGGCTGGCGCGTTCGTCACGCATCGGAGCGATCAACGCTTCTTTGACTTCGCGCAAGGAGCGTTGGGTTTCGGGATCGAATTCGCGTATGGAATCAATTTCGTCGCCAAAAAATTCCACGCGCATCGGGTACGGCACGCCTTCTTCCTTGTTCAAACTGGCGCTGGGCGAATAAAAATCCAGAATGCCTCCGCGCGAAGAAAATTCGCCGATACCGCCGACCGGATCGGAGCGCACATAACCAACCGCCACCAGATGTTCGATCAAATAATCCAGCGGCAGTTCCTCGCCGACTTTCAGCGCGACGACGGCTTGTTTGATTTCGTCCACGGCGACGAAACGGCGTATCAACGAACGCGCGCTGAGCAACACTATGTCGCCCATTCCGGCGGTCAATCGCCACAAAGCCAACGCTCGACTTTCCAGAATCTCCGCGTGCGGCGACGTTCCGCTGTACGGGTCGCTTTCCGAAGTCGGAAGCGTGAAGACTTCGTTCTCGCATTCTTCGCGGCGATTCAGTTGGCAATAAAAAAAGCGCAGGTCGCGTTCCAGGTCTTCCAGATCGCGGTTGCGCTGGCTGACGACGGCCAATCGTTTGCCGGTTGCGCGTTGCAGCGTCGCCAACATCAACGCTTTTGCTCCGCTGCCCAGGCCAGCGATGGACACGACGCGGCGACCGGCAGTGATGTCGGCAAACAGGCGCTGAAAAGTTTTCTCTTGTTGCAGCATCTTCGTTTACTTCTCGGTTTACTTCTGGCCGTAACGCTCGGCAATTCGTTCAATCACGTCTGTTGTCGAACATCCTTCGACAAAGGCCAGGCTCATCACCTGGCCGCCAGCGGCTTCGACTTCTTCGCGGCCAATGATGGCGTCAAGTCCCCAATCGCCGCCTTTGACCAGAATGTCGGGCAACAACGCCGCGATGATTTCGCGCGGAGTCGGTTCGTCGAACACGGTCACGAAATCTACGCAAGCCAGCGCCGCCATGACTTCTGAACGTTCGGCTTCGGTCAAGATAGGGCGTTTGTCGCCTTTCAGTTCGCGGACGCTGCGGTCGCTATTCAAGGCGACGATCAAGGCATCGCCCAACGCGCGCGCTTGTTGCAGGTAACGCACGTGTCCGGGATGCAGCAGGTCGAAACAGCCGTTGGTGAAGACGACCTTCTTTCCAGCTTGGCGAAAACGGTCGCGTTCGGTTCGCAATTGGTCGAGCGAGAGGATTTTCATAAGTCGCGCATCTTATTGAATGGGGTGAACCGAAACAAGCGCGATGGCTGACTTTACTGAGCCAATCGGTTGTTTGAGAATGCAAACTCGTTTTCGACCTCTTCATCACAGGAGTTTTTTATTTTGACTATCAACGATCCAAACACGATTGAAACCATCTTGAACCAAAGCCGGACGATTGCCGTCGTCGGTTTGTCGTCAAACCCGATGCGACCGAGTTATGACGTTGCCGGTTATTTGCAACGCAATGGGTATCGCATCATTCCGGTCAATCCGAATGAAACTGAAGTGTTGGGCGAAAAAGCTTACGCGAGTTTGGCCGATGTGCCGGAACCGCTCGATCTGGTGGACATTTTTCGCCGTTCGGAAGAAGCGGGGCATCACGTAAATGAAGCGATTCGGTTGGGAGCCAAAGCCGTCTGGATGCAGGATGGCGTGATTGATGAAGCGGCGGCTCAGCGAGCGTTGGATGCGGGCTTGCTGGTTGTGATGGATGATTGCATCCTGCGACAGCACGTTCGGCGAAGAAGATGAGCAATGGTCGGTAAACACAGCAAAGGGCAGTCAGGAACTTCCTGAACTGCCCTTTGCTTTCGGACACGGGTCGAGGGAAAACGTTTACAGTCTTCCAACCGATAGATAATTGAGCGGATTGACCGGACGGTCGTGCAACCGAACTTCGTAATGGCAGTGCGGCGCCGTGGAACGACCGGTGCTGCCGACAGCGCCAATTTGTTTGCCGCGCGCGATATGCTGGCCGACTTCCACGTCAATGCGGGACATGTGGCCGTATCGAGTCGTGATGCCGTAACCGTGGTCAATCACCACCACGTTGCCGTAACCGCCAAACACTCCCGCGAAGATGACGATTCCATCCGCCGTGGATTGAATCGGAGTGCCGTGATTGGTGGCAATGTCCAAACCGCCGTGCGATTCAGTACCGCCTCCGCCAAACGGATTGCGTCGCCAACCAAATCCGTCCGTGATGTATCCGCGAACAGGCCATCCGCTCGGCGTCGAAGAAAGTCGGATTTGATTCTTGTCAAACACGTCCTTGATCTGGCGCAATTCGCTTTCCAACGCAGCGGTGACACGTTCCATGTCGCTGACACTGGCGTCTGAATCGGGGCCTCCCTGGCCAATGTTGGCGCTGATGTCGGATTGGCGACTGAGGCCGGAAGCTTCGGCCAGTTTGCGCTGCGTGGTATCGAGCGCTGCCAGACGGTTTTGCAAAATGTCGTATTTGCTTTGGGCTTCCTGGTTCTTTTCGCGGAGCAGACGGTTTTCGGACTGAATGAGATTGAGTTTGGCGACGACGACAGCGTGTTGCGCGAGCCGATAAGCGCCATACCCCACGGTCAGCAAGCCGACAGCGGCAAAGCCTAAAATGGCGTAAAGCACATTGTGCGGGACATTTATTTTTCTGAGTTGAGATTTAGCAGTCGGAGCAAAAACAAAAGTATAAAAACGTTTGTCTTCTTTCATCAGATTAACACTCCTCGCTGAAGGTCACTGCAAGCAGCAAATCCTGAGCGTGGAAAACCACACTGCTCAAAAAGCAAGTTTTTTCAGTGGGCTGTGAGTTTTTATGAACAACTTATTTTTATTGTCGTCGGGGGAAACTCACACGGGACGTAAAATCAATGACGACAAAGCACCAAAACGATGGCGAAAACTAGCATAGCCATAGCGCCGATTTCAACCGAAGTCTGGCCAGGACAGGCATTGCGATTGGCTAAGTGCGGAAATAGCAGTGTTTAGGCTGGATGATTGATCCGAAAAAGTTCTCAGAAATCCGAAATTTCGGAACAGACGAACGGATTTTTGAATTTACATTGTTCAACGGAATTGTTTTGGTGCGATTGCGGCAGTGACGGACAAGGAGATGGAATTCTGTTCGTTCATAATAGTCGGTTGAATAACTTTTCAGCCGACAGGGCATTTGTTAGACTCCAAGTCACTTGACCGAAGTAAATCCGCATCCGTGACAACCAAATTAACCGCCGAGACTGAGATGTGAGGTAACGCAATGAAATTCCTATCGAATCGCAGAATGAAGCTGGTCGCCGGGTTGGCTATTGCGCTGGCCGTCGCGCTGAGCGTCAGCCCGCTGTTGGTCAACGACCAGACGTTTGCCCAGGCCGGGCGTAAGACTTCGGAAAATCAAAAGAAGAATCCGAATGCCAGCGGCAACCCGGAAGAAGCCGCGCGTCAGGAACAGGAAAAGAGAGATCGGCAGAAAATTGACAAGACGCAGCCTCCGGCCACCATGAGCATTGATACCAATGTCGTCAACGTCGAGGCCGTTGTGTACAACAAAAAGACCGGTTCGATTCTCGGCGGATTGAAGAAAGAGAATTTTGAAATTTACGAAGACGGCATCAAACAGGAAATCGAAAACTTCGCTACGCCGGAAGCTCCGGTGACGATGGTGTTGCTGCTGGAATACAGCAAACTGGTGGATGTGTTGGGCAGCCCAGCCGGCGGTTTTTTTGAATTTGGCCGCGTTGAAATTCTGCGACCGGCTTATGAATTCGTCAGCCGCTTTGTCCAGCCCAAAGATTTCATTTCAGTCGTCGCGTATGACATTCGCCCAACGCCGCTGGTGGATTTCACCGATGACAAATCCAAACTTATGGCAGCGGTCAATCTGCTGATTCGCAACAATCCGGCCTTCAGCGAAAGCAATTTGTTCGATGCGCTGAATCTGGTGTTGAAAGGCGGCAAAGGCGACAGCGTGGTGCTGGAAGAGAACAAGTCCAAATCCGACACCACTGAATATGCCGGGTTGGAAGAGGTCAATTCCCGAACGGCGATTTTGCTGGTCAGTTCCGGTCTGGATACATTCAGCAAAATCAATTTCGATCAGGCGCGCAAGATTGTCGAAAACGCAGGCGTGCCGATTTACGTGATTGGCACGGGCAATCTGTTCATGAAGCTTTATGACAATCATCCGGCGATGGACCCCAGCCGCGGCGGAGTGCTGGTTGCGGGTGGCATTCGCATTGATCGGCTTTCGATGCTGCAGGCGCAAAATACGCTCAAGACCTTTGCCGATTCGACCGGCGGAAAGTATTTTCCCGTCACTTTCGCTGGAGAAATTCCGAACGTGTTGCAATCCGTTTCGGCGCTGGTTCGCAACCAATATAGTTTGGGTTACACGCCGACCAATACCCGCCAGGAAGGCAAACGCCGCAAGATTCAGGTCAAGGTCAACCTGGGCGACCAGATTGACCCGAAATTGGTCGTCATTCAGCATCGCCAGAGTTATGTCGAAGAGAAAATCGGACAAAAGAAATAAACTGAGTGCGGGAACGAATTGAAATTATCAATCAACGAATCGCGGCTGCGTGTGAACGCGCAGGCCGCGATTTTTTTGACGTGACGCTGGTTGCAGTCAGCAAAACCGTGGAACCGGCGCGCATTCGCCAGGCCATCGAAGCCGGTGTTCGCGTGTTGGGCGAAAATCGTGTGCAGGAAGCCGCCGGGAAAATCCCTGAACTGGCCGATGTGGTCGCCGCGCACAACGTCGCCTGGCATTTGATCGGCCATCTGCAATCGAACAAGGCTCGGCGAGCCGTCGAATTGTTTTCTGCAATCCAATCCGTGGACAGTTTCAAACTGGCGGAACGATTGAACAGCGTTGCCGATGAATTAGGGAAACGGTTGCCGGTGTTTATAGAAGTCAATCTGGGCGGCGAAGATTCCAAGTCGGGCGTTGCGCCGGATGAAGTTTTGCCACTGTGCGAACAAGTCGCTAAACTGTCCGCGCTTGAGCTTGGAGGATTGATGACGGTTCCGCCTTATCTGGACGATCCGAATGATGTTCGTCCGTTTTTTCGCCGGTTGCGCGCGCTGCGCGATGAAGCCCGACAGGCAGGAATCGTCGGCAACGAGTTCAAGGAGCTTTCGATGGGAATGAGCCACGATTTCGAAGTCGCCATCGAAGAAGGCGCGACGCTCGTTCGCATCGGCACGGCGCTGTTCGGTTCGCGCGCCTGATGGCGTTTCAGCTTTTCAATCATCTTCTGTTTTTCTTCAACCCTGACGGATCAACGTTATGAGCTTCTTTCTTTCAGCTTCTGCCGGAATGTTGTTGCGCCGATTGGCCGAAATTTTTGGTAGCCTGGTCTGGCTGGCAATCCTGACGATCATCGGTGGAATTATCGTTTTGTTGATCATTCGTTGGGTGATTGATGTGGCTCAGATAAATCCGTTCGGCAGAGTGGTGTATTACCTGCGCCGACCGACTGACGATCTACTGGCTCGTGCGCATAACTCACAGTTTTATTACCCGCTTCGTCGTGCTCTGAAATTCAATCCGGCAATCCTGATTGCAATCGTTTCGATGGCGATCATCGGGTATGTGTCGTGGATGATGGCGAGAAATCTGATGACGATTCTCGATGATCTGGCAAAGTGCCTGACAGCTTTCGGCAGTGGGAGCGTGATTGCCGGAATTCAGTATCTGGTTGGCAGTCTGCTGATGGTCGTCATTTACGGGTTGATGCTGATGATGACGGTGATCTTCGTCAACTGGATTTCGGGATTGTTTGCCGGTTGGTCGTTTCGCGCAGAACGACGATTGGCCCCGCTGTTGCGGTTTTTTGAGTTCGGCGGAACTTATGCCGGATGGGCGTTTTTGATTCTGTGGCTGACGCTGTATCTGGCTTCGATCATCGTTCAAAACAGCTTTTTCTAAAATCCTCTTTGGCAAACTGCGTTGATCAAACTGACGGATAAAGATGGCGGTGTGATGTTCGCCGTTCGAGTGCAGCCGCGCGCTTCGCGCAGCGGAGTGGCTGGCGAGTTGGATGGCGCGCTGAAAATTCGCCTGGCTGCGCCTCCGGTTGACGGCGAAGCCAACGAAGAATTGATTCGTGTTCTGGCCAAATTGTTTGATATGCCGCGAGCACAGATTGCCATTGCCTCTGGCCAGACCTCAAAAAACAAACTGATTCACATTGCAGGAATGTCGGCAGACAAGGCCGGAGAGATTTTGCAGTCGGTGCTTGGCGCTTGAGCGAATTCAGAAAATCCAGCCTCAATCGAATTTCGGCATGTGGCCGGCATGGCCGTTGCTTTTGGAAAGCTGGTTCGCCAGGGCGCGCTTTTCGTAATCGTCGGCGAGTTCCTCCAGCAGCCGTATGACTTCGCGCAACCGCAACGAAGTGTCAGTCATTTCCAGCAAGTCTTGTTTGTCGCTGACGTCAATGTCCAGATACGCCGCCAATATGAAAGATAACGCCTGAGGATCGTCCGGCAGGTCAGGCATGGCTTCGTCATCTGCATCTTTTTCGCCGCGAAGTTTTCGAATGATGGCGGACAAACGCACAAACAAGGACTTGGCCTGTTGGACTTCGTTCGATAAATCGTCAAAGGCAATGTCGTCGTCAAAAAATTCTATCTGCGCCTGTATGTAAGGCTCGCCTTCAATGTAGCCCACCAGATGAAACCGCGAAACACCAACGCACAAAATGTTCGAGCGCCCGTCGGGGAGTTCCTGTTGCACGGCGATTTCGACAGCGCAGCCAATGCTGCCCAGCGGCAATCGTTCGGATTCCAGCATGATTTCATCGTTGCGATAAATGATGCCGAAGGTTTTATCGCCAGCCACCAGGTCTTTGACCATTTGCCGGTATCGCGGTTCGAAGATGTGCAATGGCGTGACCGCTCCGGGAAACTGCACCAGCGGGAGCGGGAAGATAGGGATGATGCGATGTGCGTCCATAACGGCATTCTACGACCATTCGCAGACGCTGCGCCAGTTGCGGCGAACGCCCGAAATCACGCAGCTTTGCGCAACCACGCCATTGGAATATCGGCTTCGCATCCGCCGCCGACGCTGCGAATGCGATTTTCCAATCGGCCTTCGATTCTGAATCCGAGTTTCTGGTAAAACGCTATGGCTTTTTGATTGCTTTCACGTGCGATCAATTCGATGCGGAAAATATCCGGGCGTTCCTGTTCGACGCGTCGCAGCAATTCAGTAAACAGTGCTTTTCCTGCCCCCATCCCCTGGTGAGTCGGATGCACGGCGATGGTCAGTTCGCCCAGCACGTGAGCGAAGGCGCGCAGCCCCAGCGAGTAACAGTGAATTTCGCCCATGATCGGCCCGTCATTCGTTTCGCGCGCTGTCAGGCAAACGCCGCTTTCCAGCGATTTGCCTAGAAATTGTCGGACGTACTCTTCGGAAATTTCTTCAGCGGTTCTGGCCAAGCCGCCTTCAGTTGCGGCGACTGCCCTGTAAAGTTCGACAAGGAAGGCCAGATCGTTCAGTGAAGCTGTCTGGATCAACAAGGTTCGTGTTCTCCGGTTGAAAGATTGATCGTCGTCAGGCATGTGAGCGCCCACCATTGTAATAACCACGTGAATCTGCGTTTTGGCAACAACGGATTGACTTCTTTTCGAGCGCGGCGACAGAATTGCACCGATGCAATCCTTTCATGAAATCACACCGCTGTTGGTGAATTGGCGACAAGGGGATGAACAAGCCCTGGCGCAGTTGTTGCCGATTGTTTATCAGGAGCTGCGTAAAATCGCCGACGGTTATTTGCGGCGCGAACGCTCCGACCACACGCTGCAACCCACGGCGCTGATTCATGAAGCCTATATGCGATTGGTGGATCAAAGCCTGCCTCAGTGGCAGAACCGCGCGCATTTTTATGGAGTGGCGGCTCAATTGATGCGCCAGATTCTGGTCGAACACGCGCGAGCGCAATTGGCTCAAAAACGCGGCGGCGGAGCGGAACAGATCGAACTCGAAGACGCGCTGAATTACGCCCCCGAAAAAGCCGCCGAATTGGTGGCGCTGGACGACGCATTGAAGTCTCTGGCCGAATTCGACGAACGCAAAAGCCGTCTGATCGAACTGCGATATTTCGGCGGATTATCGGTTGAAGAAACCGCGCATGTGATGAATGTTTCTATGGCCACCATCACGCGCGAACAGCGATTGGCGCAAGCCTGGTTGCGCCAGGCGTTGCGGAAAAATTGATATGACTCCTGAACGTTGGCGCAAAATAGAATCCATTTTTCAGACCGTTGTCGAAAAACCCAAGCCTGAACGACAACTGATGCTGACGCAATACTGCGGCAACGATCCAGATTTGCGCCGCGAAGTCGAAGCGCTGCTTAACGAAGACGACACCAGCGATTTCGACGATTTCATTCAAGCCCCAATCAAAGACGTGGCTCGTTCGCTTCCCCAATCAAACTCGGACAATTACATCGGGCGGAACATCGGGCCGTATCAAGTGGTCAAACTGCTTGGTCAGGGAGGAATGGGCGCGGTTTATCTGGCCGAACGCGCGGACGCCGAATTTTATCGCCAGGTGGCATTGAAGATAGTTCGGCGCGGAATGGATTCCAATTTCGTGTTGAAACGATTCCGCATGGAGCGACAGATTCTGGCGACGCTTGAACATCCGAACATAGCGCAATTGCTGGATGGCGGCACGACCGCAGATGGATTGCCCTATTTCGTGATGGAGTATGTGCAGGGGCAGCCGCTGACCGAATACTGCGACGCGCGCGAAATCTCGTTGGCGGAGCGGTTGAAATTGTTTTTGTCAGTTTGTGCGGCGGTTCAACACGCGCATCAGAAATTGATAGTTCACCGCGATTTGAAACCGAACAACATTCTGGTAACCGCCGATGGCATTCCGAAGTTGCTGGATTTCGGCATTGCCAAGCTGCTCGATCCTGCTTTGTCGCCGACGCCAGTCACACGCACCCAGACTTCCATGCGTCTGATGACGCCCGATTACGCCAGTCCTGAACAAGTGCGCGGTCTGCCCGTGACCACCGCCAGCGATGTTTACACGCTGGGAGTAATTTTGTTTGAGTTGCTGACCGGCGCGCGGCCTTATCAATTTGAAACCTATTCGCCGGCTGAAATCGAACGAGCCATTTGCGACACCGAAATCGAACGTCCCAGCGCGCTGGCCGAAAGAGTGAAGGCTGAAAGCGGAACGACGAAGGAAAGACATTCATCCTTCCGCCTTCATCCTTCATCCTTGAAAGGCGATCTGGACAACATCGTGCTGATGGCGTTGCGAAAAGAACCGGAGCGCCGTTACCAGTCGGTCGAACAACTGGCTGAAGACATTCGCTGTTATCTGCAAGGTCGCCCAATCAGCGCGCGCCGCGAAAGCGCGATGTATAGAGCGGGCAAATTCGTTCGACGCAACAAACTGGCTGTTGCGGCTGCAACGCTGGTCTTTTTCAGTTTGCTGGGCGGAATCGTGACGACGACGCGCGCCGCGCGCATCGCCGAAACCGAACGCTTGCGTGCCGAAGCCAATCTGGTCGAAGCGCAGACGCAGCGCGCCGAAGCCGACCGCCAACGTTTGATTGCCGAAGAGCAGCGGCAGATCGCCGAAGCCGAAACCGCTGAAGCCAATTTGCAGCGGCAGATTGCCGAAGCTCAGCGCGCCGAAGCCGACGCTCAACGTCGCAACGCCGAAACTCAACAGGAACGCGCCGAACGCCGTTTTGCCCAGGTGCGAAAACTGGCCAACACATTTCTGTTCGATTTTCACGACAAAATCGCCGCCCTGCCCGGTTCGACCGAAGCGCGCGAGATGGTGGTAAAAACTGCGCTGGAATATCTGGACAGTCTGGCCAAAGAAGCGGAAGGCGATGTTGCCTTACAAAACGAACTGGCCGCTGCCTATCTGCGAATCGGCGACGTGCAAGGTTTCCCGCGTCAGGCGAATCTGGGTCACAGGGATGCGGCGTTGGTCAGTTATCGTCGCAGCCTGGAACTGTCCGAACGATTGCGCGCAAAAGGACAGAAAGATGTCGCATTGCTCAGACGATTGGCTGAAACCTATGGCAAAGCCGCTGAAGTCGCCCGTTTCATGAACAAACAGGCCGATGCCAAAGAGTCATATCAAAAAGCTCTGGTCGTAGGAGAGCAATTGCTTGATTTGGATGGAAAGGACGAAGTCGGACACCATACGGTCGCCATGGTTTACGAAGGGCTTGGCAATCTGGCGAATCTGGATGGCAACAACACCACTTTGGGGATGGAGTACCTGCGCCGGTCGTCGGCTGCGGTGGAACGCTGGGTGAAGGAAGTCCCTTCCGAACGTGCTCGCCTGACTTTGGCGACAAATCATTTGCAACTCGGCGGCAAATTGCAGCAGATGGGGGCAACCGAGGAAGCGGAAGAAACTTTGAACAAGGGCGTGGTGATTCTGAGCGAGTTTCTGAAAACATCGCCCGATCATCTCAAAGCGAAATCGGTTCTTTCAGACCTGTACAGCGAGTTGGGCAGCGTGGCCAAGGCCAAGGAAAATTTCAGGGAGGCGGCAAGCCATTTGCGGCGCTCGATGACAATGTATGAAGAGATGGCCGCGCAAGACCCACGTAACGCTCTTGCGCGCTTGAACTTTCGTTATCAGGCTTCGCGGCTCGGAGAAGTTTTGCTTGATTTCGATCCGGCGCAGGCTGTGACCTTGCTGCGCAAATCACTGGATCGCGGCCCGGACGCCAGACCGCTGTCGCCGGAATCGCGCGTTCACCAATTGTTCACTTCGCTGAATCTGGCTCGCGCTTTGTGGCTGACTGGCGACCGGCAAGGCGCAGAATTGATCGTGCGCGATCTGCAAAACCTGCTACAAACCGTTCCCGCCAGCAAAATTTATGCGTCGGGTTTTTTCACGCATAACGCTTATCTCCGCATAGGAAATTTGTTGACGGATATGGGCGATGTGTCTGGCGGACTGAATTCGCTGCACCAATCGTTGCAAACACTTCAGACGTATATCGCTGCCACTCCGCAATTCGCCGCTTATCGTCGGGAACTGTCAAACTGTTACGACGCGCTTGGTCATTACCATACGAAACTCGCCGAACGCCCCGGAACTCCCGTTGACCAACAAGCTGCCGCCTGGAAAGAAGCGCGCAGTTGGTATCAACAAAATCTCGCCATTTTACAGGAGCATCAGAAGCATTCGCCTAACGACAGCCAGAGCGCCAAATATGTTTTGCAAGCTTCCAAAAACATCGCGCAATGCGAATCCGCCTTGGTGAGTTTGAACGCCAAACAGCAACGCTGAGCGAGCATCCTGGCCGCTCAACCAATCCCACCGCTTTCTATAAACAAAATCGCCCAATAAAAAAAAGTTTTCGGACGATGACGAACTTTGCCGTTCTTTTTCGCCTGTCTGGTTGAGGCGCAAAAAAGCGCGATTCAAGCGAATCGCGGAAACTTTCTGTTTCAATCAACCAACACTTACACAGGAGAAGAACCACATGAAAAATCAGTTTAACGATCGGTCAATTTTTGAATATGTCATCAACAGTCACATCGCCAAATTCAAAACCACGTTGGGGATGGTTTGCCTGTTGGCGTTGACTGTGGCGGTTGGATTGGCTGCCGGATGTTTCGCTGCTTCGGCTGAGGCCAAGTCAGCGGCCAGCGCCCCGTCCGCAGTCAATTTGACTCCGGAACAGATGGAAGCGGCGGTCGAAGAATACTTTGACTCAATCGCTTCGATGAATGTGCAGCGGTTTGTGAACAACTTTGCGCCGGATGGCGTGTTGGAAGACCCCGTCGGAACTCCGCCAGTGCAAGGAACGCAGGCCATCGCCGCTTTCTTCGGCGCAATCACCGCTCCGTTCAGCGACATCAAAGCCAAGGTTCAGGAAGTGATTCCCTGCGGTCAGGAAGCCGCCGTGAACTGGAAGCTCAATCTGAAGACGACCAACGGCAAAAGAATCACGATTGACGGCATGGGGGTGTTCAAATTCGATCAGTCTGGGAAGCTGGTGTCGGTAAGAGAGTTTTGGGACTTGGGTGCGTTTCTGGAGCAACTGCAAAACTAACGGCAAAGAACTGTGGGCAGTATGTGAGCCTAACCTCACATACTGCCATTTCCATGGACAAATCAGGCTGTTGTTTCGGACTCGGCAGGTTCGTTTAAGTTGGCCAGGACAGTTGCCAAATCTCCATTCAGCATCGCCGCGACGTTCAATCGCAATCCGGGAAAGACGCAGCTTTCGACAATTCCATTTTCGTTCGGTTGCAACAAAACATACTGCTCATCCTGCAAACTGAACCAGTCAATTTGCTCATCGTACACACGCCAGACGATGTATTCCTGCACGCCGTTGCGACGATACACATTCAACTTTTCACGCAAATCATACGACGCGCTGCTTGATGCAATTTCGACGATTAACTCCGGCGAACCTTCCAAGTAATCGTCTTCATTAACACGTGCTTTTCCACCTCGAGCCTCTTCGATCCAAAGCACGGCGTCAGGCTGTGGTTCGTTATCTGTGTCCAAACGAAGCGTAACATTGTCGCCAAAATCTATCCCAGAAGACTGGACATAGTAATTTCCAAGCCAGGTCATAATCTTTCCATGTGGCTTTCCATGGTGTTTTACCCTTACAGGTGATGGCATATAAACAACTCCTTCGATCAATTCAGCTTTTTTTACTTCAGGCATTGCGTGATATCGGCGCTCGAATTCGGCGCGAGTTAAATGGTCGCCCGGTTCCAACGGCAGAGGCTGGTCGGTTTTGGGCGAAGCAGGAGTTGCCAAAGCAAGTGGAGTTGCTGCTTTCTGAAATGTCATCGCTGTCGCCATAAATTACTCTCGCTTTCTTAAGTTTTGACGGCACGAATTATAGCCTGTTCGGGTCAGACAGACGATCAAAAGCCTGCTTACGAGAGTTGTTCGACAAGCAGGCTGGAGATGGTTTTGGTTTTGCCGGTTTGTTACTCATTGACTTTCAAAACCGCTAAAAACGCTTCCTGAGGAATTTCGACTTTGCCGACGCGCTTCATGCGCTTTTTTCCTTCTTTCTGCTTTTCAAGCAATTTGCGTTTGCGCGAAATGTCGCCGCCGTAACATTTGGCCAGCACGTTTTTGCCGACGGCTTTGATGGTTTCGCGGGCGATGACGCGCGAACCGATCGCGGCTTGAATGGCGACTTCGAACATCTGGCGAGGAATCAGCTTCCGCATTTTGTCCACCAGCATGCGGCCACGCGAATATGCCACGTCTTTGTGAACGATCAGCGACAGCGCGTCCACTTGATCGCCAGCAACCATAATGTCCAGCTTGACCAGATCAGAGTCTCGATACCCGGCCAGGTGATAATCCAGCGAAGCATATCCGCGCGAAATGGATTTGAGCCGGTCGAAAAAGTCCAGCACGATTTCATTCAACGGCAATTCATAAGTCAACCGCACGCGCGTCGGCGCTACGTAATCAAAGGCTTTTTGAATGCCTCGTTTTTCGTCCAGCAAAGCCAGAATACCGCCCAGAAATTCTTCATTGGTCAGGATCATCGCCGTGATGATCGGTTCTTCAAATTTGACGATGTCGCCGGACGGCGGCAGCTTTGACGGATTATCAACTTCGTGAACATCGCCGCGCACGTCTGTGATGCGGTAACGCACTCCCGGAGCGGTGGTAATCAGGTCAACTTTGAATTCACGCTCCAATCGCTCCTGCACGATTTCCATGTGCAGCAATCCCAGAAAGCCGCAGCGGAAACCGAAACCGAGCGCTGTCGAAACTTCCGGCTCAAAAAAGAATGACGAATCGTTCAAGCGAAGTTTTTCCAAGGCTTCGCGCAATTCGACATATTGATTCGGCTCAATCGGATAAAGTCCGGCGAAGACCATCGGTTTGATTTCCTGAAATCCGGGAAAAGGTTCATTGGTTGGTCGTGCGGCCTCGGTGACGGTGTCGCCTATGCTGACATCGGCGACGGTTTTGATGTTGGCCACAATGAAGCCCACTTCGCCTGCGCCGAATTTTTCGATTGGGCGCGGTTTCGGAGTCAGCACGCCCAGGTCTTCAATCTCGTGCGTAGTGCCTTTTGCCATCAGCCGAATTTTCATCCCCTTGCGCAATTCGCCGTCAATCACGCGAACCATGACGATGACGCCACGATACGGATCGAACCACGAATCAAAAATCAGCGCCTTCAGCGGAGCTTCGCTGGAACCTTTTGGCGGCGGAATTTCATGAACGATGGCTTCCAGAATTTCGGCAATACCGATGCCGGCTTTGGCCGAAGCCAGCACCGCATTGTGCGTGCCCAATCCAATGACCTGTTCGATTTGCTCTTTGACTTTTTCGGGGTCTGCGCCCGGCAGGTCAATTTTGTTGATGACCGGAATCAGTTCCAGATGGTGGTCAACCGCCAGATAGGCATTGGCCAGCGTTTGCGCTTCGACGCCCTGACTGGCGTCCACGATCAACAACGCGCCTTCGCAAGCGGAAAGACTGCGCGAGACTTCGTAACTGAAATCCACATGGCCGGGTGTATCAATCAAATTGAGAATGTAATTCTGCCCGTCCTGGGCCTTGTAATTCAGGCGAACGGCGTGGGCTTTGATGGTGATGCCGCGCTCGCGTTCCAAATCCATGGCGTCGAGTACCTGATCGGACATCTCCCGCTGTTCCAGAGCGCCGGTTGATTCCAACAACCGGTCGGAAAGCGTGGTTTTGCCGTGGTCAATGTGAGCGATGATGGAAAAATTGCGAATGTTCGATGACATAAATGATGATCTTTAACTCCAAAATGAGGCTGGTAAGTTGGAGAATACAGGCGCAGACAGCGAAAATCAAAACACGATTTTAATCGGCTTTGTTTTCCAGGCTGCGCCACAGATACCACGAGGCAATGGAACAATACGGTCGCCAGCCGTTTTTGTCTGCTACTTGTTCAATCTGCTCGGCGTTGGGCAAGTCATCAAAACCGTAAGCCAGTTGAATACCTCGCCGAATGCCGAGGTCGCCGACCGGCAGAACGTCAAATCTGCCCAGCGAGAAAATCAGAAACATATGCACAGTCCAAACGCCAATGCCTTTGACGGTTGTCAGCATTTCTATGATTTCGTCGTCGGTCATTTTGGACAGACGGTTGAATTTCAGCGTGCCGTCTTCGGTTTTGGCGGCAATGTCTTTGATGTACGAAATTTTGGGGAATGAAATGCCCGTCGCGCGCAGGTCTTCGTCCGGCGTGGCCAGAATCTGTTCCGGTTTGGGCGAACGAGTCGGCGAGTACAAAGCCAGAAAGCGTTTGTGAATCGTATCTGCCGCTTTGGTCGAAAGTTGCTGAGAAATGATCGAACCCACCAGCGTGTGAAAGTATCGTGTGTGAGGGCGAATGCGACATGGGCCGTACTGTTTGATCAACGCGCCAAGTCGTTTATCGCGGCGCGCCAGCGTGCGTTCGGCTTTGGCCAATTCTTCAACGAACGATTCGAGTTTGCTCAAGTTGTGTGCAATGCCTCCTGTTGAAATGTGCGCGCGGCAATATAGCAAAGTTCGATGGACAAAAGTTGGTGTGGTTGACCGATTACAACCTGTGTAATAAAAAGCCTGCTCTCAATTGCGGAGGCGCATCTGGTCTGGTGACTGGCGCGGTCTTCAAAACCGTTGGACGTGCGCGTGAGCGTGCGCCGGTCGGGTTCGATTCCCACACGCCTCCGCCACCTTTCTTTATTTCAATTCAAAATCAGGTCAATTCAAAATCAGGCGAGGTTGTGTTCGAGCCGGCTATTTTTGCGTGAGCGTCAGGCCTTCGCGGGCGATGCGGTAATGGATGACGTGGCCTCCAGCTTTGGCCAGCGCGGTTTCGACATCGGCTTTGCGACCGGGTTGGCAATAAAACGCGACGCAACCTCCGCCGCCTGCGCCGCAGACTTTGGCCGCTTCGCCGCCATTTTGTTTGGCGATTTCGATCAGTTCATCAATGAACGGAGTGGTGATGGTTGGAACCAGTTCGCGCCGGCTGGCCCATTCTTCGGCAAATATCGCGCCGATATTGTCGAACGCTTTTGCCGTCAAGGCTTCGTCAATTTTCAGCGCCGTGTCGCGTATGCGGTCGAAGCGTTCGACAATGTCGCCTTCGCGGTCAATGTGTTTCTTGTACATTTCCCAGTTGTTGATGCCGGAATTGCGCGGCGCTCCGGTGAAACACAACGCGACGCGGCTTTCCAATTCATCCAGGTCGGTGACGACTTCTTCGCGCACTACGCCTTCGACATCCAGTTTGACGCGCGAGACTCGGCCATACACGGCAGGGAAGTAATCCTGATACCCGGCTGGCACTTTCAATACCTGCGTTTCGATATTGATGGCAATGAACGGCAACCGTTCGGTTGGGTAACGACCGCCGACCAGTTGATTCAGCACTCCGCAGACGGCAATGTTCAATGCCGATGAACCAGCCAGTCCCGCACCCGCCGGAGCCATGCAATCGGTTGTGATGTTCAATCCGGTTTGCGGTTTGAAGTGATAAATCAGCTTGGAGATCAATGACAGTTCATCGTCGCCGCGAAGCTCTTCCAGCGAATTGGCTTCGACGCGAAGGCCGCGATCTTTGGATTCGACGACGAATTTGCCGTCGTCGCGTGTTTCCAGTCGGCAGCGCGCGTATTGGTCAATGGCAAAGTTGATGGTTTGGGTATTGTCGTGAAACAGATACAGCGGCCACAGGTCAATCGTGCCTCCGGCCAGGTCAATGCGCGTAGGCGCTTGCGATTCGATAATCAACGAAAACCTCCTGAAAGATGGAAATGATTGCGGGGTCAGATGTGGTGAGAGCCGATTTGTCTGGGTCTGCCGGGGCGATGTTTGTCCGAAGGCAATCGGTCAATGACGATCTTTTCTTCTTCCTTCATTTCTTTGACGGAATCCTTGCGAACGGTATCAATGGCTTCGTGAAACGTCTCGTGCAATTTTTCGTGAATCAGAGCCGGTTCAATCGGCTCCATTTCCGGCACGCGACGACCGACGACATAAACTTCCAGCAGGTAAAGGGTCAGAGCAATGGCAATGGCGATGGCAAAGGCAACCAGCAACAACATCCCGGCTTGTTGCACGCGCCCGATGATGACGACTATGGCTCCGCTGAAAGTGTATCCCAATCCGATCAGCACCAGCGACCAGGCTCCGCAACTTGCCATCGTCAATGGCAGAAACCGTCGTAACCTCATGTGAGCGAAACCCCAGAATACCGCGCTTGCGGTTCGCAGCCCGTAAACATATTTGACCAGAAAGATCGAATAAAGGCCGAATCGCGCGCAGAGTTTTTCCAGTCTGGGTTGAGCGCGCTGATAAAACGTTCGGTGTTTGATCCATTCTTTGCCGCGATGCCCGACCAGATAGCTCAGGGAATCGCCGACGAATCCGCCCAGCGTGCTGACCAACAACGCTTCGCCAAAACTGAACAGCCCGTAATGAGCCAGAACTCCGGCGAAAAGCAGAGTCAGGTCGCCTTCGATCATCACGCCGAAGAAAACCGCCCACAGGCCATATTCTCTGATTAAATCTTCGATTAGCATCAATCACAGGCTGATGACGGCAAGGAAACCGCAGGCAATCTTGCGAAGATGGCCAGCGTTTAACTTGCCCTGACATTACTGAAAGCGCATTCGCCTGAGCCTGCACGGTACAGACTGGGAATGCGGCATAGATTCATCGGTCAGTGAAAAGGCACCACTTTGCGCGCGATGGTTTGCAGCGATTGTTCAGGCGCGCCGTCCCTTGAGCGGCGTAAAAGATACTTGAAGCCCCCCAACAGCGCAAGCAAGCTTTCCGCAGTCTTGGACGCGTCGTCAAAACCAAAATTGACAGCTATTTGCAGCCGTTTTATAGTCCGCCGCAGGTGAACCGTTATGGCAATTTCAGACTCCTCCAGCGCGTCTTCTTCAACACCCGTCCTGCTTGGCGTGGATTTGGGAACCAACCACATTCGTCTGGGCACGATTGATCGCAGCGGTAAAGTTCTGGCGTTTCGGCGAGAACATTATCCGGATGGATCGCTTTCCGATGCGCACTCCTTGGCCAGCCAGCTTGTTTCCGCCGTCAGCCAGATGATCGAAGAGCAGACGGCCACGGCTCCGGTTGCCGCCGTTGGCGTTGGAATTCCGGGATTGGTTCTTCAACCTTCGCAACGTGCCGCGTCTGTGCCGCATTTGCCTGACCTTTCAAAGCTAGACCTGCAAAGCGAGCTTGCCGATAAATTCGGTGTGCCAGTGCATTTCGACAACAACGCCAACGCGGCGGCCTTTGCCGAAATGGCCTGCGGCATTGCTCGCGGCGTCAACGACTTTCTTTATCTGCACATCGGATCGAATGTCGGCGCGGGAATCGTGCTGGGCGGAAAATTGCAACGAGGCAAATCCGGGTTGGCGGGCGACATCGGGCAGATGAACATTTACGCCGAGCATCTGGGTGGCTTTGTCCGACTGGAATCCATGGCTTCGGCGGAAAACATAGTTCGCCGAACGCGAGATCGGCTGCACCGAGACCGCACATCGTCGCTTTCGCGGTTGGGAGCGATGGGCGGATTCAGTTATGACGACATAATCGAACAGGCTCATCGCGGAGACGATCTGGCCAAATTGATGTTGCAACGCACGGGCGCATTCATCGCTTTGGCATTGGCGGATGTCATCAGTTTGTTGAATCTGGAAATGATCGCCGTCGGCGGAGCGCCCGCTGGTCGTCCGTTGCTGGTGTCCGCCATTGAACAGGAATCCAGGCAACGAACTTCGGCAGCGGCGTTTGCGGATTGTCGAATCGTCGCGGCTGAAATCGGCGCTGAAGCCACAGTAATTGGCGCAGCTTTGTTGGCGGGCGGCAGATAGAAAATCAAAAGGCAAAAGGCAAATCTCAAAAGTCAAAAGTAGGAAGCACGGTCCAAACTTTTCATTTTTGATATTTGCCTTTTGATATTTGACTTCTCACGCTTTCGGGTGAGCCTTGTCGTACACTTCCATCAGCTTGTCAGTCGAAACGTGCGTGTACTTTTGAGTTGTGGAAAGCCGCGCGTGTCCCAGCATTTCCTGAATCGCTCGCAAATCGGCTCCGGCGTCCAGCAAATGCGTGGCGAACGAATGTCGCAAACTGTGCGGGCTGATGTGATGCATGTCGGCGCACATCTTGACGTATTTATCCACCATTCTTCCCACCGAACGCGGATTGATTCGCGTCCCCTGATAGTTGAAAAACAATGCCGCCGGATCGCGTTTGTCTTCGTCGGCTTCGATCAGCAATTCGCCGCGCACGGTCAGGTATTCCTGCAACGCTCTCAGCGCGTGTTGGCCAAACGGCACGATGCGTTCTTTGCGACCTTTGCCTTTGACGCGAACCGTCTGATTGGTGAAATCAATGTCGGTGATGTTCAGCCCGACCAGTTCCGACACGCGCAAACCGCTGGCGTAGAGCAGTTCCAACATCGCGCGGTCGCGTTTGCCAAGCAGCGTTTCGAGGTCCGGCGTTTCGATGAAGCGAACCATCTGTTCAATGGTCAGGTGATTGGGCAGCGTGCGTTCGACGCGCGGAGTGGCAACCAGTTTGGCCGGGTTCATTTCCATGACGCCTTCGCGACACAGAAAGCGGAAAAAAGTTCTCAAACTGGCGACTTTGCGATGGATGGAGCTTTTCTTTTTCTTCAGGTCGTACAGCTTGCCCATGTATTCGCGGACGGTCAGGTGATCTATGTCGCGCACGTTGACCGCTCGCCGAAGACCTTTTTCGTCCGGCGGAGCGACGTAATCGTAAAACTGAATCAAATCGCTTTCGTAATTCCGCAACGTGTGCGGCGAAGCATTTCGTTCGTATTTCAAATGCTTCATGAAATCGTCAATGTGTTTCTGCACGAATGATTGTCCTCAGCTTTCTTCGTTTTGCAGGTTCAACCGGACTGGCGATTCAGGCGGCGTCGCAGGTTCCGACAAGGCGGTTTGCATTTCCGGGGCGATGGTCAACCGATCGCTTTTCCAAATCCAGATGGTGGCGAGCAAAACGACTATGGTGACCGCCGCGCCGCCTTCCGGGCCATAACTGCCTCCGGTCAACCATAACTCAGTTCCTTCGGTGGAAAGCAGCAACGGATGTTTTGGAATCAACAACCCGCTGACGGGAAATCCGAAAATGGCTCCCATCGTCCAGTTCCAACCGACGTGTAGCGCAATCGGAAACCACAAACTGCGCGTTTTCAAATAGGCCAGCGCCAGCCAGATTCCCGCCAGCACTGTGTTCATGGTTGAAAACATCGTCCGGCTGGGATTTCCCCAATGTCCAAGTCCGAAATAAACCGACAATATCAAAATTGGCACGACCGGCGGCAAACCGCGCAGCAAGGTTTGAAAGGGGTAACCGCGAAAGACAAATTCTTCAAAAGCTCCGGCCAGAATCATCAAAATCAGCGCCGTCGCCAGATTTTGGCAAACCACAATCAGCGCAGCCGCATTGATTTCGCCGCTGAACCAGAACGGATTGGCTTCGATACGCGAACCGCCAATGGTTTGCAGGGCAAACACAGAAACGATCATCACGAACGCAATGGCAAAGCCAAGTGTGATTTCTCGTCGCCAGTGGGAGTGAAACGAAACGCCGAGTGAGCGAAAACTCAATCCGTCCATGAATTTCAAACTCACCCACGAAAGCAGCAACACCCAGGCGACCAGAATCAGGTAAACCAGAATTGTCGCCAGACTGACATCAAACACAGAGCCGCCGGATTCCGGCGCAGACGATTTGAACAATGTCGCCATCATCCATTGAGGCAACGACAGCACAAACAGAAATGCCAATGCGCGCCAACCGCATCGAAGCAGTTTGGTTTGCGGGTTGATGAAGAAGTTGAATGAGTTCATAACGGTTTGGGAACGAATGGGATGATATGGCAGGCTGTCTGTAACCGTAAAGCCTGAAAATTAGATCGGTTTTCACTTGTGTGTATGGAAGGTTGTCGAACAAGATAAGCAAA
>CAYYDG010000069.1:0-33932 GCA_964470555.1 uncultured Heliomicrobium sp.
GCGCAGCCGTTTTCATCGTTTCAGGGCGTTGTCGCAAACGACATGTCAGACTCCTATAGGAAAGTGTCACAACATCAAATGGTGATCCCATCTCCGGAAACATAGAAAGCTGCCCAGTTGGCCGGATGCCTCCAATCTGCATTAGCCGAGCGCAACAGATTCAATTGCGCCTGCCGCAAAGCCTGTCCGACGCTCACTTTCGCTGTGCGCCAGTTACGGTGAAAAGCGGTCATCAAATCGGCAGTGCTTTCATCGTTCACTTCCCACAAACTGCCAATTACGGTTGAGACACCTGCGCTGAAAAATGCATGCGCCAGCCCACCCAACCCACTATGTCCTGTGGTTTGATTGACCAGTGAATTACAACTGGAAAGAATAACCAGCCGGGTTTGCGGCAAAGGTAATCTGAAAATCTCATGCGCCAGCAACAGACTCTCCGAAGGAACAGCTTGCCTGCGCGGTTCGGCGGCCAGCAGGATGGAAGACAGCAAAGGTTCATTGTTATTGACGATACTGTGCGCAGCCAGATGCAGCACCTGAAAGTTTTTTGCTTTTCGCAGAAACGCTGCTTTCGTCGCCTGTGCTCGCGGAAGTTCTTCCGAATTTTGGTAAAGCGCGGGCAGTTCTTGCACTTCTGCCTGTGCGCCAGGCAATTTAGGCAGCTTTGGAAATAACTGTCGGTCAAATTCAGGATCGCTGACGGCCAGGACAGAACGCACCGGTTTTGTTTTGCTCGCTAGTGATTTTTTCAGCAGTCTTGCCAGAACGTTGGCGCTTGGGCTTATGCTCAAGGCGTGTTCTTCCACCAGGTAATGCCCGGAGTCAGGATTAAAAAGCGAGACAAAAGGCAAAGAATTCAACGCTCCATCCGGCACAATCACCAAATTCTGTTGCGGCTGTAAATGACGGGCTACAGGCTGAATCAGCAACCGGTACAATTCCTGTGACTGTGAATTGAGAGATGTAAGTTCACCCCGTTTACGCAAGGCCTGTAAGTAGTCGGAAACCATCGCCTGCAATCGAGTCGCGGTGATTGGAACGTTTTCGGCCAGCCAGTGTTCGCGGTTAACGACCCAAATCAACAACTGGTTTTCGGTCAAAGCGTATTCGACCAGTTGAACATCCGCTGGTAACGCCTGCTGAATTTCACTTAGGGATTTGGGTTTAATTGAAGTAGCCAGCTTCAAATCTTGATCCGCTTCCTGCCAGGTTGTTGTTTGAGCTTGCGTGATCAAGTCGAGCAATTCACGATTGCGATACTTTTCGGAATAATCAAAAGCGCGTTCCGGCGAGTGCAGGTAAAAGTACTGAAACTCGACCATGGACTTATAAACATTCAGTTGCCCCGCGACAAACGTGCTGCGTCCGGACGCAGCATTGACGTTCGACCGGGAAAACTCAATCAGTTCGATACTTTTTTTCAAGGCAGCTTCCGCTTCCTGAATCTTCCCCTGTGGCAACAGCGCGGCAGCCAAACCATGTTGAATGGCAGACTGATAATACAGGTTCTTCAAAGTCCCTAGTTTTTCGCTAGCCTTCAGATAAGCTGATTCCGCTTCCTTGAAACGTTGGCTTTTAACCAGAGCATCGCCTTGAGAAAGGTAGAGATCAATCTCTAATGAATGGGTATTGATAATTTTCCTGTATCGTTCACTCTCTCGAAGGGCTTGTTGAAAAAGGCGTAGTGATTCATCCATCTGGCCAGCTAAGGCGGCGTACTTTCCAGTACGCCCAAGCACACTCAAATAAATAGCCGGTTTAGATTTTTGGCAAAATTGTTGGGCTTCGCTCTGATAAGCATAGGCTTCCCCAAAATAGCCCTGAACGGCTAATGACCGTGCAAATTGTATGTAGGTCAAACATGCCTTACCTAAAGGTAAATAATCTGAATAAAGTTTTTGTGTGGCCTCATAATATGCGTTTAGGCTTTGCTCTTGCTCACGAAAATCAACATAAGCAAGCCCAATATCTCGCAAGACAGCAACAACCAGATCATTATCATTCAATTGTTTGGCAATAACGAGGGCTTGCCGATCCGCGTCCAGCCAACTCGACATCTTCCGCTCAGCTCCGTATTGATTGGCCAGTGCAAGGAAGGCCAGAACCTGCATTTGCAAGTGGCGATGCCGAATGGTTTCGGACAACAATCGTTGTCGAAGCAGGGAGAGTGCCTGTTTTTCCGTTTCCGGACTGTAGATACGGGCAATTTCGTATAACGCCGCTTCGGCGTGGCAAACATCGCCAATACTTTCCGCCGTAGCTTTGGCCGTCATTGCAAGTTGAATTGCCTCCTTATCCTGATAGTTTTCCGAAAAAAATGTCACTTGCTGCAACTGCGCCCTGATCGCGCGAATTTTCTCCAAACGAGCAGGCGTAGAGCGTTCTACAAACTCCAGCAGGTCAACAAAGTAATGATCTCCTTTGGTATTGCGGATCAGTTCTGCCAGGTATTGCAAAAGCTGGTGATGTTTGGCGGCTTCCGGCTGCTTTGCTTCAACAAGCGCTGCCAGATAATCATCCATCAAACGACCTGAGGTCAGTTCCGTTACTATCGTAAAGTTTTCGTCGAGAAGGCGGCGCAAGGCGGCGTCATTCTTTTCGGCAATGGCCACGCGCAACTCTTCGGCGATCTTGTCTGGTTGCGGTTCGCGCAGCACGGAGCGTTCCTGCAATTTCTTCAACCGCTCGCGGGCTTCGTCCGCCCATTTGGAGTGGGAATCCAACTTTAAGTATTGCTCCCAATCGGCCTTCGCCTGCGTAAACAGAAGCAGTTCTTCGTGACAAAGTGCGAGATTGAACCAGGCTTCGAGCAGTTTGGGCGAAACTTCAATCGCTTTCGTCAGGCTTTGGGAAGCTTTAAGAAGCTTGATCGGCGATTTTTCTTTTTCGCTTTGTCCAAAATATGCCGAACCTAAATCTACATAGGCTAACGCATTTTGAGGTTCTTTACTGACGACTTCCTGGAGCAATTTCTCGGCTTCGTCGAAATCTTTGTTTAGTAGGTGAAGCCTGCCAAGTGCGTGTTTGGCACGCAGCGTTGGGGTTGCTCCGGCGACTTCAAGATTGAGAATGACTGTCGCCGCCTTTAACTGAGTATCGTTGACCGGAACAGAATCACTTGGGCCTCGCGTTGGACTATACGGCAAATAGGGAAACTCTCCGGTGACGCGAGTTTTAATCGGGCGATCCAAATACCAAGCTTGGCGCATAGAGACCATTGCCCGTTCAACCAATTCGTCGCCCTGATTGCCCGACTGAGTGCTCTGCCAATAGCGATAACCAGATATGCCAACAATCAACAACAGGACAGCAGCGGCCACACGACCAAACGCCGGCTGCCAGTCCGGAATCAGCCTCTTGAACCATGGCTCCGGCTTGGGCGAATCTGATTTCTGCTCTGGATCCGATTTCGTGACATTTTCGACAGTAGGGTGCTGTTCTTCCCAAACCCGCATAGCAACACGCTCGCCGATTCGCAGCATTTCCTGATATTCCGCGCTCCGAACCATTTCTTCGTCAGGTTGCATCGCTTGGCGGATCATGGCCACACGCTCCTGGCATTCGGCGCAGCGGACACAGTGCTGCTCGTATTCGATTTGAAGATTGGCTGTTTCATCACCGCTCAACCAGCCAGTGATGTTCTGAATTGTCAGATGGCCATTTCCATCCGGGATTTGATTTTCCAGGTTCATTCCCATCTTGAAATTGCCCTCACATATTGAGGACGTTCTTTCTATTCAAATTACACATTTGTCGTTAAAAATTCCCGCAATTCTTTTTTCATTCTGCCGAGCAGGTTGTTGATGCTGACGATTTCCAGCGTGCAAACCCGCATTGCCGCAATCTCCGTGGCGGAATAACCATCACGAAAGTGCAGCAAAAAAATCAGAATGTCTCGATTACGGTATTGGCCGGTGAAACACTGTTCCAGGGTTTTGATAAATTCCAGTTCTGATAATTTCGGTGGCCGTTGAGTCAGACTGTGCGGCAGCGGTTTTCCTTCGTCTTCGGCATCCGTGAGCAATTCGTCCAGCGAAGTTTCATCCACGTTTCGACGCAAGGTAAGGTTGCGACGCAAGTAGGCGATAGTTTCGTTGATGACTGTACGCACCAGATAAGCGTTGGCTTCTTCTTCAGTCTCGCCGCGAAAACTCCGCAACATACGAAAATCGTGTTTGACAATCGCCAGATAGACATTTTGCAGAAGGTCTTCAGCCTGTTCTTTGGGAGGGAATTGACTGGGGCCGTATTTTCGCCAGGTAGAAGCTACGTTACGGACAATCAACGGGTTGTATTTGTGAACAAACTCCTGCCAGTGATCGCCATTTTCGGGATCAGCGACGCACTGCCGGAACAGGTACAACCCAGAAAGTGTTGCGGGAGAGGCCTGCGACATGAGGATTCCGTTTCTCCGATGTACCGCTTGGTTTTGGTTGTAGATTGGTGTTTATGCCCGCTAAGACGGCGGTGATATTACGAGCATCGTATTTCAATCGCAAGAATTTCTGCGCCGAAAAGAATTTCTTTTTTTTCGATGTGAGTTTTTCTGATGGTTTACGTCTTCAATGGTCAGGCAGGGTAAATCAAAATTACGGGGTAAGAAGAAGGAGGTTTTATGAATTCAAAACAGTTTGATTCACGTTCAACCAGATACCCCGATTCAAAGGCGTCCTCAGCAGAACGTTAGGTTATGTGCCGGCTCAGTATCACTCTCAGCCGAAGTGTTTTTTGCCAAATCAGCAGCGTCCTTAGCCAATCCAACCAGCCATCCCTCCGATAAAGAGGTGTTTGGGTATTTACCGGTGCATTAACCAGTTCGGTGGCAGCCATCGCCGAACAGTTTTCTGGCCTGAGATCGTGACCGCGATCTCAGGCCAGTTTTTCATTGCAGCTTTACGACTCGGTAATCCTTGTTCTGGTAAACGATCTCGAACTGCGCTTTGGAATCTTTGTGCAGCACGGCGTAACGGGCGTTGTACTTTTGGCCGAGCGTCAGCAGTTGCTCGGTCGTCAGTTTGGCAAAGGCTTTGTCGAGCGGGCGACGATTTTCAAAACCTCTGCCTGTGGGCAATTCGCCGCCGGAAAGATCGCGTAGCCGTTCAAACCATTCGGCCAGAAAACGAGAACCGTCGGGATTGAGTTTGAATTCCGCCACTATGGAACGTTGCGACAAAACGGAAAAGCCGTTTCTGCCCGGCGGAACCAGATACACAGCATCGCGCGGGCCGTTGGCTTTGACCCACAACGCCGCGTCCACCCAATTGGACGGTTCGTCGGCAAATCGCTTTACGCCGAAGTAATACGGCACATCGTTTTGGCGCGGCGAATGCCATCCCCAAATCGTCGCCGCAGCGATCAACGCCACATTGACCGCAATCGCCAGTTTCTGATTCGGCAACCATCGGTTGACAACCAATACCAGACAAATCGCGCCCAGAATAGTCAGCAGAGGTGTCAGCCGCAAAAACTGAACCTGAGCCAGTTTGTCGTTTTTGACAAGGTAATAATCGGCAAAGTGAATCAGGCAAAGCGCCACCAACGACCAACCACAAACAAACAATTTGCCGATTGCCTTGAGAGTTTCAGGATCGCGTGGGCGAAAGAAAAAAGTCGCATAAGCCAGTCCGATCATCAGCAAATGTCCCGCAACCCAGAACGCGGCTGCTGTTGAACTCAGTTCAAAATGATGCGGATGGCGAAAATCAATGTAGTACGCCGAAGAGATGGAAGAACTGGCCAACCCCTGTTGCAGCATCTGCGCGACGTGCCACAACGCAGGCGAAGCCGGAATGACGGCCAGCGCCAGCAGCAAAGCCGTTTCTTTCCATCCGAATTCCTTCAACCGTGTGATGTAAAGGTATGCCGTCATCAATGCCAGCGTCACTCCGATTTGCAGATGCAGCAGAATCGTCACGCCGGTCAGGAAAATCGCCAGCCTGAATTTATCCCTGATTAACGCCGTCAACACCAGCAGCGCCAGCGCGTGAGCCAGATGCGGCGGCATGACTTCTGGATCGCCTAGAAATTCGTTGGCTTCCAGGCCTTTGCCTGTCCACAAAAACCGCGTCGCGGCAAAAGCTCCAACAACCAGAAAACCAACGCGCGACAAACCAAGTTGTCGGCACAAACCAAACAACGCGGCGCTGATGGCCAACGTCGCCAGCACGCCCAATACTGCCAACGCGCGGTCTTCGCCGAGCAGCGACGATCCTCCAGCCACCAGGTATGCAAAGGCGCGATGGTGATAAAACCTCAGCGCAATGTTGAAATCACCGGGCAGATAATTCGGATCGAGAATGCGGCGAACCACCGGCAGCAAACCTACGTGATTGGACGAACCTATGCCGATGCCTCCGTTGCAATAGATCATGCCGACGGCGACAGCGAAGATGCTCGCCAGATCGAGCAGTCGGGAAATCAAAGTTGAGTGATTCGAGTCCTTTTGATTGTTCATTGATTGATGGAACAGGAAAAACAACGGAACAAACGGAAATTACGGAAGTAACGGAAAGAACATCAAGTATGACTTTCCGTTTGTTCCGTTCATTCCGTTTGTTCCGTAATCTCTTTCCCGTTTTGTTGGGGTGAAGTGTTTTTTGTCAGAGTCGCCAGACAAGCCAAGCCTACGCCCGTCCAACACAGTAATCGCAACTTTCGGTAAATCGCCAATGTCACGCCGGCAGCCGTGCTCAAACCCAATGCCGCCGCCAACCAGGCGCTGCCCGCTTCGTCAATGCCGACCTTGGCCGGAACGAAGGCGAACAGCAGATTGATCAGCCGATTCAAGGCTTCCAGCACAAACGCCGCCAGCCAGCTTGCGTTCGTGCCGGTCAGCTTCAATGTCAGAAACACTTCGGCGATTCCGGCCAGATGAAACATGGCTTCGCCCGCCATGACCCAAAAAAAGTCTTTCGGATGTTTGCGAAAAAAATCGAAGACGTATTCTTCCAGTTCCAGCAATTGGTGAAGCTCCTTGTCCACCAGTCGCTGAAATCCCGTCACGGGAATCATTCGTTTGACGGCTTCGCAGAAATGTTCGACGACCACGAATTTCAGGCTGAAGACAACGGCCATCAACGCCAGCAAGACAACATTCAACGCAATCGCGGCAATCAGAACCAAACGGAACTGTTCGCTCAGTTCGACGCCGAAGAGCAAGGCCAGCATTCCGCCGAGCAACAACAACCCGCAGGAGGACGTGTAACTGAGCAATTCCACTGCCGCCGCTGCCGAAGCCTGTTTGACCGGAACCCGCCCGCCGAAAAAGAACACGCGCGAAGGTTCGGCGACAAATGGCCCGGCGGAAGTCACAACGCCCATCGCATCCGCCGCCAATCGCGCGCGCAACACAGGCCAGAATCCGCCAAGTTCAGTCGCACGCATTTGCGGTTCGAAGCAGCGAAACCACGCCCAGGCCCGCCCCAATGGCCGCAAGGCCGACACCGCCAGCAAGACCAGAAACCCTGCGCCCAATGACCGAATGCGCAATGCTATTTCCTGCCAACCGATTCGCTGGACGATGTACACGAACAAGACCAGCCCGGCCAGCAACGAAATCGCGGCGACAATGTGCGAATGACGTTTCAAAGTGTTAGCGGGCTTCCTTCGCGCGTTTCAGGTAATAAATCGGTTCAGCCGGCAATCCATGAACCGTCACCAATTCCCAACCTTGTTGCCCCAGCTTGTCCAGGTTGCGCTGCACGACCGTCGCTTCGCGGAAAGAACCGTCGGCTTTACGTTTGCTCATTTCGCTGCCGACGCCAGTCAAATTCACGTTGCCACCTGTGACAATCAGATATTCCCATTGAGTCGCAGACGTTTTGGCCGAGTCTTTTGTGCCGTCGGAGCTTTGGCCAGAGACGCGCCAAACAACCAGCAGCGATAAAATCATCACGATGCCAACAGTCAACAATTGAAATTTTTTCGACATTGCTCGCTCCTTTTTCTGAATCTTTGTTATGGAATTGAAATCGAGTAGCGGATTGTACTCACACCGGCTGAGCTGTCCATCGGCTGTTCTTGCCGGATGACGGTTTGAATGCCACAGCGGTCGGGCGGCAGGAAAAAGAAATTATTGGCTCGCGGATGTGGCCAAGAAACAGGCTCGCTCAGTAAAATGCGAGCCATGCAGTTGAGCAGATTTGAAGTGTTGGCGTTATTGCCGGACAAACCCGAAATCGAAGGCTTTCAGATTGTAGTGAATCCTTCGGGGCGGACTGTTTTGGAGGCCTGGACTCAGGAATATGAAACCGTCGTGGATGGTTTACCGGAAAAGTTCCATGCCAAACTGGCCTGGCATAAAAGCCGTATTGATCTCGGCATTTTGATTTTCGTCCGCATTGGCGAAGACCCGAAAAAGCAGGTCAGTTTTTATCTCAAACCCGACCCGGAAAAAGTCAAAAAGCGGTATCGCATCAATCCGTACAAGCCAAAATCCAGTTCTTGAACTCAGTTTCTGATGGGAGCAGCGAGTTCGCCCCCGTGTTTATTTTTTATGGAGCCGCCAGCAATCTGATGAGGGTTGCAGAGGTCGCGGTTTCCGGGGGAAGCGCTGAAATTCGGTCGCTGCTGATGTGCCACTTTCTGTCCATATAATCCTTGATGGCCTGGACACGTTCTGTCACCAGCGATTCCTGCTCTTTGGGTTCCGTGGCGAGCGAGATTTCAACGCGCAACTGCGGATATTGCTGAAGCAGTTGCCCGATTTCATCAAATTGAACATTCATCGCGGTTGTTAGTGTCGCCTGATTGCGCCGAAACGGTTCCAGTCGAAACATTCCCGGAATTCGTTCAAGCTGAACATTCGCTTGTGCATCATTCAATCGTGTCTGGATGTCTGCCGTAATCAGCGCCTGCCCATCGGCATCAATGTCGCGCTCAGCCACATAAACGATGCTTACCTGAACTGATCCGCTGCCGCTCATTGTCAACCGGTAATCGCAAAGTTGGGCTGATGGGGGAAGTCGCAATCCTTGAAACGTTCGTTTAAGGCTTTGCCAGAAATTCGCTCTTGATCGTGCGATGGTCAGAGGCGCTTCAATGGCGCTTTCTTCACGGGCTTTGGCGGTCAACAGACCTGCGGCTGTAGGGATTTCCAGTAACTGAACTTCAACTGAATCCAGCGGACGGTTCAGGCGCGCAGCGACCAGATGAGCAAGCTCGTTTTTTTCCGCCAAGGTGTATGGAGCGCTGGTAAAAACGCGCAAGGCCAGCGTCAATTTGCCATTCAGTTCGGAAATCATGGATTGATCCAGCACGGAACGTTGTTCGCCATTGGGGAGTTTGGCAAACAGTTGTTGCCAGGAATCGTTGGTAATGCGGCGAATGGTATTTTCCTGCCTCTGTTGTTGATACTGCTGTTTGAGCTGGCTGAACGACCGGCTGAGCGGAAACAAGATCAACAAGAGCGGAATCAGAATCACCAGAAACCGTCCGTGGATTCCGCCAATCTGGCGCAAATTGGCGGGAATATGAAGCCGCGACAATACCTGCATTTCCCATTCGCTTTCTGCATCACTGCGTCGCCATTCGCGGATTTTTTCGCGGACTGGCGCGGCGGCAATGCGTAGCGCCAGAAATACAAGCATCGCCGTAAAACTGATGGCGACAAGATTGGTCAGAAACAACAGTCCGCCGCCAGCGGCAACGCGCAAACCTTCTGCCGGATTCAAGCTCAACGCCAATCCAATTCCATAACCGACGACGCAAAGCGGCGGCATTAACGCGACCGCAATCGCCACTCCCGGAATGGAAGTGACCACGCCTTCGACTTTTTTGCAGGTGGCGATGGAACCAATCGCGCCGGAAAACAGAGCGACGGCCAGATCGAGAGTGTTGGGTTCCGTGCGCGCCGCGATTTCGCTGGTCATTTCCTTGAAGGGCAACAAACCGACAAGCAGCACCGCAAAGCTGACCGCCACCAAACAACTGATGGCCAATTTGGCTGCGGCTCGAAATCCCAAAATCAAATCGCCAGCCGCCAACGCCAGACCGGCAGACAGGATCGGCCCCATCAAAGGTGAAATCAGCATGGCTCCGATGATGACTGCCGGACTGTTCAACACCAAACCGAGCGTGGCCACACCAGCGGCAAAGAGAATCTGAAGCCAATAACTCAATTCCCGGAGTGTCGCAGCCTCGGAAAGGCTGATGTAAATCTCAACCTTGCGATCAGTATCAACACACAGATTGGTAGCGAATTCATTCTGTAAACGAACCAGTGATTGCAGGAATCGCCAATTCATAGCGGGTTTTCCTTTCCTGATAAAGCTTTCTGTGGAATTAAATCGGGTTGTTTGATGTGGAGCTTAATTTACCACAAACTTTCGGCGGACACGCAGGACTGCAATTTTCGTAGAGTGATTGAATGGCTTGGGATCAGGCAAACTGGACTTCATTCGTGTCGCTTCATAACCAGTGAAATCTTCGGCCACAGGAATCAATTCTTCGATTGCCAGATACCCGTCCGAACACAACGCCTCGAGCGTTTGCTGAAACTCTGCGCCGCCGACGAACAGCGCGTTGTTGATGGCCAACAGTCGGCCACCGTCGGCAACCAGCGGACGGATTTTGTTGATTAACCGGGCGTAGTTGTTTTTCGCATCCACCAACCCTTTGCTGGTCGAAGCAAAAAACGGAGGATCGAGCAAGACGCAATCGAATAACTCTCCGGCGCGAATCAGGCGACTGACCAGCGGCCAGAAATCGCCGGTTTGAAAATCCGCTTTGTGAATCGGAAATCCGTTCAGCGTGTACGAAGTCTTGGCCACGTTCAAAAACCTTCGGTTCAAATCCAGATGCACCACGCGTGAAGCTCCGGCGGCCATTGCCGCTACGCCCAAACTGCCAGTGTAAGCGAAGGTGTTGAGCACACGCTGGCCAGCAAGGTTTTGCAAAATCCAGCTTCGCAAATTGCGCGTGTCCAGATAAAAACTGGCGTCGCGGTTCATCTGCAACGCGACGGAATACCAAACCCCGTGTTCGCGGATTTTCGTGCTCAGCTTTTCTCCGTGAAGCAACACTCCGTTGCGAGCTTCTGGCGTTTTCGCATTGCGAGTTTTCAACAGCACGGCGCTCAACCACGGCAGTCGCGATTGATAAAACTCTTGTGCCGCAGCAATGGTTGAAAGGTTGGTTTCGGGAGTCTCGGAATAATCGTGCAAAACCAAAGTCTGCGCGTACAGGTCAACCGCCAGCGACGGCCAGCCTTCCGTAAAGCCATTGAAAAGCCGAAACGCCGCTTCGTGGCGAGCGTCGAATAACTCATTGCGCGCATCGAGCGCTCCGGCTAAAAGTCCAGGATTCAAAACGCCACCTTTGCCGAATCTTTCATGATGGCTTCAATTTCCCCGGGTTCTTTGGGCACGCCCGAAGTCAATACTTCAACGCCGGTTTCAGTCACCACCACGTCGTCTTCGATGCGAACGCCGATGTTGAAAAACTCTTCCGGCACGTGTTCGGCTCCGGCGGCGATGTACACGCCAGGTTCGACGGTGAAAACCATCCCAGGTTCCAGTTTGCGCCAATCGTCGTCCAGTTTGTAACGGCCAACATCGTGAACATCCATTCCCAGCCAATGGCCGGTTTTGTGCATAAAGAATTTTTCGTAAGCCTTCGACGCCACATTGTCCTTGACGCTGCCGGTCAGCAAACCGATGTCAATCAATCCCTGCGTCACCACGTCAATGCTGTGTTCGTGCAACTTCATGAAGCTTTCGCCGGGTTTGACCATCTGAATGACGGATTTGTTGGCGTTGAGCACGACTTCGTAAATGGCCTGTTGAGCTTTGGTGAATTTGCCGTTGGCGGGAAAGGTGCGTGTGATGTCGCCGGAAAACAGGTTGTATTCGGCTCCGGCGTCAATCAACACCACATCGCCGTCGCTGATCTGACATTGGTTTGTGTTGTAATGCAGGATCGTCGAATTGAATCCGGCTCCGACGATGGAAGGATAACCAACGCCCGTCGCGCCGTTTTTGCGAAAGACGTATTCGACTACGGCTTCCAGTTCGTATTCGTACATGCCGGGTTTGCAATGTTTCATGGCGGCGACATGACCTTCGGCGCTGATGGCTGCGGCGCGGCGCAAACTGTTCAAATCTTCTTCGCTCTTTCTGAGCCGCATTTCGTGAACGATGGTGATGGGATCAATGATCGTCGTCGGAGCATACACGCCGCCACGAACCCGTTCGCGGATGTGTTTGATCGTGCCGAAGACCTTTTGATCGAACTGCACGTTGTAGCCGAATCGGTAATACAGCGTGTGAACGTTTTGCAGGTATTTCGGCAGTAAGCGATCCAGTTCAGCAATGTCATAAGCCGCGTCGGCTCCGAAATCGCGCACAGCGCCTTCGACTCCGGCGCGCAATCCAGTCCAGATTTCTTCTTCGCGTTTGCGCGGGCGAACGAACAGCACATATTTGTGTTCGGGATGATTCGGGGCCAGCACGGCGACACAATCTGGTTCGTTCAACCGCGTCAGGTAATAAAAATCCGTATCCTGTCGAAACTCAAAATCCGTGTCCTGATTGCGTCGAACTTCGTGCGCGCCGGCAAAAACGGCGACGCTGTTCGGCTCCATTTGGGCGAGAAACTCCGTCAGTCGAGAAGGCTTCATTCATTGCTCCTTGGAAGTGAAGGTGACTCAAACGGCGCGCAGTATAACCAATTGTTTGACAATTGATGAGGCGGCGGACAAAAGCGGCTTTCGTCTTGCCATAAATCGCTGAACAGCCAACAATGATTCGTCAATTTCCCAAACCCCAAGGAGAACCGATCATGAAAAGAATCCTGCTGCCTTTGCTGCTGCTCGTGGTTGTCAGCTTGGCTGTCGCTTCGCCTGCTCAACAAAACTCAATCGCCGGTCATTGGGAAGGTGCGATCAAATTGCCCAATGGCGACTTGAAAATCAGCGTGGATTTCACGGCTGCGGCGGACGGCAAACTCTCTGCGACGATCACCATTCCGCAGCAAGGCGCAAAAGATCTGCCGCTGACGGACGTCGGTCTTAACAACGCCGAAGTCACCTTCGCAATTCCAGGTGTTCCCGGCGATCCGAAGTTCAAAGGCAAACTTTCTGCCGACGGGCAAAAGATCGAAGGCACGTTTTCGCAGGGTGGCGCGAATCTTCCCTGCAATCTGGAACGCAAAACCGATCCTGTCGCGGTGGCCAAAGAAGCTCTGGCCGGATTTGAAGAAGTCGTCAACGATGCGATGAAGAAGTTTGAAGTTCCCGGCATGGCCATCGCCATTGTCAAAGGGAAGGAAGTTGTTTACGCCAAAGGCTTCGGGTTCCGCGATGTCGAAAAGCAATTGCCCGTAACCGCCGACACGCTTTTTGCGATTGGTTCGTCGTCAAAAGCCTTCACGACATTCGTGCTGGGCACGCTGGTGGACGAAGGCAAGATCGAATGGGACAAACCGCTGCGAACGTACATTCCGTGGTTCAAGCTTTACGATCCGGTGATGACCGAACGATTGAGTGTGCGCGACACGGTGACGCATCGGTCGGGGCTGCCGCGCCACGATCTGGTTTGGTACAACAACTTCGACTCCACGCGCGAAGCCTTCGTTCGCAAACTCGCTTATCTGGAACCGAGCGCCGACCTGCGCGAAAAATGGCAATACAACAATTTGATGTATTTGACCGCCGGATACCTGACCGAAGTCATCACAGGCAAAACCTGGGAAGAGGCCGTGCGTGCGCGGGTTTTCACTCCGTTGGACATGAAACGCAGCAACTTTTCAGTCGCCGATTCACAGAAAGACAGCGATTTCGCGCAGCCGTACGGGAAGAAAGAAAGCAAGATTGAAAAGCTGCCGTTCCGCCCAATCACCAACATAGGCCCGGCGGGTTCGATCAATTCCAGCGTCAACGAAATGGCTCGGTGGGTGACGGTTCACTTGAACGGCGGCAAATATGGCGACAAGAAATTGGCCGAAGCTCCCACTGTTGCCGATATGCATCTGGCTCACATGGTCATGGGCGCAACCAATCCCGAACCGGAAATCACAGGCGGTGAATACGGCATGGGCTGGTTCGGCGATAATTACCGCGGTCATCGCCGGGTTCAGCACGGCGGCAACATAGACGGTTTTTCAGCGAACGTGGTGTTGTTTCCGAAAGACGATTTCGGAATGGTGGTGTTGACGAATATGAACGGCACGCCGCTGCGCGATTTGATCGCACAGGTCGCGGCGGATCGTTTGTTGGGTTTGAAACCGGTTGATTGGATCGCGCAAGGCGCTGCCCGCCGGGCGCTGGCTGAAACCGCAGGCAAGGAAGGTGAAAAGAAAAAAGCCGTCACACGAATTGCCGGAACGAATCCATCGCACAAACTCAGCGATTACGTCGGCGATTACGAACATCCGGGGTACGGCGTGCTGAAAGTCGCGCTCAATGGCGACAAGCTGGAAACGACGTTCAACAAAATCGTCACGCCGCTCGAACATTGGCATTACGACACGTTCAACGGCGGCAAAGCTGCGGACGGCACTTTCGAGAACATGAAGTACACGTTCCAGGCTGACGCGAATGGATTCATCGCCAGCATTGCTGCTCCGTTTGAAGCTGCGGTGAAAGAAATCGTGTTCGTCAAAAAACCTGATGCGCGATTGTTCGATCCGGCGTATCTGGCGCGCTTTGCGGGCGAATACAACATGCTGGGCCAGACGATCAGCATCAGCATCAAAGGCAATTCGCTGGTGGCGAATCTGCCCGGTCAACCGCCGCTGGATTTACAACCGAACTTGAGTGGCGATTTTGTTCTCAAACAGGTGCAGGTGGTTTCGCTGCATTTCGTCAGCGGCGATCAGGGCAAAATCAGCGCCGTGGAAATCCGCCAGCCTGGAACTGTACTGACGGCCAAGCGGAAATAATCAACAGTGCGTAGGTCTCCAAAACCAAAAGGGAAATACGGGGTAACGCCATAAACGACAATCGCCCTTGCGTGAAAGTTTCATTGCAACAGACGCACTCGATGAATTGCTGAATAGGGAAAGCCGATGATCGTTGTTTCCGATACAACTCCGCTGCGGTATCTGGTTGAAATCGAAGTTGTCGAAATTCTGCCCGAACTTTTCGGGCAAATCATCATTCCCATAGCCGTATCAGAAGAGTTACAGCATCCGAAAACCCCGCACAAAATAAAGCCTGGGTTCAATCGCGACCACCCTGGCTTGAAGTTCGCGCCGCCGACCCTTCTTCGTTTGTTTCTGCGATTCCGCTGGGGCGTAGCGAAACCGAAGCCATATCGCTTGCAATTGAGTTGAATGCAGACGCCATTTTGATTGACGAGCGAGCTGGAAAAAGCGAGGCAGCACGAGTTGGATTTTCGATTCTTCCCACGCTGACTGTGTTAGAAGCCGCCGCCGCCAGAGGTTTTTTGGAATTGCCGGATGTCTTTGACCGTTTGTCGAAAACCTTTTTTCGCGTTTCTCCGAAGTTATTACTATCTATTCTGGAACGTGCCCGCCAAGAACCAGAAGTAGAAGAGTGAATGTGATAGAGGATGGGTGAGTTTCTTAAAACCAAACCTTGCTTACCCATTCAGCGCAGGTTCCAGCAAATGCTCCTGCAGGTTGAAGCGTTTTTCGTCGGCGACGCGCGGGCGGATGTAACTGCCGTCCATTTGCAGCCAGCGCATTTTGGCGGTGTCTTTCAGCGATGGTTCGAGGATTTCGTGTGTGATGCGTTCTCTGATGCGCGGGTCTTCGATGGGGAAAAGGACTTCGACGCGGCGATCCAGGTTGCGGTTCATCAGGTCGGCGCTGCCCAGATAAACCTGTTCGTCGCCGCCGTTCAGAAAACGATAAATCCGCGAATGCTCCAGGAAACGCCCAACGATGCTGCCGACGCGAATGGTTTCGCTGCGGCCCGGCCAGCCTGGGCGCAGACAGCAGATGCCGCGAACGATCAGGTCAATCGGTACGCCTTCGCGCGAAGCGTTGTACATTTCTTCGACCAACTGGGCGTCGGTGAAACTGTTGAATTTGGCCATGATGCCTGCCGGGCGACCGGCTTGATGGTGTGCGATTTCGCGGCGAATCATCTCCGTAAAGCTCTGGCGCAAATTGACCGGCGCGACCAGCAATTTGCGATACCGAATTTGCCGCGAATACCCGGTCAGGTAATTGAACAGTTCCGAAACGTCTTTGCCGTAATCGTCGTGACAGGTGAACAAGCCCAGGTCTGTGTAAATGCGTGACGTGACCGGATTGTAGTTTCCGGTTCCCAAATGCACGTATCGGCGCAGAGCGTTGGGTTCCTGGCGAACGACCAGTGTGACTTTGGCGTGCGTTTTCAATCCCACCAGACCGTAAACGACGTGAACCCCCGCTTTTTCCAGCCGTTTGGCCCAGTTGATGTTGTTTTCTTCGTCAAAGCGGGCTTTCAATTCAACCAGCACAGCCACCTGTTTTCCGTTTTCGGCGGCTTCGATCAAAGCCTCGACAATCGGCGAATCTTTGCCTGCGCGATAGAGCGTTTGTTTGATGGCCAGCACGTGCGGATCACGACCGGCGGCTCTGAGGAATTCGACCACAGGCGCGAACGATTCGTAAGGGTGATGCAGCAGAATGTCCTGGTGGCGAATGGAATCGAAAATTGTTTCGCCGGCGCGGATTGCCGCCGGAGTGACCGGCGTGAATGGCTGGTCTTTCAATTCCGGCAAATCCAGTTTGTAAAGCGCCATCAAATCCGGAATGTTCAGCGGCCCGTCAAATGTGTAAACGTCGTGTTCTTCCAGCTCCATCCATTGCCGCAACGATTTGACCATCTGCGGACTCATGCCGCTGGAAACTTCCAGGCGCACGTAAAAGCCGAAACGGCGTTGGCGCAATTGTTGTTCGACGGTTTTCAGCAAATCGCCCGCTTCGTCTTCGACCAATTCGATGTCGGCGTCGCGCGTGATGCGAAACGGCTGGCATTCCAACACGTGCATGCCGGGGAACAGCGATTCGATGTGCGCGGCAACGACTTCTTCCAACAGAACAAAACAGTGTTCGCCCTTGCAGGTGACCGGAATCAGGCGAGGAACATTCGGCGGCAATTTGACGCGAGCGAAGCGCGGCTCTTCGTCATCGTTGTTGATTTCGGGGACGACCAGCGTGCCCAGATTCAAGCTGATGTTGGAAATCGAAGGAAACGGATGGCTGGGATCAACAGACAGCGGAGTCAGCACGGGGAAGATGCGTTCGTTGAAAAAAACTTTCAGCTCGCCTTTCTGCTCTTTGTTGAGTTTGCCGTACGGAACGATGCGAATGCCGTATTCTTCCAATCCGGGCAGAATCTGTTTGGTCAGGCAGCGGGTTTGAACTTCCAGCAGCGGACGCAGACGGTCGGAAATTCTTCGCAACTGTGCCGCCGGAGACAATCCATCCGGTGACAACATCAACGGATTGGCTTCGTGCTGTTCCACCAGGCCGGAAACGCGCACCATGAAAAATTCGTCGAGGTTGGTCGAAAAGATCGAAAGGAATTTCAGCCGTTCGAGCAGCGGTTGCGAAGGATCGAGAGCTTCATCCAGCACACGGCTGTTGAATTCGATCCAACTGAGTTCGCGGTTCAGCAGTGTGTGTTCGACCAGCGGACCAGTCGCTTTTCGTTCAGTCGTCATTAGCGCGGGCAATGCGGCAGTTTCCATAACCTGTTCGCCTCACAAACCATAAATGCTCAGAATGAAGAACCTTTGGGGGAAATCAGTGGCGAGGATTTTATTGGACGAAGCGGCATACCGTCAAAAGAACTTCACGCTGCCTGCAAAAAACAAAGGGGCTGAGTCCTTTTTGAGACTCAGCCCCTGAATTACGTCGTGCGAGTTTTGATCGGTTACTCTTCTTTGACGACAACGTAACTGGAACCCTGCGACGTGAGCACGCTGAGCAGCACGCTCTTCTTGTTGCCGAGTTTCTGCAAGGCAGCGTTGAAGTCGTTCAGGTTGCCGATTGGCTGGCGGGCGATTTCTTCAATCACCATGCCGCGCGCCAATCCCGCAACGGCTGCATTGCTGTTCGGGTCCACGCCCGTAATGACCACACCTTTGGCGCTGGCGGGCAATCGGTAACGTTGCATAAGGTCCGGCGTCAGATTTTCGACCCGAACTCCAGAGAGCACGCCTCCGGCATCGCTCGATTTATTGTCGCCGCTTTCGCCTGCCTTGTCGCTTTCCGGCGTCAAATCGCGTTCAGCCAGTTTGGCGGTCAATTCGCGTTCGCTGCCTTCGCGCCAGACTTTGAATTTGACACTGGTGCCGGGCGGAGTTTGCGAAGCCATGTTGCGAAGCTGGTCGCGGTCTTCGATCTTTTGTCCCTGGAATTCGGTGATGATGTCCCCGCGTCTGACTCCGGCCTGATCAGCCGGGCCATCGGGCGACACGTTCTGGACGAATGCGCCTTTGGTTCCCTTGTAACCGAACTCTTCGGCAAGTTCGGGCGTGACAAACCCGACGTTGACGCCGAGCATTCCGCGCCGGACCTTGCCGTTGCGCAGCAATTGATCCATCACGTTGCGAGCGTCTTTGGTTGGAATGGCGAATCCAATTCCGATGCTGCCGCCGGTTTGCGACAAAATCTGTGACGGAATGCCGATCAGTTCGCCGCGCAAATTGACCAGCGCGCCGCCCGAATTCCCGCGATTGATGGCCGCGTCGGTTTGCAGGAAGTTTTCATAAGTGCGGTCGGTTCCGCCCGGCGAACGACGGCCTTTGGCGCTGATGATTCCCATTGTCACGGTCTGTCCAATGTCCAAAGGGTTACCGACGGCCAGAACAATGTCGCCGACTTCGACCTTGTCGGAATCGCCAAAGGGCACTGTCGGCAGTCCGGTCGCGTCAACTTTGATGACGGCAATGTCGCTGGGCGGGTCGGTTCCGATGACGGTGGCTTTGACCACGCGTTTGTCCGCCAGTTCGACTTCCACCTTTTCAGCGCCTTCGACAACGTGGTTGTTGGTGATGATGTATCCGTCGGTGCTGACTATGACGCCTGAGCCTGTGCCAATTCGCTGCAGCGGATTGCGCCCCTGAGGTTGTTGAGGTTGTTGGCCGCGCGGGATGATCCGGCGTCGCGGCGTTCCTTCGTCATCCTGGTCTGGATCGCCAAACAGATCGCCGAACGGATTGAAGAATTGTGGTTGTTGCCGTCGCCCGCTGACATTGATGACCACCACGGCCGGGGTCACCGCTTTGGCGATGGAAGAAAAACCACCTGACAAAGTGATTTGCTGGTTGATTTGAGGCTCCGTCGAAACATAGATGGGGACTCGATTGCCATCGCCGCTTTTGAACCATCCGCGCGATGTCGCTGCGGAACCCAAAACTGTTCCGACAATCAAAACTGCCGCGCCAATCAAACCCATCAAAGTCCAGTTGACACGGCCTCGGCGGCTTACATTTATAATCTGATCGAAATCGGTTTGCATATCTCTCACTCCTCTCACTTAATCGGGATAAGCCACTTGCCGTTGGGCAAGCGCAGTTAAAATCTTACGCTTTTGCGAACGACAAGCATCTTAGCAACGGCCATTTTCCATTTCAAGAAACGATTGATAAATCGCGTGAAATACCCTTTTTTCAAGGCTCCGAATTGATTTCAGGCGAAAGGTTTTTCAAGCCCAAAGACAGTTGGGAAACAGCGTTGATGCGCCAAATTACCGCTTGACGGACTTTGGGTCGTTGGCTAAGATGCGTCGCGGATACGGTGCAACGAATCAAACAAACGGCAACACCGAATTCTCCTCACTGGTGATGATTGCAGTTGCTTCTCAAATTGCCGTGCCTCACAAATCTTAAAAGGTCAAAAAGATCAAAGGTTCGATCTAGGATCTCAAGTCTGAACAAGTCTGCTTTTAAGACAAGAAAACAAATGCCCCTTGGATCCGTGGATGACTGAAACTTGTGATTGAGAGTGAAAGAGAATGATTGAGGAAATAAAGAAAAATGATTGTCCCCTTGCCATTCAACAATGTGCCTGCCTATTCATTTCACCTCGCTCAATATCCGGTTAGGTCGCTGAGTATTATTAAGTCGTTGACTGGAGAATCCACGAAAATGACATAAGTTCAAGATTCATCCGCTGACCCGTTCTGCGTTCTGGTTGCTTGCTCACGTGGGTGTGGTGCTCCAACACATAAAATCAGGTGCTCCAATTACTACATCTGTCGTCTTTGCGTTTTGGAATGCTGAATCGTGTGCATTCCTCTGTCGGATTTTGCGTCTGAACGCACTTATCGAATTCATAAATTTACACAAGGCTTTATTTAACACTGGGCGAAGAAGCCCGGTTCGGATAGTTGAAAGATCATCAAGAATTGGCAAGCCGTAGAGTCGAAGAAGCTTTACGGCAAAATCTCCTCGCCATAGAGAAAAGGAGTCAGAATAACAATGGCTGGTCGCGAATCTATTTTCAATTTGCGCCGCCTGGTTTCGCGCCAAGCGGCTGTTGTTGCGTTTATTGCCTTTTGTTTGATCGGCGCCGGTTTAACGACCTGGCGTCATCAGGCGGCTGAACGCAAGGAAACGAGCACGATGACGGAGACTTCGGTTTCGCATGTCAACGCTGCCTCACTGATTTCACTCAATGGTCGAACCTTCGAACAGAGTGACGGCTTGCAGGGAGCGGTTGTGGGTGAGTACCAAGGATACTTCGACGGCAAAACCCGCAGCTTCACCTTGCAACCGAGAGGAAATCGTTCGTCTGATGGGAAAGGCTCGCAGTTGTATTCTCGCAGCGATCCGAGCGGCGAAGTGTCGCAAGGCGCGGGCTTCAGTTTCCGCGTCGTTCGCAGCGCGCTGGTTGGCAACGCGGAGCAATCTGCGACTGTGACCGGGGAAATCGAGTTGACCAACAATACGAGTGCAACGCTTTACAACACACGTATTGTCTTCACCTCGTTCAAGGTCACGAATGCCGGAGGCGCTGACGCCGGAAACCTGCCCGGAGCGAACGGCTTCGCTTATTTCAACGACGGTCAGGTTGCCTACGGCGGAAAATTGAGCGTTTCGCGCGATTATGGCGATATTGCAGCAGCCGGGAAATCCACCAGGGTCTGGAGTTTTGCCGTTGCCAATCAACCTCCTACCTTCTTTTTCACCTACAGAGTGATTGCCGACCTGGGTGTTGCTGCCGAGAGCGTTGCTCCGGCTGCCGTACAGGTCAATGCTTCGTCTGGAACAAGTGTGACGATCAGTGGTCGTGGCTTCTCTGGAACTCCGACGGTCGAATTTGTGCCTGCCACAGGCGCTGCGGTTGCGGCGACCAATGTGACGGCAACGGCTACTTCGATTACGGCGACAGTTCCGGCGGGAACGGCTGCCGGCATTTACAGTGTGCGTGTCACCAATCCCGGTGGAACAGCCGGTGGGCAGGGTTCCAGCACGATTCGGGGTCGTCTGACGGTGACTGGAGTTCCGACAAACACCTTGTCGGGCAGCATTCCGGGTGGCGCTTTTGCCGAAGGCGGAGCTTATCTGGTGACTGGCGCGGCAAGTCTTGGTTCGTCCACGCCGATTCCTCCGGGAACCGTGATTTATGTTGCTGGCGGGGCGACGATTTCACTCAGTGGCGGTGGAAACATCAATGCCGACGGGGGAATTCCTGGCGTTTCTGCCACAGCCGGACAGATCGTCTTTACCGCGCAGCGTTCGCCGGGAGCATCTGTTCCGTCAAGCGGAGCGTGGGGAGGAATTGACGCCACTTCTGCCGCGACTTCTCAAATAATGATGCGAAACGTGGTGGTTGAATACGGCGGTGGAGCCGGATTGGCCGGCATCAATATCAGCGGATCAGGCCGCACATTGCGTTTCACCGACGGAATTATTCGCAATAGCTCCGGCTCCGGTCTCCGTGCGTTGGGCACAAATGATTCGGTTGTCGGTTTTGCGCGCAATCGAATCGAAAACAATGGCTTGTCAGTGAACGATCCGGCGTTGCTCTTGAGCGGAAATGCGGCTCTTGGGTTGTATGATCTGCCTGTGACAGGTGCGACGATTGCAACCAGCGTTGGCGATGCTTCTTACTACTATTCCTCCGCCAACGATTTTGCCGGAAATCAGGTCAACGCCGTTCGCATCGGAACCACGTCCGATGCCGCCTCAAATGATTTTTCGGAATCAGGCGTACTGGTTGGTCAGGGAACCACTCCGATTCAAATTGCCGGTGACTGTTCCAATCCGGCGATTGTGGGAGCGCCGGCTCCTGGAATGGCTGAATTGACGATTACGCCGAGTGCAACCATCCAACTTGCGGCTGACTTGAACCTGCAAGCTGGCGATTACGCCTCTGATCGAGTCGGTTGCATCGCAGCCAACGGTTATGCCGGAGTTTATCTGGGGTCTCAACCCGGCGCACCCGCTGCCAACAGCTTGATCACGTTCGACAAAATTCCGAGTGGCGGCAATTTTGGCGCAATCTTTTTTGCGCGGAACGCAATGGACAACTGCATTCTGAATTATGTCAGCGTGAAAAATGGCGGCGCGGCTTCGTCTTGCAGTCTGGGCAATGCCGCAGTCATTTCGGATGGCACGAACGTCAAAGTCACGAACTCTCAAGTCAACGACAGTGCGACAGGCGGTTTGCTGGCAATCAGTGGCGCAAAGATTGATTCTCGCGGCACGACGACCAGCAATACGACGCCCATCATTGACACTGTAATCGGCGGTCAACTCGGCGACGGCAATCCGGGACTCAAGGTGAACATCATCACTCCGGCGGTTGCGGCGGCTGATCCGATGGATCGTGGCGTGTACTTTGTTGATTCGGCGAGTTCAGGGAACTTCATTCGTTTCTTCAACACCACTCGCAACACAGTAACCATTGGCGGAATGAAAGTCGCTCCGGGAACCATTCGCACTGTGGTTGGCGGCGGTTTGGATGGCGATGAAAACGTTCCTGGCCGCGTGGCCGATTCAGGAACGGTGACCGGTCTGGCGGTCAGTCCCAACGGCGAGGTTCTGTATTACGTGGATTCCATCATCGCTGCGGTTCGTGCCTGGAACGCATCGAACAGCAACAAGACCATTGATGGCAGAACCATTGCGTCAGGAAATGTGGGCACCTTGTCCGCAGGCCCAGCCAGCGGGCAATTTGGCAACATCCTCAATGGATTGGCGGTTCATCCGACTTCCGGCGATGTGTATGTGGTTGACGCCACGCCGGGAATCAACAGAGTGTTCAAGATTCCTGCTGCGGGCGGAGCGGCCACGGAGTTCGCGGGCAACGGAGCCACCACTCCTCGCAACGAGCCATTGAGCAATGGCGCTGCTGCGACCAGCGTCCCGCTGTTGCAGCCTCGCGCCCTGACCTTTGATCCGGCTGGCAACCTGTACATTGCCGACACTGGCCACGGTCGCGTTGCTCGTGTGGATGGCGGAGGAAGTATCTTCTCGGTTTATCAATTGGATGTTCCGCCGCCTCCGGGATCATGGAACAACCCGCATCTTGGCGGTCTGGCGTTTTATGGCGGCAAGCTGTATGCAACGCTCGGCAACCAGCAGACAATCGTTGAAGTGACCAATCCTGCCAGCGCTTCTTCGTCAGGCACGGTCGTCGCTGGAACACCTGATGCTTCTTGCGATTACTCTTCTTCAACCTGCGGAGACGGCGGAACTATTGACCAATCGGCGTTTAACATGCTTGGCAGCACGGCAACGCCGCCTTTGGCCAGCATCGCTTCTGACAGCAAGGGCATTTTTGTGCTCGATCAGGGCGCCGCGTTCAAGGGGCGCATTCGTTACATCAATCTGAGCGCCAACCCGGTGGAAGTCGCTGGTGTCGCAATCCAGCCGGACAACATCAACACCGTTGCCGGAAGCGGAGTCGCATCGCCGTTTGAAGGCGCTTTGGCTTCGAGCGCTGATCTGGCTGCGCCGATTGGTGTGACTGTTGATGGTAACGGCAATCTGTGGCTGACCAATTCGACGGCGAATCGTCTGCAATTCGTCAACTGCGGCACGACGACGGTGACGATTTTCCAGGGCACTCAGGCTGAACAGACTGTGGCGCCGGGAACGATTGTGTCCGTGAATAAAGACGTAGGAAACGGGCCGACCGATGGCGCTCCTGTGAACTCGGCTGCCTTCGACACACCGCAAGGCATTGTCGCCACGTCTCAAGGCCTCTTCCTTGCAGATTCCAGAAGAGGGCCGACCATCACCACCATGCAACGCCGCACGGGCTTGATCCGATTTATCAACACTTCGGCCAGCAATGTGACGTTCTATTCGAGTGGCGGCACTGGAATTCCGATCACCGTTCCTCCCGGCAACATTGCTACGATTGCCGGAGGCGGTATAGGCGATGTGACAGACGGAGCCAATCCGACGAGCGCCAGATTCCTGGGACCGACCGATATTGCGATTCATCCGACCAGCGGTGACATTTATGTTGCCGATGCCGGACAGCAAACCGGAACAAGCTCCAGCAGCACGGCAGCTTCACGTATTCGTCGCATCAATCGCCAGACCGGCGCTGTCTCGACGATTCTGACCGGAACCGTCAACGATGCTTACACCGGACTTTCGTTCGATTCGGCTGGGCGCTTGCTGGTGGCGAATGCGGGACGCAAGACCACGACCACCAACTTCGGCAACAGCGCGATTTTGCGCGAAAAGGCGTCAGGGCAATGCGCCACGACTCCCGCAGGGTGTTTCGACACCATTCTGAGCGGTGGAACCGGTTCGTTGCTCAGAAATCCGCGTGACGTTGCCGAAGGCAAAGACGGCGCGTTGTATGTGACCAACGCCGGACCTTCGGAACTTGGAAGAAGCGACAACAAGCTTCTGAGGATTGTCGTCAACGGAACTACCGGCACGGCTTCAGTATTTTCTGGAGACGTTCAGGGCTATTCCGGCGATGGCGGCCCGGCTGCCAATGCGTTGTTGAATCTGGAAGCCACTGACTTCCAGACTTCGACCGCGGGAACACGTTTCGATGTTCGCGTGAACATCAGCATTCTGGTCACCCCGAACGGCGAAATTATTTTCTCCGATTCGAAGAACAATGCGATCCGCAGGATTCGCTAGCGTGCGTAAACGGTCAGATTGGGATGCGGCGTAAAATCGCATCCCAATCTGGCAAGCCAAAAATCTTGTTCCTGAACAGGAACATAATGATTGCCAAAATTATCGGAGGCAGTGATCTTATGAAAGTATCGAAGAAGGCAAGAGGGATTATGGCTCGCGCTGTCAGCGGAATCGCCGTCCTGATCTTTGCTCTGACTCTTTCAGTTGCGGCGCTGGCGCAGGAACGAGGCGACGAAACTTACGCCGTGTTTGTTTCGCAGCGCAATGGAGCCGCTGAACTTTATTCCTTGGATTTGAAAACACGTCAGGTCAGCCAATTGACCAATACCGGTCGGGGGCATTTGACTCCTGCCATTTCGTCCAATCGCGGCATTGTCTTTGCTTCCCGCCAAGGCAGCAGCTACGAAATTTTCAGTGGCCAGTTGGGCGCGGCGGTCCGCACACTCCGTCCCACTTTGCTGGGCGTCAATCGTCTGACCATCAACAGCAACGATGAAACCGGCGCCAGCCTGACGCGAGATGGCGTTTGGGTTGCGTTCCTGTCGGGGAATGGCATCGAAGTGATGACTTCCACTGGAATCAATCGTCGGATTGTCGTTCCAACCAGTGAGCAATTTTCCGATTTCTCCCCGGCGATTTCGCCGGATGGAGCGCGAGTCGCGTTTGTTTCCAATCGCGGCGGCGAATTCGACCTCTGGATTTATACCAGCGCGACCGGCGAACTTCGCCAGTTGACGCGCGGCGCCAAAGCGACCGGAGGATTGAGCTGGAACGCGGATGGCAAGCAGATCGTGTTCAACACTACGGCAACCGCCAGCGAAAACAGCGGTATCGCAGTGGCTGGCGCCGAGAGCGGCAGCTTCCGTATCCTGACCGACAAGGGCGATTTCAATGGATCGCTTTCCGCGCGTGGTGACCGCATGCTGTTCACTTCGACGCGCGATGGCGATGCGGAAATTTATCTGCTCAACATCGGTTCAGGCTTGGTTGAACGCCTGACTTTTAATTCCGGAATGGATGATGGCGCAGTCTTTTTGGCTGAACCGGTTCGTCTGGGCCGGCCCACGCGCTAATTCGGCGCGACCGGATGGCTTAATAAAGTCTTTGGAAAGGACGCAAGGAAATTCCCATGCAGATGCAGACCATAACCCCGACAATAGTCACCAAGGAGCAGGCGTCGTTCACCGAACTGCTCGACAATCAGGAAGGCATCATCCTCGATCTGGAGAACCTTCATTATTACACCCTCAATGCGGCGGCGATTTTTCTGTGGAAACAGTTGCGATCAGGATCGGCCAATTCGGCAGATCGCCTGGCGGCTGCGTTGGCTGCTGCATTCAACATCAACGCCGACCTGGCGGAATTGGATACGCGCGCATTTCTGGATGAACTGGACGGCAACGGCCTGATTTTTGATTCGGAAGATGGCGTAACGGTTTCCAACAAGGCATTGGCCGCCTTCAACGGCGAATTGCCTGCTTACGAACCTCCCCAATTGAAGCTGTCGAATTCGCTGACGCAAGTCACGCTCTCTGGCTCTTCGACCATTGCGACGAACGCCATCGGCGGCCCGTCCTAGTTTGATTGCGGATTGCGGATTGCGGACTGAAATCGCAATCCGCAATCCGCAATCCGCAATCCAGTATGCCTGCCATCACGCTGGCAATCAGTGGAACCCGAATTTCCATTTCGGCTCGCTCGCCGCGGTTGATTCGCCTGTTCACTGATTATTTTCGTTACTACTCGCCCAGCGACTCTTCGTCATCCACCCCATCGCCTGAATCTCCCGCGCTACATCTCGAATTGCGAATGCGCAATGAATTGCCTGCGCGCGAGCGATTGATTCCGCCCACGGCAGAACTCTTTTCGCAAACCGGCGTCCTTTCCATGTGGGCTGAAAAAGCAGAGGAACAATCCGCAATCCGCAATCCGCAATCCGTAACCCCCGACCGGTTTTACTTCGACATGGAAGTCGCAGCTTTTCGCGTGGATGTTGCATCCGGCCAGAGCATAGGTTTGGTCACGCCCGAAGCCATGCAGTTTCCGCACATACTGGCCAACACCTACGCGCTGTTTGCATTGTTGCTGTTACTTCGGTCAAGGCGGTTGTATCACCTGCATGCGGCGGCGATAGTTTCGCCTGCGAATGAACTCTGGCTGGTATGCGGAGCGCAACGTGCGGGAAAAACCACGCTGACGACGGCATTGGGTTTGGCGGGGTGGAGACCGGTTTCGGACGATTCGCTGCTGGTCGGCAAGGACGAAACTTCAGCCTGGTTGACGCCGCTCAAAAAGTATTTTCACGTTGGCGATGAATTGTTTCGTCGCTGGCCGAAGTTGAATGACGCGCCCAAACATCACAAGTATCTGGATCGAACCTGCATCGGCGGTCTGGAATTTTTTCAAACGCGCGATCTGGCCGAAGCGCGCTTCCGAAAAATTGACCACATTGTATTGCCGCAAATCGTCAACGAACCTGCCAGCCGTCTGGAACCGCTGGCGCGTAGCGAAGCGTTGTTGCGATTGGCCGAACAAAGCATGTTCTTTCAACTTTGGCGCGATCACACCGCGCAGCAATGGCAATGGCTTAATGCGCTGGCCGCAAACGCCCAATGCCATCGGCTGATGTCAGCGGCGGACTGGCTTGACGATCCGATCAAAGCGGCGCGAGTTTTCACACCATCGAAAGCATGAAAATTTGAGAAGCGGTGGCCGCTTTGGCGAACAGGTAAACCTGATTGCCGGTCGGAGCCGCAGCCAAAGGAGCGTCGGTCGTCAGCGTGGCAGGCAATTGCAACCATCCGCTCCAGGTTCCTGTTTCGCTGGCAATGTTGGCATAAGCCAGATTGTTGGTTCCTCGAACGAAAATGAAAAGCTGGCCTTCGTGAGCGACTGCCGTGATCGAAGCGTCGGTGCGTCCTTCGCCGGGAACTTCGCCCCACCCCGTCCAGTCGCCGTTCAGCGTGCGCGCTTTCATCAGAATTCGTTTCGACGCCAACCCTTTGATAAAGACATGGAGTTCGTCTTGAAACGAGACCAGCGCAGGCGTGACATCTGTGTTGCCGCCGCCGGGAATTTGATACCAACCGCTCCAATATCGTCCTCCCGGAGCCAGTTCGTTCAGGTAAATCTTTCTATCCTGACTCAGCGCGCAAACCACCAGCCGACCATTGACCATTGCGCTGGAAACGTTTGTCGAAGTCAGAAAGCCACCCGGAATATCTGCCCAGGATTGAACCGGCACTGCGGTCTCTTCAGTCGAAAAGTATTTGTGCAGGATGCCGCCATTGGAGTTGACGGCGAAGGCATACATGCGTTGATTGTGTTGAGCGCACGACAGCGCATGCGGCGTGACGATGCGAAACGGATCGCGGCGCCAACCATCCCATTCGCGTTCACGTCCGTCGTTGGAATCTGGGGAACCAACCAATGCCGATTGGCCGGTTTCGCGAAACCGATTCATATAAATTTCGCGGTCGTTCAATCCATTGCTGAGCAACAACACTTCGCCAAAAGGATCGGTCGCGGCTGCCGGCGCGCGATCTGTGGCGAATTCGCCCGGCACAGGCGACCAGTTCGACCAGTTCGGAATGCGCGGTCGTTTGATGGCAAAGCAGGCTGCTTCGAGTTCCGTCCCCTGCCAGTTGAAACCCTGACTCGACCAGCGTCCAGGCACGCGACCGACATTTTGTTGTGTGAATTGAGCGCCATTCCAGGCGACTTCCCATAATTCACCGGTCATTTCGTTGTTGACGATCAAACGACCCAGCCGATTCATAAACTGGCTGGCGCTGACTGAAAACAAACGGTTTTCGCGTTCGCGGTCGAAACAAAGCTGAGTTTGATAAAACGTGCCGCCGAGCGGTGGGACGAATTGAAGGTCTTCCGCGGCAAAACCGATGTTGGCCAGCAATGAGATTTGGCGGTTTTTGTTGATGGCGAATACTTTTCCGCCGTGAGGGTCGTCGTCGCCGTAACCTTCACACCCAACAATTATCTGTCTGGCCAGCGGACCGAAACTTGTCGGGGCAATTGCCACGCCTTCCAGACGCAATTCCAGGTCGAGCAACAATTCGCTGGAACCATTGGCAGAGATCAAAAAGATTTTTCCATTCGATTCAACCGCAATCAGCTTGCCGCCGAACTCGCCTTCAGCATCGAAGGCCAATCCGCCCCACAAACTGCTGTTGGCGCTCAGCCGTGTGAACAAGTCGGCCAGAACATTGCCATTGGCCGCCAATCGAGAAATTTCTGTGTTCGGGCCGCGTCCGATGAAAATTTCTCCGGGTGTAAATCCGGCGCCAACCGGCGGACCGAACTCAGGAACGATGGCGATCTTGGATTCGACTTCACGATACGATTGATACCCCGGCGAAAACCGGCTGCGCGATCCATCCTGCGCTATCAGGTTCAGAATCTGTTTGCGCCCGCCTTCAAATCCGGATGGCGAAAGCGACACCAGCAACCGATTGAGTTGATGGTGATACGCCAGACCTTTGGGATTGGAAAAACCGTCTGTCGGCTGAAAGTCTGCGCGAAAATTGATGACTTCGACAAAACTAAACGGATGTTCCGAAGGCGGAACGTTGACGGCAAGCGGTCTGGCTGGAATTGGTGGCATGACAAATCTCTCTGGAAAATGAATCAGTTGATGTCGTCTCGGCTGAGCATGGCGTTGATTGTTTCAGCCAGCAGAGGAACAGCTACAGTCACTGCTTCCCAGACAATTTCGTAATCTATGCTGTCATATCCGTGTATCAAACGGTCGCGCATACCAGCGCTGGCACGCCAGGGGGTTTGCGGATATTGGTCGCGCAATTCCACCGGCAGCCGCTTGATCGCCTCGCCGATAATTTCCAGGCTGCGTACGAAAGCGCGTTTTCTGATTTCGTCAGACAGGAAACCGTTTTCGCTTAAACCAGACGAGTTCTTTGACAGAAATTCAATTTCATCGTGAATATGCAGAAGGTATGCGCGAATTGAGCGAGACATCTTCAGCCTCCTTCAAGATGTATGGCCCAATGTGAGGGCTGAGAGATTCAGTAGTCAGGAGGTCAACCTTTCTACCAAATAATTCTTCCAGGAAGAAAATCAAATCCATGAAGTTGAAGAATGATTTTTTACCAGAGGTAAACTCAATCAAAAGATCAACATCGCTGTCAGGCGTAGACTCGTTACGAACAAACGAACCAAACAGGCCAAGCCGTTTGACGCCGAAGGCTTTGAGTTCGGCTTCGTGACTTTGGATCAAATCAATCAGTTCCTGTTTGGTCGCAACGCTCATAATGTTTTTCAGGCGATGCCTGCTGCAGCATTTTGCAATCGGTTGGCGTACAAAGGAAAGCGCGCGGTCAGGTCTTTGACTTTGCCTATGACCGACTGCCGAATGCTTTCATCCGCCGGAGCCGCCAGCGCTTCGGCAATCAGCGCGGCGATTTGTTTCATCTCGGATTCGCCCATGCCGCGCGTAGTCACTGCCGGAGTTCCCAAACGAATGCCGCTGGCTTTCATCGGGGGATTGGTGTCGAACGGAATGGTGTTTTTGTTGACCGTGATGTGCGCCGATTCCAGGGCTTTTTCGGCATCGCGGCCCAGAATGCCTTTTGAAAACACATCCACCAGGAAAACGTGATTGTCAGTTCCACCCGAAACGATGCGGAATCCGGCGTCAGCCAGTGAGTTGGCCAGCACGTCGGCATTTTTGACGATCTGCTGTTGGTAGGCTTTGAATTCCGGATGCAAGGCTTCCTTGAAGGCGACGGCTTTGGCCGCAATGATGTGAACCAGCGGGCCGCCCTGAATGCCGGGAAAGACGTTGCGGTCAAGGTCTTTGGCAAATTGTTCCTTGCACATGGCCATACCGGCGCGCGGACCGCGCAAGGTTTTGTGAGTCGTCGTCGTCACGAAATCACAATGCGGAAACGGTGAAGGATGCAATCCGGCGGCAACCAGTCCGGCAATGTGGGCAATGTCAGCCATGACCAACGCGCCCACGCCGTGAGCAATCGCGGCGATGCGTTCAAAATCAATCACGCGCGAATAGGCTGAAGCTCCACAAACAATCATCCTCGGTTTGTATTCTTTGGCGAGAGCTTCCATCTGATCGTAGTCAATAGTTTCGTCGTCCTTGCGAACTCCATACGCGACGATCTTGTAACTCTTGCCTGAAAAGTTCAGCGGATGTCCATGCGTCAAATGGCCGCCGTGCGACAAATCCATTCCCAACACAGTGTCGCCCGGCTGACAAGCCGTCAAATACACAGCCATGTTCGCCTGACTGCCGGAATGTGGTTGGACGTTGACGTGTTCAGCGCCGAACAACTGTTTGGCGCGATCAATCGCCAGGCTTTCGACCACGTCAGTGAATTCGCAACCGCCGTAATAGCGTTTGCCCGGATAGCCCTCGGCGTATTTGTTGGTGAAAACGGAACCTGCGGCTTCGAGCACGGCTTCAGAAACGAAATTTTCCGAAGCGATCAATTCCAGGCCTTCGTGCTGGCGACGAGTTTCGTTCTGGATGGCGGCGTAAATTTCAGGATCGGATTCGGCTAACGAACGATAGTGATTGTATGACATCGGTGAATTAGTCCTTGTGCTGTTCGATTTGAGTGATTTTTTCGACGCGTCGCGTGTGGCGGCCAGCGGCGAAATCGGTCGTCAGAAAAGCGCGCGCAATTTGCTCGATGGTTTCCTGCGGAGTGGTGCGCGAACCGACGGCGAGAATGTTCGCGTCGTTGTGTTCGCGCGCCAATTTGGCGGTTTCCTCGTTCCAGGCCAGCGCCGCGCGAATGCCCGGAACTTTGTTGGCAGCGATCTGCATGCCTATGCCGCTGCCGCAGACCAGAATGCCGCGTTTGGCTTCTCCGGCAGCCACGCGGCGAGCGACACGTTCGGCATAATCTGGATAATCCACGGATTCTTCCGAATAAGCGCCCAGGTCTTCGTATTCGATGCCCATCTGGTCGAGCGTCTTTTTGATTGTTTCTTTGCCGGGCAATCCGGCGTGGTCGCTGGCGATCAAGACTTTGCTCATGGAAGTAACTCTTTCGGGGAGAGAATTTGGTTAAGAAGGCGCGCATGCTAACGCACGAAATTTGGATTGTCGAACAGTTGATTTTTTGAAAAGTAAAGTGGGAATTGAGTGTTGGTTGGGGCAGGTTATTATTCGGCAGACGAATTGGGGAGCTAACCGATAGAATGACGCCGTCCAATCTGACACAAGGCTTTTGAAAAATTATGACGAACAAAGTCTGAATGTTCTGTTAGCTTTGGCGTCCATGTCTGGCGTCCGTTCGAAATGGAATAGGTGATCGTTCCAGCGCAGCAATGGCCTTTCCCGCGTCCGGAGGCCACGGTTTCATGCAAGTGGGAGTGCGAATCAGGCGTGGTATCGGAGCAATGTTTGGACAGTTGAGTGCAGGCAATGTGAACACCAGGTTGAGTTTCAATCAGACTGGCGACAATTTCCGGTCTGGGCAGGTCTCCACGTCGCACTGAAAAAATGACGACTTCCGGTTTTACGGCCGTACCCAGCGTGCGCGCAAAAATCGCGGGATCGGCATCGGCTGGTCTCCCGCCATGATGCGGAAAGACAAGGGCTTTGGCTGTGAGCGATGGCTGTCGGTTGAGTAGATTTTCAAGACCGGTTTGATCCAAATCACCTGGCAGAAGCAATTCCCCCTGGCCGGCGCTGACAATTCTCAGCACTGCCGACATCGTGTTGGATGTCAGTTTTTTCCCGCGCGCATCGCGTCCGCCTGGGCCGCTGACTGCGCTTCCGGCAGACGGGCCTAGCACTTCGATTTCGCAATCGTCAAAGGGCAAGTTAGAAGGATAACCTCGCGTCAAAACTCCTTTTGCCGAAATTCGCCCTTCGGCTTCCGCCGCTTCCAGGACTTTCTGAAACGACGCAAAGTGAGCGCGGTTGTGTTTGGTTGAATCAGGGTTGTACCAGAGATTGCCAAAGTGAAGGTTCGGTTGATGTAGCAGTGTAGGCAAGCCACCGTAATGGTCACGGTCAAAGTGCGAAATCAAGATTTCGTCTATGCGTCGAATATTCCGTCTGTTCAGGAAAGTCAGTAGTGTGTCTCCTGGAGGCACGTCTATAACGGTGACCTTCCTGGCGCCAGCCTGCTTAGCAAACAGTAGAGTGCAATTTCCATGACCTACATCCAACACAATAATTTCTGGCAATAGTCGCCTCCCGGGGCAAGGGCAGCTTTACTGCTTTGCTGCATTGAATAGATGAATTTTGTTGTCGTGGATATGCGATTTCAATTGACCAAGGCTTGATGAAACCGCAAATGGTCGCTGACTGAAGAAACAAATTTTAACCGGCTTCTGCAGCCAAAACTTCCATCTCGTATGACGGCGCTGCCGCTTCGATTGCTCTGCTCTGCAAAATCGCTGGTGTGGCAACGGATGCAGCGGCCGCTCGGGCAGGTCGTGTCAGACGCGGCGCGAGAATTTCAAAGTCAGAAAATTTCAAATCTTCCGGTCGTTCCGCGCCAATGTTGACACGCGCGCTCAAAACCTGGTCGGCCTGCAAATGAGATCGTAATTCAGGTGGGAAAATGGACTTTTGAAGTCGGATGCGATCCTGTTGGTGCCATCCGGTCAGGATGACGTTTACCCAGCTATCGCCGACTTCCGCAATGTAAACAGGCGTCTGCCATTGATCCTGGCCGCTGGCATAATTTCCTGTGACGTTGGCTTCCACATGATGTCGGTTTCTATTGCGACCTCTGGATTCATCGCTTTCGCGTTTGCTGCGTTCGACCCTGGTTTGACGTTGATAAACATTCTTTCTGATTAGTCCTTGTTCGGCTGCCGTCGCTGCTTCTTCAGCCTCTTTTTGCTGTGCCAGTTGCTGGCCTTCCGTAATTGCGTCTGCGATGCGCGAAGCGAACAAGCGCA
>CAYYDG010000070.1:0-33708 GCA_964470555.1 uncultured Heliomicrobium sp.
GTTGTAGGTGAAATTTACTTTCCTTCGGCTACTGAGACCGAAGGCTTCTAAGGAGGAGAAAAAAAATGGCTACGAATACCGGCGCGATGCCGATCAACATAGGAATTGCCGAACAAGACCGACAGGCGATTGCGGAAGGTTTGTCCAAACTGCTGGCTGACACTTATACGCTGTACCTGAAAACCCACAACTTTCACTGGAACGTCACAGGGCCGATGTTCCAGACGCTGCACCTGATGTTTGAAACGCAGTACAACGAACTGTCGCTGGCCGTTGACCTGATTGCCGAACGCATTCGGGCGCTCGGTTTTCCGGCTCCGGGAACTTACCGCGAATTTTCACAGTTGTCTTCGATCAAGGAAGAGGAAGGCGTGCCTAATGCGCAGGAGATGATTCGATTGCTGGTCGAAGGGCAGGAAGCCGTCGTTCGCACGGCGCGTTCCGTTTTTCCGGTGGTTGAACAGGCAAACGACGAACCGACCGCCGACCTGCTGACGCAACGAATGCAAATTCATGAAAAAACGGCGTGGATGTTGCGGAGCTTGCTCGCGTAAACATCAATTCATCTGAAACAGTTGAGGGGTTTTCGCGGTTGTCATCAGAAAACTCCTCAACTGCTCACTTTTCAGGAAAAATCTCAATATTCGAATATGAGCAAGAACAACCAACGACATTCCATGTCTTTAGAGGCGCTGCATCTGGTGGCGGCCAGATTCAAGGTGCTTTCCGATCCGATGCGGCTCAGGATTCTGCAATTTTTGCAAGATGGCGAAGCGAGCGTAACGGCAATTACCGAATCGGTTGAGTCTACACAGCCGAACGTCAGCAAACATCTGAAAATCATGCAGGAATCAGGGCTGGTCGCGCGGCGTCAGGACGGCAACACTGTCTATTACTCCATTTCCGATCCGACGGTGTTCGATCTGTGCGAAGTGGTTTGTTCCAGTCTGCAAGAGCGGTTTTCCGCGCACGCCAACGCCTTTTCAATCCAAACCATTCGCCCGGTCGCAGCTCGCCGACAGTGACTCAAAACATGACCTTCACTTTCTCTTTGCCACCGCTTCAATTGATCACACCCCGGGTCTGATTCTGGCTCAACCAAATCCGTAACTTCACGGCAGTTTACTCAACCGTCCAACACCGGCTCGGCAATTGCTTTTTGGTTGGGCGAGCTTCGATATTTGCAGCAATTAAGATGAAGAAATGGGTAAAAGCACTCAATCTTCTTCGATCTGGCAAACAGGAGTGAGGAAGTTTCCCCATCCAGGTTGCTGCGGTTCAAATCAACTGTTCAAAAAAACACAAATTTCGCTTCAAGCTGTTATCAGCGATTGCAAGGAGGAGTTTATGCGAACTCTGAAGGTCGTTCTGGTCTTGAGCTTTATGCTGGCTGCGGCGTCGCCCTTTATCTCGACAAAGGTCGCGGCGTTGACGGCGACTGAAAAATCACCCGTTGAAACCACCGAAACAGTTCCCCAATCCAAGCAGGCTCAGCCCTTGGACGCCAGCCAGTTTGTAGGTAGCGATTCCTGCGCGGAATGCCACGGCGCGGAAAGCACACATTACGCTCTGACGGCGCACGCCAAAACCAAAATCCTGAACGCGCCGATTGACCGGCACGGTTGCGAATCCTGCCACGGCGGAGCGCGCGCCCATGTGGATTTTTACCTGACAATTCAAAAATTGAACGAAGCAGACAAAGAAGACGAGGCGACAGCGTTGATGAACGACACGGCCAAAGCCGCCGCTGCCGCGATGAAATCGTTCAGCAAAATGTCTTCTGCGGAATCTTCCGCCACCTGTTTGAAATGCCACGAAGGTTCGCAAGGCAATGCCGAAGAGCGATTCAATTACCGTCGCAGCGAACATGCCCGGCACGGGGTTTCCTGCAACGATTGCCATTCGTCGCACGCGCCGAAACGCACTGAATTTTTGTTGAAAAACACCGAACCAAATCTGTGTTACACCTGCCACGCCGAACAAAAAGCGTCTTTTTCCAAACCGTTCCATCACAAAGTGCCCGAAGGCGGCATGAAATGTTCCGATTGCCACAACCAGCACGGAGGTTTCATGGGCAAATCGCTTCGTAATTCGGTCAATGGCGATTCGGCTTGCGTCAAATGCCACGCCGACAAACAAGGGCCGTTCGTGTTTGAACACGCGCCGATCAAAACCGAAGGTTGCCAGTCATGCCACACGCCGCACGGTTCCACCAACCCCAAACTGCTGACTCGCAATTTGGTTCGATTCCTGTGCATTGAATGCCATTCGAACACGCCCGGATTGCCCGGTGAACCATTGGGCGACCAAACGCCGAGTTCACACGACATCAACAATCCGCGTTACCAGAATTGCACCGCTTGCCACATTCAAATTCATGGATCGAACGTAGACCGGCGGTTCTTCCGCTAGAAAGGAACAGGAGGCATCACATGAAAAGCAACATCCGAACAATTGTTTTATCGCTCTCCCGAACCTTTGCGGGAGCGACGATGTTGGCGCTGCTGTTTGGCCTGGGCGTGATCGCGCAGGCGCAGAGCGTCGAGAAAGCAGAAACCAGCCAGCAAGCCAGATCGCAGGACAGCGAACTGGATCGAGCCAAGGCCATCACCACCAAACCCGGCGAAAACAAACCATCGAAACCGGAAACCGGTCGCACCTGGGGGCTTTATTCCACCGTGACCACGCTGGAAATTGGCCACCGCTTTGTGGATACGGATGGGAGCGTGGATCGGTATCTGTCCGACGTGAACGTCCGCGACGGGTTCCGCGTGCTGGATTATTCGCTGGATATGCGCGCCCAACCTGGCACCGCATTGCTGTTCGATTTTCTACACGCCGACGTCAATAACGCGGGCGGCGACCAAAGCCAGACGTTTTCGCTGCGCATGGACAAAACCAAATGGTATCGCTTCGACAGCAATGTCCGGCGGTTCAATTACTACCGTTCGCCGGGCCCGAACTTCGCGCTTGGTTTTCGCAACCATGACCTGCGGCAACAGATTTCGGATTATTCGCTGCGGCTGTTTCCGCAACGCGCAGTTCGCATCAATGCCGGTTACGCGCGCAGCATGGCCAAAGGCCGATACAACCCTACCTACAGCTTCCAACGCGATCTTTTCCAACTGTTTGAAGACACTCGATGGGAAGCCAACGATTACCGGCTGGGCATTGACGCGACGTATCGCAAATGGGATTTCGCCGCCGAACAGTTGTATCGCAATTTTCGCAACGACCCGCAAACCACCAGCCGCCCCGGCGGCGATCTGGGATTCAACCCAACCGACAATGGACGCATTACCATGCTTGACCGCGATATGCCGCAGCGTTCGCGGGCGCTGGTGACTCGCGCCAGCTTGCGCGGTTCCATTGCCGATCGGCTGCACGTAGTTCTGCGCGGATTGCGCGATGATGAACGACTGCGTGCCGATTATTACGAATTCGCCAATGGCCGCAGTTTTAATGGGGCAACGCTGGTGTCGAACGTCTATCAATTGTTGAGTCCCGGCGGCATCGTCGAACGCCCCAGCAATCGGCTTGACGCCGGCGTCACACTTGATGTTACGCGCAACCTGTCGTTCAGCAACACGTTCAGTTACAACTCGTTCAAGATCAACGGCGACATGACGCTTTTGACCACGGCAGTGACCCAATCCGCCACCGGCTCGCAATCCACTTCCGTGACACGAAACGTCGCCACCAGTTACATCACCGATCAAACCTCGTACTGGAACACTCTGGAAATGAACCTGAATTTCGGCAGGAAGTTCAGTTCCAATCTGGGCTGGCGCACGCAACGCCGTGACGTGGTGTTGGCAGGCATTTTCAGCACGCCGACCAGCGCTCCTTCGGCGAATAACCCGGCCATCAGAAGCGAGGAAGAGTCCATCAACACCAATTCCTTTATTGGCGGATTCCGCGTTCGACCGACCGACCGGTTGAGCTTTATGTTCGATGTGGAAAGCGGACAAAACAACACGGCGTTTGTGCGAATCAACCCGCTGGATTTCACGCGGCTTCGCGTTCGCGCACAGATTCAGGCGACGGACAAACTGGGCATCATCGGCACGTTCACTTCGACCGACCGCACCAACCCTACGCCACAGGTGCAGAACGAATCCGATTCGCGCAGCTACACGATTGCCTTCAACTGGGAACCGAAACAGCGCGTGATGGTGGACGCCGGATACGATTACAACGATCTGTTCGCCACCGGAAACATTCTGTACACCTTGGCTGGTCAGCGATTTTCCGGCAATTCGCTGTATTACGCCCGGATCAATTCGCTTTACGTCAACACGCGTTTCGGATTGACCTCTCGGCTGGATTTGCTGATGGCTTATTACTACATGATGGATCGTGGAGCGCCGTCGGTTTCACTTGGGCCGACCGACCTGCTCAACGCTTATCCGTTGAAACGACACAATCCCGAAGTTCGGCTGGCGTACCGGTTCAACAACAACGTGACCGGCAATTTGAGCTACCGGCATTTCAGCTACAACGAAAAAGAATTCGCGGTGCAGGATTATCGTTCGAACATCCTGACCTCGAGTTTACGCTTCACCTTCTAACCTTCCACCTTCTCTCTCAAGAAGGCGCAGTGGTTAAGCCCTGCGCCTTCTTTTTTCTCAAACGTCGGGTTTCTCATTTCACAGTTCAGCAGATTGCCGTCTGCGGGTGACGATCAGCATTTCGTCCTGTTGGGTGTGTTTGCGGAATCCCAACAAATGGCAGATTTCCACGACGAACCAATGCGCAATTCGAGTGTCAATTTTCAGCGAATCCGTGCTGTCCGGCAGTGTGTGGACACCCGGCAAATACGGCAGCAACCGATCCAATTTCCATTTTCGCAATTGAGCCGAAACTTTCAGCCAGAACAGTTTCACTTCTCGCACCAGAAAGAATCCGTCTTCGCCCTGGCTCTGATAGAGCGGCATAAACAGCAATCCGTCTTCTGGCGAAGTGACATTGCCTCGCCGGTTGCTGGCCAGCAATTGCCCTTTGGTCACGCGCGTGAAGTTCGTAAAACCCGGTTGCATGACGAATTCATCCGTTTCGCGGATTCCGTGCCGGTAACGCAATTCCATCACGCGAGGCACATCGCCGACCGAACGTTTCAGATGTTGGCGAAGGTCGAAAAATTCGTGGATGTAATACGGTTGGATGCAGCCCGCCGCCGCCAGCGTGATCCAAACGGCGGCTTCGTGGTTGAGCAGCGATCCGGGCGAGCGATGTTGACCGGCTTCAAACCCGATGGCGGCGTGACCGAGATCGTTGATGTAATTGAGAATCGTGCCGTCCAGATTTTCCTCCAGACCGAGGATGATCGGCACGCCAAGTTCCAAGGCAAAACGACGGTTGGTCAACGTGTCGCTGATGATGGCAAACGGCGAACCTTCTGAAGAAGTCGTATGCAAATCCAGAAAGATGGCATCGCCAGTATGGCGTTCCAACGCTGTTTCGATAATGTCCAGCAGTTCGCGCTGTTCGGCGTCTTCGGCGGTGGCGGATTGAGCCGGCAATTCGTCTTCGATCTGGCTCACTCGCTCCGGCAACCACATCCGATTCAAATCTTTATGCCGGTACCGCACTCCGCTGTTCAAGGCTCGGACGTTTCCGGCCAGCGCAATCAATTCGCCTCGGAACGGTGGGTTTGCATCACGCAATTTTTTCAGGACGTTTTCCAACGCCAGCGCCCCGGCAGGTTCGTTGCCGTGAATTCCGCCGATGCAAATCACCAATGGCCCAGGCTGCTTGCCGGAAAATCGTCCCAGTTCGCGGTGAAATTTCTTTTCGGGAACCGACTGAAGAACGGCGCTTTTCAACATCAATGTTTACCTCCTGCGGTTACGATCCCAAACAACAAGCGGTTTGCGTCCATTTCACCTTTCAATCGCGCGAACAATTCGGCGGTCAGGGATTCGTCGTCTGTCAGCCAATCGTGATATTCGGCAATCGCTTTTTCTCGCATACCCGGCTTTAACCAATCAGCGTGCCAGACTCTCTTTCGACCATCTGCGAAAGAGATCGCCATCTGGCTGCGAGTTATCACCTTTGGTTCAAACCAGACAGAGACCTCTCAGGCAGGCAGGTTGGCTTATCAATTGCTTCGGGAAAGGCGAAGGTGAGAATTTGAAAGAAATGACAGGGCGAATTTCCCCAATGGAACTCAAAATTTCCCAAGTCAAGGCAAGTTTTCGCAATTTCACCACGTTTGAAGAAAGGGGGTTGAGTATGGTCAAGAAATTTTCCGCAGTGTTCTTTTTTGCATTCTTTGCGGTCGTCGCGATTTCCGGTTGGGGCGTCAGGGCAACTTCATCTCAGGACGCGCAAGCCGAGTTCAAGGAAAACAACTGCGTGTCCTGCCATGCCAGATTGACAAATCCCTACAAACTGACCAGCCATTATGCCGAATGGCAAATTTCCACTCACAAGGAAAAATCGGTCGGATGCGAGAAATGTCATGGCGGCGATCCGGCGATCAAGGACGAAAAACGCGCGCATCAGGGAGTCGCTTCTCCGCAAAATGCGTCAAGCAAACTGTATCCTAAAAACCTGCCGGAAACCTGTAACTCCTGTCATCAAGGTGTCGTCAGTTCCTTCACGGAAAGCAAACATTTCCAGAAACTGAAAGACGCGGGAATCGGGCCAAGTTGTTCGACTTGTCACATTCATATGGCGTCGCAGGTGCTTTACACGCCGGAAGAAACAGCGACCATGTGCGCGACCTGTCACAACTCACCAAACAAATTGATGCCGCCGCGGCCGGAGATTCCGGAAAAGGCAAATGAAGTCATGCAGTCCATTCGTCGCTCGAATACGATGGTGCTGTGGGCTGACCGGTTGATTGAGCAGGCTGAAGCCAAAAAACTGGACATCAGCGATGAAAAGAAAGAACAGAAAATCGCCCGCGCCGTCTTGGCGGAAGCCAAAGTGAGTTGGCACGCTTTCAATCTGGACAGCGTCCGCAAGAAAGCCGATGACGCTCACGATATAAGCGCCAAAGTCAAAGATTCACTGAGGGCAAAACTTTTTCCCCAACAATAACCTTTACATCGAACCCGGGTGTAACAATTCAAAAGGAGACTACCAAAGATGAATATGTTCGCAAGAAAATACCTTTTTTCGGCCTTTGCCGTTGCGGCGCTCGCCTTTGCCGCAACAATCATGACTCAACCTTCGGAAGCTGCGTATTTCCAAAGCGCCAAATCGCTGTATGCCCAGAAATGTTCGGTTTGCCATGCCAATGACGGCAGCGGCAACACCGCCAAAGGCAAAGAGCTGAAAGTCCGCAATTGGAAAACCGATCCTGAAATCAAAAAAATGTCCGATGCCAAAATGATCGAAATTACCATGAAGGGCAAAGGCAAGATGGAAGGTTATGAAAAGACCTTGGGTAAAGAAAAAGTCGAAATGCTCATTGCCTACAGCAAAACTCTGATGGGCAAATAACCATCTCGATTCAAAATTTTGCCGCAGATAAACGCTTGTCTGCGTTTATCTGCGGTTTTACTTTTTTTAGGAGGCTCACATGACAGGAACTACTACAATTCTGGTGGCTGTAATTCTGTTCAGCGTGGTGCTGATTGCCTGGCTGTCGTTCCGCCCGTCCATCACCGCCACTCGCGGAGGCAAAATTCTGGCCTTTGTTGCTTTGCTGGTCTTTCCAGCGCTGGCCGGAGGCATGGGCGTCAATGAACACATTCAGCATTCCAAAACGACAAACTTCTGCCTGTCCTGCCACGTGATGGAAGATTACGGCAAAAGCCTGCACGTGGACGACCGCAGCTACGTTCCGGCGATTCACTTCCAGAACAATCTGGTTCCGCGCGATCAGGCCTGTTTCACCTGCCACACCGATTACACTATGTTCGGCGATTACAACGCCAAACTGCGCGGGCTGAAACACGTGTATGCGTATTACATCGGCAAACCATCCGAGCCTGTCAAACTCTACACGCCTTACAACAATCGCGAATGTCTGCATTGTCATCTGGGCGCGCGCGGATTCGAAGAATCAGAAGCGCACAGCAAAGACCCCGAAGTGCTGGCGCGAATGAAATCCAATCAACTGGGCTGCACATCCAGCGGCTGCCACAACATCGTCCATAACATTCCTTCGCTGAAAGAAGCCACATTCTGGAAGGAGGGAGGAAAATGAACACGCCTTTGACGAAAATCGAAAAACGCATTCGCCTTTCCGGTTTGCTGTTGATCGCCGGATTGCTGGTGGAATTGGGCAGTTTGCACTGGTCGCATCCGACAGCCTTTCTGTTGTTTTTGTTGCTCGGCGGATTGCTGATGGCAGCGGGCATCGTGATTTATCTGCTTTCGCTGGTTTCAGCCGAAAGCAGATGACCTGCTTCCGTATGGCAAACAAAAAAACAGCCCCTGCCACCTTTCGATGGCAGGGGCTGTTTTACGATCAACGCCTGGTATAAGGAGGGACCGACTCTGTCCGGGCGCGACCGATTCACTTATTTGCCCGGCACCCGATGTCCATCGGCGCTGCCTGCAAATTGAATTTCAATGATCTCCGGCGTTTCATAAGGCTTGCCGCCGTAATTGGAGTAAGAGATTTTGATTTTGTCCGTTTTCACGCGATCCATGTGCGTGCAGTGAAATGACGTGACCAGTTTGTCTGTCTTTTCCGCAGTTCCGCGGTAGACGTAAGTGCAAGCTTCTCCTTTCGCCATACGCGCTTCGTCGTGAACGATCAAATACCGACCGCGCAACAACACATCCATCAATTTGACGGTTTGTGAAAACTCAATTACGGCGCTTTCCTTTTTAGGAGCGCTTCCCGCTGAAACCGCCACGGCGATGGCCACAGCCATCGTGCCAGCCAAAATTGCAATGAATAAACGACGCATAACAACCTCCCAGGTTTTCAAATGACGTTTTCCTGAGCATTCGCTGCTCAAGAGGAAAAATGAACTTCGCTCTACACAACTGCAATCAACGTGCCTTGAACAAACACAGGGCTTACTTTGCTCGCAAATGATTTTCTGGTTGGAATTCCACAGCGATGGGAAAAAACCGCCGCCGCAGTTGGCAATTCCACGCAACCATCGCCCGCGCTGAATAGTTATTCCAAAGAAGCTCGTGCTAAACTCCGGCTTCGCATTCACACAAATCAACACCAACATCGCCAACTTCAGGAGAGAGCCGATGAAAAGATTCCATCTAGTTCGCGTCTCGCTGTTCGCGCTTTTTGTGTTCGCCTTTGCGCTGCAAGGGCAACTTGTCCGCCCTTCGCAAGCCAAAGACGCTGCCAAAGCATCCGTCGAAAAAATCGCCAAATCCGTCACCATTTACCGCGACAAATGGGGAGTTCCGCACGTCTACGGCCCGACGGATTACAGCGTCATGTTCGGTTTCATGTACGCGCAAGCCGAAGACAATTTCTGGCAGATCGAAGACAGTTACATTCAGGCCATTGGCCGCGCCGCCGAAGTGTACGGCGAAAACGGCGTGCTGGCGGCAGGCGCTGGCAGCGTTGCCCGCGCGCTGGAATCGGACATTTTGAACCGTCAACTGGAAATCAACCGTCTGGCGCAAGCCGATTACGCCAAGTTGAACAAAGCCGCCAAAGACATCTGCGACGCAACCGCCGATGGGCTGAATTACTTTTTGGAAAAGAATCCGCAGATCAAACCGCGGCTGATTACCAAATTCGAGCCATGGCATCTGCTGGCATTCAACCGCTTTGCCCAGTATCAGTTGTTCATTTTTCGGCGGTTGGGATTCAACGCCACGGAACTTCGCGCTTCGGTGGCGGAGATCGGCGGGAAGACCGCCGGACGCGTAGATGGAGAGACAGAGCGACAGGGCGAGGAAAGTCTGATTGCCGATTCTCCGGCAGAGATGTTTTTCAATGATCCGAACTCGGCAGAGCAGATCGGATCGAACACGTGGGCGATTATGCCGAAGAAGTCGGCGTCCGGTCGGACGATGTTGTTCATCAATCCGCATCAACCGTTTTTCGGTCCCGGCCAATGGATCGAAGGGCACGTTCACAGCGATAGCGGCTGGAACATGTCCGGCGCAAGTTTTCCCGGTTCGCCATTCCCGACGCTTGGCCACAACGACCATCTGGGCTGGAGCCACACGGTCAATGCTCCGGACATCATTGACGCCTGGGAAGAGAAGTTCGATGACGCCAGCAATCCGTTGAATTACAAATACGGCACCGGTTACCGGACGGCGACCGAATGGACGGAAACCATCAAGGTCAAAACCGAGGCGGGCTTGGTAGATCGCACCTTCAAGATGCGAAAAACGCATCACGGACCCATCGCTGCCGTGCGTGGCGGCAAGCCAATGGCCGTGCGAATGGCGGCTTGGGAAAACGCTGGTGGAGCGTTGGAACAGCGTTATCTGATGGGTAAGGCGAAAAACCTGGCCGAATTCAAAGCGGCGATGTCGCGGCTGGCTGTGCCGATGTTCAACACAATGTACGCCGACAAGGAAGGCAACATCTTTTATATCTACTACGGCGCTGTGCCGAAGCGCGATGAAAAATACGACTGGACCAAACCGGTGGACGGCAGCGATCCCGGTACCGAATGGCAGGGTTATCACAAGTTGGAAGAATTGCCGCAAGTGTTGAACCCGGCTTCGGGCTGGGCGCAGAACTGCAACGCGACTCCGCTGCTGGCCGCAAGCGAAGAACTAGGCAAAGACGGCAACCCCGACGGCGCGAAGTTTCCGAAGTACATGATCGGTGAAAAGGACAATCCGCGTTCGCGCATTTCGCGCCGCGTGCTGAGCGAACGCGCCAAATTCAGTTTTGAAGACTGGTCGAAAGCCGCGTTCGACACGCGCGTCATCGAAGCCGAACGTTTGATTCCGCAACTCGCCGCCGAATTCGACAAGATGAAAGTCGCAGAACCGGCCAAAGCGGAAAAACTTGCTCCGGTAATTGCCGAGCTGAAAGCCTGGAACGGCGTCAGCACCTTCGATTCGGCGGCGATGACCGTGTTCACGTTGTGGGCTTACGCGCGCACGCAACCGCAGGCCGCTCAACTGACTAAAGGCCGTCCTTTCCCCGACGTGGACGTTCTGGAATTTGTCGTCAACGAACAGATCGCCAAAAAATGGGGAACCTGGAAAGTCGCCTGGGGTGATTTCAATCGCATTCAGCGCGTTCACACCAGCGGCACCTCCGAGCCATTCAGCGACGACAAAACCAGTTTCCCGATTGCCGGAGGTCCCGGCGACCCCATCGGCATCGTCTTCAACTTTTATTCGCCTGAAGCGCGCGGCCAGAAACGCCGATACGGCATTGCCGGCCATTCGTTTGTCAGCGTGGTGGAATTCGGCGCCAAGCCGCAAGCGCGTTCGCTGCTGCAATTCGGCCAATCGCACGATCCGAACTCGAAACATTATTTCGACCAGGCCGAGTTGTATTCGAAGATGCAGTTCAAACCGGCTTACTTCACACTGGACGAAATCAAAGCCAATCTGGAAACGGCTTACCGCCCTGGCGAAAAAGCTGCGGCTGCCAGCACGGCCAAAGCTTCGGCAAAATAATCGGCAACGTGGGATAAGCTGCCAGCTTGTCCCACCTCCTTATGGAGGCGCGCTTGTACGTCACTTCGATCAAAATCAAAAACCTTCGTTGTTTTGAAGAAACAGAATTGGAGTTTCAGTACCCGGGGCGAGAGCAGAAATATCCGCCTAACTTGCCGAACATCAACTTGCTGCTCGGCAACAACGGAGCAGGCAAAACGACTGTGTTGAAGGCAGTCGCTCTGGCAGCACTAGCGCCTATTATCCCGCAATCCGGTTTTGTTCCGTATTGGCTTGTACGCCAGACAAACACAATAAATGGCGAGGAGAAACGTGCAGAAGTTTCTGCAAATTTGACACTGCATTCTCAGGACATCGAAAGCTCGATTGACTCAAACTCCATCTGGCCAATGAAAGTAATGATTGCTCGAAGGGGGAGTCATGAAGTCCCTATGTCATTGCCACCACCACTTTATTCCAAGGAACCTCCTTTCTGGTCAGGAATGTTCAACGACCAATCGCCATCATTTCTGGTTTTGGGTTACGGTGCGACTCGACGAGTTGAATATCCGGAAAAGCTCGACCCAAGCGCTCGACGTAGATCAAGACTGCTTCGTTATGAACGTGTAGCGGGATTGTTTGAAAGCCAGATTTCGTTGATCCCTCTTAGTTTGTGGCTACCTCAAAAGAAACCGAGTTTATTCAAACAAGTCATCCATCTCCTCAACGATTTGCTGCCCGAAGGTGCGAGTTTTAACGGAGAGTTTCTGGATGGTGAATACCTGTTTGAGGTTGAAGGGCTGAAAACTGTCTTCAGCGCGCTGTCGGATGGCTATCAATCTTATATTGGCTGGATTGCCGACCTGCTTTATCACATTTGCCTGACGGCATCTGGAAAAACCAAAATCACTGAAATTTGCGGCGTCGTCATGGTGGATGAAATTGATCTGCACTTGCACCCGGAATGGCAACGGTCGGTGATTCCAAGAATTTCTGAGGCGCTACCGAATTTGCAGTTTATCTTCACCACGCACAGCCCGATTGTCGCCGGGTCGCTCAACCGCGAAAACATTTTCGTGATGGAAACGACCGACAGCGGCGCTTCGGTTGTCAAACAATACGACGAACATATTTACGGTCTCAGCGCCGACGAAGTCTTGCTCAGTTCTTACTTCAAATTGCGAACGACGCGCGCCGAACCTTTCGTTGATGAATTGAAAGAACTGTCTGTCAAAGCAGGCAAAGGCGACGTGAAAGCGGCGCTGGCTTATATGGAAAAGCTGGCCGGACACAGCAACGGCAGTTTGGCAAATGGCAAACCTGACAAAACATCAAAAGCCAAAACGACTAAAAAGTCTGCCACCAAAAAAGCCAAGGCTCAGACAAAAAGGAAATGATTCGTTATTCGATTACCAAAGCCGAACTGGAAGCCGCTATCGAACGAGAAAAGCGCGGTTGGTTGACGAAAACGCAACGGAAGACTGAGGGCTTTCGCGCGGCAGGAGAATTCAACGAGCCCACGAGTCGAAATTCGTGGAGCGAGATCAAGGCGGCATACATTCGGCTTCAGCAAAACAAATGCGCGTATTGTGAACGGTCGTTTGGTCACGACCGCCGCAGCCGCATCGAACACGATGTCGAACACTTTCGCCCGAAAAGCTCCGTCAAAGCCTGGCCAATGGAAGGCTCAAAGCTGAGTTACAACTTTGCGACCGGCGACACTTCAGACAAGGGTTACTATTTGCTGGCGTACAACATTTTCAATTACACGACGGCCTGCAAAACCTGCAACTCGATTCTGAAGGTCAATTATTTTCCAGTGATGTCCGCTCGCAAATTCAACTCGGATGATTTCGCCAAGTTGAAAACCGAAAGGCCATTGCTGATTTATCCGCTTGGCGAGTTGGATGATGATCCTGAAGAGTTGATTACATTTGAAGGAGTCTTGCCCGTGCCGAAGTTCAAACGCGGCGACCGATACCGCCGCGCCAGAGTGACAATTGATCTGTTTGAATTGGACACGCGCGAAGATTTGCTGAAAGCGCGTGCCGGAATCATTCTCTCGCTTTGGGCGGCGCTACGTTTACTACAGACGGCTGGCGCTGCCGCCGATGACCGCGCTGACGCGCAAAAGATCGTCGAGTTGGCAAAGTCATCTGCCTCGCCTCACACAAATTGCGCTCGCGCGTTTTCAAAACTCTACGAACAGAATTTTGCCAAAGCTCGCCAATATAAAGAGCGCGCTGCGGCGTTGGCGTAACAAACACATGGAAAACGAGAAACCAACTGCGACGCTGGGCGGTTCGACTGCGTCGAATGAATATCTGGGGCTGGTGCTGAAGGATCGGTACTTGATCGAGCGTGTGCTGGGGCGCGGTGGGTTGGGACTGGTATTTTTGGCGCGCGACAAACAATTGCTCAATCGCGCGGTGGTCATCAAGGTGTTGATCGCCGAACGCGGCGAGCAACATTACGACGCCTGGTTTCAAAAGAAGTTCAAGCAGGAAATCGAAGCCCTGGCACGCATCAATCATCCCGGTGTCGTCGGCGTGCTGGACACGGGCGAAATGCCCGACGGCAAACCGTTTTTGGTGATGCAGTTTGTCGAAGGCGAAACGTTGCGGTCGGTGATGATCCAGCAAGGCATGGATTTTGACCGCGTTGGGGCCATCGTTCGCCAAATGGGTCAGGCGCTGGCTGCCGCGCACGAAAAAGGCGTTTATCACCGCGACCTCAAACCCGAAAACGTCATGCTGGAAGAAATCGGCAGCGGCAGGCAGCAGGTCAAGCTGATTGATTTCGGCGTGGCGCGCGTCAAAGCCTCTGAAGTCGCCACCGATGCCGATGTCACCTGGATCGCAGGAACTCCGCCGTATATGGCTCCAGAACAATTGCGCGGCAAGCCAACCGCCGAAAGCGACATTTACGGTTTGGGCGCGGTGGCTTATGAAATGTTGACCGGCAAGACTCCGTTCAAAGCCGGTTCGGCGGTTGACCTGTACGAACTGCAACGTGAAGGCGCGATGGCCAAACCGTCCGAGCTTCGTCGAAACCTGCCCGCCGCTGCCGAAGCCGCACTGTTGAAAGCGCTGTCGTTCAACGCAAACGACCGATACAAGAAAGTCGAAGATTTTGCCGAAGACCTGGCAGCAGCTTTAACCGGCGAACAACGTCCGTTGGCGGCGTCGGATTCGCCAACGGTTCAGTTTGGAGCGGAAACGATGTCGGCGGAAGCGCGTCCAACGGCTCTCGATGACACGCGAATTCGTTCCGAAGGCAAACCGGTCGCTTCTTCTGGGAAATGGATTGCTGCCGTGGCTGTCGTCGCCGTGTTGGCCATTGCCGGGTGGATGCTGTTTCGTCCCAAGCCAACCACGGTCACTCCGCCGCCCAAACCGGTCACTCCGGCGTTCAATTACTGGGTGACGGTGCAGAAATACCGCGACGGCAAACCGTTCCAAACGCCGTTCCGGTTAGCGGGCGAGATGATTTTCGAGAACGATTACCACGTCCAATTGAATGTCAGCACGGTTCGCGCAGGTTCGTTGTACATCCTCAACGAAGCGCCTGAACCGGTGAATGGCTTGCCAGATTACGTCACACTTTTTCCTTCCCCCACGGCGAACAACGGCAAATCAGAACTGGTCGCCAATCAGCAAATCAACATTCCCGAAATCGGCGACGGATTCGTGTTTGACAAAGATCAAGGTACGGAAAAGCTTTGGCTGATCTGGTCGGCCAAACGATTGCCGGAACTCGAAATCCTGAAATCGCTGGCCAATCCCAACGACAGAGGCCAGTTGCGCAACCCTGAACAAATTCGTTCGGTGCGCGATTTGATCACCAAACATTCGGCGTCACCGGCAACCGTCGCCAAGGACGAAACCGAAAAAGCAACCCGCGTGTCCGGCGCGAACGACGTGATCGTCCATTTGATCAAGCTGGAACATCATTGAGCTTTTGAAACTTTACGGAGGTGTGAATTGTTTCGACGACACCGCATTGCTCGGCTTTCCCTGATCTTTTTCCTGGCGCTTTCGATTGCCGCATTTTCCACTCAAGGCCAGCAACCACCGCAACTGGAATTGGACAAAGCCGTTGATACCGAATTGCCCGGCAATCAAACACGGTCGTTTCAATTTTCGGCGCAGACGCTGGATTTCGCGCGCATCACCGTGACGGCGAAAAACATCAACTATTCGATCAAGCTGATTGCGCCGGGCGAAAAACTCGTCGCGGAATACCAATGGAATCAGGATTCGCCCGAAACGCTGCACGTGTCATTGATTGTTGGAACCGCCGGAACGCATCGCGTTGAACTGGCTTCGCGCGAAAAAGACGCCAAAGCAATTTCGATCAAACTGGCGGAGCTTCGCGCGATGAATCCACAAGACCCGAATCGCATCGAAGCCGAACGCCAGTTTGCCAAAGGCGAACTGCTTCGCCCGCGTCAGGCTGTCGAAGATAAACGCTCCGCGTTGGCCGCTTACGAAGAAGCATTGAAGCTCTGGAAATTGACCGGCGAGAAGGAAAAGCAGGCGTTGGCGTTGAGCCTGCTCGGCGATGTGTCGCGCGCGTTGCGCGAACATCAAAAGGCGCTGGACTTTTTCAATCAGGCGCTGGCGTTGCGTCGCGAAACCAACGACCGCAAAGGCGAAGCCAACGCGCTCGGCAATATCGGCCAGACATATCAGGCGATGGGGCAACACAAACAAGCGATTGATTACTTTCGCCAGGCGTTGCCGATTTTGCAGGAAGCCGACAACCAGCGCGGCGAAGCTGTCATGACAACATTGATCGGAGTCAGCCAGTTAGGTTCAGGCGAACGGCAACAGGCGATTGACACTTTCAATCAAGCGCGAACCGTCTGGCAAAAAGCGGGCGACCAGAGCCGCGAAGCCGAAATGCACGTTCGCGTCGGGCGGACTTATGAAGCCTTGAACGACAAACCGAAAGCGCTGGCGGCTTATGGCGAAGCCCTGACCGTGTATCGCGCGGCGAAAGATCAGGTAGGTGAAGCCAACACCTTGCTCGACCTGGGCGCCGTCAACCGCGACGCCGGAAACAACTCTCTGGCGCTGGAATTTTTTCAACAGGCCTTGCCGCTCTGGCGCGCGCTCAATCGCAAACGCGAAGAAGCCAGCACACTGAACTTTCTGGGACTGACTTACAAAACTCTCGGCGACAAACAACAGGCGCTGGACAATTACAACGCGGCGCTGGCGCTGGCGCGTGAAGTGAACAACCGGGCGCAGGAAGCGACCATCCTCAACAACATTGCGGCGGTTTACAGCGCATCGGGCGAAAAACGCCGGGCGCTGGATTCTTATAACGCAGTGTTGCCGCTGCGCCGCGCCGCCAATGACAAACTCGGCGAAGCCAGCACATTGACCAACATTGGCGGCGTGCATGCGGAATTGGGAGAAAACCAGCGCGCGCTGGAGCTTTATAACCAGGCCCTGCCTTTGTGGCGCGAAATCAAACGCGCCGACGGCGAAGTCGCCACCATCCAGAACATCGGCGAAACTTACGACCGGTTGGGCGAAAAGCAGCAGTCGCTGGATTATTACTCCCAGGCGTTGACGCTGGCTCGTTCCATTGGAGCCAGACAAACCGAAGGCATGATTCAAACGAATCTGGCGACGGTCTATTCCTCGCTCGGCGAAAAAGAAAAAGCGAAAGAAATGTATTTGCAGGCGCTGGAAATTCATCGCGCGACCAGCAATCGCACGACGGAAGCCGACACGCTGCACCTGCTGGGATTTCTGCATTATGAACTGGACGATCTGGCAAAGGCGCTGGATTATCTGAATCAGGCCTTGCCCGTCTGGCGACAGTTGAAAGATTTGCGCGGAGAGGGCGTGACGCTGGGAGCGATGGGAATGGTGTATCGCAAATTGGATGATCGCCAGAAATCGCTGGATTCGCTGACCGAGTCGCTGCGGTTGCATCGTGAAGTGGGAAACCGTCAAGGCGAAGTGGATGCGTTGACCAATCTAGGACTGATCGAAAGCGTTTCCGGGAAAAAGCAGGAGGCGCTGGAAAATTTCAATCGTGCCACGGAAATCAGCCAGGCCATCAGCGACCCGACTCAGGAAGCCAATGTTCGTTACGAAATCGCCCGCGTCAAACTCGATCTTGGCGAATTGACCGAATCGCGCCGCCAGATCGAAAACACCTTAAACATCGTCGAATCGCTGCGCACCAAAGTCGCCAGCCAGGAATTGCGCGCGTCGTATTTCGCCACCGTGCAGAAGTATTACGATTTTTACGTCGAACTGCTGATGCAAATGAATGGCCGGCAAACAGGCCAAGGATTCGACAGCGAAGCCTTGCAAGTCAGCGAACGCGCGCGCGCGCGCAGCCTGCTGGAAATTCTGGCCGAAGCCAACGCCAGCATTCGCGAAGGCGTGGACGCCGCATTGCTCGAACGCGAACGAAGCCTGCACCATCAACTCAGCGGCAAAGCCAACGCACTGGCGCGGCTGTACGCCAGCCGTCCTTCACCCGAACAGATTGCCGCTGCCAAAAAAGAAATTGACGACTTGACCGCCGCATACAACGACGTCCGCGCGGAAATTCGTCGTGCCAGCCCGCGTTACGCCGCGCTGACGCAACCGACGCCGCTGAGCGTCAAGGAAATTCAGCAACAGGTTTTGGATTCCAACACCGTCTTGCTGGAATACTGGCTGGGCGAAAAGCGCAGTTTTCTGTGGGCAGTAACGTCAAACAAAATTACCAGCTACGCCTTGCCACCGCGCGCCAAAATCGAAGCGGCCGCGCGCGACGCTTACCAATGGATCAGCCGTCCGGCTTCATCCGTCGCCAAACGTCGTTTGAAACACGAAGGCCCCGAACTGACCGAAAGCCAGCGCAGAGCGCGCGGGCAACAGGCGCTGCGGTATTTGAGCAACACGCTGATTCGCCCCGTGGCTGCGCAACTCGGCAACAAGCGATTGGTGATCGTAGCTTCGGGCGCCTTGCAATACGTTCCATTCTCCGCGCTTTCGGTGGGCGGCGGAAGCGTCAAGAAAACAAGTCCGCAATCCGCAATCCGCAATCCGCAATCCGCCCGACTTCTCATTCAGGATCACGAAATCATCAACTTGCCTTCGGCTTCGACGATGGCCGTGCTGCGCCGCGAAGCTTCGACGCGCCAGCCAGCCTCGAAAATGCTGGCCGTGCTGGCCGATCCGGTGTTTGAACAAGACGACGAACGAGTCGGCAAAATGGCTCGACCGACGATTGGCCCATCGCAAGCCAAGCCTGATGCGAAATCCGAATCGCAGGCCGTTGCTGAAGAACGTTCGCTGAAACACATCAAAGAGAAAAACGCCGAGCAAACCGGCGAACTGAAAATTTCGCGGCTGCCTTACACGCGCCAGGAAGCCGAAAAAATTCTGGCGCTGGTTCCAGAATCCGACCGCCAACAGGCGCTGGATTTCGACGCCAACCGCTCGACGGCAACGGCGAAAGAGTTGAATCAATTTCGCTACGTGCATTTCGCCACGCACGGGTATCTGGACAGCGAACGACCGGAGTTTTCGGCGCTGGTGTTGTCGCTGGTGAATAAAGACGGCGTGCCGCAAAGCGGATTTTTGTACGCGTATGAGATTTACAACATGCAGTTGAATTCCGACGTGGTCGTGTTGAGCGCGTGCGAAACCGGACTCGGCAAGGAAATCAAAGGCGAAGGCCTGGTCGGATTGACGCGCGGATTCATGTACGCCGGTTCGCCGCGCGTGGTGGTCAGTTTGTGGTCGGTCAACGACCGCGCGACGGCGGATTTGATGACACGGTTTTATCGCAAAATGCTGAAAGAGAATTTGCGCCCTGCCGCCGCGCTGCGTGCCGCTCAAATCGAAATGCTCAACGACCGGCAATGGAATGAACCGTATTTCTGGGCGGCCTTTGCGCTGCAAGGCGAGTGGCGATAGCATCCACAATCAATCCCCTATTTTGTTCACTCATTCGGCCAGCCGAGCGAATTGGCCACGCGGCTGGCAAAGAGAGGTCACATGACGATCAGCAATTCAAATTCAGGTTCGGTTCTGCGATTGGCGCTGGCGACGTTTGCGCTGGCGCTGGTCATGGTTTGCGCGACAACATCAGCCAATGCCGCGATTCAATCCGGCGAACGCAAACTTTGGGACAGCGAATTCCTCAAAGCCAAATCCAAACCCGCGCCGGGCAAAGCAGCTCCGCGAAAACGATACCGCGTCGTCACGCCGCAGATTTCCACCGACCGCGTCAATGCCGACACAGTGCTGGGCATCACGTTATGGCGATTGCGCCCTGCGGCGGCCAAAGACGACAAGGAAGTCCGACTGTTCAAACACGTCAAAGACAACACCAACGTAGCGCAATGGACTCCAGAACGAATTTCGGTGGACACGCCGTTGGCCATAGGGCAGCGCGTTCGGTTGAGCATTGAATCCGCGCGAACAGGATATTTGTATGTCATCAACCGCGAACTGTACGCCGACGGCACGATGGGCGAACCGTATCTGGTTTTCCCTACGACGGCTTTGCGCGGGGGCGATAACAAAGTCACAGTCGGGCGCATCGTGGATATTCCCGCGCAGGAAGACAATCCGAATTACTTCAATTTGCTGCCGGATCGTTCCGATCTGGTTGGTGAAGTCATCAGCGTGTTGATTACTCCCGAACCGCTGCCCAATGTGAAAATCACCGATGAAGCTGTACAGCTTTCCAAAGCTGATGTCGCCGCATGGGAAAAACAATGGGCCACGCAAATCGGGCGGTTGGAAATGGAAAATTCAGTCGGCAAAGCCTGGACAAAAGAAGAAAAGGACGCCAGTTCCACCAACGGAAAGCAGTTGAACGCTGCCAGCCCGACTCCGCAAACGCTGTATTATCGCCCGGACGCCAAAGCCACGGATCCAATGATGGTCAGCGTAAAACTGAAATACGGTACTTCCAAATCCGCTGCCAAATAATTCAGGCAACTGATTTCCAGGCGAACTTCGAAGCTATGTTGATTCTTCCAAACGACGCGAATCACCACTAATCGCTGGCTGGGGAAAGCCTCGCAACAGTATGGGTAAATTTTCTCAGCCAGTCCCCTGCTTTCTATCACCTGCCCGTGTTCTCAGCACTTTAGACAAGGCACGATGGTTGCCTGGATGGTTTTCAGCAAGTATTATTTTTGCAGTTTGATTGAAGGAAACCATGAGCAAGCAAACTAAAACATTCTGGAATTTGCAGGCGATCAAACCAAGTGTTTGGGCTGTTCTGCGCGGGTTTGTTTTCTTTCTGCTTTTTACGCATCAGGCGTGGGCGAATATTGTTTGCTGTGGCCTGGTTCAGTTTGAACATCAACTTTCCTGTCATCGAAATGTCGTAAAACAAATTCCCAACGCAGAACAAACTGCGGAAACCAGCCATTGTCATGCGACTGCAACTGAGAAAACTACGTCGCCGGAAGTCGCTCGGTCTGACAACCGTTTTACCAATCTGCCAGAAGAGCTTCCCTGGTGCTGCCAGGCTGCTGCGGTAGCGGAACCGCAACCGCCGATTTCCTCGTCCAATGAACCAACATCGCTGAACGCCACATTGGTGGCAGTACCGTTGACAGCGGCTGTCATTCCGGCTCCTGCCAAAATGCTGTCGCCACCGCCGAAATCTCGTCCTATTTTCCTGTCAGTTTCCTGCCTGCTGATTTGATCAGTTGCCATATTCGTTTCTACTAAGCCTTTTTTGCGAACAAACCAGTACCACGGCTGTAGTGCAATCAACCTGTCGTGGGCGATGAACTGTTGCCGTGAAAGTCACACGGAAGTCTGCCGTGCCTGATTTCGGAGAAGTGTTTCCGTGACGCCGTGTACGCGGTAATGGAGTTGTTATGAATCTGTGGCATTTATTTTTGCGAGGCCTTTTCGCCGCGATAGCGGTCGCCTGCTCGAATCTATTGGGTTTGGCGCAGCAGCCGGAAGCGAAACCGTCAACACTGTCTTTGCAGGCATTGCTGAATGAAGCGCTGGCGCAGAACCCGGAAATTCGCGCAATGCAGCGAAGCTTCGACGCCATGCGCCAGCGCGTGCCGCAGGCCAAAGCGTTGCCCGAACCGATGCTGAACGCCGGGTATATGGGAAGTCCTTTGTTGATCCCGCCTTTTGAAGTTCAGAAAGGCGATCCGTCCAGCAACCGCTTCGTCAGTTTGACACAGGAAATTCCGTATCCCGGCAAGCTCTCCCTGAAGGGCCGAATGGCCAACGTCGAGGCCGAAGCCGAATGGTGGGCTTACGAACAGGCACGGTTGAATCTGGTGGCTGAAATCAAAGACGCGTATTTCGATCTGGCTTATCTGCACAAAGCCATCGAAACACTGACGCGGAACAAATTGCTGCTGGAAAAATTCGCACGCATCGCCGAAGCCTCCTACGCCGTCGGCAAAGGAATTCAACAGGACGTGCTGAAAGCTCAGGTCGAAATTTCAAAGCTGATCGAACAACTGGCACTGTTGGAACAACGCCGGCAGGTTGCCGAAGAGCGGATCAATTCCCTGCTCTTTCGCGAACCGGAAACGCCCGTCGGCATTCCGCAGGAAATCGCGCCCAGAGATTTCGCATTCGGTCTGGCCGAATTGCGCGAAATGGCGCTCCAGAATTTTCCGACGCTGAAAGCTCAACGCCGGCGCATTGACCGCGAACAAATAAACACGGAACTGGCGCGAAAGGATTTTTATCCTGACTTTTCCGTCGGGGTGACTTACGCCAATCGTCCGGGAATGCCGGATATGTATGGCCTGAACATCGGAATGAAGCTGCCGATTTACTTCTGGCAGAAACAACGCCCCGCCTTGGCCGAAGCCACTGCCAATACCGGAGCCGAACGCGAGCGTTTGGAAAACATGACCTCGCTGCTGTTTTTCCGAATCAAGGATCGTTATCTGGCCGCGACGACCGCTCAGCGGCTGGCGAAGCTGTACGGAACGACGATCATTCCGCAATCAACGCTTTCGCTGGAATCGGCGATTTCAGGTTACGAAACGGGCAAAGTGGATTTTCTGACTTTGCTCGACAACCTGGTCACGCTGCTCAATTACCAGTTGAGTTATTACGAACAACTGAGCAACGTCGAGAAAGCCATCGCCGCCATCGAACCATTCGTCGCCGTCAGCCTGTGAAAGAAAGGAATAGTCATGTCAGATCAAAAAGAAAAAATCCCCGAACAAATTGATTCGCCGGCAGAACCGGAAACGAACGAGACGACACAGGCCGCAAAGATAAACGTCGAAGACAAAACCGACAGCGCGGAAAACGTCAAAGCGCGCCGACCGATTGTTCGCCGCATCGCCTTGATGTTGTTGCTGGCCGTATTGATCGTCACGGGTTATTGGCAGCGCGAACGTTTGATGAAGTTGCTGCCCGGCAAGACCGACCAGACCGTAGCGACCAAAGAGCGAAAGATTCTTTACTGGGTTGATCCAATGCATCCGGCTTACAAATCGGACAAACCAGGAACCGCGCCTGATTGCGGAATGGACCTGGTTCCGGTTTACGAAGGAGGCGAACAGATGGCTTCGGCGCCGGAAGGATCAATTCACATCTCCACCGAAAAGCAGCAATTGATCGGCGTCGAATACGGACAGGTCGAATACAAACCGGTTTCGCGAATGCTTCGCGCGGTGGGACGAGTGGCTTATGACGAAACCAGAATCACTCGCATTCATCCGAAAATCGAAGGCTGGCTGGAACAGGTTTTCGTTGATTACACCGGCAAGGAAGTTCGCAAAGGCCAACCGCTGTTGACCGTTTACAGCCCGGAGTTGTGGCAGACGCAGCAGGAATATCTGCTGGCGCGCAAAGGCCGCGAAGAACTTTCTGCCAGCCCATTTCGCGAAGCCGTCGCGGGCAGCGAATCGCTGCTGGAAGCGGCGCGGAAGCGACTGGAACTGTGGGATGTGACCGAAGAACAACTGCGCCAATTGGATCAAACCGGAAAACCGACGAAGGCGATGACGCTGCATGCGCCTGCCAACGGATTTGTGCTGACGCGCAATGCTTTTCCCAAACAGCGCGTCACGCCGGAAGCAGAGCTTTACACCATCGCAGACCTTTCGGCGGTCTGGGTGATGGCTGACGTTTACGAATACGAAGCGCCTGAAATCAGATTGGGACAACAGGCCGACATCACGTTGACTTATCTGCCCGGCAAAAAGTTTCGCGGTCGCGTCAGCTTCATCGCTCCTCAAATGGACGCGATGACGCGCACGCTGAAAGTCCGAATTGAAGTTCCCAATTCCGGTTTGACTTTGAAACCGGATATGTACGCCAACGTCGAATTGCAGATTGATTACGGACGGCGATTGGTCGTGCCGCAGGAAGCCGTCATGGACTCCGGCGCTGAGACGACGGTTTTCGTCGCGCGCGAAGGCGGATATTTTGAACCGCGCCGCGTAACGACCGGAGCCAGAATCGGCGGCGAAGTCATCATCACCGAAGGTTTGAAAGCCGGCGAGCGCGTGGTGACTTCGGCCAACTTCCTGATTGATTCCGAAAGCAAATTGAAATCGGCGACCGGCGCAATGGGCGGTCACTCAGGTCACGGCGATTCGCCGGCGACGGCTACGCCTGAAAAGCCTTCGACCAATCAACAAGACCATTCTTCGCATTCGCCGAAAGCTCAAACCATCAAGCCGTCTTCGCCGCCCAAAACCCTCAGAACTGAAGATCATTCGCAGCATCAATCCTCGCCTGCCCAACCAAATTCAGACAGGAAGATCGAGTATTGGTTTTGCACGATGCACCCCGAACAGCGTTCGGACAAACCCGGCAAATGCCCGCTGTGCAAGATGAACTTCGTTCCGAAGTACGTTGACGATAAAGGCGCGAAAGGAGGCAAGCCGTGATTGACCGCATCATCGAATTTTGCGCGCACAACAAATTCATCGTTCTGCTGATCGTCGGTATGGCGACCGCCGTCGGTTTGTGGTCAATGAAAAACATCACGCTGGACGCCGTGCCTGATTTGTCCGACACGCAGGTCATCATCTATTCGCGCTGGGATCGCAGCCCGGACATCATCGAAGACCAGGTTACTTACCCATTGATTACGGCCATGCTGGGCGTGCCGAAAGTGAAAGACATTCGCGGATTTTCCGATTTCGGATTTTCGTACGTCTACATCATCTTTGAAGAAGGCACTGATCTTTACTGGGCGCGAACGCGAACGCTGGAATACCTGAGCAACATCACTCCGAAATTACCGTCAGGCGTCAACGTCGAACTGGCGCGCGACGAAACCGCCGTCGGTTGGATTTTTCAATACGCGCTGGTTGACACTACAGGCAAACACAACCTGGCCGAGCTTCGGTCGTTGCAGGATTGGCATTTGCGTTACGAATTGCAATCGCTGCCTGGCGTGGCCGAAGTCGCGCCCATCGGCGGATTCATTCGGCAATATCAGGTCAATCTCGATCCGAATTCGCTGCTGGCTTACAAACTGCCGATTGACAAAGTGGTCGAAGCCATTCGGCAAGGCAACAACGACGTCGGCGGCCGGCTGGTCGAATTCACAGGCCGCGAATACATGGTGCGCGGGCGAGGTTACATTCGTTCGGCGGCGGACGTTGAAAACATCGTCGTCAACGCCAACGCCGAAACCGGCACGCCCGTGCTGGTCAAACAACTGGGTCAGGTGACGCTGGGGCCGGATATGCGGCGCGGCATTGCCGAACTAGACGGCGAAGGCGAAGTCGTCGGAGCGGTGGTCATCATGCGCTCAGGCGAAAACGCGCTCAGCGCCATCGAACGCGTCCGCGCGCGGTTGACCGAATTGGAACCTACCTTGCCCGACGGAGTGAAGATCGTCACCACTTACGATCGCGGCGAACTGATCGAACGCGCGATCGAAACGGTGACGGAATCGCTGATCGAAGAACTGGCTGTGGTCAGCATGATCATACTGATCTTTCTCGGCCATCTGATGAGCGCGCTGGTTCCGATCGTCACCATCACCTTGGCGATCATCATCTCGTTCATACCGATGCTGGGTGTGGACGTCACGGCCAACATCATGTCGCTGGCCGGAATCATCATCGCCATTGGCGCGATGGTTGATTCGGCAATCGTCATCATCGAACAGGTTCACAAAAAGCTGGAGCATTGGAAGGCGGAAGGCAAGCCGGGCGATTTCAAGGATGTGATCATTTCCGCCGCCAAGGAAGTCGGCGCGCCGAGCTTTTATTCGCTGCTGGTGATTGCCGTCGCATTCCTGCCGATCTTCGCGCTGGAAGCGCAGGAAGGCCGTTTGTTCAAACCGTTGGCGTTCACCAAAAATCTTTCGATGGCGACGGCGGCGATTCTTTCCATCACGTTGGTTCCGGCAATCATCGTATTGTTGATTCGCCCGGAAAAGTTCAAGTTTCGCCCGCGCTGGTTGTGCCGTCTGACCAACGCAGTCGTCGTCGGCAAAATTCACAGCGAAGAGCGTCATCCGCTCAGCCGTCGGTTGATGCGAATCTATCACCCGATCGTCGAATTCGTGCTGCGGCATCAATGGGCGACGATCATCGGCGCGGCGCTGGTCGTGCTGGCGACGATTCCGGTTTACCAGCGGCTGGGATCGGAATTCATGCCGCCGCTCGACGAAGGCTCGCTGCTTTACATGCCCACAACCATGCCCGGCATTTCCGTCACCGAAGCTCAGCGATTGCTGCAAACGCAGAACAAAATCCTGAAAAGTTTTCCCGAAGTCGAACGCGTGTTCGGCAAGGCCGGTCGCGCTGAAACGGCCACAGACCCCGCGCCGTTTTCGATGATGGAAACTGTCATTCTGCTGAAACCGCAGGATCAATGGCCGAAAGTCGAGCGATGGTATTCCGGTCACGTTCCAGAATGGTTGGCCAGACAATTGCGCGTCGTCTGGCCGGATCACAAAAGCACTCAGGAATTGATTTACGGTCCCGGCGGAATGAACGAACGCTTGCAAATTCCCGGCACGGTCAACGCCTGGACGATGCCGATCAAAACCCGCGTTGACATGCTGACAACGGGCGTGCGAACTCCGGTCGGCATCAAAATCCTTGGCGCTGACTTGAATCAGATTCAGGAAATCGGCCAACACATCGAAATGGTTTTGAAAGACCTGCCCGGAACTTCCAGCGCTTTCGCTGAACGAACTGCGGGCGGGTATTTTCTGGATTTCACTCTGAAGCGCGAAGAACTGTCTCGATACGGACTGACTGTTGATCAGGCCAACATGGTCGTTATGTCGGCCATCGGCGGCGAAAACATCACCACCACCGTCGAAGGCCGCGAACGTTATCCGGTCAACGTGCGTTACCAGCGCGATTGGCGCAGTTCAATCGAACAATTGGAACGCACACTGGTTTCGACCATGAACGGCGCGCAGATTCCGCTGTCGCAAATCGCCGACATCAAAATGGTCTCAGGGCCGGGAATGATTCGCGACGAAAACGGACGATTGAGCGGTTACGTTTACGTTGACGTGTCGGACACGGACATCGGCGGTTATGTTGACCGCGCCAAACAGGTCGTCCGCGACAAGGTGGCTCTGCCGCCGGGTTACACGCTGACCTGGAGCGGTCAATACGAAAACATGCAACGCGTTGCCGAACGGTTGAAGCTGGTTCTGCCGATCACAATCTTCATCATTTTCCTGTTGCTGTATTTCAACACGCGCTCGGTCGTCAAAACCCTGATCGTTTTTCTGGCCGTGCCGTTTTCGGCGGTCGGCGCAATCTGGTTTTTGTACGCGCTGGATTACAACCTCAGCATAGCGGTTTGGGTCGGGCTGATCGCGCTGCTCGGCGTGGACGCAGAGACGGGTGTGTTCATGCTTCTTTACCTGGACCTGGCTTACGACGAACAGCGGAAAAAAGGATTGATGACGACGAAAGCGCATTTGCACGACGCGATCATTCACGGCGCGGTCAAACGGCTGCGCCCTAAATTCATGACCGTGGCGGTGGATTTCATCGGGCTGGTTCCGGTGATGTGGGCTGTCGGCGCGGGATCGGACGTGATGAAGCGCATCGCCGCGCCGATGATCGCGGGCGTGTTTACGTCGTTTGTGATGGAGTTGGCCGTATACCCGGCGATTTATGCGCAGTGGAAATGGCATTTTGAAGTGAAACGTCAACCGGCAGCAGTGCCCGAACCAACGCTGACCGCAAGCTGATTGAGGCAATTATGAACACTGCTTTTCAAATCCTGCGAGGGCTGATATGGGCCGGATTGCTGTCAGCTTTTGCGATGGCGCAATCTGCAGAAGACCCGGCCAAACGCGCGATGGAAAAAATCGAAGCGGCAGTGGGCGAACGAACCACTACGGCTGAGCGCGCGCTCGAAGCAGTGCGCTGGCTTCGCGAAAGCACCGATGCAAAAAAACAGGGAAATCCCAAAGGAGCGTTGGACGCCCTCGCCAAAGCCGAGCTATTGGCGACTGACGCTGAGGAATCGCAACAAAGCGAACTGATCGTCGCCTTATTGCGGCGCATCAATGACGAACGGGAAACACTGTCGCCAACACCTGTGCCGCTCGCAACCGCATCGGCAACAACAACAGATGAAAATGCCGTGCGGTTCGCTCCGCGCGTGGCGTTGGCGCGGTATCAAGCGTACCGCGAACCGCTGAGCCGTATTCTGATCGAAGAAAACCTGCCGCCCGAATTGCTGGCCGTGGCCCTGGTCGAAAGCGGGTTCAATCCGCTGGCGCTGTCGCCGAAAGGCGCACGCGGCATCTGGCAATTGATGCCCGCAACCGCAGCGGCTTACGGACTGAACGTCGGGCCATCAGAAGACCACCGCACGCACCCGGAACGATCCACACGCGCGGCGGCGCGTTACCTGCGCGATCTGTACGCACGTTTCGGCGACTGGAAACTGGCGCTGGCCGCCTACAACTGGGGCGAAGGACGCGTTCAACGCGCGCTTGCCAAAACCGGCGCGCGCAATTTTGATGAACTGGCGCGACGCGCCCGGCTACCGCTGGAAACTCGCCAGTACGTTCCGGCGGTGATGGCCGTCTGGGCGCAGTTGCGCAGCAACGGCACTACAACGCGCTAACGTAAAATCGGAGGAGTTATGAAAAGCATTCTGCTCGGAATCAGTCTGGTGTTTATCGGCGCAGCGAATTTGACGCTGGCGCAAAGCTTCGAATTCAATGTCGAACGGGAACACACGCTACGCAATCGCACCGGCAAATTAATCATCACCTCTGACCAAATCGAGTACCAAACCGAACGCAAAGGTGAATCGCGCGTCTGGGCCTACAACGAATTGCAGAATATCAAAATCCTCTCGCCGGTGCGGATCGAACTCCATAGTTATGAAGATCAGAAACCGATGCTGGGAATGGATCGCATCTACAAGTTCAAACTACTGGACGCCGAGATCACGCCGGAACTCAGCGCGCTATTGCTGGCAAAATTGCCGCGTCCACTGGCCACCAGCGTGTTGCCGGAAAAAGGTGGCGAAGCTATTTTCTCCATACCAGTCAAACACCTGCATCGCTTTGGTGGCTGTTTGGGGATGTTGAAGATTTTCACCGACCGGATTGTGTACGAAGCTCAAGAGGAAACTACCGATTCGCGTTACTGGCGCTACCGTGACGTGCAAAGCTTCAGCCAATCGGAACGCTTTCGCTTTGAGATCTTCAGCTTTGAAGAGGGCATTGGCGGATCGAAAGCTTACAATTTTCAACTGCGCGAAGATTTGCCCGCCGGAGCATATGACTACATTTGGCAGCGGGTTTACCCATCGAAACTTCCTTTGACAGGGAAAATCCTGTCGAAACCGTAGCTTGAGTGGGCAAAAAATATTTTCTACAAATCCCCGAAACTGTAGCCGACTACAGAGTTGAAAAACGATTTTCCGGGTGCTTTAATCCGCGCCGTGCGAATCGCCAAACAAACAATTTCAATTCTTCTGGCCGTGCAGCTTCTGGTTTCGTTCGGGCTGTGCGGCGGATTGTGTTGTGTAAGCATCGCGGAATTGTCTGCGCCGCCGTCCGCCGAACAAGTTGCCGAGTCTGAAGAAAACCTTCCGCCTTGTCATCGAAAAAAGGCGGAAGAAAAACGACTCTCGCAATCGCATTCGCAATATCACATCGCCGCCAGCAAAGCCACGCAAACCACAGCCACTCTGTTGAACCGAAACTGTTGCGCGTCGAAACGCGAAGCTCCCGAAGGCGAATCCTTGCCTTCGACTGCCGCGCCGCAAATCAGCAACGTCATTGCCGTGCTGGCAACTACGCCGTGGTGCGACAGCGCATCCGGTTTCGCATCCTCATCGGTTCCAATACGATTTTCGGCAACGCATTCACCGCCGCACACGGGCTTTCAACTCAGTCTGAGAATCTAAATCAACTCCGAGATTTGTTCGCTTTCGTGTTGCCAGTTTTTTTTCGCTGGCGGTTGAACGATTCGTGTCATCTACAATTTCGGAGTAAACCCAATGTTGATCAACACACTGGTTGCGCTGCTTCGTGCAGGAGCGGCAGCGGCGCTGTGCATTTGCCTGTTGATGCCAACGGCAACGGCTCAGCAACCAACCACTGCACCGACTCAAAATCAGCAATCGCCGGGGCTGACGCTCGAAGCGCTGGAACAAATGGCGATCAAAAACAATCCTACGCTCGCCCAGGCCGAAGCCGCCATTCAGGCTGCCGAAGGTCGTCGCCGACAAGCCGGGCTGTGGCCGAATCCGGTCATCGGTTATGAAGGCGATGGACTGGCCTTCAATTCGCAAGTCTATCCGTACCGCAACGGCCAATCGTTTTTCGTCGAACAAACCATTTTGACCGGCGGCAAGCTGGCCAAAAGCAAAACCATCGCAGCGCAGGAAAAAGTGCAGACGCAGGCCGAAGCCGAAGCGCAACGACTGCGCGTACTGAACGCCGTGCGGATGCTCTATTACGAAGCCGTCGGCGCACAGCAACAGGTTGCGCTGCGCCAGCAACTGGCCGAACTGACGCGCGAAGCGACGGAGATTTCGGAAGACCTGTTCAACACAGGCGCGGCAGATCGCCCAGATGTGCTGGCCGCCGAAGTCGAATTGCAACGCGCGGAAATTGATTTGCTGCGCGCGCAAAACGAATACCAGCGCGTCTGGCAAACGCTGGCGGCGGTGGTCAACGATCCGCAATTGAAACCGGCGCAACTGGAAAATTCGCTGGAAACCGGGGCGCCGGTTCTGATTCAGGACGAATTGCTGGCGACGTTATTGCGGGACAGTCCGGAACTGAAACGCGCTATGACAGGCGTCGAACGCGCCAAAGCCGTCATCAGCCGCGCCAAAGCCGAGCCTGCGCCGGATATTTATTTGCGCGGCGGCGTCGGATACAGCAACGAATGGGCGGAATTTTACGGCGGCAAAACCGGTTGGGAAGGCCGTCTGGAAGCAGGCGTGCGCGTTCCGCTGTTCAATCGGAATCAGGGAAACGTCGCCGCGTCGAAAGCCGACCTGACTGCCGCCGAACGTGAAGTGCAGCGCGTGGAACTCGCCTTGCGCGCGCGACTGGCGGAAAGCTTTGCACAATACCAGACCTCGCTCGGCGTGGCGGTTCGTTATCAACGCGAAGTGCTGCCACGCGCCCAACGCGCCTATGAACTGTATCTGGCCAAGTTTCGACAGATGGGCGCGGCCTATCCGCAAGTGCTCTTTACGCAGCGAACGCTGTTCCAAGCCCGCACCGAATACATTTCGTCGCTGGTCGAATTGTGGCAGCACGTCGTCAAACTGCGCGGCTTGTTGCTGACTGGCGGACTGGATGCGCCAAACGGTGTTGCGAGCATGGCAACTGAAGGCTCAAATCAATAGGGGGACTCATGAATTCAAATCGTCGTAATTTTCTTCGTCGTACTTCAATGCTTGGCGCAAGCCTGGTCGCAACACAAACAGCTAACGCACAGCATCAACATCAAGAGACCAAACCTGCCACGCAGGATCATTCGCAACATCAACACACGCCGCCCAAACCGGTTGCGCCATCCAAACTGCCTTCGCAGCCGGAAACGCTGGGAACGCCTGCGCCATTCAAACCGGTGTTCACACCTGACATTCCGAAGCTGCCGTACAAACTGGAAAACGGCGTCAAGGTGTTTCATCTGGTGGCCGAACCCGTTCACACCGAATTTCTTCCGGCGTCTCCGTGGGCGGATGCGCGCAAGGTAGACGCCTGGGGTTACAACGGCAGCATTCCGGGGCCGACCATCGAAGTTCAGGAAGGCGACCGCGTGCGCATTCTTTTCACCAACAATCTGCCGGAACCTACGACGCCGCATTGGCATGGGTTGGAAGTGCCGATGAATCAGGACGGCGTGCCGGGCATTGGGCAATGGCTGATTATGCCGGGCGAAACTTACACCTATGAATTCATGCTGCATCAACACGGCACGTTCTTTTATCACTCGCACATGCCTATGCAGGAGATGATGGGAATGATCGGCTTTTTCATCGTTCATCCGCGCGAAAAGCAAACGCCGCGCGTGGACAAAGACTTCGGTTTGATTTTGCAAGGCTGGGCGATTTTGCCGAACAACACCGTGCCGAACACGCTGGCAATGGAATTCAACTGGCTGACCTTCAACGGCAAAGCTGGCCCGGCCTGCACGCCGTTGATCGTCAAACACGGCGAACGTGTGCGCATTCGGCTGGTCAACCTGAGCATGGATCATCATCCAATTCACATGCACGGCATGCAGTTTTACGTCACCGGCACAGAAGGCGGGCGCATTCCCGAAGTCGGTTGGTATCCGGGCAATACCGTGTTGGTCGGCGTGGCGCAGGCGCGCGACATCGAATTTGAAGCGACGAACCTCGGCGATTGGATGATTCACTGCCATTTGCCGCACCACATGATGAATCAGATGGTTTCGATGGTCGGGCCGATGGCGCATTCGCAACACACGCCTCCCGGACGAGAAATGGAATCCGGCATGGGCATCATCACCAAAGGCCACGCACTTTCAGACGAAAACGGGCCTTCGTTTGGCCGTACGCTCGGCGTGCCGCTGGAACAGTCTGTGTCCAACGGCATCGGGCAGGACAAAAATGCGGCGGTTGTGTATTCCTGCCCGATGCACCCGGAAGTGAAATCCGACAAACCCGGCAATTGTCCGAAATGCAACATGGCTTTGGTTCCGCCGAAAAGTCAGACCGCTGGCGAAAAGAAAAAGCGAGTTCCCGGTTATCCTCAGGATATGTGGATGACGATGGACGCCGAAGTCGCCAAACCGGAAAATTCCTGGCTGCCCGAAGGCTGGACGGGCGCGATGATGGGAATGATGACACTGGTGCGCGTCTTGCCGCCGGATCAATACGACCGCATGATGGCGCTCATCAAAGACGGCAAATACGAACCCGGCCCGAAATGGCCGAACAAAAAAGACGCTCATCAACATCACGGAGGATGAGGCGCGGCAATAGTCAAGAAAGTGATCGCTTTCGCCGAGTCTGGCGCGCGCGCGCCGATTTCGGCGAAGTTCCGAGCTTGACGCCTTCCGGCAGCAGCAACGCAACAATCTCTTCGGCGGGCTGGCGGACTTCCGGCGCGACGCGCATCAGGTATGTGGAATCATCTTCGGCAATCGCCTGTAACGCCTCACGCAAAGGCCGCCAACGCTCGCCGTATTCCGTTTCATCCAGCAAAACTACGGCTTCTTTCGCGCGGTGGATTGCCACAGCATCCCGAAAGAACGCGACGATATCAGCCCAGAAAGTTTCACGGTATTCATCATCGCTTTCGACAATGAATTTCCTGGCATAGACAGACGCTTCTTCCCATTTCCCTCTCCTTGCCAAAATGCATGCAAGCGTGTGAGTAAAGATTAGGTTATTCGGTTCCAATTCCACCGAGCGTCGGGAATGCAACTCAGCCTCATCTAAAGCTTTATTGAGAAGGTATCGCTTCCAAGCCAAGCTATTTAGATAAGTGGCGTTGTCGCCATCTAGCTCAAGGGCTTTTTGAAAGATCGCTTCTGCCTCGTCTTGACGATTAAGTCTGTACCCCAGAAGATTGCCCAGAAGGCTCCATAGTTCCGCATTATCTGGCTGTAACTTGATCGCCTTCCGGTAAGCCGCCTCCGACTCCTCGTATCTCTTCAACTCGTCTTGCAGCAGATTGCCCAGGTTCGCCCACGGCCGAGCGTCGTTCGGGTCGAGTTCGATCGCCTTCCGGTAAGCCGCCTCCGACTCCTCGTATCGC
>CAYYDG010000071.1:0-33446 GCA_964470555.1 uncultured Heliomicrobium sp.
TCTCAAAGTTTCTTGCTTCGATTTAGGCTAGAAAATCTGATCTGGGGGCGTGCTCAGCGAATTTGTGAATACTGCCGGATGCCTGCCGAATACGACGAACTTCCATTTCAAGCACTCCCAAATTAGCTTCAGCCAAACGCTGACAGCCAAAGTAATTTCATCGAAAGTCGGAAATCAGAAATTGGCTTGGTCACAAACTATAAAGCCGCAAGGAGGTCAAACTCCCTGCGGCTTTTTGAATTACGGAAAGACCGGCGACGCCATGACGATGAGAATCAGGTAAAAGGCTGGGTTGTGTTATCGCGGTTTGATTTCTCGTCCATTGACGGCCGGTGCGCTGACGACGGCTTCTTTCAGCCGTTCGATCACGTCACGACTGAGTTCGTCGAAATCGGCTTGAATGGTGAAACCGGCGGCGTTGGCGTGGCCACCTCCGCCAAAGTGTTCGGCGACCCGGGCGACGTTGACGCGGTTCTTTGAACGAAGACTGGTTCGATACGTCGAATTCGACAGTTCGCGGAAAAAGGCGACGGCTTCGACATCGCCAACGGTCAGCGGGTAAGTGATGATGCCATCGGAATCGTCTTCGGTCGCGCCGCTCAATTCCTGAGCTTCTTTGGTCATCGTGATCCAGGCGATTCGCCCGGACTCATCGCGTTGCAAGGTGGAAAGCACCGCGCCAACCAGCATGATTTTGGCATACGGGTAATTGTAGAAAATCGCCTGGGAGAGTTTGGCGGGTTGCGCGCCGTATTTGACCAGGTCGCTGGCAATCTTGAAGGTGCGTTCGGTCGTGTTTGAAAAGTGGAAAGAACCAGTGTCGGTCAGCAACGCCGCGTAAACGCAACTGGCCACTTCGGAAGTGATTTTGGCTCCGATGGCTTTGGCCAGGTTGTAGATCATTTCGCCAACGGCAGCCGCCGTCGAATCTATCCAGTTCAAGTCTCCGAACAGAGCCGTCGTCGAATGATGGTCAATGTTGACGACGAACTGATCTTTCAAGGCAGGAAGTCCGGGACGAGTGACATCGCTGCATTCAATCACAAAAACTGCATCGTAATCACGATCAATGTCTTTGACGACTCGCACTTCGTCGGCGCCGGGAAGTTTAGAGTAAGAGTGCGGGACGCTGTCGCACATGATGACTTCGGCGTCTTTGTTCAACCCACGCAAAATCCAGCAAAGCGCCAAAGACGAACCCAGACTGTCGCCATCGGGACGAATGTGGGACGTGATGGCAAATCGGCTGTGTTTTTCAATCAGATCAATGACTTGGCCTAACATACTTTCAATCGCGGAGCGTGACTGGGATGCGGGTTGGCTATGGCTTATTTGCAACCGGCAATCACGCTTCCGGTAACTCCTTTTTGATTTCTTCCATCAACTGCAGCATGTGGTCGCCGTGTTCAATTGTTTCGTCGTAAACAAAAGTGATTTCGGGTGTATGACGCAACCGAAATCGTTTGCCGATCAACTGGCGGAAAAACGATTTTTCGCTGTTGAGGGTGTCGAGGGTGTTTTTCTGTTCTTGCTGGGAGCCGAAAACGCTGACGAAAACGCGAGCGAGGCGCAAATCGGGGCTGACCTTGACTTCAGTGATGGTGACAAAGCCCAGGCGATGATGAGGCATCTCGCGCGAAATAATCGCGCTGATTTCATTCTTGAGTTCCTGAGCTAATCTGTTCGGACGATACTGCATTTTGAAAATCAAAAGGCAAAAGGCAAAAGGCAAAAATGCAAACAATTGAATGGCGTCGCCAACAACTTTTGATTTTTGATATTTGCCTTTTGATTTTTATAGCTGCGTCGGCGCGACTTTCTCGACGATGTACGCTTCGATGATGTCGCCGATCTTGTAATCGCTGAAACGTTCAACAGTGATGCCGCATTCATAACCTTGCTGGACTTCGCTGGCGTCGTCTTTGAAGCGACGCAAGCTGCCAATCGTAGATTCGAAGATGACGACGTTGTTGCGAATCAAACGAGCCTGCGCCGCGCGTTTGATCGAACCGTTGATGACCATGCAACCGGCGATGGCTCCGACTTTCGGCACGCGAATGATGTCTCGGACTTCCGCCTTGCCAAGAGCGACATCCTTCAGCGTGGCATCCATCAGGCCGAGCATTGCGTTGCGAATTTCCTCTTCGACCTTGTAGATGATCGAATGCAGTCGAATATCCACGTCTTCCTGTTTGGCGATTTCTTCGGCGCGCGATTCGGGACGCACATTGAAACCTATGATGACGGTTGCGGCTCCGGTGTCTGTCGCCTGAGAGGCGCTGGCCAGCAGCACGTCATCGTAGGTAATCGCACCGACAGCGGAACGGATGATGCGAACTTTCACCTTGTTGGTGGAAAGTTTGGTCAACGTATCCTTCAGCACTTCCACCGAACCTTGCACATCGGCTTTGAGAATGACCAGCAGTTCTTTGACTTCGCCGGATTCCATTTGCGCGGCAAGTTGATCCAGTCCACGTGCTGCCGAGCGAGCCAATGCCGTCGTGCGAGCTTTCGCTTGACGGAATTGAGCGATCTGTTGTGCCTTGACGACGTCGTCCACAACCTGGAATTGGTCACCAGCAGAGGGGACGCCTTCCAAGCCGAGGACTTCCACCGGAGTGGCCGGCCCGGTTTCCAGCACTCGTTCGCCCAAATCATTGACCAGAGCGCGCACTCTGCCGGAAAAGTTGCCGACGATGAAAGGATCGCCAATCCGAAGTGAGCCGTTCTGGACCAGGACTGTGGCAACTGCGCCACGACCGCGATCCAGTTTGGCTTCCAGCACTGTTCCGGTGGCTTTGCGCTTCGGATTCGATTTTAGTTCCAGAATGTCCGCCGTCAGCAGAATCATTTCCAGCAAGCCGTCAATGTTTTGCCGTTTCTTGGCGGAAACCTCGACCATTTCCACATCGCCGCCCCAATTGCTCCACAGAACATTTCGGTCGGCCAATTCCTTTTTCACTCGTTCCGGGTTGGCGTCCGGTTTGTCCACCTTGTTGATGGCGACGATGATCGGGACTTTTGCCGCTCTGGAATGTTCGATGGCTTCAATGGTTTGAGGCATCACTCCGTCGTCCGCCGCAACCACCAGCACCACTATGTCGGTGACTTTGGCTCCGCGAGCGCGCATCAATGTGAAGGCTTCGTGACCGGGAGTATCCAGGAACACGACCCGTCGTGTGACGTTCACTGCTTCAGAACTGGGAACTTCAACGGAATACGCACCGATGTGTTGCGTGATGCCGCCTGCTTCGCCTTCTGCGACTCGCGCTGAACGAATTGCGTCGAGCAGGCTGGTCTTACCGTGGTCAACGTGTCCCATCACAGTAATGACCGGAGCGCGCGGATCGGTGTCGTCCATTGCTTCGGGAGTGATTTCGAATTCCGATTCGACGATCATGTCTTCGAAGTCGCCGAACGTGACTTCAAAACCGTATTCGTGCCCAAGTTCAATCGCCAGATCGTGGTTCATGATCTGATTGATCGTTGCCATCACCCCGCGTTGCATCAGCGCAGCCACGACATCGCGCGCTTTGACATCGAGTTTTTCAGCAAACTCTCGGACAGTGCTTCCTTCGACCAAACGCACCGGCTTTAACTCCGCCGGAATCATTTTTTGAGCCGCTGTCGGCAACGTCTGCTTTCGCAATCCCAGTTTGTGCGTATTGCCATCCTGAAACTTATCTCGGTCTTTGTCCTTTCCGCGATGCTGATTGCGGCCTTTAGGCTTTTGATCTTTCGGTGGAATGTAGACCGTGCGTTGTTGAGCGCCAGACGGTAACAAATGCGGGTCTTTGGGTTTCAGGTCGCGCGTCTGGTCTTTTTTCAGCAGCAGTGAAGGGTCAAGTTTGCCTGTCGCGCCTGACTTGGTGGTCAATGCAGGTTTTTCAGACTGGAACCTGGCCGAAGTTGTCGGCGAAGGTTTCGGCAATGGCTTGGTGGGCATTGCCAGCTTGATGACCTTCGTTCCCGTATCGTTGGGCGCGCTGGCAGGCTTGGGCTGCGATTTGTGAACCGTGGGTTGCGGAACCGGTTGTGCAGGCGTTTCCGCAATCGAAGGCTCGATTTCTGGAGTCGGCTCTTGAGCAGTGATTTCGGGCGCTTCGGCAACCGGAGTTTCAAGCACAACGGCAGGTTCGACTAATTCAGGCTCTGGTTCGACAATTTCTTCAACTGGAAGTTCGCCGATCAATTCAGTCGCAGGAACAGGCTTGGCCGGTTGCTGCAATTTGACCAATCGGGATTTAGGTGTCTCTGCTTCGGCTGGCACAGTCTGAACAGGCGCGTTTGGTTGTTGCACAGGCGTTTGGGATTCGACTTCAGTAACCGCACTGGCAGGAGCTTTCGCAGTTGATTCTACTTTGACCGGCGGCGTCAGCGGTTTGAGGATGGTTGCTGTCGCTGGTCGTTGAACCGGCGGCTGTTGTTCTTTGTGTTGTTTCTCGGTTTTCGCTTCGACTTTTTCTGGAGCGATTGAAGCGGGTGATTCTGTGTATTCAGGTATGGTCGCAGGCGCGGGCGCTGCTGCTGTTGGATGTTTTATCAATCTTGCTGTCGGCTTGGCAGCCACAACCTCTTTCTTTGGGTAATACATTTCGCGGATTTTGGCCGCAATGGGGTCTTCCAGCGTGTTCGAGGGCACACTGACATCAACGCCCAGACGACGGGCGTCTTCGAGCACTTTCTTGCTCTCCAACTTTAATTCCTTTGCTAAATCGTAAATTCTGACCTTGCTCATTTATTCCTTTCGACTCATCGGAATGGGTAGCGCTGTGTTCAAGTTGTGTAGGCGTTGACCGGGTCATTGCTTGTCACCCTGGTCTTTATCCTCCGCGCCTTGAGCAGAGTTTTCAGTTTCGTCGGTTGTTACTTCGATCTCTTCGTTTTCTTCAGACTCCTGAGCTTCTTCCTCATCCAAATCTTCTTCTGATTCTTCTTCTGATTCTTCTTCTGATTCTTCCGAAACTTCGCTGCTTACTTCTTCTTCTTCTGTTTCGGCGATCTCGGAATCTTCAGAATCTTCGGCAAATTCGTAATCCTGCGGAGCAGTGAGTTCGCCTGTTTGCTGGCTGGCGTGAGCGCGACGGGCTTCGGTTAACGCGCGAGCCATATCCAGAAGCTCTTCGGCATCGTCAACGCTGACATCCAGCCATTCGCAAATGTCGTCAACAGAAGCTTCTGCCAACTGTTCGACCGTTTCAATGCCGTGTTCAGCTAATGCGTCGGAATCGCTGGCGGAAATGCCTTCGATGGATGACAGCTTCACGATCGGCGCAGAAATCATCATTTCCATCTGCGACGCGATTTCGCGCTTCATTTCTTCTTCGCTGCGAATGTCAATGTCCCAGCCAACCAGCTTGGCGGCCAACCGGACGTTTTGTCCTCGTTTGCCGATGGCCAGGCTTTGCTGTTCGTTTTCGACAATCACCTGCAATTTCTTGTCTTCAAAGTCCAGCACAGTGACTTTGCTGACTTTGGCAGGGGACAGAGCGTTGGCGGCAAAAATCGCTGGGTCTTCCGACCATTCGATGATGTCAATTTTTTCGCCGCGCAATTCGCGGATGATGGATTGCACGCGCGAACCTTTCATTCCCACACAAGCGCCAACCGGGTCCACATCGCGTTCGTTGGACACGACTGCGATCTTGGCGCGTTCGCCTGGCTCTCGCACGGCCGCTTTGATCTGCACCGTGCCGTCGTAAATCTCCGGCACTTCCATTTCAAAAAGCCGCTTGAGCAGTTCCGGGCTGGTACGGGAGACTTCGATTTGCGGACCTTTGGCTTCGCGGTTGACATCGTGCAACACGACGCGAATGCGTTCGCCCTGCGTGAAGTTTTCAACTTTGGATTGTTGAGATTTGGGCATGACGGCTTCCAAGCCGTTGCCTATGTCAACGATAACCTTGCCGCCTTCAAACCGTTTGACGAATCCATTGACCAATTCGCCCAAGCGACCAATGTACTCTTCGTAAACCTTGTTGCGCTCGGCTTCGCGAACTTTTTGCAGAATGATTTGCTTGGCGGTTTGCGCCGCAATGCGACCGAGTTCTTCGACTGGTCGTGGCAATTCCAGCATGTCGCCGACTTCCGCGCCTTCGCCGACTTCGGCGTTGGCTTCGTCCACGGTCATTTCGCGCGAAGAGTCAGTGATTTCGTCAACGACGATCTTGATCGCGTACAACTCGACACCACCCGTTTCAGGATTGTAGCGAGCGTGCAAGTCTTCGCCGGATTTGAAATGCTTCCGCGAAGCCGTTACCACAGCATCTTCAATCGCGCTGATGATGACTTGCGGGTCAATCTTTTTCTCTTTACTGAGAACATCAATGTTTTGAGCTATCGAGCTGAGAGTATTCATCGTCCTCTGCTTTTACGGTTCGATTTCGACATTTGCCTTGATGATTTTGGCCAGCGGCAGGTGATGGCGGTTGCCATTTTCCTCTTCGAGGATTGCCGCCACTTCGCCTTCTCGGTCAAGACCTATCAATTTGCCATGAAAATTCTTTTGCCCTTTGACGGCTTCCGACAACTTGATGTGTGAGGGAAGTCCGGCAAAACGTTCATAATCAGACTCTTTGTACAACCCACGATCCAGACCCGGCGACGAAACTTCCAGCATATACTCACCCGGAATCGGGTCTTCCACATCAAGGATCAAGCTGATTCGTTCGCTGATGTGAGCGCAATCGTCAATGGTCACTCCGCCGGGTTTATCAATGTAAATTCGCAAGATCGGATTTCGCCCACTGGTCATTTCGATGTGAACGAGTTCAATTCCTTCGCGCGCAGTCACGCGCTCGGCAATCTCGCTGATTCGCGGATCTACCTTCAACCGCCTGCTCCTTCAGCTTTTGAATTTAGGCTGGAAACCAAATGTTTTAGTGAGCCTGATAAAAAAGGTGGGCGCGACGCCCACCTCGAAAGTAAGCCGGATAATAGCCGGAAGGTTTTTTGAAATCAAGCAAGTGACAGAATTTCACTGCGCGTGTCTGTTTACAGTAATTCGTCAAACGAATTTCAAAGCTTACCTGTCATCCTGATTTTTGACTAAAACCGAATAAATCACCCATTTGCCATCAATCAATCCGGGGACGATTGTGTATTTGTAAGGCTTCCCATCAACTCTGTGCCGGTATGAACGTAGAACTTCATTGGGCGGGATGCTGGGCAAAGAAATCACGTGACCGGGTTGGTTATAAATGGCGTGTGCCAATTGAGACAGTTCTGTTTCGGAAGCGGTTCGGGAAATCAGTTTTGGGACGATGGTTTGAATAACTTCGTTTTGCCGTGCTTCGGTGGCGGAGTTTTGCTCAAGGATGGCATTCTTCCTGGCCAGATCAGCGCTGACTTCACTCAGCTTGTTTTCGGCATTTGTGGCGCGCGTATTCGCCGCTTCGATTTTGCTGTCTGCCACGCTGTAACGCTGGTACATCAACGCACTCAGCACCAGCGAACAAGCGAACAGAATCGTCACTACAATTAACGTCCAGCGGAGCAGGGCACGTTTTTCAGCCTCTATCTGCATCGTCTGGCGCCGAACCATGTCGTACTCTTGTTGGCTGTACATCATATCGTTTGCACTCTAACGTCAATCCTTTTCGTGGAAGTTTTGAATTACGAATGTTGGGGCGATACTGCGAAAAATCTTTAGAAATAAGGAGAAAACCTTCAAGGAAGGCATTCTAGCGTTTGAAAGTTCGACTGGCGAGAGCAAATCCTCAAGAAATTCGTTCAACAGATTTTTTTTCTCCACCAGCATGGCGATCAACTGCACAGTGTCATCTTTTATCGCCTTCCATCACCCACTCTTGATTGAAATGCGCATGCTTTATGGATTTGCGCTTCGGTTTTCCGTCGGCGTCTTTTTCCAGATTGCTGCGATTCAAGTGATAGCTGTAACTGGCATGCAGCGATCCATCCTGCGCTTGTATGATCGAAGGATATGAAAACGAACCAGCTTCAGTGGGCGCGGAATCCAGTTCCAGATGGCGGGTCCATTTCCAGCTTCTGCCTTCGTCGTCGGAAATGGAAACTGCCAGACTGTGCCTGCCGCGTTCGGTGTCGTTGTAAATCAATGCCCAATGGCCATTTTTGAGCGTGATGAGTTCGGCTCCAGAACCCGGATTGGGCAAATTGCTGTCGGTGACAGGCGACCAGGTTTCGCCACGGTCACGCGATTCGCTTTGGTGAAGTCGTTTTGGAGCAGGTCCGTTGTCGCGCATCAAGGTGTACAGCGACCCGTCTTTTCGTTTGACGATGCTGGGTTGAATGTTGCCCCCTCCGACCAGTGGTGTGCTGGTTTTCCAGGTTTTGCCCCAATCGTCCGTTATGGCCATCAAGGAAAACGAAAATCCATCGGAATACAGCGGAACGATCAATCGCTGGTTGTCCAGAACGAACGGGTGAGCGCGTGTCATCCAACCGAGTCGCCGGGAAAGTTTGTCGGCAGCCATTTTGCGAACTCGCGCCGAATACGCCGACAGGCTTTCGCGCGGGGTTTCGGGTGACTGCGCATTTTGCTTTTCCCATTCGTCCAAAGTTCGATTCACTGTGTCGGCAAATTCCTGGCCGGGAGTGACGTGCAGGACTTCACTGGTTTCCCATATTGGCGAGCCTTGGCCAGTGTACTGGGTTGAAATTTTGTATTTCATCAATGCGGTGTGCCATTCGTTGGCCAGAATGGTGGGCCACATCAGCCAAAGTTTTCCTTGCGGGTCAATAAACATGGTGCAATTGGTATCGGGATAATCAGGCGTGTCAGCCATTGTAAAACGAGGACTCCATTCTTTAGCGCCTCGTTTCAATCTGGCGCCTTCGACTTTTACATCATCGGCCTGGCGTTCGCCGGAGCCGTTGAACCAGCAAACCAGCAAATCGCCGTTTGGGCATTCGACGATTGATGAAGAATGGTTGTGCCAGTGTTCAAGCGGAAAGATGAATTCGGAACTGTAAAATGGCTTCGCCGTCGAAACTGCCTGTGATTCCGCCAGCAGCAACGAGCAAACGCCGACGAAAATCAGCGCCAGGAAAATCACCAGTTTTTTCATGTCTGCTGTTCGATCCTTTTACTTTGGATGTGTGATGAAACGACAGTGGGAAAATGCGTGCGCATCATCGCATAGCCCGCGTAAAGACGAAAGGCGTAAATGCTTGTTGCAGGGTGTGCATAAAAAACTGCTGACAGCTATAATGCCTGCTCATTGGTGAAAACTCTCTTCCGCTAATTACGGTTCAATACTTTTCAAAAGAAGCGTTCAGAATAATGACTAAATCCTTTTTGAAGTTGTTTGCAATTTATGTGTTGATTCCTGGTGTGGCGCTGCTCGGTGGATGTCGCCAGGGAGATTCACAAGTCGCAGCGTCCAGAGGTGGGACTACTGGAGCTGATTTGCTTCCACGGACTGTCAAGTTGGTCAACTCGGAAGCGCGTAAGCTGGCTCGTACGGTATCGTCTCCGGGGACATTGGCTGCTGATGAGCAGGCGACATTGAGCTTTAAGGTTGCTGGCCGGTTGAGCGAACTGAAGGTTGATCTGGGAAGCCGGGTAAGCAGAGGGCAGGTCACCGGTCAGTTGGAAACCAACGATTTCAAAGTTCGATTGCAGCAAGCCGAAGCGGCGCTTCAACAGGCACGGGTTCGTTTGGGTTTGCCTGCGCTGGGAGAAGATGATCGCATAGAAACGGAAAACACTGCGCTGGTTCGACAGGCGCGTGCATTGCTGGATGAAGCGCGACTCAATCTGGACAGAACCAGCCAACTCGTTCAACAGGGGATTCAGGCAAAAGCCGAACTGGATCGCGTCGAATCGGCATTCAAGGTTGCCGACAGCCGGTATCAGGATGCAGTCGAAGAAGTGCGAAATCGGCAGGCTGTTTTGTTGCAACGGCGGTCTGAACTGGCCATTGCCAAGCAGCAATTGGCTGAAACCACACTTTTTGCACCTTTTGAAGGCGCGATTCGAGAGCGTCGAGCTTCGATTGGTGAATTTCTGGCAGCGGGCGCTCCAGTAGTAACGATTGTACGTTTGCATCCGCTTCGTTTGCGCGTCGAATTGCCCGAACGCGATGCCAGGGGAATTCGGCAAGGCCAGCCGGTTCGAGTCATTGTTGAGGGGGAAGATGGTGAGTATTCCGGGCGCGTTGCGCGACTCAGCCCGGCATTTCAGGAGCAGAGCCGAACCCTGATTGTCGAAGCCGAGGTGGATAACCAGAATGGCCGATTGCGACCCGGCTCGTTTGTGAAGGTTGAAATAGAAACCATCTCAACTGATGACGTGGTGATGGTTCCTTCGTCGGCAATAGTCACTTTTGCCGGAATTCAAAAAGTCTTTACTGTTAAAGACGGAAAAGCCGTAGAACAGAATGTCGTTGTTGGGCGGCGGTCAGGCGATTGGGTAGTTGTTGATGGGTTGGAGGCTTCTACACCTTTAGTGATTTCTCCTGGCAATCTGGCTCCTGGGCAGCCAGTGAAGGTAGAGGAATAAATGTAGAGGAACAGATGAGCGGTATTTCTGATAGCCTCACTTGCCGTCACTTGCCGTCACTTGCCGTCACTTGCCGTCACTTGATTGACCTGATATCGCAATTTAACGCTGCCCCGACCTGGGGTTTCCTTTTAAGGTTTCTTGCGGTGGGCGTGTAATTGGTTGAAGCTGAAATAATTGTTTGAAAAATGAAATGGGCTGGGGTAAGCTTCGCGCCGTTCTGACCCCCAACTGAGAACGTTTTACTTCCCCACGAAATCTTGGGAGTGTTAGCCATGAATTCAAGAACATCAACTTTTCGCTCGTTGGCAGTTTTTTTTCTGACAGTATCATTGAGCTTGTCTGGCAGCTTCAGTTTGACTTACTTCGTTTCTGCCGCGCCTAAAACAGAGAATCAGATTGTTGGGCAGTTAAATGTCGTAGGTGCTGCCACAATAAATGACAAGAAAGCGATTACGGGAACCACAGTGTTCAGTAACTCGCGTGTTGGAGTTGCGTGTGCCGGAGGGAATCGTGCGACCGTGAATTTGGGAAAACTGGGGCGCGTGGAGTTGGCGCCTGGCTCTCAGATGATTCTGAAGTTTTCTGATGGAATGATCAGCGGCGATTTGGTGACGGGAAAAGTCGTTGTCAATGCGCCAGTTGGAGTGAAAGTTGCGATCAATACTCCTGAAGGAGTCTCGGCTTCTGACGGCAAAGAAGCTTCGATGTTGGCCGTTGCCACACAACGCGGAGTGCGATGTGTTCCGGTTGTCACCAGTCAGGCTTCTTCGACAACGGCATTGAGTTCCGGGGCGTTGGCGGCGATTTTGTTGGGAGCAGGTGGCACGGCGGTGGCCGGGGCCGCATTCAGTTCGCAGCAAGCATCAAGCACAAATCCCTAGTGGTGAAATTGAGGTTGAACGGATCATTATTGTTCATCTCTGACCCCTCTCAGCCCCAATTGAAAATATGAGTAGTTGATCTGATTGGTAGCTTGGCAATCAGGCAGGCGCTGCCGAGAGATTTGTATGGCCTGCATCCCTTCCGACCACCCCACCGCGTCACGCGTCATTGTTGTCGCAACAGGCGATGACACGTTCGAGAAAAATCAAACGTGACATTAACCGTTAAACTGAACAATTTGGCCGTCAGAATTGCCTTAGTCTTGATGGGCTTGTTTGTGGTGACGATCCTGGCTCGTGCTTTTGTTTCCCACTTTCTTGTCAGAAACATTGCCGATTCGAGAATTACGATGAGCAGCGAAGCGTTGACCGCGGCAGCCATTCGACAGCCGGAATCGGGCAGAATTTTGTTGCGATTGGCTGGCGCGGAAATCGAAGAATCGGCATCTGATCCGCGGCGATTGTTGAACGCGCAGGCGATGGCTCTGAAAGCGGCGAGTTTGTCGCCGTGGGATTACAGGAATTGGCAGGCTTTGGCATTGGCCCAAGATTCTGAAGGGAAGCTGGAAGAAGCCACTTGGGCAATAAGAATTGCCAGCAAGCTGGCTCCAAACAACAGCGAAGTGAACTGGATGCTCGCCAATTTGTTGATTCGTCAGAACGAACGTGCCGAAGCTCTACAAGCTTTCCGGACTGCCACCCGATACAGCAATGAATTGCTGCCGGTGGCGATGGAGGTTGTTTGGCAGGCATTCAACAACGATATGGATGCGTTGAATTCATTGGTGAGCAGCGAGGCTTCATCTCAAATGATGATGGCTCGATTTCTGCTTGAGCAAAATCGGTTGGATGAAGCCGTCAAGGTGTATCAAGGCATTCAAGCGGAAGCGAGATTGAATTCTCAAGATGGCGCTGCTTTTCTCAGCCAATTGATTAAATCCGGGCGAAGCAGCGATGCCAGGCGATTATGGTTGGAACTTGTGGCAAGCTCGAACCCAAGCGGAATTCAGGATGGGATGGTCTGGAATGGCGGTTTTGAAGTTAATGCGCCAAAAAATTTTGGGCATTTTGATTGGGTGATTCGCCCAAGCGATTATGCGCGAATCGGGTTTGACCGAAATATTTTCCGCAGTGGGCAGAAGTCTCTCAGGTTGAATTTTGTGGGGCGAGACACCACCAGATTGATAGGTGACATTCAACAGTTGGTGATTTTGAACGCCAACAAAAAGTACAGGCTTGAATGCTTTGCCAGATCCGCAAACTTGGTCACTCCCGAAGGACCGCGAATTGCCTTGCAGAGCGAAAAGGGAATCATGGCGATTTCAGAACCTGTTGCTGCGGGGACTACAGATTGGCAACATCTGGTTGTCGAATTCACCGCCCCGGCAGAGAGCGTCACAGCACAGGTTTCAATTATCAAAATACCGCGTTTCGAATACGAAGAGCCAACCAAAGGCTCGATTTGGTTTGATGATTTCAAATTGACGGAAATGTAACGGAGCGATTTGCTTGCCGCCAGCAGACAACATCATTCATGGACGTTCTTCGGGAAAGCTGAATCAGGCTGGCGAGCCTAAAGACGCTTCAGGTGATCTGATTGCGATTGGCGCGCTTTTGACATTGCTGTTTACGGCGCTGGCTTTTGGCGCTGTTGAGGCTTGGTCAATTGCGGTCTTTGGATTTATGGCGCTGGGGTTGGTGGCGTTGTGGATTTTCAAATCGTGGGCTGACCTGGAATTCAAACTGACCGTACCGGCAACTGCCTGGCCATTAATTGTTTTTTGGGTTTTCGGATTTTTGCAAACGATTTCACGCTCCGATGAAACTGGAAAGCGGTTTGCCATTTCTCTTGATGTGGAAGCGACCTGGCTGGCGCTGGAAGTTTTGGTCGTTTTGCTGATCGTGTTTCTGATCTTTGCCAACTTTTTTGTGAGCAGTAAGCGGCTGCTCTGGCTGAGAAGTTTTTTTATTTTGTTTGGTTTGGGGTTGGCAGTTTTTGGGTTGATTCAAAAATTCACCTGGAACGGAAAGTATTACTGGTTCATTCAGCCAAGCACACCTCCGACTGCTCCGTTTGGGTCATTCGTCAATCACAATCACTTTGCAGGTTATCTGGAAATGATTGCGCCAATTCCTCTGGCGATGCTTTTGGTGCGATCCGTACATCGGGAAATCTCGATTTTTTACGGGTTCACAGCGGCAATGATGGGGGTGGCGGTTTTTCTTTCCTTATCGCGCGGAGGAATGATCAGCCTGCTTTCCGGCTTTATTTTTGTCATTGCCTTCGGGGCGAAGCCTGCGCTGGAACGTTTTCGCGGTCAGCAAATACACAGTCGCGCTCCGGTGATTCTGGTTCAGGTGATGGCAGTAGCTTTGATTTTGGCAATCATAGCTTTTGGAGTTCTTTGGACAGGTGGGGACGAGGTAGTCGAGCGAGTTCAGCAGAGCGAACTGAATACAGGGGGATTGGATCGAACCGACAGCGACTCTCGATACCTCGATGGCAGGTTCTGGATTTGGCGCGACACGTTGAACATGATTCGCGACAACTGGCAAACCGGTGTTGGATTGGGCGCTTACGAAAGAGCTTTTCCGCTGTTTACTAAAAGCAATGGATCGTTGGTGGTCAGCCAGGCTCATAATGATTACCTGCAAATTGTCGCTGATTGCGGAGTGGTTGGGCTGGTTCTGGCAGTTTGGTTTCTGATTGTTCTTTTCAGAGACATCAAAGGCGCCTTGCAGCATCGTGAAGCTGTTATGTCAGGAATGGCGCTTGGCTGTGGTGGTGGAGTGGTTGCCATACTTATTCACAGTCTGTTTGATTTTAATTTACAGCTACCGTCTAATGCGCTGCTTTTTCTGGCGTTGACGGCTGTGGTTTCTACCATTCGTATCGCTGCCGATAACAAAATTGGGCACGCATCAATCGAATGAATTCGAGAGCGCGGTGATTTTTGGCAATTCGCGCGACTCGCTTGTTGGAGGTCTTGTTGTGAAAAAATCAGTTGTAATGTTGAAGCCCGTCGTTGGACGGATGGCCATTTGGTTGTTGACAGTTTCGTTGTTTGCGTCGTCTGCCGGCGCTCAGCAGTCGCCGGTACGTTCGGGAGTTCCGAATTCACCTCGAACGGATGGTGGCGGAGCCGGCGATGGTTCGAATCAGGTCAAACCGCGAGTCGGGCCGGACGTGATTATCGCCTCAGACGAAGATTACAAACTGTCGCCGAGCGACGTGATTGAAATCATTATTCAGGATGCGCCGGAACTTTCCGGCAACTTTCAGATCAGCAGTTCCGGCAATATCCCCATGTATTATCTGGGAGCGCTGAAAGTTGAAGGCCAAACGCCAGATGAAGTCAGCAAGATGATTGCCGATGGATTGAAAGGTCGTTATCTGAAAGACCCCAAGGTGTTCGTTTCGGTCAAGCAATACAACAGCCGCACATTTTTCATTCAAGGCGCAGTCAAATCCCCAGGCGTTTACATCATTCAAGGTCGCCCTTCGCTCTTTAAGCTGATTACGATTGCCGGCGGATTGCAGGAAAAACATGGTTCGACGGCTTACATCGTCCGCGAAGTGAAAGCCAAACCGGAAAAACTGGAATCCAGAGGGCAACAATCAGGAACGAATGAACCGGCTCCGGCGACGCCTGTGGCGCAGGCGATTGATAATGCAAAAGGTTCGAACACTGCGATTGAAGGCGATACCGAATTTGAATTGCAGCGCGCGCAGATCGGTGGATTGTCGAAAGGTCGCTTTGATCAGAATGTGCTGATTCAGCCGGGCGACGTTGTTTATATTCCGCCTGCGGAAGTCTTTTATGTTTCCGGCGAAGTTCGCTCGCCGGGCCAGTATCAGTACAGGGAAGGAATGACGCTTCGCCAGGCGATCACTTTGTCGCAGGGGCCATACTTCAAGGCGAAGCTCGATAAAGGAATCATTTTTCGCGAAGACCCATTGACCGGAAAGTTCAACGAAATCGCGGTCAACATTGGAGCCGTCATCAGCAAAGGCGGCACCGAAGACATCCCAATTTACCCGAACGACATTATTCTTGTTCCGAACAGCGCCGTGAAAACAGTGGCAGGAGCGTTGTTGATGGCGATGGGAACCGGGCTTGCGCTACGCATACCTGCTGGCACGCGATAATTCCCAGATAAAAACTCAACCGCATTCTCCTACCGTTTGCGGTTTTCCTGCTGAGGTTAAGAAAAAGAGTTTATGGCAGAAGAAAAAATCGGTCTTGAAAAAACCTTGTCCACAGAAGAAACAGCCATCATGAGACCCTTCGCAACTCCCCGACAGGGTGGTTCTTATGGCTACGGTTACGGGAACGAGCAGCCGAACGGAATTCACCTCCGCGAAATCATGCGCATCATCCGCAAACGCAAATGGCTGGTTGCCGTGATTGTCGCGATTGCCACCATTCTCATTACCGTTGAAGTGTTTCGTACTCCGTCTGTATACCGTTCTACCGGCAGCATAGAAGTTCAGCGCGATTCGCCGATGATTATCAAGGCCAAGGATCAGGTCGTGCAGTTCGAGGATTCCGACAGCCTGAACACGAAAAAAGTCATCTTTCTCAGTCGCCCGTTGATGGAAGATGTCGTGATTCTTTTGCATCTCGATCAGAATCCGAAATTCATCGAGAGCATGAAGAAAAAGTCCGTATTTGATGTCGTGCGCGAAATCAGCGGGCGGGTTTCGGATCAGGTCGGGGGCGATTCCAGACAACAGGAAGAAGATCGAACGATTGCCAGTCAATCCATTGTCTTGCAGGACCGCACTTCGGAAGAGAGCAGGCGCCTCGCTCCTTACGTCAATATGTTGAGAAACAAATTCAAGGTCGAATCTGTCGCTCAAACGAACATCATGGAAATTTCCTTTGAGCATACAGACAGGGAACTGGCTGCGGTCATCGTCAACACGGCGGTGGATAATTTCATCAGACGGACCTGGAATCGCCGCACTGAAAAGTTCACTGATACATCCGATTGGCTGGAACGTTCGACACGCGATCTGAAAGCCAAAGTGCAGCAGGCTGAAACGGCATTGGCGGAATACACCAAACGCAATGAAATCTTTTCTCCTGACGGCAAACAATCACTGACGGCTGATAAATTATCCAGTTTGCACGTGCAGGTGATGAAAGCGGAAACGGAGCGAATGCTGAAAGGCTCTCTTTACGATGAAGTCAAACGTGGGCGAGTCAATCAGGTTCCTGAAGCGTTTTCCGATTCGAAAACTGCCGCGTTGAAACAGAAGCTCGGCGAATTGCAGGTTGAACAGTCGCAGTTGAGTGTTCGATTTGGACCGGAAAATCCCAAAGTCGCCGAAGTCGAAGAGAAGATCAAAGTTTTGCAAAGCCAGATTGCCGATAATCGGCGCTCGTTTGAAGAAAAGCTGAAAACTGATTACGAGCGTTCGGTTCGTGAGGAAGCGGATTTGAAGCGCTCGCTGGATATGGCCAAGAGCGAAACCGTTCAGCAGAACCAGGCTTCGATTCGATTTGCCACGCTGCAAGCCGAATTGGACACCGCGCGTGGGCTTTACACTGAATTTTTGAACAAGACCAAGCAGGCGGATTTGCAGTTGGTTGAACAGCACAACAACCTGAAAGTAGTCGAAACCGCTGAAGTCCCAAATTCCCCGATTGGGCCGCACAGATTCCGAACCATTCTGATCGGGCTTCTGGTCAGTTTGATGGTCGCCATCGGCCTGGCATTTTTCCTGGAATATCTGGATAACACAGTCAAGAGCGTCGAAGACATAGAGCGCGTAGCGCAACTGCCTACGCTGGCCGTCATTCCTGCGATTTCAACGGTCGCGCCTAGAATGATGACCGAAAAGAAAAAAGCCGAAACCGCTCAAGCCTTGTCGGTCAGCGCAAATGCCGGCCAGGCTTTGACCGGAGGTTTTGCCGCAGCCGGAACGCAAGGCAAATTGACCAAACTGGTGACGCTCGACCAGCTTTCTTCGGTTGTCGAAGCTTATCGAATGTTGCGAACGTCAGTATTGTTGTCGGCGGCGGGCAATCCGCCCAAAACGATTTTGTTCACCAGTGGCCAACCCGGCGAAGGGAAAACGACCACAGCCATCAACACGGCTATTTCATTGTCGCAGCTTGGTTCTTCGGTGTTGTTGATTGATGCCGATCTGCGTCGTCCGACTGTTCATCGCGTGTTCAAGATGGGGCAATCGCAAGGGCTTTCGACGTTTTTGTCGAGGCAGGTCGAAATTGATCCGCTGATTAACAAGCTGTGGGTTCCGAATCTGTCTGTTTTGCCATGTGGCCCGATTCCACCCAACCCGGCGGAATTGATCAGCTCTGAACGTATGCGTTTGTTGTTGAAAGAACTCGGCGAAAGATACGATCACATTCTGATTGATTCGCCGCCGCTGATTAACGTCACCGACCCGGTGATTCTTTCGACAATGGTGGATGGCGTGATTCTAGTGGTTCAAGCCGGGCGCAGCACGCGCGACATCGTTCGTCGCGCGCGTCAGGAACTCGGCAGTGTCGGAGCTAAAATCTTCGGCGTGGTCTTGAACAATCTGGACATCAAACGCGAAGGTTACGATTCCTATCTTTCAACTTATGGCAGTTACGGTTACGGCGAAAAACAAGCCGCTCGCCGCTAAAGCCGAATTCGCTTTTGTCGGCGGCAAGCAGTTCTGAATGATTCGCTTGCCGCTGGCAGTTTCCTTTCTTTTCAACTTTCATTTTTCAAATTCAATCGCTTGAAGACGCCCGTTGCCCTGATTATCTTCAATCGTCCTGACTTTACGGCTCGTGTGCTGGAAGCGATTGCTTTGGCCAGGCCTGAAAAGTTGCTGGTGATTGCCGATGGGCCGCGCGCCAACCGGCCTGACGATATGCAAAAGTGTCAGGCGACGCGAGATGTAATCCAGCGCGTAAATTGGAATTGCGAAGTCCTGACAAATTACTCCGACATAAATCTGGGCTGCGGAAAACGTCCAGCCACCGGTGTCAGTTGGGTATTTGAAACCGTTGAAGAAGCCATCATTCTTGAAGACGATTGTCTGCCGCATCCGACTTTTTTTCCTTACAGCGAAGAACTGCTGGCACGATACCGCGACGACGAACGAGTGATGATGATCGGCGGCGTCAACTTTCTGCGCGAATTGAAATCGCCGATTCAGAGTTATCACTTTTCACGTTACGGCAGTTCCTGGGGGTGGGCTTCATGGCGCAGAGCCTGGCGGCATTTCGATTATGAAATGAAGTTGTGGCCGACGGTCGTTGACTTGAAGTTGCTGGAACAGATGTTTCCAGACCCTGTTCATTGCCGCTATTGGCAGGAAAAGTTTCAGCACGTTTACGACAGCGATGCCGACGACATTTGGGATTATCAGTGGTTGCTGGCGTGCTGGATCAACAGCGGCTTTCGCATCTTTCCCGAAGTCAATCTGGTGTCCAATATCGGATTCCGCGACGACGCCACTCACACATTCGGCGACGGAGTTTTTGCCAACATGCAGACCAGTGGAATTGATTTGCCATTGAAGCATCCGCCGTTCGTCTTTCATTGCGCTGAAACCGACCGGATGATTCAGGAACATTTCTGCGTCACCGAAGGATGGCGCAATCAACCCGCGTCAAATCAACCGGGAATGCGGCAGTTATTGGGAAAGGCTGTCAGAAAGTTGTTTCGGCGTTGATGCGAATTCTTCACTTTTCTTCAGACGACATCACGGGCGGAGCCGCCAAAGCCGCGTATCGGTTGCACGTCGCGTTGCGTGAAGTTGGCCACGATTCGCAGATGATTGTGCTGCGAAAAAAATCCGATGATGACACGGTCACTCAAGCGCCGCCGTGTGAAACGAGCCTCTGGGCTTCACGCTGGAAACGATTGCGACAAATCATTCCTTTGGTGCGCAAGCAGATTCCAACGGCCAATTACACTTTCAATTTCGACCTTCAACCGCAGGTCAATTTTTCAGCCTTGCTTGCCGGGCAAAACATTCCGCCGGACATTTTATGTTTGCACTGGATCACAGGCTTGCTGGATGTCCGCGCGATTCGCCAACTGCACGATCATTTTCGTTGTCCGATTGTCTGGGTAATGGCCGATCAGGAATCAATGACCGGCGGCTGTCATTATTCTTTCGGATGTGACGGCTTTGCGCGAAGCTGCGGCCATTGCCCGCAACTATCGCTTTCGCATGCTCAAGATCATTCGCAGGCGCTTTGGCAGCGCAAGAAAGAGATGCTGGCTGATGTGCCGATTTGTTTTGTCGCGCCGACAAGCTGGGGCAGAGAAAAGCTCGCGCAAAGTTCGCTTTTTCGCCATCATCGTTGCGAACTGATTCCATACCCGATTGATTCACTGACTTTCCGCCCGTATGACCAACCAATAGCGCGCGATTTGCTGCATCTGCCGCAAGACAAGACAATCATCTTTTTCGGCGCGACTTATCTGGAAGACCGTCGCAAAGGGATGCCGTTGCTGCTTGAAGCCCTGACCGAAACGCGAGCGCGATTGAAAACCTCGCCGGACGATGTTTTCCTGCTTGTCGCCGGACTCAATGGAAATCAGTTGATGGCGAAACTGCCGTTTGCCGGAAAGTACATTGGCCAACTCAACGATGATTTGTCGTTGGCGCTGGCTTATCAATCCGCGGACTTGTTTGTTTGCCCTTCAGTCGAAGACGCGGGACCGATGATGATTCCAGAAGCAATGATGTGCGGCACGCCAGTCGTAGCCTTTCACACTGGCGGCGCGCCAGATTTGATTCAAACTGGAAAAAACGGCTATCTGGCTCGTATGGCGGATTCAATCGATTTAGCCAATGGAATTTTGGCATTCCTTGAGGCTGATAACGGCTCAACATTTCGTCGTCTAGCTCACTCTGTGGCGAGCAGCAATCATTCACCGAATGAGGTGGCCACAAGATATTCGACGCTTTTTCATTCGCTAAATCAGGATAAGCAACATTGAGACATTGTGCTCAAAACAGAATGAACAAGATTTTCAGCAGGATTTACAAGACCGGCAACTTCATCCTGAAAAAAATCATGTAAATCCTGTTTCAAAGTTTTCTGCTTCGATTTAGAAAAAAATGTCTGAACTTTGCACACAATTGGAATGGGACAGTCGGTTTTTCGGGCGACGCATTGCCCGAATTGAAAATGACCGACTGACTGAGCAATCGCTTCAGGATGCGCTAGCCTGGTGTCAGGAGCAGGGAATTGAATGTCTTTATTTTCTGTGTTCGCCCGAAAACGATACCAGCATTGTATTGGCTGAATCTGCCAATTTTCACTTTGTTGATGTGCGTGTAGAACTCAACTGGAAGACTCAACCGTCAATCGAGCCGCCAGCAAGCGCGATCCGCGAATTTCAGGCAACGGATTTAGCGCGTTTGCAAAAGATCGCTTCGCAGGCATATACCAACACACGCTTCAGTTACGACAATCATTTTTCACCTGACCGTGTGGCCGAACTTTACAGCGAATGGTTGACAGGAAGTTGCCGCAATGTCTCGCACAAGGTTTTTGTCGCCGAAAATAAAAACGGTACTGTCGGATTCATCACCTGTCAATTCGATGGCGATGAGCTAGGACGCATAGGCTTGCTGGGAATCAGCGACGAGGCGCAAGGCAAAGGTTACGGCCAGCAGTTGGCGCAGACAGCACAACATTTTTTCAACCAGACAGGCGTGCGCGAAGTCCGCGTCGTGACGCAAGGCCGCAACATCGCAGCCCAACGGCTTTATCAATCGTGCGGCTTTCGCACTTATAAAATCGGCTTGTGGTATCACAAGTGGTTTTAACCTGGGAACGCAAGCGCATTTCGCTTGCTGTGATATATGAATACCCATCCGCCTATCACCATTCCGTTCAATCGCCCAAGCATTGTCGGCAAAGAAATGGAATACGTCGCTCAAGCCGTCGCCAATGGCCACATTTCCGGCGATGGAGAATTCACCAAACGCTGCCATCGCTTGTTGGAAGAAACTCTTGGCGTGAAAAAAGCTCTGCTGACTACGTCCTGCACGCACGCACTGGAAATGGCCGCGTTGCTGCTGGACATTCAACCCGGCGATGAAGTCATCGTTCCTTCATTCACTTTTGTTTCGACGATCAATGCCTTTGTTTTGAGAGGCGCGCGCCCTGTGTTTGCCGACATTCGGCCTGACACCTTGAATTTGGACGAAGATAAGCTCGAACGTCTGATAACGACCCACACCAAAGCCATCATCGTTGTTCACTATGCAGGCGTATCTTGTGAGATGAACAGAATTCTGGAATTAGGAAATCGGTTTGGGATTCCAGTAATCGAAGACAACGCACACGGATTGTTTGGGAAATACAAAGGCAAACCGCTGGGAACATTTGGCCGATTCGCCACGCAGAGCTTCCACGAAACCAAGAACTTTTCCTGCGGTGAAGGCGGCGCGTTATTGCTGAATCACGACGAAGACATCGAACGCGCTGAAATCATCCGCGAGAAGGGAACCGACCGCAGCCGATTCTTTCGTGGCTTGGTGGACAAATATACCTGGGTAAATGTTGGTTCGAGTTACCTGCCTTCGGACATGCTGGCGGCCTTTTTGCTGGCGCAGTTGGAAGAACGCGACCGCATTCAGGCTCAACGAAAACAGATTTGGGAAACTTACTACGATCAACTGCACGATTGGGCTGAAGCGAATAAAGTCGGCCTGCCGACAATTCCCGCTCATTGCGAACAGAGCTATCACATGTTTTATCTGCTGATGCCTTCGTTGAAAGCTCGCCAAAAATTGATCGCTCACCTTCGCCAAGTCGGAATCCTCAGCGTCTTTCATTATCTGCCGTTACACCTCTCGCCAATGGGGCGCAAATTCGGTGGTCAGCAAGGCGACTGTCCCGTCACTGAAGCCATCAGCGACCAGTTATTGCGACTACCATTCTTTTTCGACATTAGTGTAGAAAGCCAGCAAGCTGTTATCGAAGTCATTCAGAATAGAAACAAATAGTTCAAATCATTCGCACAACTACCAGCGTCTGATCGTCTTGAGGTTGGTTGGAAGCCAGAAATTCTTTGACGTCGCCCAGCACGACATCCCGCGATTCGTTGGCTCCGGCGGAATCCAATTGCTCGGCCAGGCTGATCAACCGTTCTTCGCCGTATTCTTCGTTCTTCGGGTTCATCGCTTCGGTGATGCCGTCGGAGTAAAAGAACAGTTTGTCGTTGGCGGCAAGCTGCACGGTTTCGACTTTCAGGGTTTGATCGAAAATCTTACCGCTGTTCATGCCCAAACCAATTCCTCCCGCGCGCAACAGTTTGGTTTCGACCGCCGGGCGGCGAAACACCGTCGGGTTGTGACCCGCGCGCGCGTAAGTCAGTCGCTTTGTTGCCGGATCAATCACTCCCAGAAACAAGGTGACGAACATTTTGCGGCGGCAGACTTCGTAGAGGTGGCGATTCACTTCGCGCAGAATTTCGCCGGGATCGCTGGTCGTTTCAGACACAGACGCCAGCAAGCCTTTGGTCAAGGTCATGTACAACGAGGCCGGAACGCCTTTGCCCGAAACGTCTGCAACGACTATGCCCAGTTTGCCGTCCGGCAGTGAAAGAAAGTCGTATAAATCGCCGCCGACTTCTTTGGACGGAATGCAAACGGCGGCAATTTCCAAACCGGGAATTTGCGGCGTAGCGTCAGGCAGCATCTGTTGCTGGGCGCGTTGGGCGACGCTGAATTCGGCTTTCAATCGTTCGCGTTCGTCGCGTGTTTCCAGCAATTGTTGCGGGATGGCGATTTCTTCATCAGTGACTTCGCGGAATTTCCAGACTCCGATCAAGGCCCCGACTGTCGAAACCACCAGCAAGACAATCGCCTGCCAGCCGGAAGTTTTCAGCGACTCTGCCGGTTGCGCCAGCAAGGTGGCCATTCCCAGCAAGGCTCTGGCGACGCCCAGACTGACGATAACCGCCAGCAAATCTGACTGAAAATAAAGAATCGTCAGCGCCAGCGACATCAGTAATGTCGTCGCCAGCAATCCAGCAACGGAAAGCCCGGCGATGGACGATCCCATAATTCCCGCAAATACAATCAGACAAATCAGCGCTTGAGCAAACAACGGGCGTTTTACATAAACCTGAACCAGCGGAGCCATAAAGCCGAAAAGCACGAAGCCCAGATACTGAATGGCGTGCAACGTCAACGCCGCGACAGGGAAGGGCGAAACCAGATAATCTTCCAGATCGTTCGCGTCCAATTCCAGGCCGCGAAAAACTCCGCTGGCAGCCACCAACAATGGAATGACGGCGAGAATTGATCCGGCCAAAATTCCAATGGCGAAGCCGCGCGCCACAGGGCGAGTCAGCAGTTTACCTTTCAAAATCAGCTCCAGGCTGATGGTCGGTCGGCGAGGAATTCTGATCGCCAGCGATTGTCCGGCTGCCCAGACGAAATACAGCGAACCGGCAATGAACGCCATTCCCACCAAAAAGAAAAACCACGAAAAGAGTTTGACCACCCAATAATTGCCGCCGGCCTGATTGCCTTCGTCTATGCCGACAGTGACTCCTTGCAACCAGTTGTACGCTGTGATCAGCACGAACACGACGGCCAGAAAGATCAGCGCCTGTTTGTGCTGGATTCGTTTCAACGCTATGCCGATGAAATAAAACACGGCAATCAGAAACACCGGAATCCATAGCGTGATGCTCTGGGAATTGGACAAGACGCGAATCAGGTGACCGCGGCGGGCGTCGAATTCGACATCGAACGCGCGCGTGAATTCATGTTCCAACGTCGCCTGTTTGATTTTGCCGTCGCGCACCAGCAACTTGGCCAGCGCTGTCATTCGCTGGTCTTCGATTTTCCAGACAAAGCGCGAACCTTGCCGGGTGACGGTCGCATCGGCCAACGTTGAAGAAGCCATAGGTTCGCCCCATAGCTTTTTCATGGTCGTTTCGGCCAACTGTTGATCGGCTTCCGAAACCTTTTCCGGCAGGTTTTGTGCTTCCGCTTCTTTCTCTTTGGGTTGGTTTCTGGGTTCTTCGACGCTGAATTCCAGCAACTGGCCTCTGGAATTGAAAACGGTTCGAACTTTTTGGCGTGTCTTGAAATCAAGCAACCGGACAGTGACATCCACCGGCGTGAAATAATTGCGCCCGACTCCATTGGGTTCGACGGCCAGATAGTATTCACGGCGACGACCGTATACGGCTTGCACGTCGTCGTTCAAATTCAAACCGGAACCGATATTTTCTTCTTTGAATTCGTTGACGCCAAAATCAAGCGCGGTTTTTTGAGCCAGGGTGACGGCGGTCGCGTGATCCACTGAATGATTCCATTGCGCCGCAGGCATGTGCTTTGGGAACAGCAAAAACATCGCCACAGAACTGATTACGGAAACAGCAATCAGCGCCAACCAGCCTTGCAATTTCATGGGGTGAGTCTCCGGGAAATTTGGAGTGCGCGCGACTCGTCGCCGCTTTTCGTTATTGGTCGAACCTCGCTTTTCAACAGTTAGATCAGATTTCACCTCGACGTACAGAGTTTGCCACTGAGGCGCGGAGTCACAGAGGTTTCTAAATTCTTCTCTGAACCTCTGCGACTCGGTGGCCAGACCGTACCGCCAACTGAAATCCGATTTAGATAGCGGATTCGATTTTATCCACGCGAACGATCACGGCGGTCAAATCATCTTCTGCGCCTTGTTTGCGCGCGCGTTGTGAAGATTTGGCGATGCTGTCGGTCAAGGCTTGCTGCAAAACATCGGAGATTTTTTCATCGCCGATTTTCAGCACGCCGGCCAATTCGGTGTCGGCGGTTTTTCCGTTGACCTGACAGCTTTTGGCCAATCCGTCGGTGTAAATGACCGCGCTGTCGCCTTCGTTCAAATTATAAGAACCTTCGATGATGGTGACGTGTCTATCGGAATCTCCGCCGACTGAAAATTTCAGTTCAGTTTCTTCGATCTTCTGCAAACCGCCGAACTGTTTGTTTTTGCCGACCGCGACCAGCGGATACGTTCCTGTTCGCGCATAACGCAACCGACCATCGGCGGCGTCAACCACGACATAAGCCAGACCGACCGCCGATTCTTCATCGAGCAGTGTCGCCAGACGGCTTTGCAAACCACGCAGAATTTCCGTAGGCGAATCGTCGGTTTGATGGTTGCCAAGAATTTTCGGCATCAAAAAACCTTTGGCAAAGGCTATGGACAGCGCAGAGCCGAGTCCGCGTCCGCCGCCTTCGGCAATCAGCAACCCGACCTTGCCTGGTTCCAATTCAAACACGTCGTAAAAATCGCCGCCGACTTCGTGCGCAGGCAAACACTTCGCGGCCAGCGAAAAGTATTTGCTCTGCGGCATAATCAAAGGCATCAATCGTTGCTGAGCCTGACTGGCGGCGGAAACTTCAGCCTGCATCGAAAGCCGTTCGGCCAGAAAGCGCGCATACACCGGGCGAACTTCTTCTTCGTGGTAAATCTTGCCTTTGAAATAAAAGAACAGCTCAACCAAAAAGAACAAGGCCACGGCGGAAATCGAAACCAGACCTGCATTTCGCAACGACGTGGCCGGTTGCGAAGCCATTCCCAACGCAAAAGAAAAGAAAGTCGGCGTACCGACGGCGATGATTGCCGTCAACAAATCGAAGCTCAAAAAGGCCAGCAACACCAATCCGGCGCGCACCGTCGCCGCCAGCAAAGTCCCTTCCCATGGGCGAAAATCCAGGTACGGCGCAGCGCACGAAGCCCAGATGAACAGGAAGATGAAAAACATCTTCGCGCGTCCCAGCCTTTGCCGTCGCCAGAAAAACGGCAACGGAATCAGCAGACCTATGACAATTACCACCATGACATCTGTCGGCCAGACGGCGAAGGAGGCAAAAGTCGGAAAGTGTCCCAACCAGGCGCTGACCAGCGGATTCGGCGGCTCGCCTTTTCCGGGCAGCATGGCCCACGGCAAAGTGGCAAGATGGAATCCGAGCATTATCCAACCGCCGATGGCAAATCCGGCGACTACAGAACGCGCCACATTGCGCGAAAACAATTTACCCAGCAACAGCGCGTCCAGCGAAGTCAGCTTGCCCGGATAAGCTTCGCGTATGTCGCCTTCGCCTCCGCCGTAAGCCATGCCTACAAACAGCCCTATCACCAGATAAGCCATCGCCGTCGAAAATTTAATTACCCAATCGGGAACAGGGAAGCCGGGGTTGTTGGCGACTTGAGCCACGACCATATCCGATGTCAGCACGAAACTGGACATGGCCGCGGCAAAGGCCAGCACCAGTATGCTCACTCGCTGGTAAGACACTTCCTTTTGTCGGGTTCTCTGCACAAAACGATATGCGCCAAAGATGACCGAAAGCGCGACAACCAGACAAAACGCGACAATGCTCAACACTTTCAGCCAGGTTCGCGGGTTGTGGTGTGTGAGGATGTAGTTGCGGTCCAGGCTGGCTTGCAAACGGTCTGACACCAGAGTGGAACCGTTGACCACCATGACGCTTTCCAACGTCAATTCTGGAATCCAATCTAGCGGCCATTTCCAGGTGTATTTTCGAACGACGCCTTTGGGGCGCAACATTCCGGGACCGGACGGCGCAGAGGCCGACGGAGCATCGAGTTTCAATTCGCCTGAAAATGACAAACCTACGGCTGCCAAACGTTTTTGCAGGGCTTCTTCGGCAATTTTTCTGGTTGCCGGTTCGCCTGGGTCTTCGGCTTCGCCGGATTTTTGAGATTTGTAACTGTGCGCGATGACGCGGCCATCCACAGACAGTTCAACGTCAAAAACTTCGTTGCGATCGGGCGGGCGAAACAACACAGCGACGCGCGTAGCCGGAAAGACCTGTTTTGCAATTTCGCCATGAGATTTGGTTGGAAGCTGTTGGTAATAATGCAGGTCGTTGTCTGCCTTGACCCAGCAGATGCTGCTCCAGGTGGACACATCCAGTCCGTTTGCCGCTGCGGTTTTGGCGGCAATGGCCACAGCCTGCTCTCTGTCAATTGCCAGCCCCATTCGCGCTGAGATGTCGTATTTTTCCACCAGCCAGATTCCAGAAATGTAGGCCAGTGGAGAAAGCAACAACAACGCGGTCGCCAGATTTTTGACAGGATTGGAAAAAAGTTTTTTTAGCATCAAGTTTTCTACACCCACAAATGTCCGACAAGCTGGCAGCTTGTCAAACTTCATTTTCCGTTCAGCCGACTTCTCCCCGGTCAAAGAGCCATTCATCCGCTCCGACCATTGCTTCCAACCCGGCCATCAACTCGGGCAAGAAAAGGCAAAAACTGCGACAGGTTGGCGGTTTTCTGAAAGACGCTGAAGGTGATTTTGTTCATAAATCTGGCTGTTCATCGGTTTGTCCAGCAAGCTGGCGGCTTGTCGCAAACCTTGCACTTTACACACTGATTCGCCAGCCAAGACTTCGACAAGCTGGCAGCTTGTCGAACACTTTCCGACGAGTGAGTGAATTCATTGTTTTTTGTGCGCTTCGATGTACTTGCGAGCGAATTCGTTCAAGTGAGGCGCGTTGACCAGTCCGATCTTCTTCGCTTCTTCTTCGGCTTTTTCAATCGTCCATCCGTCGCGCAACACGCGGCGAATCATCCAGAAAGCTCCGACGCGAATGGCCAGCGCGCAGTGAATGAACGCCGGACGGTTTTCAGGGTCGTCGGTGATTTTCAGAAACTCGTCAACGTCTTCGTCTTTAGGATTGCCGTAAACGACTGGAATGTTGAAATAACGCAAACCTGCTTCCTTCGCTTTGGCTTCCTCTTCCTCAGCGCGATGTTCGCTGGGCTGGCGCAAATTGATGATCGCCTTGACGCCGTCCGCTTTCAGTTTGGCCAGATGTTCCGGGCGCGGTTGCGCGCCAGTGCAGAAATCGTCGTTGACCTTCAGGAAATTTCGGATGGGCGGCGCTTCCTGTTCGGCGACGGCTGACGAACAGGAAAGAGCGAGCAATGCAAACAGAGTGATTGATAAAAACTTCATTGCTGTTTTCCTACCTGAGCCTTAACCCATTTTCTGAATTCGCGTGCCATAGCGACCGCTCCTTCTTCGCCTTTGCGTAAAAAGAAAACTACGGTTTGCGGAGTGAGGAACGGGAAAAGCTCGCTGTGGGTAATTTCAACGTAACGATCAAAATCCAATGCGTAGAACCGCATCTCATCACTGTCGTGAACCCAAAATTCGGGCACTCCCATCGCAGCATAAACCGGAAACTTCATCCGCGACGAATTGCTGATGTCTATTTCGATGGCCAAATCCGGCGGCGGATCAACGCTCAAATCCAGCCGTTTTTTGCCAGCAATCTTTTTGAAGTTTTTGAAGTAATAGCAATCATCTGGTTCAGTGCCTTTGCCTTTGAGTTTTTGTTTAAATGTTGTCGAACCGAGACCAAGGAAATCCAAGTCCAGTTCCTCTGCTAAAACCAGTATCAGATGAGGCAATAAACCGGCAATGCCTTCGTGTTCGGGCGATAGACTCATGATTTGTAATCTCCCGTTGTCATAAGTCAGGCGCAGATGCGTGGCTTCGCCAATGTCTTCCAGCAATTCTTCGTATTCGTGCCAGTCCACATCAGAAAGAATGGACACCGTTCCTGAAGGCATCGTTTCAATCAATGCTTTATAGTCGGTTGCAGTTGCAATCATCTTTTTACTCCTCGTCTTCGCGCAGTTTGGCCAGCACGGAAAAATCTTCCAGCGTGGTTGTGTCTCCGACGGTTTGTGAACCGGAGGCAATGTCGCGCAGCAAGCGCCGCATGATTTTGCCCGAACGTGTTTTCGGCAACATATCCGAAAACCGAATGTCGTCGGGTTTGGCCATCGGGCCGATTTCCTTGGCAACGTGCCTGCGAAGCTCATCTTTCAATTCGTCCGACGCTTTGTGGCCGGATTCCAACGTCACAAACGCTGAAACTGCCTGACCTTTCAAATCATCTGGGCGTCCAACAACGGCAGCTTCCGCGACTGCTGAGTGAGACACCAGCGCGCTTTCGATTTCCATCGTTCCCAACCGGTGTCCGCTGACGTTGATTACATCGTCCACGCGCCCCATCAACCAGAAATATCCGTCGTCATCGCGGCGGGATCCGTCGCCTGTGAAATAACAACCGGGAATGTCCGACCAGTATTGTTTCTTGAATCGTTCGGGATCGCCATAAATCGTTCGCAACATTCCCGGCCACGGTTTGGTGATGACCAGAAAACCGCCCTGGTTTTTACCGACAGAAACGCCGTCGCGGGTTTGAATGTCCGGCACAATGCCTGGGAAGGGAAGTGTCGCCGATCCGGGTTTGGTCGAAATGGCTCCGGGAATCGGCGAAATCAAAATGCCGCCGGTTTCCGTTTGCCACCACGTGTCCACAATCGGGCAACGTTCTTTGCCTATGACGCGGTGATACCAAATCCAGGCTTCGGGATTGATCGGTTCGCCAACCGAACCGAGCAAACGCAAACTCGACAAATCGTATTTCAACGGCCACTGTTCGCCCCATTTGATGAAGGTGCGAATCGCCGTCGGAGCCGTGTACAGAATGTTGACCTTGTGACGTTCGACGATCTGCCAGAATCGGCCAAAGTCCGGCGTGTTCGGAGCGCCTTCGTACATGACGACCGAAGCGGCGTTTTGCATCGGGCCGTAAACGATGTAACTGTGGCCTGTGACCCAGCCAATGTCCGCCGTACACCAGTAAGTGTCATCGTCTTTCAAATCGAAGACCCATTTCGACGTAATGTACGTATGAACCGAATATCCGCCTGTGGTGTGAACGATGCCTTTAGGTTTTCCAGTCGTTCCAGAGGTGTAAAGAATGTACAGCGGGTGTTCGGCGTCGAGCGGTTCCGCAGAGCAAACATCCGAAGCGGTTTCCATCATCTGGTGATACCAATGATCGCGGCCCGGTTCCATGTGGATTTCATTCTTGCAGCGTTCGACGACGATGACTTGTTTGACGCTGGGACAATCCTTGATCGCAGCATCTACAGCAGGTTTCAACGGCAGAGCCGCGCCTCGCCGATACCCTCCGTCGGCAGTGATGACGGCTTTGGCTTGAGCGTCATTGATGCGATCTTTCAGAGCTTCAGCCGAAAAGCCGCCGAAGATGATCGAATGCGTAGCCCCAATGCGCGCGCAAGCCAGCATTGCCACCGGCAATTCGGGAATCATAGGCATGTAAATCGCCACGCGGTCGCCTTTTTCCACACCGAGTTTTTTCAGCACATTGGCAAACTTGCAAACTTCGCGATGGAGTTGTTGATAAGTCAGCGTTCGTTGATCGCCGGGTTCGCCTTCCCAAATGATGGCGGCTTTGTTTTTGCGCCAACTGGTCAAATGCCGATCCAGGCAGTTATAGGAAATGTTGGTCTGTCCACCGACAAACCATTGCGCAAAGGGTTCGTTCCATTCCAACACCTTGTCCCAGGGTTTGAACCAATGCAGTTCGCTGGCAATTTCCGCCCAAAAAGCTTCGGGGTCAGCGATGGAACGTTGATAAATACGGTCGTAATGCTCGCGGCTTGTGATGTGCGCTGCGGCGCTGAATTCGGTTGATGGCGAAAAGAGACGATCTTCTTTGAGCAATGAGTTGATGTCAGCCTGAATCGGCCTGTCTGAATGTTGTGACATTCTTCCTCCGAAACGATGATGTGAATTGAATTTGTAGATGATGCGGCAGGCATCATACCTGCGCCGCCACAGTCAGACAATCGCATTTCAAAGCTCAAAAAAGCGCCGACATTTTGCTCAAAACTCGATTGAATCGGTGTCGCCGTTTTACAGGCGCGAAGAACGAACCGATTGCCGCAGTTGCCACATGCCCAAAATCGCCAGCGACAATGACCGCGCGGCCAAACAAGGCAAGATCGCTTCGCATCGCTGGCTGGGAGCGAACACAGCCGCGCCGCTCTTTTACAGCCAAGATAAACAAGCCGAATTGACGGAAAAGTTTCTTCAAGCCGATGTGCTCGACGTGGACATCTTCGCCATCAAGCGCGAAGTCACAGGCGAATTGATCGCGCCGCTTGCGCCAACCATAGAGAACTGTTTTACGCCGTTGCCCAATGAAGAAGTAACGGCGGAAGTCGTCATTTCCAATCGCAATGTCGCGCATTCGTTCCCGCCGGAAGTGCGCGACCTGTACGAGGCCTGGGTTGAGTTCGAGGCGGTTGATGCCAGCGGCAAGGCCATTTATCACAGCGGCTTTCTCAAACCGGATGGAATGCTCGATGAAAGCGCGCACGTCTACAAGCAGATCATTCTGGATGAACAAGCGCGGCCCATCACTCGCCATCAAATCTGGTTGACCAATATCAAAGCCTACGACAACGCCATTTCGCCTGGGCGTTCAGACGTGGCGCGGTTTCGATTCCGCATGCCGGAGGGGCAACAACCCGTCACTCTGCGTGCCAGAGTCAATTACCGCAGGCTCAATCAGGAATACACGAATTATGTGCTGGCGCGGCAAAAACGCCGGATGACTTTGCCAGTGGTGCGAATGGCGGAAACCGTTGTGACGATAGCGGCTCACGATCACCAATTGACATCGGCAAAGCACAAAACATCCGGTACGACGCAATCAGAAAGTCCGCACTGGAAACGAGGAACGCTTGCCGGTGACGGCGCTGCCGGATTCACGAACGGACAAGGCTCAGCCGCGCGCTTCAATAACCCGAAAGGAGTAGCCGTTGATAATCTGGGCAGAGTTCTGGTTGCCGACACTGGCAATCATGTAGTTCGTCGAATTGACGCCAGCGGCAACGTCACGACGCTGGCGGGCGATGGAACCGCAGGCGCGACGGATGGAAATCCTGCCCGCTTCAACAGTCTGGCCGGCGTAGCCGTGGATGGGCAAACGGTTTACGTTTACCTGGCCGACACCGGCAACCATCGCATTCGCCGGTTGGATGGCAGCCCGACGACCATCACGCTGGCCGGATTGGAGCGCGGTTTCAAAGACGGCCTGGCTTCGCAATCGCGCTTTGCCGACCCGACCGGCATAGCCATTGACGGCGCAGGTCACATCATCGTCGCCGAAACCACCAACTCGCTGGTGCGCGAAATTGATCCCGCGCTGGCTTTGAACAACCAGCCCAACGCAGTCTTCACGCTGGCCGGAACCGGAGCGCGAGGCTCAACCGACGGCGCAGGCAACGTCGCCAAATTCAACAAACCCGCTGGCGTCACCGTGCTCGCTTCCAGCGCGGTCATCGTGGCCGACACGGGCAATCGCTTTGACGCGCGCGGACCCAGCTTCAACACGGTCAAGTTTGCGGCTGCCAGCGGTACGGTCAACGCGACGGTGACTTCGGCGACTCGTTCGGAATTGATCGTCACCGTTCCCACCGGAGCCGTCACCGGCAACGTTAAAGTTCAAACTGCTGCTGGCGAGTCAAACGGCGTCGCTTTCACCTTGAGCGGCGGACAACCGCCAACAATCGCCGACTTCAATCCGAAAACCGGCCCCATCGGTACGCTGGTCACGATCACCGGCTCGAACCTGATGGTTGGCTCGACGACTCCGACCGTCACCTTTGCCGGGCCGAATAGCACGCGGCTGAACGCGCCGGTTGCTTTCGCCAGCCTGTCCGAAGTCCGCGCCACCGTACCGGCCAACGCTGTCACCGGAGTCATCGAACTCATCACCACTGCGGGCACGGCCACAACGGTCTTGCCGTTCACCATCGCGCCGTCGCAGGATTTCGCGCTGACGCTTGCGCCTTCAACGATGACCGTCGTGCAAGGTTCGACCGCGACCTTTGAAGTGATGGCGACCAGCCCGCAAACGAACTTCACGCAACTGATCAGCCTGACCGCTCCCGGCCTGGCTCCGGGCGCGGTGGCCACATTCAACCCTTCGCAGATCACTGCCGGAGGCAAATCAACGCTGACAATCAAACTCTCGCCGGTGATTTCGCCGACCAGCTACAACTTTACCGTTCAGGGCGTAGCCAAAGTGGACGGCAGCGACTTGACCAAAACCACTAGCGGATCATTCACGGTCATGGCTTCGGGCAGCACAACTCTGGCTGGCCGGGTGCTTTCGACCGACGCCGTAGCCATTCCCGGATGCACGGTTTCCGCTCCATCGCCCGGTGGTTCAAACG
>CAYYDG010000072.1:0-30000 GCA_964470555.1 uncultured Heliomicrobium sp.
CTTACCAGTATTACGACGCCAACGGCAAAAATAACAATCGCATCCGCCAGATCACGGATAACATCGAAACGGCGTACTCGACCACGTACACTTACGACGATTACAACCGGCTGACCAACGCAACGGCCAACGCCTTCAGCCGCAATTACAGCTTTGACGAATGGGGCAACATCAAGAACTTTTCGGGCTTGACGCTGAATTACCAGAGACCAACGCCAGCGGAGCGCCGAGTACCAACCGCATTAACAGCGACAGCCAGGGCTACGGGTATTCCTATGATTCAGCCGGAAACATGACGACGGGAATGGGACAGAGTTACAGCTATGACGGAGCGAATCGGCTGAAGACAGCCAGCGGCGGCACGAGCAGTTACAGCTACGAAGGCGACGGCAAGCGATTGAAGAAGACCGAAAACGGAACGACGACGTATTACGTCTACTCCTCGAAGCTCGGCCAGTCCGTGATGGAAGTGAACGCAAGCAGCGTCCAGCGAGCGTATGTCTATTCCGGCAGCAAACTCGTAGCGATGCAGGCTACGGACGGGCAATTTTACTGGCTGCACACGAACCATCTGGGGAACTCCCGCGCGATGACGGATGCGAATGGGAATCTGACATACAAAGGCCAATTTGATCCTTACGGAACGACGCTCACCGAATGGTCAGGCTCAGGCAACACCAACCTGAACTCGAAGAAGTTCACCGGCTACGAACGCGACTCAGCGACGGGCTTGGATTATGCGAATGCGCGGATGTATAACTCTGCGCGGGGGAGGTTCATGACACCGGATCCGATTGGGCTGAAGGCTGCGAGCAAGCGTAAACCACTGACGCTGAATCTCTATTCGTATGTTCACAATGATCCAGTAAATTTTGTTGATCCGAGCGGAACCTGCATCGTTTACTGGTATCGAGTGAATGAAACTTACGGTTATTGGGACACGATTTTATGCAGAAATGAGGATAGGGAGGTGTTTCAGCCTGAGTTGCCGCCTGTTGATCAGGGAGGAGGTAGCCAACAAACCCAAGCTATTGATAAAACCGCTGAGGCAAGCAATATATTGGGGCAATTTATGGGAGATAGCCCAGTGCGATGCAAAGTTCCTCGGACTTGGTTTAGATTATAGAACGGTAGGAACAGGAAATAGCACTATTAAGTTCATTGACCCGAACGGTGATTCTGCTTTACTGAATATGACTTTAGGCCAGTTAGGCGTGACAACGCCCAGTCTAAGAAACGATAAGCTTTCAGATTGGGTTATTGGAAACAACGCTTACGGATTTACCATATGGGAAACGGGCACCATATACCTCGGGGATAGCTTTAAATTACAATCTCCGCAGGAGCAAGGGATTACCATTGCACACGAGTTGCTTCATGCCCATGTTCAAGGGAGTGAAGCAAAAATACTAAATAGGCTTGGCGTAATAGACCCTAGAACAGGTGAAGTCTGGGATGAAACCGACAACAGGGGAGCAGACGCTGGCCTTAACAGTTATTTAAAAAGTGGATACCAAAAGGCAACCCTGTAACTATGAAGCAATTAAGCGTTTTTGCTATGAACACTTAATCGCAATATCATAACCTTGCAAATTAAGGAGTATAAAGTTGTGTCATACTTATTTTTCATACTGACTTTCTTCGTGCTAGAGGCCTCGGCTTTACTGCTGCCCCAAGAAACGATTTCCAGGCCGAAGTTAAGCTTTACCTCTGCGAAAGCTTTGACGGCCAAAATGAACATAGACAATGGAAGCGAGATTGAGATTAGCGGAAAACTGATCTATACAGTAACCAAGATAAATTACGATGACTCATTAGAGGGCAAGCTTACTTACATCGTGTCTGAGAAGAGTTTTGAAGATATTGCAAGGCTATTTGGGAAAACTACTACAGGCGATGAAATAAAGCTGAGCTTTAATCGCATTTCAGCATTGCCTCAAAAATCCACAGACTGCCCAAGCATTAATTTGGAATTTAAGCAGCAATTACACTCAACAAGAGTAAGCGGAGATGTGGCTACTATCCGATTCGATTCATTCCTGCTTAATATAAAAACGGATGACCAAAAAGAGCTTGACAAATTATTATGCGAATGGGTGAAACGAATTCAAGCTGGGCGAGGTGGTACACGAGCCATAATCACTCAGATAAACCATTTATTGGAAGGAACGAGCTAGATAACTGCCTAGTGCAGACGCCGAAGTCCTGTTTGCCGGAGCGCACGGCGAGTTTGTAGGTTTGGATCAATGCAATGTTCGGCTGTCGCCTTCGCTGGCTGGGAGCGGCGAAATCAGAATTGCGCTGACGGCGGACGGCAAAACTTCCAACACGGTCAAAGCCAGAATCAAATAATTTCGCGTTCGGAGTTCCGCCTTCAGGCGGCTGCGGCTCGGCACGAGCCATACCGTTGGCGGCTTAGCTGCGCTGCCGCCTGGAGGCGGAACTACGAACATGGCGGACGCCGAAGTCCTGTTTGCCGGAGCGCAAGGCGGTTTTGTCGGTTTGGATCAGTGCAATGTGCGACTGTCGTCGTCGCTGACCGGGAGCGGCGAAATCAGCATTGCGCTGACGGTGGACGGCAAAACCTCCAACACGGTCAAAGCCAGAATCAAATAATTTCGCGTTCGTAGTTCCGCCTTCAGGCGGCTGCGGCTCGGCACGAGCCATACCGTTGGCAGCAGCGCTGCCGCCTGAAGGCGGAACTACATGCCGGTCTCTGTTTGCCGGTGCGCAGGGCGAGTTTGTCGGGTTGGATCAATGCAATGTGCGGCTGGTGCCTTCGCTGGCCGGGAGCGGCGAAATCAGCCGTAGCGCTGACGGTGGACGGCAAAATCGCCAACACAGTCAAAGCCAGAATTAAATAGCGTTCGTTTCGGAAATCCCCTGTTTAGCCTGCGAAGCAGGCGACAGCATAAGGCTTGTGGCGCTCAGGCTTGACCGCTTCCCGACACGCAGGTGAAGATTCGCCGCACAGTCCGAAAGGAGGCAACGTGATGAACACGTTTCAACCTTTGAAGCAAATGAAGCAAAAAACAGATTCAGCGAATTGATTGCCGTTGCTGGCGTAGGCGAACCGCAACTGATTACAAAAAACGGCGTGGGAACTGCAGTGTTGATTTCTTACGACGATTACCGCCGATTGACAGCGCGCAGCAAACCGCTGACCGAATTCCTGCTGGAAAGCCCATTGAAAGATTCAGGCATTGACCTTGATCGTTCCCAAGCGGGCTGCTGAAGTTTCAGCGTCTGAGCATCAATAAACTGCCTAGCACTTCTCGCTGGCGTTCGTTGAGTTTCGGCAACGGTCTCAACTGCACGCGGCCTCGCGGAGGTAATTCAAGCTTCAAGCCATAAGCTTTCACTCGTTCGGCCAGATCAATTTGTTTTGTGCCTTCGATGTCATCTCGAATCAGCCGGGCAAAATCGCCCAACTTGCCAAGTTCGATCAGCACCTCTCGATTGCCGATTTCCCGTTCGGAGTGCGCGTACAAAGTCTTCATCACATCGGCCAGGTTGAGTTTCGCGCGGCTTTGCCAACGAAGCTCCAGATCATACAGCGCCGCCACCAGCATGCCTTTGCGATACACCAGATCGTAGCTGGCCGGGCTGGAAAACTTATCCAGCGAAGCCGCGATCAATGACAATTGTCCGCGTTGTGGATTGAACAGATAAGCTTCGTATTCGCCGCTGACGGCGTCCAGGTATTCGTCCAGCGTCAACAGATTCAACCGCGCCAGAGTCATCAGCGCCACATATCGCGTGAAACCTTCCCAGAACCAATCGAAGTTTTCCCGAATTCGAAAAGCATTCGGCAAATAGAAATGAAACATTTCATGCGCCAGATGGCGGTGAAAATGGTTGACGGTTTGAACCGGATCGTTGTTCGTATTCAGCAACAGCACGACCGTGCGACCAAGTGTCACTGCGCTGGAACGCAAGCCGGTCAGCGGTTGAGGAAACGGAGTCAGCAAAACCAGAAATTCGCCTTGTTCGCGGCTGCCGATCATAGCGGCTTGTTCGCGTGCGATGGCTTCGGCCAAAGGGAAAATTTCTTCGTCGCGGAAATTCCATTGCCCGGCGATTGCGATTCGCAAATTCATGTTGCCGACGTTTACCGTTCGCTCGCGAAAACGAGCCAGAAAAAACACTGCTTTTGAATTGTAGGCCAGTTCGTAGACGCCGTTTCGCTGACGTTCGGTGGTGGCAATTTGCCAGTCGTTCGGCGGAGAGAATTTCAGCGTCGTCGGGTTCGTGGTTTCGCACGGTTCGGATTGCGAACAAATTCGCGGCAACAAATCGGCAATCATCAACACTGCGGCGTCTGCGCCGATGCTGGACACCAGGGCGTGCTGAGCCGGATCGAACGCGCGCGCCAACCGCATTTCATAACGTATCGTGGCCGCGCCGGAATTGGCCGCGAAGAAAACCAATCCATTGCCACGCAGTTCCAGCGGCAGCGGCGAATTTGCCGAAGTCGAAACTTTCAATGCGTGAACACGGTCGCTGAGATGGTCAACGCCGGCAAACTGATCCACAAACTGAAGCCGGGTTTTGCCTGCAGGCAGATTGGTTGCGTTGCAAGTGATCGTCGCCGAACGATTCGTTGTAGAGATTTCCTGGATTCGACAATCAAGGCTTGGCGATTGACGGCTTTGACCTACTGCCGGACAAAGCAGCAGCGCGAGCAACGCTGAAATCTTGATGAGCGGTTTCAGGTTGGGTTTCACAGGTTGTCGAAATGCATGTTGATTTTGTACAGCGTGTCCACGATCAGCACGGCAATCGGCGGACACAACAGCGCAGGCAGATAAGAATCAAACGGCGGCGGTGGTTCGGCTCCGGTTGGCGTGTAAGTCATGATGCCGATCAGCAATCCGGCGGACAGGGAAATCAGGTAACCGGTGATGACGAAAAACCAGGCCACACTGCGTTTGAAAGGTTTGTCTGGTTTGCGCGAACGTGTAATGGAAACGCGTTCTGGGCGATAGGTGTAATAATCGAAATGCTCTTTCAGGCTCTTGAACAAATGCCAGATGCTGACGACAAACAGCGTAAACAATGTGATTTGCCAGAACAGGCTTTTCGGCTCGAACTGCTGTGGATACATGGCCACAAAAAAAGTGGAGATGAACAGCGTGACGGTGGTATAGACGGCTTTGCCGCGCGCCTGCGTTTCCTGGCGTTCGCGTTCCAGCCATTCGTTGACCACTTGATCGGCGCGCGCCTGGTAATAGGCGCGGCGAGCAGCGCGGGCGGCATTGACGTTGTTTTGGCGAGCAATGGATTCGGCTGTGCGGCCCGTGCGGTCGTAAGCCTGACGCCGATTGGGATCAATCAGTGTGTGATATGCCTCGTTGATCTGAGCGAACCGTGTGCTTGCCGAAGGATCGGAATTCACGTCAGGGTGATACTGACGCGCCAGACGGCGGTAAGCAGATTTGATTTCTTCGGTTTTAGCAGTGCGGTTGACGCCCAGCACAGAATACAAATCAGGCATGATGTTGATCCGATCAAGAAAACGATTGCGGCCAGGGCTGCCGACAAACCGATGAGTATTTTACGCAGCCTCTGCGCGGTTTCAAGCAGGATGATTGCTTATTGATGGCCAGATGCCGGGAAGATGCCTATAATCCGCGCAGCCACTGTGCCGCCCCTGACCGACAGGCTTTTTGACTACGCTGTCCCCACGGTTGTTCCCCACACGTACAGCCGAACCGACTCAATTTCACGAAAAAAATCGGGAAGTAATTCACTGGGAGAATCTTATGCCGACCGTTCGTCGTCCTGAACCGTTGACCACGCAAAAAACTCAAATTGCTTATCGTCTGATCCGCGCAGCAATCCTTTGCTTATTTGTTGGGTTGTTGGTCGTTGGGCTGACGCAAATTCTGCTGCCGAAAACCCGCGCTGCCGCCACAGTGGTCAACAGCGTGCCGGTGGCCAGCGTTTCCGCCGCAAGTTTTGTCGCTTCGCCCGCAACGCTGGCCCAGAATTCCATCGCCGCAGCCTTCGGAACGCAACTGGCGATTACCACGCAAATCGCGGCAACGCAGCCTTTGCCGACTAATCTGGCCGGAACCACTGTGACCATCGGCGGCGTTCCCGCGCAATTGTTTTTTGTTTCTTCGGGGCAGATCAATTACCTGATTCCCGAAAATGCTCCGCCCGGAGATGCGCAAGTCGTGGTGACTTCGACGGCGGACAACGGCGATCAAGTCATTTCTCGCGGGGTGGTCAAAATTGCGTCTGCGGCTCCGGCCTTGTTCACGGCCAATGCCAACGGCGCAGGAGTTCCCGCTGCCGTCACCGGGCGAGTCAATGCCAACAACCAATTTGTCTTTGATCCGAATCCGCCGTTTGAACCTGACCCGGTGACGCCCGGAGTTTTCATTCCTTCGCCGATTGACGTGGGGACGGACGAGCTACCGGCATTTTTGATTTTGTATGGAACCGGATTGCGCAACGCCGAGCCGAATTCGCTGCGCGCCATTATCGGCGGACTGGAAGTTCCTGTGGTGGCCGTAGCCGCTCCGGGATTTACGGGACTCGATCAGGTCAATTTGCAGATTCCGACTTCGCTCAAAGGACGCGGGGAAGTGGATGTCGCCTTGGTGGCCAGCGGCGTTTCGTCCAATGTCGTGAAAGTGAATCTGGCGGGAAATCCCAGTTCCACGTTGGCCATTACCGGTTTCAGCATCAACGAACCGGCCATCGTCGGTCAGACCGTCACCATCAATGGCAATGGCTTTTCGACCACGCCGGAAAACAACATCGTTCGATTCGGCGCAGCGCAGGCGCGTGTCATAAATGCCACGGCGAATCAGTTGACTGTGATCGTTCCGTTCGGAGCCGAATCGGGTCGCGTGCTGGTTCAGAATCAACAAGGCGAAACGCGCAGCGCTGCGTCGTTTCGCATCAAAACTTCGCTGAGCGGCATTGTGCAATCTACAGGTTCGGCAACCAACGATCCGGCGCCGCTGGAAGGCGTGGCGATTCGCGTCATCGGCACAAACCTCACCGTGCGAACCAATCGGCAGGGAGCGTTTGTCGTCGCGGACATACCGGCAGGCGCGACTCAACTGGAAGTGGACGGCGGAACGACGAACAGTTCGCCGCCTTTTCCGACCATCACGCTGAAAACCAATGTGCTGGCCGACCGCGACAATCCGTTCAGCCAGCCGGTCAGTTTGCAGCAGGTCAATGGCGGCAGTGGCAATGTCGGGAATTTCGGTGAGGAGCCGGGAGTCGGTAATCAGGAATTGGCTGCCGGTGACAAGTTGCCGGTGTCCGGTGATCGGTGGTCGGCGAATTTCAAACAACTGATTTCGGGATTGAACAGGCTCGCAAACCAGTCGGTGACTGACTCCCGACTCCTAACTCCCGATTCCCGACTGGCCACCAAACAGCAATCTTCCAACAAAAACACCATCGTTTCCGACCGAGGCATTTCGCTGGAAATTCCGATTGGCACGAATGTGCGGTTTCCCGATGGCAAAACTCGCGGTTCGGTGCAATTGACTCTGGTGCAACGGTCACGGTTGCCGGGGCTGAGCTTGCCGACTGGAGTGTATTCGTCTTCCATAGCGCAAATCACACCGCTGGGAACGCAGTTTTCTCCGGGCGCAAGCCTGACGTTCCCAAATCCCGATCAAGCCAATTTGCCGCCGGGCGCTAAGGTGGATTTGTATCGCTACGATTTTCAAGCTGGCGGATTCATCAAACGCGGCACGGCAACCGTCACGGCGGATCGCGCGCGCGTGGTGTCAGACGGGCGCGTGGTGGATGTGGCCAGTTTCTGGTTTGCGGCTGCGCCGGGCGGAGTAACGACGGTTGTCGGACGCGTCGTCAATGAAAACGGCTCGCCGGTCTTTGGCGCAAAAGTCACGGTTAATGGCCGAGCCAGCCGTACGGATTCCAATGGCGGATTTGCCGTGGTGGATGTGGCGACGGTGGGCAACGCGCAAACTCAGGCTGAAGCCGTGTTGCCTCGACAATGGGATTCCGCTCCGCGCGGAACGTCAGCGTTGACGAATGTCGTTCCGGGCGGCGTGACCAGAGTCGGCACAATTACCCTGAACAACACCATCGTCACAGGATTGGTTTTGTCGCCCTTCGTGATTGATTTTGGTTCCACTGGCGCTCCGAAAAAAGTCGAAGTGACGTTGACGCAACCAGCGGCGGCGGGTGGATTGGTCGTGTCGTTGACCAGCCGCAATACCCGCGTGGCGACGGTTCCGGCCAACGTGACAATTCCGGCGGGACAAACGACAGCTTCATTCAACGTCACGCGTGTCGGTCCGGGAACAGCAATTCTGGAAGCTCGCGCAACCGTTGGCGGACGCGCGCTGGAAACCTTTGCCGTGGTGACGGTGTCATTGCCTGCGCCAACGTTGACCGCTGTCAATCCGGCGGCAGCCGCGCCCGGAGCCATAATCACTGTCAGCGGCACAGGGCTGAGTTCGATTCCCGGCAACAACATTTTCTCCTTGTTTCGCGGCAACAATCTGATCTGGATTTTTGATCCCACTGAAAACGAATTGCTGGCCGATACTTCGGGTAGAATCTCCGTGCGATTGGAAGTTCCGCCAGTCGGGGCCGGAGCCACAACCATTCGCGCTTCGGTCGTCAATGCAGCGACCGGCGTTTTGTCAGACCTCAGCGCGCCGTTGAATTTCACTGTGAATGCTTCAATCGTGCCGACTCCCGTGTTGGCCAGCGTCACGCCTGAACAAGGCAAACCGCGCGACCGAGTGACCATCAACGGCAGCGATTTCAGCGCGACATTGTTGCAGAACATCGTCATCTTTCGTCAGGACGGCAAGGAACAACCGGCTCGTGTCGCCCAGGCCAGCGCCACGCAACTCGTCGTGCAGGTTCCTGCGCTCGGTCTGGTTGGCGGACCGGCTTCGATCATTGTCACGCGAATCGGCAACGACGGCGCCAGAAGTGGCCGCTCGAATGCGCTGGATTTCACTGTGACCGAAGAAGTGACCGTTCCGCTCAAACCGACTTTGGCCTCGGTCGTCAATTTGCTTACCAATCAACCCAGCGGACGTGACGGCAATGCCATTCGCGCGACGGGCACAAACTTCGGAGTGAATTTCCTGAATGCTTCGGGCGATTTGGCCAACGAAGAGTCTTTGATTTCCTTGCTGGTGTTTTATCAAAACAACGAGTTCGTCAATTTCTCGTTGCCGACCGGCGCGCAAACCGGCACACAGTTGACTGCCGTTGTGCCCACGGGGATGGCGATTGGCCAGGCGCAAATCACCGCAGTGACCTTTGATCTGGAAACCGGATTGCTCAGCGATGAAAGCAACTCCGTGAGTTTCAACATCACGGCCAACAGTTTGCGACTGATCAACGAAGACGAACCGAACAATTCACCGGCCACGGCGACAAGAATCACCGTGCCGATCATTGTCGAAGGCCGGGCGGCCTTGAACGATCCGGCGGAACTCGTGATTCCTTTCGACGACGGCACGGTCGAAAAACTGCACGACCTGTTTTATCTGAAACTGGATAGGGACACCCCGCTGACGATTTCGCTGGGATTTTTGCCCACGGGTGATCTTGATCTGTTCCTCTTGCAGGAAGATGCCAATGGAGATTTGGCCGTCGTAGCGTTTTCGGCACGCAATCAGGGCATCCTGGAACAGCTTTCCGGCACGCTCAAAGCCGGCGAGTATTACATCGCTGTCGGAGCCTTCTCGGGCAGCAGCGGATACTTGCTGACCGTTGCGCAAGGCACGTCGTTGCAGGATTCGGGATTGCCCAGCAGTTTTGGCGTCCGTCAGCCGGGATTGATTGAGCGAAGGAAGTGGTGATTATGGCTGATGTGTAGTTTGAGTGTTGGAATTACCCCGGCACTGGCAAGGATGTCAGGGCCGGGGATATTTTGCTGCTCTCCGGTCAACAAGGATTTTTGAAGCGCGTCTTCTACTTATCAGGTTATTCCTGTTTATGGAATGGAAGGTTGCGGAGTTTGACCGTTAGCCGCGATTCTAGCGGCAATGACTTCGCGCAATGCCTGATTGACAGACTCTTCATCAGGAAAAAAGGTGGCGATGTCAGGCGCCAACCGAATTATTCGCCGAGCAGCTTGTCCTTTGTATTCGCGGCCTTCTGCTTTGGCTCTCCGCCGAAGTTCAGCGAAATCGTATTCTGGTTCGCCCTCATCGCTCAGATCGTAATCATCATCTTCAAGCAAACGGATCGTATGATTCATAGTGCCTTCTTTCTTTCGGCGTTGGCTCTCTGGCGCTGATAAGCCGCATTGCATCAGTTTTCTCAGAGAAGACTACAACCAGTAACCTTCCCTCTGATGATCTGCCAATCGCGCTAAACCGTGCTTCTTCAATTGAGTGCGCAAAATCCGGTTGAATGTCCACAAGCGGATCATCGAACACAGTCAAAGCTTCTTCAAACGACACTCCATGTTTCTGAAGATTACTCTGTGCTTTCAACGAATGCCATTCAAAATTCATCGTGGCTCCGACTGACTTGTGCACTTATAGATTGATGTAATTCGGCCCACCGCCGCCTTCGGGCGTGACCCAATCAATGATCTGGTACGGATCCATGATGTCGCAGGTCTTGCAGTGGACACAGTTTGAAAAATTGATTTTCGGGCGGCGTCCGCCTTCGACTTCTTCCGGTTCGTACACTGCCGCCGGGCAAAAGTATTGGCAGGGATTGCCGTATTCAACCGTGCAGCGTTCGATGCAGATGTTGGTATCCAGCACTTTCAAATGCGGCGGCTGGTCTTCGTCGTGTTCGGTGCCGGAGCGGAACACGTCCGAGACTTTTTCAAAGGTCAGTTTGTTGTCGCATTTTTGTGGTTCGGCCTGAACAAATTCGCCCGCCTGTTTTGGCCAGCGGTTGTAATAGTGCTGCTTTTTCATGTGCTCGTGGCCTGCTTCGACGTGAATGTCGCCCAGCAGCCCAAAGCCCTTGGTGGGAACCTGGAATCCGCTTTCGATCAAGCCCCACAACCGTCCGTGCCGAAACGCCTGATGGAAATTGCGAACTTCGTACAGTTCTTTGTGGATGTAGCTGGTTTTGACTTTCGCATCGAAGGCTTTCAGTTGCGCTTCGTCGAATTTATCCGCCAACAGAGCTTCAAAGATTGTTTCCGCCGCCAGCATTCCGGACTTCATGGCCATGTGAATGCCTTTCAGCTTTTGCGAATTCAGGAAGCTGGCCGAATCGCCGATGATCAAAAATCCATCGCCGTAAAACTTCGGCTGCGAGAGCAATCCGCCTTCGGGAATGGTTTTCGCGCCGTAATGCAGCATCTTGCCGCCTTCCAACATGGCGGCAATCGCCGGGTGCTGTTTGAATTCGTTGAACAGCCGATGCGGATCGGTGAACGGATCTTGATAATCCAGGCCAACGACCAGGCCTATGTCCAGCAGGTCGTTTTGCATGCCGTAAACGAAACCTCCGCCGAAAACATCGTTTGGCAGCGGATACCCCAGCGTGTGCATGACGAATCCGGGCGTGACGCGGCCTTTCGGCAATTCCCAAATTTCTTTGACGCCGACGGCATAAACTTGCGGGTTCTCACCCTCAAGACCAAGTTTCTCGACCAGTTTTTTGGTCAACGAACCGCGCGAACCTTCGCCGAGCACGGTGACTTTGGCAAAGATGTCCGCACCGGGCTGGAAATTGTTTTTCGGTTCGCCGTCTTTGCCGATGCCTTTGTCGCCGGTGCGAACGCCTATGACTTTGCCCGCGTCGTCGTACAGCAACGAGGCGCCGGGAAATTCGGGAATCAGCATGACGTCGGATTCTTCGACAATCGGCCCCAGCCAGCGAATCAGCTTGTTCAAGCTGACCACGTATTTGCCGTGATTGTTCAGCGGCGGCGGGATGATCGGCGATTTGATCTTGCGCGTTTTGGTCAGGTACGAAACGTCTTCTTCGGTGACTTCAGATTCCACCGGAGCGCCTCGCTCTTTCCAATCGGGCATCAATTCCGTCAGCGGTCGCATATCCATCACCGCGCCCGAAATCATGTGCGAACCAACTTCGCGGCCTTTTTCGATGACGGCGATGGTCAATTCGCCCAGAGCATTGTTGTGCTCTTCGTTGTGCTTGTTGATTAGCTGACGTAGGTGCAAGGCTCCCGCCAGCGAAGCCGGGCCAGCGCCGACAAAAAGTACGTCAACTTCTAAAGTGTCGCGTTCGATGTTGTTCATAGTAGTTCGAGGTTAGAAGGAGTTCTGAAATTTTATCCCTGATAGTGGTCAGTCAAAGCCGCTTCGTGTTCCGGCTTCATGCAGTTCTGAATGAAATCTTCCAAGGATGAATAGAAGCAGGTAAAAGGCCATTCATCGCTCGTTTCTTTTCTCCAGGTCAGATGCACAACGGCTAACGATGGTGTGTTTTTGGGCAAAAAGAACAACACGTCATCAGTATCTTTTCTGCGAGCAACGCCGACTGCTTCAATTTGAAAGAGTGGATGCTTGGGCGACACTTCAGACTCTAACTCACGTTCCAGCCCGGACTTTTCCGGATTCCACGGATCAAGCCATTCAATTTGCGAGAAGTCATCAATGTTCATAAAAAGCGAGGCAGCAGTGAAGTTGCATTCAAGATGGCACGCTCAATTTCCGGCGCGAAGTAAGCTCTTGTGAGTTATTCAAGTGTGCGCCGCTGCCAGCAGAACTTGCTCCACAGCGCCAGGCAGGCTGATTAGGTGAAAGCGAGTTGCAGTGAACGCATAGTCTTCACCACTTTCATCCACGACACGCAGATAGCCATGCGCCTCGGCTTCCTTGTCTCGGATCATCTGATAGAGTTTGCCGACTTCCAATGATGCTTTGTAGCCGGAGTTATCCAAACAGACAGCGAATTGCTCAGAAGATGTTTCTTTCATGGATAATCCCCAATTGCGTTCAAGCTGCCTGCAAAAAGGCTTTCTCAGCTACCTGCGGCAACTCAACTGCAACGAAGCAATCCTGCGGATAAAGATAGTCTTCACCGGATTCATCAATCACCCGAAGATTGCCATCTTCGGCAGCAAGCTCATCTGGCAGAACCTGGTAGACCTTGCGAAGCTCCAGGTCTTCGCAATCTTCGTTGTTAATGCAGAGGACGAATTGCGGTAATGATTTCTTTTTCCTGTTCATACGAATCTTTCAGTCGAGATAACGTTTGACCTTCATCTTTTTCTTGGCGATGCCGTGGGCTTCATACCAGTGAAGCTCCACTCTTCGCACTCGGCCATTTCGGAAACGGACGTTGCCGATGCCTTTCAGCTTACGCCATCGTCCTTTGCCAAACTGTCTCTGCAAACGAGCTAAGTCGCGGATTTCGCTGCCGACAGCAATTGTTTCGATGGCCGTAATTTCACTGATCAACTCGAATTTCATCGAAACGCATGCTGCCAATCGTGACTGAATGAATCAAGCTAACTGCGTTTTTTCAAACTTTACTTCGCTGCACTCGAAGCCGCCGGATTCTGTTTGGGCGGCATTTGGAACGGATACACATCCGGCGTGACGCGGACGCCGCTGGTGAATTTGAACGGATATTTGCCGCCGCTGGGAAACGTCATTTCAACAAAGTACGCCGTGAAGCCGGCTTCGGGCTTCGCCATTTTGCCGACGTACACACCGGGTTTGACCGGTTGCAGCGTTTCGCTCTTGTAGGCTTTGCCGATGATGTCCACGCGGAAATCGCGCGCTTTCGGATTGGTCGCGTACCAGAGTTTGACTTCGGTCGGTTGGGTGACGGTGTTGACGGTGATCGAACCGTCTTTTTCAAACTTCCAACTGTAACGCGGGCGCGGAGTTCCTTTTTGCACGGATTCGTAAAAAGCGTCGAGCGTCATTGGAGCGTCCGTGCCGTCCAGGCTGTGTTTGGCGTTCGGCACGTAACGCAGATGTTTTTCGCCTTTCAAACCGTCGTAATAAAACTGGGACGAATCCGGCAGGAAGAATTCATCGCCCGTGGCGTTGATAATCATCTTGGGCATTGTCAGCCGGTCGCGGTACGAGTACGGGTCTTCGATGTCCATCAACGCTTTGTGTTGCGGAGTTCCCATCCACGGAACGGTGTTCAAATAATCCCTGACCGCCGGCGCCCAGAATCCATAAGCCCGGTAATGATGTTCCATGCTTTTTTCCAGGTTCAGGCAATCAATGACATACGGCACTATGGCGACCACGCGGTCGTCAACAATCGCCGTGGTCCAGGTTGTCCAACCGCGTTTCGATCCGCCGCTGACGATGAACTTTTCGACTTTCGCTGATTTCTTGCCGCCTTCGGCGCTTGCCGCCACCGAAGTGATGGTATCCAGCGCGCGCACCGAAGCTTTGGTCATTGGCAAACGCAGCGGCCAGTTTTCATCGCCCGTTCGCATGAACTTTTCCCACGTGTAGGAAATGATCGCGTCTTCGTTGCGGGATTTGGTTTCATCTTTGAAGGTCAGCGGTTCATACGGAATCATCTTCAATTCGGCGACGACGGATTTTGTCCGCACAGCCATATCCGTGAAGATTCCATTCGGCGCGCCCGGTTCTTTGCTGGTTGCCGAACCGCCGGAAATGAACATAAACGCGGTTGGCGAAGCGACTTCATCCGGTTGCGTGATCGTCATCCAATGTTCCCAAATCGGTTTGTCCACCTCTTCAGCCGTGCGCCATTGCTGCGAAGTCATGCGAACAACGTAAACCGTGAAACCTTCTTTTTTGATGGTGTTCGTGATTTTGTAGCTGTAATTTGGATCGGGTTTGTGGACGTACCGATCCAGCGCGGTGATTTTTTTACCTTTGCGCGCTTTGGCGTCGGTGTGGCCGACAAAAGCGACGAAAGCCAGAAGAAGCGCAACATAACAAACGAACAAGCGGCGATTGATGGTCATTGAGAAAACTCCGGGAATTGGGAATTTGTAGTAAGAGGCATTAACCATTGACCATTTGCCATTATCCATTAACCGATGGGTATGAAACTTATTCTGTCGGTTAATGGTCAATGGCTAATGGTTAATGGAGCTTTTGCTGTTGTTACTGTTTCAGCTTTTCAGCTTCGGCGGTCAGCGCCGGGACGATTTCAAACAAATCGCCGACGATTCCGTAGTCGGCAATTTCAAAAATCGGCGCTTCTTTGTCTTTGTTGATGGCGACGATGGTGCGCGCGCCTTTCATGCCGACCAGATGCTGAATCGCGCCGGAAATGCCTACAGCCAGATACATCTTCGGAGCGACGGTTTGGCCCGAAGAACCGATCTGCCGATCCATTGGCAACCATTCGTTATCGCAAATCGGACGCGAAGCGGCGATTTCGGCTCCCATCGCATCGGCCAATTTCTTGACGATTTCGATGTTCTTCTGCTCTTTGATGCCGCGACCGACCGAAACAATCAGCGGAGCCGCAGTCAAGTCCACAGCGGCTTTGGCTTCTTTGAATCGCTCTTCCGGTTGCTGGCGAACTGCGCCGCCATCCAGCTTTACGCTCAACGATTTGACTTCGGCTTGACCGGCTTCACATTCATCGCCGCGAAAGCTGCCGATCTGGAAACTGACGAAATGCGGTTTGTCGCCGACGGGTACGACATCAGCGGCCATCTTGCCCTGAAAAACTTGTCGCGTCAGAACCAGTTCGCCGCCTTCGACTTTGTGGCCGATGCAATCGCCAACCAGCGCGCGCCGCAAAGACGCCGCGAGTTTTGGCGCAAAGTCGCGGACTTCGTAGGTGTGCGTCATCAAAACCAGTTCAGGTTGCAGTTGTTCGATGATTTGTTTGAACGCGGATGAATAACCGTCGGCGGTGTATGACTTCAGCGAGTCGTTTTCGACTGTGTAAACCGCGCTGAGCTTTTTCGCTGCGACTTCGCCAGCCGCTGCACCAATGCCGTTGCCAAAAATGACTGCCGAAACAGCCTGTCCCGTGACGCCGCTGATTAACTGAGCCGCGCGCACCGCTTCGTAAGATGCTTTGTTGATCTTTCCGTCAACGTGTTCGATGAAAACTAAAATCATAAATCCTCCGGGAGTCGGGAGTCGGGAGTCGGGAGTCGGGAGTCGGCTGCGCGAAGCGCTACTGACTACCGTCTACTGACTACCGACTACTTAAAAAACGCGAGCTTCATTTTTCAGCTTGTCCATCAACCTGGCGGCGATTTCCGCCGGGCTGCCTTCGATGAACTGAGTCTGTTTGGATTTTTGCGGAACATAGATTTTGCGAATCTGCGTTTTCGGAGCCAGTTCGTCGGCTGACAAACCGAGCGCGGCAGCGTCCAGCTTCTTAATCTCTTTTTTCTTGGCCGCCATGATGCCTTTCAGTGTGGCGTAACGCAGTGTGTTAATGCCGGATTGGATGGTCAACACCGCCGGCGCGGGGAAGCTGACCCATTGAAAAAATCCGTTTTCCAATTCGCGTTTGACTTTCAGAGCGCCGTTTTCAGATTGCACATCCATGACGATTGTGGCGTGCGGCAAGCCCAACAATTCCGCCGCAATGACGCCGGTTTGCGCGTAACCGTGATCGTCGGATTGCAAGCCGGTCAGCAGCAGATCGAAGCCTTCGGCTTTGGCCGCCGCCGCAATCACTGAAGCCGCGCCAAAAGCGTCAAGGCTGTCGAAGGCCGAGTCTTCCAGATGCAAACCACGATCGGCTCCGCGCGCCAGAGCTTCCTTGATGACGGATTGCGCGCGCGCCGGGCCTAAACTCAACGCGATGACTTCGCCGCCGTGTTTTTCCTTCAATTGCAGCGCGGCTTCCAAACCGTACTGATCGGATTCGTTGATCTCATAAGTCAGATCGCGATCCTGAATCCAGGTTCCTTGTTCGTTGATGCGAAGAATCGAATCGTTCTTCGGCACCTGTTTCAGACAGACGATAATTTTCATAACGACTCCTGTCGCAGTTTAGAGACTTCTGCAAAAATTGCTTGGGATTAAGACGTGAAATGCCGCTGAATGAATGCTCATTCAGCGGCAAATTTATACTTGATGAAACTCAATCCGGCAACCGGAGGAGCGGAAAAGCTCTGAGGAAGAAGCCTTACTTGTTGGCTTCTTCCAAACTTTTGATGGCATCCATCGCGGCGGCTTTCAATTGATCCAGGCATTCGCGCTGCTGGGCTTCGCGCAGAGCGGGCAGAGCGCGTTTGTTGCCGATTTTGCCAAGCGCGCGAATCGCCGACACGCGCGCGCGAATGTTTTTGTCGTTGGTCAATTCGATCAACTGGTCAACGATCTTGTCGGCTTTGGTTTCTTTCTGGAGTTCCTTGCCGAGCGTTCCCAGACAGCCGATGGCGGCGACACGAATCGGAACCGGTTTGCCGTATTTGCTGTGATCGAGAGCCAGATCAACTCCGCGTTTGTCTTTGGCCTGACTCAAACCATGAAAGACCGAAGCGGCGATGACTTCCTGCCAGGAAGTTTTGCCAAGAGCGGATTTTGCGGCGTCTAACGCTTTGTCGCTGCCATTGGCCAAAAGTGCGCGAACCGCGGCAACTGTGGCGAAATAACTTTCGTCTTTCCGCGCAACTTCGCGCAGCAAATCCGTCGCGGCTTCGTCTTTGAAATTGCCAAGCGCCCAGACACACGCCCGGCGAACGCGTGAATCGGATTCGGCTTTGTAACGTTGAGTCAACACGGTTCGCGCCGTGTCGCCCCCGATTTCGCCAATCGAGATGGCCGCCGCCATTCGCACGCCGAAAAAATCCTCGCTGGTCAGCGCGGCGCTCAACGCAGAAATGGTTTCGTCGCCTTTGAACGCAGACAGTTCACGGGCAGCGCGAACGCGATCCATCACGTCACCGGCTTTGGTGAGCTGATAGCTCAATTCCTGAGCCGATTTCGGAAAGTTCATCAGCTTGAAAATGCGATGACCTTTGTCGAACAAAACCATGCGTGGTTTGGCTTCGCATGGAAAATAAAACTCCTGCTCGGCATTGGTGACTTCGACGCGGTAACTTTGGCGGCGTTCGGTTTCGATGATTTCACCTGCTTCGATGGTCGTGATTTCAATTTCGACCGGAAAGCGGAATACAGGTGTTTGCTCTTCCTCGTTTTCCTGCGTTTGCTTCACAGACACGCGCAGCAGTTTTTGATCGCGTTGCCAATCGTAGCTGACTTCCAGTTGAGGATAACCCGCGCTGTGCAGCCATTGATCGAAAAACCAATGCAGGTTTTGCCCCGTCGCTTCTTCGATGGCGACTTTGAAATCGTTGGTTTCGGCAACGCCGAACTCGAATTTTTTCAGGTAATGCGCCAACGAACGGAAAAAGCCATCATCGCCCAGCGTCCAGCGCAACATGTCCAGCACGCACGCGCCTTTTTCGTAAGCGTGGCGGTCCATCAACTCTTCGGAAAAACGATAGCGGCGACAATCAATAGGGCGGCGATGGCTGGTCCAATCTTCGCGCAGGTAAGTCAGGAAATCCTGAAAGATGACAAACCGCGCCTCGTCCAGTCCACGCGAATGTTCGCGCCAGAGATATTCGCTGTAAGTGGCGAAACTTTCGTTGAGCCAGATCTGAGTCCAGTCTTTGCAAGTCACCAGATCGCCCCACCATTGATGCGCCAGTTCGTGAGCGACGATGTCGTCGTAATTGAGGTCGAGTTCGGCTGGCGCGTCCAGCAAACAGCGGTCGGTGAAAGTCGAAGCCGAGGTGTTTTCCATCGCGCCGAACAGAAAATCGTCCACCAGAATCTGCGCGTATTTGGCGTAAGGATAGTTGTAGCCAAACCGCTGTTCGAACAGTTCGATCATCTTCGGCGTGTTGGCAAAGAGTTTGTGCCCGGCGGCGACGCGGTCTTTATAAACGTAATAATCCACCGGCAAATCTTTGTAATTGTCCTTGATGTGTTCGTATTCGCCGACCACCAGAGTCACCAGATATGCCGGATGCGGTTGCGCCTGACTCCAATGAAAAGTTCGTGTGCCCTCTTGTGGGTTGTCGCGCACGCCCAGCAATTCACCATTTGACAGGGCAAAGCCTCCGGTGTTGACCGTGACAATCAATTCGGTGGTCATTTTCTGGTTGGTCACGTCGTGGCAGGGAAACCACCAGTGTGCGTCTTCGTTTTCGCCCTGAGACCAGATTTGGCGAGGTTTGTTCGGATAAGCTTCGTCGGGTTTGATGAAAAACAATCCTTTGCGCGGAGAGCAGGCATACGTGATGGCGACGGTCAGCCGTTCGTCACGCGCGTAACCGCGATCCAGTTCGATGACCAATCGGTTCGGATGAGTTTCAAAATCCAGATGAGCGGCAAGTTCTGTAGCAGAGCGCAGCAGATTTCCGGTTCCACGCCGTTCGACCGTCAGCAGTTTGACGCCGGCAACGCGCATTTCAGAAGCATCCAGTGCGAAATACCTGAAATCGTCGTTGAGCGGCGACAGCGTGATGATGGCAGCGCCTTCGACAGATTCTTTTTCGTCATCAATTCGTAGCTCCAGTTTCAAATGGTGAATGGTGAATCGGCGATCAGGCGTTTGGCGTTCGTCGCCCTCCACAGGCGAACGATCAATGTTGACAACGGTTTCGTAAAGGTTCGTGTCAGACCAGGAACGCGGGTCGAGCAAGGCAGGGTGAATGAGTTTGTCGTTCATGGCTGCGTAGTTTCGAGGTTTGATTGCCAAGATGCAAGATATGGTTTTCGGGAAAGAGCCGGTTGTTTTGCTCTGGCGGGCAAATGTATGATTGCCAGCGTCAGAGATAAAAACATCACTGAATCAAAAAACGAAAAGAGACACATCAAAAAATGCTTTGCTGGGGTATTGACGCGCAACCTGGTTGCAGGTTGTGAACCATTACCCGCTGATTTCGGTACCGAAATCAGCCATCGCCAGAGCTGCAAAAAATCAGGTTCGAGAATGACGAATTGCAGCTCAAGCACCAGACTAGGTGAAGGAGATAATAATGAACAAGCAATTGAAGTATCTGGTTTCCGCCTTTGTCATGACGATTGCATTGATGATCGCAAGCGTCATTTCCGCCAATGCGCAAGCTTCCAGTACAACCGCTGAAGTGCGCGGGCAAGTCACTGACAGCACAGGGGCAGTCATTCCCGGCGCAACCGTTACCCTGACGGATATAAGCAAAGGCACTGTGCGCACTTCCACCACGGATGCCGAAGGCAATTATGTTTTCCTGGCGCTGCTGCCGGGTTCTTACGATCTGAAAATCGAAGCCAAGGGATTTGCCGGAAAAACCACCCGATTGGAATTGACCGTCGGCCAACAGGCCAACATTTCGTTCCAACTGGTTGCCGGTGGAATGGAGATCAAGGTTGACGTTATTGCGGGCGGAGAAGTAGTCGAAACTTCGCGCCCGGAACAATCCTCGGTCGTTGATAACAAGCAGATCACAAATCTGCCGATCAATCGCCGTAACTTTCTGGATTACGCCTTGCTGACTCCGGGTGTGGTGGATGCCGACAACATTGCTGATTCTTCGGATTTTCGCGTGGCGCAAACCCCGCAATCAGGCCTTTCGTTTGGCGGTAACAACGGACGCGGCAACATGGTGCAGGTGGACGGCGCTGAAACCCTGAGCGCTTCGGGCGGCGTGCAGGCCACAGTCAGCCAGGAAGCTGTGCAGGAATTCCAGGTCGTTCGCAACAGCTTCAGCGCAGAATTTGGCGGAGCGGCAGGCGGCGTCGTCAACATCGTTTCCAAATCAGGAGCCAACAGATTTTTCGGCAGCGCCTTTGGCCTGTTCCGCAATCAGGCTCTCGATGCTCGAAATGCCTTCGATTTCAATCCGAGCGGCCAATCGCCGTTCAGCCGCTATCAATACGGCGGTTCGGTCGGCGGCCCCATCAAACAAGACAAAACCTTTTTCTTCCTGGTCGCCGAACGGTTGGATCAGGAGCGAACGGCGTTCGTCAATTTGCTCAACGATCCGAACATCTTTCAACCGACCGCTTCGCAAAACGCGCTGTTGAATTATCTCAACACGGTTCCGGCCTTTGCGCCTTTGGCGGCTGCGGGACGCGCGGCATTGACGACCACCGCACAAAGTTATCCACGCACGGTCAATTTGTTCACCAGCGCCAGCGGCCAATTCCCGTTCGATGAAACGCAAACGCAGTTTTCCGCTCGTCTGGATCACAATTTCAGCGACAAGAGCACGGGCTATCTGCGTTTCAACCTGACGGATTCGTTTTTCCAGAATCAGGCGGCGGGCGCTTTGACGGCGGTGTCGCGCGGACGCACTTTCGATTCATTCAATGGCGGCGTGGTCGCTTCGCACAACTATCAATTCGGTTCCAGCGCCTTCAATGAAGTGAAATTGCAGTACAGCCACACGCGGTCGGCGTTTATTCCCAACGACCCGAACGGCCCGGAATTCAACATCGAAGGTTTCGGCAATTTTGGCCGCGACATTTTCCTGCCGTCGCAGACCATCGAACGGCATTACGACGTTTACGACAACTTCACCAAGATCGCCGGCAATCACACGGTGAAATTCGGCGGTTCGGCGTTCTTCCACGACATTTCCACCAACAGCGAAACCTTTTTCGGTGGCCGGTTCAATTTTGGCGCGGCCTTTCCATTGGCCACGGTGTTGTCGTTGGACCCGCGTGTAGGGCCGACTGTGGTGCAGCAATTGACGGCGTTTCTGCAGGCCAACCAGCCGAGTCTGGTTCCCGCCCTGAGCGCGCCGATCAATGCCCTGCAGTCCTTTAACCTTGGCTTGCCCACGGTGTATCAGCAGGGCTTTGGCGATGCGGCGGCGGATGGTTGGTCGAATCGTTATGGCCTCTACATTCAGGACGCCTGGAAAATGGCGCCGAATTTCACGCTCAATCTGGGCTTGCGATACGCCATTCACGACGAACCGTTTTTCATTCCGACCTACAAACGGGATTGGCAACCGCGCGCCAGCTTTTCGTGGGATCCGGGCAAAGATGGAAAAACCGTGATTCGCGGCGGAGCGGGAGTTTTCGTCGGTTTCTTGAACAATGCCGTCGCCAACGTGACGCGCGAACTGGGCGGTTTTGACGACCCGACCAGCATTTTCATCGTCCTGGCGACGCCGACCACCAACTCGTTCGGATTGCCGCGTTCGTTCGATATGTACGGCGGATTGGCGCAATTGACCAACAACTTTTCGCGTCCGATTACGCTCAACGACGTTCGCCAGATTCTGCCGCCGGCTTCCTCGCTTCCGCCGGGAGTGACGGCGCGTCCGATTACGCCAGGGCCGGGAACTCCGCTGGAAGTTCGATTCCGCCAGGCTGATGGCTATCGCAACCCGACCAGCTATCAGGCGAGCTTGGGGGTTCAGCGCGATCTTGGCGGCGGATTTTCGCTGGACGCCGGATATTTGTATGTTCGCGGATTGCACATCACACGCAACCGCGACATCAATCAGTTCAAGGCGACCGGTCCGGTCAGTCCGCTCAATCCGAATGGCGGGCCGAGCTTCATACGGTTCCCAACGGCGGCTCAGGCGCAGGCTGGATTAACCAGCGATTACCGCAATCCGCTGCGGTTGCAGGACAACGTCTATGAAACGACTGCCAATTCGTTTTATCACGCGATGACCTTGCAGGTGCAAAAACGATTCGCCAACAATTTCAGTCTCAACGCTCATTACACCTTGTCCAAGGCGATTGACGAAGTGACTGATTTCAACAGCGATTTTTCAGCGCAAGATCCGTTGAACATTCGCCTGGATCGTTCGCTGTCGTCGTTCGATCAGCGGCATCGGTTCGTCGCCAGCGCGGTGGTTCAAAGCTGGTGGTCGAATCCTGTGGCAAAAGACTGGACGCTGGCTCCGATTGTTGTGGCGCAAAGCGGTCGTCCGTTCAATCTGTTGCTCGGATTCGACGCCAACGCCGATGGGCGCGCGCAAAGCGATCGTCCGGGACAGGCTGGTCGCAACACCGGTCGCGGCGAAGCGTTTTACAGTTTCGATCTGCGGCTGGCGCGACGTTTCCTGGTCAAAGAAACACGATTTCTGGAATTCACCTTTGAAGCATTCAACCTCTTCAACCGGGTCAATTTCCTGGGCATCAACAACATCATCGGCGGAGCCTGTGTGGATGGCGGCGGATTGCCGATTCCCTGCACGACGGGCGGAGCGCCGTTGACCAACTTCAATCTGCGCGGACAGGAAAACAGATTGCCGACGCAACCACTCGGGTTCACGTCGGCGGCTGACGCCCGACAGTTGCAACTCGGCGTACGGTTCAACTGGTAAGACTGAAGTTGTCGCGTGCAGCGAACTGAAAACGCCGGGTTTGCCCAAGACAAAGAGGCAAGCTCGGCGTTTTTGTCGTTTTGTCGGCTTGAAATAAATGTGCGATGATTCGGCCTCATTCCAACGCAGTAAATTCAAGTAGCAAAAATAGTAGAGCCACCCGTTGAGGTTGCTCTGTTTCTGGCAAGGAAGCTTTACGAGAACACCGGCAAGCTCGGCAGCTTGCCTCACATTATTCTGAAGGAGGCACAAGCTTATGTTTTCAAGGCGAATGATCGCCGTATTTTTCCTGGCGCTGGCTGCGATGGGCAGCATCGCTTGCGGAGGCAACAAAGAAGAAACCGCTCCGGCGGCCAATGTCGGCCCAACCTGGAAACCGACGGGCAACGAAGGCAACATCGCCGGAACCATCGCCTTTGCCGGAGCTTCGCCTGCTCCGCGCAAACTCGACACTTCCAATGACGGCGCATGCGGCGAAGCTTTCGCCAACGACATTCTGGTGGCTGACGGCAAGTTGCAAAATGTGTTTGTCTACGTGAAAAGCGGATTGCCCGCCGATGCCAATTTTGAAATTTCGACTGCCGAAGTGACGCTCGATCAAAAAGGCTGTGTGTACATTCCGCGCGTGCTGGGCATTCAAACCGGACAGCCGCTGAAGATCACCAATTCGGACCAAACCAATCACAACATCCATCCCGTGCCGAGAATCAACCGCGAATGGAACGAATCGCAGTTGAGAGGGCAAGCGCCTATCATCAAGACCTTTGCCAAGGCGGAAACGCAAATTCCTGTGAAGTGCAACATGCATTCGTGGATGCTGGCGCACGTCAACGTCATGGCGCATCCGTTTTTTGCCGTCAGCGGCGCGGATGGTTCGTTTTCGATCAAAGGTTTGCCGCCTGGCGAATACGAACTCGAAGCCTGGCATGAAAAGTTCGGCGCGCAGACTCTGAAAGTCACCGTTGCCGAAAAAGCAGACGCCAAAGCGGACTTTTCCTTTGACGCGGCGAAGGCTTACAACGCCAGTTCGCTGAAGGTTCAGCCGGCGCTGGTTCTTCCCTAAATCATTGCGGATTGCGGATTGCGGATTATCTGATTCGCAAATCCGCATTCCGCAATTCGAATTCCGCAATCAAAAATGGGTCGTTTACTCGCAATTCTCATCTGGCTGATTACTCTGGGCACCGTTGCGTTTTTCGTCTGGTCGAAATCGAAACCGGGCTGGTGGTTTCCCGAAGCGATTTCGACACACGCAACGGCGATGGACAGCCAGTTCAACATCACCTGGGCGGTCGTGGCCGTAGCTTTTCTTGGGGCGCACGCCGCGCTCGGTTATGCGGTTTGGAAATTTCGCGCGCGCGGCAACGAACGCGCCAGTTACAACGAAGGCAATACGCGCATTGAAATCGTGCTGGTGGCGATTACTGGTATTGTTTTTGTCGCCTTGGCCATTACAGGCCAGCGCGTATGGGCGAATCTGCATTTGAATCAGGCTCCGCCAGACGCCTTGCAGGTCGAAGTCACCGGGCAACAATTCAACTGGTATTTTCGCCATCCCGGTTCGGATGGCCGATTCGGTTCCACCAGCCCCAAGCTGTATGACGATGCCGACAACACAATGGGCGCTCGACCGGGACCGTTGGGAATTGATTCGAAAGACCCTTCAGGGAAAGACGATATTGTCGGCCAGACTTTGGTCATTCCGGTGAATCGTCCAATCAACCTGACGCTTCGCGCCAAAGACGTGACGCATAACTTTTACGCTCCGGCGTTGCGATTGAAGCAGGATGCTGTGCCGGGTTTGAAAATCAACTTGCACTTTATGGCCACCAAAGAAGGCCGATACGAAATTGCCTGTGCCGAGTTGTGCGGGCAGCTTCACCACCAGATGCGCGCTTACATGCGAGTCGTTTCGCAAGCCGAGTTTGAAACCTGGTTGAGCGAAAACGCGCCAAAGTAGTTCAAACGAAGTAGCTCAAGAAAAGCTATGGCTGAACAAATTCAAACATCACACGCCGCTCCGAAAGGCTTCCTTCGCAAATACATTTTCAGCACCGATCACAAAATCATCGGCATACAATACTTTTTTCTGGCATTGGTTGCTGCGCTGATCGGAATGGTCATGTCGCTGTTGATACGGTTGCGACTGGCCTGGCCGACCGAACGTTGGCCGATGCTGGAAGCGATTTTTCCAGAAGGCTTCAAGGACGGATTGATGCAGCCGGAATTTTATCTGGCGATGGTGACAATGCACGGCACGATCATGGTCTTTATGGTGCTGACCACCGCGCCGCAATCTGGATTCGGTAATTACTTTTTGCCGATTCAAATCGGAGCGCGCGATATGGCTTTTCCTGTCTTGAACGCGCTTTCGTTCTGGCTGACGTTTTTGAGCTTTGCGGTTTTGATGGCGGCGCTGTTTGTCGTCGGCGGAGCGCCGCTCGGCGGATGGACTTTTTACCCCACCCTGAGCGCGATTCCTTCTGCCGGGCCTGGACAGGCGTTGGGCGCGGATTTGTGGATCGTCAGCATCGCCATCTTTTGCGTAGCTTCGCTGCTGACAGCGCTGAATTTCATCACGACGACCTTGAACATGCGAACCAGCGGCATGACATTGATGCGAATGCCGCTGACGTGCTGGGGATGGTTTACGACTGCGGTGATTGCGCTGTTGGCGTTTCCGGTCTTGCTGGCCGGAGGAATTTTGTTGCTGCTGGATCGTAACGCCGGAACAGGATTTTTCATTCCGTCAGGTTTGGCCGTATCCGGCAAGCTGATCGAAAGCGGAGGCGGCTCGACGATTTTGTGGCAACACCTGTTCTGGTTTTTCGGCCATCCGGAAGTGTACATAGCCATTTTGCCGGGGATGGGCGCGACTTCGCACATTCTGGCTAACTTTTCGCGCAAGCCGGTTTTCGGTCATAGAGCGATGGTCATAGCGATATTTGCCATCGGGCTGCTGGGTTTTTTCGTCTGGGGACATCACATGTTCATCAGCGGGATGAATCCTTCGGTGGCAATCGCCTTTTCGGTGCTGACGTTGGTGATCGGAGTTCCGTCGGCGATCAAGACATTCAACTGGCTGGGAACGTTGTGGGGTGGGCGGATTCGCTTCACGACTCCCATGCTGTTCGCGGTCGGATTCGTTTCGCTGTTTGTCGCTGGAGGCGTGACCGGCCTGGTTCTTGGCCAAACTGCGCTCGACATAGTTTTTCATGACACTCACTTCGTCACCGGCCACTTTCATTTGATTATGGGCGTAGCGGCCATCTTTGGAATCTTCGCGGCGACTTATTACTGGTTTCCGAAAATGTTCGCGCGAACGATGAACGAGACCTTGGGCAAGCTGCATTTCTGGCTGACCTTCATCGGCGTGTACGCGATCTTCATTCCATTTCACGTGCTCGGCATCGCCGGGCATCCGCGTCGTTATGCCGATTCGACCGGCTATGAATTTTTGAAAGCGCTCGATCCGTTGCACGTCGTCATCACCATCGCAGCGTTTGCGACGGCGGCGGCGCAACTTATTTTCCTGATCAACTTTTTCTGGAGCCTGTTCAAAGGCAAACGTGCCAGCGACAACCCCTGGGAAGCGACGACGCTGGAATGGTCAACGCCGACGCCCGTGCCTCATGAAAATTTCGAAGGTAAATTGCCGGTCGTTCACCGAATGCCTTACGAGTATTCCGTGCCGGGAGCGGAGAAAGATTATTTGATGCAAGCTGAATGAAGAGCGAGAGACTGAGAGACAGAGAGAAGAAGTGCGATGCTTTTTCGCCCCGTCCCTCAATCTCTCCGTCCCTCAATCGAAAAGATATGCCAGCTACTTTAACAACCAAACACGACGAACCTGCTTTCGGCGCAGGCGGAAAAGGCTTTGATGATTTGCCGGGCTACGGAGGTGGAGACAATCGTCCGCCGGAACCGGAGCGTCTGCCTCCGCCCGAAGGCTATCGCATCGGCGTCTGGTTGACGCTGGCCAGCGTGACCATGCTGTTTGCCGCATTGACAAGCGCTTATGTCGTCAATCGAGCGAACCGCATGCCGATAGTCATGCCCAAAGTGTTTTGGTGGAGCACGGCGGTGATTCTGGTCAGCAGCGCGACGTTTGAAATCGCTCGCAACATGCTGAAGCGGCGTATCGAAAGGAAATTCCGGTTGTGGATTGGCATCACGACGGCGCTGGGAGTGTTTTTTCTGGTCTTGCAATTGATTGCCTGGAGCGACCTGAAGGCTGCCGGGTTTTACGTCAACAAAAATCTGCACAGCGGATATTCATATTTGTTCACGGGTTTGCACGGAGTTCACTTGATCGGCGGATTGGCTGCGCTGGCATTTGTGACCTTGCGGAACCAGTCGAAATGGACGGCCTTGCGGCGACGCGTTGCTGTGGATGTTTCAGCCTTGTACTGGCACTTTCTGACTGGATTGTGGATCGTGCTTTTCGTGCTGCTGTTTTTCTGGAAATGATTTCCTCAAAACCGCGGCACTGATTTTTGTCATGAACCAAACATTGACTACCAATTGGAGTGGCGGCGTTTCGCCGTTTGGCATCGGTCATCGGAAGTTGGGAATGTGGCTGTTCATTCTTTCCGACTCGCTGACGTTCGGCGCGTTGCTGATGAGTTACGGCTACATCCGCGTGTCCAGCGAAGTGTGGGCCAAGCCGTTCACCTTTTCGCCGAGCATAATCTTTTCGACGGTCATGACGTTTTGTCTGTTGACCAGCAGTTTGACGATGGTCATGGCAGTCGTGGCTTCGGCAAACGGCAACCGGACGAAGATGATCAAATGGATTGCTGCGACGATGGTGGCCGGGCTGGCATTTGTTGTGCTGCACCTGATTGAGTGGAATCACTTGATCGCCGAAGGCCTGCGTCCATTCAGCGTTCCGGCGGAGTGGGGAGAAAATGCTTCACCGATGTTCGGCGCAACGTTTTTCGCCATCACGGGGTTGCATATGCTGCACGTGCTTTCCGGCGTGATTTATCTGGGGGTGACGGCGGCTCGCAAAAAAGCGACTCACGAAGATGTCGAAATCTGCGGTTTGTACTGGCACTTCGTGGATTTGGTCTGGATGTTCGTCTTTCCGCTGATTTATCTGCTTTCTATCAAATACTGACGATTATGGAATCTGAACACATAACGACTCGCACGTATTCGATGATTTGGCTGTGGTTAATCGTGCTGACTGCCGTAGAAGTCTTTCTTGGCTACATTCATGTGCCGCTGGCGATGATGTTGGTTAGCGTGATCGGGCTTTCTATTATCAAAGCCGTGCTGATTATGGCCTACTTCATGCACTTGAAGTTCGAACGGCTCAGTCTGATTTTGACTATCGTGCCTGCGATGGTGGTGTGCATTCTGCTGTTTCTGGCGTTTTTCCCGGATGGATTCCGGGCATTCAGTTTGAAGGCTTTCCGATAACCCGGATACCCAGTCTTCCAGCGTGCAGGCACGGTAATGCCCGCACGCTGAAGCTTAGGTGTCCAAATGGTCAGTTCCCGATGTTGACCTGGGCGAAGTTAGACACAAAACCCGCCACCGACACTACAATGCTTACTGTCCCCACGCCTCGTAAATTTTCCGGCAATCGAACGTTAAGCTGATCCACGCCTGGCAAACTTGGATGTGCGCCGGAAAAAGTCACTTGACACAACTGCCCGCCGATTCTCACTTCCAACGCAGGTTGATCGCGCAGCCCGGTTCCATACAACACCAGATAATTCGGCAAGCCGCCATTCGTGACGCTGACCGGTACGGCGATTCGATTGTTGTCGTATATGCGTTGATATGTGCGACCGTCCGATGTGACTTGAGCGGCAGCGACTCCGTTGCCGTTGGCTGTGGCGGTGAAGATGGCCGGGTTCGGCCCGGTCAAGGCGCTGCCTTCGGTTCGTTCGCCGCTGGCTCCAAGGATGAGAATGCTGACGGCTCCGGCATTCACTCGCGGCATCAGAAAGTTGATCTGACCGGGCGAAACGTAAAACAACTCAGCCGGAGTGTTGTTGATCAAGACTTGAGTGCCGGCGAGGTTGGTCGGTAACGGCAAGCCATTCGCTGACGCTATTGTTGAAGTCAGCGATTGTCCTTGCGCCGCAAAAATCGTAGCAATGGAATTGGGCGCAACCGGTGAATTGAACGAGGCTGAATTGACCAGATTGAGCAAACTGCCTCCGCCAGTACACATGTCGCAAGGTTTGGTGTGCGGCGGATTGCCCGTCGTGACTGTCTGGCAAGTGGCGCCGGATTTCATCACCTGTTTGATCGTGTAGGTTGCGCCGAAGCCGCAGCCAACAGCTTCGGTAAATGTGATTGCACTGCCAGGAACCTGACCGACTTTTGCGCCGCCGCGATAAATTTCATACCGGTCAATCAACGAAATTGGGTCGCGATTCAACCAGCGAAGATTGATGTTGGCGCAAGATGACGGATACCCTTGGAATAGAGGCGGCGTGCAGGTGGATTGCGCTGCCGCGAATTTGGTCAGCGGAATGGGGTAGCTGGGTAATAGAAACAATAGAAACAAAATTGGAGCGGGAAAAAACAACAGAGCCTTTGCTTTGGGCATACTTCCTCCGAGCCGCCACGACTTGAAGGCCAGAGCAGTGTCAAGAGCACACATAAGCCTTGATCGCCGGGCAGCGATTGCTAGAGACCGGATTTGACAAGAAGGGGCGAAAGAACGATGGGACGCTGAAAATGGGGAAGTTTGATTGGGGCTGGAATTTCGTGGGTAATGAAATTCCGGGTGAGTCTGCAATGCAAAAGCCAGAGCAGTTTAATGTCACGAAGCCAATGGTTCAATTGGAAAAGATTACACGGTAAAC
>CAYYDG010000073.1:0-31231 GCA_964470555.1 uncultured Heliomicrobium sp.
GTAGGTGAAATTTACTTTCCTTCGGCTACTGAGACCGAAGGCTTCTAAGGAGAAGGTTCATTGGCAAAGAAGAAGTCGAAAAAGTTGCCGAAGCTGATTGAAGTTTCGCCGGAACAGCAGTTGGAAACTCGCTCGACGCCGCGCGAAGAGATGAATCTGGTTCCGCTGGACACGTTCGCGTATGAACATCCGGGCAAGCGAATCGAAATTGATTTCACCATACCGGAATTTACGGCGATTTGTCCGTTCAGTGATTTTCCGGATTTTGCGACGCTGCATTTGCGCTACGTGCCGAATAAACGCTGCATAGAATTGAAATCGCTGAAGCTGTATATCAATTCATTTCGTGACGTGAAAATCTTTCACGAGCATGTGGTCAACGTCATCCGCGATGATTTTGTCGCGGCGTGCGATCCGCTGGAATTTCATCTGGAAGGCGATTTCAACGTGCGCGGCAACATCAAAACCGTCGTTCGCGCCAGCTACGTCAAACCGGAAAGGGAAAAGGGAAGAACCAAGGCTGAAAGAGAATCGTAACCAGAGTCAGCCGCCTGAAGGCGGAACTACAAACATTCCCAAGGAGACCTGAAATGTACTGTCCCAAATGCGCCGCGCAGGCTGTTCCCGGTCAACGGTTTTGTCGAAGTTGCGGAACCAACCTGGGTGTGATTCTTGATGCGATTGATGGCAAACAACCCGGCCCGATTGATTTCGAGGTTTTGAAAAACAACCTGCGCGAACTTGGCGCTAATTTGCGCGCCGGATTTGAACAGGCCAGCGCAGGGTTCAAAAACACCAAACGACTGGATCAGGCTTCGCAGCAGCCAGTGAATCAGGCAGGGAATTTTCCTCCGCCGCAAGTGGCGCTGGCCGAGATGGCGCGCGACCTGAAAAATTCAGTCAAGGTTGAAATCAATAAGGGACTGAACAAAGTTCGCGCGGCCAATTCGCGCAAATACAGTTTGCAACAGGCGACGCTTTCCATACTCAGCGGCGGCGCTTTGATGGCTGTCTGGAATGTACTGTTGAGCGAGGCCAATGGCTCTGGATTGTTGGCAAGCTTGGAAGCGATGATCCTGCAAAAGACGCAATGGGAAGTGGTCGGACTGGTTCCGGTAATCAGGCATCTTTGGGTGTTGGGATTGATTCCCGTAGCAAAAGGAGTTGCGCATTTGCTCAACGGCATTTTATTTGCTCCGAAACAGGAACAGCCGGAGCCGCAAGAGCCGGTCGGTTATCAACCTGAATTTTCTTATCCGGCTCAATATGCTGTTCCGGTGTCAGCCGTCTCGCCCGAAAGTTACATTGCCAGCCCGACCACCAATGAATTGGCCGAAAAAGCCTCGGCGCAAGCTCAGCCCAGCGTGACCGAAGATGCAACCTTGCGATTCGGCGAATCCAAATAACGTCATTGCGTTCTGTCGCAGAGTGTTTTTTCGGCAACCAGATCGAGAATTTTTTCGACGACTTGTTCGATGGTCAGCGCGGAAGAATCAATGTAAATCGCGTCGGCAGCCTGAACCAGCGGTGAATCGGCGCGAGTTTTGTCGCGCTGGTCGCGCTCTTCGATTTCGGTTTGAGTCATTAACAGAGAACCCGTGTTGATGCCTTTGGCCAAATCGTCCGTGTGACGCCGCTCGGCGCGCGCTTCCGCAGAAGCGTCGAGGTAAATTTTGATTTCGGCGTCAGGAAAAACCCGCGTGCCGATGTCTCGGCCTTCCATGACGACGCCGCCTACGTTGCCCATTTGCTGTTGTCGCGCAACCAAGGCCCGCCGTACGGCTGAAATCGCCGACACCACCGAAGCGGCCTGGCTGATGGTTGGCGTAGCGATTTCTTCAGTAATGTCGCGTCCGTCAATCAGCACACGCATCGAGTCCACCGAGCCGGTCAATTCGATCAACGAATCTTCGGCCAGTTTGCCGATGCGTTCGATGTCTTCGAGCGACGCGCCAAGCTGCAATGCCTTCCAGGCGACAGCGCGATACATCGCGCCGGTGTTGATGAACAAATAACCCAGTTGCCGCGCCAACGATTTGGCAATCGTGCTTTTGCCCGCGCCCGCCGGGCCATCAATGGCGATAATTGGTTTTCTTTCCGACAAAAAACTTTCAGACAGGATTTACAAGATTTACCAGGTTGAAGCCGAACGAAATCAATCCTGAAAAATCCTGTGAATCCTGTCTACCTCCCCAAGATTTCTTTCGTGATTTTTACCGTCTGTTCAATGTCTTCGCGGCTGACGTCGTAATGCGTGACCATTCGCATTTCGCGCGCGTTGATGCCGTTGGCCAGCACGCCGCGCGCTTTCAATTCCGCAGCCATCTGCGCGGTCGTCATTCCGGTCGCCGCAATGTCGAAAATGGCTATGTTGGTTTGCACGCGTTCGGGATCAATTTTGACGCCGGGCAATTCAGCCAAACCTTCAGCCAGCCGTTTGGCGTTGGCGTGATCTTCGACCAATGCCTTCGGCGATTCTTCCAGTGCGATCAAGCCCGCCGCGGCCAGCACGCCGACTTGGCGCATTCCGCCGCCCAGCATTTTGCGCACGCTGACGGCTTCTTTGATGAAGTCTTTTTTGCCGACAATGATCGAACCGACCGGCGCGCCCAGGCCTTTCGACAAACAAAACATCACCGAATCAAAAGGGCGCGCGATTTCGGCAACGGTCGTGTCGAGCGCCAAGGCTGCGTTGAAAATACGCGCTCCGTCCAAATGCACCGGCAAACCCAAAGCGTGCGCTTGGTCGCAAATCTGTGTGGAAACCGGCAGTGGCATCACCGCTCCGCCAGCCATGTTGTGCGAATTTTCCAGCGCCACCAGCGAAGTCGGCGTCACGTAATACGGCGCGTTCGGCCGAAGCGCCGGAGCGATCAAATCCCAATTCAAAATTCCGTCTTCTCCACGCACAGGACGCAGCGTCACACCGGAAATCACTGCTGACGATCCCATTTCGTAATCCAGAATATGAGCGCGCGCTTCGACTATGACTTCGGTTCCGGGGCGCGTGTGCAGCTTGACGCAAATCTGATTGCCCATCGTTCCCGACGGAACGAACAGCGCGGCTTCTTTGCCAAACAGTTCCGCCGCGCGTTCCTGCAACCGGTTGACGGTCGGGTCTTCGCCGTACACGTCGTCGCCGACTTCGGCATCGGCCATCGCGCGGCGCATCTCTGCGGTTGGTTTGGTAACGGTGTCGCTTCTTAGGTCAATGAATTTCATGGTTGTTTCTGGTAAGGAACCAGGAGCGGTAGCGACTGGCTGTTTACCGAGCAAGCACCTCAAAGGCCAACCCGGTCGCTACCGCTCTCGGTTCCGCACCGGCAGTTAAACAAATGCCGCGAAGACTTCGTTTGCCAGCACAGTGCCCGCACGCGAAATCTTAAGCGTGTCGTTGTTGAGTTCGATCAAGCCTGCTTCGTTCAGCCGAGCCAATTCTTCCGCATACCGTTCGGTAACACGAACGCCAAAGCGTCGTTCGTGGTCGAGCAGGTTGACGCCTTCTTTCAGGCGCAATCGCAAGAACAGATTTTCGCTTTGCAGGCCGTCGGCGTCCAGCGTTTCGGTTTCAGCAACGGGCGATTCGCCCGCTTCGATTTTGGTCAGGTATTCGTGAATGTTGCGCGTGTTTGACCAACGCCGCGCGCCATCATACCCGGCGGCGGAAACTCCAAACGCCCAGTAAGGAGCGCCCGTCCAGTATTTCAAATTGTGGCGCGATTCAAATCCGGGCTTCGCCCAGTTGGAAATTTCGTAATGCTCAAAGCCGCGCGCTTCAGCTTCGTCTTTCAGCGCGAAATACATTTCGACCGTCAATTCGTCGTCAATCGCGCGCAATTCGCCTCGGTTGATGCGATGCAGCAGCGGCGCGTCTTTGTACAGTTCCAGCAAATACACAGACAAATGATCCGGTTCCAGCGCGAAGGCTTCTTGCAGGTTTCGCCGCCAGGTTTCCATTTTCTGTTCCGGCAAACCGGCGATCAGGTCAATGCTGACATTTTCAAATCCGGCAGCGCGCGCTAGATGCACGGCTTGTCGAGCGGCTTCGGCACAATGTGAACGCCCTATCATTTGCAGTTCACCATCGTCGAACGATTGCACGCCGAAACTCAGCCGGTTGATTCCTGCTGCGCGCAGGTCTGCTAAAAATTCCTGAGAGATTGTGCCGGGATTGGCTTCGCTGGTGATTTCGGTGTCTGGCGAAACGTCGAACTTCGCGCGGCAGAGTTCTATGATGCCGCGTAACTGTTCGACAGTCAGCGTGGTTGGAGTTCCGCCGCCGAAGTAAATCGAATCCACAGCCTGCATTTCCGGTTTTCGTTCGACGCGTATGATTTCTTCGCGCAGCGCAGCCACGTACCGCCGCGCCAGTTCGGATTCGTAACCGCCTGTCGCAAAGTTGCAGTAATGGCAGCGCGTTTCGCAAAACGGAATGTGGATGTAAATGCCCGTTGGAGCCATAAATCAAGGTTCAGCTTTGGTTGGCAAAAAGGCCAGAATCAATTCTTTGTTTGCCAAATAACCATCTTTTTCTTTACGAATCAGTTCCATTTCCAACAGCTTTTCAAGATCGCGGCGCAACGTTGTATCGGTTTTGTTGGCATAAGCTTTGGCAATTCGTGGGCTAATGTCAGTCAATTTGGAGAAAGGAACCGGTTCCAGCTTTTGTGACAAATCTAAAGCCAGTCGTCTTTGGCGTTCAGCCCCCGGACTGGTTTGATCCCTGAACGATTCGTGAATGTAATTTCGCCAGACGATGTCCCACTGCTGCATTCGTATGACTTCCAATTGCGACCGTAATCCTTCGGCAAAGCCGGTGACTGCGTACAAGATGAACGGAATTACATCGCCGCCTGAGCGCGAAGCCTGATCCAGTTGGCGGTAATACTCGGCTCTGGTTTGGTTGTAATGATTGCTGAGCAAGTGCGCTGCGGGAGCAGGAACTCCTGAAGCAATTAAAATTTGAAACTCTATCAATCGCGCAGTTCGCCCGTTGCCATCGCCAAACGGATGTATCCAGGCAAGGTAAAGATGAGAAATGACAGATTTCAAAATCGCATAAGCAATTTCCTGACTGGGTGGAGCTTCAAACCCGTGACCATTCAACCACTGGCATAAATGGTCAAGCAGATAGGCGCAATCTTCGGCAGGTGCTCCGCGATAATTGGCAACTCCGACAGAATAGGTTCTGACCTGACCGGGAACGACGCCTTCTTCCACCAGCAATTTATCCAGCACAACGCGATTCAACTCTTCAATTCGGTTTCGATTTAGCGGCGGCAAGGTTTTGGTTACAACCTGATGAAGAATTGAATTGCAGGCAACAATAACATTGTCGAGTTCTTGTTTTAGGTAATCCTGTGAAACAGGCAAATGCAAATGCCCCTTCAAATGCTCCAACACCTGTTTTTCTGAAAGAGTGTTGCCTTCTATGGCTGTGGTTGCCGCCACACCTTTGGCCAGATAAAGCTGATGAAGCTGTTTGGCAGTAATCGGGCGCATCGGAACTCCGGCGATGTGTTCGCATTTCGACTGGCACTCACCCAGCAACATCCAGAGTTTTGCCGGAGCAGGGCGTAAGTCCAAAGAAAAGGTCAGCCAAGGGTGTGAAGACTCATATTGTCGCATTTTTTGCCACGAAAAATGTTCCCGCTAACCAGAAGCTAGCCTTAAGGTTATATGAATTTGTCATCGAAAAATGTTACTGCTTGTGTCGGACTATATGTCGTCAATTGCGACATCGTCAAACCACCAGCGCCCATTCAAAAAACGACCACAGCAACAAAAATTGAAGCAGGCACATTGCCAACAGGCTGAGCGCAATCAGGAACGGATGTTTGATCGTAGCCGACAGGCTGGCAAAGGCTGGAAAAACTGCCAGCACGTATCGGCTGGAGCTTTGCAGCAGCGGGTCAGTTTTCTTGGTCAGAAACATTGTCAGCGCCGACAAGGAAAACAGCAGATATTCGGCTCGGATTCGTTTGATGAAAGTCGGTATGAAGACAACGGCCAACGCCGACAGATTCAGCAATAATACGGCGTCAAATGTCGTAAAGGCTTCGCGCACACTCGCCCACAGGGTGATGAGCGGAAAAGCGATTTCCGTTCGCCAGTGTTTGGGGTAGGCGTCCGATGCCAGCGAATTGCCTGACAGCCAGATTGTCAGTGTCACAATCGGCGCAGCCAGCAAAGGCAAAAAGCTCGGCCAGGTGCGCCAGCGCCACTCTTTGAACGCCAGCACCGCCAGCGGAACGATGATGCAGAATCCGATGGCTTTGGTCAGCCCGGCCAGCAAGCCCAAAATTCCCGCCAGCCACCAGTTTCCTGCACGAGCAAACCAGATGGCCCAGATCATCAAGGCTATCAACAGCGATTCGGGATAACCTGCGAACAAAATAAACGCCGTCGGCCACAGCGCGAAAAACAACAGCGCGCGTTTGATCGTGTCGTCGGGCAAATCCAACCGAAGCAATTTTTGAAATCCCCAAAACGCAAAAAAAGCCGCAACGGTTGAAATGATCAACGCCGAAGCCAGCGGCGAAAACACGACCGACAACAATCGAATCAAGGCAGGGTACAGCGGAAAGAAGACTACGGCGTCAGGGCGCTGATACCCGTGCTGAGAAATTTCGATGTACCACAATGTGTCGAAACGTTCCCAAATTCCCAGCAACCGATACGGCCAACCGGCTTCGCGCGACATCAGGTTTTCAGTCAAATCGTTGCTGCGAATCAACGCAGGATTGAGTTTTAGGTAAGGCGCAATCAGTGCTCCCACTGCCGAATACACCAGCCGCAACGTGACAGTCCAAATAAGCGCAGTTTTCAGTTCAGAATGATTCTTGGTCATCGGCGTCGAATCAGCGAAAAGCCTAAAACAAGCGCCAGTAATGCCCAAACAACAATGGAAATCCATCGCGCTGGGTGAGCGTAGCGAGCGTCAAAGGTCAAACTCAGTTTGTGCTTTCCGGCTGGCACATCAATCAGCATCAAACCTGTTCCTGTTTCGGACTTTATGTAAATCTGGCTGCCGTCCAGTTGTACGTGCCAGTTTGGATGGCGATAAGTTTCAACTCTGACTTGAGTGGGTTCCTGGCTTTCAATTGAAAATTCGCGGCGAGCAATTTCCAGCTTTTCAATTGTCAGCCGTCCATCGCCCTGAACAAAACTTGCGCTGCCGGGTTTCGTCACTGGCGGATACAAGATGAAATCCGAACCCACCGGACGAAAGTACAATTGATTTGCGGTGTAAGGCAGGTGCTTCATATCGTCTTCGTTTTGCAGCCGCTTGCCTTCTTCGATGGTGACGGGCGGCGCGTCGTAGGCAGTTAGCCCTGCAATCACCTGATCGCGTGTGACCTCTTTTTCATCCAGCCGAGCAATCATAAACGTGAACGCTGCACAGGCTAGCAACAACCAGGTCAGTCCCGCCATAATCAGCATTCGCAACCGCTTGTTCGTCTGTTGCCAGCATTGAATGGCAATGGCGGCCAGCAATGCACAACCGAGCGCCACGAACGGTTGAAAGCGCCAGGGAAACTGAATGAATTTCAACCCCGGCAGATACCGCCAAAGCAAATCGGCCGCAGGAAGAGAAATCAATAAGCCAAAACCCGTCAGCGTTAAGCCGAACCAAACCAGGGGCGACAGCCGATCACTTCTCCACGCAGGTTTGCACAGCAGCGCCAGCAGTGCTCCGATCAATGTTTGGATTAGCGTCAAGTAGCTGGTGAAGTCATTGACGCCTGCCCAGGCTTGGCGATAACGATCCGCATTCAGCGGTTTGGCAAAGAGAAAATAATTGCGGTAATCCTGCTGCACGAGTTGCAGTTTCAACTGCACCCAATTGGCTTCGACAATTTGCGGCGCTAAAAAAAACGCGGTCAGCAGCAACGCCAGCAAAGTTCCTTTGGCCAACGGCAAAATCCCTCGCCAACCGGTTCGCGGTAGATAAACCAAAGCCAGAAAGATAACCGTCAAGCCGGTCAGGTAAGTGGTGATGACGTGCGAAAGAATGATCGCGCTGAAGCTGAGCGCAAACGCGATGATGTAGTACCAGGAGCGGTAGCGGCCGGGGAGTTGCGGGTTCAACCCGGTCGCTACCGCTCCCGGTTCCGCACCGATAAACGACCGATAGGCGTACTTCAATGCCAGCGGCATCAAACTCAGCGCAAAAGCATTCGCCAAAAAAACTCTGTGCAGGCAAATCAGCGGATACGCGGGCAGGAGCACATATCCCAACGAGACAATCAAACTCGGCCGACGCGAGAAAAACTCTCGCGCAAACAGGTACGCCGAGAGTTGCGCAAGAAAGATCGTTAAAAAAGTGACGGTTTTGATTGAGTTGAGAACATCCAGCCCGAAAAGCTTCATCAAAAGCGCGCTGGCCAGATAACACAACGGCGGATAAAACGTGAACAACGCATCGCCGCGCCCACCGTCCAGCAATCCCGCCCAGCGCGGCAACCAATCGCCTTCGGCAAAGCTCTGCGCATAACTGCGCGTGATGTGGTAATGCAGCGTCAAATCGCCTTGTACGCCAAAGGCTTCGTGCGTCAGTCGCGAAAACGTCAACACGCAGGCGACAGCCAGCCAAACCAGTACCAACGCCGCCATCCATTTGGGTGAACGTCTTTCGTTCGTTGAAAGAGTTTCGGTCGGGTAATTCATCAATTCTGGTAAGCGGTAAGGTCGAAAGAGGGCGGGGATGAGTCAACCACAAAAGGCACAAAAAGCACAGATGAGTTTTGTGCCTTTTGTGCTTTTTGTGGTGAAAAGAAGCTTCATTCCAGATTCAGCAACGCCAGCGAAGTTTGGTCTTTGATCAAAATGCGTTTGCCGGAAATTGCCGGATGCGCCCACGTTGCCGAATCGGCGACTTTGTATTTTTTGACCACCGAAGCGCCTTTGCTGGCCGCGCTGGTGACGATCAATTCTGCGTCGTTGGTCAGCGAAAAGATCGTGTCACCGGCAATCAGCATGGCGGCGTTTTCGCCCTGGCGAGGATCGCCCGTCCACAGCGTTTTGCCGGTTGCGGCATCCAGACAGAAAAACTGTCCTTTGTTTTTGTGCGACATGCCAAACAACAAATTGCCGCTCATCACAGGCGAATTCATGTACATCGAAACTTCTTTGTTGTGCCAAACGGTTTCCGTCACCCATTTCTCTTTCCAGCCGACGCGCACGGCGAACGTGCCTTTGTTGATGCCGGAAAAAATCAGCAGGTCACGGTATTGAATCGGCGTGACGATGTTTTGCACGTATTCGGTGTCGAAAGGAATCTGCCACAACAAACCGCCGTTGTCCGCCCAGATGCCTACGATGTGTTTGCGCGATTGAGTGACGATCTGACGTTTCCCGGCGATTTCGACAACAATCGGCGAAGCATAGCCGGGGCCTTCGCCTGTCCAGGCCCAACGTTCAGTTCCGCTTGCGGCATCCAACGCGACCAAGCCGCCTTTGTTGTTGCCGCCCGCGTGCAAAATCACCAGGCCCTGATCCACCATCGGCGACATCGCGGTTCCAAAATCCGGAGCCTTTTCGCCGAACCGTTGGCCGAAATCTTTGCGCCAGGCCAGCTTGCCTTTTGCGGTGTCGTAACACGACAAGACGCCAGTGATGCCCAACGTGAACAATCGCCCGTTGTTGAACACCGGCGTGGATTTCGGACCTTTGCCGTGCCCGGTGGCCGCCATGTTCACCGTGTAATCCACGACGTAACTGTCGCGCCAAAGCGTTTTGCCTGTTTCCAGATCATACGCGGCGGCGACTTCGTTTTCGCCTTGCCGCGAATGCAGATAAACGGTTTTGCCGACGACCAATGGCGAAGCGTGGCCTACGCCAACCTGAATTTTCCATTTGGCTTTCAACTGTTCCGGCCAGACTTTCGGAGCGGCGAAGCCCGTAATTGCGCCATCGCGGTTGGCTCCGCGCCATTGCGTGACATCTTGTGCGGAAGCAGTGACGGTAATCAATGTAAGCAGAAACGAGGTACGAATAAAGTCCGACATAGATATTCTCCTAAAATGAAGGCAATGAATGATTCAGAATTGAACACGAGCATAAATTTCGCTCAGCGATAAAGTCACGTTCAAAGATTCCAGAATGACTTCGTTTTGCAGACCGCTGACTTCGGTTCTGAGCCAGCCGCCCATCGGTTGTCGCTCGTAACGAATGACGTGTGGGCGATCCTGCGCGACCAGCAGGTATTCGCAGAAGCTTTCGATAGATTGATAAGCGGTAAATTTGGCGTCCAGATCGTAAGCCGCGGTAGAAGGCGAAAGAACTTCGACCAATAGCAGCGGATTGGTCAGCATTTCCACGCCTTGTAAAGATTCAAAAACTGGTTCGCCGCAAACGACTGAAACGTCTGGGTAACGATACGGCAAGTCGGCAGGAACTTTGACGCGGATTTCGGAATTGAACGCCTCACAATTTTTTCCGGTGAGCTTGGCTTCTAGTGTGGCGTATAAGCGACCAGCTATTCGCGCGTGATTGGGGTTGCCCCCAGCCATGGCGAAGACTGCTCCGTCGAAGTACTCGAATCGTTCCTCCGAATTTTTATCCAGTTCAATGTACTCTTCGATGGTCAAATATGGTTTGGGTAATGCAATCATCGCGCACCTCCAAGTGGATTGTAACCCAGCTTATTCTGTTCTCAGCGATGCCAGTAGCGGCGAACGAACCGCCGCTCTGACTGCGAGCAGGGAAGCCGCCAAGCCAACCAATAATACTGCCAGCAACAGCAGGATCAGTGAGATGGCTGACAGTTTGCCCCCACGAGCAATGAATGCCGGGGCAATGGCCAATGCCGCGCAAATGATTCCGGTCAGCAATCCGCAACCGAGCAACAAGGCGTTTTCGGCGACGATCATCAGTGACAGGTGCGACGATTGATAACCGACCGCGCGCATCAACGCCAATTCGCGGCGGCGTTCCAACACGTTTCGCAGCAAGACGGTTGCCAGCCCAAACGTTCCCAACAGCAATCCCAATCCGCCTAGCGTCTGAAACGTCGAAAGATACGTGTTTTCGACTTGATGAAAACTGGCCAGCTTTTCGTCGGTCGAAATCGCGTCGAAGCCATAATCGGAGAGCCGGTCTTCTAATGCCGCAGCCGTTTCCGTCGGTTTGGGTGTTTCGACCAAAAAGACTCTGTAACCTTGCTGGTCGGGAAAAATGCTGACGAAGTTCGATTCGGCTATCAGCAATTCGCCTTGAAAGATGCTGTCGGAAAGCGCGCCGACAATTTTCAGTTTGACTACTTCGCCGCGACTCGAAGTCAACGCGGTTTCGTCGCCGACTTTCAAATGCAACACGTACGCGAGCGAATTGGCGTCGGCAATCACAGGGATTGCGGATTGCGGATTGCGGATTGCGGATTCGTCATTCAGAAGCAACCAGGGATTCGATTTTTGTTGATCGGTTTCGGCCAGCGAAGCGGCGAAGGAAAAACGATTGGCTTTGATGAATTCTTCGGTCGCGCCCAACACGCGAGGGCTGCGCGGCGCGTACAGGTTCAAACAACTGGCGTCGTCGCCCGGACGCAGCCGAAACCGCGTCAGCCGCACGTCTTTGAACGTGTCGTCCAGCAGGTTCAATTCGTCGCGGCCTTGTTCGCCGTTCACATCGTGAACGATTGGCAACAGGCTTTCTGCCAGCAATGGGAATCCGCCAGTTCCCGATTTTGGATCGGTCGAAGTTGCGCTGCTGTCTTTGCGAAAAGCATCCACCGAAACAATGATGAACGCTGCCGAAGCGATCAACGCAATGCACAGCACGCTGCGGCTGGGGCGAATCGAAGCGTTGCGAAATCCCATTCGCATCATCGGCACGAAGCCATGTCCGGCAATGGTTTGCCGTTTGTCGCTTTTCAACCAGGCAGACCAGAAAAACAACAACGCGATTAACAGAAACGTCCCCGCGCCGAAAAAGCCTCCGACCTGGCCGATGAATTTCGCGCTGGCCAGCATCGCCAAACCCAGCACAGCAAACACCAACGTCAGGCGGCGCGCACTGAAAACGGCGTTCAGAGTACCGCCTTCAGGCGGCTGGCGCTCGCTGTGCGAGCGTTTCCGGCTAAAGCCGGTACTCTGAACGCCCGCTGCCGAGATTTCAGTCGAGCCGGAAAGCAGATTGCGGGGAGACAATTTCCGCAGAGAACGCAGCGTCAGCCAGATGCAGAGCAGCGCAGTGATAATTCCTGAAACGAAGCCGATGGCCAGAGAAGTTGGCGACACGTGCAATCGCAACAGCGTCGTTCCGACCGCGCCGACCCACCACGTTCGCAAGCCGAACATCATCGCCCAGCCGTACACAATCGCTCCGATCAATCCGACGAAGCTGCCGATGACGGCCAGTAACAAACCTTCGCGCAGAAACAGCGAGCGGACTTGTTTGATCGAAAACCCAAGCGCGCGCAGCAATCCGATTTCGCGCAAGCGTTGTTCGATGCCGAGTTTGAAAAACAGCGTCGTCAATAACAACGCCGACACAACCAGAAAGAAACTGAAGTAGGTGAAGTATTGACCGAAGTCCGTCGCTCCGCGCGACGCCTGCATGCTTTCGGATTTGACCGATTGAACCGTCAATCCCATCTGCGCCGGATCGAGCGAATCGCGCAACGTCTGTTCAAATCGTTGCTTCGTTGTTTCAAGCGACTCAGTCGAAAGCGCGTTCGGAGTTCCGCCTTCAGGCGGTTTGTTTGGCGCGACGCGAATCGAAGTCAGTTTGCCCCAGCGAGTCCCCCACAGCTTTTGTCCGGCTTCGAGCGAGATGAAGGCTTTCGGAGTTGTGCGGTATTTGTCCCAATAATCTTCGTCAACTTTGCGGACGCGGCTCAGATCAACCGGGAACGGCGGATCCCAATCGGAAAAAGTTTTGGCGTCGGAAATGCCCGGATATTCAGGTGCCAGGTTGCGGTCAGCGGCCACGCCGGTCATCGGCACAATGGCTTCGACTTTGAATTTTGCCTGCCCGGTATCGAGTCGGCCTTCTTCTTTCCAAATGTAGAACTCAAGCGAAACTTCGTCGCCGAGCTTCGCGCCCAAATCGCGCGCTGCCCAATCGTTGATCGCTACGCCTTCCGGGGAAAGTTTGGCCAGTTCGTTTTGCTCTGTCGCTGTCACCAATGAATAAGGAATTTCCTTGTCGCCAATGCGAATCGAGTTGGCCAAGTACGTTAGGAAAGACTCCGATTTGAAATTCGCAGCAGTTGCGGCGGCTTTGGCTTTTTCAGCAATGGCGTCGCTGAGCACCGCGCTGTCGCTTTCCAGTGAAACGGTTTTCGAGTAATCCAGCAGCGGCAGCTTCAAACCCAAATCGGCCAGCGTGAATTTGTTTTTGAGCAATTGTTCGGCAGCTTGCGAAGCCGCGCCAGGATTTTTAGCCGAAAGCAAAATCGCGTTGGCCTTGTCGTCTTGTTCCAGATTGCGTTGCAGCTTTTTCAGCGGCAGGAAGATTGCGCGAACTGCGCCTTGTTGCGGGCGGAGCGAAAATTCGCCAATCGTTCCGGCGGGTAAGGCTTCGCGCAAACTGAGACGGACGCTGCGACCTAAATCTTCTTTGCGGCTGTGCAACGATTCGACCGGAATCGCCGATGGCTTTTCGATTCGCAGGATCAAGGTGTCGCCAGGCTTGGCGTTGAGTTCAGACGCCAAGGCTGAGCTGGCCAGCACGTCGTTATCTTGCGGCGCGGCGATGTTCGAGCCGTGAAATTTCCAGAACCGTTCGTCCACGCCGTAAACCGCCACGCCGCCAGCGCGAGCATTCGAATCGCTGTGCGTGACGACGCCTTCGATGGCGATTAGCGAGCAAGCATCGGCGAAATTCGCGGCGAAGTTTGGATGCGATTTCAAATCCTCGGCCAACGCTTCGCGGAAAAATCCGGTGGATGCGACCAGCAAATCCGTTTTGCCGAGCCGCGCCAAGGCCAGGTTTTGCAAGCTGGCGCGGACGGAATCGCCGACCAGCAAAGCCCCGGCCAGCACGGCGGTTGCCGTTGCAACGCCTAAAATGACGGCGAAGTTGGTTCGTCGAAAGTGTTTGAGGTTGTTTCTGACAAGCGTGGAAAAATTCATAGAGGAGCCAGGAGTCAGAAGTCGGAAGTCAGGCAGACGTTGCGAGCGAGGCTACCGTCTACCTATTCCCGAATGCCAACTACTTTTTCAAAAGCTTTTTGTCTACCAGTTCAAATCGAATCGGGAATTTCGCGGCCAGTTCGGCGCTGTGCGTGACGACGATCAGGATGGTTTGTTGTTGCCGATGCAAATCGAGCAGCAAATCGCCAACCGTTTCTGCCGTGTCGTGATCCAGATTGCCTGTGGGTTCGTCCGCCAGCAGCAGCAGCGGTTGATTGATCAGCGCACGAGCAATCGCCACGCGCTGCTTTTCTCCGCCGGAAAGTTCCGCTGGGCGATGGTGCATGCGTTCGGCCAGGCCGACTTGTTTCAGCAAGGTTTGAGCGCGTTCGACGGCGTTTCCATTCGATTTGGCGACCAGCGTCGGCGTCAGCACGTTTTCCAGCGCCGAACATTGCGGCAACAAATTGTGATCCTGAAAAATGAAACCGATCTTTTCATTGCGAAATGCGGCGAGTCTGGCTTCATCCAGCTCAAAGGGATTTTGCCCATCCAGCGTGAGGCTTCCGCCAGTTGGCGGGTCGAGCGCGCCCAGCAAATACAGCAGCGTGCTTTTGCCGGAACCGGACGGCCCCATAATCGCGGCGGCATCGCCTCGGTTAAAGGTCAGCGAAACGTCGGCAAGGATCGGCAATCGTCCGCCGGGCGTCGGATACTCTTTGGTCAAATTGTTGAGTTGAAGCATACGGCGGGCATTGTAAGGCAAAAGGCAAAAGGCAAAAATCCAAAGACAAAAATTTCCAGCGGGTTCAGTTCTGGGAAATCGGATTCCCAGAAGCGGACACGCCGGGCAAGACCGGAAATCGGCGCAATTTCATAAACATTGCAAAACGGCCAGTTATCAAATCGTCTTTCGGTTGGAGCGGCTGGCACGGAAATTGGCTTAACGGAGCAGGGAAGAAATCTACGTTTGTCATCATCTGGAGTTATTGGAGGGGGACTTTATGGATAAACCTCGTGAAAAATCGGTGGTGCGGAATCGAAAAATTCGTCGCGTGATGTACATCATTTTGGCCTTGGGCGCGGTTGGCGCCATCAGTGTGGCGTTGGCCAGGTTGAAACCTGCGGCGCAAACCGTCGAACGATCAACGGTCATCATTGACACGGTCAAACGCGGAGAAATGGTTCGCCAGGTCAACGGACTTGGAACTTTGGTCCCGGAAGAAATCGTTTGGATTCCCGCAATCACCAGCGGACGAGTGGATAAACGATTGGTTCAACCAGGAACGACTGTGTCGCCCGACACGGTCATTTTCGAACTGAGCAACCAGGAATTGCAGCAGCAATTGCAGGAAGCGGAATTGCAGTTCAAATCCGCCGAAGCGGAATTCATCAACAGAAAAGTGGAATTGGAAACTCAGTTGCTGAACCAGCGAGCGTCAGCGGCGACGGTCGAGGCGGAGTATCAATCCGCCAAACTCGAAGCCGATTCGTATGCCCAACTGGTCAAAGAAGGGCTGTATTCCGATTTGCAGTACAAACAGAAACAAACCAAATCCAATGAATTGGCAACGCGCAACGAACTGGAAAAGAAACGAATTGCCATGACCACCGAAGCCATGAAGACGCAACTGGCGGTCAGCCAATCCACGCTGGATCAGCGTCGCGCGTTGGTGGATTTGCGCCGCAAACAAGTCTCGGATTTGCGCGTTCGCGCCGGTATGCACGGCGTATTGCAGCAATTGGCGGTCGAAGTCGGACAGCAAGTCACTCCCGGAACCAATCTGGCGCGCGTGTCCGATCCGACTCGATTGAAAGCGCAGGTGCGAATTGCCGAAACGCAACTCAAGGACATGCGCATCGGATTGCCAGCGACGATTGACACGCGCAACGGCGTCATTCCCGGTCGCGTGATTCGCGTTGATCCGGCGGCGCAGAACGGAACCGTGACTGTGGATGTTTCGCTGGATGCAGCGTTGCCGCCCGGCGCTCGCCCCGATATGAGCGTGGACGGCAGAATCGAACTCGAACGATTGGAAAACGTGATGTACATCCAGCGTCCGACCTTCGGTCAGGAAAACAGCACGATCAAACTCTTCAAGCTGGAAGCGGACGGCCAGCACGCCGAATCCGTCGCCATAGAAATTGGCCGCGTGTCGGTCACCACCGTCGAAATCGTCCGGGGATTGAATGTCGGCGATAAAATCATCGTCTCTGATACTTCGCAGTTAGGCGATAACGTCACTCGAATACGTTTGAATTGAAATTCCGTTGTCGGTTTTCGGTGGTCAGTTGCCGGTTAGCACTGGCCAACCACCGATCACCGGCCACTGACTACCGACCACCACAGGAGAAAAAATAATGAGCGAACCATTGTTGCGCCTGGATTCCGTCACCAAGGTTTTTTACACCGACGAAGTTGAAACGCACGCCTTGTCTGGAATTCATCTGGAAATTGCCAAAGGCGAATATGTTTCCATCGCCGGGCCTTCGGGTTGTGGCAAATCCACTCTGCTTTCGATTCTGGGATTGCTGGATTCGCCGTCGGATGGCGGGTACAGCCTGAATGGAAAACCCGTTCAGGGATTGAGCCTTTCGGAACGCGCGCGCATTCGCAACCGCGAAATCGGATTCATTTTCCAAAGCTTCAATTTGATCGGCGACCTGACGGTTTATGAAAACGTCGAATTGCCGTTGACCTATCGCGGCATGAGCAGCGCAGAACGCAAACAGCGCGTCAACGCCGCGTTGGAAAAAGTGGGCATGGCGCACCGAGCCAAACATCTGCCTTCGCAACTGTCCGGCGGTCAGCAACAGCGCGTTGCCGTGGCCCGCGCCGTCGTCGGCGATCCGCTGATTTTGCTTGCGGACGAACCGACCGGAAACCTGGATTCGACCAACGGCGAAGCCGTCATGGAATTGTTGCGCGATCTGCACCGAAACGGCGCGACGATTTGCATGGTCACACACGACCAGCGATTTGCCCGCCACGCCGACCGTTCGATTCATTTGTTCGACGGGCGTGTCGTTGAAGAAGAATCGGTCAACCACTAAACACGCTGACAAAAAACTGGAAACCGGAGCGAATGAGTCAAAAACATTCCTCCATAAGGTGAAGGCGATGCTGAGATGGGCGAGGTCTGTCTGATTGCGTCGCCTCAACTTTTTCACCAACTCAAAAAACTTGTCGAACACGCCAAAATCATCAATGGCTTGAAACTTTAGGGCGCATAGATGCACTAACCACGGCATATAAGGTTTATCCACAGTTTTTCAATTGCCACGAAGCCGGAAAAAACTGCACTCCGGCTTCGTGTTTTTTCGTGTTTGTTCGCGGACGGTCAACTTTTTCTTCGGAGGGAACAATGGAAACTCTGCTGCAGGATTTGCGATTCGGTCTTCGCACGCTCACCAAAAGCCCAGGCTTTGCTGTCGTTGCGCTGCTCACGCTGGCGTTGGGCATCGGAGCTAACAGCGCCATTTTCAGCGTCATCAATGCGATTTTGTTGCGCCCGCTGGCATACAAAAATCCCGAACAGTTGGTGCTGATCAATCACAATTACCAGAAGATCAGCCTGAAAGCGTCGGTGTCCGCGTTCGGCTTCGCGCATTACCGCGACAATGCCAAATCGTTTGAAAGCCTGACGGCTGTCACCGGCTGGGCGGCCAACCTGACCGGCGAAGGCGAACCCGAACGATTGACCGGACAAACCGTTTCGGCCAACTTTTTTGAGTTGCTCGGAGCGAACGCTGCGATGGGGCGCACCTTCGCCGTCGGCGAAGATTCCGAAGGCAAAAATCGTGTTGTGGTGTTGAGTCACGGATTCTGGCAGCGACGTTTTGGCGGCGACCAAAACATTCTCAACAAAACGCTGTCGCTGAACGGCGAAAATTACACCGTCGTGGGCGTCATGCCGCCGAGTTTTCAATATGGCCGCGAAATCGGAATGATCGTGGATTTATGGTCGCCGATTGTGTTTACGCCGCAGCAGCTTTCCTCGAACAGCATCACCAATGAATTTCTGTCGGTGATTGGCCGCTTGCGCGCAGGCGTGTCGCAGCAACAAGCCCAGGCCGAAATGCACAACATCGCCGCGAATTTGCGCCAGCAATACATGCAGGGAGCCGACGCCACGAACTGGGATTTGCTGCTGACTTCGTTTCGAGAACAAGTGGTCGGCGACATCAGCACTATGCTGTGGATTGTCATGCTGGTCGTAGGTTTTGTGTTGCTGATCGCCTGCGCCAATGTGGCGAATTTGTTGCTGGCTCGCGCGGCGGCGAGGCAAAAGGAAATCGCAGTCCGCACGGCGCTTGGCGCGCGGCGCTGGCGCATCATTCGCCAGTTGCTGACCGAAAGTTTGTTGCTGTCTGTGGTCGGCGGAGCTTTCGGTTTGTTGATCGGTTATTGGGGGGTCAAGGCGTTGGTCGCGCTGAACGAAGATCGCATTCCGCGCGCGCACGAAATCAGTCTGGATTGGAAAGTGCTGTTGTTCACCTTTGGCGTTTCTATTGTGACGGGCATTCTGTTCGGCATCGTTCCCGCAATCCAAACCACCAAAACCGATTTGCACGAAACTCTCAAAGAAGGCGGACGCAATGCCGCCGCCACAACCAAACAATGGATTCGCAGTTCGCTGGTGGTCGTCGAAATTGCGCTGGCGTTGGCCGTGCTGGTCGGAGCCGGATTGCTGGTCAAAAGTTTTCTGCACGTTCAGCAGGTCAACCCCGGATTCAACCCCGAAGGCATGTTGACCATGCACTTGTCGTTGCCTATGACCAAATACAGCGAAGCGCCGCAGCGCGCCAACTTTTACAAACAAATCATCAACGACGTTCGCACGTTGCCCGGCGTGCAATCGGTCGGAGCGGTTTCCGTCTTGCCGCTGAGCGGCGGCGGTTCCAGCGGCAGTTTTCGCATCGAAGGCCGGGACGTTCCGCCCGGCCAATCTTCTCCGCACGGCGCGCGTTGGGCTGCGACGCCGGATTATTTCAAAACGATGGGCATTCCGCTGATTCGCGGGCGGTATTTTGAAGAGCGCGACACCTCCGAAGCTTTGCCCGTGGCGATCATTGACCAATCGCTGGCGCAAAAGTATTGGCCGAACGAAGACCCGCTTGGCAAACGCATAGTGTTTGAAGGCACGCGCGAAAATCCGCTCTGGCGCGAAATCGTAGGCATCGTTGGCCACGTCAAACACACCGATCTGGAAGGCGAATCGCGCGCGCAGTATTACATTCCTCACCAGCAACGCCCGCAGCCGAACATGGCATTGGTCATTCGCACGCCGAACGATCCGAACGCGCTGGCCGGCTCGGTGCGCGGCATCATCAAATCGGTTGACTCCGACTTGCCGGTGTTTCGCGTGCGCACGATGGATCAGTTTGTCGCTGATTCGATGACGCAGCGAAAATTCGCCTTGCTGCTGATTTGCGTCTTTGCCTGTCTGGCGCTGTTGCTGTCGGCGATTGGTTTGTACGGCGTGATGGCCTATTCGGTGACGCAGCGAACGCACGAACTCGGGTTGCGAATGGCGCTCGGTGCACAAGCGTCGGATGTGCTGAAACTGGTGGTCAAACAGGGTATGCTGCTGGCCGTCGTCGGGCTGGGACTTGGCGTGGTCGGCGCAATTTTCCTGAGCCGGTTGATGAAGACCATGCTCTTCAACGTCAGCGCCACCGACCCGCTGGTATTCGTCGCCATAGCCTTGACGCTGGCCGCCGTAGCCCTGCTGGCCTGCTTCGTTCCGGCTCGCCGCGCGACCAAAGTAGACCCGATGGTCGCGCTTCGTTACGAATAACTTTTGATTGCAAAAGTACAGAATGCGGATTGCGGATTCATTTGAATTCACAATCCGCATTTTTGTTTTGACGCAGCACCAACAAAGTCAAAGTATTTGCTGGAATCATGACTTGGGGTAGTATGAGCGTAGGAGGTCACGTTATGGAAACAATCAGCGCTTACGAAGATATCATCAACTTCATTGCTGCCGGTCCTTCAACAGAAAGCGTGGCGGCATTCAAAGCCTCGCCGGAAGCCAAAGCCAGAGTTGCCGAACTGATTTCCCGTGAAAAAACGGTCGGGCTGACCGTGGAAGAACAGGCCGAATTGGACAGTTACGAAGAACTGGAACACATTATGATTATGGCTAAAGCTCGCGCTCATCAACTATTGAAATCATGACCCCATACATCAGCCACGATCTTCGCAGGCAAGTGATGGAGCGAGCCAATTTCATTTGCGAATACTGCCTGCTGCACGACGATGAAAGCCATTTTGGCGGCGAGTTAGATCACATCATCAGCCTCAAACATCACGGCCCAACCGAATTGGAAAACTTGGCCTACGCTTGTTTGCGCTGCAACCGTCACAAAGGAACCGACTTGGGTTCGATCAACTGGCAGACCCATCAGCTTGTCCGATTCTTCAATCCGAGAGCTGATCGCTGGTCGGAGCATTTCGAATTACGTGGCGCAGAGATTGTCCCGCTGACCGAAATCGGCGAAGTGACTGTTCGCATCTTTGGTTTCAACTCGCCCAAACGGTTGAAAGAACGCTCATTGTTAATCCAGGTCGGATTGTACCCATCCGCCGAAGCAATGGATGCAATGAGCAAGTCTGATTGAGATAAAGGTGAGAACCCCATGCCAAAACCCAACGATCGCATCGGCCCCTATCAACTCATCCGCAAACTCGGAAAAGGCTCGTTCGGCGAAGTCTGGCTGGCGCAGCCTGACAAGAAGGAGAGTTCGCCGGTCGCAGTGAAGCTGTCGAACGATCCAGACCTGGACGTGAATGCGCTGTTACAGGAAGTCACAGTCTGGGCGCGCGCCGGACGGCATCCCAACGTCGTAGAGTTTCTCGGCGTTCAAGTCTATGACCAGCAAGCGGTCATCGTCAGCGAATTCGTGCCGGACGGTTCGCTGGAACAATGGCTGCGGCAACACGGCGGACGCGCGCCTTCGATTGAATCGGCAATCCGTATGATTGACGGCATTCTGGCCGGACTGGAATATCTGCATTCGATCAGCGTCATTCACCGCGATTTGAAACCCGCCAACATCTTGATGCACGGCGACACGCCGCGACTGGCCGATTTCGGGCATTCGCGCGTGCTGGATTCCAGCATTCACAGCAGCAAATACGTCGGCACTCCCGCTTATTCCGCGCCCGAAGCCTTCGACGCTGTGCGAAACGAACAAACCGATCTGTGGTCAATCGGCGTGATCTTTTACGAAATGCTGGTCGGGCGCAGGCCGTTTCCGCAACGAGATTCCAATTCGTTGATCAAGGCCATTCTGATGGATGAGCCGCAGCCACTGCCTTCGGATTTGCCAGTCTGGTTGCGCAAAGTCGTAGAGAAAGCGATGTCCAAAGACACCGCGCAGCGTTTCAAATCAGCAAAGGAAATGCGCGCGGCTTTGGTCAGGCCAGCCGCCCAACCGGTTCGGGAAACGCGCAAAGTTGACGAACCAGTCGTTTTTCCTGAACGTTCGGAGCCGGAAGTCGAACAACCGACAATCAAGCGCGGAAAAGTGGTGGTTGATCTTGCACCGGAACCTGAACCGCCGCCTGAGCCGAAACCGAATCCTCCATTGAAACAGAAATCGTATCCTGTTCGGCAAACCGGTTTCCGCCCGGCGATCAAATGGAGTGGAGCAGGTTTGGCCGTGATTATTCTGGCTGCGGCGATTTATGTGGCGACGAAAACGAATACGACGATTTCGCCAAGCTCTTTCGATTCGGCTGGCAATTCTCATTCGTTGCCGAGTCCGGGCGAGGAATTCACTGAAAACCTGAACGGTGTCAAATTGGTGATGATACGTGTGCCCGGCGGCGAATTTCTGATGGGTTCGCCGGACAATGAATCAGGACGTGACAGCGACGAAGGACCGCAGCATCGCGTCAAGCTTTCTCCATTTTCCATCGGCAAATACGAAGTGACTCAGGCGCAATGGAAAGCCGTGATGGGCGGCGACAATCCGTCGCGTTTCAAAGGCGATGATCTGCCGGTCGAGAGTGTTTCCTGGAACGACATACGGGAGTTTCTGAACAAGACAGGGAACAGGTTCCGGCTTCCGACAGAAGCCGAGTGGGAATACGCCGCACGCGCCGGTTCGACGACGAGTTACAGCTTTGGCAACGATGCCGGGCAGCTTGGTGATTTTGGATGGTTCTACGGTAATTCCGGCAACCAAGCGCACCCTGTCGGACAGAAAAAGCCAAACCGATTTGGTCTTTTCGACATGCACGGCAATGTTTGGGAATGGTGTTCGGATTGGTACGCCAAGGATTATTATGCGGAATGTCAGCGACAAGGTGTGGTGACTGATCCGGGCGGGCCTAGTTCAGGCTCGAGCCGCGTCTTTCGCGGCGGCAGTTGGAGCCTCAACGCCGTCTACTGCCGGTCGGCGGATCGCGACTACGGCGCGCCCGGCAACCGCGGCGACCACGTCGGTTTCCGCCTTGTGAGGATCGGCAGGTAGCCCTTTTAGCTCTTTTTACCCTCTTTACCCTTCCGGCCGGTTTTCGGTAAAAGTGAGGTTGGTTGAAGTGGTAGGCGAGCGGGCGGCGTGCGAAGCCGCCGCCCGCCGACACCACATCAACCAACCGGGAATGAAGAAACTGAAGTCGTGGGAAGAGAGTAAAACCCCGCCGCCCCAACTGAACCACCTCAACCCGCCAATCAAACAAAAGCCGATGAACAAAAAGAACGATGATGATTTGCCGATTTTCGTCGTCTGGATGGAGTTTCTGGAATGGTTGATGCCGACGACGGCGAAGTTCCCTCGCAAAATCCGCCACACTTTTGCCGAACGAATCGAAGCTTTGGCATTGGACGTGTGCGAAGATTTAACCGAAGCCAGATATGCCTCCAAAACCGACAAGCTGGCTTTGCTCAAACGCATCAATCTGAAACTGGAAAAGCTGCGTGTGCTGTTGCGATTGAGCCATAAGCTGCAATATCTGTCGCACAACGCTTATGAACACGCGGCGCGCTCGATCAACGATGCCGGGCAACAATTGGGACATTGGATAAAACAGCAAGAAGAGTAGGGCGCCTTGCCGAGGTTGCCCTGCTCGCTCGGAAGACGTGTTCAGACTCGCTCGGAAGACGTGTTCAGACTCGCTCGGAAGACGTGTTCAGACTCGCTTGGAAGACGTGTTCAGACTCGCTTGGAAGACGTGTTCAGACTCGCTCGGAAGACGTGTTCAGAAAATGCAGATCAACCTCGGCAGGGCGGTCTGCATTTGAGAGCGTGTTTTAGAAGTAATGATCCAAGCCCTGAAAGGGCTGAATTTAATAGCCGGTGGCAACGCCACCGGTCGCTCAAGGAAACAGTTCCAACCCTGAAAGGGTTGTATTTCCATTGCAATACAACCCTTTCAGGGTTGAAAGCTTATGACTCTCCAACCGCAGGCGTTGCCTGCGGCTATTAAATTTGTCCCCTTCAGGGACTTCTAAAACACGCTCTGAGGCATTGATGAAACGCATCGGCAATTTGTTCGATAAGATTATCGCCTTCGACAATTTGTTGCTGGCATCGAAAAAGACCTTGCGCGGACAAAAACACAAATCTGAAGCAGCGCATTTTTACTTTCACCTGGAATCGGAATTGTTCGCCTTGCAGCGGGAATTGCAGAGCGGCGAATGGCAACCGCAACCGTATCGAGTGTTCACGATTTACGAACCGAAACAGCGTCAGATTTGCGCTTCGCAGTTGCGCGACCGTGTGGTGCATCACGCAGTGTGCAATGTGCTCGATCCGATTTTCGAACGGCGAATGATTTACGACACTTATGCCTGTCGCGTTGGCAAAGGAACTCACGCCGCGATTGACGCCGCGCAATGGTTCTTGCGCCGCGCCGATTACAGTCTGCAATGCGATGTGAAAAAGTATTTCGCCAACATCGAACACGGGGCATTGAAAACTCTGTTGCGACGAATCCTGAAAGACAAAGCTCTGCTCGCATTGCTCGACCGCATCATCGAACACCCTTTGCCCGGCAGCGACGCCGGACGCGGCCTGCCCATCGGCAATCTGACCAGCCAATACTTCGCCAATCTTTACCTGGGCGAAATGGATCATTTCATCAAGGAGCGCCTGCGGATCAAAGGCTATCTGCGATACATGGACGATTGGCTGATTTTCGGCGAAGACAAAACCGCATTGTGGGAAACGTTGGCGGCAGTGCGCGAATTTTTGCGCGACCGGTTGAAATTGGAATTGAAGGAAGAAGTCATTCGCATCGCGCCCACATGGGAGGGCGTTTCCTTCCTGGGATTTCGCGTTTACCCCGATTCCATTCGATTGTGCGATGACAAATGGGCGAAGTTTCGTCGTCAGGTGCGGCAACGCGAAGCCGCTTACTGGGCGGGCGAAATTGACGAAGACGAATTGGCGCGTTCCATCGCCAGCATGCTTGGCCACACCGCCCACGCGGATACATTGGCCGCAAGGCGGAAATTCTTTGACGATTGTTTTGGTTTCGTGTGACATGAGTTTCAGGGTGATGGCATAAACAGGCTCGAACCGCGTCATTCGCGGCGGCAGTTGGAACAACAACGCCGTCAACTGCCGGTCGGCGAATCGCAACAACGACGCGCCCGACAACCGCGACGACAACGTCGGTTTCCGCCTTGTGAGCGCCTAGCGCAGGCGAGTGGGAAACGGTTCAAGGATCGTTTCCGCGTGCATCAGGCCAGGTCCATGGTCATCATCCTGCGCCGGGCTTTCCCGGACAAACAACAGCCAAACGCCGCGTGTGGTAAAGCGTGAGCTTGAAGCTCGCGGCGCTATCAAAAATCAAAAGAAGGTTTTGCCAATGTCAGACAAGGTGAAAATTTTTATCAGCTATGCTCGCGTGGACGCGGAGCCAGTGGCGGAAATTTATCAGCGATTGAAAGACGCGGGTTTCGATCCGTGGATTGACACTGAAGATTTGCTGCCCGGCGTTCGTTGGAGAAACGTGATTGAGAAGGCATTGTCCGATTCCGATTTCTTTCTGCTTTGCATTTCCGAACAATCCAGAGATCGGCGCGGTTTCATCCAGAGAGAAATCAAAATCGCGCTGGATTTGTGGGAAGAAAAACTACTCGACGACATTTATTTCATTCCGCTGCGGTTGGAAGAATGCGAATTGCCCGATCAGGTCAGCGATATTCACTGCGTCAATTGGTTTGAACCCAGAGCCTGGGAAAAGCTGGAAAAGGCGTTGCGACTGCAATCCGAAAAATTGCGTGGCAATCGCCCGCCGAAACCGCAGCCGCCTTCGCCGTTGGGCAAGACCGGAACACAAGCCAAGCCTGCGCCGGTTGTCGCCCGCACGGCAGACCAGACTGATGAGTTTCCATTCGTGACCATAAAACTCAACGATCAGGGCGAAGAAATCAGTCAGTCGCGCGGCATTGCCACAGGCAAAGTCGAAGATTTAGGCGGCGGGTTGATGATCGAAATGATCCAGCTTCAAGGCGGAGAATTCTGGATGGGTTCCACCGAAGCCGACGCGCAAACAGCCTTTGCCGAAGCCAAACGTTATTACAAAGACGCCGATGAGAAATGGTACAAGGCCGAAACTCCGCGCCATCGAGTTCAACTGTCGCCGTTTATGATGGGGCGTTATCCGGTGACTCAGGCGCAATGGCTAGATGTCATGGGTGACTTGCCTGCCATCGAAGCCAGGTTGCGCGGCGACGCTCACCCGATAGTCAACGTGAACTGGACGGAGGCGACGGAGTTTTGCAAGGAACTGTCGCGCCGAACCAAACATCAATATCGGCTGCCGACCGAAGCGGAATGGGAGTATGCCTGCCGCGCAGGGACAGACACGCCTTTTGCCTTTGGACCGACACTGTCGCCGGAAGTGGCCAATTACTGGTGGAGTCATCCTTTCGCCAACGGCCCAAAACTAGAGCCGTTGCAAAGAACTCTGCCGGTTGGCAGTTTGGAAGTGGCCAACGCTTTCGGTCTGTTCGATATGCACGGCAACGTTTGGGAGTGGTGTTCTGATTGGTACAGCGACAAGTATTACCAGGAGTGCAAATCGCAAGTCGTCGTCACCGATCCACAGGGGCCTAAGTCAGGCTCGGGCCGCGTCATTCGCGGCGGCGGTTGGAGCCTCAGCGCCGTCTACTGCCGGTCGGCGGATCGCAGCAGCGACGCGCCCGGCGACCGCGACGACTACGTCGGTTTCCGCCTTGTGAGGATCGGCAGGTAGCGCTTTTAGCTCTTTTTACCCTCTTTACCCTTCCGGCCGGTTTTCGGCAAAAGTGAGGTTGGTTGAAGTGGTAGGCGAGCGGGCGGCGTGCGAAGCCGCCGCCCGCCGACACCACATCAACCAACCGGGAATGAAGAAACTGAAGTCGTGGGAAGAGAGTAAAACCCCGCCGCGAAGCGGCAAAATTTTTTTGAGTTTTGGGAATACTGCAGAATCGGTTGGAGAATCCGATCCGCTTGGTAGCGATGAGTGAACAGTGGCGCGGCTTTTTTTAGCAGCGCTTAGTCCCCCGCCAATTTCTGTTGGTATACTTGGCTATGGAATTTGAATGGGATCCGAACAAGGCTAAGCTCAATCTGGAAAAGCACGGGGTGTCTTTTCCAGAAGCCACGACAGTTTTCGACGATGATTTTTCAGTTGCCGTGCCTGATTCCGATCATTCATTTGAAGAACAACGCTTCATTATCGTCGGTTCGTCGCATCGCGGCAGACTTTTGATTATTGCCTATACGGAGCGGGGCGACCGAATTCGACTTATCACAGCGCGTGAGCTGACGTCCAACGAAAGGAAAGCTTATGAACAAGGAGACTATCTCTGAGATGGAAGACGAATTGCGGCCTGAATATGATCTGGCTGAATTATTGAAAGGTGGTGTGCGGGGTAAATATGTTTCGCGCTATCGAGCCGGTTCCAACGTGGTTGTTTTAGCGCCGGATGTCGCTCTGGCCTTCCCCAATGAAGAATCGGTGAACGAGGCATTGCGTCTGGTGATGCGGATGGCCCGAATTCCACATCTTCATACCAGCATTGAAGAGCAGCTAACGCCGACTTCTTAGCGCAATGAATGAAAAGCTTAGGACAATCCTGACTGAATTGCGGAGCTATCTGGCCGAGCTTTACGGCGAGCGGCTGGTGGATGTCGTGCTGTCAGAAAGCGCAAGACAGTTTGCGGGCGGCGAAATTGCTTGAGGAAAATGAGTTGATTGATTTCGCGGCTTCTCGGGCTTACTACGCGATGTTTTATGTCGCGGAGGCTTTCTTGATTGGTTAGGGTCTGAGGTTTCAAAAGCACGGTTCGTTGATTGCCTCTTTTGGCCAGCACTTCGTCAAAACCGGATTGATCTCAGCACACTTTCATCAAAACCTGATCAAGAGCTACAACAAACGCATCAGCGGTGATTACACGACCAATTCCAATCTCACCAAAACCGAAGTCGCCACGATGATTTCGCAGGCTGAAGAATTCATTGCGTTTGCGGAGCAAATGCTTGGCGCAAACCCATCTGAATCCGAGTGAGGCTTGGCCGATTTCGCGCTTGATGATACTTTTGCTGCACGGTGAAACTGAAGCCCTTTTCATCGGAAAGGAAGATTATGACTACGGCAGTGAGCCAGATTTTGAAGCAGACCAAGTTGCTTTCCCCACAAGAGCAGTTGGAACTGGTAAACGAATTGCTGGGCGGGGCGCGGCAAATTGCTGAGCCTGTGTCTCTGCCTCGAACCGGTGGAGAAGCTGACGACGAATTCGAAAATGTGATTGATGTTTCCAGCCTGAAGCGCGTGCCGCCGAAAGATTCTTACGAGATTCAAGTAAAGTTCGTAGACGGTGGGCGAGGCGAACCGCGTCGTTATGATTTCGGCGATCTTTTCGATGAAGAAGGCGAGGAGTAAATGGCAGCGGAATCTTTCTGGGAAGCGGCGGCGGATGTAACTTTGCGACAGGGAGAATATCTGCCGAATTGCTCGGTGCCCGTTCTGAAAGAAAAACCTTTGCCGGGTAAGCCGGAGCAGTCAGTTGAAATCAAAATCTATGACTTGATCATCGTGACGCAGAGTTGCGACTTGGAGCAGGAGAAGGCTCAGTTTGTTGCGTTATGCCCGATCTTCCCGCTGGAAGTTTACGAAGCGATCAACCCGGAACTCAAAGGCAAAGGCCGCTGGGAACAAGTGAGAAAAGGCCGCATCGAAGGTTTGTACCTGCTCAGTTCTCCGACCAACCCAGACAACAACCACGAAGCATTGGTCGTGGATTTTGGCGAAATTCATAGTGTTCCTTTTGATTTGCTTGCCGCTCACGCCAAGGAAGTCAACCCACGTTGGCGGCTGAAATCGCCTTATCTTGAACATTTTTCCCAAGCCTTCGCTCGCTTCTTTATGCGGGTTGGCTTACCCTCCGCAATTCCCGCTTTCAAATAAAGCACTGGCAAAATAATCAAGGAGAGTTCATTCGTTATGTCTATTGCTGATGCGCCCGCGATTGCTGCGCTGAATCCGCCGCGCCGAATTTTGCTCGGTCCGGGGCCGAGTCCTGTGGATGACCGTGTGTTGCGTTCGATGGCTGCGCCGCTGGTTGGCCACCTCGACCCGATTTTTGTTCGCACGATGGATGAAGTGCAGGAGCTGTTGCGCTACGTGTTTGAAACCAACAATCGGTTGACGATGCCTGTTTCGGGCACGGGCAGCGCCGGAATGGAAGCCGCCGTCGCCAATCTGCTGGAACCCGGCGAAGAAATCGTCTTATGTATAAATGGCTATTTCGGCGAACGCATGCACGAAATGGCGCTGCGCGTCGGAGCCAAACCCGTCCGCGTCGAATGCGAATGGGGCGGCCCGGTGGATTTGGAAAAGACGCGCAAAGCCTGGCGCGAATCGAATGCGAAAGTTTTGTTTGCCGTTCATGCCGAAACTTCGACCGGTGTGTTGCAACAACTGGAACCGTTGCGCGAAATCGCCGACGAACGTGACGGCTTTTTGATGGTGGACGCTGTCACCAGCATCGGCGCGCATTCCATCGGCATTGATCGCAATCGGATTGACGCCTGTTATGCCGGAACGCAAAAAGCGTTGTCGTGTCCGCCTGGGTTGGCTCCGGTAACGTTCAGCGACAGAGCCGTCGCCAAGATCAAAGCTCGCCAGACCAAAGTTTGCAGTTGGTATCTGGACACGAATTTGTTGACGGCGTATTGGGCGGACGCTTCGGGCGGAACCAGCGGCGGCGCTCGCGCGTACCACCACACGGCTCCAATCAGTATGAATTATGCGCTGCACGAAGCTCTGCGAATCGTCGCCGAAGAAGGTTTGGAAAATCGCGCCAACCGGCATCAGCGAAATCATCGCGCTTTGGTCGCTGGCGTCGAAGCGATGGGCTTGCAGATGGCGGTCGCGCCGGAACATCGCTTGTGGACGCTCAACGCGGTTTCGATTCCTGACGGCGTTGATGATACGAAAGTCCGCAGCCGGTTGCTCAACGAATTCAACATCGAAGTCGGCGGCGGCCTCGGCATTTTCAAAGGCAAGGTCTGGCGCGTCGGGTTGATGGGAGCGGGCAGCACGGAAAACAACGTGCTGCTGTTGCTGGCTGCGCTGGAAAAATGCTTGAAGGATGAAGGCTACAAGCCGAAAGATTCCGGCGTCAGCGCAGCGGCTGCGTTTTATGCCGCGAATTGAATCAGACAGGATTGACAGGATGATTCAGGATTCAAACTCAGGACAAAATCCTGAGCAATCCTGAAAACCCTGTCTTCGGAAAGAAGGTCAGAATGTATTGTCCTCGTTGTGGAACGGCGAACACCGAAACAATCAAATTTTGCAGGCAATGTGGATTGCCGATTGCTCAGGTCGGCAGCTTTGTTGCCAGTGGAGGCACAGGCGCGTTGATTAGCTCGCCGCCAGTTCAAACGCCGAATGTCCCCATTCAACTGGCAGAAACGTCTGAAATGCTGGCGCTGAAGCAGAAGCGAATCTTGACGATTCTGGCGATGATTTTGCTGCCGGTTGTTGCCGCCATCATCGGCGAAGAAGCGTTTGGAATTGGCGAAGGTCTGGCAGTGCTTTTTCTGCTGATTCCGCTGGGCGTGACTTGGGCGATTTATCATTACAAAACCCAGTTGCGCCGGTTGCAGGAACAACAGCTTCAGCAACATTTCGTGGGACAGCAGGGATACCGTCAACCCGCACCACCCACGCCGATTCCGCAACCATTGTTTCAAGGTCAGTTGTCTCCGCCGCCCACTAATCCGCTGAACGTCGCCAATCAGATGCCAAGCAGTGTGGTGGAAGAAGAGACGCGTAAATTTCATTCCAACCAGTAATCGGAGAATCGCCAACTATGTTTTGCCCACGTTGCGGGTCGCAAAACCCGGACACCACCAAATTTTGTCGCCAATGCGGACTTGGACTGCAACCGGTCACGGGTTATGTCGCCAGTGGCGGAACGGCTCCGCTTCCACCGCCATCGCGTTCGGGTGATGTGATTTCCAAAGCGGCGGACGGGTTGACGCCGAAACAGCAGATGATTTTGCTGATTATGATGTTTGTGATGTCGCCGGCGATTTTTGGCACATTGGGCTTGGGCAGGTTGTCGGGCATCAGCGCAGTTCTGATTCCGATTGGAGTCGTGTTCGCCGTCATGCGGTACAAGGCTCAGCAGCGAAGATTTCATGAAGAGATGATGATGCAACAAGCCATGAATCCGCCGATACAGCAGCAAATGCCGCCGGTTGCGACTTACAGTTTGCCGCAAGCCGCGCAAGAACCGATTCCGCAAACTTATCAACAACCGGCTTACCAGCAACCTTCGCCGCCGCCGACCAATCCGCTGAAACCTCCAGCCAGTGTGACTGAAGACGAAACCAGACGGTTTCAATGACTAACGCCAAATACTATGGAAGCGATCAAAATGCTTCAGGAGGGTGTTCGTTAATCAGAAGCAGCGCGCCACGCAGCTTGATCAACTCAGGCCGATTCAACCGCAGCGCTTCCACCGTTGCTCGCCCTGTCGGCGTCAACCCGAAAAGCTGTAAGAAATCATCGCTCCAGGCAAAATGATCGGCCCATTTTTGTCGGCGTGGGTGGAAGAGTGTTGCCTTGCGTTTGGTTTTAGATCGGTTTTCACTTGTGTGTATGGAAGGTTGTCGAACAAGATAAGCAAAT
>CAYYDG010000074.1:0-31178 GCA_964470555.1 uncultured Heliomicrobium sp.
CCATTTACCGCTGTCTTTTCTGACCAACACAAATCCAGTTAGTCTAAACTCGAATAGATAACCCGGCGCTGTTTTTCGCCGGGCTTGATCTGGCTAAACTACTGAAAAGATTGGATGATAATAAGAAGGTGATGACGGAGAGCGAGGGATTCGAACCCCCATGCCCTTTCGGACGCCGGTTTTCAAGACCGGTGCAATAGCCATTCTGCCAGCTCTCCGCAATTTGGGAAGGAAGCGCTCTGTCAGGCCTGAAATTAACTCAGCCTTGAAAGCGGGCGCATCCTATCACGCGAAAAAATGGATTTCAAAGATGCAAACCGACTGATGTGTTTGACTGCCAAAAGCTTGCGGCGCTTACGCAGCCAAGCTAGTATGCGCGCGTCCTGAAGGCGATTGAATCGAAATCGCTGCTCGCATTTTCAATTCACCTGACAATTTTATGAAGACCATCACTCGACGACAATTTGCTCATTCGTTGGCGGGGACGATTGCTGCTCCGGCAATTCTCGGCGCGGCTGTCCGTGCCGCCGACAAAACCAAACGTTTGCCCCTGGCTTTTTCCACGCTGGGTTGTCCGAAATGGGAATGGAAACAGATTCTCGATCAGGCTTCGCAGTCTGGTTATGCGGCGTTGGAGTTGCGCGGCATTCTGAACGAAATGGATTTGCCGAAATCTACGCAATTCACCGGCGCAAAACTGGCGGAAAGTTTGAATGACCTGGCGGCGTTGGGGCTGAGGATTTCCGATCTCGGCGCTTCGGCGCGATTGGGAGAACCCGATCCGACCAGACGTCAGGCTCAACTGGACGAAGCGCGACGTTTCATTGATCTGGCGCACAAACTGAAATCGCCTTATGTGCGCGTCTTCGGCGGAGCGTTGCAAAAAGGCCAGACGATGGAAGACGCCACGAAGTTGATCGTCGCCGGGTTCAAGGAATTGCACAACCACGCCAAAGGCAGCGGCGTGACTTTGGTGATCGAATCGCATGACGAATTCACGACTTCCCAATCGTTGCTGGCGATTTTGAGAGGCGCGAATTTGCCGACCGCGGCCTTGTTGTGGGACGCACATCACACTTTCGTCAGCGGCAAAGAACAACCCGATTTCACCTTCAAACAGTTGAGCAAATTCACGCGGCACACGCACCTGAAAGATTCCCGTCCCGAAGGAACCGGTCGCCGGTACGTGCTGACAGGCGCTGGTGAAGTTCCGGTCAAGGAAACCGTCAAAGTGCTGGTCAAAAGCGGTTATCGCGGTTATTACTGTTTTGAGTGGGAAAAACGTTGGCATCCCGGAATCGAAGAGCCGGAAATCGCCTTTCCGCATTACGCCAAAGTGATGCGCGAATATCTGGCTGAAGCGGGCTTCAAAGCCTGAACAACACACGCGACCCCCGTAGGAGAATTTCATGCAAGAACAACCTGTGGCGAACGTGCGCTGGGGTGAATGGATCGGCGAAGGCTGGCAGATGTTTGCAGACAAATGGCAGGTCTGGGTGTGCCAATTGCTGATCGTCGTTGGAGTCTTTCTGATTCCCATGGTTCCGTTCGCGCTGATGATGTTTTCGATTCAGGCGCAGGCTGTGGGCGCGCCCGATCAGCCCCCCGAATTGCCAGCGCTGTTTTTTCCAATGGTGTTCGGGACGGTCATCTTTTCTTTTTTGGCAGGGCCGTTCTTTCTGGGCGGATTGTATAAAACGGCGTTCAAACAATTGCGCGGCGAAGCGATTTCGGTTGGCGATGTGTTTTCCGGCGGCGATGTTTTTCCGCAATTGTTGGGCACGATCATCGCCGCGGCATTTTTTGCCATGCTCGGCGCGTTGTTTTGTATTCTTCCGGCGTATGTGGTGTCCGGGCTTTTGTTTTTCGCTGGGCCGTTGATTGTCGAACGTCGTGTGGGCATCGGCGAAGCCTTGAGCATGAGTTTCAACGCGACCAAGGGTAATTGGTTTATGTTCACGCTGTTTGCGCTGGTCGTGCAAATTCTGGCAGGGCTTGGCAGCATCGCTTGTTACGTTGGGATTCTGGCAACGTTGCCACTGCAATTTACGATTACGGCTGTTGCCTACCGAGACATTTTTGGCGTCGCAGGCGCGCGCAGTTTCCTCAACAACCAACCGCAATATCCGACCAATTACGCGCCGCAATCGTTTCCGACGCCGTCCCCACCGTTGTTCGATGCTCCTCCTCAACCCGAAGCGACGGCTTCGATTTGTCCGAATTGCGGCACGCAGATCGTTCGCGCGGCGCGGTTTTGCAGCAAATGCGGCAATCCGATTGGCGTTTGACGTTTTCTCAAATTGATTTGTTTGACCGAGTTTCTTTCACCGCAAAGGCGCAGAGTGCCGCAGAGATAACGCAGAGGAATGTCAAAAAGCTCTGCGCTTCCTCTGCCTTCTTTGCGTCTTTGCGGTGAGATTGGTTTTCATGTCTCAACCGGCAATCGAATTTGACCGAGTGACGTTTCGCCATGCTGGCGGCGCAGCCATCCTGGATGAGTTTTCGCTGGCAATCGAACAAGGCGAAACGCTGGCTCTGGTCGGTCGCAGCGGCATGGGCAAAACGACCATCTTGAAACTCATCAACCGGCTGTTATTGCCGCAAACTGGCGTCGTTCGCATTGAAGGTCGCGCCACCACCGATTGGAATCCGATTCAGCTTCGCCGTCGCGTCGGGTACGTATTGCAGGAAGTCGGTTTGTTTCCGCACATGACCATCGGCCGTAACGTCGCCGTCGTTCCTCACCTGGAAAATTGGCCGGAAGCAAAAACCCATCAACGAGTGAACGAATTGCTGGAACTGGTCGGTCTGGAACCAGCGAAGTTCCGCGACCGATTTCCGCGTGAACTTTCGGGCGGGCAACGGCAACGAGTCGGCGTTGCGCGTGCATTGGCCGCCGATCCACCGATTTTGTTGATGGACGAACCCTTCGGCGCGCTCGATCCGTTGACACGCGCCGAAATGCACCGCGAATTTCACCGCATTCAATCGCAAGTCCGCAAAACCATAGTCTGCGTCACGCACGACATGGGCGAAGCCTTCGCCTTGGGCGACAAACTCGGCGTGCTGGCCGCTGGCAAATTGGCGGCTTTGGCTACGCCAAGCGAAATCGCGCGGTCGAACAATCCCGAAGTTAAAATCTTTCTCGACGCTTTGCCACGAGTTTGAATTTAGACAGGGCTTTCAGGATTCGGCAGGATCAAAACAATCCTGAAAAATTCTGAACATCCTGTCGAAACTTTTTTTATGCGCTTGTTCGAATTCTGGCTCAATCACAGCAGCGAATTTCTGTCGGCGACGTTGCGCCATTTGGCGATGGTGGTGGCGGCAAGTGGCATTGCTGTGGTGGTAGGAGTTCCGCTGGGAGTGTTGGCGCATAGGCGACCGCGTTGGGGAAATCCGCTGATCGGATTGGCGAACGTCGTTCAGACGATTCCGAGTTTGGCGATGTTCGGCTTTCTGATTCCGTTGCCGCTCATTGGCGGCATCGGAGCCAAAGCCGCGTTGATCGTGTTGACTCTGTACGCTCTGTTGCCGGTGATGCGAACAACAGTCAGCGGTTTGAAATCAGTTGATGCGGCAGTGCGCGAAGCCGGATTGGCGATGGGAATGACCGACCGGCAATTGTTGTTTCAAGTCGAATTGCCATTAGCGCGGCCAGCGATTCTGGCCGGAGTTCGTGTCGCCACGGTTGTCGGCGTGGGAACCGCGACGATTGCCGCTGCGATCGGCGCGGGCGGTTTGGGCGAATACATCTTTCGCGGCGTCGCCAGCGTGGACAGCACGGTAATTTTGGCCGGAGCGATTCCGGCGGCGGTGTTGGCTTTGCTGGCGGATTTTCTGCTTGGCAAAACCGAACAATGGTTTTCGCCGGAACGAACTTCGCGCAAATCTTCGAAGTTTGTATTGGCAACTGCGATTGGCGTAATCGCGCTGGTTTTACTGGTTGGCGGTTTATTGTGGTCAGAACGTTCGGCGGACAGCATCGTCATCGGCTCCAAAGACTTCACCGAACAGGTCATTCTTGGCGAAATGCTGGCGCAGTTGATTGAACAAAATACTTCTCTCAAGGTTCAACGCAAACTCAATCTGGGTGATACGCTGGTTTGCGAAACGGCAATGCGAGCGGGCGATCTTGATCTTTACGTCGAATACACCGGCACGGCGTTGACGGCGGTGTTCAAACAACCAGTCTTGCTGGACAGCGCCGAAGTCAACGCGCGAGTCGCTGCCAGTTATGCCGCAACGGGACGCACGATGCTCCCGTCGCTGGGATTCAACAATACCTACGTGATTTTGGTTCGTGGCGAAGACGCTCGGCAATTGGGGCTGAAAACAATTTCCGACGCGGCGAAACAAGCGCCAACCTGGCGCGCCGGATTTGGTTCGGCATTCTTGGATAGAGAAGACGGCTACAAAGGTTTGGTACAGGCTTACGGTTTGAAGTTTGCGGAATCGCCGTTGGCGATGAATTTGTCGCTGACCTATCGCGCGCTGGCTGAACGGCAGGTGGATTTGATCGCTGGTGACGCCACCAACGGATTGATCGCCAAACTGGATTTATTCGCGTTGGAGGATGACCGTCGTTACTTCCCGCCGTATCACGCTGTGCCGGTTGCGAGAACGGAAACGCTGAATCGCCATCTCGAACTTCGTGAGTTGATTGAACGGCTGGCAGGAAAGGTCACCGATCAGGAAATGCGTCAGATGAATTACGAAGCCGATGTCGAACGCCGCGACGCCAGTTTGATCGTCAAGGATTTTTTCAGCCGCCATCAGGAACTTTTCAGCAAGACGCCAACTCCGTAAGCGGATTTCGGCTTCAATCCGTCTTGAGTTGGTCGGTCAGCAAGGTCGCTCCAATCACACAGACCGGCAAGGAAAGCAGATTCACGCCCGGAATCAACAGCATCAGATAACTGGCCGCGCCAAATCCAAAGGCCACGGATTTGTTTCGCCAGACGATGCCAAGTTTGTTTCGGAACGAAATGCCTCGCGCTGATAGCGGCACATCCAGAAAATCCAACCCGCAAAGAGAAATTGCAATGATGATTCCGATGACAGTGCCAATGGGCGGAATGAAGTTCAAGGCCAGAGCCAGGCTTCCGACCACAATGTGAAGCAAAGCGATCTTCAAGCCTTCTTTCATCGCGCGCAGCCAGTTTATGTCCGCGCCAAAGCTGGCCTGGCCTGTGTACAAGAGATGCGTTTTGCGGCTGATGGTTTCGGCAATCGGCGCCAGCAACACACGCGCCAGCGGCAGGTAAAGAAAGTAGCTGAGCAACAAGGCCAACGCCAACGTCACGAGTTGAGCCAGGACTTTCAAATCGTCCGCGAACCAGCCAGAAACAAATTGCCCGACCAGCCAGGCGCTGCCCACAGTCAGCAGCAGCAACAACACGACGGTCAGCGCAATCGGAATCAGCGACAATGCGACCAGTCCCGAATTGCGAAACAGCATGCGCAACCCAGCGAAGAAAAAACGTATGCCCCAGAAAAAGTGATACAGCGGATTTGCCGAGTTTGCTTTGTAACTGTGAATGGTTTCGATTGGTGTCACGATTGAATCAATTCAGTTGTTGTTGATGTTGATCTGTTTGGTCACGCCGACAACAGAGAACGTCAATCCGCCGAGCGAGGTTCGGTTGTTTTGCTTTTCATAGAACAACACGCCGCGCAAATTGCCTTGCGGTTCGATGGTGGCATTGGCGGCCAGACCGATTTTTTCGTAGCTTTCGACGGTTCGCAGTTTGGCGTCCTTGCGATAAAACCCGTCGCCGTAAAACTTCATCACTCGCTTCAAGGCCTGAGCGGGCGGAATCAGCTTAAGATTGACGCCGCTTGAATCTCGCAAATTGAATTTCAGCGAATCGGTTTTGACCGACGCAGCGGTTCGGTTCACCAGTCGCACGTCCACGGCAATGACTCCGGCCAGCGGCAAATTGGCTTCGAATCGTTCCAGCGACTGGTCGCCGTCCAGAATGGCGGTGACGGCGATCAAGCCCTGTTCACCGCTGGCGATGTCATCAGTGGACGTGTTGGCGGGCAAAGGCGATACGTTGTAAAGCTGTGCGCCGCATCCGATGCTGGCCAGCAAGCTCAAACACAAAGCGAAAGAAATGAATTTTCGTCCGTACATGGTTCGGGAATGTAGTGGCAGCAGATCAAAACTGTCAACAATTTGCCAATCGTCTGCAACTATTGCTTGAGCGAGGCGTTTGCAGTTTCTGCAAGCCGAAAACTGATTGACGTTCAACCGTCGCAAAATCCCGACCGGAAACCCAATCGAGATGGAGAGACAATGATTTCACAAAAAAGCTTTATCAAATTGGCGGCGCACTCGCTGATATTAGCGCTGTTGCTGGGAACGACGTCTGTCACAACCGCGTCTGATCAGCCGCGACGCGAAGGAGCAACAATGACCGAAACCACACAAACGACTCAGACCGGGCAAACTGCCCAAACCGGAACAAGCACGATCGAAGACCAAAAAAACGTCGCCATCACGGTCTACAACTCCAATCTGGGATTGGTGAAAGATACGCGAACCTTGAAACTGCCGCGCGGGACTTCGCAACTGCGTTTTATGGATGTCGCGCAATCCATTAACGCCACAACGGTTCACATCAAATCCGTGACTTCGCCGGACGCGCTGAGCGTTGTCGAGCAAAGTTACGAATACGACCTGTTGAATCCGCAAAAGCTGCTCGACAAATACGTCGGCCAGGAATTGACCTTGGTGTTGCGAACGGTTGAAAACAATTCCGAGAAACTGACGCCGACGCGCGCGACGCTGCTTTCCAACAACAGCGGCCAGGTCTGGCAAATCGGCGGGCAAATCGTCATCAACCCGACCAACATTGCAGAAATTCGTTTTGAACGTTTGCCGCAGGATTTGATCGCCAAACCGACGCTGGTCTGGACGTTGAACAATACCGGCGGGGACACGCACACCATCGAAGCTTCTTACCTGACACAAGGATTGAATTGGCGGTCGGATTACGTGGTTGTAGTCAATCAGAACGACACCAAAGCTGATTTGAATGGCTGGGTGACATTGACCAACAACAGCGGAGCGGCATACAGAAATGCCGAACTTAAACTCGTCGCGGGCGATGTGAATCGTGTGCGCGATGAAGTCGCCATTGCCAAATCCATGCGGAATCTGGAAATGGCCGCCGCTGCCTCGCCACAGCAATTTCAGGAACAGTCGTTTTTTGAATATCACCTGTACACTCTGCAACGAAAAACCACGATCAAAAACAACGAAACGAAACAGATCAGTTTGTTGTCCGCGGCTGATTTCGGCATCAAAAAAGAACTGGTCATCAATGGCCAGCCTTATTATTTTCAGGGCTACAACAATCCCGGTGAACCGATCAAAGAAAAAGTCGGCGTGTATGTCAGTTTCAAAAACGGAAAGGAAAATGGGCTTGGCCAACCGCTGCCTGCTGGAATCGTTCGCGTCTACAAAGCCGACAGCACGGGCGCTCAGCAATTCGTCGGAGAAGACCGCATTGATCACACTCCGAAAGACGAAGCAGTCAAAATCAAACTTGGCGATGCGTTCGATGTCGTAGCCGAACGCAAGCAGACAGATTACAAAAACATCGCTCGGCGAGTCTTCGAATATGCCTACGAAATCCGGATTCGCAATCACAAGGAAGAAGCGGTGAACGTTATCGTCAACGAACCGATTGGCGGCGATTGGGAAATAATCAATTCCAGTTTTCCAGCGGAAAAAACGGCTGCCTTTGCGGCGCGATTCAATGTTCCAGTAATGAAAGACGGAGAAGCGGTTTTGACGTACAGGGTGAGAGTAAGATACTAAAAAACAGTGCCCCTAAAAAATTTATGGGGGCCCTTTCGGTCCCCCGATTCAGCAGCGTCCTCAGCCATTAGGGTATTTACCGCTGCTAATTGCTTTGCAATATACTCGCCATCCGCAGGTTTGGCAATAGCTTGTCAAAAAAAATCCATAATCTCGGATTCCTGCTAAATGCTTCTCTTTTTAATAGTTTAGGTCACATTCTAGCTTGCAACTGGACAATTTTTTCTGGGAAATTCCATAAATTCAAACCAAAAATTGTCCTGCCCACTCAGGCTAACTTTCCGATTCCCCAAGTTTTAAGAGTTCTTCTTCGGTAATTACTGTGACCCCCAGTTCTTCAGCTTTGGTAAGTTTTGAGCCGGGATCAGCGCCGGCTAAAACGAAATCGGTTTTCTTGCTGACCGAACCGGATACCTTGCCGCCTCGCAATTCAATGAACTGTTTTGCGTCTTCTCTTTTCATGGTGGGCAAGGTTCCCGTCAGCACGAAAGTTTTGCCGTCAAATACTTTCGGTACTGCTTCGTCCGCCGTTTGAACGATTCCCATTTTGACGCCAGCAGACTTCAATCGTTGAATCAGATTCTGATTGCCCGGTTGATTGAACCAGTCAAAAATCGAAGCAGCAATAACCTGGCCCACCTCGAACGAATTAGCGAGTTCTTCTGTCGAAGCCGACGCAAGGTTTTCCATGCTTCCATATTGTTTGGCCAGAATTGCTGCGGTGCGTTCACCGACGTGGCGAATGCCAAGTCCGTAAATCAACCGGGCAAGTCCGGCTTCTTTACTGGCTTCGATTTGCGCAAGCAGATTGTCAACGGACTTGCCGCCCATTCGTTCCAGCGCCAGCAAATCGTCTTTTTTATCCGCCAGCGAATACAAATCGGCCACGCTGTTGGCCAACGGCGGCAATATGATTGGCGAACCGGTTTCATCAAGGACTGCTTCGCCTTTTTTGTCGCGTTGAATTCGCGGCGAGGTCAATTGATCCACCAAGGCTTCGCCCAGCCCTTCGATGCGCATCGCGCGGCGTGATGAGAAATGCAGCAATCCGGCTCTGAGTTTGGCAGCGCACGAAACATTCGGGCATCTCGTCACGGCTTCGCCTTCGGGTTTGACCAGTTCCGTCTGGCAAACAGGGCAATGCGTCGGGAATTCAAACTCGGTTTCGTTACCGGTGCGGCGTTCGGTGATGACCTTGACGACTTGAGGAATGATTTCGCCGGACTTTTCTATGAACACGAAATCGCCACGTTTGACGCCGAGTCGCAGCATTTCCTCCGAGTTATGAAGGCTTGCGCGAGAAACTGTCGTTCCGGCCAATTGCACAGGATCGAGCACCGCAACCGGAGTGACGGCTCCGGTGCGGCCAACTTGATAAATCACATCCAGCAACTGCGTCGAAGCTTGTCGCGCCGGAAACTTATACGCAATCGCCCAGCGCGGAGCTTTGGCCGTGGCGCCAAGTTCATCCTGAATGGCGACTTGATTGATCTTGATCACAATTCCGTCGGTTTCGTAATTCAACCCGTCGCGTTTGGTGTCCCATTCGTTGCAGTAATCAATGACCTCTTCGATGTCGCGGCAGAGCTTGCGATGCGGATTCACCTTGAAACCGTGCGCCACCATCCAGTCCAACGATTCAAAGTGCGACGCAAAGGCAGGCTCTCCGGCGAACAGCAATTGATAGCAAAAAATGTCCAGATGACGATCCGCGACGGCTTGCGGATCGAGTTGTCGCATCGCACCCGAAGCCGCATTGCGCGGATTGGCGAAGGTTGGCAATTCCTGTTCGGCGCGTTCGCGATTGACGCGCTCGAATGATTCGTGCGGCAAATACACTTCGCCGCGAATTTCGACTTCTCCAATGCGGTCAGTTTCAATGCGAAGCGGAACGGAACGAATGGTTTTGGCGTTGGCGGTGACGACTTCGCCGCGCGTGCCGTCGCCGCGAGTGACTGCGCGCGCCAGCAATCCGTTTTCGTAAATCAGCGACAAAGACAACCCGTCTATTTTCAGCTCACAAACAAAATCATAGCTGCGACCTTCGGCCAGCTTTTCGCAGCGACGCGCCCAATCGCGCAGGTCCTCGACGCTGTAACTGTTGTCCAGTGACAGCATCGGGCGTTTGTGGAAATACTCTTCAAAACCTTCCGATGGTTGGCCGGAAACGCGCTGAGTCGGGCTGTCAGGCGTGACGAGTTCGGGATGTTCGGTTTCCAGGTCTTTCAATCGCCGCATCAACGCATCGTATTCGACATCGGCGACGGTCGGCGAATTCAGCACGTAATAACTGTAATCGTGCTGGTTGATTTGTTGCCGCAGTTCGGCAATTTCCTTTTCAATGTTTTTTGCTTTTCCAGCCATACCGCCTCGCTAAGGTTTATTGCTTAACACGGTTTTTCCGCCGCGACTGGCAACGAGAAATACCGGCAAGCCTTCGATGGAACTTAAGGCTTTTTCCTTCTTGCTGTCTTCGGTGAAGAAGAAAATTCGGTTGCCGCTTTGCCACAGCCGATGTACGTCAGCGGCTTCCAGAAAGATCGGCGGCGCATCCGCATAAGTCGAGCCGAATGCCATTCCGGTCATGCGGCCGTTGAGCAGCAAAATTCGCTCGTTGGTATAAAACGCAATCGAAGAACCGGTTTCGTATTCTCCGTTGAAGACGATTTTCGCACCCGGTTCCCAGCGGCGCTGGATTTCATCCGCCAGATTGCGCGAAGACAAAACCGGATCGAATTGTTGCTGCGCCAGATTCGCCCAAACGAACATCAATCCCATCGAAATCGTCATCGCCGCCGTCGCCAATAAATGTCTCTGGTTTCGCCGAAACCAGAAGGCAGCCAGAAAGCCCAAGCTCAGGGTCAGCGCTGCGCCAATCGCTGGCGTTCGCAATTCGGCAAAAGCGTTGGTTGTCAGATCAAAAAAATGTCCCAACGACAACGTGTACTGTTCAGAATCTGAAGGCGCCTGATTGAGCAAGACGGATAAATCACCGGTTGGTTGAATGTGCCGAGCTTGCCAAACCAACACACCTAAAACAGTGGCGACAATTACGCCGATGGCCGCTAAAGCTGTTTGCGCCCACAGCAAAACCTTGCGCGATTCCGGGCGGTGTTCCGCCTTTGCCAGCGCGGCTCCGAGCAACAACGCCAGCGGGGCATATACCGGGAATGTGTAGTATTCCTGGCTGGTCGAGAGGTTGAAAAAGATCAGAATCAACGCCGCCCAAATCCACAAGTACAGGTTAATCAGTCGTTGCCGCTCGGCTTTCAAGCTGATCGCCGGCTTTTGCGATGCCAGCAGCGGCGTGCCAATGCTCCACGGAAACAGCCACAGCAAATGCATCAGCCAGTAAAACACGAACGGCACGCGGTTGTAATCTTTCGGCACGCGTTTGCCCAGAAAGCGGTAAACGTGCTCGTTCATGAAATAAAACCAGAAAAACCGCTCGTTGCGAAAACCGGCCAGCAAATGCCACGGAGCGGCGATTGCCAGAAACAACAGCGAGCCGGTCAGCAATCGCAAGTGCCTGAGTTCCGACAACAAACTTCGCGTCAGCAACAAAAACAATCCTATCGGCCCGGCAATGAACACAACGCCGATCAAGCCTTTGGTCAGAACGGCCAGCGCGATGGCCGCGTACAGCCCGTAATACCATCGCTTCTGATCGCCTTCGCCGAAAAAACCACGCAGAAAACAAAAATGCGCCAGTGTGAACCACAGCGTCAAAATCGCTTCGGGAATCATCACGCGCGTGAAGAGAAACATCCCGACACACGTTGCCAATGTAGCCGCCGAATATAACCCGGCGGTTTGGGAATACGCCCAACTGCCAAACCAATACGCGACCAAAGCTAACAGCAAAATTCCCACGACAATCGGAAAGCGCACGGCAAAGGCGTTGAAGCCAAACAGACGAAATGATGCAGCCGTCAGCCAATACAACATCGGGGCTTTTTCCAGATACCGAATGCCGTTGACGTGCAACGTCACCCAATCATCGCGCTCGATCATTTCTTTGGCGGCTTCGGCGTGCGTGGCATCAGCATCATCCAACAGCGATGGGCGAAAAGACGTGGCGAGAAAAACGGTTGCCGTGAACGCCAGCAGCAGCAAAATGGGCAGGTGTTTACGCATTCAGAAAGTCAGGCCTATAATCGCTTTCGCTTTAACTAAATCAAACCAGGAAACTTTGAAACAGGATTTCCAGGATTTTTTTCAGGATGAACAGGATTCAAACCATTGGAATCTGGCTGGAATAGATGCTCCTGTAATTCCTGCCGCAAATCTTGCTCATCCTGTCAAAAAAGAGCTTTTCAGTGTTGTTTGCTCTGATTTAGTCTGTTTTCAGGCGACGGCTAACTTAACTTGAGGCTGTCGCTTTCGGCAAGTAATCAATTGCTTTATCGAATGGCTGTTCCAACTGAAATCATCAATCGCAAACTCAGCCACTTTGAGCTGTGCGCCCATCACGAAGTCGAATTCCGAACCAAAACCACATTGCTGGAATCCGTCGAGTTGGTTCATCAACCGTTGACCGAGACCGCGCTGGAAGACATTGATCTCAGTGTAGAAGTTCTGGGTAAACGGTTGCGGTATCCATTGGTCATCACGGGAATGACCGGCGGCGCGGAAGAAGTCGGTGTGTTTAACCGTGAAATTGCTGCGTTGGCAGACCGGCTTGGGATCGGCTTCGGCGTCGGTTCCCAGCGAGTGATGTTGCGTTACCCCGAAGCCGCCGGAACGTTCCAGGTGCGTGATGTCGCACCGAATGTGCTGCTGTTTGGCAATATCGGTATTGCTCAGGCGCGGGAACTGACGTCATCGGACGTTGTCCGCTTGGGCGAAACGATTGGCGCGGACGCGATGTGCGTTCATCTGAACACGGCGATGGAAGTCATTCAGGAACATGGCGATCACGAATTTCGCGGTTCGCTGGCGACGATTCAGCGGCTGGTGAATGAATCACCATTGCCGATCATTGCCAAAGAAACCGGTTGCGGATTTGCGCGCGAAAGCGGCGCAAAGCTGGCGGCGGCGGGCGTTCGCTGGGTGGATGTTTCGGGAGCAGGCGGGACTTCGTGGGTGGGAGTCGAAACGATTCGCAATCGCGCGTTGCGTCATTTGGGCGAAGCCTATTGGGACTGGGGCATTCCGACTGCGGCCAGCGTGTGCGAATTGCGCGGCTTGAATTTGAACCTGATTGCTTCGGGTGGCATTCGCACCGGGTTGCAAGCAGCAAAAGCCCTGGCGCTTGGTGCGAAAGTCGTTGGCGTGGCACTGCCTGTGTTGCGCGCTTACACGACCGGCGGAATCGAAGCTGTTGAACGATTCTTTCAAACGTTTTTCGACGAATTGCGCGTTGCCGTCATGTTGTGCGGAGCCGCCAGCGTCACCGAATTGACCCCCAACCATGCTGTCATTGGCGGAGAATTGCTGGACTGGGTTTCGCAAAGAGGACTGCCGCTGTAGTCTTCAAGAAAAAGAAATCAACTACGAATAAACACAAATGCTCACGAATCAATACAGGCAGAAAGCTAAACCGGCAGTGATGGCTCCCAGATTTCCATTCGTGTTCATTCGTGACCATTCGTAGTTAAAAGCATTTTCTTGAAAGCCATAAAATGACCGAGCAATCGAACTCAACCAACCGAACGCGGCTGTGTCTGGTGACTGCCGTAGATGTCGAATTCAAAACCGCCACGGCCTTGTTGGCGGAAAAAACCGTTTCAGCCGAATCCAATTTCAAAATTTGTCGCGGAACGGTTGGTGATCGCCGGATCACGATTTTGCATTGCGGAATCGGCGCGCGTGGCTTTGCCGATTGGCTCACCCAACATTTGACCGAAAATCGCTACGATGCGTTGATTGTCGTCGGGCTGGCCGGAGCGCTTGTTCCACGACTGAAAACCGGTGACGTGATTGTGTACGATCATTGCCTGGATGACCGTGGAGCCATTGAGGAATTAACGCCAACGGATTTACCGATTCAACATTCACACAGACAAGCCGAATTGATCAGAACCTTGTTGGGTGCTTTGCGGGAGACATCTCTCAACTGTGTTTACGGCTCTGGGATTACAGTCAATCACGTTGTCGTCAACGCTCAGGACAAATTGTGGATGGGACAGCAACACCAAGCCGTAGCCGTAGACATGGAAAGTTTCGACGTGTTGCAAGTCGCAGCAAAATGCGGTGTGCCAGCGGCTGTCGTTCGAGTCATTTCCGACGAAGCTGAACATGATTTGCCGGATTTCAATTCTGCCGCCGAACTCGACGGTACAGTCAATCCGCGGCGAATGGCCGCAGCAATGTTGCAGCGCCCTGTGGCTTCCGCGCGGTTTTTGCGAAATCTGAAGCCGGCGCTGGCGGCGTTGCGAAATGTCCTGGAAGTCGTTGTAAGAGTGTAACTTGGTAAAGCCAAGCCAGTTCAAAATCATCAGGTTGGCGCGATTGACAACCGAGTTCTGGCTCGCCTAGAGTCCATCGCTAATTGATGCGTGGCCCCGGCGCAGCACGCTCCTCCGCTGCCGCCTGCGATGCCCCAATAGAAAAAATAAGTTAGGAGAACAGCACAATGAAAAACGCAGCCGTCACAGCGATAGAAGCGAAACCGAACATAGAGGCCAAAGAAGGCGCTTACAAAGTCGCTTCTACGACATTGGCCATCACGACCAAAGAACGGGTCGAATTGAAAACCATCACCGAACAAATCGCCGAGTTTGTTTCTCATGCCCCTGTTCGCGATGGCGTAGTGCAGATTTCGTCGTTACACACCACGGCGGGCATCATGCTCAATGAAATTCAGGACGCATTGCTGGCCGACATCAAAGACCTGTTTGGCAAAGTCGTGCCTCACGGAGTGTATTACAAACACAACGATCCGCTGTTTTCGGATTGTGATCGCCAGAACGCCGACGCGCATTTGCGCGCCATAGTCGTCGGCCCAAGCCTTTCCATCCCGATTGAAAACGGCAAGTTGAAACTCGGAACCTGGCAGCAGGTGCTGTTCACGGAATTCGACGGCCCGAACAATCGCAAGGTTCACGTTCAAGTCATGGGCATCTAAATCAAGGAGTCGGCATTCGGTAGTCAGGAGTCAGTAGCAAAAACTCCCGGCTCCCGATTCCCGGCTCCCGACTCCTCCAATGAGGGCTTTCGTCACCGGAGCAACAGGATTCATCGGCGGCAATCTGGTCAGAATGCTGCTAAACGAAGGGCACGAAGTCCGCGCGTTGGTTCGACCGGGCAGCGACCAGCGCAACGTTGCCGGATTGCCATTGGAATTGGTGACGGGCGATCTGGATGATCCACAACATCTGACAGAAATCATCATGGGTTGCGACGCAGTGTTTCACGTCGCAGCCCATTATTCCTTGTGGCAAAAAGACCGCGACGCCATTTACCGCACCAACGTCACCGGCACGAAAAATCTGCTGACCGCAGCCAAAACTGCTGGCATCCGGCGATTCATTCACACCAGTTCGGTCGCTGCCATCGGAGTTCCCGCGCCCGGAACGCTTGCCAATGAACAAACACAAACCAGCGCCGAAGCTCTGGTCAGCGATTACAAAAAGTCGAAATTCATGGCGGAACAAGCTGCGCTGGCAGCTTGTCGAAAAAGCGTGCGCGACGGGCTGGATGTGGTGATCGTCAATCCTTCGACTCCGATTGGCGCGTACGACTTAAAGCCTACGCCGACCGGCGACATTATTTTGCGTTTTTTGCAGGATCGAATGCCCGCTTACGTCCATACGGGCTTGAACCTGATTGACGTGGAAGACGTCGCGCGCGGCCACATTCTGGCCTGGCAGAAAGGAAAAACCGGCGAACGGTACATTTTGGGAAATCGAAATCTGACGCTGAAAGAGATGCTGGACATACTGGCCGCCATTACCGGCAAACCCGCGCCGCGATTTGCCGTTCCACATTTTCTGCCATTGGCTGTGGCGTTTGTAGATGAACAGATTCTGGCTCGTTGGTTCGGCAAAAAGCCTCATGTGTCATTGTATTCCGTGCAGATGTCGCAGAAAGCGATGTACTACGATTCAGCAAAAGCCGTCCGCGAACTCGGCCTGCCGCAAAGCCCGATTGAAGCTGCGATTGAAAAAGCAGTGCAATGGTTTCGCGCCAACGGCTACTTTGCGGCTTCTTGAGCTTGGCAGATCAAAACTACAGCGAAACCATGAACCTGGCCATAACCCGAGTCGTAGTCGCTTGCAACAGCGGTTCAATTCACTTTTCAGGGAGGTTTTATGCACTGCCCTCAATGCGGACAACAACCACCGACTGAACAAACCCGTTTTTGCACGCTTTGTGGCTGCGCGCTTGATCCGGTCAAAGAAGTGTTGACGACGGGCCTGCCTCCCGGCTCAGTTCGCCAACGTGACATTACGCTCGGCGCCGGGTTGATGCTGATTGGCGCGTTGAAAGGGCTTTTTCTGACCACGGGCTTTGGCGTGAATTGGCAAGGATACGCGTTGATGTTGGGAGTATTTTTCGGACTTCTGCAATTATTCTTTCAACTGTCGCCGCGCCAAAAAGGATTGTCTCTCGGAGCCACATTGATGTTTCTCGGTTCTGTGGCGGCAATGCTGGCCGGGACTGTCACAGCAGGCCTCGGCGTCTTGCTGGTCATGGTTGTAACGATTCCTATGATTTTGTTTTGGCAACGCCTGGCAGCGAGTTTCCTGAAAACCTTCTTCGACAAGGCCGACCTGACAACTCAACGCCCACTACCACAGCCAATGCCAGTTGCGGTCTTACCGCCGAAGCAAACTCCGGCGGTAGATACCAACCGAGTCAAACAACAATCTTCGCCCGAACCCGCCAGCATCGCCGAAGGCACAACCAAAACACTTGATGCCGGGCGCGCTTCGGGACTTTCCTGATTTCAGTCAACCGCGCCTTTGCTGTGAAAGAAAGCGCCGATTGTGGTTAATGTTTTTCAGATTCCAAGTGCAGATGTTTGAACGACAGCATCATCAGGTAAACGGCGCTGAATAGCAGCGTAAACAATCCGGCGAAAGCCACTGTTTGTGTATGCTCAGAAGGATTCTGCAATCCGTTCAGCAGTTCATTGATCAAGCTCGAAGGACGGAACAACGCGTCCCAACTGTTCCAGCGCAGGAAGCGCCCGAAATACACACCGAAGCCATTCAAAACCAGCACGCCAATGACAAACAACCAACTGGCTAGACGCCCCATGATTCGCCGAACCAGGTCTTGCATCAGAAATAGCGAAACCAATCCAAGAAACGATCCAGTCCAGGCAAAAGCTACCAGCGTGATCAAGTCATACCACAGCGGAACTCGGCCACTTTGTTTCAGATGAATGATGTCCGTAATCAAATAAGGCGCGTTGGGCAAAAATAGCAGCCACAGAAAAGCGAATCCGAAAATTGGCAACCAACGCATCCGCGTCGGCCAGTGATGCAGGTTATACGCCGTGAAGGCTCCCAGCACAGGCAACCACGCCAGGAACAAATTCCAAACCAGCCATTTTTGCGTTGAAGTCTGGTAATGCCACGCACGCAACGCCAACAACCCCAAGCACAACGCCGTGGAAAAAGAGAGTGAAGCCAGCACGAAAAATTGTTTTTTGTATTTTGCCAAAGAAACGGATTCAGAATGTTGAGTCATAAACAAACCTCGACAATTGAAAATATACCCTGCTTGGTGGGCAAGATTGAATCTCGCCCCATGGTGAAACTAATGCAAACCGATTAACGAACCATGACCGGCACGCTGACGTGCGAAGGAAATTGTTTCGATCGGTGAATGCGATGCGTCGCCCGAATGTAATCGGCGTCCGTCGCTTTGAAAATGTTCGGCACGAATTTTTGCGGATTGCGGTCAATCACCGGAAACCAGGTGCTTTGCACATGCACCATGATCTTGTGCCCTTTCAGAAATCGGTGATTGCAATGCCGCATGTCCACCGTGAATTCGTTGACGGCGTTTGGCGTCAGCGCCACTGGTTTTTCAAAGCTCTTATGGAATCGTCCGCGAAAGACTTCGTTGGCCACCATCAATTGATAACCGCCCATACGCGGTTCCGCCGGATAGGTTTCCGGGTACACGTCAATCAGTTTGACGATCCAATCGGCGTCGCTGCCAGTCGTTGACGCGAACAAATGGCCGATGACATTGCCGCTGATGGTCATGTCTTCGGTCAGCGGATCGGTTTCCCACGTCAGCACGTCGGGTCGTCCCTGCGCAAAACGTTGGTCGCCAACCAGCCACGCTCCCCAACCCGAACCGCGTGGATCGTATGTCGCTTCGACCGGACGCGGACGATACGGAACCGGATTCGCCGGATCGGAAAGATAACTGTCGGCGGCTTGGCGGCTGACATCGGTCGGCGCGTCAAATGACAATTTGCCGTTGGCGTGAAAATGCAGCTTGCGAGTTTCAGTCTTGTACGTCGGCGGCCATTGATCGTAACTGCGCCACTGGTTCGAACCGGTTTCAAACACGTTCGCTTCTTTCCAGGTCGGCGTGCCTTTGTCTTTCAGGTAGTAGGCGAAAAACGGCGCTTCGATCATTTGCCGGTAATGCAGCGACGTGTTGCTGTCGAATTTGATGCGCCCCAACGTGCTGCCATCCGGGCGCGCCCAACCGCCATGATTCCACGGGCCGCCGACAAAGAAGTTTTGTTTGTTTGGATCGTTCTTTTCAAACTCTTCATAGATTTTGACCGGGCCGTAAAAATCTTCCTGATCCCACCAACCGGCCACGTTCAGCGTAGGCACGCGCGCCTGTTTCAAATATCCGGCGGCGGCTTGTTCCTGCCAAAAACGGTCGTAATTCGGATGTTCGACAAAATCATTCCACGTGGGGATTTTGCCCTTCAGGTATTTTTCGTTGACGTTCGATAACGCGCCGAGCTTCAGATACCACTCGTACGTGTCGTATTTGTCGAATTCAAACCGAGCCTGTTCCTTGTTGGTTTCCATCATCGTCGCGTATTCAAACCCGTAACTCAGGCGAAACGCTCCGTTGTGATGAAAATCGTCGCCCATCCACATATCCGCCGGAGATGCCTGTGGCGAAGCCGCGCGCAACGCCGGATGCGGCGCAATCGTCGCCATCATCGCCGTCCAGCCCGGATACGAAATGCCTATGATGCCTGCGCGCCCGTTGTTATTCGGGACGTTTTTGACCAACCATTCAATCGTGTCGTACGCGTCCGTGACTTCATCAATCAGCTTCGGATCGTTTTTGAGCACAGACACTGGCGCGCGCTGCATCACGAACTGGCCTTCGGATTTGAACCGGCCACGGATGTCTTGAAAGACAAAGATGTATCCATCCGCAGCAAGCTCTTTGAACTTGCCTTGCGCCCATCCCTGTCCTGCCGGAGCTTGATACGGCGTGCGTTCCAAGATTATTGGCAACGGCGTTGTCTGGTTTTTCGGCGCAAAGATGTGCGTGTTGAGCTTCACGCCATCACGCATCGGAACCATGACGGACGTGAAGTCGAAAGCTTGAACGGGTTGTTGCGTGTGCCCTTGAAAAGCCGCCGCCAAAACCAGCGCGACGATGAAGAAAGCATAAGCCGTGATGCGTTTCATAGTGTTGCTCCTGTCGTAGAGTGAATCGGTATGCACCAATCTTACGAGCGCAAAACTATATGGCAATGGCGTAGGAAGAATTTTTATGCCAGCCGCCACCAAACCGGCAGCAACCCCGCCAGCAGCAACCCCGCCAGCACCAACCCCGCCAGCACCAACCCCGCCAGCAAATGCCAGCAGTGCCTAGATCATGTTGTTTAGCGCGCACAAGCACAGAGACAGCGTGATCAACCACGCAACCGGTGACAAGGCAAACACCCATTTCAACTCATATCTATTATCTTCTATCTTCACCTTGAAACTGGCAAATCCTTAGGATTGATCATTTTGTGAAAGTAGCTGGGTACAAGAAGACGCTAGTCTGGGGTTGTGATACGATTAATCTTCAATAGAAACCCAAAACAATTAGTTAAGGGAGCAAAGCGGCAATGGAAACTTTAGTCTCAGAGCACGAAGTCGCAAAACAAAATTTTATCACTAATGACAGCGCTAGGGTTGAAGATGATGGCACAGGTGTTGAAATAGAGGACGCTGAATTATCGGAGCCGATTACTAGCCCATTCGACCCATCGCTTATCAGAGTCGTGACCAGGCCAATGACCATTGACTTGCTGATTAGCCGAATGAAGGAAGGCGAAATTGATCTAACGCCAGGCTTTCAGCGGAAACAGGGAATTTGGAATGATGGAGCAAAGAGCCGGTTAATTGAGTCGTTGTTGATTCGCATCCCGTTACCAGCTTTTTATTTCGATGCGACGGATGATGAGAAGTGGATCATTGTAGACGGCTTACAGAGACTCACATCGCTTAGCCGCTTTGTTATCCAGCAGAAACTGAAACTAAGTGGACTGGAATTTCTTACTGAGTACGAGGGGAAGAAATACAACGAATTGCCACGTAGTCTTCAGCGTCGAATCAATGAGACACAAGTCACCGTATATCTCATTGAGAAAGGAACCCCGCCCAAAGTCAAATTCAATCTCTTCAGGCGTATCAACACTGGTGGGTTGCCGCTTTCAGCAATGGAGATACGTCATGCCCTGAACCAAGGTAAGGCCACCAAGCTCTTGGAAAAGCTCAGTCAGTCTCAGGAGTTTAGAAGTGCAACATCCAACAGCATTCGTGATGATCGTATGGCAGACCGTGAGTGTGTGTTGCGTTTTCTCGCTTTCACACTAACTCCCTATTCCGATTACAAGGGAGATTTGGATACTTTTCTCAATAGTACGATGGAAGCTCTTAACGATCTGCCTGATTCTCAAGTGGAGAAATTGAAAAAAAGATTTTTGCGTGCCATGAAGTGGGCGGCCGAAATATTCGGGAAGCAAGCTTTTCGCAGACCTTCTCTGGAAGGCAGGCGCTCAGCGATCAACAAATCCCTATTTGAAGTATGGTCAGTCAATCTCGATCACCTGAGTGATGCCGAGCTTAATCGATTGGTCGAGAGAAAAGAATTACTCAACCAGAAGTTTATTGAATTGGTGAGCAATCAAGAGTTTGACAATTCAATCTCTTTTGCCACCGGCTTTTCAAATAGAGTTAAGACCCGCTTTAAGGAAATAGAGGTAATAATTCAGGAGGTGTTGCAATGATCCGCAAGTTGCGGCTCAGAAACTTCAAGTGCTTCGCTGACCAGACCCTGAATCTAGGCCAATTGACGATGCTTTCAGGGCTTAATGGCACGGGTAAATCTTCGGTCATCCAGTCCCTTCTGCTTCTACGCCAGTCTTACCAGCAAAGGTTGCTGCCAAACAAAGGATTGGCGCTGAATGGTGATCTCGTGCGAATCGGCACAGCTCAGGACGCGCTCTTCGAGGGCGCTCAGGAGATGCAAATTGGCTTTGATCTAGCGTGGCATCAGGGCATAGAAGCAGAGTGGCGATTTGATTACAACAGAGAATCTGACGTTATGAACTTGGCGTCAAAGCCGGTAAACAGAGATATTTTCCAGACCAGTTTATTCAAGGACGAGTTCCATTACCTTCAGGCAGAACGCATCGGACCGCGAACATCCTTTGAGACGTCAGATTATCAAGTGCGTCAGCACAAGCAACTCGGTACTAGAGGAGAATTCACAGCACATTTTCTCTCTTTGTTTGAGCGGGAGACTATCCCAAATCACTTGCTGGGACACGACTCAGCAAAATCGAATCAACTTCGGGCACAGGTTGAGGCCTGGCTTGGCGAAGTCAGCCCAGGGACCAGGCTCAGTTTTAAATCTCACTCCGAAATGGATTTGGTGAGTCTTCAATATTCGTTTACTTCCGGCAAAATGGTAAGCAACCAGTATCGGCCTACCAATGTCGGCTTTGGGATTACCTATACATTACCGGTGCTTGTTGCCTTGCTTTCGGCGAGGCCTGGAAGCCTATTGCTGCTTGAAAACCCTGAGGCACATTTGCACCCACAAGGGCAGGTACAAATTGGAGAATTAATTGCGCGCGCTGCCTGTGGTGGAGTTCAAATTTTGTTGGAGACGCATAGTGATCACATGCTGAATGGCATTCGACTAGCTGTGCATTCAGGAAAAATCGAGCCTGACAAAGTAAAGCTACATTACTTCAGGCGTGAGGAGAGGAATAATCAGGCTTTTTTTGAAGTGGTGTCGCCACAAATTGATCGCGACGGACGGATTGACCATTGGCCTGAAGGATTCTTCGATGAATGGGACAAAAGCTTGGAGGGCTTGCTTCAGCCGAGGAGAATGAATGGATATGGAAATGGTGTTTAATGAACTGTCGCTACGTTCTCCGGCTTCAAACGTCGAGGAGGCGCGACAGTGGATGACACAATTCATTTCTTTAGTAATTGCGATGACCAAGCAAGGGGTGGGTCGTGTTCTCAGGACGGATCCAGATTTTCAGATAGCCAAACTCGCGCCTGATTACTCATTGGTCAACTGGCGTAATGATAATGAAGTCAGCCGTGAAGAGCGGCAGTTTTTCAGAGCTTTAGTCACCAAAGCTCCGTACTTGGCTGACTTACCTAGGATTCAGCAAACATCCCTGGCCTCAGAATTTTTCCATCAAGGAAGGAAAAGCCTTCAGCCCGCTCTCGGCTTAGGGTATGCGTATCTTTTGGAGGCCGTCGCTGTAAGTCTGCCATCGGCCAAGCGGTGGCAACATCCTAGTATCCAGATAGAACACCGCTGGATTGAGGTGGACGAAAGCATCCATTCTGAACAGGTGGAGGTGAAACACGGTTGTCACCCAGACCACGTAACGACTCATCAAGATTGGATTACAAAGCGACTGCAGACAAGCGTTTGTGATGGCATTGATCTTTGGGAGCGCCGTGATTCGCTATTTCCGGCATTGAGTTTTTGTGAGTCGGTGGCCTCAACCATTAAGGAGTTTAGCAGCGGAAGTATGGCGTTGCGGCAAGTCGTTAAGCGTCTATTTGAATTGGAAATTTATTGTAAAAACTGGCAAGCAGGCGGCTTCGAGCCAGATAAGCTTCCCTGCAAAGTCTCCCCCGAGAGTCAAACAACGCTTGAACAGTACGGCCAGGAAAGAGCGTTTATCTGTCCAGATGGGGTGAGGCGTATTTTTAGCTGGCATGTGCGTCTGACTCCAGGTGCTTGGCGAATTCACTTTCTTCCAGAGCCATCCACGCGCAGAATAATTATTGGCTATATTGGCCCTCACCTTCCAACAGTCAGTACCCCTAACTAAGTTAAAGATGATAAGAAACAGCAGCGCACGGAATATGCACAAACCGACATTTCACGTACTTGACCTTCCTCTGGGTCTCCCTTAGTTTGCCGTTCCTGAAGCCCGATGTTTCCCCCTTCAAACGTCTCTACTGAAAATCCGGAGGTGCTATGTTTTTTCGCAATCAACGCGCGGTGAGGTGGTTTGTCACCGCGATGGCTGTTGTTTTGTTTTACACATCGCTGATTGTGCTCTCGTCGGCGAAATCAGAAAAGCGATTTGCCGCCAAATTCTCTGCCGCCAGTTTCCACAACGATGAAGGCAAAAAGAAAAAGCTCAGCCGCGAAGACCGCATCCGCGAAGCCTGGGTCTGGCATCTGGCCAACAAACAACGGCTGACCGAACAGTTCGGCGCGGAAAATTTGATGGCGGAAATTCCCGCGCAGGACATTGCGGACATTTCCGTCATTCAAGCTGACAGCCGTATTGCGACTCCAGCCAATTTCTTTGACCTGACCGGGCGGCAAGTGCAATTCACGCCTTCGAGCGGCGGGTACACCGTCGCCACTTCCAACGGAGGTTTTGACTCCAATTTCGGCACAAAGTTGAATTTGACCGTCGCTCCGGCGGTCAATCCGAAAACCAATCCAACGCCTGATCCGGGCGACGATGCGTACATCGCGCAGGATTTAGGTTTCACTTTCAGCTTTTTCGGCGCTTCGTTCACCAACGTTGCTGTTTCCAGCAACGGCTTTCTGGCGTTTCGTCCGGCCAGTGTCCCGCAAACGACCTTTGATCTGGAAGCCGTAGATTCGGGCGAAAGTCTGGCCAAGTTTCAAACCAGCGTTCCGCGCATTGCGCCGTACTGGCACGATCTGGACGCCAGCGCCGCCGTGACGCAAGGTTCCAGCGGCATTTACATCCGCAAAGACGCCGACCGTGTGGTCATCACCTGGAACAACATAAGAGATTTTCCGAACGATCCGACGACCGACAACGGCGTGCATCGTTTTCAAGTGACGTTGTTCAGCAACGGGCGCATCGTATTTGCTTACGATCAGGCGCAATTGACCAGTCTGGCGTTGGCGGGAATTTCCGGCGGAGGTACTGCGCCCGTGCCGACACTGGTAAATTTGAACAACCCGCCGGCAAACGCCATCACCACGCCGATTGCCGAACTGTTTTCGACCAGTTCCAAACTGGATGACATTGCCGCCGCGCAGGCGTTTTATGCCACGCACCCGAATCGGGACGTTTACGATTTCGTTTATCTGATCACAGATTTTCAATTCGATCTGGGCGACGCTTTCGCATTTTACCTGCCGCTGCGGAACGATGCCGCAGGCATAGGCTTGCCGGTCGGACAATCGTCCGAATCGTTGAGCATCAACAGCCAGAAAATTCAGGGGATACTGAACCTGAGCAACATTTCGCAGCAGTATCCGGCTTCGCCTGTGACGCGGTTTCTGGGCGCCAATCACGCGCTTTCCATCATGGCGCACGAACAGAGCCATCGCTGGTTGGCGTTTGTGGGTTATCCGGGCGCAGACCCTGCGTTGTTGCTTGGGCGGGATGATGCGCACTGGAATTTCTTCCTGAACATCGAATCCACAGTCAGCAGCCCGGCAGCGCGGCGTTCGTCTTCGATTGAAGGTTGTGTCTGGCGTGACAACGGCAATGGTTCGTTCACGTCTGTCAATCTGGTGGATGGATATTCGCTGCTCGATCAATATCTGATGGGATTGCGACCGGCTTCGGACGTGCCTGACACTTTCGTCATCACCAACACTTCGGGCACTGTGCGGACGCGCGAAGCCAATCCTTTCCCGAACGTCAATGTGTTCGGAACAAGACAAACCGTGACGATGAACCAGATTTTGCAGGCCAACGGCAATCGCGCGCCGAATTCGGCCACGTCGCAAAAAACTTTCCGCGCGGCGGTCGTCTTGTTGATTCAACCGGGCGCTCAGGCTTCTCAGACGACGTTGGACAAGGTCACGCTGTACAGGCTGGCATTCGAGAGTTATTTCTTCCAATCCACTTCGGGACTGGCCAGCGTCAATACCGGACTGGCTGATTTGACTACGCCACGCTTGATCGCGGCGGCTTCAGCGGCGAGTTTCAAAACCACATTGGCGCCGGGCGAAATTTCCGCATTGTTCGGCGCGGGATTGGCCAACACCATTGCCATTGCTGATTCTCAACCGTTGCCGACCACGCTGGCCAACGTTCAGGTTCGCGTCAATGGAATGCCCGCCGGTTTGTTTTTCGTTTCGCCGGAGCAAATCAACTTTCAGATTCCGCGAACGACTGCGGCGACAACCGGCGGTTTGAACGTTCCTTCTTCGACTGCGCTGATTGAAGTGTTCAGCAACGGGCAATTGATTCGCGCCGGAGCTTTTCAAATCGCCCCGGCGGTTCCGGGCATCTTCACCACCAATCAGAGCGGAACCGGCGCAGCCGTTGCGCTGGATGCCTTCACGTTCACGCCCGGCCCGTTCAACGCCAAACAATCCAACGGCCAGCCGAACATCATCGCCGTATTCGGAACCGGTTTGGGAGCCGACGTGACCGACAACGACGGCAACGCGGCGGGTTCGACGACGGCGACGATTGGCGGCGCGAATGTGGCGGTCAGTTACGCTGGACGTGCGCCGGGTTTTTCAGGCTTGAACCAATTCAACATCACTTTCCCGGCCAATATAACCACGGGGACTCACACGCTGGTGATTTCGCGCAACGGCATTGCCGCGCGCGAAGTAACAATTACCGTTCGCTAAATTGAAGCAAAAAAGGAGTCAGGTTGTTATGCGTTTTGAAACCGCTGGCCGCAGACCGATTGGTTTGTGGCTATTGCCCTTGCTTGCAATGACTTTGCTGATCGTCGTCTGGCCTGTTCAGGCGACGATCATGCAGCGATTGGAAATCGAGGAGTTGGCGCGCAAATCCACAGATGTCTTTTATGGCCAGGTGTTGGCTACGCAAAGTTATTGGAACGCCGAACGCACGCGGATTTACACCGCCGTGACTGTGCGCATCAACGAAACTTTCAAGGGAACCGCGCGCGCCGGAGAAATCGTCAGGATCGTGCAACTCGGCGGCGAAAAAGATGGCTTCAAAACCGATTATGCCGGTCGCCCGGAATTTAACGCAGGAGAATCCGCCGTGCTGTTTACGACGCACAATCAACGAAACGAACTGACCATCGTCGGGTTGAAGCAGGGGAAAATGACTGTCAACGGCCAGACCGTGACGCGCGATTTTTCGGGCATTGTGCTGGTGGAGCGCGCCAATTCCGGCAAACAATTTCAGCCGGTGAAATCGTATTCCACGCAATTGACGTTGGCCGAACTTCGCCGGCGAATAGCCAACGCGAAATAAGGCAAACGATTTCCGTCAGTTCATCCCATTCACCAAATCGCCATGAAATATCTGATCTATCTGCTCACTTTCTGCGGGATTTTCTGTTTGGCGGCTCGCCCTACGGCTTCGTATGTTCGCGTGCCTATCAGCCAGACAAACGGCGAGCCTCTGGCGTGGAATCTGGCCAATCCCACCAGCGCCATCGTACAGGGCGGACGATTGACCTATCGCTTGAATTCGGCGGGAAGCGATAACGTTCCTTTTGCGTAGGTGGAACGAGCCTTGATGGCGTCTTTCCAAACCTGGGAAGACATTCCAACCAGCGCGATTGCCTTCACGCGAGGCGCGAATACGACTTCGACAATAACGGCGGCCAGCGGTCAATTGGAACTGTTCTGGCTGGAGAATTCTGAAACCACACAGGATGGATTGAATCTGACGGGCGCGCTGGCGTTGACACGTCGCCAGTTCAATGCGGTCACCGGCGAAATCACCGATGCCGCAGTGGTGTTCAACGGATTCGGGTATCAGTGGGCTGTGGACGGGCGCGCCAATGCGGTTGATATTCAGGATGTGGCGACGCACGAAATCGGCCACGTTATAGGTTTGAGCCACAGCCCGATTGGCGGCGCCACAATGTATCCGCGAACCACCAACGGCAGAACGCAAAATCGTGCGCTGGCGACGGACGACATCATTGGCGCTTCGGTAATTTATCCGGAAGCGGGATTTTTCAATGCGACCGGCACGATTCGCGGACGAGTCAGCGAACCCAATGGCGCAAACATTTTCGGCGCTCACGTGGTTGCGGTGGATGCCAATGGGAACGTCACGACCAGCGCGTTGTCGCAACCCGATGGAACTTACGCCATGCAGGGATTGCCGCCCGGCGCTTACACGGTTTTTGCCGAACCGCTCGATCCGTTGGGGCCTTCGTTTTTCAGTCGCAGCGATCTGGATACGTTTTACGCCAACACGACATCCACCTATTCGACCAGCGCCGATGTTTCGGTCAACGTCAGCGCGGGAGGAGCGGCGATCAGGGATTTCACTTTAACGCGCGAAACGCCTGCGCTGGGTGGGTATCAGGTGCGCGGCCCCGAAAGCGCCGATTTTCTGAACATCAGCGGCCAGGTTCCGCAAGGCGCATCGAACGTCATTGTCGGCGTCAACGGCCCCGGATTGCCGCAATCTGGAACTCCGCTTTCAATCAGCGGCGGCGGCGTCACTATTCATCGCACTTTTTTCGCCAACACCAGCATTGGATTGCCCGCCGTGTTGGCCGAAATTTCCATCAGTCCGACGGCCATACCAGGTTCGCGCAATCTGATTGTGACTTCTGGCGGCCAACGCGCCATTGTCACGGGCGGATTGGAAATTCTTCCGTCAATGGCGGCTGTTGTTTCTTCGGCCAATTTTGCGTTCAACGTCGCTCAGGAATCGTTGGCATCGGTGTTTGGCGGCAATCTGTCGACTGCCATCACTCAGGCGCAGACGGTTCCTTTGCCAACATCGCTGGACGGAACCAGCATACGGTTGCGAGATGCTTCCGGCCAGGAACTGCTAGCCCCTTTGTTATTCGTTTCGCCGGGACAAATCAATTTTCAGATTACGCCTGGATTATTGTCCGGCCCGGTTCTGGTGACTATTGGAAGTCGAAGCGGATTTGTCTCGACTGGCGTAATGAATCTGACATCAGTCGCCCCCGGTTTGTTCAGCGCAAATGGCACTGGACAGGGATTGGCGGCGGCTGTCGCTCTGCGAATTCGAAACGGCGTTCAAACCTTTGAACCTGTGACGCAGTTTGATCCGGCTTCCGGGCAAATCGTCGCCGTCCCGATTGATCTGGGGCCGCCAACCGATCAGGTGGTTCTTCTGCTGTTCGCCACCGGAATCCGTTTTCGCAGCCAGCTTTCCGCAGTCAGTTGCACGATTGGCGGTCAGCCAACGTCACTGCTTTATGCAGGGCCGCAGAACGAATTCGTCGGATTGGATCAAATCAACGTCCTGCTGCCACGCGCATTGCTCAATCGTGGATTGGCCAATGTGGTGGTGACCGCCGATGGCAGAACAGCCAACACAGTTACAGTCAACATCAGATAATCATTGTGTTTGAGCGGCTGGAACGATTCTTCAACAGTTAGACAGGTCTTGAAGCTCTGCGTATACTCGCGCGCGCATGCTCGCCAAGTTGATTTTCTTCCTAGCATTGTTATTCGTCGTTACGCCGTGGGCTTCGCCGCCGATTGCGCTGGCTTTGGGCTTGGTCTTCGGACTTTTCTTTCAACATCCATACTCCAAACAAACCAAATCGCTTTCTAAGACCTTGCTGCAAGTATGCGTGGTTGGACTGGGCTTCGGCATGAATCTGCATCAGGTCATTCGCGCCGGGAGTTCAGGGTTCATTTACACAGCGTTGGGAATCGCGGCGACTCTGGCGTTGGGCCTGGCGTTGGGAAAACTGTTGAAAGTCGCCGAAACCAATTCGCTGCTGATTTCGGTCGGCACGGCCATTTGCGGAGGCAGCGCGATTGCCGCCATCGGCCCCGTCGCCGGAGCCAAAGACGAAGAAATGTCCGTTTCGCTCGGCACGGTCTTCATTTTGAATTCGGTGGCTTTGCTGATTTTTCCAGCGATTGGTTTGGCGGTGGGATTGACCGAATCGCAGTTCGGTTTGTGGGCGGCGTTGGCCATTCACGACACAAGCTCTGTGGTCGGAGCTTCGGCCAAGTACGGAGCGACTGCCTTGGCCGTTGGCACGACAGTCAAGCTGGCGCGCGCTTTGTGGATTGTGCCGCTGACGCTCGGCACGGCGTTTCTCAAACGCCATGAAGCCAGAATCCAATGGCCGTGGTTCATTCTGTTTTTCTGTCTGGCAGCAGTCGTCAACACGTACCTGCCCGCCGGAGCGCCCGCGTACCAATGGATTTACAAACTGGCGCGCATCGGTTTGACGGTGACGTTGTTTCTTATCGGCTGCGGCATTTCCAAAGCGACGTTGAAAAAAGTCGGCGCGCGCCCGCTGATTCAGGGCGTGATTTTGTGGATCGTGGTGGGCACCCTTTCGCTGATTTTGATTCGAGCGGGCGTGATTGGGCTTTAAGGCTATTGCAGCGACGCCGTGAAGTTATCAGTCACAAGAATGATCGGGAGTATGATTCCATAGCTCAGGTGGGTGGCCACAAGCAGATTCCGAATAGAGCCAGCAATCATCAAACCTCATTTCTGTTACGCCAGTTTTGCCAATCGTCGAACGATGGGTTTCCTTAAGCAGGCTGATTGTAAAGACCGAACCAATGACAGGCAGCAACCAAACAAAAAACATTTGTCGTAGCTTTTGTTTTTTAGCCGTATGTCGGGAACGAACAACAATTACAGAGGCGAAACAATTTAGCCCGACAAAGACCAAGATCGTGAGCAACACCAAATAAGTCATTGTTCGCCTCCCAAACCAAGAATTAACGTAAATCCAATTACTTCTGCCGGCGCAGATAATCATCCGTGCCGTCGCGCCAGTCGGCGCGAATAGGGCTGAAGACATCTATGCCGGTGAAATCTTCCGTCGCCCAGGCTTCGTGCGGAATGTTGGACGGAATTTCGACCAGTTCGCCTGCCCGCAAAACCAGTTCTTCGTCGCCGATTTTGAAATTCAGCGAACCGCTGATGCAATAACTGAACTGTTCGCTGTCGTGGCTGTGACGCGGCACGACGCTGCCTTTTTTGATGGTCAGAAATGCCATCGTGATTTTTTCGCCAGTGAAAAAGCGGCGCGAAAACAGACTGGTGACTTGCTCTTCGGGAATTTCATTCAGCTTGTGATGTTTCATTACGTTCCTTGGAATGTAGAGCAGGTTTTCCAACCTGCTCTAGTTTTCAAGTTGCAGGCTTTACGCGGAAAACCAGCGATTGCCTTAATTTTCAGATGTTGCGCTTGCACAAAAAGTGGAGCAGGTTGGAAAACCTGCTCTACTTCAGCTTCGCGCCGTTCGGCACGTCTTCCAAAAAACCGGCCAGAATCGGGCGACCTTCTTCGCCAATCGAAGCCGCCAGCACCATGCCTTGCGATTCAAAACCGCGCAGTTTTCGTGGAGCCAGATTGGCGACAATGATGACTTTGCGGCCAATCAGTTTTTCAGGTTCGTAATACTGCGCGATGCCCGCCAGGATTTGACGCGGTTCGGCTTCGCCCAGATCAATCGTGAACCGTAGCAGTTTGTCAGCTTTCGGCACGCGCTCGGCAGTTTTGATTTCGCCGACGCGAAGTTCGACTTTCAAGAAGTCTTCGATGCCGATGTAGGCAACACCCGGCGCGGGTTCGGCCACCGCGGGCGCAGCGTCGGCGGGCTTGGATTCAGCCGCTGGCGCTGGCGCGGGTTCAGCAGTTTTGGTTTCTTGTGCGCGAGCCGCCTGGCTCGCCGCTTCTTCTTGTTTGATCTCTTCCATAATTTTCTTTTTGTCCAATCGGGGAAAGATCGGCTGAATTTCGCCGATCTGATTTTGCTTCCCGTCTCCCCAGTTCAGACTGGCGGGAATCACATTGTTCACTTCTCCGCGTTCGCCAAGTTGTTGCCAAATGGCCTGTGTCGCGTTCGGCAACACGGGGGCGAGCAGCGCAGCAAAGAATCGCAACGATTCCGCCGCCGTGTGCAACACCAATTCCAGGTCAGCGCGTTTGGCCGGGTCTTTAGCCAAGTCCCAAGGTTTGGCGTCGGAAATGAATTTGTCCACGCGGAAACGCGCATTCGAAACGGCTTC
>CAYYDG010000075.1:0-30701 GCA_964470555.1 uncultured Heliomicrobium sp.
CGGGCAACACCGTTGTGCTGAAACCTTCGGACGATTCGCCGGTGGTCGCCGCCAAATTCGTTGAACTGATGGAACAAATCGGATTGCCGCCGGGCGTGTTGAACTTCCTGCCCGCCGACGGGCCGACGGTCGGCGAATACATGGTGACGCATCCGAAAACGCGATTTATCTCCTTCACCGGTTCGATGGCCGTGGGATTGCGCATCAATGAACTGGCCGCGAAAACGCAACCCGGCCAAATCTGGATCAAACGCGTCGTCGCCGAAATGGGCGGCAAAGACACCATCGTCGTTGACGAAACCGCTGACCTGGACGCCGCCGCCGAAGGCATTGTTGCCGCAGCGTTCGGTTTTTCCGGCCAGAAATGTTCCGCCTGTTCGCGCGCCGTCGTGGTCGAATCGGTGTACGACGAAGTGCTGCAAAAGGTCGCCGAACGCACCGCCAAATTGACCGTCGGCAACGTCAAAGACCTTCGTTACTTCACCGGCCCGGTTTCCAGCCAGCGGTCATTCGACAAAATTTCCAGTTACATCGAAATCGGCAAAGAGGAAGGCCGCGTGGTCGCAGGCGGCAATCGCCACGAACTGGCCAACGAAGGCTGGTTCATTCAGCCAACGGTCATCGCCGACGTTGATCCGCAAGCGCGCATTTCGCAGGAAGAAATCTTCGGCCCTGTGCTGGCCTTCATCAAAGCCAAAGACGTGGACGACGCGCTGAACATCGCCAACAACACGATTTACGGATTGACCGGCGGTTTTTATTCCGGCAAACGCGACCGCATCGAACGCGCACGCCGCGAATTTCACGTCGGCAATTTGTACATCAACCGCAAATGCACTGGCGCGCTGGTGGACGTGCATCCTTTCGGCGGATTCAACATGTCTGGCACGGATTCCAAAGCAGGCGGGCGCGATTACCTGGGCTTGTTTCTGCAAGCCAAGTCGGTGGCCGAAAAACTGTAAGTCAGTTTGCAGTTCACAGCGGGCAGTTCGCAGTATCCTGAGCCTGTTTTTGTTTAGTTGGAGGGTTTATGGCTGTAGCCTTGGCAGAACCTTTAAAGACGGAAGAAGAATACTTGGCAATGGAACGCGCGACAGACGAGCGGCACGAATACATTGACGGATACATTTTTGAAATGGCCGGCGAAAGTTGGGCGCACGGAGAAATCATTGCCAATCTTGGCGGCATTTTGGTTCCTCAATTGCGCGGGACGCCGTGTCGTGGACGAAACGGAAATTCCAAAATTCGCACTGGCCAGCGCCCTCAATTCGCCCGCAGCCAAAAAGGAATGTATTCCTACCCGGACTTTTTTGTGATCTGCGGCGAAGCCACATTCCACGACGAATACCAGGATGTCATCACCAATCCGACTGTTATTTTTGAAGTGCTTTCGCCTTCGACTGAAAACTACGACCGGGGAGAAAAGTTCTTTCGATACCTAAACTGGAGTTCGAGCTTGAAGGATTACGTGCTGATTTCCCAGACCAGCCCAACCGTCGAACATTTTTCCCGCCAGAGGGACGAAAGCTGGACGTATCGCGTTCATCAGGGATTGGAAACCAGCGTGACGCTTAAATCCATTAAATGCACGCTGAAACTGGCCGACATCTATGACCGGGTTCAATTTCTGGCGGAGAAACCTGCAAGGAAACGCAGCACCAAAAAAGCTGCCAAAAAGAAATCCACCGCGACTGTTAAGGAGAAGAAGAAACGATGAAAAGAATCCTGGTAGTTTTGCTCATTGGTCTGGCGATCATTGCCAGTGGCCATTCAAACTCACCTGCACAGGCAACTGCTGCGGTGGCTATTGGCGCGGCGGCGCCGGAATTTGAGTTACCTGATTTGTCCGGCCAGTCGCACGCGCTGAAAACGTATCGCGGCAAACCGACGATCCTTGCTTTTCTTTCAGCGCGTTGCCCGATTTCGAATCTGTACAAAGATCGCATCAAAGCCGTCGCCGACGATTACTCCAAACGCGGAGTCAATTTCATCGGCATCAATTCCAGCGCCGATGAAACTGTTGACGAACTTCGCGCGTACGCCGCAACCAACCAGATCAACTTCACGATTCTGAAAGACGAAGGAAATATCGTCGCCGACGCTTATGCCGCCGAACGCACACCGAAGGTGTATGTCGTTGATGCCGAAGGCGTGCTTCGTTACAGAGGGCGCATTGATAATTCGCAAAACATTCGGCTGGCCAAACAACACAATCTGCGCGCAGCGCTGGATGAATTGCTGGCTGGAAAACCGTTGACAGTCGCCGACACTCAAGCGATGGGCTGCATCATCAAACGAGCTTCGGATTTGGCGCAAAGCAAAACGGCAAAACCGGCTCCGGGCAAAACAACTAAGCCTGCTCCGGCAAAACCGGCATCTGCCAGTTCGGCAGCCCTGCCCAAAATCGTTCCGCTGAAACCGGCAGCCTTTCCCGATATGATCAAACAACGCGCAGGCAACGTGGTGGTGGTGAATTTCTGGGCGACGTGGTGCGGGCCGTGCGTGGTGGAATTTCCTGAATTCGTCAAACTCGACAATGAATACCGCGCCAAAGGTGGCGTGCGGTTCGTTCACATCACGGCGGACGATATGACTGACCTGAAAAAAGCCGCCGCGTTTTTGAAAGACCAGAAATCGAACGCCGACCAGTTCATACAAGACACAGACGACCCCCAGGAAATGATTGATGTCGTGTTCAAAGACTGGCAAGGCGTGTTGCCCGCCACGTTTGTTTACGACAAAACTGGCAAGCTGGTCTTTCATCGTATGGGCATCATTGATCGCGACGTGTTGATTGCAGAAATCGAAAAGGCGTTGAAGTAAGACTTTGCAGCAGATGAAATCCGCAATCCGCAATCCGCATCAGGACCTGGCCGCAATCTTTCTGGTGGGCTTTATGGCCAGCGGCAAAACGACGGTCGGAGCAGCGCTTGCCAGCCTGCTCGACCGTCGTTTTATTGATTTGGACGAATGGATCGTTGCGCGCGCCGGTTGTTTCATTTCCGATTTGATCGCGCGCGAAGGCGAAGAACGATTCCGACAACTGGAAACCGAAGCGTTGCGTGAAGCGGCAAGCTGTTCGGCAATCGTCGCGCCCGGCGGCGGAGCCATCACTCGCAGCGAAAACCGCGAGTTGATGTCACAGGCCGGAGTAATGATTTGGCTGGACGCTCCGTTTGAACTGTGCTGGCAACGAATTCGACATGACAAAGTGGTTCGCCCACTGGCGGCAACTGAAAAAGTTGCGCGCGAACGCTACCTGCAACGTTTGCCGCTGTATCAGCAGGCTTCGCTGCGAATCGCCATCAACTCCCATCAAACGCCGGAAGAAATTGCCAAAGCGATCAAGCTTCAACTTTCCCGATGACAATGGAACGCATACTGATTCGAGGAACCAACTGGCTGGGCGATGCAGTGATGACGACTCCAGCCATGCAACGGCTGCGCGCGTCGTTTCCTGACGCGCACATTGCTCTGCTGGCGACACCGCTGACTGCCGGTTTGTTTCAGGAATCGCCGCTGGTCAATGAAGTCATTCCGTATCGTCGCCGCGAAGACGGCGTGAAAGCATTTTTCGACGTAGTTCGGCAACTTCGGGAGCGGCAATTTGATGTTGCGTTGCTGTTTCAAAATGCGTTTGAAGCGGCTTTGCTGGCGTGGATGGGAAACGTAGGCTTGCGAATCGGGTTTGCGGAGCAAGGACGCGGATTGTTGCTGACGCACCGATTGCATCGCGGCGCGGACTATCAAAACCGCCATCAAACACTGGACTATCTGGACATCGTCGCGGCGTGCGAACGCGCGTGTTTGGGCGAGCGCTTTCAACCGACGGTGGAAATTCCTTTGCCTTCGCTGGTTGCCACGGCCAGCCAACACACCGCCGCTGAAGCCATGTTGCGCCAATTCGCCATCGCCGACCGGCGCCCGTTGATCGCCTTGAACGCCGGAGCTACCAACAGTCGCGCGAAATGCTGGCCAGCAGAACGGTTTGCCGAACTGGCCGACCGATTGAACGAAGAGCTGAACGCGCAAATCGTTTTGATCGGCGGAGCCGCCGAATTGGATTATGCCGAACGCGTCGTTTTCCGGGTCAAACGAGCGGGCATCGTCAATCTGGCAGGCAAAACCAGCATGAACGAATTGATCGGATTGTTGGCCGAATGCGATTTGCTGGTCAGCAACGACACCGGCCCGGCGCACGTTGCAGCGGCGCTGGGAACTCCAACGCTGACGATCTTCGGCCCGACAAATGAATTTGAAACTTCGCCCACCGGACGCCACGCAGAATTGATTCGCGCCGACAACATCGAATGCGCTCGTTGCATGCATCGCGATTGCCCGATTGACCATCGCTGCATGACGCGCATCACTGCCAACGACGTGCTGGCGCGGGCGCGAAAACTTTTGCAAACCCAGGCCGTGTGACATACTGCGCGCTCTTTTTTTATGCTTCGACCATTGATGCACCATCTGGAAAAACGATTGCACGCGCGCGATGTCGGCTTGCGCCAGACGCTGCCGTTTGAATGGGGACTGGAATTTCTGGCCGAAAGCAGCGAGCCCTTGCAGCTAAGCGCAGCCGCCGGAAGCAACCGAGTCGCTTTCAGGTCCGACAAGCTGCCAGCTTGTCGTGGCTTCAATGAAACACCAATTGGTAATCAACCAAGACCTGGACAAGCTGGCAGCTTGTCGGACTCAATTTTGACTCCGCTGGAAATCATTCGCCAATACAACGCCAAACACATCGCCGACAGCGAAGCTTTCTTTACGCCATTGCCCAGCCAACCGGAAGATTTTGACTTCGATGGATTCTGGCTGCGATTTCCCAGCAGCATCACCACGCCTTATGAAAACAACAACATCGTCGGGGCGCGGTTTTTCCCTGCTGCTTCAGGTGACAAAGCCGTCATCGTTTCCGCTCAATGGAACGGCCAGGCCGATTCGCACGTTGCGTTGTGCGGCGCGCTGAACCGCGTGGGAATTTCCGCGTTGAGAATCAGTTTGCCGTACCACGACCAGCGAATGCCTGACGGTTTCACGCGCGCCGATTACACCGTCAGCGGCAACCTTGGGCGCACAATTCAGTCAGTCCAACAGGCGGTTCATGACATTCGCCGAGCCGCCGATTGGTTGTTCGCTCAGGGCTACAAACAAGTCGGCGTAATGGGCAGCAGCATCGGTTCGTGCGTGTCCTGGCTGGCCTTCATTCACGACGAACGATTGTCTGCCGGAGCGTTCAACATGGTTTCCAGTTGGTTTGGCGATGTCGTTTGGAGAGCCTTGACGACTTCGCATATTCGAAGCGCGCTGGAAACGGAACTGACAGCCGAAGACATCCGTGAAGTCTGGAAAGTCATCAGCCCGGCGGCTTACGCCCATCGGTTGAGCAACGTGCGGCGCCCGGCGTTGTGCATTTCCAACAAATACGACCTGACGTTTTTGCCTGACTTGTCGGAAATTTTTCTGGACGATTGCCGCCGTCACGGCGTGCCGGCTGAAATCAAATACCTGCCGTGCGGGCATTACACGATTGGCCGAACACCGTTTAAGTACATTGACGCTTTTTACATCATCAACTTCTTTCGTCGCATTTGGTCATAGCCGGTAATGAACGCAGTTGTTGAGTACGACATGACGTTCAAGGCGGATTGGAATTTATGTTTGACTTGCTCGCATTCGACGCTGACGACACGCTTTGGCACAACGAAAACATCTACCGCGACACGCAAAGCCGTGTGGTGGAAATTCTGGCGCAGTATCACGACACTGACTGGATCGAACGGCGCATTTACGAAACCGAAATTCGCAACATCGAACATTACGGATACGGATTCAAAGGCTTCACGCTTTCGATGATCGAAACCGCCATCGAATTGACCGAAGGCCGCATCAGCGGCACCGAGATTGGCCAGATGATCGAAATCACGCGCGAGATGATGAAATCGCCCATCGTCTTGCTGGACGGCGTGGCGGACACGCTGGCGCAACTTTCCGCCGAACACGAGTTGATGCTCATCACCAAAGGCGATCTGTTCGAGCAGGAAGCTAAAATCATTCGCTCCGGGCTGGCCGATCATTTCCGCAAAATCGAAGTCGTCAAAACCAAAACGCCGGAAACCTATTTGAACCTCGCCGCCCGCCACAACTTCGATCCGCAACGATTCCTGATGATCGGCAATTCGCTGAAGTCGGACATTTTGCCCGTGTTGGCGATTGGCGGACGCGCGGTTTACATTCCTTACGAAACCACCTGGGCACACGAAATCGTTCCTGAAGCCGACCTGATCGGCAAAGAGTTCATCGAACTGACTCACATCAAGGAAGTGCCGGAATTGATCGAACGACTGAAATCCACAACCTGAGTTTTATGCGACCACAAGATTTGATTGAAAAGAAACGCGACGGTCACGAACTGACGCGAGACGAAATTGCATTTTTGATTCGCGGTTATACGCGCGACGAAATCCCCGATTACCAGATGGCCGCCTGGTTGATGGCCGGTTTTCTGCGCGGATTGTCCGAAGCCGAAACCGTCGCGCTGGTGGAAGAGATGCTTTATTCCGGCGACGTGCTGACGCACGATCACGTGCCGCTGCCGAAAGTGGATAAACATTCCACCGGCGGCGTAGGCGACAAAACCTCCATCGTCATTGCGCCGATTGCCGCGGCTTGCGGAGTCGCCGTGCCTATGATTTCCGGGCGCGCGCTGGCTCACACCGGTGGCACGCTCGACAAACTGGAATCCATTCCGGGCTTTCGCACAAATCTGTCTCTGGCGGAATTCAAAGACGTGCTGGCGCGTTGCGGCGTGGCATTGATCGGCCAGACCAAAGAAATCGCTCCGGCTGACAAAAAGCTTTATGCGCTGCGCGACCTGACGGCAACAGTTCCCTTTCGCCCGTTTATATGTGCTTCGATCATGTCGAAAAAAATGGCCGAAGGAATTGACGGCTTGGTGCTGGACGTGAAAACCGGCAACGGCGCGTTCATGGAAAGCTTCGATGATTCGCGTTTGCTGGCCGAAGCTCTGACCGGCATTGGTCGCCGAATGGGAAAACGAGTGACGGCTTTAATCACGGATATGAACCAGCCGCTTGGTCGTTGGGTAGGCAACGCCGTCGAAACGTTTGAATCCATCGAAATTCTGCAAGGCCATCGGCTGAAAGAAGATTTTGGCGAACTGTGTCTGGAACTGGCGGCACACATGCTGTTGGTTGGCGGCGTCGAAACCGACCTGGCTCAAGCGCGCCAACGCTCGCTGGACGCCATCCACTCCGGCGCAGCAATGGAAAAACTGTGCGAAGTCATCACGGCTCAGGACGGCGATGCGCGCGTCTGCGACAATCCGAAATTGCTGCCGCAAGCCGCTCATCAACACACAATCAAAGCCACGCGCAGCGGGTTTGTCGCCGGCATCGAAACCGACGAAATTGGCCGCATCGTCATGGATTGGGGAGGCGGACGCCGCCGATTGGAAGACAAAATTGATTACGCCGTGGCGCTGTACATTCACGCCAAACTTGGTGACGAAGTAAACGCCGGAGACGCGCTGGTCACGGCGCATTTCAACGACGAATCGAAGCTTGCCGAAATGCAGGCAAGAGTTTTGGCGGCGTATCGGATTGAAGACGTTCAACCGCAACTTGAGCCTTTGGTCAAAGCCATCATCTAAGTCTTTTTTGCCCTCAGAGATTCGCCGTCCAGCCGTCAGGCGATGTTTCCCCTCTCTGATCGGATAGCCACTCCACCTCAAACCCTATCCAGACGGATAGAAACCCTTGCGAGAAACGAATTGCGCTGACGACTTCGTCATCCGCGACAATACCCATTAACCATAACGCTGACAGGCGGTTGCCTGCTTTTGAGTGGGCACGGATTCACGCCAACATTTCACTGGCACGGCGATTGAGATAGAGAGCGGCGTGAGGATGAGATAAACAAAAGAGCTTATCGAAATTGCACGATGAGATTTTGTACGAAGGAAAACTCGCGGCGGACGAAATTGGCCGTCGCCGCTCCAGAAACCAATTAGGAGGAAATATGAAAAAGCAGATCGTTACCACCGTCGCCACATTGAGTTTGTTCATCGCCCTGGCCGCCATCGGATTCGCGGGCTTGGGAACCAAAGTGACCGCTGACATTCCGTTTGATTTCGCCGTCAATGGCAAAACCCTTGCCGCTGGCAAATACGACGTGACCAACGGAGCCGCTCCATACACTTTGATTATCCGCAATCAGCAAACCGGCTCTGCCGCAACGGTCATTGTCCGCAATGAAGACGCCAAAAAAATGGGTAAAGCCCTGTTGACGTTTCGCCGCTACGGCGCTCAGCACTTTCTGGGCAGCGTGAGTGATGGCCAGCGCATTTCGGAAGTGCCAAAGAGCAACGCCGAACGCAAAGCTGCTCGCGGCACAGACAATCTGGCGAACAATGAACTGAAGCCGGAAATCGTCACCATCAACGCCACTGTCGGCCAATAACGATTCGTCCAAACTGACCTTAGCCCACCAAGAAAGAGCAGGGAGTGCCCCTGCTCTTTCTTCCGCGTTTCTCCAGATCTCAAGAACACGAAACCTTGCTTTACTTTTCCCAGGAGGTCGTATGCCGTTTCAACAAATGATTGCCGAAATGAACGCGTTGATGGAAATCCTGCAACTGACGTTGAACATCCTTGGCATTGCAGTGTTGGCGATTTTCGCCGTGTACCTGATCGGAGTTGCCATTTTTGCTGTGGAAAAACTGTTGCATCAGTCCCAGGCCAAACCGTCGTTCAACTCCCTGGAACCGGTCAAAGCCCAATCCACCAACTTCCTGAGTCTGGCCAATAACAAACGAACTCTCTGATTGACCTATAACGAAGTGCTTCAAAACAACCGGCCTGCATCTATTGAAAAAGACGCAGGCCGTTTTTGGTTATTCGGATAATCTCGCAGCATTACGGCAGCGAAAAGATGACGATCGTCGAAGAACCAGCGGGCACTTGCCAGAATCCCGACGCACTGCCCGAAGCCGCCGCCACGTATTGTTTGCCGTTGATGGCATAAGAAATCACGCCGCCGTTCATCGCTCCGCCGGTGTTGAATCGGTAAAGTACCTTGCCTGTTTTGGCATCCAGCGTCAAAAAATCTCCGCTCAATTCGCCTGTGAACACCACGTCGCCCGACGTAGTCGTCACCGCTGCCAACATGGGTTTGCCGGATTCGTATTTCCAGGCGACTTTCCCCGTCGAAGCATCCACAGCCGTCAACCAACCGCGCGCTTTGTCCAGAGGGTCGGCGCTGTGAAATCCGCCCATATAAATCTGACCTGGGATAAAACGAACTTCTTTGGCTTTACGAAATGTGCCACACCAATCTACCGCGTTGACATACAGCAAGTTCGTTCGCGGATTGAATGCCGGCCCGTTCCATTGCACTCCGCCCTGCACGCCCGGACACACGCGAACGCCTTCAGTGGATTTCAATGGAACTTCGACGTTCAGCCGGGTCGTCACCGGAACTTCATACAAATGCTCTTTGGTTTCGCGGTCCAGCACGTGCAACATCCCGTCTTTGCCGCTGACGGCGACCAGCTTGCGTTTTTTACCGCCGACGGTGGATTCAAACAGCGGGCTGACTTGCGTAGTGTCGTAATCGTGCGTGTCGTGCGGCGTCGCCTGGTAATACCACTTCAGCGTTCCGGTGCGAGCGTCCAGCACGATCATGGAGTTGGTATACAGATTCGCGCCTTCGCGATTGTCGCCGTAAAAATCCGGCGCGGGATTGGCAACCGGCGCATACAACAATCCGGCTTCGGCATCCAGCGACATTGGCGCCCAAACTCCGCCGCCGCCAGTCGCCATCACTTCGGGCTTGCTCCAGGTTTCCGAACCTGGTTCGCCCGGTTTAGGAATGGTGTTGAATCGCCAAACCAGTTCGCCGTCTTCCAGATTGAAGGCGCTGACCCAACCTGGCACGCCTTGTTCGCTGATGCCCAATCCCATCAACACCATGTTTTCAAAAATCACCGGAGCCATGTTGAAAGAGCCTTCGTTCTTTGCGGAATCCACGATTTTTTTCACCCACAATTCTTTGCCGGTTTCCATATCCAGCGCGAACAAATATCCGTCGGTCGTTCCGCGAACGACGCGACCATCCTTGATAGCAACGCCGCGATTCGGCGGCCAGACTTCAACCGAGCGCGGTCGCCAATTGTGACGCCATTTCTGTTTGCAGTTCGCAGCATCAATCGCCATCGTTGACGTGCTGGTGGTCAGATACATCACTCCGCGATAAACCAGCGGGTTGGTATGAAACGCCTTCAGGTCGCTGGCCTGATACATACAGGTTGGCCGCAACGTGGCGGCGTTGCGCACGTTGATCTGTTTCAAGTCCACAAAACGTCGGCCACCGTAATCGTGATTCGACACCAGCCAGTCAGTCGAATTCATCGCGGCGGAGTTCAATTCCGTCTGCGAAGGAAACTTTGCCGACGGACTGCCCGCAGGCGCGGCCGTCGTTTTGGGTTCGGTGACTTGCAACGTTGCGGAGGCGACTTTGGACGATTGTTGCGCTTCGATTTTCAGTTGCTTCAACGTGGCGTCGGCTTTCAATTCCTGCGCGCCGGATTTGTAACCGTTGGCTTTGAGCATGAACGCGACGACATCAATGTATTCCTGCACTTTCATCGAATCGCCTGCGCCATACGGCATCTGCGTTTTGGTGATGTAATACAGGTCGTCCACCGATTTTCCTGTCCACTTGGCCATGAACTTGCCACCGACCAAAGCCGCCGCCGTTCCATTGTCCAATTGATTGCCGTGACAAGCAGCGCACTTTTTGTCATACAGCGCCTGCCCGCGAGTGGCTTGGGCATCGGTGAATAAAGCGGATTGTTGAGCGGAAGAAGTCGTTTGTCCGGTCGCCAGCGACAAAAACACAATCAGGCTCGGCGCAACGACGGTGAGCAGGGTAGAGCGATTACGAAGCGGTAACATTTCAGGCCTCCGTTTGGTAAATGGTTTGAACAGCGATTGAGCCAAGCGTGAGGCTGTCGCCTTTGCCTTGTCAAGATTTACCGGAAAAACTTTGCCGTCTTCCTTTGCCAACCGGACGGCTTTGCAGTTCAATACGTCCATTCCGCTTTACCCATCACACGGAGGAAACATGACTCAATCGAACAACGACCGCCGTTCGTTTTTGAAAAGCGCGGTCAGCGCCAGTTTGATGACCGCCGCCAGTTACGAAAACATTTTGGGAGCCAACGACCGAGTTCGCGTCGGCTGCATCGGCATCGGCTTGATCGGCAAACGCCATCTGCTGGATTTTCTTTCGCAACCGGATTGCGAAATCGCCGCCATCAGCGAAGTGTACGAACCAAGACTGACCGAAGGCATCGAAACCGCCGCTGAAAAACAAACCGCCAAACCGGAAGGCTTCAAGGATTTTCGGCGCATGCTGGACAGCAAGAACATTGACGCCGTTGTGGTCTCGACGCCGGATCACTGGCACGCGCTGATGACTATCCTGGCCTGCGCCGCCGGCAAAGACGTTTACGTCGAAAAACCGTTGACGCTGTTCATTGACGAAGGTCGCTGGATGATCGAAGCCGAAAAACGGCACAAGCGCGTGGTGCAGGTCGGCACACAACAACGTTCCGGCAAACAATACGCCGAATGCGTGGAATTGATTCGCAACCAACACATCGGCGAAATGCGTTCGGCGCGATTGACCAGTTTTCGCAACATCTCGCCCGGCTTCACCAAACCCGTCGGCACGCAATCGCTCAGTGAAAGCGATTGGCAAATGTGGCTCGGCCCTGCGCCGTACAAGAAATTCGATCCGAACCGCTGCATTTATCACTTCCGCTGGTTTTGGGATTATTCGGGCGGGCAGACGACCAATCTGATGGCTCACAACATTGACATCGTGCAATGGGCAACCGGCGCGAAACCGAAATCCGTCGCCGCAATGGGCGGGCGGTATTCTCTGACCGGTTTGGGCGAAACGCCGGACGTGGTGGAAGCGATCATAGAATTTCCAGGCTTCCTGACCACCTGGTCGTGCCGCGAAATGAGCGCCGGACAACCGGGCGCAGGCAGCACCTCGTTTTTCGGAACCAAAGGCATGTTGCGCATCGAACGCAGCGGCATGGAAGTCATTCCTGATCGAATGATTCCGGCGGAAAATATGATTCCCAGCTTCACGGCTCCGCGCGTAGTGACGCAAAATCCAGAACCGCGCACGCAAGCCATCAAACGCGAGGGATTTGAACAAGTCCGCGATCAATTTGTGCCGCACGTGCGCAACTTTCTGGATTCGATCAAATCGCGCCAGCCAACGGTTTCCAATCTGGCATCCAGTCAGCAAACCAACATCACCACGCATCTGGTGAACATCGCGCAAAAGCTGAAACGCACGATCAATTGGGACGCCGACCGCGAAACCATCATCGGCGATAAAGAAGCAGCCCGGCTGATGTCGAAGGAATATCGCGCGCCGTGGGATAAGGAATTGAAAGCGGCGCTTGGAAAATAAGCCCAGAGAAGTCTTGGGAAGTCTTGAGAAGTCGAGAGAAGTCAAAATTCTTCTTCGAACTTCACACCTCTCAAGACTTTCCCCGACTGCCCAAGACTACTTCTGTTTGCTTGGCGGATAGGTCTTGAGCGTGTGTTTGATGGAAGCTTTGATCAGTTTTTTCAGCGTCGGCAGATGCAGATCGGAAAGCCGTTTGACGTAAATGCAGGCTTTGCTACGAGTGAACGTACCCAGCTTTTCCAGCAATTCGTCCTCGCCGTCATAACCCGCCGTGACATAGAGCGTCAGATTTTGTTTGCGCGGCGAAAACCCTACCAACGGCCAATCGCCCGTTTTCCCGCTGGCATATTTGTAGGTGTACAGGCCAAATCCGACAATGCTCGGCCCCCACATTTTCGGCTCGGCTTTGGTGAGGTCTTGCATCAGCTTGACCACGGCCCAGCAATCTTCACGGACGTTTTCGTCTTTGACTGCGTTGATGAAATCTTCCACTGAAGCATTTGTCTGTTTTGTTTTTGGTTCAGCCATAGATTCTCCAATTGTCAGAAAGTGAGGCGCACTCAATAACAAGTACGCAAAAGCAGGAATGTAAATTTGCCGATCATGAAGCCGAATCCTCTTTGATTCGGTTGGTCGTCGTTTTCGATCATAACTCAATCGTTGATCTGAAGCCTGCGTTTAATCAGGTCTTTGGACAAAACACTGAGTCTTTTCGTGAGAAAACCTGGCGCCGCACAAAGCGATGACCTGTTTTCCGAGAACTTCGTTGACCAACAGACGGCAAATATCGAGATGGCTTTCGAGCATCGCAATTTGGATAACGCAAAGTGGCGCAGAGACCATCTCTGCGCCACTTTGCATGTAGCTCCTGTTTTTTCTATTTGCGCCTGAAAAAAAGGCGCCGGATTTACTGGCAACGGTTGGAAGGATTGTTGCCGTTCAACAACACCAGAATGTTGGCGATTCGAAGCATATCGTCGGTACGATTTTCGACAATGGCCAATCTGGCCTGAGCGAGCAGATCACGAAGCAATGTCATTCGTGTCAGCGTCGCTCCGTTGTCCAGTTGAACCATATCGAACATCAGGTTGTAACACCGCACCGGGCTGTTCATCACTCCTGGCAAAGAGCTGGCATTGACCGCCGCCAGACTGATCTGGGCAGCGACGTATTGCTGATTGAGAATCGCCATCGGGTCGGTTCCCCCTCGCAAGGCGCGGCGCACATCCAGCAAACTCGATTGGATCAAAACCGGGTTGCCGAAGTTCACGCCACCGATAATGATCGAACCATTCGGCAGGCGATTGATATTGATCGTGTAATAAGTTGCCGACTGGAAACAGGTCGTCTGGCAACTCAGCGACACAATCGGCAGCAAGTAACTGTCCGATTCTCCACCTCCTGGGCCGGGATTCACTACAGTGACGGTTGCCGTTCCAGGAGTGGCAATGTCTTCGGCTGGAATCAGCGCCGTCAGTTCGCCTGGACTAAGGAACGTCGTCTGACGCGGAACGCCATTGAACGTAATGAATGCTCCCGGCACGAAGTTCGATCCACTCGCCGTCAAAACAAATTCCGAATCTCCGGCAATCACCAAGTTCGGATTGATGTTTGCCAGCACCGGAACCGGATTCAGTATGGCGCTGATGTTCAGCGGCAATCCGTTGGAGTTTCCGCCTCCCGGAGCCGGATTGGTGACTGTGATTGTCGCCGTTCCGACACTGGCAAGGTCAGCCGCCGTGATTTGCGCATAAACCAGCGTCGCGCTGAAAAACACAGTTTGACGCGGGCTGCCGTTGAAATTGACGACCGATCCGGGCACGAAATTCGATCCGTTGACCGCCAATGTAAATGCCGGGCTGCCCACCGCAACCGTTGACGGCAGCAAACTGGTCAGCATCGGCACAGGATTCGGCGGATTGATCGTGAAGTTGAGCGAATTGGATGTGCCGCCTCCCGGAGCCGGATTGGTCACAGTCACCACCGCTGTTCCCTGCGCAGCAATATCCGAAGGCAGGATTTGCGCGCGCAATTCGACGCTGCTGACAAATTGAGTGGCGCGCGGGCTGCCATTCCAATTGACCACTGCGTTCGGCACGAAGTTTTCGCCATTGACGGTCAGTGTGAAGCCTGCGCTGCCAGCCACGATGGAAGTCGGTGACAGGCTGATCAGAATCGGCGCAGGATTCGGTTGAGCCGTGACGCGGAAAATTCGTTGCGACGAAATGCCGCCTCCCGGAGCCGGGTTGAACACGTTGATATTGATGTTTGCCGGCGCTGCGACCTCAGCCGCCGAAACCGGAATTGTCAGTTGCGTCGTGCTGACAAAGGTCGTCGGACGCGCCTGACCGTTCCATTGCACCACCGATGCGGGAACGAATCCGATGCCGTTGATGATCAGCGTAAACGCCTGGCTGCCAGCGGCAACGGCGTTCGGCTGCAAATCAGTGATGTCCGGCACGGGGTTATTGACAGCCAAAGTCACGGCGTTTGACGTGCCACCGCCCGGAGCCACATTGAACACCGTGATGCTCAGCGTTCCGGCATTCAACACATCCGACGGAAGAATCGCGGCCATCAACTGAGTTCCGTTGACGAAGGTCGTCTGCCTGTCGGCATTGTTGACTCGAACGACCGAACCATTGACGAATCCGCTGCCATTCACCGCCAGCGCAAAGTTGGGGCTTCCGGCAAGCACACTGACCGGATTGATGCTGGCAATGGCCGGAGCCGGATTGACCACAGAGAAATTGACGGCGTTCGACGTGCCGCCTCCCGGAGCCGGATTGACCACGACCACCGGCGCAATTCCACCGCCCGCGAGCAGCATGGCCGGAATTTGCGCGGTCAATTGTGAACCGGTGACGAAAGTCGTCGTCAAATCCACACCGTTGAATCGAATGACGGAGTTCATGACGAAATTGACGCCATTGACCACCAGCGCGACATCACCGTTGCCCGCAGCCGTAGCGTCCGGGCTGATGCTGGTAATGCGCGGAACCGGATTGTTGACGTTCAAAACCAGCGGCCCTGACATTCCGCCGCCAGGTCCCGGATTGAACACACTGATGTTCAACGCTGCCGCAACCGCTATATCACTGGCCGGAATTTGAACCGCCAGCGTGGTGTCGGAAACGTAATCCGTCGGGCGATCCTGATTGTTGACGCGAACAATAGAACCATTGACGAAACTGGTTCCGGTGACGACCAGCGTGAAGCCCGGTCCGCCAGCCATGACGGTTGTCGGGCTGATCTCGTTGATACGCGGAATCGGATTGCGCGGGCGCACCGGCAATCCAACCGTGTTCGAAGCGCCTCCGCCCGGCGACGGATTGACCACCTGAACGTTCAACGTCGTCGTGTTGGCCAGTTCCGCCGTCGTCAATTGGCAGGTCAACTGCGTGTTGTTGACGAAAGTGGTAATGCGCGAAGCGCCATTGATCGTGATTGCCGCCCCCACCACGAAGCCTGTGCCGTTGACAGTCAATTGTTGACCGGCGCTGCCTTCGGCGATGGCGCTCGGCTGCAATGACGTAATCACCGGAACGGGATTGATGACCGACAGGATGACTTCATTCGACGCGCCTCCACCCGGCATGGGCGATACCACGCGAATCGCAGGCCCATTCGCGCCCGCAATGTCTTCGGCCAGAATTTGAGCCGTCAACTGATTGGCGCTGATAAACGTCGTTTCACGATTCGAACCATTGAATTGAACGGTCGAACCATTGACGAAACCGGAGCCGTTGACCGTCAAGACAAAAGCTCCTGTGCCCGCGCCAACAGTGTTGGGACTGATGGAAGTCACCACAGGCACAGGGTTCGGCGGAGTGGTGATGGCAAAGGTCAAAGTGTTGGATTCTCCGCCGCCCGCTGGTGGCGTGAACACAGTCACCAACGCATTGCCGACTTCTTCCAAATCCGAAGCCGGAATAGTCGCCGTCACCTGCGTGCTGTTGACGAAATTCGTCATGCGCGGTTGCCCGTTCCAACGAACCACTGAATCTGAAACGAAATTGGTTCCGGTGACGATCAGCGTGATTTCCGGCGAACCGGCCAGCGCGGTATTCGGGCTGAGCGCAGAAATGCGCGGCAACGGACGAGCTTGCGGATTGATGGTGAAGGTGACTTCATTGGACAGGCCGCCTCCCGGCGACGGACTGAACACCGTCACGGTCGCCGTTCCGGCGCCGGCAATGTCCGCCGCAGGAATTTGCGCGGCAAGTTCCGTCACGCCAATGAACGCCGTTGTGCGATCTTCGCCGTTCCAGCGCACCACCGATCCCGGAGCGAAGTTGGTTCCGGTCACGTTCAATTGGAACGCCTGACCGCCTGCAACCGCAGAACTCGGACTGAGCAGCGTAATCACCGGCGGAGCGAAGTTAATCGTCAAAGTCGCCGTATTGGAAGACCCGCCCTCCGGAGCCGGATTGAAGACCGTGATGTTGGCCGTTCCGCCGTTGATGATGTCTCCGGCCTGAATGATCGCGCGGACTTCAGTCGCGGACACAAACGTCGTTGCCCGGTCGGCGTTGTTGAAACGAACCACCGATCCCTGAACGAATCCTGTTCCCGTCACTGTCAGCGTAAAATTCGGCCCGCCCGAAGTCACAGTGCCTGGATTGAGCGCCGTAATCACCGGCACCGGATTCGGCGGAACATTGATCGTCAGCAACGCCCCGTTCGATGTTCCTCCACCCGGCGGCGGCGTGAAGACTGTGATGCTGACCGTTCCCGGCGTATCAATGTCTTCAGCCGTGACCAACGCCTTCAATTGCGTATTGTTGATGAAAGTCGTCGCCAGCGGACTGCCGCTGAGCCGGACTATCGAATTCTGCGTGAAGTTGGTTCCATTGACGGTCAGCATAAATTCCTCGCTGCCGCCCATCACTGAAGTCGGATCAATGTTTGTAATGCGCGGAAGCGGAGCAGGCGAAGCGACGTTGAAATTGACCGTGTTCGATGCGCCTCCGCCGGGTCCGGGATTGACGACCTGAATCGTCGCTGTGCCCGCTGAGGCAATGTCAGACGCCGGAATCTGCGCCGTCAATTGCGTTGGGCTGACGAACGTCGTGACACGATTGTTGCCGTTCCATTGCACCGCAGCGCCCGGAACGAAATTCGTCCCGTTGACAGTCATCGTGAATCCCTGGCCGCCGACCGCCGCAGAAGCTGGCGTAGTCGTTGTCACAGTCGGAACCGGATTGACGACATCAATGGTCAGTGAATTGGATGTGCCGCCGCTCGGAGCCGGATTTTGCACGTTGATGCTGATCGTTCCGGTTTCAGCAATGTCCTGCGCCAGCAAGGTCACGCGCAATTGCGTCAGGTTGACGAATTCCGTGAAACGTTGCGCTGTCACGCCATTGACCGTCACGCGAGCGATGGCTCCGCTGAGCAGGTTGTTTCCATTCAAAGTGGCGACGAAATTTCCGCCGCCAACCAAAACAGTGTTCGGGTTGACGCTGGTCAAACTCGGCGTCTGGCTGATCTGAGGATCGAGCGTGACAACGCCCGCCGTGTAGGTCGTCGGCAAAACATTCGCCGTGGCGTCAACGACTTCGCGCGCAATCGGCAGATCGCCAAAACCGATGGTTGTTGAATTAACCGAACTGGAAGCCGGAACGTTGAACGTCAATCGCAGAATCTGGCGTGTCCCAGTGGCCAGGGTCTGTCCTGTGGGTAGCGCGATGCCAATTCCGATGCGCCCCAGATTTAGCTGCAAAATGTTGACGTTGAGCGCTGCGCCCTGAGCATCCACTCCAAGAGTGGCTCCGACAAAATTCAATTGAGAAGTATCGAAATTAACGCTGAAACCGAAAGCGTTTTCATTGCCCAACGAATTCAATTCGACAATCGCAGTGTTTTCCTGACCCCGAACGAACGTCACGGGAACGACGCGAATGCCGCGAGTCTGTTGCTGATCTTCATCAGCCGAATTGGCGTCCAGGTTCTTGATGAATGCCACTCCTGAACCGCCCAGCGCCGCAACCGGCGCGCTGGCTCCACCGGCGGCCACCACGCCTTCCAATCCGGCGGCGTAACGTCCAGCCAAAACCCAATCAGCAATCGTCAATCGTCCATCGCCCAGCGTGTTTTTCGGAGCCACGTCGGCTCGTTGAAATTCGCTGCCATCGGAGGTTTCGTCCAACCCGCTGACAAAGCGTCCGACCTGCACCCAGTCTGCGGTCGAAACGCCGCCGTTGCCAAATGGACGCGGACTGACGTCGCCTTCAAACCCAGGCGTGATAATCACGTTACCTGCGGCATAAGTGCCGACCACCGAATTGCCGCCGACATCGGTCAAACCCCGAACGACAGGTTCGTCACTGAATTCGACCACAGTCGCCCCGGCGCCAGTTGAAGTTTTGATCGTAAAACTGACCTTCGCTACCTGGCGAGCGCCAGCCTCCAGTCTTTGCCCTTGCGGCAACGACAGGCGAACGCCAAGCCTGCCCACACCCGCTTCACTCGCGTTGACACTGAGCGTGCCATTGTGCGCATCGCCGCCAAGCGAGACTTGCGGATTGCCGAGCAACGTCGAATCAAATTGCAAACTGAAATTGAGCGAGTTTTCGTTGCCTTCGGAATAAAACGAAATCGGCACTGTGACCGTGCTGTTCGGCGCGGCGCTGTTGGTCATCACCTGCATCAACCGATTGCCCGGAATGCGCGCTTCGATGGTGTAGCTGCTGGCTCCGGTCACTGCCGAAACGCCGACCAGATACCTTCCTGCCGGCAACATCGTCGGCGTGGTGATGCGTTGAATCGGCCCTTGCAACCGCGAATTGCCCAACGATTCCAGCGCCGGCGAACCAGGAACTTCCCTGAACAAATACAACGCCAGATTCGCCTGTCCGTCGGTTCCGAACAACAACAAATCCAATCGTGAACTTTGCGTCAACACCACAGCATACATGTCTTCAATCGGATCGCTTTGCCCGCCCGGAACCTGAACCGTAACGACAGCGGCATCGCCCACAGCCGCCGAACCTTTGCGTTTGCCCGGCGAAAGCAGCAATGTCGCGTCAGTGGTCGTTTCATTCGGCTCGACTTCAGGCGATTCTCCGGCAATCGTCACCGTAAACGGCACGGAATTCGACGGCCCGCCCAACGACGGCGGGTTGCTGACACTGACCGGCACAATGCCTTGATTGGAAACATCCGCCGCAGTCAAAAACGCCACAAGTTGCGTGTTGTTGATATAAATGGTGGAGCGCGGTTGGCCATTCCAGCGCACAACCGACTGGCCATCAAAGAAATTGGTTCCGTGAATGGTCAATGAAAACGGCCCGGTTCCTGATTCCGCTGCGTCAGGCACGATTCGAGAAATCGTTGGTCTGGGAGGAGCGGAATCCAGCGCCGTCGTCAGCGTGTAATTGACCGGCGTGTTGTTCGGTCCGTGCCCGTCATAAGCCGAAACGCCTATGAGATAAGTTCCTTCGGTAAGTTCGGGAATCGGCGTCAATCGTTCCGTTGTCGTGCTGCCGTTGGAAACGGCCAACGGCGTCAAGGTCGGGTTTTCATCCGTTCCTCCGACTTTGAACAGGAACAAATCCAAATCCGCCGCTGCATTGGTGAACGTCAGGGTAACGTCCACGCGCTGTGTGGTATTCGGCGGCAATGTCGGAATCGAGAATTTGAAAAAGTCTTCAATCCTGTCCGTCGGGCCGTTGTTGTAAGCGAACTCATACCAGAACGCATCGTCCAATTTGACCGTCCCAGTTTTACGTCCCGGCAGAGAAATCGGATTGGCATCGGCCACGGTTTCGTTCGGCTCCTGTTCCGGCTCGATTGGCTGAAACGCACCGGTCAGCGAGGCAAAAGCTTTTTGTAACGTATTGGTTTTGCTTGCGGCATCAACAAACGAAGGTGATTGGATGATGAAAATACCGATTAACAGCGCCAAGCCCAGCGCCAACATTGCGAGGCCTGACTTCATAGTATTCGTAGATTTTTTTGACACGTACTTCATAACAGGCGTACTCCTCCCAAGAGTTTGAGACGCATTCTCTTCGGAACTCGATTGGCAATTAACTGCAATTGTTTCGGGGAATCGGAAGCTGCTTTTCAGTGCAATACTTCTTTATGAATCAAGTGAGTCCAGGGTTTCGCTCCCTGACGATTCGGGCAAAGTCATTCAAATGAATCATCTGAACGACAAGTTGGCGGCGATCATAACTCTAAAAGCCCCTACCATGCCACGATAAATTGCGACTTCCGGCACAGATTAAAATTAAAATCCGAAGCGCTTGCCAAGCTGAAACCGAGCCGCTAAAGTGCAGCCGCTTTTCGCTTTCCAACACTCATCAACGCATCAAAACCCGGTGGTCGCCAAGTGTCGGAGTGACTTTTTCTGATCTCCAAGTCAGCTTCACGCTCTGGTTGCTGCCATTGACCAACTGAACAGGAGACAGTAGGAATGGCATCTCAACTCTTCAGTACCAAAAGCCCGGATCAGCTTCTTCACGAATCGGAAACTCCAGAACGGCAAATGAAACGCACTCTATCGGCGTTTGACCTGACTGCTTTGGGCATTGGCGCAATCGTCGGTGCGGGGATTTTCTCGCTGGTCGGGACGGCTTCCGCCGGTGAGACCTTCGACAGCAAGATCAAAACTCCGCTGATGAACTTCATTATTGCCGGTCTGACGGGATCGGAACTGCAACTCGGAAGACCCGGTGCAGGTCCGGCCATTGTGATTTCATTAATACTGGCTGCGGTTGCCTGCGCCTTTGCAGCTTTTTGTTATGCGGAGCTGGCTTCGATGATTCCTGTGTCGGGCAGCGCCTACACCTACTCCTATGCGACGCTCGGAGAAATCTTCGCCTGGATCATTGGTTGGGACCTGGTTTTGGAATATGCCGTGGGCAATATGGCCGTCGCCGTCAGTTGGTCGGGCTATTTCATCAAATTCCTTTATGCGTTGTTCGGATTGAAGTTACCTCTCTGGCTGGTGTCAGATCACACCACAGCCAGGTCCATGATCGAAAGCAACAGCGAAAATCTTCAATACTATTCCTCGACCGTGCTGCCGAACCTTGGGGGATGGGAAATTTCGATCAATTTACCCGCTCTGCTGATTGTGCTGCTGCTGACGGTGCTGTTGGTTTATGGAATTCGTGAAAGCGCCCGGGCCAATTCCATTATGGTCGTCGTCAAAGTCGCCATTCTGGTCTTTTTTGTCGCTTTGGGCGGTTTTTACCTCTCGCCCGGCAATTGGCAGCCGTTTGCGCCGAACGGAACGACCGGAATCATGACCGGCTCGGCAATCATCTTTTTCGCGTTCATCGGATTCGACGCAGTTTCGACTACCGCCGAAGAAGCTCACAATCCCAAACGCGACTTGCCAATTGGCATCATCGCCAGTCTGGTCATCACCACGATTCTTTACGTTTGCGTGGGCGGTGTGATGACAGGCTTGAAACATTATTCAACCTTTGCGGGCGACGCTTCGCCGATTGCTTCGGCAATCGCAGTCATCAACAAACCCTGGTTGCAAGCCATCATCAGCGCCGGAGCGTTGGCCGGTTCGACTTCCGTGTTGCTGGTTTTCCAGCTTGGCCAGCCACGAATTTTCATGGCGATGGCACGCGACGGATTGCTGCCGGGTTATTTTTCCAAGATTCACCCGAAATTCCGCACGCCGCATGTGACGACCATCTGGACAGGCATCATTGTCGGTCTGGTGGCCATGGTTACGGACATCGGTTCTCTGGCTGACCTGACCAACATCGGAACGTTGTTCGCGTTTATTCTGGTTTGCCTGGGCGTAATCGTGCTCCGCAAAAAGCAGCCCAACCGCGAACGCCCGTTCCGGGTTCCATTGGTTCCCATCTTCCCGATTGTCGGCGCGTTGTTCTGTTTGGGATTGATGCTGAGCCTGCCGATTGAAACCTGGTACCGATTTATCATCTGGCTGGCGATTGGCCTGCTGATTTATTTCCTATATGGAATCAGCCACAGCAAATTGAAGAATCGGTGAACCAGGAGGCGGGCAATTTCAGAAGATTGCCCGCCTAATTTTCCCAACCGTATTTCCCGATCAACTTCACGAACTGGCAAGCGCCATGATCTTCGGTCTTCGTTCCGTCTTCGGTTCGGGTGACACGGATCAGGCGCTGTTCTTTTTCATCGCCAATGGGAATCACCAGATGACCGCCGACGGCCAATTGCTCCACCAGTGGCTTGGGGATTTCCGGCGAAGCGGCGGCCACCAAAATTCCCTTGTAAGGCGCGAACTCGCTCCAGCCATAAGTCCCGTCGAAACATCGAATCGTGACGTTGTTGATTCCCAATTGCTGCAACATCACCTGCGCCCGTTTGGCCAATTCAGGCAACCGTTCCAGCGCAAACACCTGCCCGGCGACTTCGGCCAGCACAGCAGTCTGATACCCAGACCCAGCGCCAATCTCCAACACGCGATCATGCTTGGTGACTTCTAGCAATTCGGTTTGCCGCGCGACAATGTAGGGCTGGGAAATCGTCTGGCCAAAATCTATAGGCAAGGCGTGATCGCCATACGAATGCCCGCGCATCGCTTCCAGCACGAACAAATGACGAGGAATTTTCGCCATTGCCGCCAACACACTTTCGTCGCGGACGCGATAACGCTTTCGCAACCGTTCGACCATGTCGGCGCGTTCGCGCGCAAAAGCAGGCGTGTCGAATTGAATTCGGTTTGAATTGAACATGGGGCTACAAGTTTTCCCAGGCCTTTAGTTTTTCGAGCAGGCGATAATCGGTCAGATCAGTTCGAAGCGGCGTAATGGAAACCAGTCCGTCGTTGACGGCGGCGAAATCGTTGCAGGCGTCTTCGTTGACAGAAACTTTCTGCACGCCTATCCAATAATACTGTTTGCCGCGCGGATCAACGCCTTCGATGATGTTCGACACCGACGAAGCCGTTCCCTGATGCGTGAATCGCGCGCCGCGAATTTCGCCTGGCGGAACGTTGACGTTCAAAATCGTTCCGGCTGGCAATCCTTCTTTCAACACGCGCTGAGCCAGTTTGGCCGCAAATCCTGCGGCAGGTTTGAAATCGCCTTCGCGCGCGGTCAGGCTGACGGCGATGCCCGGCAATTTGAAAATCGAAGCTTCGAGCGCGCCAGCGACCGTGCCCGAATACGTCACGTCGTCGCCGAGATTCGCTCCGTGATTGATGCCGGACAACACAATATCTGGGCGTTCAGGCAGTATTTTGGTGATCGCCAACAACACGCAATCGGTCGGCGTTCCATCCACGGAATATCTTCGTTCGCCAAGCTGCCGCACGCGCAAAGGCCGCGTCAGCGTAATGGAATGCGCCGTCGCGCTCTGTTCGGACGCCGGGGCGACCACCGTCACTTCGCCGATTTTTTCCAGAGCTTCGGCCAGCGCGGCGATGCCTTCGGAAAAATAACCGTCATCGTTGGTGACTAAAATTTTAGGTTTCACTTGTTCGACTTCTCTTTCGCAGGAAATGCTGAAGTAGAAGAAATCTTCGCCCATCAATTCCGCGATGGCAATAGCCGCCTAGAAAAGCCAAACCGAGTTTGTATAATCGCCGAGCTTATGCCGGATCATTCCAGTTCATCACCGCCGGATTTGGCGCGAGTGCGTCGCATCGTGCTGACGGTTGTCCTGTTCGTTGCGATTTCGATCATCGCGGCCTGGCTGTTGTACGCGCTGCGAATGGTCTTGTTGCTGCTCGCGTTTACTGTGATTTTCTGTTACCTGATTGCGCCGTTGGTGGATTTCTTCGAACGTCCGTTGCGATTCAGCAACCCGGATTGGAAGCTGCCACGTTCGCTGGCGATTTCGATTGTTTATTTGCTGTTGATCGGCGGAATTGTTCTGGCGGTAGACAAAATCGCGCCGCGTTTGTCTGAACAGATCGTTGCGTTTTCTGACAATGTCCCGGATTACGCACGGCAACTGGATCAATACGTCAAATCGCTGGAAAGATTGCCCAACCGGTATCGTCTGCCGCAGGGTTGGCGACAGGATTTGCTGGATTGGATGGCCTCAACGCGGCACGGCGCGATTGAATGGTTGAAGGCCATGGTCGGCAGAACGGTTCGACTGACGCTGTTTTTGCCGTGGCTGGTTCTGATCCCGGTCATAGGGTTTTTCTTTTTGAAAGACGCCAAAACCTTCAGCAATCGCTTTCTGGCTTCGTTGCCGGAATCTGACCTGCGACATCGGTTGACGCTTTTTTTGCGCGAAGTCAGCGAAACTCTGGCGGCGTACATTCGCGCTCAATTGATGGCCTGTGCGGTGGTGGGCGTGATCGAAGGCGCAGGTTTATGGTTGCTGGGAATTTCTTATCCGTTGGTGCTGGCCGTCACTGCGGCGGCGCTGGAATTCGTGCCGGTCGTCGGGCCGTTGACGCTCGGAATTGCCGCAACGCTGGTGGCCAGTTTTCATTCAACTGAAAGCGCTTTTGCCGTAGCGGGATTTTTGATTCTTTTCCGCTTCATTCACGATTACGTGATTTATCCGCGCCTGATCGGCGCTGGCGTGGAAATTCACCCCGTAGCGGTGATTCTGGCGGTCATTTGCGGAGCGGAACTTGGCGGCATAACCGGCGTCTTTTTGAGCGTGCCTGTCGCGGCGCTGCTGATTGTTTGCTGGCGGCATTGGCGAAAGTTGCAGGCCGACCGTGTCATCCGACTCGAAAAACTGCCACACGATCTTGCCGCCAATGAATGAGCGTTTCAAAAGCTCGAAATCTTATTGTTCGCGTTGCAACGTCAACGCAATGTTTCTGATTTCATCGCCTTCGATTTCTATTTCCGTAATCGCAGGTTGAAACCCATTGGCGACAGCCGTCACGCGATATTTGGCTTTTTCCGCTTTCAACCGAAACGCGAACTGTCCGCCTTCGCCGGCAAGTTTTTCTTCTTTGAATTTTTTGCCGTCAATCCGCTCGATTTTCACTGAAGCGTTCGGGAGCGAAAATCCCTGACCGTAAAACACTGCTCCGCGAATCAACGAATACGGCGCTTCGTCGCGCTTCAACTCAATCACGCTTTTCAGTTTCAGAGTCTCTCCGCCCAGAACGGTCAGATTGCGCGAAAGAAAGGTTTTGTAACCTTTCTTTTCAAACGAAAAGGCATAATCTCCGGCGGGCAGACCGGCGAATTCAAAATCGCCTTTGGCGTCGCTGGTGGTTTCGTGTTTTTCTGTTTTGTTTTTTGCATTGGTGGCCGTGACCAGAACCCCTTCCAGGGATTTACCGTCGAGTTCCTTGACCTTGCCCTTGACGATTCCGGTTTGGGCCAACGCCACACTGGAAAGCGAAAACAGAAGAACCAGCGTTCCCATCAGCGCGTATCGAATTGCAAGCTTCATAAATTTCTCCGTGATAAAAATGATCGCTGCGATATAGAATCCTGTGACCCGAACAGAATCGAAGTATAGCAATTTATGATGAAATTACGTTCAATCCTGCCGCTCCTGCCGGTTGCTGTGCTGGCGTTCGGATCAATCATGTTGGCGCAACAACGCGAAAAAACCGACCAAAGACCCGTTCCCACCATACGCATTGACACTGATCTGGTCACCATTGACGTCACTGTCACGGACAAGAACGGAAATTACGTCCGGGACTTGTCGCCGGATGAATTTCAGGTATTTGAAGACGGAAAACTGAGGAAGCTGGATTTTTTCGCCGTCAACGATGAAATAACTTTATCCAGACCATTGGCCGTCGTATTTGCGCTCGATCTATCCGGCAGCCTCAAACTGGAAGAGGCAAAAACTCTACGGGAAGCCGCCCTGAAATTTACGGAATTGATGCAGGGCGACTCGGTTTTTGCAGCTCTGGCATTCAACTATAAAGTCAAAATCCTTCAGGATTTCACCAACAGCCCGGCTAAATTGGAGAAAGCTCTGGCCCAGGCTGATCGCTTCGAAGGATCAACCAGGATTTATGACGCGATTGATCGAGCAGTCACCATGTTGAACCGAAAAGCGCCGCGTTCGCGGAAAAATCGTCCGGTCAGACGGGTGGTGATCGTAATCAGCGACGGCTTCGACTCGGCCAGCATCATTGATCGCAACGAATTGATTCGCCGAGCGATGGCAGCAGGTGTGACAGTGTATTCGGTAACATTGCCCTCTTATATTTTGTCCCCGACACAGTCAACGCAACGAGTGCTTACGCCATTCGATGCTTCACGCATTGTGGCGGCAACCGGAGGGCGCGATTTTTCAGCCGACACAAATGACTTCACTCCCATCTTCAAAGCGTTGGCCGAAGAAATCAGAGCCAGCTACGCTTTGGCGTTTTATCCGGAAGGGCGGGATGGGAAGTTTCACGATGTGCGCGTCAAAACCTCGCGTCAGGACGTTCAATTGCGAATCAGCCGCACGAGCTATGTCGCGCCAGACAAATAACCGCAACATCTGCTTCTGCAATCAACTATTTCAATAGTCGTCTTCGTCATCGTAAAAATCTTCCTCGTCCTCCGTTGCCATATCAAGCTCGACCGGATCAAGTCCAACAACTTCGAGCCGAATATCGCATTCTTCACAATTTACGATCTCACCTTTATCTACATCTTCATCCACATGAATTTCAGATTGGCATTCAGGGCAAGCAGCTAATGGCACGGTTATGATCCTCCGCGTAAGAATTTTTGCTGACAGAAATCAATTTCTGCGCGTGATTGAGTGTTGTTTCTCAGGAATTGAGAACTGCTTGATGTGTGACGATGACAACTCGGCCAGATGCTCGCCACAAGCGCGAAGAATCTAAACTATCTTCGCGCGATTTGGCAATGCTTCGAGTCTCGACGACGTTTTCACTGCTTTCAACGACTCTGGTCGTACTGTTTGTGTCACGACAAATGCAAAAAATCAATGTTTACAGGGTTGCCAGATAAGCTGCGCAATTTCATGCCTGAAAAAACAGGCCTTTTACCACTTTTTCAATCAATTTTGTCTTGCGCCATCATACAAGCTCCGGTATACTCCCGCCCGTTTTGGCACAATATAATGTGATTACAACCTAGTATTCGTTTTGCATTCACGAAAGAAAATTTCTGAATTTGGTTTTTTGCCTGGTTGGTCTGCATTCAGCAATGAAACCGATTGTCGTTCGACAAACAGTCTTTCGTGATTGACCGAGGTTTGTTTTGACTGCTTCGGCATTATCCACCATTGTCCGGCTTGAGATTCGATTTCCTCAATTCAGAAAAGAACGACAAGCCAGGCTTGAAAACAACACTACATCTACAAAGGAGAAACATTCTATGGCAGCAGCAAAATTGATGACCAAGAGCCAGTTTGCGGCTCATCTCGCGGAAAAATTCGGTTTGTCGAAAAAAGCCGCGAATGAAGTGCTCGACGAAATCGCCGCCGTGGCGGTGACCCAAACCAAAAAAGCCGGAGCGTTCACTCTGCCGGGCATTGGCAAACTCGTCAAAGCTGAGCGCAAAGCCCGCAAAGGCCGCAACCCGGCCACCGGCGCTGAAATCAAGATTCCGAAGAAAACCGTCGTCAAATTCCGTGTGGCGAAAGCTTGCAAGGACTCCATCGTTCCGCCGAAGAAGTAACAAGGCTGAAGAGAAAACAAAAACGCGGCGCTTCAGGCATTCACTGCCAAAGAGCCGCGTTTTTGTTTTGAAAGCGTCTGTTCGATTCTTTCAATTATTTATTCAATACACCCGTCGCGATTCGAACGCGAGACCTTCAGCTCCGGAGGCTGACGCTCTATCCAGCTGAGCTACGGGTGCGAACGAAGGCAAAATACACCAAGCCCTTAAACCGGTCAATTCTCGCTCCCTTCAAGCTCAGACATCTTTTGCGGCAGGCAATTCAATAATGAAGCGTGCGCCTTGCGGTTGATTTTCCTGAACGCGAATGCGCCCCTGATGCTCTGCGACAATGCGACTGACAATTGCCAGTCCCAATCCTGTGCCGCGTTTGCGAGTGGAAAAATACGGGTCGAAAATTCGTTCGCTGTCCGCAACCGAAATTCCGGGTCCTGTGTCGGCAACGACCAATTCAACAGCCAATCGTTCCGGCAATTCGCGCGTGCTGACCGTAATGCAGCCAGTTCCGTTCTGTTGAAACGCCATCAATGCTTCGGCGGCGTTATCAATCAAATTTACCAGCACGCGCTTGATCTGTTCGGTATCCAGCATCACGACCGGCAACCCGTCCGCCAGACAGGTTTCCAATCTGATGTTGTCCAGCCGTTCGTCGTAAAGTTTCAATGCGTTGGCGATGACTTCGTTCAGCGAAGCCAGTTCCAGCCTGGCGTTCGGCAATCGCGCGAAATTGGAAAACTCGTCAACCATTCGTTGCAGCGTGGCAACTTCGTCGCCGATCATCGAAGTGCATTCCCGAATTAGTTTGGTCTGTCGGTCGTTCAAGCCAGTCGGCAAACTCAGCTTGCCGGCTGTTCCGTTCGATTCGCCAAGAAGATTCTTGGCCAGCCGTTCGGCGGACAAGCGAATCGGCGTCAACGGATTTTTGATTTCGTGAGCCATGCGACGCGCGACTTCGCTCCATGCAGCGCGTCGCTGCGCTTCGATCAGTTCAGTCATGTCTTCAATGACGATCACCGCGCCGCGCGATTCGCCGCGCGGCGCCTGCAAAGCCGTGACCGTTACCACTGCGTCCAGCTTCGCCTGATTGGCCAGCGTGAAATGGACTTCGCGCGTGATCGAACGCAAACGAGCGGCACGGCGAATCATTCGCCAGAATTCTTCGCGCTGCTCTCCTGGCAACAACGCTTCAAGCGCCACGCCGGTCACTGGCTGATTTCCAATCTTCAGCAATTCTTTCGCGGCGTCGTTGAGCGTGGTGACGTTGCCGGTTTCATTCAGCGAAATGATGCCCGCCGACAGGCTTTGCAAAATCGCTTCGATGTAGGCGCGCCGTTCTTCCAAAGCCGAATTGCTGAGTTGCAGTTCGTTGGCGGAAAGTTCCAACCGGCGACGATTTTCGGATAACTCGGCAGTCATCTCGTTGAACGAAAACGCCAGCGCCGCCAGTTCATCGTCGCCGACTATTCGCGCGCGGTAATTCAAATCTCCCTGTTTGATGTGTTCAGTCGCTTCGGCCAGTTGTTGCACAGGATCGGCAACCGTGCGCGCCAGATACAACGCCAGCCAGAACGCGATGAAAAGCGTCAAGAGCGTAATCAATCCCAACGTCAGCAACGCGGAGTTTTTGAAGGTGTTCTGATCTCGCTTCAACGCGCTGTATGTCACTTCCAGATCGTCAATTCGATTGATGCGTTCGGTGATTTCGGTTGAAACCTGACGGGCGATGACCAAAGCGCGTCCGCCGGAATCCGGAATCGGCGACGAAGCCAGCAGATACACATTGCGATTGGCGTCGCAAACCATTCCGTCGAAGGGTTTGCCTCGTCGCGCCGTCAGACGCGCTCGTTCCCAAAAATCCTGAAATTGATCTCCGAGCGAATCGAATTTCAATTCAGCCTGTTCCGCAATCAGCGTTTCGTCGTTGCCAAACACCTGCGCCAGAAACAATTCATGAGTTTTCAATTCCTGCGCTAAAGCGCTGCCAAGACTTTCGGCGTCCGTCCGCGCTGCCAGCCGGGCGATTGTCGAGGCGGATTGCGTCAGGTTCTCCATCTCCGATTGAATGTAAACGCGCTGAATCTGCCGGGCATTGACCACCATTTCGCGCGCCGGTTCGCTGAACCATTTATCAACGCTGCGATTAATCAGGCTGCTGGTGGCGACAAATAAAAAGATGACCGGCAGCAACGACAGCGCAATCGAGTATTTGACCAGTCGAGTTTTGAATTTCGAACCGAGCTTCGATTCGGAACGTTCGCGGCGCAATTTGATGATGTTGCGAACCAGCACCATCAGCAGCACGATGAACGCCAGCAAATTGACGGTCGAAAGCGCATACAGAATCAGCGTTTCGCTGGCTGAAGTCGGGCGAAACCATCTCAAGGTATCGAACGCCGATTGCACAAACAACAAGACAAACAACACCACTGTCAGCGCCGCCAGCACGAAGATTCGTATGCGGCGGCGAGTCCGACGGCGTTGAATGTCGTTGGTAGATTGTGGCGTTGACATAATCGTTTGCTGCAACGGGAACAGATTCTAACCGGAATCCTTCGCGCGCCAAACATGGGCATTTTGGAAACCGCGTCCTTAGATCGGTTTTCAGGTCACTGTATGGAATACCCGCAAAACTTGAACCAAGCG
>CAYYDG010000076.1:0-30540 GCA_964470555.1 uncultured Heliomicrobium sp.
AAACTACGGTGACGGCGGAGACGGCTGGACGTGGATAAGCAGCAATCCATCGCCGACATCGGGGAGTTCAGCGCATCAGTCGAACATCGCGGCTGGAATGCATCAGCATTACTTCACTGGCGCGACTGCGACAATGGCGGTCAGCAGCGGCGACAAGCTCTTTGCGTATGTCTACCTCGATCCGGGGAATATGCCGAATAGCATCTATCATTTCGACGGATACAGGCGTCGAGCGCAGTGGATAATCAACAGAGTGCAGAGAAACACCGCCGGTTCGTAGTTCTCGATTTATGCCGAGTGATGCGGTTTTTTACTTGCTGGCGGTCTCTGTCACGACCCGGCCTTTTTTCACTTTCAGGTTCAAATCTTCTGTAGCCGATTCGTAAAAGATGCGGCCTTGCATCATTTCATCCGTAGTCTTTTCTCCCCACAGAATGGTTTTCGTCGGATCAGGGTTGAATTTGTTTTTGGCGCTGTTGTCGAACGTGCCGATGAATTCCACCGAAGTTCCTTTGGGAACTTTGATCGGTTCGGCGAAAACGTAACTGCGCTGCCAGTTGAAATCGTAATTCGGCACTTCAAACAATGTTTCCACGCGGCCATCAGGAAAGGTGAATCGGAAAGCGTATGATTTTCCGCGCAGGTGCATGTGAACGTGGAAGAATCGAATTACAGCATCAGAAGAAAAAGTGCGTTTGGAAATCAGCGAGTAATTCGCTTCGCCCGGCGGAATCTGCAAATCCTTGCGGTCGCCGAAGAGCATCTGCAAATTCTTTCGTACGGTTCCGTCAGCCAGATAAATTCCCAGCGAAGTCTGATCCGACGTTTCCTGTTCGTTTGGGCCGTAATGAATCTGAATGCCGAACCGCATGCCTTTGGGGATTCGCACGCCTGTGCCTTCGGGCAGCAAAATGTCGTTGGAACCGGGAACCCAGCCGGAAATCATGATTGTGCCACGTGCGCTGGGATCGAAATCGCCTTCAAAATATCCTTCGTCTGGGACTTTCAAGCTCGGCGGAACCAGATGCGTGTTGGCGTGGTGAACGGCTTTGGGATTGCCGGGGCGTGTGACTATGCTGCGAACCCAGGTGTCTTCGGTGAAAACGTGATCGAACACGAAAAATGCGTATTGATCGGCTGGGCTGGCTTTCAACGTGTAGGCTTTTTTCGCCGTCAGGATCAAATCGGGCTGGCCGCTTGCCCACCCGGTTTTCCAACTTTTAGGCGCAGGCATATCTTTCGGATTTCCTTTGGCGGCTCCGCCATCCACCCATTTGACGATGGTGGCAATTTCCTGATCGGTCAATCGCGGATCGTGATCGTAGCGGCCAATCGTTCCGGCAGCGTGAAACGGCGGCATTTGTCGGTTGACGACTTTTTCCTTGATTGCTTTAGCCCACGGGCGAACTTGCTCGTAAGTCATCAGCGACATCGGGGCGATGGCTCCTGCGCGATGGCACTCTTCGCAGCGATTTTGAAAGATCGGCGCAATGTGTTTGGTGAAATTGACCGAAGTCTTATCTACGGCATTGCCAGAAACTGTTGAAGTCGAGTACAACGCCAATCCAAGCAGACAACCGAGACCAACGAACACAAGTTTTTTCATTTCGATTTTCCTTCCGAGCGAGTGGAATTGAGAGTCGCGATTATAAAACCTAACTTCGGAGATGCACAGATGCCGAATCTTGAAAATCTGACGCGACGAACGTTTTTGAATTTGTCGGCTGGCGCAATGGCAGGTTCCTGTTTGGGCGGAGCGTTTGCACAAACTCGACCAGACCTTTCGGCAATCAAAACCCGCGCTGATTGGCAACGAGCGCAAAAGCGGATTCTCGATGGCATGCAATTGGTGATGGGAAATTTGCCAACGTCCAAACGCGAACCGATTCGGTTTCAGGAACTCGGCAAAGAAGACCTGGGCGCATTCACTCGGACGAAAATCAAGTATCTGGCAGAACGTGACGATTGGGTGATGGCTTATTTGCTGATTCCGAAGAATCGAAAGCGTCGCGCTCCGGGGATGTTGTGTTTGCACCAGACCGTCAGAATCGGGAAAAGCGAACCGGTGGGTTTGGGCGGCAGCGCGAATCTTCATTACGCCAAAGAACTGGCCGAACGCGGTTACGTTTGCATTGCGCCCGATTATCCGTACCTCGGCGAAAACACCTTCAATCCTTACGAAAATGGTTACGTCAGTTGCACGATGAAAGGCATAGTGAACCACATGCGAGCCGTTGATCTGTTGCAATCGTTGCCGATGGTGGATGACAAGCGGATTGGTTCGATTGGGCATTCGCTGGGTGGGCATAACACGTTGTTCGTCGCGGCTTTCGATCAACGCATCAAGGCGATGGTGACAAGCTGTGGTTTCACATCAGCGAAGAAGTATTACAAAGGCGATCTGACGGGCTGGGCGGGCGTTCGATACATGCCGTTGATTGCTGACAAGTACGACAAAGACCCCGATCGGATGCCGTTCGATTTTCCAGAATTGCTGGTGGCGATGGCTCCGCGTCCGTTGTTCATCAACGCGCCGCTGCGCGATGGTAACTTCGAGGTTTCCGGCGTGCAGGATTGCGTCAATGCCGCTCAACCGATTTACGATCGTGTGTTCAACGCCAGAGACAAATTGGTTGCTGTCCACCCAGATGCCGGCCACGACTTTCCGCCGGATGTTCGACGGAAAGTTTGGAATTTTCTCGACCGCTGGTTGATGGCTTGAACAGCCAGGAACGGAAAGTGAGCGTCAATCGGCTGAGTTGGCAGGTGCAAAAACGTTTGAAGCTGGCGTGAGCATCAACTCGCGCCAGCTTCAAATTGGCAAAGCCTATTTGGCTTCGGCTTGTTGCATATAACCCGGCGGGCATTTTTCTCGTCGTTCTTTTTCGCGCCGCCTCATTTCTTTTTTCGACGGCCACTTCAATTTGCCAAGCTGGTCGTCGCCGTAATACGGAACCGTATACACGCCGCGATCGGTGCGAATCGCTTCGCCGGACAGGCGATCAACGATCACCCAGTCGAAATTCACCAGCAGGTTTTTCTTGTCCTTGCTGCCGTCGGGATTTTGCGGATAACCGATCTTGGTGATGATGAACGACGGAAGTTCGGATTCCGCAGCGGCAGTGATGTCGCCTTTTTTGGCTCCTACCCATCCGCTGGGACCAGCATATTTGTCCTTGTTCTGGTTTTTCGGCAAGAAGGGAATCATCTTCTTGAAAAAGCCCAGATACTCCTGCGCAAAGGTGTCCTTGAAGGCGTGATTGTGGAACAGGGCCAGCGACGCCGGAGCGCGGTGCAGATTGATGGGCCGATAAGCGCGATTATCGCCGGGTTGACCGGGGATCATGGTCACCATGGCCATATCCTTGTCGTAGCCCAGATAACCGCCGCCTTCGCTGCGGTCGTTCTGCAGGTCGAGCGAAACGTTCCAGCCAACAGTGTCCAGAAATCCAGGAACGCCAATCGAACGATGAAATATCATCAACCGGCTGAGTTGAATGTTGGTCAATTTATCCGGTTCGACTCGTTCGGTGTAAGCCTGTTTTTCCTGGTTAATCATGTTTCGCAGTTTGCGAACCGTTCGGAACAGGCCGTTGCTGTTGGCCAGTGCAATTTCGCGTTCCAGTTCCTTGACCAGATCGTTATGGCTGCGTTCGACAATGCGGTCAATCGGAATGTCTTTGACGCCGGCAATCAATGCTTTGCGATCCAGCAACAGTTTGGTTTCTTCTTCGTTGTCGGAGATGTCGGCAAGAAACATGATGTCGGCCACTGTCAATTCAATGGCGAGTTCGCGGGCCATTCGCGTAATCTTGGCGCGTTTTTCCGGCGTCAGCGTTTGCGACAGTATGGCGATGCGCTGCATGTTCCAGACATTGGTCGAAACCGTGCCGACGCTCTTCAGAAAGGCTTTGGTTTCGGCATATTGCGGCGAAAGCAATGCGTCAAGCGCCTCTGCGTCATCCTTGAATTCGCGGAACGAAAGGATGAAATGCCGCGCGGATTCCTGGTTGATGCCGGGACCGTATTCATCCAGCACTCGCCGAATGAAATGGGCAAAGGTCGGACATTTGATTTCATCCGCCAGCCGATACACTCCCAGGTTGTATTCGATGGCGCTGAAGGCTCCGAAATCCTTGGGTTCGAGCTTCAGGTTGTCCAAAAATGCGATCAGCGTATTGAATGGGATTTTGTGTTCTTCGCCAATGACCAGCAACTGCAATGTTGGCGCAAAGGCATTGGCGGAATTTTCACTGGTAGGGGCGATTTTGCTTAAAACCTGCCGGAAATCTTCCGGCCCAGTTCGACGGAACAACACTTTGGGCAACCAATATGAATCGCCTACGCTGCCCAGCATTGGGCCGATGACGTGATCCGGAATCTGAAATCGGCTGCGAAGTATACCCGCATATTGTCTGAACTTCGGCGCCGCGAAGGGGCCGAACCACATCGAACCGCCGATTCTGATCAGGGATTGCGTTCCAATGCGACCGTCACGGAACACACCAGCGTAATATCGCTTGATGAGTTCGCGGTGTTGTATCAGCACGTAATACTTTTCAATCAGTTCAGGGCCATATTCGCTGAGCGTGTCGAAAGTTTCATCTACGACATTGCCATTTCGCGTCTCAAAACCGCAGCCGAATTCCTTGACCAGCCGATGATACTGGCGTGCATTCAATCCAGAGAGGAAAAAGACGCGCGCCTCTTCGCCTTCTTCCGACATCAGCCATTCAATGTGACGAGGCCTGATGTCTGTGAATTTCCAGTCTTTGGTTAATGACTTCTCCAATCGCTCATTGAGCGGCGCTATGTTGAACACCCGTTCCCAAAATGGTTGGCGCGGAGGTTTTTTTGCAGTTTGAGCGCCCGTTTGAGTTTGGTTTGGATCAGGCTTCGACTGTTCGTCAATTTGGGCAATGACTTCTTGTGTTGTCGCTGCAAGGCTGCTTTCCTGGGGAGGTTGTTGAATTTCTGGTGTGACAACAGGAACTTGCCCGTAAACTTTGACGACAGGGAAGGTGTTTGCTGACAATTCGAGTCGAGAAAATCCGGCAGACACAATACGCATTTCAGCAGGACTCGCTTGCTCGATTACCGATTGAGTTGGCAAATAGACTGGACTGACAATCACGGTGTACTCCTAAATCTGTTGTTGGCGTAATGTCGTTGTTTTAGCCCGCCGAACGGCGAGCTACCTGAGTGCTGTACGGCGGATTATGCCATCGTCTTCTGTAGAGGCAAGAAAACTGAGGAAGATTTCAGAAATTTATTTATTGGCGAATCGAAGTCCCAAAAATTACATTCGGCCATCAACCGATTGAGAAAGCTTCAATCGGTTGATGGCCGTTGCTGATTGAAAATAAGGATTGTTGGTTGGCTGAAAAAAAAACGAGCGAACAGGTCAGGACAGTTTGACCGAAATCAATTTGGAAACGCCGGGGTCTTCCATCGTCACGCCATAAAGCGTTTGGGCGGCTTCCATGGTGCGTTTGGCGTGCGTGATGACCAGAAACTGAGTGTTGTTGCTCATTTCCAGAATCTTGTCGGAAAAACGTCCGATGTTCATTTCGTCCAACGGCGCGTCCACTTCGTCCAGCAGACAAAATGGACTTGGGCGATATTTGAAAATGCCCAGCACCAGCGCCATTGCCGTCATGGCTTTTTCGCCGCCGGAAAGCAGCAACACGTTTTGCAGGCGTTTGCCGGGCGGTTGAGCGATGATTTCGATGCCGCTTTCCAGCACGTCGGTTTCGTCAATCAACCGCATTTCACCCTGTCCACCGCCGAACAATTCGACAAACATGGTTTTGAAATTGGCATTGATGGCGTGGAAGGCTTCGACGAAACGTTCGCGCGACCGTTTCTTGATTTCAGCAATGGCTTCCTGTGTGTCGGCAATCGCTTTTTCGATGTCGGTCTTTTGCGTGTCCAAAAACTCGAACCGCTCTTCGATTTCGGTCAGTTCCTGCAGCGCCATCATGTTGACCGGCCCCAGCGCATCAATCTTGGCGCGCAATTCATCCAATCGCGCTTTGGCGATTTCCAGATTGAAATCATCAGGAACCTGCCAGAACGAAATCTCGAAATCATCGGCGAGCGCCAAATCTTCGTCGGTCTCTTCGTCCGATTCGTCGCCAACGACTGATAACGGTTCGGATTGAGGCGGCATTTGAAGCGCGGGTTGCGCAGCGGAACTTTCAGTGGATTCGTCGTCCGAAGTCTGGGGCAGGCTTTCAAGAGTTTTTCGATTTTGCTCCAACCGTTCGCAGACTTCGATGATGTTTTCGCCGAGTTCGGCGTGACAGGCTTGAATCAAATGTTCCAGACCGCTGGTCAATTTGGCGCGTTCGATTTCTTTTTGGGCGCGCTCTTCGCGAGCTTGCGCTGATGAATCGCGCAGTTGGCGAAGCTGTGCGTCCAGCGTTTCCAGTCGGTTGCGAGCCGATGCCAACGTCACCGTCTTGTTTTCCAATTCAACAGCGTGAGTTTGTTGCCGGGCGGCCAGCGACTGCAACTGTTCCGATGTGCTGACCAGAGTCGTTTGAATGGTGTTGGATTGTTCTTCCGCTTCGATGGCTTCGAATCGCGTGCGTTCCAGCCGGTTGGACAGATCGCTGGATTCGTTTTCCAACCGGCGAATGTCATTGGACAATCCGCGCCGCCGCTCGGTTTTAGTGGCGAATTCCGAGCGGCGAGAGGAAAGAACCTGAACGCGCTCCGCCGCCGCGCGCCTGAGTTCGGCCAGTTCGGCTTGAGCCTGATTGACTATCTGTTCAGCATTGGCGCGGGTTTGCTCGGCTTCTTCCGTTTGTTGAGCTGCGTGTCGAAGCTTGGTCTGGAAATCAGTTCGTTCTTCTTCGACCTGCGCAGTTTCCTGTTCGACAACGCGGATATGAGTCGTTGACCGTTCCAGTTCGCGCGCCAGTTGTTGCAATTGTTCTCGCTGAACAGCCAGTTGTTTTTCTATCTGACGCTGTTCGGCGTCCAACCGTCGCTGATCATCTTCGTGCGCGGCGATTCTGACTTTGATTTCTTCAAGCTCGGTTTCGATGGTTTCGACTGCCACCACCAGCGCATCGAGCTTTTCGGTCAATTCGGAAATCTCGCGCTTCAGCGCCAACACGCCCAGTCCGGTTCCTTCGCCGCCGCCGCCTGTAATCAGTCGCCCGCCAATCACTCTTTCGCCGGTTTTGGCCAACATCATCGCAGTGTGAGCGTTGCCGTTTTGCGCGATGGAAGCCGTCACGGCTTCGCTGGCGTCGCTGACGATCTTGGCGTTGGACAAGCTGGGCATGGCAAAGCGAAACGCTTCGGAAAATTCCGGGCGAAGTCCTAACAGCGTTCCCAGGGTCTGATGGCCATTGCCGTTTCCATTTCCATTTCCATTCAACGAATGCGTCGTGTCGTGGTGGGAGTTCTGGTTGATGACCAGAAATGTCGCGCGACCCGCGCCTTCGGATTTCAGAAATTCAATTGCCTGCAGTGCGTCGTCGAAACTTGGCACGACGACGAACTGCAATTCTTCGCGCAGAGACAATTCGACGAGCGATTCATATTCCGGCGCCACTTTGACGAAATCGGCCAATGTTCCCATGGTGCGGAACTTGGGCGAATTGCCATTTCGCGTGTGGTTGAAAATTGCCTGCACGGCTTCGGAAAAATACGAATGCTGTTCGCGAAGCTGGATCAAGGATTTCAAACGCTGCTCAACCGTTGTTAGCTCACGTTGCAGGTTGGCAAATCGCGTTTGTTTTTCATCTCGTGAGCGGCGAGCCAGAGAAAGTTCCGAGGTCGTCGTCGCCAGTTCTTCGCCAACCTGAAATTGCCGCTGCGTGATTTCTTCAACCTTGAAAGAAAGCTCTTCATGCTGTTTGCGAGCGGTTTCGGTTTGAGCGGCGGCGCGGTCGCGTTCGGTCGCCAGACCTTTCAACCTGGCTTCGCAACGATCCACCGATTCGGTGAATTGCCGTTTCAATTGTCGCCAGCGTTCCAGCGTCGTGGCGTTTTCATAAACGTTTTTGCGCGCTTCCTCCAGCCGTTTTTCGGCTTCGGCGTCTTGTTCAGTTTGTAGCCGATGAGCATTTTCGGCATCGGCCAGGGCTTTGCTTTCGGTGTTGATCTCGACTTCGATCTGCTGCAAATCGCCGCGCAACCGCGTCAATTCCCTGGTGATGAAATCCGTTCTCTCGACAATCACGGCTTGGTCTTTGGCAAACTGCGTCGCGCGCGCGCCCAGCGATTGAAGTTGCTGCGTCAGGTAATTGTGTTGTTGCCGCGCGCGTTCGGCTTCCAGGTTGACATCGGCGGCAAGTTGCCGCGTTTCGTTCAACTGTTCTTCGGCGTTTCGCGCGGATTGCGCGGCGACGGCTTGTTCTTCTTCCAATTGGGCGATGGTGCCGGCGATTTCCGTTTCGCGCGTCGAACCGGTTTCCAGAGCCGTTTCCAGTTGGTCGAGCGTTTGCGTCAGGTTTCGGAAATCCACGACAAAGACGGCCCGCATCAGATCGCGCATTTCCTGCCGGAATTTCTGATAACGGCGCGCGCGCCCTGCCTGACGACGCAAACTGTTCTGTTGGCGTTCGATCTCGGCCAGAATGTCAGTTACGCGCGACAAGTTTTGTTTCGACGCTTCCAGCTTCAATTCCGCCGAATGCTGGCGCATCTTGAATTTTGAAATGCCCGCGGCTTCTTCGATCAACGCGCGCCTATCCATGGGCTTGGCCGACAAAACCTGACCGATGCGTCCTTGTTCGATGATCGCGTAATGAGCGCCGCCGAGTCCTGTTCCGGCAAACAAATCCTGTACGTCGCGCAATCGGCAAGCCCGACCGTTCAGTTCGTATTCGCTTTCGCCCGTTCGATACAAACGGCGACCGACGACTATGCGTTCGCCTTCGTGAAAAACCTTTACCCCGGAAGTCGTATTAGTTTTGCGTCTTTTTTTGGCTTGCTGAGCCGCTGGTTGGGCATCGGCCAAGTCTGATTGTGGCTCGCCAGAGTTTTCAGAAGAAGCTTCAAGCGTTGTTTCGCCTTCAACCGGTTGAGCTTTGGATTCGGCTTCCAATTCTGCCTGGTATGCTTCGGCTTGTTCTACGGCTTGAGCAGCTTTTTCGGCGGCTTCGGCGGCGTGCTTTTCCGCGTCGGCGGCGGTGGCTTCGCCGCGAATCTCGAAGGTTTCCTGCACTATCATCGTCAACATGACTTCAGCCATTCCGGCGGCTTGACGATTGCGACTGCCCTGAAAGATGACATCTTCCATTTTGGCTCCGCGCAATGCTTTGGCTCGCTGTTCGCCGATAACCCAACTGATGGCGTCCGCCACATTGGACTTACCGCAACCATTCGGCCCCACGACTGCCGTGATGCCTTCCAAGTCGAAAACAACTTCAGTCGGGTCGCAAAAAGACTTGAAACCTTGCAGGGATAATTTTTCGATCCTAAGCATGAAAAGATTTTACCGCCTCAGGGAAGATAAACGAGACACCACAACTAATAGGGCTGCCTAAAATTGAGCGCGCACTATACGGTAGAGAATTTGTCCTTGTCAATCCGATGATTCCGGGCTTTTGAGGAAGGATCGAGGGTGGTTTGAAGCGAAAAATTCGCACCCTTGACAGGCTTGCAAGGCAAGCCTGTCAAGGGTGCGTGAGAGGGAAAAAGCTTTCGTTTACAGAATACCCGCGCGTTCGAAATAAGGCTCCATCAATCGAATGCCATCCATTCCGGGCAGGCTGGCCATTTTGGCGTCCACTTCTCGCACCAGCTTTTTGCCGAATTCGCCGGGGAAAACGATTGAAAACAACCGCTTGACTTCCGCTGGCGATTTGACTCCTGCGCCAACCGGAACCCAGTTGAATTCCAGCAGACGGCGCGCCAGCCGTTGCGCGCTGCGGGATTGGCGCAGCAATTCACGTGCGTGGTTGAAATACCAGGCGAAATGGCGCCGCTCCTGTTTGGCGATTCTTTCGCACAGCGTTTTCAAGGCCGGATTTTGTGTGACGCCGTAAAGTCGTTCGTAACCACGCAGCGTAGTCATTTCCTGAATCGCGCCGAACGACAAATACACGGCGGGGAATTGGTGATGAAAGATTTTCGACAGTAACGGCGCAAACAACATTTCCAGCCATTCGTTCCGGCGTGCGCGGCTTTTGATTTTTTCGATGCGGTTATCTTCCAGCTTGTGACCGCATTCAGACAGCAGGTTTGCCAATTCGTAGCCGTGAAAAAACTCTTCGTAATTCCAGGTGGTCAGAAACGCGGAAACATCGGGTTTGAAGGCGATCTTCATTTGCAGCAGCATTCGCAGGTAGCGAATCGTCTGGCTTTCGATATCTGAAAAATACGTCAGCACGAATCGTTCGTCGTCGGTCAGCCCGACCCGCCGTGCGGTTTCCCAATCCAGGTCTTTGGTTTCGATTTTGGCGGACACTGAGATATAACGGTCAAAATCTGGTCTCATAGGATTTGCTCCAAATTGAATTCACAGTCTGATTGTTCGGGATAAAAAAGCAGGTCAAAGCCTTCGCCTCTGGCGACTGACTTTGCCTGCCTTTTTTACGGTTATTGGAGCTTGCCGGATTTTTGCAGGAGAGGATTTTATTTACCGAACACGCCTATGACGACCAGCGCGATTCCGATGACAACGTGCAGAATGTCATCCATTCGAGTCCATTTGAAATGCTGTTTGGGAAACAGATTGGCGAAACTGGCGACGGCTTGATACAGGTCAATCAAGCCAAACCCTATATTGAAGGCTCGAATCCCGCCTTCATTACCGGACAACATAATGAGCGCGCCGAGAATGCCGAAACCGATGTGAAAGAGGTTGTAGGAAGTTGTAACGCTGGTCAGGCTCTTGTTGGCAGGCAGAACAAATCCCAGAATGCCCACCAGCACCAGAATCGGGGCGAAAATCGCCAGCGTCAGCGAGTTCAAATGATCGAAATACATTGTGCAGCTTGTGGGGTTAAGAGACTGCGAGTTTCAGCCTGGGATGCCTGGGGCTGCAAACCCGTAATCGGTGTTCACTTCACATCCAGCAGTTCCACATCGAAATACAAGGTTGCGTTGGGCGGAATGTCCGCTCCGGCTCCTCTGGCTCCGTAACCCAGATTGGCCGGAATAATGAGTTTGCGTTTGCCGCCAATTTTCATCGTCATCACGCCTTCATCCCAGCCTTTGATGACCTGGCCGGTTCCAATGGTGAATGTAAAAGGCTGGCGTCCGACCGAACTGTCAAATTGCTTTCCGTTTTCAAGCTTGCCGGTGTAATGAACCGTGACTTGTTTGCCGGGCGAAGGGGTAGCTCCGGTTCCGACGACTTCGTCAATATATTTCAAACCTGAAGGTGTCGTAGTTTCCGTGCCGGAAGTGGAGTTGAACCAGAAATAATAAACTCCAAAACCCGCGATGAGAGCAATGATCGCCAAACCAAGTATCAGATTGGTATTGCTGTTGGATTTTTTGGCATTAAGTGCGCTTTTGGGAACATAACCACGCCCTTTTTTAGTGTTACGAGAAGTAGACAAGTGAACACGCTCCTTTGAAAAATGTTCGACAAGCTGCCAGCTTGTCGTGGTCTTGATTTAGCGCTTCTCTGAGTCACTGACAAGCCAGCGTCAAGTCGGACATTGCGGTGCAGCCGTTTTCATTGGTTTATAAATTGGTATGCCGATGTGAACCGGTGAACCGAACGGAAAAGCTAAAGGGCTACGGCGTGCGTAGCCCTTTTGTTGTTGAACTGGGAGGCAGGGAGTCGAACCCCGATAGGCGGATCCAGAGTCCGCAGTCTTACCATTAGACGACCTCCCATCAAAGCGAACGCAATATAGGAGCCGAGATTTGATCTGTCAAGACATCGAACTGGTTTGCAAAGGGATTGGCGATTACGGAATGAGAACTGCGGGGTCCCACAGGTCAGGCTGTGGCGCGAACGCTGATTTTCAAACTGGTCAATGAGTATTCTTCGCGCGTCAATGTTGAGGAGTGAATGGCCAAGCGGCCAAAGCAAGAAGATGCTCCGACAAATTGAAAGCTGGAAAGAGAAAGAGGAGGCCAAGTTATGAAAAACGCACCTGTCATCAAAACCTTGTTGACCATTTCCGTACTGACCTTGCTGGTAACCGCAACCGTATTCGGGCAGGCTCAGGACGTAGAGATGAATTGGAAGCTGAAAGGCGTCATCGTCAAAATGAAAGACGGGCGGCAATTGGTTGGCTACGTCATTGAGCAACCGGCTCAACATTGTCCCACGCCTAGCGAAGATTTGATCCTGTACACCGAGGTTTATCGCGTCTCGAAAGCGGCGGGACTTGAACGAACAACCTTTGTCACGACCGAAGCGCAAAAACTCTTTCTCAAAGCCGATGAAGTGGCCAAAATTGTCGTCGCGCGCAGGCCTTATGACGGGCAGATTGCTGACTGGGAATTGATGACGGTTCAATCGCCCGAAGCCATCAAGTGGGTCACTACCGAACGACCAAAAGCTTATTTTGACCGATGGGAAGACGGTTATATTGGCAGGCTTATCAGTTACAACAATGAGATTGGAGAGCAGGAACTGAACTCCATTTCTCAAAAGATCAAACAGCGCATTGAAAGGTTTTGGGCGAAAAGTGAGCAAGGCGGAGACAAAGCCTGGGAGAAAGAATGGGCTGACATCAAACGTGGGTTGGAACTTCGCCGAATCGTGTTGATCGAATACATCATGGATTGCTGCTGACAAAGATCGCTTTTGTTGCTGAAAGCTCGCGCTCCGGCATTAGATTACAAACTTAGTTCCGATCGCGAAGATTTGTGGGAATTGGTGGCGGTTATCAATTGCACGGCTCGCGTGCTGGTGTTTGACACGCTTGGACTGGAAAACAAATTCCGTTTACCACGAAGCAACAACGACCAGACTCTGTTAAATTCCGCGCGAGCCTTTGCCGACGACGCCTCGCCAATCAAAGCAGCTTTTCCGAAGCACGAAATGCCTGCGGATTTCATTGAACAGCTGAATCAACTAATCACCGATTTTGAAAAGGTTTCGACCGAAAAAGCCGCCGCCGTAGGCTCTCACGTCGCAGCCGAAATTGCTATGGACGAAACTCTGTTTCGCGGACTGCAAGCCGTGCGGCAACTGGACGTCATCATCCGCAACAAATTCAACGGAGACCCGGCAATGCTGGCCAACTGGACTCGCGCCAGCCACGTTGCCTATCGCAAAGTCGGCTTCGATCATCGTTTCGGCCATGGCCGCCCTTCAAGCGGTTTTGCGTCCGTTATTCGAACGCTTTGCAGCAGGGCGCGCTGGCACGTCTAGGCGGTCTAACAACCACTCGAACAAGTCTCTCGGTTTAGCTCCGAAGAATCGCTCCGCCGCCGTCGTACCGTCACTACGAGTCAAATAATAATTGTGGATCACTGTTAAAGCGCACAGTTTGTCATTGCTCAGCCGATGCAGGCTGTGATGCCGCAACGCCAGTTGTCCGTTACGGCCTTCCACACAAGAACTCGAACGCTGAAACAGATCGGCTGCTTGTTCAGCGATTCGCTCAATCTGGGCGCGGTCTTCCGCAAGAAGCAGCCACGAAGCGATCCAACTTGCTCAGTTCCAGAAACTGACAGACCAGACGGATGCCGCACGGACCGATTTGCGCAAAGGTCAAATGCGCGGCGACCACCAGACGATGCAAAAAAGCCAATCCAATCGGACTTTCAAAAAAAAGCGATCAGCTCTGGTTCGGCGTCAATCGCGGCCTTGCGCGACAGCCAATACTGTAGCGTGCTTCTGGGCACGCCGCGTTGTTGCGCAAACTGTCTTTGAGAAATGGCTCGCTCAGCAGTCGCTTCAAACTCTACGACCTCCGCGGTAGTTCTCGAACGATCCCATCGCGGCGATTTTGATTTGTTCTGGCAAAGTGTAGAATTCGATTCAAACATGGTTTCGGCTCTGGTGTGGTATTTGAGATTTCAACTATTACCTTGCCGGAGCCGACCGTGTTTGTCGAGAGCCAATCAACAATTCTTCTGAGGCCGTTGAGAAGGCCGCGCCAATACTCTGATTTCAAAGACCGAATGATCTGAAGACAGCAGATAGTCTTCAGATTTGAGACCCATGGCCGAAACGATGATCGAAGCCGTCGAAAGCCGACCTGTTAGCGATGAAAACGGTAATTTTCAAGGCCACCGTTATCTGGCAAAGCTGCCGTTTGAAAGAACTGAGATCGAAAAAATACGATTGGATTACGTGGCGCAAGATGCGGAAATACTGATTGCGAGAGCTTCGCTTTATGATTCGGCGAACGGTTTGTCTTATTCCCTGGACTCACTTCAATTTCCGGCAGAGCGATGGCGTAAGCTCGCCAGTTTTGGCCAGATTGATCTTTACGAAAATCAAAAAGCGATGCCACGCGCCTGGTTTGTAAAGAAGATAATTACCATACCGGAAGATCAGATATTGAAAACTATAAAAAGCGGGATAACTCCCGACGGACGAAGATTTGATCCCTCAGAGGTTGCACTCTTGGAATCCGAGAGCCTTGCTACAGATAAACATTTTCCTTCGGCTGAAGAAGGAAAAGAGGATGCCGAGATAAGCCTGGTGAAATATGAATCAAGGAGAATTGAGCTTAAAGCGCGCAATGTCAGTGCCAGATTTCTTGTGTTAAGCGAAGTGTTTTATCCAGGATGGAGTGCGCTGGTTGACGGGGTAGAGGTCAACATCTACAGAACAAATTACGCTATGCGGGGGATTTGGGTCCCTCCTGGCGAGCACAAGATAGAATTCTTGTATAACCCCAACAGTTTCAAACGAGGCGCGATTTTCTCTGGCCTTGGCGTTGTATTTTTATTGGCGGCTGTTGTTTTCGGACGGAGATATTTATTTCAAGCCGGATAAAATCACACGATTTGGGAGCTTGTCTTTTGCGCGAATGCCCTTCTCTGCGCTTTGGTGGCTTCAATGGCCAAATCTCTCGAGAATGAATATGCCCGCATTGTGGCATCCCACGTTGCCGCGAACGCGCGCTCCGACATAAGATTGGGTTATGGCTATTTTGATTGCTGAAGACAATGTGGCTCAACGCGCTTATTTGCGCGAACTGTTGGAGCGCGAGTTCGGCGGCTACGCGCCGATTCTGGAAGCCGCCGACGGCGAAACGGTCGTCAAGCTGGCGCTGGCTGAACGTCCACAGCTTTGTGTGTTGGACATTCAGATGCCTGGTTTGTCCGGCGTCAAAGCGGCCAAAGCCATTTGGAAAGCTTTCCCCGAAGCGCGAATCATTTTCTGGACGCAATTTCCGCACGAAATTTACATCAATGAAATTCGCAAGATCGTTCGTTCGGTTCAGCCGCCGCCTGCTTACGGATTCATTGACAAGAACAATCCTGAAAACCGTTTTTTGCGTTTTGTCGTCGCCGTGCTGGAAGACGGCGCGGATATGATTGACCCGAATTTCAAAGACGCCTTCACTCAGCCGTTGCTGACAGACTTTGAAGCCGAAGCCTTGTATTACCTCGCCCTGGGCTTGTCGAATTGGGCCATTGCGCGCAAATGCCATCTGAGCTTGCGTGGTGTCGAAAGCCGACTGACGACGCTTTACGAGAAACTGCTGGTTGCCGATGCCACTGGAACTGCCGATGAAGGTTACGACAAGCTGGCCTTCAACGTGCGAACGCGCGCTTATTTTGAAGCGTTGCGTCGCGGATTGATCAATCAGGACGAATTGGAAAAAGCACGGGCCGATCTGGAAACGTGGCTTGAAAAGGATAGAAAGAAATTTGCCGCCGAACCTGCGGCCAAAGCCTGACCTTCACCACTTCACAATTGAAAAATTGCCGCCCAAAGTTTTTTTGGCCGGGTGGTACTTTTTCCTTCGAGCGCGGAGTAAAATGCTTCGTTGCGAAAATCATCGTCTCGAAGGAGTTTGGTGGATGTCACTTATCTTGCAGCTTGCCGGAGAATTTTCAGCCGAGATTCGTTCTCGCGGAAACGAGTATTACCGACAAGGCAAAGTCCGACTCAAAAACGGCTCTCCGATGAATCTGGAAGCCGAAGTTCAGGGAAGCTCAAAATACAATGTCCGTCTGTGGCGCGAAGGCAACGAGATCAGTGTTCGTTGCTCCTGTCCGCATTACGAATCCAGCGGATTGTGCAAACACCTGTGGGCGGCGCTGTTGTTCGCCGACGCTGAAAATTACCTGAAAGGCGGTTCGGGCGGCGCTGGCCGTTTGGCATTGATTCTGGAAGACCCGGAAGAAGGTTCCTACGATTATTTCAGCGACGAGGAGAGCGACGAAGATGATGACGGGGAATGGATGGACGAGGAAACCGAAGAAGAAGATTCGTATCTGGCAGCCAAAAAAGCTCTTCTCTCTTCTTCCCAAACTCTCACTCAGGCTCCGTCGCGCAAACCCGGAAGCTGGCGCGAACAGTTGGCTTCGTTGGGACTGCAAGCCAGAGAAATTCCTTCACTTCAAATTGCCGAATGGCCGGAGAGCCGCGAATTGCTCTACGTTATTGATGTTTACTCCACACTGAATTCGCAGGGGGGGCTGGCGCTGGAAGTTTATTTTCGCGACCGCCGGAAAGACGGCGAATGGTCGCGCCCCAAGTCTCAGCGAATACCGCGAAGCGCAATCGCCAGATTGCCCGAAGATGCCGACCGCGAAATTCTGACTTTGCTTTCCGGCGGCAAAGACATTGGACAAACGGGATACGGCAACTTTGGCTACGATTCGATTTCAAACGCTTATCAGATTTCCGGTTTGTTGCCGAATTTGGTGATTCCACTGATTGCCAGAACAGGACGTGGCCGATTGAGTTTGCCGGAATTTGGCGACGTATTGTTGCCGTTTGAATTAGACGAAGGCGAACCTTACGAATTTTGGCTTGAAGTTCGTCCGGGCAAGCAAGCCGGGCAAAACATTATTGTTGGTTCGTTGCGGCGAGGCGAAGAGCGACTTGAACTGTCTGCGCCTGTGTTGATGATCGAGGAAGGATTGTTTTTCACGCGCGACCGCGTTGCGCGATATGACGCACAGGGAGCTTTCAACTGGATTTCGTTGATGCGCAGGCAGGGAATTATTACGGTTCCCGATTCGCAAAAGGACGAAATGCTCGGCGAAATTCTCAAAGCCCCGCAACTGCCTCGCCTGGATTTGCCGGAAGACATGAATTACGAAGAAGCGTTGGGAGCTCCGCGTCCACGGCTGACAATCAAGGAGCCTGAGAAAAATTACTGGGGGCCGCAAAAACTTCGAGGCGAATTGTCGTTCGATTACGACGGTTCGACTGTCGAAAGTTACGACCGCAGTCGAGGAATTTATCAGCGCGAAGGCCGGCGCTTTCTGCTGCGCAATGCTGCTGACGAACAAAGCGCTGCCGAAACTTTGCGCGGGTACGGTTGGCGACCGGTCAAAGCCAATACTTACGACCCGATTCCTCACTGGGAGTTGACGCCCAGCAAATTGCCGCGCGTGGTGCGCGAACTGCTTGGTTCAGGCTGGCATGTCGAAGCCGAAGGAAAGGTCTATCGCCGTTCCGGCAAATTCAAGATTGATGTCACCTCCGGCATTGACTGGTTCGAGCTTCACGGCAGAGTGGATTTTGGCGATGGCGTGACCGCTCCATTGCCTGCTCTGCTGGCTGCGCTGAGGCGAGGCGAAAATCTGGTCAAACTCGATGACGGCACTTATGGAATGTTGCCGGAAGAATGGCTGAGCAAGTATGGGTTGTTGGCAGGGCTTGGCGAAGTCAAAGACGATCACCTGGTATTCAAAAAATCCCAGCTTGGCATGCTCGACGTCTTGTTGATGTCGCAACCCGAAGCCAGTTTTGATGAAGCTTTTGCCAAAGCCAGTGAGGAATTGCGAAGCTTTGAAGGAATCAAGCCGATTGATCCGCCAAATGGATTCCAGGGCGAATTGCGTCCATACCAAAGCGAGGGGTTGGGCTGGATCAGCTTTCTGGAAAAATTCAATTTTGGCGGTTGTCTGGCTGATTGCATGGGATTGGGCAAAACCGTGCAGGTGCTGGCCTGGTTGGAACTGCGCCGCCAGTTGCGTGAGCGTTCAGAGTCCCGTTTACAGGCCGAAGGCAATGGTAAGCGAAAGCATCCGCCTAAAGGCGGTACTCCGAACATCCCGCCATCGCTGGTGGTCGTTCCCAAATCGCTGGTTTTCAACTGGAAACAGGAAGCCGCCAAGTTCGCGCCAAGGCTGCGCGTTCTGGATCACACGGGACAGGAGCGAGGCAATCTGGCCGAACAGTTGAACGATTATGATTTGATTTTGACGACCTACGGCACATTGCGAAACGACGCCATCGAATTCAAGGATATAAAGTTTGACTACATCATTCTTGACGAAGCTCAGGCGATCAAAAACGCCGACACGGTTTCCTCCAAAGCCGCGCGGTTGTTGAAAGGAAATCACCGGCTGGCGCTGAGCGGCACTCCTATCGAAAACCATTTGGGCGAATTGTGGAGCCTGTTCGATTTTCTCAATCCCGGAATGCTCGGCGCGGCTTCGGTGTTCAAACTGACCGGCAATGCCGCTCGCAACCCTGACGACGAAACTCGCAAATTGCTCTCGCAGGCGCTGCGTCCTTTCATTTTGCGACGCACAAAAGAACAGGTTGCCAAAGACCTGCCGCCGAAATTGGAACAGACTCTGTTTTGCGAACTGGAACCGGCGCAGCGAAAACTCTATGACGAATTGAAAGAGCATTATCGGAGTTCGCTGCTTGGCCGCATTGAAAGCGAAGGCATCAACAAATCGAAAATCCTGATCCTCGAAGCATTGTTGCGATTGCGACAGGCTGCCTGCCATCCGGGTTTGATTGACGCTAAACGTTCCAAAGACGCCAGCGCCAAGCTGGATATGTTGTTGCCTCAACTGCTGGAAGTCATTGACGAAGGACACAAGGTGCTGGTCTTTTCGCAGTTCACCAGCTTCCTTTCGATTCTGAAAGAACACCTCGATGCTGAGGGCGTAACGTACGAATACCTGGATGGACGCACGCGAGATCGCCAGGCTCGCGTCGAACGCTTCCAGACCGACGAAGAGTGCAAACTCTTTTTGATTAGTTTGAAAGCCGGTGGTCTTGGCTTGAATCTGACTGCCGCTGAGTATGTTTTTCTGCTCGATCCGTGGTGGAACCCGGCGGTCGAAGCGCAGGCCATTGATCGCGCGCACCGCATCGGCCAGACGCAGCAGGTTTTTGCCTATCGTCTGATCGCCAAAGGCACGGTCGAGGAAAAAGTCCTGGAACTGCAAAACACCAAACGGGATTTGGCCGATGCCATCATCAGCGCCGACAATTCCCTGATTCGTAATCTGGGCAAAGAAGATTTGGAATTGTTACTTTCTTGAAGGCAAGTGAGTTTGTCAGGCGAGTTTAGGTTTGTTGACAGCGACGGGCGCAACTTTTGAGAGTTGGCGATGATTGTTGTGGTTATTGTGCCCGGCTTGACACTATTTTGAGGGCGATGCTAATTTCCAAGTCGTTGTTAAAGATTTTATTTTGGATTCAACGCTGATTTTACTGAGCAAAGATGATCAGAAACAGTTTGGATATTCTCGATGAGCGAAGCCGCGAAATGTTGGCTTTACTGATTGAAACGCATATTGAAACCGGCGAACCGGTAGGATCGCGCGCGATTTCAAAACGCAGCAGCGAAGGTCTTTCGGCGGCTTCGGTTCGCAATGTGTTTTCCGAACTTGAGGATGCGGGGTATCTGGAACAGCCGCACACCTCTGCCGGGCGCGTTCCCAGCGAAAAAGGTTATCGGTTTTATGTGGATCACATTCTAGGGAAAAAATCCCTGACGGAATCTGACCGCGCGGCGATTCAAGCCGGAATGCTTGGCGAAACTTCGCAGGTGAATTGGGCTGGCGGCGATCAATTGATGGCTCGCGCTTCTCACCTGTTGTCACATTTTTCGGAAAACGTCGGCATAGTCGTTTCCCCTGGCATGACGCACAACGTCATCAAACATATAGATTTTGTGAGACTGAGCGATGGCCGTATTCTGGTCATTACTGTTTCGCGTGCCGGATTGGTGCAGGACAGGCTGGTGTTGATTGATGAAGACTTGACGCAGGACGAATTGAACCGCACGGCTAATTACGTCAACGCGAACTTTTCCGGCATGAGCTTGACCGCGATTCGCGCCGAGTTGTTGAAACGACTGTCTGAAGAAAAAGCTCTCTACGACCGATTGCTTCAAAACGCGATCATGATCTGCAACCGCGAATTGACGGAAAGCGACGACCATTCCGCCGAAGTTTTCGTCGAAGGCGCGTCGAACATTGTCGCCAAACCGGATTTTGCCGATGTCGAACGCTTGCGCGAATTGTTGCGCGTGTTTGAAGAGAAAAATCGGCTGGTGAAAATCCTGACCGAATGTTTGAGCGGAGCGCCAGAACAACCGGTTTCGATTCGCATCGGAGCCGAAAACAGCTTGCCGGGATTGAGCCGCTGCACTGTGATTTCATCCCATTACGGATATGAAAATCAGATTGTCGGCAGCGTTGGCGTAGTAGGGCCGATCCGCATGGAATATGCGCGAATGATCGGTCTGGTGAATTACGTGGCCCGGTTGCTGGAACAATCTATGGCGGAATCGCCGGATATAGTCATCGGATGAAAGACGACACTCAGCCTGGCTTCACCGACCTCGTTTCCCCAAAACGACTAAAAAGCTGAAGCAATCAGTCAAAAAGGCAAAAAGGCAAAGAGGCAAAGAGGCAAAGAGGAATTCGAACTTGAGCAAACGAGATTATTACGAAGTGCTTGGCGTTAGCCGCAATGCAACGGACACGGAATTGAAAAGCTCGTATCGCAAATTGGCGATGCAGCATCATCCTGACAAAAATCCCGGCAATCACGAAGCCGAAGAGAAATTCAAGGAGTTGAACGAAGCTTATGGCGTGTTGTCGAACGCGGACAGCCGAGCGCGTTATGACCGTTTCGGCCACGCTGGCGTAGGTTCTTCGGCGGCATCGGCTCCGTGGGCGAGCGCGGATTTTGGTGGCTTTGAAGATATTCTTGGAGACATTTTCGGCGACCTGTTTGGCGGAGGCCGGCGCAACCGTGGCGGAGCGCAACGCGGTTCCGATCTACGATACGATCTGGAAATTTCGCTCGAACAAGCCGCCGCCGGGTACAAAACCAAAATCTCCATTCCACGTTTGGAAAATTGCGAAAGTTGCAACGGCACGGGCGCTGCTCCCGGTTCGTCGCCTGTCACCTGTATAGGCTGCGGAGGTTCAGGACAAGTTCGATTCCAGCAAGGCTTCTTTTCGGTCAGCCGTACCTGCGATCAATGCCGAGGCACTGGACGGATGATCGCCAACAAATGCAAAAGCTGTTTTGGTCAAGGCCGGGTCGAAAACGAGCAGGAAATCGAAATCAAAATTCCGGCGGGCGTGGACACGGGCGCACGGTTGCGTTTGGCGGGCGAAGGCGAAGCCGGGCGCAACGGCGGAGGTCACGGCGATTTGTATGTCGTCATTCACGTCAAAGAACACGAAATGTTTGAACGGCAGGGAAACAACCTTTACGTCAGCGTGCCGGTGACGTTCAGCCAGGCAGCGCTCGGCGCGGAAATCAAAGTTCCCACGCTGGACGGCGAAGAGCCACTGACCATTCCCGAATACACCCAAACCGGCTCGATCTTTCGCTTGAAAGGCAAAGGCATCGTTTCGTTGCAAGGCCACGGACGCGGGGACTTGTTTGTTGTGACGACCATTGTTACTCCCACCCGACTGACGCGCGAGCAGCGCAAACTGCTCGAACAATTCGCGGCGATTGAAGAGAAGCAACAAGAAAGCGCCGCAAAACGTTTCGGCAGCAAAGTCAAAGATATTTTTGGATAAGTCGGTATGGAAAGTTGGGCTTATTTGGCCATCACAGTTTTTGCCGCGCGTTGTTTCAAAACCTGATCCGCCATCACGCCAATCAAAATGACGGCTCCCATCACGGCGAAATTCAACGAAGGATCAACGCCAAGCAAATTGACCAGATTTTGCAGCACTTGCAACAGGGCGGTTCCGACCAGAATTCCGAGCACCGAACCTTCGCCACCTCGTAAACTGCATCCACCCAGAACGGCTGCGGCAATTCCGTAAAGCTCGTAGAAGTTTCCGTGCGTCGAAGGAGAAATGGAGTTGGTGTAAAACGCGAACAAAATCGCCGCCACGCCGGTCAACAAAGCGCAAATCACATACGCTGACGTAATCACCAGTTTGGTATTGATGCCGGAATATCGGGCGGCGTCTTCGTTGCGGCCAACCGCATACAGATAACGGCCAAACACCGATTTATGCAGCACCACCCACATCACCACGCTGACCACAATCAACACGACAAACGGCGCGGGTATGCCGATCAGGTTTCCCGTCGCCAGATCGCGCAATCGTTCGAAGCCTTCGGCGTTGCCGAATCCTTTCGTTTCATCTTTGGCGACGAATCGGGCAAGTCCTCGATAAAAAAGCAGTCCGCACAACGTGACGACAAACGGCTGGATTTTCATGCGCGTAATCAACGTGCCGTGCAATAAACCCAAGGCCATCGCCACGACTACAGTCAACACCACGGCCAACGCGCCCGGCCAATGACCCTGCATCAACATCATCGAAAGCAAAACCCCCAGCAGCGCCATCTTTGATCCGATGGAAAGATCAATGCCGCTGGTGATAATGACCACACCGACACCTATGCTGAAAATGCCGTACATACCGACCAGCCGCGCGGTGTTTTGCAAATTGGCGGCTGACAAAAAGCGCGGATTCAAAATCGAAACCACCGCGCACAGCGCCACCAGAATCAGGAAGATGCCGAGTTCTTTTTTCATTGTTGGGTGAGTTAAACCATCACGTTGAGCGCAGACGGCAAGACTTCCAGCGATTCCATTTCCACGGTCATCACTTCGCCGTCAACCATAATGTCCATTGGTCCGCCGAAATCCATGTCAATCCGTTTGGCTTGTCCTGTCCAAATCAACGGATGATGAATGTGCGAACCGTCATAACACTTCCGAAAGTTCCAGATGAAATCAAAGCGATTGGCAGACCAGCGAACGATTTCGATTTGTCCGCTGGCGGTGTCTGCATTCGGGGCCAGCATCATGTTTCCGCCGGTGAATTTGCTGTTGTTGAAAATCAGCAGAGCAGTGCTGGGCGAATCGTTGAGCGGTTTTCCGTTGAGCTTTAACGGAAAAACTCGTTTCTGAAAGCGCGCCAGCGTCAACACCACAGCCAGGCCGTAACTGGCTGCGCCCAGCCGCTTGAATTTTCCAGCTAGCGTGCAAACGTCCGCGACGAAACCCAGGCTCAGAATGTTGATGTAATAAACCTCGCCGCCTTTGTGCTTGAGCCGAATCACATCGCATGGCCGCGAGCGGTTTTCGATAATCGCCTGCAAAGCATAATTCGCGCCATCTTTCGTAAAGTCGCGCAAAAACGAATTGCCAGTGCCGAGCGGCAAAAAACCAAGCGTAGGCGGAGCATCGTTGAGAGCTTCGGGGAATAAGCCGTTGACTGTTTCAAATGAAGTCCCGTCGCCGCCAACGGCAATAAAGCGGCGATAGCCATTTTTGTAAGCTTCACGCGCGAGTTCTGTCGCGTGACCTGCGTGTTTGGTTTCGGCCACGTCGAATTCCACACCCGCCGCACGCAGACGATCAATTGTCGGCCCAAGCAGCTTGGCCGCTTTGCCGAATCCCGCCGCCGGATTGACGATGGCCAACGTTGAAGACTTCATCTTTCCACCTTTAATTTACGCTGCCATAACCACCAACAAAGCTGAAGCGCGAAGATCACTCCAATGCTCGATGTAAAGAATTTTGAACCAGCAAGTTTACTGATACCGCAATCACCGCCTTCGCCAATTGTCCACAGTGGGTGAATTGCAAAAGGGATGCTGGAAAAAATGGCAAGCAGCAGGCTGATTCTTTCACGCAGTTGCTTGTAGATAATCCAAGCCAGTGTCACAAAAACTGCTGCGACAAAAGCCAGCAGCACAGACTTCATGAAATTGTTGCTGCTGAATTCCGCAGCGTGTGGCCCACTACAAGCAAGAACGATGAAACTCATAATGGCAGCAACCATCTCAAAGCTCCTTCAATGCAGCCTGCCGGTCAAACTTCGTGCGAATCTCTTCTGCCAGCACAAAGCGTTTGATCTTCATCGAAGCCGTGCGCGGGAAGTCCTGATCCCAAATCACATAGCCGCTGATGCGTTTGAAGTTGAGCAGCTTGGCATTACGACGAATCAAGTCTTCTTTCAGTTCTTCGGTGAATTGCTGGCCTTCGTTCAGGCGCAAAGCCACGATCAGTTTTTCGCCCAGCATAGACCTTTCAGGCCAGATGTAGTTCGCTGCGAAGACGCAGAACTCTTTGACCGGCAAACCTTCAAAGGCGGATTCGATGTCTTCGGGATAAACGTTTTTGCCTTCTTCGGTGACGATCATGTTTTTGGCGCGACCGAAAAGCTGCAAGTGTCCCATCGAATCGAAACGTCCCAAATCGCCGGTTATCAGCCAGCCATCCACAATCGTTTCGCCGGTCAATTCAGGATCGTCCAGGTAATGCGACATGACGGTTTTGCTGCGCACGGCGACCTGGCCTATGCCGTCTTCACCGGCATTGATGATTTTTGCTTCGACGCCGGGCAGCGGTTTGCCTACGGTGTCGGCACGAAAGGGTTTGAAGTCGTTGAGCGTCAGCGCCGTGCCCGCTTCGGTCAAGCCGTATCCGTTGCCGACCTGAATGCCCAGGTCGTAAAAGAATTGCAGCATCTGTGGATCGCTAAACGCGCCGCCGGTGAAAATCGCGCGCAGTTCGCCGCCGAAAGCTTCGTGAACCTGTTTGAGCAGTTTGCGGCTCAGGTTCAGATTCGGCTGCTGTTTGGTCAGCGCTTTGTTCAACGCGCGCAGTTGATTGAAGACAAATCGTTTCAGCGGCGGCAATTCGGCGAAGCGTTGCTCCAAACCGGCTTGCAGGTTTTTCAGAATCAGCGGAACCAGCGCGACGTAGGTGATTTTGAATCGCGTGAAGGCTTCGCGGACGAATTCCGGGCGCAGGGTTCGCAGGTGAACGACCGTCGCTCCGCAAACGAACGGCCCTATGAAACCGACCATGAAATCAATCGCATGATTGGTAGGCAGAATGCTCAGGTAATTCGCGCCCGGCCAAAACGGATAAAGCGACGTGAGCGAGATGCACTGTTCCAGATAATTTTCGTGCGTCAGCACGCAGCCTTTTGCGCGACCTCCGGTGCCGGAGGAATACACTATGCAAGCCCAATCCTGCCTAGCGCGCGGCACGAACTCTGGTTCGGCTTCCGACTTGGCGTCTTCAAAACGAATCGCGCCCATCAAGTCAGCATTCTTTGGCACGTCCGTCACGATGACGGTGTGCGGCAAATGCGCCGGATCGGGATTTTGTTGTTTGATCGCGCGCCAGAAATGATATTCGGTAATCAGGACTTCGGCTTTGCTGTGCGCCAGCAACGGGATGTGTTCGTAAGCGTTGAGCTTGTAATCCAGCGGAACCAGGACGCCGCCGGAATGAAAGATGGCGTAAGCCGACACCAGCCAGCGCGACTGGTTGGTCATGATGATCGCCGCGCGCGAATCGGCTCGGAAGCCGCGCAATTGCAGAAAGCTCGCCAGAGGCAATGCCATTTCCTTGAATTGGCGATACGTCAGCCGGTGATTTTCGCGTTCGCGATCGGCTTCGATCAGACAGGTTTCGTCAGCGAACCGATCCAGCGCTTCGCGTAAAGCTGTACCCAGCGATTGTTGCTGGCTCAGATCAACCATCACGACTTGGGGCTGTGAGTTGTTGGGCATTTTCTCTGATGAAATGCCACTGAGGCGCAGAGAAGAATCTCCAAGCTGGTTTTGTGTCTCTGTGTCTCTGTGTCTCTGTGGCGGTTTGCTATTTACAGTCTTGATTCAATTCGTTCGGCCAGCGTTCGGAAATCGCTGACGCCTTGCACTTCGTAATCGGGCAGTTCGACGCTGAAATGATTTTCCAGGCGCGTCAACAAACTGAGCGCCTGCAAACTGTCAATACCGAGCTTTTTGAAAAAGTCGTCGTCGGGAGAAAGCTCCGCGCGATTCACGTTGAAGTGCGTCGCGGCCAAATCGAGAATTTCGCCAATAATCTGTTCAGTCGTTTTCATCTAAAAAGAATTCTCCTGCAAGTTAATACGCCCAACGCATGAGCACTGATCCTGCTGTGAAGCCTGCGCCGACGGCGGCAAACAACACCAGATCGCCTTTTTTAAGTTTGCCATCGTCAATCGCGTCGCCAATGGCTAGCGGAATAGTGGCAGCCGTCGTGTTGCCGTATTTGTGAATGTTCTTGATGACTTTTTCCGGCGCAAATCCGGCTTTTTTGGCTGTGGCGTCAATGATGCGCAAATTGGCCTGGTGAGCGATGAAACAAGCTATGTCTTCGCCGGTCAGGTTGTGTTTTTCCAGCATGCCTGTACTGAGTTCTTCCATCTTGCGAACGGCGAATTTGAACACGGCCTGACCGTTCTGGTGAACGTAGTGCATCTTCTTGTCCACGGTTTCGTGCGAAGGCGGATGCAAACTGCCGCCGCCGGGCATATAAAGATGGTCGCCGCCACTGCCGTCAATTTCGTGGTGATAATCCAGAATGCCTGCGTCTTCGCCTTCTTCGCAGGGTTCCAGCAATACTGCTCCTGCGCCGTCGCCGAACAGCACCAGCGTTGTGCGGTCTTCAGGGTTCAAAATGCTGGTCATAACGTCAGCCCCGACGACCAGGACTTTTTTGTGTCTGCCGCTTTCGATGAATTGCGCGCCAGTGGTCAGCGCATACAGAAACGAAGAACAAGCGGCGGAAATGTCGAAGCCCCAGGCTTTGGTCGCGCGAATCTTGTTTTGAATCACACAGGCAGTCGAAGGAAAAAACATATCCGGCGTGACAGTGGCGACGACGATCAATTCGATTTCGTCGGCTTCGATGCCGCGACGTTTCAGGCAATCGTCAATTGCATGAACGGCCAACTCGGAACTCGGCGTGCCGGGTTCGACCCAGTGGCGTTCGTGGATGCCTGTGCGTTCGACGACCCAATCGTGATTGGTCTCCACCAGTTTCGCCAGGTCGTCATTGGTGACTACGCGTGGGGGGACGTAACGTCCCAGGGAAGTGATTTTGGCTCTTTTTTCGGCCATTTGCGAAAACTCCTTTGATAAATGCGTGGCGCTTTATTTTTGGCGCCGGGAATTCTGTCTGGCAGGCGCGGCTTCCGCAAGGCTTGCCCTGTATCGCGTCACAATGCTGCCACGAATAAACGAGTATTTGGGGGAAGGCGTGACTTGCAATTCGCAGGTCACGGAAGCGAGCGCCGGATATTTTTCCATCAATTTCGCGGTCAATTGCTTGTTCACGATTTCCCAGAATGCAGTCTCGTTCGGATACTCTCGCAAGAAAGCATCTATGTCCTTTCTGATCGGTATAAAATCAGGATATTCCTGGTCAGCAATACCTGCATTGTATTCGTAACTCAATTTGATGTTGAGCATGTTGACCTCTCCCTGATGCTCCATTTTGTAATCGTTCATCAGGAAGTAAAACCCTTCAGCCAATGCTGTCGCGGGTGTGGCTTTGCTTCGTTGGTTGGGTTTGGCCTGTTTGGATGATTGCGCATGCACGGCGGCGCTGACGCAGGCCAGAATCAGGCAGGCAAACAACGAACAGAGCGTCAGCCGGTTTATTTCCGGGCTGGCGGAATCAGGGAAGATATGGTTGTGCATCGGTGCTTTCGACGAATTTGCGCAGACCGGCTTCGACCGCTGGCAGAGTGAAAAGATCGCAAAAGATGTCAATTTCCTGTTGAAGTTCGTCATAAGGAATGGGTTTCAAGAAGCGTTTGGCGACAGCGCTGGTGGCGCGGTCAAATTTTTTGACTTGGGACGCAGTGAACCGTGCCAGTTTCAGGGCTTCGCCTTCCGCGGCAAGCTGGCTGACCAGGCCAACCGCCTGAGCTTTGGTGGCGTTGATGCTGCGTCCGGTAAGCAGCAAATCCCGGACAACGGCGTTGCCCAAATCGCGTTTCAATCGAGGAATGCCTCCAAAGCCTGGAATAAGCCCCAGCCGCAATTCGGGAAAACAGAAGCGCGCCATCTTGTCCGCGAAAATCAAATCGCAAATCAACGCCAGTTCAAAACCTCCACCGAAACAAACTCCGTGAACTGCCGCAATGGTCGTCAATGGCGAAGTGTCAATGGCATTGGCGACAACGTGGATTCGGTTGAGGAAATCGCGCACGAGCGGCGCGGCGTTTTCAAAACCAAGCTGTTTCGATTGGGAATACAAGTCGCGCAAATCGGCTCCGGCTGAAAATCCGTGCTTCATCTGGCTATAAATGATCAATGCGTGAGCTTCGTGCTTCAGCGTTTCATGCGCGTCTACGAACAATTCCAATTCTTCCAGCGTTCGGGTTCCGATTTCATTGGCGGGTTCGCGGTGCAACGCCAGTTCGATGCAACCGTCTTTTACTTCCCACGACAGAGTGTCGCCATTGTAAGTTTGCATATTTATTTACTGTTCTTCCTTTTCAGCTTCCTGTTCAGCTTGCTGGCGACTATCTTCGGCAATGCCGCGAGCCGCCAGCGCCATCGCCGCCATAATGCCCAGCACGACTGTCATGAAAATACATAACCCGGCGAGTACGGTCATCGGATTTCCTTTCAGATTAATCAGCTTTTTTTGAACGATACAGGTCTTCGATTTCGTTGGCGAAATGTTTGTTGATGGCGTCGCGTTTGAGCTTGCCATTCGCCGTCAGCAATCCGCTTTCAATGGTCAGCGGTTCTTTGCTGATGTGAAACGTCAGAATACGTTTGTAATGCGGCAAGTCGGCATTGACCGCATCAATTGCCGTTTGCACTTGCTCATACGACAACTCACCCGTGACCAGCGCAGCCAGAAATCCTTTGTCGTTTCCTACTACAACGCACTGCTGGGCAGTTGGCAAATTGAACAAGACTTTTTCTTCAATGGGTTCAGGCGCGACGTTGTGCCCGGATTTCATAATCAGCAGATTCTTGATGCGTCCGGTGATCGCCCAATTGCCTTTGGCATCAACATCTCCCTGATCGCCTGTGTGAAACCATCCGTTTTTGATGGTCGAATCCGTTGCTTCCGGGCGATTCCAATATCCGGCAAAGATGTTCGGACCGCGAACCAGAATTTCATCGCCTTCGCCAAGTTTCATTTCAATGCCTGGAATTGCAGGACCGACTCTGCCGGGCGTGAAATCGTTCGGGTCATCCATCGTGCAGATCGCAGTGGTTTCGGTCAGGCCATAAACCTGCAAAACGCGAATGCCGAGCATCGAAAAGAACAACTGCGTTTCTTTGGCCAGCGGAGCCGAGCCGCAAATCAAAGCTCGCAGATTGAGGCCGATTTTCTTTTTGATGTTGCTGAAGATCAGCCAATTGGCGAGCGTGAACGATAGCCCTGCGCGGCCTTGGCCTTCGTACTGGCGAAGCCAGGCGGCTTTGCCGTTGTGGTAAATCTTTTGAATGAAAGCAGGCTTGGTGGCAATTTGACTCTCAACTCCAGTGCGAATGCGTTCGAGCAATGTCGGCACATTCAAACAGTAATTGGGCGCTGCCAGTCGCAATTCATCGGCCAGCTTGTTCAAATCGGTTGAAAGCGAAAGCAGACTATTTCGTGACAACGCCGTCAGCAGCAAAATCCATGAACCGGCAAAACAAAAGGGCAAGTAGTGAAAAACTTGATCCGCGACTTGAGCCGTTTTGCCTTCCATCAATTGATCCAGCCGAGTTCCGGTGCAGGGAACCATATGATTCAGGTTGGCGACATTCAGCATGACGCCTTTGGGTTCGCCCGAAGTTCCTGATGTGTAAATGATGGTGACTATGTCGTCATCTGTGGATGGATTCGGCTGGTCGCCGAGATCGGTGGCTGGAATCGTTGCAAAGACTTCGTCGAACAGCGCCAATGGCGGAGCGTTTGTCGTCCAGTTGCTGGCAATGCCGTCGCGCAAGATTTCCTCTCCGCAGACAACCATTGCCGCTTCGCAATCTTTCAGCATCCCGACCAATTCATTCGGAGCCTGACGTGAATACAGCGGAACGACAATCACGCCTTCGGCCATCAATGCCAAATCCATCGCTGCCCAGCGAGTCGAATTGGGCGCGAGCAGCCCGCAACGGTCGCCTTTTTTCAAACCGGATTGACGAATAAAAGTGCGTGCAGCACGAATTTCTTGCAGCAGGTCAGCGCAGGTTGCCGTGACAAATTGCCCGTCTCGAACTTCCTGAAGAACGGGGCGATTCGGTGTTTGAGTGAGTTGTTGAAGGATTTTCTCAAGGAAATTCATCGGGCGAATGATACAGGCTGAGACGGCTGTTGGGCAAAACGATTGCGGCGAATCAAACCGGATTTTTCTCCGCTTTGATTCGCCGCAGGAAGTGGTAACGAGGCCGTGCTTAGATCGGTTTTCAGGTCACTGTATGGAATACCCGCAAAACTTGAACCAAGC
>CAYYDG010000077.1:0-30030 GCA_964470555.1 uncultured Heliomicrobium sp.
GCTTGGTTCAAGTTTTGCGGGTATTCCATACAGTGACCTGAAAACCGATCTAAGACCTGTTCAAACGTGACTTCCTGCATGGCTCAAAACTCCTTTGATTGAATTCGGCAAACGCATCATACCATTTTCAGGCCACTTTCAGGTCTCAGTCTTTCCCAGTCGTGTCGTCGTAAAATGGACGAATGCGCGAAAATTTTGTACTTTGCGCTCAACGCAGTCTTCAAATCGAAACCATCTTTTTCGCAAACGAGGAAAAAACCATGAAGCCGTATACGAATCGTCGCCGAGCATTTTCATTCGCCGTCTGTTTAACGTTGGTTGCTGTCTTGTTCTGCCTGCCGTTCTGGAAGCACAACAGCGAAGCCAGTCGCGTTGCCGAACCCAGCGTCACCGGCCTGGCTCCGTTCAAATTGAATCTGTCGTTTCAATCGCAGTGGGAAAAACAGATTCAACTGAAACGCGGCGAAACGTTCGAGCTTTCGGTCAACCTGCCTTCGCCTTCGTCGCTGCCGCAACACGGTCGCATAGGAGTTCGCTGGACGTTGGAAAAAGCCGACGCAGGCGAAGCGTTGCCGGCTATCACCGGGCGCAAAGCGGATGCGTTCGGCATTTACACCGCGCCGACGGCGGATTGGCGAAAGGTTCTGCACGCGCTGGATTCGGATGTTTATCTGGTTTATCGCGCGCCGTTCGCAGGATTGTATAGACTGGAAATCGCGCCGATCACTGACGAAGCTTCCTCATTCGCCAAACCTGACAGCATTCGTTGGCGCGAAGACGGCGTCGCTCCGTTGGCCGTGACCTTTCCTGACAAAACGCCTTGGCCTGCGGGCAAAACGGTTCCGCTGAATGTGGCTATCAATCCGATTGATTTGAAAGATTCGGCCAAAATCGGCAGCTTCATTGAAAGCGAGCCGAACGACACGCCCGAACTGGCGCAGGAAATCACGCTTCCCGACGGTGATGGTATTCAAACGATTCGCATCAACGGCGGTGCGGACGACATCGAGTATTTCGATAACGGCAAAGTCGGCAAATCCGGCGACGACTGGTTTCGGCTGAATTTCAACGGCAAGGAACCGCGTTTGTTGACGATGAATCTGGCGATTCCCGATCACACGCTGGCGGCGCAGTTGCGGTTTTATGCGCTGGACGAAAGCGGCGCGCTCGGCGAATACACCGATGGCCGCAACGAAAACGAGCGCACGCACCAGCAAAACGAACAGCATCGCGCGGCCATCGTTCGCGTGCTGAAACCCGGCAAGACTTATTTCCTGCGCGCCGAAGCCAATGCGCCGGGTTATGAATTGGAGCTTCGCGTGTTGAAGCCCGCGCCTTACGACGATCCGCGAATGGCCGTGCGGCAGGCGATGTATGACCATCTGGGGCAGGTGGATTCGTGGCTGACCAATCGTCCGCGCGGCGCTGCGGTCGAACGCCGCATCCGCGACACTGGCAATTTGATGGGCACGCATTGCATGAGCTGTCACACGCAATCAGGCGTTTGGGGACCAGCCGGGCCAATGGAAAACGGCTACACGCTGGAAAACAAACAAAATTTCCGGCGATTGGTGAACGTGATGTATGAATCGCTGCGCCCGACCAATTACCTGAAAGACGCGGCGAACAACACCAGTCTGGCTCCTCTGGATGTGGGCGACGGCCCGGCGGGAACGCGCGTTGCCGGTCACAACGTTTGCACTGCTGAGCGCGTCGTGCCCGCACGCAAGCTGCATTCGATGCAAGCGATTCGCGCCGCCAACCACACCATCCAAACCGCGGACCCCAGCGGCATCAACGCCGCCGGTCCCGGATCGAACGTCGGCCAATCCATCGTTTACAACTACGCCGGAGAGATTCTGCGAACGGCGTGGGATCGCACAGGACATCCGCGTTACCTGGCTGCGCTGGAAGAAAAAGCCGACCGGATACTAGGCGTTGTGCCGCGTTACAGCGACGATTTGTCGAACCGCATAGAATTTTTCAAACGCTACTTCCCGCAGGATTACGCCGCGCAAAACCAAAAAGCGCGCGCAAAACAAACGACGCTTCCGCCCGATCCGAAACCGCAACCGACGCCAACACCGTCCAATGACGGCAAGCCTGCGGAACCGCCGCCCGCGTTGTTTCCCGAATACAAACTGAAATCCGCTGACGAAGTGACGAAGCTGCTGGAACGCATTGCCGACACACTCAAAAAAGACGAAGCACGGTTGCGCGCCATTCAAAACGCTGATGGTTCGTGGGGATTCGATCCCGGCAAAGCAGACGGCGACAAATGGAAAACCAACGGCGAATACGATCCCGCGCCGACTGCATTAGCCCTGATTGCTTTTCAGTCGCTGGGTTACAACGACAGCGATCCTGCGGTGGCACGCGGCGTCAAAGCTTTGTTGCGCCAGCAAGACCCTTATGGCCGTTGGAACAAAGCCGCGCTGACGGGATTTGTGACGACCAGTTACGCGATGCACGCGCTGTCGCGGCTGTATCCTGAAACACCTGTCAAACCGGTTCGCGCGCAATTCATGCCGCGCACAGGCGAATCGCTTCCCGCAACCATCGCGCGCGTTCGTGCCTTGTCGCACACGGACGATCCGGCGTTGATTGATTTGATGATTCAGGCTTCGCTGCATCCGAGCGCACAAGTCCGCGTCTGGTCGGCGATGGCGCTCGGCGGAGTGCATCACGAACGCGGAGTTCCTTCCTTGATTAAACTGATGGGCGATCCGGTCAAGATGGTGCGCGACGCGGCAAGTTGGGCTATGGAACAAACGCTGCTGGATGACAAAGGCTTCGGCGCGGTGTTTGTGGCTTACGAAACCGGCAACGATTTGACGCGCGAAAGCATTGCCAAAGCTCTGGGCATTCGCGCAGACGCAGTGATGCCCAAAACGACTTTCAGCAAAACGCGGCTGACGACGTTACTCGACCGCGCCATCAACGACGACAAACATCCGGCGGTGCGTGCCTGGGCTTCGCGCGCGGCGTGGCAGTGGTGGATTTGGAATCCACCCGTTCGCGCGGCCATCAACCAAAGCTGGACGCGCAAACTGCTCGCCGCCGAACCGAACGCGCTGGTGGAAAACACGTTTCGTTACCAAAGCCATGCCCTGTTTGTCGTCAACGGCCACAAAGCCAACGGCAGCGAAGAACATCAGTACAAGGAATTGGCCGGGTTGTTCAAAACGCTCGAAGAAAAGCTGGACGACGCAAAACTCTCTGACGCCGCGAAAGACAGGTTGGCGCGGCGGTTGGTGGCTATTTCAGCGACGTTTTATGCCGCCGCCGGAGGCGATGGCGGCCCAGGCCAAATGGGATACATCACCGCCAACAGCACCGAAATGATGGGCAAAGCCGTCTTGCGCGTGTGGGGCAAAACGGATGCAGCGAATTTGCCGGAACTGCGATTGTTGATGGAGGGCGCGGCCAACGTTGCCTATCAACCGTTGCAGGACAAGGTAATTGATTATTCGACGCACGGGCCGGAAGAGCTGCGAACGCTGGCCGCCGCTGCCGTCAGCGATCCCAGCGCGGTGACTTTGCCCGCCGTGCAGGAAAAGGTCGAACCACTGGTCGAACAAATTCATCGCGGCGCGCAGGATTACGACCGCCGCCAATCGCTGGCGCAACCTGTGCTGCGGTTGTTCAGCCGCGCCAAATGGGCTGTGCCGAAAACCACCGAACAACGCGAATTGCTTTACCGCCTGCTGATTCCCAAACACACCGCCGAACCGACAGCAGCGGAGTTGAAGAAGATCATTGACGCTGCCGAAGCCGCAGTGCGACCTATGGGATTGCCAGACGCCGATTGGTACATCGCCGATCGTATGGGCGCGATGCTGGCGACCAACACGGATTTGCACACGCCGGATTTGCTGCGCTTCATTCCCGGCGCGTCAAAGAATCCGCTGACGGCGCATTTCTGGCTGCCGAGCGTGGCCTGGGTAGCTGCATTTGACGAAGGCATCCCGGAAGTTGACGGAACCGCGAAACAACAGATCTCGCCGGAACTGGCCGCCGCGCGTGCTCGCGCCGTCGAATTGTTTGTGCAAATGCTTCAACCGGATTCGCCTGTCATGAGCCGCAACATAGCATTGCGATTGGCCAACACCACGGCATTGCGCCAGGACCCGACAGTGCAAGCGTCGCTCAGAAAATTGGTCGAAACCGAAAAGAACAACGCCGCACGCAATGCTTTGAAATACGCCGATCCTCAAATCTGGGTGGCCGAATTGCAGGAAGCCGTCAAGAAAGAACCTCTGGCTGTCGGGATGAAAGATCAAACTCTTTCGCCGCAATTCATCGCCAGCTTCCGTTATTTCAGCGATTACGTCGCGCCCGAACTCAACCGCAACCAGCGCATGGATGAAATGTCGTGCATGAAATGCCACGCCGTGGCCGGTCGTGTGCCTTCGATGGAACTGGTTAGCTCGGATGGCAATGGATTCTGGACGGTGCAAAACATGCTGAAGAATTATTTGATTCTGCGCGAGCGCGTGAACGTCGCCGACATCGAAACCAGCAAGCTGTTGCGCAAACCGCTCAACGTCCAGACCGGCAAGGAAGACGGCCATCAGGGCGGTCGTCGTTACACGCCATCGGAACGCGGTTATCAAATCATTCGCCGCTGGGTGCTGGATCAACCGCGCGTTTTGCAAAGCGTCGGCGCTCCTGCCAGCACACAACAGGGCAATCAACGATAAGCGATAAACGGAGCGACGAATGTTGATTGCCATCACACGCGAAGTCAGTCCGGCGATTGCCGATTGCGAACTGACACATCTGGAACGCGAACCGATTGATCCGGCGCGAGCCGCTGCACAGCATCACGAATACGAACTTTGTTTGCAGCAACTCGGTTGCCGTGTGCAACAGTTGCCGATGGAACCGACGTTGCCCGATTCGGTGTTCGTCGAAGACGTCGCCATCGTCGTGGAAGAACTCGCCGTCATCACGCGCCCCGGCGCTGCTTCACGACGACCGGAAGTCGTGCCGGTCGCACGCGCGTTGGAACAGCATCGGCCACTTGGCTTCATCGAATCGCCCGGCACATTGGACGGAGGCGACGTGCTGCGGCTCGGCAAGACGCTGTTTGTTGGCTTGACGCGACGAACCAATTCGGAAGGCATTCGGCAATTGGCAACGCTGCTGGCTCCATTCGGATACGAAGTCAGAGCGGTTCCGCTTGCCGATTGTTTGCATTTGAAAACGGCGGTGACTCAGGTGGCGGGCGATACGTTGCTCATCAATCGAACCTGGACTGACGACTCGGTGTTTACTGGCTGGAAGTTGATTGACGTGGATGCGGCGGAACCGTTCGCCGCCAATGCGTTGCAGATTGGCGATACGGTCATTTACCCGACCGGTTTTCCCGCCACGCGCGCGAAACTAGAACATCACAAGATCAACGTTTTATCGGTTGACGTGTCCGAACTGGGCAAGGCCGAAGGCGGCGTCACGTGTTGCAGCTTGATCTTCTTTGTTTGATTTCTGAGCGTGTCTGAAAAGGTGGAACTGTCTGATGAATGAAAAACTTCGCCCACAGAAAACTGAATTTTTCTCTACCTATTGCTCAGGACGAAATCATCCAGCCAGAGTTGGCCAAAAACCGGGCACGGTGTAACCGCACAGAATTCGCGGCGGACGGCCAATTGAACCGCTTGTGTATTCGCGCCGGTTTCAAATTGCACGAAATACTGTCGCCATTGACCGTCAGCCTGCGTCAACGGCGTAGATTGCGCCAGAGGCAATTCGTTTTTGGCTGCGTCGTTGATGGTCACAATGGGCGCTCCCGCCGTAACCAAATCTTCTGCGCGTGCCCAGAAACTCAAGCGGTAGGATTTTCCAGGCGCGACCAAAATCAATTGCGACATCGCCGGAGTCCAGACCGCAGGATCGCCGCTCCAATCCAGGATCAGATGACGGTTGCCCGAACGAGACTCCCGTTTGCCCAGAAAAACCTTGACTCCCTTCAGTTCGCGTTCGATTCGCCAACCAAACGAAGGCAATTGGCCCGCGCGAAGTTCGGCTTCGAATCCGCCATCCACAATTGATTCTCGCCCACCAACACTGTCTTTTCGATTGCCGTCCAAACCGTTGACCCAGATTTCAAAAGCCGCGGAAAATTGTCTGGCTTCGAGCAAGTCCGTCACCAGTGTTTGTCGTTGCTCGCCGGAAAGTCGCTCCAACGAAAGCGTTACTCGCAACGTATCTTCCGCGTTTCCACGTCTGGCATAAGTGCGCGCCAAAGCCAGTTTGGCCGCGTGCGTGCCGGGACGAATCGCCGATTCCACAGCGACGGCATCGCCGCCATAAATCCCGTAAGCCAGATCAATGGCGTTCGGAAACAATGTCGGATTGCTGGCAACCGCGCCGCGTATTTCGGCAAACGCTTCGTCGTATCGGCCCGCGCGAAGCAGCAAATTGCCGAGTTGCCAGCGCGATTGGGCGTAATACGGCGCAAGCTGAGTCGCTTTCTGAAATGCGATGATCGCCTGTTCGATTTCGCCAGCCTGGTCGCGCGCCAATCCCAATTCCACCCACAAAAAAGGATCGCGCGGGCGCAAAGCGATGGCTCGTTCCAGCTTGCGCGCCGCGGCGATGTGATCGCCAGCTTCTTCGTATAACAACGCGCGGGCACGGTGAATTTCTGGATCGTCCGGCTTCAGAACTTCAGCCATTTCCACCGGTGCAACCAATTCGGCTCGCACTCCGTAAGCGCTGAAAAAGCGGGACAGCCCCGATTTCGCCGCGCCAACCAGCAACCAGCAGCATGCAAATATGCCCAACACGGCCAGGGAAAAACGCACTGACGCGCGCCATCGAAACGATTGATCGAGGATTTGTTGAATGAACACGTTCGCTCCTGTCAGGTTTTTCTTTGTCTACGGATCGGCTGGATATTCAACGGATAGCCCAAAACGCAAAACGCGAAGGGACGAATGGCAATAATTAACTTCGCGTTTTGCGCGCAGGCAGGGAAAAGTGAGGGGGAGGTGTGACGAATCATTTACATCCGCAATCGTGCGGACTGGAAGGGCTGGGATTTTTGCAACAACAGCAGCAACAACAACGCCCGCGGTTTCCCGCAGCGCCCCAGAAAATTCCGGCGCGAGCCATATCCACCATCGAACCCGGCGTAACATCAAACACCCACGGAGACGAACCGGATTTGTCGTTGGCAGCCGCTGCTTCGCTCGCTGCGTTTTCTTCGGAACAGGCTGTCACCGAAGAGCGGGTCAGATTGTCCGTTGACATGGCCGTGCCGTCAGGAGTCAGCAGTTTTCCATTGACCTTGGGATAAGTCGTCAACACAGCGCAACCGCGCTTGAGCGTGCCTTTCAAATCCTCTGTGTCGAATTCCAACACGGCTATCGTATTCGGCGACAAATCGAAACTGCCCAAATTCGCCAGTTGCAACGTCGCGCGAACGCCATCGGGAGTTTGAATCGTGGCTCCGGTCAAAACGGTTGCGCCAGTATAAGAACTGTATCCGTTGACCAGCACTGGCTGATTCCCTCTGGTGACCAGCCGCGCAGTCACATTGGACTTGGGTTTCGACTTCGCCGGGCGAGGGGAAGCGTCGGGCTTTGTAACTCCGAATTTGCCCATCGCCGAATGCGGCGAACCGCACAACCAGAGAAACAAAATAATCGCGGCTCCAATGATTTTTTGACTTTTCGAAATCATAAAACTACCTCCTTGCTGCAAAAGACAAATGGGTGAGTGGACGAATGGGCAATTGCACTTTACTCCCACGGTTGACGACTTCCTACAACTCGAAGGGTTGGTTTATTGCCTCACCTGTGGATGAATGGTTGATGAATGGTTACGGATGGCTTTCTTCCTGATTGGCAGCGTTCCAATCCGCCGTGGCAATCACCACCAAGGCCAGAAAGACGATTGCGTTGAATGTGATGTGAAGTCCGAAATCTACCAGGCTGTGCGTGGCGACGCCGAAAATGCCTACCATCGCGCCGAAACAAACTGCGCGACGAAACACATCGCGGCTTCGGAATTCTTCGCGCACGCGGCGAATCAGCGCAATCAGAAACCATACGCCAATCAAGCCGGCGATAATTCCACCATTGGCCAGCAATTCCAGATAATCGTTGTGGGCTTCGCGCGGAACCATTTCTCCAGAACTGTCGTGATGTTCGGGAATGGCGACACTGTAAGCGCCAAATCCCGCTCCCGTTACCGGATGCGCTTTGATCAATTGCCAGGTCGCCTGCCAGATTTCGACACGACTTTCGCCGCTGCGTTCGGATTGGCCGTTCAGGCGAAGATCTTCGGCCAGAGTTTCCATGCGGTTGGCCAGCGGGTCGCCTCCCATCCAGACGATGCCGACCGCCATGCTCAACGCCAGACAACAAACCAGCGCCAATCGCGCCGCTGCCGAACGTCCAATGCGCGCCAATCGTGCAGACCAGCCTTCGGATTCCTCAGTCGTCGAATAGCACCGGACAAATCCGAACATCAACGCCACAAACAGAATCTGGCTGAGCAAACTGCCTATGCCGCCACGCGAATTCGACAAGACCAATCCCGTCCACAACGGAATCAGCGCGGCGACATAAATCAGCAGCCGATCACGGCGCGCGCCTCCGCCCACCACCAGACCGAGCGCCAGTCCAAAGGTCATTTCCATCAAAAACGCGAAATGATTGCGATTGATGAATTGGCCGTATCCTTCGCCGGGTAGCAGGTAAGCCAGCAAAAATCCTTCGCTGTGTTGCGCGGTTTGTCGCACCACGCCAAAAATCGCGCTTCCGACGCCAATCAAAATCAACACGTTGATTAAGGCCCTGAAGCGGCGGCGCGTGGTCAGATGGCTTTGCAGCAAGACGGCGGTCAACAACAACGCCAACAGTTTTACGACAAACCGTTGAGTTTCGTGCGGGTCGGCGCTGATTGCCGCCCACCAACGGCTTTCGATTCCGGCGATGGTTGCCGTGCCTTGCCAGCTCCAGCTTTGCCACCACGCAAACACCGCCAACGCCAGCAACGGCGCAAAGACGCGCACGTCGCCCAGCCGCCACGATCCGCGCAACAATCCTTCGACCATCCACAACGCGCCGAGTCCAAACACTGCGCATTCAAAAATGGCTTCCCACCACGCTTCCACAGCGCCATAAGGCGCCGCCAACACAACGAACAACGCCAACAAGGAATAAAAAATCACTCGATCCAGCGTCACAGTGATGTATCGCGCCAAACTGCCCATTCGCAGTTCGGCAAACGGAAACGCTGTTTCGGGCGAAGGTCTGTTTTCTGCCGCGATTCGCATCATTGCTGCTCCTGTTACAACGTCGCCGCAGCAGGCGCTCCGGCGTAATGGTATTGAGGGGAGGTTTTGAAATGCGACAAAATCCGCCGGGACACGACCGAAACTGCAAAATCCCGTTCGAGCAATCGCCGGGCATTCGCGCCCATTTGTTGCCGCAATCGTGCGTCGTTGGCCAACGCCATCGCATTGGCGCGCAAGGTTTCGTCGTCGCCGCTCAGACTGCACAACCCGGCTTCGCTGTGTTCGAGCATGGTTTTCAGATCGTTGCCCGGATTCAGACTGCACAGCATCGGTTTGGCAAACGACATATAACCGAGAATCTTTCCGGGAAAGTTCTGGGTTTGCAGCCGCCTATCCAGCGAGACCAATCCCACATCGAATTCCGAAAGCATGGCCAGATATTCCTGCTGTCCGACAGCGGGAAGAATGCGAATGTTGGTCAGCGCTTTTTCGGCAATCGCCGCTTTCAACCGTTCGACTTCGCTGCCGTCGCCGACCAGCAAAAATTCGATGTGCGGTTCGGCTTCGAGCGCAATGGCCAGCCGCAGAATGTTGTCCATATCCTGCGCCACGCCAATGTTGCCGCCGTAAAAAAACACCACCTTGTCTTGCAACCGCAGCTTTTCGCGGTAATTGGTGGCGACGAACTGCGGTTCGTCGAGCGTCGTCCAGTTGTGAACCACTTCCAGTTCGTAACGTTTGTTGGGCAGATGCTCGGCGAAATACGCCAGATTGGCGGGCGATTGCACGCCTATGACATCGGCGGCGGCGTACTGTTCCAGTTCTCTCATCCGGAAAAAATTGTACGCCAGGCCTTTTTTCAAAATGCCAGCATCCACAGCCCATTGCGGAAAAATGTCACGCAGAATCAGGTAAGACGGACATTTCCACAACGATTTCAGTTTTCGCACCAGCGGGCCGAAAAAGATGCTCGGCGAATAAAAGATCACCAGATCGCTCGGATGATCGCGGAAAAACTGTTTCCCTTTTCGCCACATGGTTTCGGAAAGTCGCGCTTCGCGCACCGCGCGCGACAATTTGCCGACGCCTTTGAGCTTGCCGGTTTTGATGCGCGCAATCAGCAAATCGCTTTCAACCGACACTTCCAGATCGTCGTGATTCAAACAGTTCGGCGTCACCACCATGACGCTGTGCCCTTGCTTGCGGAATTCGACGCCCAGGTCATGCACCAGTTTGGCGCTGGCGGTCGAATGCGGGTAATAACAATCCACAATGATCGAAATTCGCATACACACCTCTTTTTCTTGCGTAGTTCAGCGGCGCTCCTGCCAGGCTTGTTCAGCCAAATCAGGCATGCGGAATCCCAGCAGAATGCGGCACACCGTCGCAGTGACGTTGTCCGCCAGATATTCCGCCGGAGCTTGCCAGCGACCGCGTTCGCCGGTCACCAACTCAACCAGTTTGACGATGCGAGCCGGATCGGCGCTGGCCAGCACGTTCGAACCGCATTCGATGGTTTCGGGACGTTCGGTCACATCGCGTATGGTGACGTTCGGAACGCCAAACAGACAGGCTTCTTCCTGCACGGTTCCGCTGTCCGACAGCACGCAAAACGCCGACTGTTCCAAACGTATGAAATCGAAAAAGCCGAGCGGATCGAGAAACTGCAATCCGGCGCGATGAATGTTGACGCCGAAACGTTCCACTTTGGCGCGCGTGCGCGGATGAAAGGAACAGACCACCGGCAAGCCGAAACGTTCGTGCAGCGTCGCCAGGGCTTCGACCAGATTTCGCAATCGCTCTTCCACATCCACGTTTTCGGCGCGGTGCATCGTCGCCAGAAAAAACTTGCGCGGTTGCAAACCCAGACTGGCCAGAGCCGAACTGCTTTCGATGCGGTCAGCGTAATGGTCAATCACTTCCTTGATCGGATTGCCGGTGACGAAAATGCGCTCACCGGCTATGCCTTCGCGCAACAGATTTTCGCGGCTACGTTGGGTGTACGGCATCAACACACTGCTGGAATGATCAATCACGCGACGATTGACTTCTTCGGGCACGCGGTCGTCGTAACAGCGATTTCCCGCTTCCATGTGGTAGACGGGAATTCCCAATCGCCGCGCAACCATCGCCGTTAATCCGCTGTTGGTGTCGCCCAGGATCAGCAACCGGTCAGGCCGATGTTCCAGGAACAGCGATTCGCTTTGTGCCAGAATTTCTCCCACCTGACCGGCAAATCCGCTGCCGCGCACTCCCATCACCACGTCGGGTTGCCGAACGCCCAGTTCGCGGAAAAACAGCCCGTTCAAACGGTCATCGTAATTCTGCCCCGTGTGAACCAGCACGTGATCGGCGCATTGATCCAGCCGTTTGATAATCAAGCTCAACCGGATGATTTCCGGTCGAGTGCCAAGAATGGTCATGATTTTCATCGCAACATCTCCGCCAGTTCGGGTTCCTGCATCTTCGCGGTGTCTTCCAGCATCAATCCGCGCTGTTCCAGCAACTCTGCGGTTTCTTCCAGACTCATGACGGCGTCGGCGGAACTGTATTCCTTGTCGAGCACGCCGGAACCGCGCCAATCGCCGCAGACTTCAGGCAGCATAGGCAAAATTGCGAACCATTTGCCGCGCGCCACCGTGCGATAAGCTTCTTCCTGGCTGACCATGATTTCGTGAATCTTCTCGCCGGGACGAATGCCTATGAATTTCACATCCACGCGCCGCCGTCCGATCAGCACGTGCGCAATGTCCGTCACCAACGCCGAAGGCGCTCTCGGCACGTAGGTTTCGCCCGGCAATCCCGTCGTGATGGCGGCGAACACCGTGTCCACAGCGTCATCCAGACTGAGCAAAAAGCGCGTCATTTCCGCCGTGGTGATGGTGACGGGACCGCCGTTGCGAATCTGATCGTGAAACAGCGGAATGACCGATCCGCGCGAAGCCAGCACGTTGCCGTAACGCGCGCACAGAAACCGCGTTTGCGGACAGCGGATGTTTCCCTGAATGAACACGCGTTCCTGCAAGGCTTTGGTCATGCCCATGGTGTTGATCGGTTTGCAGGCCTTGTCGGTGGAAATGCCGACAACTGTGTCCACCGGCAAATTGTATTGTTCGATGGCTCGGACAATGTTTTCTGCGCCAAGCACATTGGTGCGCACCGCTTCGTAAGGGAAGTATTCGCAGGTCGGCACCTGTTTGAGCGCCGCGGCGTTGAAGACCACATCGGCATCGCGCAACACACCGGCCACGCTGTGAAAATCCCGAATGTCGCCGATGCGAAAATCCAGCTTGCGTTGAAAATTGCGGTAAATGATTTCGTCTGTCGCCGCCGCTTTGAGCTGATATTCCATGCGCATGAAATGCTGCTTGGCTTCGTCGCGCGAAAAGATGATGACCTTTTCCGGTTCGCCCATTTCGCCGCTCAGCAGACGGCGCACCATGACCTTGCCCAAAGAGCCGGTTCCGCCGGTAATCAAGACACGTTTGCCTTCCAGATATTTCATTGTGTGTTCCTCCAGTGTTCGTAGGGTGTTATGTCGCTGGCGAGTTGAGCGGCCAATTCCGGCCAGGACGGACAGGCGTATCCCGTCGCCCGGCGAAATTTGTCGCCCAGCATGCTGCGGTCGCAAGAAAAGCTGTCATCCGCGACGATCTCCACATCCAGTTTGTAAGCGTCGCGCAATAACCAAAGCAGGTCGTATTTCGTGATGGTTCGGCTGGCTACCTGATACAACCCAGTCAGTCTGGGATGAAACTGCATGACATCGCCGATGACCTCTGCCAGATGATTGGTCGTCACGCCGGAATAAAGCGCTTTGCGGAATCCGCGCACCTGGGTACGGTTCTGGCTCAGAAACCATTCCAGCAGAGAACTGCGATGAAACAGTTCTCTGCCGATGATCGAAGTGCGCAACGTGACGGCGTTGTCGGCGACGACTTCGCCCAAAGCTTTGGTTTTTCCGTAAAGGTCTTCGGCATTGATCGGATCGTCTTCGGTGTAACCGTCTTTGGCGGGATTGCCCTGACCGTTGAAGACGCAATCCGTGCTGATGTGAATCAATCTGCCGCCCCACGCGGCGCATCGTTCTGCCAGCCAGTGCGGCAACAGCGCATTGACGGCGATGCTGGGCAACGCAGCTTTGGATTCAGTGCGCTGTTTGATGATGCCCGCGCAATTGATTATGACTTCCGGGCGAGCCGCATCCAGCAGCGTTGCCAACGCCGGCAGGTCTTCGACGTTGACGCCGTCCAGCACAGTGTCGCTTTGCAGCAGCGAAATGTTGGCCAAACCCGCATCCTGTTTTGATGGCCGGATCGTGCAATACACGTTCGGGAATCGCTCTTTCAGCAGTTGATACACTTTATGGCCGAGCATTCCCGTCCCGCCGAGTACGAGTGCTTTCATGATTTCACCAGAATTGTGTTTTTGAATTTAGTTGGGGTTTTGCAGCGCGGTTTGAGGCAGTTCGGCGCTGTCGGCTTCGTCGCTTATCGCCTGTGCGACTTCGGCCAGATAAGAAAAGGTTTCTCTGGCGCAGCGTTCCCACGAATACTTGCGCGCCAGTTCATAAGCTTGCGTTGCGCAGCGTTCGCGGAACGCCGTGTCGGTCAGCAACGCTTGCAAAGCTTCGGCGATGTCTTCAGGTCGTTCCGCATCGAAATAAGTTCCGGCTTCCTCAAGAACTTCTGGCATCGGCCCCCAATCAGATGAGGCGATTGGCAATCCAGAAGCCATCGCTTCCAGCAAAATGTTGGGCAGGTTTTCGCAACTGGAAGCGAAGATGAATGCGTCGGCGCGATGGTAATACTGCGGCAACTCGGTATAAGGAACGTGATCCAGCCAGTGAATAAAGTTCCCTTCGGCGTCTTCGCGCGATATTGCCTGAAGCAATCGTTTGCCGGACGATTGGCATTCGATCCCGCCTATCAAATCCAGAGCGACCGGCATCCCTACTTTTCTCAGTTGCGCGACGGCTTCCACGACGTGCCATTGATGCTTGTACGGTTCGACTTTGGACACATATAAAAATCGGAACGGGTCGGCCATCGAATATGCACTGATTGGTTTTTGCTTTCTGGGCGACCGGTAAAAACTCGTGTTGATGCCGTGAGGAATGATCGGTTGTTCGCCATAAATTCTGGTGGCCAGATTGACCGCGAACCGCGCGTAACGCGACAGAAAAATCATGCCGTCCGCATTGCGAAAGCTTCGCGCCTGGCTCCATCGCAACAACCACATTTTCAAAAACATCCACGACACGCCGTAACGACGGCTTTCTTCGGATTCAAACGGCAACAGGTTGTGCGACATGGTGGCGAACGGTCGAAATCCGCCGACGTAACTGCCGCCGGGAACAAACAGCAAATCGCATTGTTCATCGGCCAGACGAGGCAATTTGGCCATTTGCCAGTAAGTGCGCATTGGCAACGATTGATCCAGCAATGGCTCGTGAACGCATTTCAACCAGGGTTTGACGGGCAAGGAATCTATAGTTTGTTTGCCCGCCCACACCGTCACGCGCGTGATGCCGTGTTTGTAAGGCTCGGCAGCGTTCAGCAATTCAGCCAGATGGGTCAGTCCGCCGCCGGTGCGAATGTTGGAGGCGTCTATTCCTAAGCGCATTGAAAACTCCTTTGTTTGATTTCGTTTTCCGGTGACAGGTAAGTCAGATCAAAATCGCCGTCCAGATATTCCCAGGTTCGCCCTGGGCCGTTCAGAAAGGCTTCGCTTGCGGGATCGTCTGCGTGATATGCGTAACGAAGCGGAGCCACCATCGGCAACCACCAACGAGCGACGCCAACCACCTCCGGATCGCTGGTGACGGCGGTAATCACGTCTATCTGCTCGGCAAGCGCCCAGCGAACGACACCTGCCAACAATTTCGATAGCTTGCGCGGATCGAACGGATCGAGTTTCAACGTCAGCAAATGCAACCGCCGGCAATCGCCATCGGCCACTATGCGCGCGATGGCAGCGGCTTTGCCGTCGGTGGTTGCCAGCACGAAATGCGCTTCGCTGTCAGGATGGGCCGCAATTCGCCAGTTCAAAAATTCGCGCGACCGCGCTACATGCAAAGCGGCGGGCGATTGAGTTTCCTCAAAGTCCGCAAGCCGAGCGTCCGTCGCAGGCGCGCAAATCAGGTTTCCGATTGCCAACGTGCGCGCGCGCCACAGAATGCGCGTCGCCAATCCGGCCAACGCTGCCAGCGACTTCATGCCGGGTTTGGAACTGGACGAATCTCGCAATTTGGGATGGCGATCAGGTCGCAACAACAAACTCAGCCCGAAAGTATCCAGGTCGCCCTTCCAGCCAAACTTGGTAATCAGTTTCCACGACAATTCATTGGGAAAACCGATTCGCAGCGGGCAAGCCGCCATTGCTTCCGACAGCAAAATGCCTCCGACGGTTTTGCCTCTGTATTCAGGCAGCACGGCAATGTCACACACCCAGACAGCCGTTCGTTGATCGTCAGCACGACGCAACGACAACGGAATCAACCCCACGTGCCCGGCAACCTGCCCGTCTTTCATGACCACGATGGGAGATTTGACGGTCGTTTCACAGGTCGTCCGATACAACCAGCGCCAGTTCCGTTTCAGGAAGTCAGCGCGCGCCGGAAACACCTGCTGGTAAAAATCATTCAACGCCGGAGCGGGAACTTCGTCGCCGCTCAAGACCACTGTGTCAGCAGTTTGTTTTTTGATGCGCGTCATAACCGACAAAGAGTTGCGTGTCAGAGTTGCGTTCACGGTTCATACCTCCTGAAAACTTCCTGCGCCGATGGACGGTGAAATTTGCGCGGCCCATTCGTTCGGCCACAGATTGCTGTTTGCGGACGCCGAGCGACTGTTGGCGGCCAGAAAATACGCGACGTGATCGTGCGGCCAGGTGGCCGCAATGTAATCGCGGCGCAGACACAATCCGCTGAGCATTGTTTCCGGTCGTTGGACGTGGCATCCGCGTTCCGCCGAAGCGCAGGATTGATAACCGGCTTCAAAGACTATGCGGGCGGCGTCGGCGGAAAACCTTGAATACAGCCCTTCCGGCCACGCGAAATGTTTGACCTCGCCCAATCGGCGCGTCAGCGCTTCATACGATCCGGCCACTTCGTCCCGCACCTGTTGCGCCGTCAGATGAGCCAGCACGTGATGCGACATGGTGTGACTGCCGATTTCATGCCCTGTGGCCAGCAACTGATGCACATCGTCCCAATCCAGCAATTCGGTCGGCGGCAAGGTCAATTTGCGAACGCAAAATTCTTTCAATCGTTGCGGATCGGTTTCGCCGACCATCGCCGGGCATATAAAAAAACATCCAGACACGCCGAACTCATTCAGAATGCGCGCCGCACTCAAACAGTTTTTCAGCCCGTCATCAAAACTGACGCAGACGTAAGGCCGATCAATGTCGCCGCTCCACAACTTGGCGACGGCTTCGGAATAACCGATCAAGGTGTGGCGACGGCTGATACACTGAAGCAATTGGCGAAACGGCGCTTCTTCTTCCTCAAAGATGTGGTGCAGATAAATGAACTGAATCCGATTTCGATCCAGCGCCGCCATTCGCCCGCTCAGTTTGTAAACCGTCGCCAGCGAACTCAGCGCCGCGTTCCGAATCCAGCGTCGCACACTGCCTTCCGCTTCCGCGCCGTACGGTGATTTGTATTCCCTGCTCTCCATGCTCGATTCCTTTGGTTATGAACTCATCCCGACCATCAATTCGTGCCATTCGGTTTGATCCTGTAACAGCGATTGATATGTCTGTTCCCAGCGTCGCGTGATGGCGAACACGTCGAAGCGTTCCAGCACACGCCGCACTCCGTTGCGCCCCATTGCCTGGCGCAAGGCCGGGTTTTCAACCAGCAGATTGATTTTCTCAGCCATTGCCACCACATCGCCGGCGGGAACCAGAAAACCGACTTCGTTGTCGGCGACGACTTCCGGCACTCCGCCCACGGCTGTCGCCACAATCGGTTTGGCCATGGCCATCGCTTCGACCAGCGTCCGGCCAAAGGTTTCGATGTGCGAAGAACTGACCAGCACGTCGAATTCGCCAAGCACTGGCGACAGGTCTTCCACCGGCTGCCGAAAAACAATTCGCTCCGTCAGGTTCAATTGCCGAATCAACGTTTCGAGAGAGCGGAAATAGTCCAGGTCGCTTTGCAGAAAGCCCGGCTGCCCGACGATGTGAAATCGCACGTGTTGGTGGGCGTCGGCGACGATTCGCGCGGCGTGCAAAAACAGTTCGAAGTTTTTGATCGGAACCAATCGCCCGACGATGCCGACGCGAAACTCTTCGCGCTCTGCAACAGTTGCCGCCTGTGGCCGCACATGAAAATCCGTTCCACACGGAAAGATCGCCGATTTGAATTCGTCCAGACCTTCTTGCAGCAACTGCCGACGGCGAATTCCCGTCACCGCCGCCACCAGAGCCGCGCGTTTGAAACACCATTTCATGACCAGACGAAAGTGATACGGATACAGATTGAAGCCCGAATCCAACCAGATGACTTTCAGATTCGGCTGTACGAGTTTGGCCAGGCTGGCGGCGAAAAACAGCATTCCGTCAAAGGCATGCACGACCCGCACGCCGTCTTCGCGCGCAAGCCGCAGAATTTCCCGCGTCACCGCCCATAAATCGCGAAAGGTTCCGAACGGCTGCCCGGAGCTGTAACGCAGATATTCGCCTTTGCCGACCGTCACCACGCGAACGTTGTGTTTGGCCAACTGGCCTGGCAATTCACCTCCGGGCGAACAGAGCACGATCGGTTCGAACTTGTCGCGGTTGATGTATCGGGCGATGTCCAGCAGCGTGTGTTGCACGCCGCCGAACGCGCCAGTGTGCTGACAGGTGAGAAGAATCGGTGTCGTCATAATGTTGATGGTTCCTTTGGAAAAAGGCTTCACGAAGGCTGCCCGGTAGCAGGCAACAAATCGGTCGAAGGTTTGTTCTTGAAGGATTCGGCGTACAGTTTGTGGACGAAACACAACACACCCGCTGCCAGCCAGTAAACCGAAGTCGCGGGCACTGATTCCATAAAATCCACGAACATGAAAATGGTCAGCAGCGAAGAGAAACTCGCCGTCGCCCAGATCACCACGTCGCGCAACCACGCATCGCCCACCACGCGCAATAACTTCCGGGCCAGCAGCAGCACCGAAATGACCAGCGCCAGAAACACCGCCAGCAAGGGAAAGCCGCCTTGAATGGAAAATTTCAGGTAATTGTTATCGGTCACGGACAGGATGTTTTCCGCGCTGAATCCGCCCGAAGCGTCGAACATGGTGTTGGGGTCGAATTGCAGATTGCCGTAAGAATCGGTTTCCGCTTTGGATTCGAACAGATGCGCTCCGCCGACCGTGCCCAGCCCCATTCCCAGCGGATTTTCCAGCACGTGGCGAAACACCAGCGGCCAGTAACTCAACCGTATCAAAAATGATTCGTTGCTGGTGGCGGCTTCTTCCAGCGAAGGCGGCAGAAAGAAATTTTTGGCCTGAAACGCAATCAGCAGCAGCACGATCATCGCCGTCGCGCCGAGCATGGCTTTCACCTTGTCGCGCAGATAAATGGTGACGAATCCGCCCACGGCCATCGCCAACCACGTGGTGCGGCTGAACGTCAGCAACAAACATACTGGAATCAGCGCCAGCAAAGCCCACCGATACGCCCACGCCAGTTTTTTCGCTTCCCACAGTCTGACCTGAAAAAACAGCAGAAACAGCGGAATCAGATACCCGCCGAAATCCGGGCGACTGGCAAAGGTGGACACCACGCCGAATTCGTCGAATCGTCCCATGCGCTGCATGACGCTGCCTCCGGCGTTGCGATAAGGAACATCGAACAGCGTGAAATACTGCACCGCGCCGTAAATCACCGTCACCGTTCCGACGATGGCAACCACTCGCAACAGTTTGCGCAACTGTTCCGGCGTTTCCAGCAGATTCGCGGCCAACACGATCAGAAACGGGTACAGCGACATGCAGCGAAGCTGCAACACTGCGCGTAATGGGTGCGGAGAAAAAGGAATCAGAGCCGCTCCGACCACAATGAACGCGATCAGAAAGTACATCACGGAATTGGCATACAAACCGCGTCGGAAATACCGCAACAGAAACGATGCAATCAGAATGACCATCAGCGCGTCCTTGCAGACGGCAATCATGGGAATACCGCCGGCAAACACGTCGTTCAGCAGCGATTGAAACGGCAGGTAGGCAAACACCAACAACAGCACGTCGCGCGGATGCGCAGCCAGCAACACGGCCAGCACGCTCAATGCGCCGATCAATGCCAGCGGAATCCACTGGCTTTCAATCACCAGCAAGGTGAAAAAAAATGGCAGGGCCACTGCGGCCAGCAGCAACAAAAGTTGCCCTGTTGCCTGAGTGTTCAAGGTTTTGATTGTCAGCGTCCCTGCCATAACAAATGCGCTCTTTGTCGTCCGCAAAAATTACTGTCCGTCTGCGTTGAGAATGTCCGCCAGTTTCCACAACCCCAGACTTTTATCGGCATACCTGCCGCCGTCTTCGGTGCAGGCTTCGTTAATCAGCTTCAACGGCGGAGGCAGGTTAAACGGCGCTCGTTCGAAATTGATCGGTCGCCATTCGCCGGTCAGGATGTCTTCGTTTTCTCGCACGTTCGGAAAAGTCGTCGTCAACAAATACTGCGAACCGCTGGCCTTGAACCTTTCCAAAGCCGCCAGGCAATCGCGGTGCGACAGATGCACCAGCGCATCGCGCGAAAAAATCAGGTCTACGCACGGCAACTGGTCTTTGGTGATGTCGCGACACATAAACCGGCGATGAGCGTTGGCGTGATTGCGCGTGTGGCGTTCGACCAGTTCGCGGACGATGTCAACGCCAATGTAGGTTTTGACGTTCAGTTCGACGTGCTGCATCCAAAAGAAATCTCCGCACGGCGCATCGAGCATGGTTTGAATCCCAAGTTCGTTGATGAGCGCCGGAATTTCGCGCGAAATCACCGCCGTTTGAACCAGGTCAGACCCCGGCCCGGAAATCATTTCCTGATCGCGGCGAGGTTCGAAATACAGCTTGGTGAAGATGGATTTGATCGGTCGGTTGCGGTATCGAATGCTGCGAATCGCCTTCAGCAACTTCGACGACCGATGAGTCGGAACAAAATCCAGAACGTTATTTTGTGTAGCCATGGTTAAACTCCTTATGAGGCTGATTGTTTGAGCGAGATGTGTTTGACAACACCCGCCACGATGCCTGTCAGGCGGTCGCGTTCATTGCGGTCGAGAACCCAAATCCATTCCGCAACGATCAGACCGACCAGCAAACTCGCACTGGCGATGTCACCCGTCCCTCCGTGAAAGTTGAAAAAGAAAATGACGGCCAGACCGAAGCCGATGACCGTCAACGAAGCCAGTCGAACGATTCTCGTAAATCTGACGCTCAGCGCCAGACGGGCGTAAGCGCATACGCCAACCAGATACAGCGCATAAGTAACAGCAAACAGCGCGGCGCAACCGGCGGCTCCCCAGCGTGGAATGCAAACCAATCCGGCGATGACGAACAAGACCGTCCAGCCAAACGTGATTGCCAGGTTGTGCCAGACACGTCCCGCAGCCACCAGCGCAGTGTTCAACAATCCCACCAGCAACATCAGCAAGGCGGTCAAACTCATGGCCAGCGTCAACGGCGCAGCGGCCAGATACGCTTTGCCGAACAACGTGCGCACCAGCAATGGGGAAAACAACCCTATGCCCAGCGCCAGCGGCAGCGAAAACATCCACATCGCGCGCAAATTGGCGTTGACCATTGCGCCGAACGCCGAGGAATTCGACGAAGCATGCGTTTCCGAAAAAAAGGTCATGGCCGGTGTATACAGGTTCATCGGAATCAGAAACGTCAGTTGCGACAGCGTGTAGGCAACGCCGAGCAGTCCGACCTCGGTGAATCCGGCGTGCCGCGCAACCATCGTGCTGGCCCACCAATACATCGGCAGATTGAGCAAGGTCATCAACAGCGTCGGCAAAACGAAGGAAGCGATGACGCCCAGAATGCGGCGCGAAATCGTCAATCGAATGCCTTCAGGAAATCGCGCCTTTACCAATCGCGCAACGCTCCAACCCGCCAGAGCCAATCCGAACAAACCGGCCAGCGCCTGTCCGACAAACGCGCCGCGCAATCCCGCCCACCAGATTCCGCTCCAGGTGAATCCAAGCAGCGCGAAGTTCCGCGCCATTTGCACCAGGTTGTACGCGCGAAAATCCTGCAACCCGGCAATCGCGCTGGCGGCCAGCGTGAACGAAGTCAACACCAGCATCATCAGCGCGCCCAATCGAAAGGCGACGCTCAACGAAGCGTCGCGGTACAAATGCGCGGCAATCCAGTGCGAAGCCAGAAAAAACGCTCCGCAAAACATCGCCAATCCCGCCGAAGTCAGCGCCAGCACATTCGCCAGAATCGCGCCACCGAGTTGCCGGTCGCTGGCGTAATGTTGCGGAACCAGTTTGTGCAAAGCCGAATTCTGCCCCAGCCCGAACACGCCAATGACAATCGTCACCAGCGACATGACCACCGAATACACGCCGTAATCCGCCGGACCTAAACCGCGCGCCACTATCACAGGCGTCAGGCCGTACAACATCTGACTGACGCCGCCCAACACGCCCGAATACAACGCCGCCCGCACGTACCGGCGATTCAAATCGCTGGCATCCGCGCCGTGCGCTGCTGATGAAAGTTCCGTGGCGGCTGTCATGAAAAATGGGGCGAGGTCAGCGTTTTTTGGCGAACGCGAAAATCGCCGCCTTGAAAAACCGCAGTGCGAATCGCTGGTGCAGCACGCCCAGCAAATAAAAGAATTTAGAAAACGAAAGGTAATGCGGTTCAGATTCGTGTTCGTAAACGCAATGATCGAACTCAAAGCGGTCGAGAGCCTTCGCCAGTTTGCGGCGCGTGTTGCAACGATAGACAGTCGGAAAAATGTCTTCTTCTTTTTTGCTGTGACGTGCGCGTTTCAACACGGCGGCGTGCAGATGGTTGGGAACCAGACGGGAAATCAGCCCGATGTAACTGTGCGCGTTCGCCGTTCGCAGACACAGATAACCACCCAGTTTGAGAGCGCGGCGACATTCGGCCAGAAACGCTTCGGGGTCTTCGATGTGTTCCAGCACGCAATCGCTGACAATCACGTCCACCGATTCATCTTCCAGCGGCCAGCGCGCAGTTTCGATCCGGCGAAATTCGTCCAGGTACGGATTGAGTTCGCCGACCGGGTCTACGTCAATGCCTATGACTCTTTCGCAATGACCTTTGAGAATGCGGTTTTGACGACGCGCGATCACAGGGTCTTCGCCATACATGCCGCGCCCGCATCCCACATCCAACACAACCGAAGTCGGTTCGATCAGTGATTTCACGCGCGTGTAAAAAGCTATAGTGCCGTCAACATCGGTGAATCCGCCAAAACGGCTTTCGGGATAAAAGATGTTCAGGTAATTAACCATCTCGCCTCCTTACACTCCGCTGACCTTGAGCAACGCCGGAGCCGGAGCAGTGGCGCGTTCCCGATTGTTCGGTTTGGACACTTCCCTGACCCTCAGCCTGTCTTCTTCGGCTTTCACGACTCGTTCCACCGCCAATGCCATCTGGCGCTGGAAAAAATGGCACAGGTAATTGATGTCCATCAGCAGATTTTCGCTCTCCACACTGCGATACAGATTGATGTATCCCCACTGCGTGTCTTTGGTGGAAAGCGACAAACTCAACGACCACAAACGGCTGGTTTTCAAAATGTCCGCTGCGCCCAAACCGCCGCTTTCCCACGCCCAGTAAATACATCCGTTGTGGGCTTTGATTTCCGGTCGTGTGGAACCTGTTTCCCGACTTCGGAAAAGCATGCCCGTTCCGCCCTGATTGAGTTGCACTGTGGCGTAAACGAACGAACTGAGTTCCAGCATCTCCTTCACGGCGTCGAACAATTCGTCGAGCGTCTTCGCCTGTGCCAGCGCCTGGCTGGCGCGACGCACGCGCACATTGTTGGCCAATCGCATTCGCAATTCGGCCAATGACAAACTGCGCTTCAATCCATCGCGGATTTCATCCACTTCGTGATAATGCAGCCGGTCAACCGCGACAATGACTGCCACGCCGACCACAAACAGCCACAATCCGGTCAAGCGGCTGACGCCCCATTCCTGAACGAACAGCAGCGCCTGCAATCCAAGCAGCGCGCATACTCCATACAGCGCCAGCACCACGCGGCGTTGCGACCATCCGAGCGCCAGCAATTTGTGATGAATGTGTTCCTTGTCGCCTTCAAACAACGGACGCCCGCTGGCAAACCGGCGAAACAACGCCAGACTGGTGTCCAGAATCGGCAGCCCAAAGGCCAGCAGCGGAATCGCCACGGCCACCGCCGTCGAAGCCTTTTGCGTTCCCTGCACCGACAGCGTGGCCAGCGTGAAGCCCAGAAACAGCGAGCCGGAATCACCCAAAAAAATCGAAGCCGGGTTGAAGTTGTAGCGCAGGAATCCGATCAAGGCTCCGGCCATTGCCAATGCAATCACCGTCACGAACGCATGCCCCGTCACCGCCGAAACCGTAATCATGACGAAAGCCGCAAACAGCGCGGCTCCGGCGGCCAATCCGTCAATGCCGTCAATCAGGTTGAAGGCGTTGGTGACGGCGACGATCCATCCGACGGTCAGCACAAAACTGATTGCCAGGGGCAATTTGACCGCGCCCGCAAACGACAATGACAGAATTTCAATCCGTCCGCCGAGCGCGAAAAACAACGACGCAGCCAATCCTTGCGCGGCGAATTTGACGCGAGGGCTGACGCCGTGCAGGTCGTCGTAAACGCCAACCAGAAACACGATCATCGCCGGAGCCAGCGCGACAAAAAGCTTTGATCGTTCCTCCCACAGCGCCCACGTCACCTGGTTGTCCACGAATAACAACATCGCCAAAGCCAGCAATACCGCAGCGACGACGGCGATGCCGCCCAGTCGAGGCGTAGCCTGGCGATGCACGCGACGCTGATCGCGCGGCACATCCAGCCAGCCGTAACGTTCGCACACGTGGCGCACGACGGGCGTCAACATCAACGAAAACAAAAACGACAAACTGAAGAGGAGAATGTAGGTGTTCACGGTTGTGCCTTCGATTTATTTTTTGGGGTTTATTTTCGGCGACGTTTCTGCCGTTTGGATTGCGCAGAAACCGACGCCGCGTGTGAGTTCGCGTTCAAAACAGGTTCGTCGGTGGAAAACGGCTGCTCGTCAACGGGATGAGCAAGGATCGGTTCCGCCACAATGTCTTCGGTCGAAACCGGTACAAAGTTGCCGGCGGCGACCTGGGGTTCGCTAACCACTTGTGCGTAATACCCCTGGTAATAATTGGTCGAACGCATTTCGACCTGATTCAGAATTGCGCCCAGAATGTTGGCTCCTCCAGCCAGCAGCATTTGCCGGGAACGGTTCAACGCTTCGCGCGGAGTTTTGCCGCAACGAACGACCATCAGCACGCCGTCCACCATCGAAGACACCAGCACGCCGTCGGTGAAGGAAGCGACAGGCGCGGAATCAATCACTATGTAATCGTAATGCGGCTCCAGGGTTTTGATCAGTCGCCGCATTTGCTCCGACCCCAGCAATTCCGCGGGGTTGGGCGGAACCGGGCCGGCGGTCAACACGTGCAAATCGCTTGCGCCGTAAGGCTGGATCATTTCCAGCAATTCCGGCTCGGACATGGTTCTGGATAGATATGTGCTCAATCCCTGTTTGCCATTCAGTCCAAACACTGTTCGCAATCGCGGACGACGCAAATCGGCGTCAATCAACAACACTCTGGCGTTGGTTTGCGCCAGACTGATGGCCAGATTGATGGAGGAAGTCGTTTTGCCTTCGGCGGGCACACAGGAACTGACAAGCAATGTTTTCGGCGCGCGTCCCGGAGTCGAAAGCAGGACGGCGGTTCGCAACTGCCTGTAAGCTTCAGCGATTTGTTGGTTGGGATTTGTTCCCATCAACAGTTCTGCGCGTCCGTTGGCGAATCGCGAAGTTTTGGCAATCGGGATGGCCGCCAGCGCAGCCAGATGCAGTTTCTTTTCCACGTCGTCAATCGAGCGAACCGTGTCGTTGACGTGCTCAAGCAACAACGCCAATCCAATGCCGGTCGGCAACGACAAAATCAGCGCCAATGCCACGCCTTGCAGCCGCTTGGGGCCGGTCGGTTTGTCGGGAGCGACGGCGTAATCAATGATGCGAACGTTGTTGTAAACCCCGGCCAGCACCACGGCGTTTTCGCGGTAACTTTGCAACAATCCGTTGAGCAGATTTTTGTTGGTTTCGATCTCCTGCTGGATGATGCGGTAATTGACCGCGGCTTCGTTCTGCGCCAGCGTTTCGCCGCGCTGTTTGTTGAAATCCGAGCGCAAGGCTTGTTCGCGCGCCAGCGTTTGCCTGTACCGCGTGCCCAGATTGGTCAGCAACACATTGGTCGAACGGTCGCGCGCCTGTTCGATGTCTTTTTCCAGCGACTTGATCTGCTGGGTGGTTTCCTGAACCTCCGGCCATTCTTCTGTGTTTTCGACCAACAGTTGAGCGCGTTTTTGCCACAATTCCGCCAGTCGGGTTTTGGAATCTATGAGCTGTTTGGAAATGTTTTCTTCGGCCAGAGCGCTGGCGGCTCCCGGAGCCAGCGCAGCCTGATAAGCGGTTTCGGCCAGCTTGCGTTCGTTTTCCGATTCCAGCAATTGTTTGTTGAGTCCGATCAACCGTTCGACCACTGTGTTCTGGCTGGCGTCGAGCGAGAGAATTTCCTTGCTCTTGGCGTACTGGATCAAACGTTCTTCGCCGCTGCGAATTTGCGATTGCAATTCGGCGATTCGTTTCTGCAAAAAGCTGCCGGTGGAGACATTCTTTTCGGCTTTTCGTTCCAGATTGGATTGCGCCAGCACGTCGGCAATGACATTGACCACTTTCGCCGCAAAACGCGGGTCGTGATGTTTGTATCGAATTTCAATCAACCGTGTGGTGTCACGGCCAAATCCCATTCGTTTTTCGATCACGGGTTCGACCTGCAAATCTTCCTGCAAATCCTTGACGTAGGTTTGGTACCGTTCAGCTTCTTCCAGATCGGTGTTGGAAGTGGCCGGAGCGACTTCACTGGTCAACGCCAACTTGTTTTCGTCAGAAGCGCCGGATTTATCCTTGCCGCTCATGCCGAACATCCGCCGCAGGTTTTGCCACGTCGAACGGCTGTTTGCCGATTTCTGATTGTTCAGAAAATCGTTGACCTCCGGATCGAGCGTCTTGACGACGCGGCGCAACAATCCGGGACTGGTCAGAATACGCAATTGCGTGTTGAAGTAAGCAGGGTCGTTGGACTGGCTGTTGACGACTACGGAATTGTTTTTCGTGGCTCCGCTGAGCGCCGGATTCATGTCTTCCTGATCTATCTGCACCAACGCCTGCGCCTGGAAAATATCCGGCTTTCGCGCCATGTAAATCGTCGTCAGCATGGTGACCAGCGCGGCAATGCCCGCAATCATCCACAGCCGTTTACGAACCGAGCGCCAGTAATCCAGCAAACGAATGTTCCCGTCACCTTCGGATTCCGCTCCCGGTAAAACTCTGGGAGCCAGGGCCACATCCATTCGCTCTTTCAAGATCAACGTGTCCGAGACTTTCGATCTGGTAGATACTTCCATTGCTAAACCTGAAATTCTGGTTGCGTTCGAACCATTCGAAGCGGGGGCACAAGTTTGAATATCCACAACGGGGCAAAGGGCAACTGGGCAAGAACATTCATCGAAAGACGTACAGCGGAAGAGTGCTCAATGTCGGTCCAGCGCCGCCAAGCAGATTCCGCATAAATCGTCGGCCACTATGCGTCTGCACTTCGACAATGTCGCCGGGGTTCAACAACGGATCATCGGCCTGCTTTTGACTGATGGCGATCAGGTTGACGAACAATTCGGATTTCTTTCGTTTGCCCGGCTCCTGGCGAATGACGCGAATCCGTTTCAGATTGCTGTCGGGCAACGCGCCGCCTGCGGTCGCAATCGCCTGCGATAAAGTGGTGGGCACTTTCAACAAAATCGGCGCCGGTTTGTAAACGTTGCCCACGATGAATGCCTGATCGGCTTCGGGAACGGTAATCACATCGCCCGGTTGAATGTAGGGGTTGGACTGGTAATCGCCCTGCAAGGTTTCGGCCAAACCGTACACTTCAAAATTTCCCAAATCCTCTTCGTTGACGAAGGGAGCGCCCGACGCATCGCAACTCAACCCATTGCCCATGTGCGCGACCTGTATGCGCGTTCCGGCTCTGTCGGTGGGGCCGCCCACCAGCGAAATCAACTCCAACAATCGCACGCGGCGCTGAAGCTGAAAGCGTCCGGGTTTTTCGACTGCGCCAATTACGGCCACAGGCTGGGAGTTGTATTCCTTGATGTAAACAAACACCTGCGGATTGCGCTGGTATTTTTTGTAGCGTTGGGCGATTTCCCCGGCCAGGTCGCTTTCGGTTCGACAAACCGCGCGCAGTTCCTCTTCGATCAACGGCATGCGGATCATTCCGCGCGCATCCACGCGAGCCGCGTCGAGCGAAAGTTGTGGCCGATTGAAAACGCGAATTTCCAGCACGTCGCCCGGCCCGATTCGGTATCTGTCGTCCAGTTTGGAATCCAACCCGGTTTCCGTTTGAGGAGCCGCTCCTGCTACAGCGGCTCCCCACGGATTCGTCGCGTTGTCTGCGCCCACCTGAGCAATTCCCGTCACCGTCACCGCCGCAACCACCGCGAACGACACAACCAGCATTGTCAGATTCAGACTTCGATTCCAATTCCAGAATTTCATGACTGCCTCCTCGGCGAAGCTTATCGCCCGGTCAGCGCGGCGCGACGCGAAGCCAGCGCCTCACGCAAATGATTCGGACAAGCCAGATTCAAAACGGTGTTGCTTATTTTGACTGTCAATTCGTCATGTTCTCGAAAATAAGCGCCGGTCAGCGGATTATCCTGCGTCTTGACGATGACGCCTTCTCGAATCCATTGCCAGAACTGCGATTGCGTAGTCCAGAACCGGTTGCCGCTGCGACAAATGACCAGTGCATTTCGTTTTTTCTTTTTATCCTTCTTGTTCATAGTTGTTCCCCTCTTCGACAAATAAAGACACTTCGACCTCAGCCTGCTGTTTTCCCGCAAGGACGGGAAAAAGCATGCCAAGCCCCGAAGGGAAACCTCGAACGCGAGGCTGCGATTGTGTTGACGATTAGTCCGAACGCTCCTGATGGCTGATTCAGACAAGTGTGTGCGAAGGCTTCAGCAGATGAACAGGCCTCTGTTGGCTTGCATTTGCCTGGTTCCATTTTTCATTTTTCATCGCTGCGCAATGAGGAGAGCAATGACAAATCAAAAATGGAAATTCCTATGAAGCTTTTGCTTGAACTCGACAATTGAAACTGGCGCTCCGTCAGGAGTAAACAAGTGGTCTTCCACTCCCCATTCTTGACCTGCCCCGTGGCAGGTCAGCATCCCCGAGTGAAGCTTCAAACCTCAACTCACTCAACAGAGCGCCAGACCCTGAATTACTTTCCAGATTCCCTGCTGCCTGACGACGAATTCATCTGAGAAAGCAATTGCGAAATCAACTCCGTGCGGCGTTTGACCCCGTACTTTACGAAAATATGCCGCAGATGAAATTTGACAGTCTGTTCACTGATATACAGGCGTTTGCCGATTTCCAGGTTGGTCAACCCTTCGGCGCAGCAAATGGCCACTTCGGCTTCGCGGCGACTTAAATCGTTTCGCTCCGCAATGCGACTCATCGCGTGACCAATGACGGCTTTCGACGATTCCACATCATCTTTACCCAACTCTGAATGCTCAGCCACAAATTCGCTTCGTTCCAGAATCTCTTCCGGCGTGAACACGAAATACACCGTCTCCTGATGTCGCAAATTGCCATCGCCAACGACCTTGTATCGTTCGATGCTGTGTTTCTGAATCAGTCCGTTCAACCCGCGCCGGATGGCGCTGTAATTCGGCAACCGTGTCAAAACCATCAACTGGCGCAGGCTGAAGGCGCAAACTCGCGTTTTGGCTGCCATCACTTCCGCCAACATCACTTCATAAACCTGATGCTCGACCTGAGAATGATTCAGCCAGAGTTTCGACGCCATCTGCCCTTTGCCACCGGCAAGACTGATTTCCTGCCCCATGTTTTGCTGACTCGACGCCATATTCGACACCACGTAAGACATTCTTTCGTTCGGTTCACTGTTCATTGTGTTGGCACCATTGATGACTCCGTTCCTGATCAGAAACAGAGATAAAGGCGCGACTTGGGATATGGCCCAGATCGAATCGCCGATGACCTGTCAATCCGGATAACCACTTCCCCAGATTAGCGGTTATCTTGCCGCTGAAGCCTCTCTTCAACCGGCCACAACTGAAACCGGCTGTAACGGTGAAGCCTGACACCCACATGACATGCTTCGCCTTCGGCACTCAGATTCACTTGTCAACAACGAACCACGTAATTTGGATAGAGCCGAATTCATCCCCCAGACTTCTTCTCTAACCAAACCGCCTGGGCTTTCAGTCCCAAGTCGCAGGGCGATCATACGCATTGGGCTTGAGCAATTCTTAAGCTTTGGTTGAGTAGCACGACCCTCAAAAAGGCAAGCGAAAAGACACTTGAGGACGAATCTTGAGAAACTCTTAAATGCTTGTTTATTTTGGATTTAGATCGGTTTTCAGGTCACTGTATGGAATACCCGCAAAACTTGAACCAAGCG
>CAYYDG010000078.1:0-29829 GCA_964470555.1 uncultured Heliomicrobium sp.
CCACCCGGCGCTCCCAACGACACCCAACGCTGCGGTAGCAGCAAAACGCCTAAAAGCAAAACAAGAATCAAAGCGTTGATTCGTTTTGCGCTCTTCAAATGTTGAGAGATAAGCGCCCAGGAAAATTTCCTAAACCGAGAGCGTGAAGTACCCATGATGATCTCCTCGTTGGGGAAGCGTGTAATAGATTTGAGCTGGTGATTGTTTTAGGACAGCCCTTCAAGAGTGAGTACGGACAGACGTGCTTTTACGGCAGGGAGCCTGAGAACCCTGGCACTGGGCATTCGATCTGCGGTTGGCTTTTCAAAGCAACAATGCTCGCCACTCAGGCTTAGCCTATGAGACATCGAGCAGAATCATTCTGCCTGATGATGATTTCAGAAGTTGTGATTTCGTCCCACTAAGTAGATCGTAATTTGTGGCTGATTTCCCTCATTCGAGCGAAAAAAAATCGCCTTTGAAACAAAGGCGATAAAAACATTGACAGAGTTTATTTTGCCGCGATGCCTTGAATTTCAAAGCGCGCTCCGCGCAGCAATGGGCCTGATCCGATGAACGCGCGGGCGGGAAAGTCTTTTTTGAAATAGGTTCGATATGTCGCGTTGAATTTGTCGTACAGCGTCAGGTCAGGACAATAGACCGTTGCCGACACCAGATTGTCCATGGTCATTCCCGCCTGAGCCAGCACGTTTTGAAAACCATCCAGCATGAATTTGATTTCCTGCTCTACGTCTGCGGGAATCTGCCCTGTGCCCGGATCGGTTCCCAAACGTCCGGCCAGATACAGCGTGTTGCCGATCATCACTCCGTCGGTAAAAGGAAGCGAAGGATTTTTACCGGGCAGGTTGATATTGCGCCGCGATGATTTCTGGCCGTAGCTGACCGCAGAATTGATGGCAAACGCTGCCAACAAGCCCAGCACCAAACCAGCGATTAAACCGACAGACAATGAGCGATTGTTTTTCATAAGTGTTCCTCCGATTAGTTGTTGAGAAAAATCTTCAGTGAGTGTTCTGCCACAGTGACTTTTGCGCGCGTGCCAAAAGGAAAGTCATACCGAGTTTTTGCGCCGTCAATGTACATCTCTCCGGCGGTCATTTTGGAAGCGACGAGGATGTTTTCATCCGCTTCGATGAAGCCTCGGGTCAAGGCGTAGCTGCGTTTCGGTTCGCGGTACAGTTCACGAACCAGATATTGAATGCGTTTGGAACCGAGCGGCATTTTGCGTCCACCCGCCGATCCGATGCCAGCGGTCGAACCTGCCGCCGTCGAAATCCAGATGCCGGAACTGCGATGTTCTTCTTCGCGGCGAGCGATTTTCAGCAAATACCGTGTCGTCGAAGCGGGGCATTCGTGAGCGATCAGCACGTCGTTCAACGCCAGTTCCGGCAATGTCTTTTCGTCCAGCATCACTTGCAGCCGCGCCAGTTCCTTTGGTTTCCACTTGCCGGACAGAATCGCGTCCAGTCGTTCGGCGAAGTTCTCGCGGTTGACGGAACAGAAATGACCTACGCTGTCGCCGGGCGCGGAATTGACTCCGAGCATAACGCCGCCGCGAATGTAATGCGACGCGCCGAGCGCCGTGCCGTCGCCGCCGATGGTGATGACCAGATCGCTGATGGCCAGTTGGCCTTTGACGCGGGCATCCGCGTTGACCAGCGAAGTTTCGGCAAAGACGATTTTTCGTTTGCCCAGCGATAGTCGAACAGTTTCGATGGTTCGCTGCTGTTCGGCGTCGGCGTGCAGAATCCGTTTCGCCGTCGCGTCACCGCTGCGGGCAAGCTCCGCCGCGCGTCCGCCCTGTGCCAGCGCAGTTTGTTTGATGACGATGGCGCAGCGATTGAATTCGATCATCGGTAGACGACGAAAAAGTTGTTGTCGAGAAAATCGTAGCTTTCGATTTGCTTGTATCCGGCGGCTTTCATCCATCCGTCCAGGTCTTCCAGTTTGTAAACCATGCTTTCGTGACCGGCAGGCCAGGTCTTGCTGAAATCAATGATGGCGATGCGCCCATTTTTCCGCAGGTATTTTTTCAGTGTTTTCACATAGGTCGGTTGGTTGGCAATGTGGTGCATGGTGTCAATGATGACTATCAGATCAACCTTTTCCGGTAGTTTGGGATCGTCTTCAGCGGCCATAATGGTTTTGACGTTGGTCAGTTTTTCTTCGGCAGAAGTTTTGGCGACGTGGTCGAGCAGCTTTTGGTCAATGTCTATGGCGTAAATGCTGCCCTTGGCTGCCTTTTTCGCCAACGGGCGAGTGAACAGGCCGGAGCCTGAGCCAATGTCGGCGATTTTGTAGTTGGGTTTGACCTTCAAGGTTTCGATGACTTTGTCCAATTGCAAACCCGCAACGCGGTGTTCGCCTTCCAGCAGTTTGATGTACTCTTCGGCGCTGCGCTGTTGAGCGAACGCCGTGGTCGCGGCCAGCGCGATCAAGGCCAGTAAAATCGCCAATCGTTTCATGATGTTTTGCTCCTTCAAAAATGTCCGACAAGCTGCCAGCTTGTCGCGTTCTTTTATTGCGCGCTTTCCGAAGTCCACGACGAGTTGACAGTTTGACGGACAATCCACAGCGCGCAATTTTCATCGTTTCAGAATAATGCAGCAGCTGGCGCTATTTTCGCTCGTCGCCGTTCATCCAACCCAGCGCGCGAGCGATAAAGAAAATAACGATGCCAGCCGCGATGGTTCCCAAAGCTGCGAGCGTGGGAATCGGGCGTTCCCGCACTCCCTGGGTGATGGCGAAAACTTCCAGCAGCAGAAAGATCGCCGGAGTCACCGGATAGCCCGGTGTGCGGAAGATGGTCGGCGAATCCGAAGGCATGTCGCGTCGAACGATCCAGACGCCGGTTACAGTCAGCGCAGCCATCAACGACAGCGCCGAACCGGCGTAAATCAAAAGGTTTTCGAATTCGCCGGTCAGCACCAGCAGAATGGCGACTGCGGCTTGAGTGATGATCGAAAACATCGGCGCTCCGCCTTGTTTGGCGACGCGGCCAAAAATCGCCGGAGCCATTCTGTCGCGCGCCATTGCGTAATAAACGCGCGGCCCGGCGGCGGTCATGGAACTGACCGAACCGAGAATCGTCAAAGTGATAATGACGCTGACGACTGTTGCGCCAAACGATCCGAATAACTTTTCCGCCGCAAGTTTGCCAATGGCGATGTTGGGTTGCCACTCTCCAGCGGGGACGGCGTACAGAAACAACAGGTTGAGGATCAAATACAGCACGGCGACGGTCAGCGTTCCGCCAATCAAGGCACGCGGCAAAGTGTGGCGTGGGTTTTTGACTTCGCCTGCCAGATACGCCGCCGCGTTCCATCCGCTGTAGGCAAAGCTGACTTGAATCAACGCCACCCACCACAATCCGGTTGATTCGGAACCGGCGGTGACGCCCGACCAGTTGCCTTTGCCGGATGCAACGCCGAAGACGAACAGCAACACTATGGAAGCAATGACCAGGGCGGCAATGGTGGTTTGCAATCTGCCGCTCGGACGAACTCCTGACGAATGAAAGGCCGCCAGCGCCGCAATCAAACAGGCCGCGGTGACTGAACCCTGCGTGACGGTGATGCTGCCGATGGTGAACACCGCTGTCGAAGGATTCCAGGCCGGAAACAGCGTCGCCGCATAAGCCGCCGCGCCAAGCGAGGATGCCGCTATGGCTGCGGAAAACCCGACCAGAAAGGAAATCCATCCGCTGACGAATCCCCACAATCGGCCATAAATCTGCGTCAGGTAACGATATTCGCCGCCTGCTTCGGGCATGCGCGTGGCGAGTTCGGCAAAGCACAAGGCGCCGGACAGCGCCAATACTCCGCCGAGCGTCCAGACGCCTAGCGTTGCCAGTCCATTTCCCGTTGCAGTTCGGACAAATGCCGGAACCGTGAAAATTCCCGTGCCGATCATATTCGTGACGACGAACGCCGCCGCCGCCCAAACTCCCAACGCGCGGCGTAAGGAATTTGTGGCATTCCCGGATTCGGCATCGGGCGTTACCTGACGATAAGACATTCTGTGTTTGCTCCTTCGATGTGCGACAAGCTGCCAGCTTGTCCGTGTTTCGTTGAAACTTTTTTTGTTCGGAAACCGCGACAAGCTGGCAGCTCGTCGTACTGCAACTGGTAAGTGATCTGCGGAATCGGCACTATACAACGAGTGATTGGCCTGCGCTACTTGTTGGCAATGTCATGTCCAAATCAAACGACTTGTGTTGTAATTCGCGGCATTTGGCGGTTGCGAATCTTGAAGGAGGTCTTCATTTCTTGGAAAACAGCGCGGCAATTGAATGGAAAAACGGTTGGCTGAAACGAACTGTATTTGTTGCATTGACTACTTTGGCCTTCGTGGCGTTTGGCGATTGGAACAGCATCGCCCAGCGCCAGACGACGCTTGCCCCGAACAGTCGGGCTCAGCTTCAGATTCGTTTGGGCGAGCGGCTGTTTCGCGAAGACCGTTTCACCACTGCCAAAGGCGATTTGCTGACCAGTTGCGCGATCTGTCATCTGACCGATCAAGACCCGCAAGGGCGTCGAGTCTTTACGGACTTTTTCAATCGCAGTTGGGTTCCGTATCGCAATGAAGACCCGCGCCGAACGGAGATTCGCAATTCGCCGACCTTGCTGGATGTGGCCTTGATGCCGTTGTTGCATCTGGACGGCGAATTCAAATCGCTGGAAGAACTGGTGGCCGGAACTTTCAGCGGGCGTCCGATGGGTTGGTTGCCGGGCGAAGAGGAACAGGCCTTCGATCAAATTCAATCCGTCTTGCTGGCAGACAAGGCAACGGAAAGTTCGGTGTCGTACCGCGAACAATTCAAAGCGGCATTCGATGTCGAACTGGAAAAACTCAGCCGCGATCAAATTATCGGTCTGGTTTCCAAAGCCGTTGCCGGCTTTATGCGAACAATGCGTAGCAAGCAGGATTCGCCTTACGACCGATTTGTGAAGTTGAACGGTTTGGATGCGGCTCCGGCGGCTGGCGAAAGCGCAAAAGCTTTTGCTGCGCGAACGCTGGCCAGGCTGGATGATTTGGAAACGAAGAACTCACTGAAATTCGGCAACGGATTCAACCGCGCGGCGCTGGATGGTTTCAGGATTTTTCTGCGAACGGAAGGAACTGCTTCCGTTGGCAATTGCGTCGCTTGTCACACTCCGCCGCTGTTCACCGATAATTCCTTTCACAATCTGGGCGTCAGTCAGGCGGAGTTTGACCGGTTGAACGGGGAGGGGAAGTTCGCGCAACTGGATATTCCTGATGTCGCAACTGCCAAACGGCCAGCAGTGAAATTCCGCGAAACAGTCGAAAAAGGGCGAATGGGATTTGCCGACCTTGGGCATTGGAATTTTTTGGATTTGAAAACTTCTACGCTGCGTCGCGCTGGCGAAAGCGACGATCAGTTGTTGCGACGAATGATCGGCGCGTTCAAAACTCCTACCTTGCGGCATCTGGCTTACAGCGAACCGTATTTTCATTCAGGCGATTATCTTTCGCTCGAAGATGCGTTGCGGGAAATCGTTCGGCTGAGCGAGATGGCTCGCGCTGGAAAGGTGCGCGAAGCGGACGAGGAATTGCCGAAGATCAGGTTGAAGGAAACTGACATTGCTCCGCTGATGGCATTTCTGGCGACGTTGAATGAATGATTCTTTCGCACTCCATCTCGCGTGCTGCACGCGAGATGGAGTGCGAAACAAGTTATTCGCCAATCAACTTGTGATAGCGTCCCATCCAATACGGCAGCAGAAAATATGCGCCGTCATCTTCGGTACGCCCACCATTACCACCGTCAATTCGATACGGATTGCCGTTCCATTTCGTCATCGGCAATTCGTCGTATGGCAACACGATCAACGCCTGTTTGCGATTGAACCGATCTGCCAGCAAATCCATTGGCACGTCCAGCCGGTGCGAATTCGTCACTGTCCATTCGATCAAATCCATAGGAATTTCTCTGAGCGTGCGGATGGAATCTTCTCGATCAAATTCCTTTGCTCCGCTGCAAGCTGCGTAAATGAAATTCCACAGCGGATTGCGTTCCGGACGTTCGACTTGCCAGGAACGTTCCAGGCTTTGCAGATACACTTCGCGCAGCTTGGCGTCTTTTTCGTAAATCAGCAGCGGGTAATACGACAGAAAGGCCAGTTCATCGTCCGAATGGTTGATGCGACCGGGGTAGTTGATCTTCTGGTTTCGCATCAACAAGTGATAACGATGTTTGGTAATCAATTCCTGGTACGCCTGTTCATAGCGCGCATTGCCCGTGATGTGAAACGCCGTTCGCAGATGCGCCAGCATGTGCAGTGCGCGCAAACCGGTTTCGTCCGGGTCTTCCCAAATGTCTTCGGGCGCCCACCAACCCCAACGCGTGCGTTTACCGTCCGTGTCAATCAGTTGAAAGTTGTTGTTCAGAATGTGGTCGGTCATTCGCGTGATGACGCTGCGAATCTTTTCTTTTTCGGTTTCGTCGGCGACCAGGTCGTAATACACCGCATAGCCGAAATAATGCCCGACGATTTCATCGGAACTGGTGTCACCTTTCCAGCGCCACAGACCGTCGGCGGTCGTATGCCATTCGCCGTCTTTGGGTTGAATGTCTTCGCCGATTTTGATGATCGAACGCGCGTGAAAGCCGGAAATGCCTGTGATGGATTCCAGTCGAAGCATCGCTTCAAAACCGACTTTGGCATTGGCGCGTGCGTCGGCTTCTTTGGTGACGGCGTAACGAAAGGCTTCGGCGGCGATGTACATCTGCGTCCACAAACCATCGTTGTCGGACGAAACCATCTTGTTGGTGGAAAGGTCGCCAGGCGTTTGCAGAATCGAATCCGAAGTCATTCCCCAACGAACGTGCCTTTTTTGCACACGTTCGACAAAGGCTTTGGATTTGTCGGGCAGCGTCATTTGTTTGTATTCGATGCGGCTGAATCCTTTTGGCGTTTCAACCCAGATCACGCTGGCTTTGGTTGGTGGTTCAAGGCCAATGCCGGTGACATGATCGTCCGGCAGCCAACGTTTGCCCGCCCAATACGCGCGAACATTATTGGTCATGGTGTTGAAAATAATCAGCCCGTGTTTGGTTCCGATCAACACGACCGCTGGTTGGCTATCAACCAGAACGGTGATTTCATTCCAGGGCAATTGAACTCCGGCAGGGAACGGACGCATCGAACCGTTCGGCAACTTTTGCAGGATGCCGGTGTCAGTTCCTTGAAGGCTGGTTAAGGTTGTCGTTTTGGCGCGTTGAATCTTTACCTGTCCTTTGGTCAGGCGGTTGAACTCTTCAATTGAATGAAAAGTGCGAGTTGGTTGACTGTAAGTTGTTAGATCTTGTGATTGCGCGTTTGATGACAGGCAGACAAAAACGCACAGGCAGAGCAATGCCGCTGCCTGTGCGGAAAACGAGCTAAGAAATTTTCGCATTCAGGTTCTCCAAAATAAGGATTGGGTGATTTGATGAAAGTGCTGACGCATCTTACTCGAATTCAGCCAAAGCCTGAATGCCGGAAAATCATCTTTACAGAATTGGCGTGAATTTCTGCAACTGAATGACTGCGAGACCTGGGTTGCCACTGCCAAAAGGAGTCAGCGGCGAACGTTTTTGCACCAGCGTCGCTTCGATGAAGTATGCGTTTTCCAGAAAGTTGATGCGGTTGCCGACGAAGGTCGAAACCGATTGCGTTTGGTAATTTGACCTGGCTGGAAAATCGTTGCTGTCCAGCGTCAGCACCAGTGAGGTCGCTCCGGTGGTAATGTTGATTTCGAACAAGCGCAAGATGACTTGGGCGTTGTTGCCATCGTCGCGGAATCGGGACCTCATCCCCAGAAAAGCGCCATTTTCAAACAGTCCGTCAGTGGCGACGACGTTATATCGAACCACGCCAGAGACGGTTTCCTGCGGAATTTGAAAGGCGAACGCCGATGAGTCTGCTGAAATGATGCCTCGTTCCGGCGGTAAAATTTCCGGGAACGAGATGGTTGATCCCTGCATGACCAGTTTTCCGACGCTGGCTTCGTCAATGGTTCCGGCGGAACCGACGGTAGTCCAGGCTTTGAACCAGGAATCCACGTCGGCGCGTACAGTGGCGCTGGCCGCAAGAGTTGTGGTTATAAAAAGCGCGAAGCTCAGAAACAGGCTGACGGTTTTTGAAAGAGAGATTGGCGATTTCATGTATACCTCCAAAAGTGAAGTTGGCTGATGAAGACCCAACGGGATGGCAGTCATCGTTCGGGAAGAACTCTACGGGGCTGAGTTCCGAGAAAGCTTGTTCAGTCAGATAAGCGAGATTTGCAGGGAAAAACTGGAAAAGAAATTTGGAGCGCAGGCGAGACGCCCGCGCTTCCGGTGGGTTATGTGTGAAGCCCGCCGTTCGGGCTGATCGTCTGGCCGATGACGAAACTGGATTCGTCCGAAGCCAGAAACAGCGCGACGGCGGCGATTTCTTCAGGCTGGCCAATTCTGCCGAGCGGCGTATTGGCGACCATCATCGGGCGAATTTCGTCGGGCAGGTTTTCCAGAATCGGCGTTTCCACCCAGCCCGGCGCAATGCAGTTCACGCGAATTCCATATTGGGCGTATTCCTGCGCGACGCCTTTGGTGAAGGCCAGAATGCCGCCTTTGGCTGCGGTGTAGGAAGAACCGCCGGGCAATCCGCGCAGCGCGGCAACTGATGACATATTGATGACGGCTCCTCCGCGCCCTTGCGCCAGCATGCGTTTGACGGCTTCGCGCGTGCCGTAAAACGTTCCGCTCAGATGCACGTGAACTACTCCGTGCCATTGTTCGTCGGTCATCAAATGCACGGGCGTCAATTGACCGGCGTTGCCTGCGTTGTTGACCATCACATCCACCGGCCAGCCGCGATCATCAATCGCCTTGAACAGATTGGCGACGGCTTCGGAACTGCTGACATCGGTCGGGACGGCAAAGGCCTCGACACCTTTTGCTTGAACTCCGCGTAAAGTTTCTTCGCCTTTGGCTTCATTCAATTCAGCAATGACTATGCGAGCGCCTTCTTCAGCAAACCGTAGTGCGATGGCACGGCCAAGTCCCGAACCTGCGCCAGTGATGACGGCGACTTTGTCTTTGAGTATCACGATGCAAATTCTCCTCGATGAAGTAGTGAAAGATTGTTGATTGGATACTACCACACGGGATTTGCGTGTGGAGTTGCGCGAGTTCTGTCAAATTCAATTCAAGTGCTTGCAAATGAATAAACCCGTGCGTAAGATGCCGCTCGCCTGAACGTCAGTATCCCTCACAAGGTCTCAAACATAATGAGACCAGAGTTATCGAGAAGTTCCCCGTACTTCCATATTGCTGACGAACGCGGTGAACATTTATCGCCTGATTTAACGTGGGAATCAGGCGGTTTTGCCCGAACATTCCTTCTCCGCAGCGCTCAGGCGAACCCAAAAGTTCAAGAAATTATTTATCACCCGGCAATGAACTCCGTCATTGAGAAAGGCGCGAGTCTGACCGGGCGAAAACCTGCCCCTTCGTATTCGAGGTGGGGATAACATGCGGACTTCAAACGAGCATGGGAAAACGTTGACTGGCTGGTTGCTGGTCTTGACGGCGGTGGTCTGTCTGAGTCTGGCAGCCATAGCCGTTTTCCTGCATCGTTCCAAGCCTGAGCCGAAAGCACAGCTTCAGCCGAATGTAGTTTCAGGATCGCAGCCGCTTCAATCCACTTCTTCTGTTGCATCGCCCGTTTCACCAGAAAAGCAAATAAAAAAACAGTTCGAGCGAGATGAAGCGCGTTTGGCGTTTGAGCGCGAAATGGAGCGCGAGCTTGAACGGGAAAGCGAAATGAAGCGCGAGCGTTACGACAAACCCGACGAGGCCACACGTTATCTGACTGCGCGCCGGTTGCCTGAAGGCCAAACAGAGCTTCAGATTGAACCTTACCTCGAAGCGATGGAAAAAGCGCGTGACCTGCCGCAATTTTCCACGTTGCAAAATCGGTTATTGCCTTCGCGTCGGGCGATGGCGAAAAACAATCTGAACGGTTCCTCTGAAGAGCAGATGGCGCTGGCCGCCTGGACGCCGCTTGGCCCAGGAAACATTGGCGGTCGAACCAGGGCCTTGCTGGTCAATCCTCGCAACCCTGAAATCATGTATGCCGCAGGCGTGGCGGGCGGTGTCTGGAAAACGACGGATGGCGGAAGATTCTGGCAACCGCTGACGGATTTATTGCCGACGCTGGCGGTTTGCGCACTGGCTTTTGATCCAAACAACCCGGATGTGATTTACGCCGGAACCGGCGAAGGATATTTCAATGCCGATGCGACACGCGGAGCGGGAATTTTTCGCAGCTTTGACGGCGGCAATACGTGGCGGCAACTGGAAGGAACGCGCACGGCGAATTTTCATTACGTCAACGACATTGTCATTAGTCGAATCAACCCAAACCGAATTTATGCGGCGACGCGATATGGCGTGATGAGGTCGTTGGACGGCGGAGACACCTGGACTGCCGTTGTCAATGAATCCTTCAATGGCGGATGTTCCGATCTGGCGATTCGAACCGATCAACCGACGGATGTCGTGTTTGCGGCTTGCGGCATTCCGACGAACATACGAACGCCAGGAAATGTGCAGGCGTTGATTTATCGAAACGACAACGCCAACGCCCTGGGGCTGTGGCAAGTGGTGCATACGGAAGAAGGCATGTCGCGCACCAGTCTGGCCATCGCTCCGTCGAATCAAAACGTGATTTACGCCGCGTCTTCGGAAAACGGAGCCGCCGGAATGCCGCATTCACTGCACGCGGTTTTTCGTTCGACAAATGGCGGCGAAGCCAATTCCTGGACAAAGGTCAATAACAGCCAGGCAGCCAGATTGAATTCAGCGTTGTTCACCAATCCAATCTGGGCGTTTCAGAGCGATTGTCGCGCTGGAGGCGTCAATCAGTTTTTCGCGCAAGGTTGGTTCGACAACGTCATTGCGGTTGATCCGTTGAACGAAAACATCGTCTGGGTGGGCGGCATTGATCTCTTTCGTTCAGACGACGGAGGAGCCAATTGGGGAATGGCTTCGTTCTGGCACGAACAAAAGACCAGCGCGCGGTATGTGCATGCCGACCAGCACGTCATAGTTTTTCACCCTCAGTTCAATGGTAGTTCGAATCGAACCATGTTCGTCGGCAACGACGGCGGAATTTTCCGCACTGAAAACGCGCGCGCGCAAACCGTCAACGGCAATCGCGCTCCCTGTTCTTCGGCGAGCAGCAAGGTCACCTGGACTTCGCTCAACAACGGATATGAAGTGACGCAGTTTTATCATGGAGCCGCTTTCCCGGATGGTGCGCGGTATCTGGGCGGCGCACAGGATAACGGCGTGATTTTGGGTTCCGATTTGTACGGCACTAACGGTTGGCGCGAATTGTTGTCGGGCGACGGCGGATATGTCGCCGTTGATCCTTACAACACGAATATCATTTACGCTTCAACCAATGGATTGTCGTTGATGAAATCCACCGACGGTGGCGCGAACTTCCGTTCTGCGACCAGCAATATCAACAACGTCGGTTTTGGATTCATCGTGCCGTTCGTGATGGATCCGAGCGATTCAAATCGGTTGTGGTTGGGCGGGCAAACCTTGTGGCGAACGAAAAACGGCGCGGATAGCTGGACGCCAGCCAGCCATTCGTTGACAGGGACTCCGGTGACAGCGATTACCGTCGCCAACGACGACGGAAACTTTGTGCTGGCCGGAACCGATCAAGGCTACATTCATCGCACGACCATCGGGTTGAATTCGACTGCTGATACGGTGTGGCCGAATACACGCCCGCGTTCCGGCACGGTTTCATCGCTGGCGTTCGATCCCACCAATCGCGACATCGCTTATGCGACTTATTCGACATTTACCAACAAACACGTCTGGAAAAGCGTCAACGGCGGCGCGAGCTGGATTTCAATAGACGGCGCTTTGCCGGATATTCCGGTCAACTGCATTGTCGTTGATCCGACCAACACACAGCGGCTGTACATCGGCACGGATATTGGCGTGTTCGCTTCGCCCGATGGCGGTACGACCTGGGCGGTGGAAAACACTGGTTTTGCAAATGCGCCGGTCGAATGGTTGTCGCTTGGGCAGTTCGGCGGTTCGGCGCATCTGTTTGCGTTTACGCGCGGACGCGGCGCCTGGAGAGTTCCGCTCGGCCAGGTTTGCGCGTTTTACATGACGCCGCAGAACGACACCTTTGACGTGGTTGGCGGACAAGGCGAAGTCAACGTGACCACTACGGAGCAGGATTGTTCATGGGCGGTGGAAAACAGAACAGGGTGGATCACAATCAACAGCGCCACCACCATGCAGGGGACAGGAAAAGTCAAATTCACTGTGGCCGCCAGCAACGAGGCCGCGCCGCGTCAGGCCACAATCGCCATTGCCGGCAAATCATTTACAGTCAATCAGACCGGTGTCGCTGTCAGCGTCTCTGCTGCCAGTCTGAATCCCGGCGCGCTGGCGCCTGAATCCATCGTGACAGCATTTGGCGCAGGGCTGGCCGAAATCACGCAAGTGGCGAGCGGCCCGCAATTGCCGACGAACCTGGCTGGAACGATGTTGAAAGTCCGGGACGCGAACGGCGTAGAGCGTCCTTCGCCGTTGTTTTTCATTTCGCCGAACCAGATCAATTACCTGCTTCCATCAGGGACGGCTGCGGGAACTGCTGCCGTGACCATCTACAAGGGCAATGAAAAACTGTTCAATTCTCAGATTGACGTCGCTCAGGTCGCTCCCGGATTTTTCACCATCAACAGCAGCGGTTCAGGGTATCCGGTCGGGCAGGTGTTGAGATACAAACCTTTGGAGCCAAACCAGTCGCCGCAACAGGAATTGTTGGTGTCGCACAATGGGCAGGCGCGCCCGATTGATCTTGGGCCGGATTTGGGCAGCAATTCCGATCAGGTGTTTCTGGTGTTGTATGGAACAGGATTCCGTTTTCGCAGTTCGCTGGAAAACGTCGTTGCCAGGATTGGCGGAGAAATTGCGCCAGTCCATTTTGCAGGCGCGCAAGGCGATTTTGTCGGACTGGATCAGATCAACATTCAGATTCCACGTTCCCTGATCGGACGGGGCGAAGTCAATCTGGTGCTGACTGTTGACGGCAAACAAGCCAACATCGTCAGAATAAACATCAAATAACCCCGCTGCCAGTTGCGGAAAATGACTCGGCCATTTTCCGCTATCGCTGAGAATAATTCCTCAAACAAATTTTTCCCGCCACACAGCCAATTTCAAAAAATGCTGTTTTTCCTGTGATTTTCAGACGTTCCAATGTCTCGCCGACTTCGGAACGATGATTGCGATTGCGCCAGGCGAGGGAAAACATAATTGATTTCCTTGCGCTGTTCTCTTAACCCGATACCCATTGATAACGGTCGGAAACGATCACGGAAACCGTTTACGAAAGAAGGCGACTTTGCCTTATGGAACACACTTGGATCGCAATCATTGCCAGTTTATTGATGGGTATCGGCGCTCTTCTTATTTTTATCTTCGCAGTAAAACAGGACTATTTTCGGAATCTGGAAGACGCCAAGTATCAGGTCTTTTGGTCTGATATTGAAGAACTGGTTGAATCTTCCGTGACGGATTCCACTGTGTCCGTTTCGGAGGATCATCACCATGGCAATGGCGAAGAAGGCTCCCGCTTCGGAACCTGAGCAAACGGAAGGACAAGTCACCCGGAGACGCATGCTGAATTGGTTGAGCAGCGTCGGATTGTTCGGGTCGGCGATTGTCAGCGTTTTTTCCAATCTGGTCTTCATCAAACCTCGCGCGACCTACGGCCAGCCCAATCGTTTCAGCATAGGCAAACCGGAAGATTTCCCTTCGGGGACACGCATCACGCTCAGCGAGCAAAATATTTGCGTTGTCCGCGAAGGCGAAAAGCTTTGCGCGATTTCCACCGTTTGCACGCATCTCGGCTGCATTGTTTCGACTTCGGAAACAGGCTTTGCCTGTCCGTGTCACGGTTCCCGCTACGACCAGGATGGCAACGTCACCGGAGGCCCAGCGCCGAAGGCTTTGCCCTGGTACAAGGTGACGCTGGCTCCAAATGGCGAACTGGAAGTGGACAAAGGCGAAGAAATTCCGCCGGGGACTTATTTCAATGCGTGACCCAGTTTCGGAGACGAAGATGCCCAAGAAAAGCTATTTCAACTCGCTTACCGAACTCCCAGCGAATATCTGGCATTCCATCTTTCGCAACCCATTGCCGAGTTCCGATCTGGGACGGTCACAGACCAGCTTCACGAACTTCTTCCTGCACATCCATCCGGTCAAGGTTAACAAGCACACGATCAAACCCTGGTTCACGATGGGACTGGGACTGATTACGTTTTTCCTGTTTGTGATTCTGATCGTCACTGGCGTGTTGCTGATGTTTTATTACGTGCCTTCGACCGAGCAGGCGTACAACCGCATGCTCGACCTGCGAAGCTCGGTCGCCTTCGGCACGTTCCTGCGCAATATGCATCGTTGGGCGGCGCACGGAATGGTGGCGGCGGTCTTTTTGCATATGTGCCGTGTGTTTTTCACCGGATCGTACAAAAAGCCTCGAGAATTCAATTGGGTGCTCGGCGTCGTGTTGTTTTTGCTGACGTTGTTTTCCAGCTTCACTGGCTATCTGTTGCCGTGGGATCAACTGGCGTTTTGGGCGATTACCGTCGGCGCAGCGATTGCCGGATACGCCCCTGTGTTTGGCAAAGAGATTCAGTTTTTGCTGCTGGGCGATACCACTGTCGGCCAGGAAGCGCTGCTGCGATTTTATGTGCTTCACATTGCGGTGCTGCCGTTGGTGATGACGATGTTGATTGCCGTGCATTTCTGGCGCATTCGCAAAGACGGCGGCTTGTCGCGTCCCGAAGAAGCCGACGCCGCCAGCCAGCCACAAGGCGAATCTCTGGAAACCTGGCCAACGGAACTGGATGTCACTCCGGCGCAACCTGCTGAGGCGGTTCAAACGGTTGCTGCTCCCGCCATCGAAAAGAAACGTTACGGCGTTCAGGGACTGGTTCGCGGCCCCTTCACCAAAGTCGGCAACGTTCCCGACAACTCTGTGTTCAGTTGGCCGAATTTGTTTATGGCGGAATTGTTCGTGTTTGTTTTGACGCTGGCAGGCGTGCTGGTTGTGTCATTGTTGTTCAACGCGCCGCTGGAAGAGCCTGTCAACATTGCGCATCCGCCAAATCCGGCGAAAGCTCCCTGGTACTTTCTCGGTTTGCAGGAGATGGTCAGTTATTCGGCGTTCTGGGGCGGCGTAGGCATTCCCACGCTGGAAGTTTTGATTCTGTTGCTGGTCCCTTATCTGGATCGAAACACCAAAGGCGTCGGGCGCTGGTTCGCCAAAGAGCGGTTGCTGGCCAACACGCTGTTCCTGACCTTCGTCATCGTCAACATAGGGTTAATCATCATCGGCACATTTTTCCGTGGGCCGAACTGGGAGTTCGTGTCTCCCTGGTAAAAGGAACAATGATGAATTCAGAAGGATGAATGATGAATCGTTTTCGTGACGTGGCTTGTTCATCCTTCACCATTCCGCCTTCATCACTTCGATTGAGGATTGAATTATGCGACTGGCGTTGGCCATTGCGAGTTTCGTGATTCTGATTGTTCACGGCCTGGTGTTCTACAACCAGTTTTTCCACAAGTGGGAACGGCATCAAACCGCGTATTTCGATCAAGCGCGGGCGATGGCCAAAACTGATGCTGAACGCGCTGCGTTGGAAGGTCGAAGTCCGCGCATCGAACAAATCATTGTCACGGCGTTTGGCGGCAAAAATCAGGTGGATCGTTGTACGACCTGCCACATCGGCAGCGACGATCCGCGGTTCAAGGATCACGCTCAACCGCTGCGTTCTCACCCGTTTTCCGAAGAACTAGGCGACCGTATGGTCAACGGCAAATGGGAACGTCGCCACAAATTTTCTGATTTCGGCTGCACGGTTTGCCACGATGGGCAAGGACGCGGGTTGGAAACCTTCGACGCGCACGGCGAAGACCATTACTGGCCATCGCCAATGTTGGGATACATCACGCAAAACTGGCGCGGGGATTTCAAGCCGAAGCTGAAGGACAAAGCCTTCATGCAGGCCAACTGCGCGCAATGTCATACCGAAGAAAATTTCAAAGGCGCGTCGCTGGTTGCCAAAGGTCGCCAACTCTTTTTTGAAAAGAATTGTTACGGTTGCCACAAGATCGAAGGAATGTCGGCGGGAACGCTTGGACCAGACCTGAGCGAAGTCGGCAAAAAATTCAAGCTCGATTATCTGTGGGAATCCATTGTCGAACCACGCGCCAACAGCGCCACGTCGTTCATGCCCAAATTCAATTTGAGCGAAGAAGAAACCAAGGCGCTGGTCGTTTTCTTGAAGAGCCGCCGCGGCGTTAATTTTTCGGAAACTTCGCTCGATCGGTATCGAGCCGGTTTGAGCAAGGAAAAAGAAGGCTCGCCGATGCTGACCGAAGTTGCCGAAACGAAGCCGGTCGCAAGTGGATCGTTGATTGCTCTTGGAGAGAAGCTGATTAACGACCGTTCGTGTCTGGCCTGCCACAAACTCGGCAATCGTGATGGCGCAGTCGCGCCTGATCTTTCGTTTGAAGGATTGCTGAAAGACGACAAATGGACGATGGATCATTTCCGCGATCCTCGTTCGCGGATTTCCGATTCGATCATGCCGACGTTCAATTTCCCGGACAACGAATACCAGGCAATGACGGCGTATCTGATGAGTCTGAAAACGCCGCCGCCTTTGATTGATCCATCGGGAATGTATTCCTCGTTATGCGCACGTTGTCACGGTGATTTAGGTGACGGCAAAGGGATGATCGCAGTGTACCTCGATCCATATCCGCGCGACCTGACCAAGGCCGGTTTCATGAGCAGCAAATCAGATGAACGTCTGATGGATTCGATCAGAAACGGCGTGGCCGGAACTTCGATGCCAGCGTGGGGAAGAGTGTTGAATGACGATCAGATTCGCGGCGTGCTTGATCACATTCGCAAGAATTACGCCAAAGAACCGGCGCGACAAATGAAGGCGCGCCAGGTTCCAGACACGAATCCAGTTGCTGCTGATGCGGCCTCCGTCAACCGCGGCGAACAAATCTTCGTGCAACGTTGCACTGGCTGTCACGGCAAAAAAGCCGACGGCAAAGGGCCGAATTCGATTGATATGTTGCCGCGTCCTCGCAATTTGCGAAACGCCGATTTTGTCAATGCTACCAACGACCGCCGAATGTTCGAGTCCATCTTGTACGGCGTTCAGGGAACTGCGATGCCGCCGTGGGTGGATTACGGCTTGACGCAAAAAGACGTCGGCGATCTGGTCAATTACCTGAGAAGTTTCAATAAACCCAGACAGTAACAAGCTTGGAATCCCACCGGTCGGTTGAGTCGGTCATCAGGCGGAGGTGGCGACTTATCAACGGTGGGATTTCAAAACCAACTCCAATGCGGAGGCATTTATGCAGAGCGAAAGCACAATCAGCGCCGGCGAGATTCCTGTTTCGGAAGCGGTGCGTTACAACGAATCTCTTCATCAGGACACCACGGCCAAGCTGTTTCTGGTCAGTTCGATTACGTACTTTTTCATTGTCGGCATCGTCGCGTTGATGATCGCCGCCAAGTTTGTCTGGCCGGAATTGCTCGGCACGGTTCAGTATCTGACTTATGGTCGGCTGCGCCCGCTGCACGTCAACGGCATGCTGTTCGGCTGGTTGCTGGCCGCAGATATGGGCTTGATGTATTACGTCGTGCCGCGTCTGTGTGGCGTGAAGTTGTGGAGTGAAAAGCTGGGCGTTGCCACGGCGGCGCTGTGGAATTTCATCATTCTCGGCGCGGTGGTTTCGACCATCATGGGTTGGAATCAGGGATGGGAATACGCCGAACTGCCGATGTTTCTGGATGTGCTGGTCGTTGTCGCCTGGGTGATGTTTGGCGCAAACATTTTCATGACTGTCGCCAATCGCAAATACACGCAGATGTATGTGACGATCTGGTACTGCCTGGGTACGATTCTCTGGACGGCGTTTGTATACCTGACCGGCAATTTCGCGGCGCTGTTTGCCACCGGAGTCAATCAGGCCAATTTGAACTGGATGTACGTTCACAACGCCGTCGGATTGATTTTCACTCCGGTCGGGCTGGCCATCGCGTATTACTTCATTCCGAAAACCTCCAACAGTCCGCTGCACAGTCACAAACTTTCAATGATCGGATTCTGGTCGCTGGCGTTCGTTTACGTCTGGACGGGCGCGCACCACATGCTGCACGGTCCTATTTCGCAATGGCTGCAAACCATCGCCATAGTCTTTTCGGTGATGTTGCTGGTTCCGGTGTGGGCTGTGGTCTACAACTTCTTCGCCACCATGCGTGGTCAATGGGATCAGATGCGCGACAACGTGCCGTTGAAGTTTTTGATGTCCGGCGTGGTGTTTTACCTGCTGACCTGTTTCCAGGGGCCAATGCACAGTCTGCGTTCGGTCAACGCCATCGTTTCCAAAACTGACTGGATTCCAGGCCACGCTCACATGGCTGTGCTGGGAGCGTTTTCGTTCTTTGCCATCGCCGGATGTTATTACGTCGTGCCGCGTATTTTCCGTCGCCAACTGTATTCGGATTCGCTGGCCAATTGGAGTTTCTGGTTGTTTATGATCGGCGGCGTGGGATTTTTCGTCACGTTGTGGCTGGGCGGATTCTGGCAGGGCTGGCAATGGAACAATCCGGCGATTCCGTTCATTGACACTGTGATCGCGTTGCAACCGGTCTGGATCGTTCGCTTCTTTTCCGGCGTGTTGATGTTCGGCGGAATTGTGGCGTTTGCCTACAACGTTCTGGCTACGATGATCGGCACAGGAAGCGAATCGAACAAGATGACTGCGGCGACTGCCTGAACCATAAGGGAGAAAATTTTATGTTACGCAAAGCTGATTACAGCGCGCCGTTTTTTGTTGCAGCCGCGCTGGCGCTGTTTTTCATCGGCGGATTGTTGACGACGGTGGTTCCGCCTTTGGTGGATAAAAGCTGGGCGCGACCATTCGACAACAGCGACCCGGCCAAAGGCGTGACCGGCAAATTGCAACCTTACACCGAGCAGCAATTGAAAGGACGCGCTGTCTATGTCCGCGAAGGTTGCTGGTATTGCCACACGCAACAAACGCGCACCTTGCTGGCCGACACCAAACGTTCAGGCTGGCGCGGAGTGGACGCGCCGATTTCAACGCCTGATGAGTTTGTTTACGACTCGCCGCATCTGTTCGGAACCAAACGCACCGGGCCGGATTTGTCGCGCGTTGGCGGCAAATACGACGAACAGTGGCATCGCGCGCATTTCCGCAATCCGCGCGACCTGGTTCCAGGTTCGATCATGCCGCCATATCCGTGGATCGCCGACAACGAAGAAGAGTTTCAGGCCGTTGTCGCTTACCTGCAAACGCTCGGTCGCGCCAAAAACTGGCGACCGGATAACGATTACGAACGATAGGAGGCCGAGATGCGAGATTACAGTTATCCGAGTGTTTATTTCGCTTACTTCTACTTTTTCCTGCTGTTGGTTGGCGCGTTGTTTTTCTTCTTCCGCTCCGTCAAGCACGGTTACTGGGGAAAACACGCCGAAGATGCCAAATACCGCATGCTGGAAGACGACGAACCTCATTCGACGGAACGTTCCGAATCTGCGAGGAGAGAATCATGAACGACGACAACAAACCTCAGGAAGAGATCAAGGAATACGCCGAGGGCTGGATTACCGAACGCAAGGGAACCGAAGTTCCAGTGTTTTTGAAGATTGCGTACATCTTCATCATTGGCGGCTGTCTGACCTATTTGATCGTGTTTATGAATGGCGAAGTCAACCACTCCGAACGCGGCGTGCTGGTTCAAGCTTTCAATTCAGTGTCGCAATCTTCATCCGGATTGATGTATGCGGTTGCCGCCATAGGCGTAATCTACTTCATCGTTGTCATCGGTTTTGTATTTCGGAAATTCCACGAGGAGTAGCGAGTTGAAAGCAGCGCTGCGATGACGAAAGTTACTTCACCGCAGAGGCGCAGAGCATAGCAGAGGAAGCGCAGAGATTTATCAATGAACTCTCTTTTCTTCTCTGCGCAACCTTCGCGTTCTCTGCGCCTCTGCGGTGAATAGAGTGTTTGAAAGCTTTTCTACGAAGACCGACCAAACTATGCCGCAAGACAACTTGCAATTTGAACTCGCCGATCAATCGTCCGCAGATTACTGGATGAAAATGGTCAAGTGCCAGGACGCCTGTCCTGTTCACACCAATGCATGCGGTTACGTGACGGCGATTGCCGAAGGGCGCTATCAGGAAGCGTACAAAATCGCCCGTGCGACGAACCCGTTTGCTTCGATTTGTGGCCGGGTTTGCGGCGCACCGTGCGAAGTCAATTGTCGCCGAGGCGATCTGGATTCGCCGGTCACCATTCGCGCGTTGAAACGATTCGTCAACGAACAATTCGGCCCGGAATCCGGCGACTTCACTCAGTACCACGCAGGCGCAAACGAACGAATGTTGTCACCGAACCGGGGCGATTACGAACGTATTGCCGTCATAGGAGCGGGCGTGTCGGGCTTGACCGTTGCGCACGACCTGACACGACTTGGTTACAAGGTCACAGTCTTCGAAGCCAACTCCGATCCGGGCGGAATGTTGATGGTCGGCGTACCGATCTACCGACTGCCGCGCGAGTTGGTCAGAGCCGAGATCAACGCGATTCTTTCGATGGGCGTAGAGTTGAAATGCAATCAGAAGCTCGGACGTGATTTCACCATTAAGAGTCTGCGCGAAGAAGGATACAAAGCCATCTTCCTGGGAGTTGGTTTGCCGAAAGGTCGCAAACTGCCTTTGCCCGGAAGCGACACGCCCGGAGTTTTTGACGGGCTGGAATTTCTGAAAGCCTTCAACGAAGGCAAGCCAATGGAGCTTGGCAAAAAGATCGTCGTCATCGGCGGTGGCAACGTGGCGTTTGACGTGGCGCGTTCGGCGGTTCGCCCCAAAGCCGTGGAAATGGCAGATGCCAAATCCGACATGGAACGAACTGAACGTATCGCTTACGACGTGGCACGTTCAGCGTTGCGATTGAGCGGCGACAAGGAAGTGCATCTGGTGTGTTTGGAAGATCGCCACGAAATGCCCGCCGATGAAATCGAAATCGAAGAAGGCGAAGAAGAAGGCGTGAAACTTCACACCGCGCGAGGTCCGCGCGAAATCTTGAGCGAAGGCGGTCAGGTCACCGGATTGCGTACGGTCAAATGCACGTCGGTGTTTGACGATGCCGGCAAGTTCAATCCGAAGTTTGACGAATCCTTTGTCGAAGACATCGAAGCCGACACGATTATGTTTGCCATCGGCCAGACTTCTGATCTGTCGTTTTTGAATGAAGAAGACGGCGTCGAAACCGAGCGCGGATTGATTAAGGTTGATCCTGAAACCTACCAGACCACATCGCCGGACGTATTTGCCTGCGGAGACATCGCACACGGCCCTCGGCTGTTCATCCACGCCATTGCGTCGGCTCAGATTGCTGCGCGTTCGATGCACGATTATTTGCGCGGCACGCGAACGGATGTCGTCGTTCGCAAACGTTGGCTGGCCGCCGATTACACCATGACGCAGGGCTGGGATCAGTTGCAGCGACACAATCCTCCGGCGCTGGAAGCGGAACAGCGCGCCGCCACTCTGAACATAGTCGAAATCAATTTCCCGGAAGCCGAAGCCAGAGAGCAAGCTTCACGTTGTTTGCGCTGCAACATCAACACCGTGTTCGACACTTCGATATGCATCGCCTGCAATGGGTGTGTGGATGTTTGCCCGGAAAACCTGATTAAGCTGGTTGGTCTGGATCAATTGTGCGGCGATTCGATGCTGATGAAGCTGGCTTCCGAATCGGCAGGAATTACGGCAGAGCAATTGCAGGGTTACAGCAACGAAGAGTTGCGAGAATTAGGCGCGATCATGTTGAAAGACGAAGCGACGTGCATTCGCTGCGCGATGTGCGCATCGCGTTGTCCGACGCAGGCAATCAAGATGAAGCAATTCGATTTTTATCGCGAATGCGTAACGATCAACGCGCCCAATCCAAAGTTACGGCAAAACGGTAAATCCGCAGCCGGGCAGATTTCCACAGTGTAGTGTGCTTCGGCTGAGGAAAACTGCTCTAACGGCGGTGTCAAATTACGCAATGTCAGCAACAGAATTTTCGATTCTTTTCGGTCTTGGTCTGGTCAGCAGCCTGCACTGCGTACAAATGTGCGGTCCTGTGGTTGTTTCGTTCAGCCTATCCTCAAGCCTGCAGAAAGCAAGTCAGCAAGTAGCCGCACATCTGTCGTACAACGTAGGTCGAGTCGTCACCTACAGCCTCCTGGGCGCAGTTGCAGGCCTGACCGGCCAGGTTTTTGATCTGGCCGGGCGATTGGCTGGCGTTGAAAACCTTGTCGCCATTATTGCTGGCGCGCTGATGTTGATTGCCGGATTGTTGATGTTGGAATTGTTGCCTCACCACTGGTTACAACGATTCGATCCGTTGCGGTATACAACACGATTTTTGCGTCCGTTGGGCAGTCGCATCGCATCTCCAACGGTCGGCAGCAAATTTGTCTTGGGGTTACTGTTGGGATTTTTGCCGTGCGGATTGATTTACGCCGCGTTGTTAAAAGCGATGGCTGCGGGCACGGCGCTTGCAGGATCAATGGCGATGATGGCGTTTGGATTGGGGACGGTTGGCGCGTTATTCGCGCTGGGAGTGTTTTCTTCCGCTTTCAGTTTGAAATTGGCGCGATTGAATGCCAGCGGATGGGGAACCCGATTGACCGCCATCAGTGTCGCGCTGCTTGGAGCGATTCTGGTCTGGCGAGGTTTAATGCCCATGCTGAGCGCTACTCAAGCAGCAAGTTGTCACCACTGAAACCCAATACAAGAAAATTACCGTTATGAGCGTCAGCAGCCCTAACTTATCCGCCGAGCGGGAACTGACCAGGCAAAGCCCTTCGGCTATAAAACCTGCTCCCAAACCTGTCAATAAATCCGGCAAACAGTTGCCTGTGTTGCCGTCACAATCCACTTACCATCGTTATCGCCGAGCGATTCAATTTGCCTGTTTTCTGATTTTTGTCGCGTTGCCGTTTTTCAACGTCATGCGATTCGACATTCCACGCCAGCGGTTTTACTTCGCCGGGTACGAACTGTGGATCAGTGAATTCGGCATCCTGTTTTTTTCTTTGCTGTTTTTGCTGTACGTGATTGCGGCGGCTTCGATGTTGTACGGGCGAATTTATTGCGGCTACTTCTGTCCGCAGATGATCTTCAGCGAAGCTTCGCTGGCGGTGGAAGATCGGTTAAAGAAATTCATCAACAAACGCTTCATCAAACTTCCGGCCAAGCGGCGGCAATTGATGAGCGGCGTGTTGTTTTACGCCACGATGCTTGCGGCGTCGGTGTTTCTGGCGTTTGTTTTTATTTCGTATTTTGTCGAACCGAGAGATTTGCTGGGGCGATTGTTCACGCTGGATATTCGCACTGCTGGCGGAATTGCCGGAGCCGCGACGACGCTGATTGCCTTTCTGGACTTTGCTTTTCTGCGACAGCGGTTCTGCACAACCGTTTGTCCGTATGGATATTTGCAGGGAATGCTCGGCGACAAGGAAACCTTGCTGGTGCAATACCGCGACGGTCAGGGACAAGACAAGGTTTGCATCGAATGCAAAAAGTGCGTCCGCGTTTGCCACATGGGAATAGACATACGCAATTCGCCTTATCAGATCGAATGTATTCATTGCGGTGAGTGCATAGACGCTTGCGAAGACGTGCTGAGCCGTTTGGGAAAACCCGGCTTGATTCATTACGCCTGGGGCGAAAAGGGCGAGTTGTTGACCGACAAGAAAACTTCGTTGTTGCGCCGGTTGGGATTGCGCGACGCCAAACGAGTCATCGTTGCGCTGGTGCTGTTGTTTTATGCGTCGGGTTTGTTTGTCGTGCTTTCTATGCGCGACAACGTGCTGGTGAAAATCGCGCCGATTCGCGCGGAGTTGTACCGGTTGGGCGACGATGGTCATGTGTACAATAAATTCCGAATGACTGTCGCCAACCGACAAGGGCAGGATGCTGAGCTGACCCTGACGCTGCAAAATCTGCCTGGCGCGCAGATTCAACTGGAACAGCCGTTGAGACTGGAATCCGGCGATGAACGCCAGCTTGAGTTTGAAATTGCTGCTCCGCCACAAGCCTTGCCTCCGGGCGTCAATCATTTCCAGATTGTCAGTCGCGCTGAGCCAGGCAACGAAACCACCACAGCGAATATGACCTTCATCACTCCCACGGAAAGGAAACCGAAATAATGAAACGAATTGGTCAGTACGTGGCACGACAACAGGGAAAAATTCTGACCTGGTTGCTTGGATTGGTAGTCGTGATTTTCATCGGCATTTTGGTAACGGCCTACATCGTTGCCAAACGCGCCAACCCAATCATATTGGATGAAACCGGCAAACCGGTGAATGCCCAAACGACTGGGACATATTGATGTCCGAACTAAAGAAAACCTGTGATTTGTGCGGCCTGACGGTCGGTCGTCATCCTTTCCTTCGCAGTCTTGATGGCGAAGAAAAATCATTCTGCTGTCTGGGCTGCCTGAACGTTTACGCCATCTTGTTGGAAAGCGGTGTGATCGGCTCAGGGCAGGATGTGCGCGAAACCGAGGTGTTCAAGCGGAGTTTGGCGCTTGGATTGATCGCAACCGGCGGAAAAGATGTGAAGTCAGTTTTGCCGCCAATCCCGAATGACGCCTTAACTCAGGAAGTCCTGTTGCAGGTTTCAGGGATGTGGTGTTCGTCGTGCGCGTGGTTGATCGAACACACTCTGACCAAAGAACGTGGCGTGATTTCCGCCGAAGCCTTTTTTTCATCCGACCTGGTCAAGGTCAAATACTGCCCGCAATACATTCCTCCAGACAAAATTACCGAGCGCATCGGCCAGCTTGGTTATAAAGCCAGCGAATACACAGGGGAAAATGATACTGCCAATGCCGAGCGCCGCGATTTGCTGTTGCGATTGGGCGTCAGCGGGTTTTTGCAGATGAATGTCATGACGCTGAGCATGGCGTTGTACGTCGGTTACTTTGAAAAAATTTCTGACAGCGTCAAACAATACCTGCCGTTTGTGTTGATGCTGTTGACGGCTCCGATAGTGTTTTATTCGGCCATGCCTATTTTGCGGCTGGCGTGGCGTGGGTTGGTCAATGGCGTTGTACGAATGGAAACGCTGCTGAGTCTGGGGATTCTGGCGGCATATTTTTACAGCGCGGCTCAGGCGTTTCTGGGTGGAACGCATTATTACTTCGACACGGCTGGCGCGATTGTTACGCTGGTGTTGGTCGGCAAATTGATTGAGCGGGGAGCCAAAGAACGAACGTCGCGCGCAGTTGCTTTGTTGTACCGAATGATGCCGAAGAAAGTTCGGTTGTCGGCGATTGGCTCCGCCGGCAAAGAAGAAAAATTTGTTTCAGTGGATGCGCTGAATGTCGGCGATGTGTTTGTCGTCAAGGCTGGCGAACGAATTCCTGCTGATGGAATTTTGGTAGACGGCTATTCGCACGCTGACGAATCTCTGCTAACTGGCGAATCCACGCCCGTGGAAAAACAACCCGGCAGCCGCGTCGTTGCCGGAAGCTTGAACACCGGCAATGTGATTCAGGTTCAGGCGGAAAAAGTTGGCGAAGATGCGACTCTGGCGCAGATCATACGATTGGTGGAACAGGCGCTCAGCAGCAAATCTTCGCTGGAGCGCACCGTGGACAAAGTGTCGCGTGTGTTCGTTCCCGGAGTGATAGTCTTTGCCGCGCTGACGTTTTTTGTGTGCTGGTTGGGCGGTTATGTCGCTACGGATGAAGCATTGATGCGAGCGATTACCGTGCTGGTCATTGCCTGTCCTTGTGCGTTGGGAATGGCCACTCCGCTGGCGTTGACGGCTGCGATTGGCTCGGCTTCGCAGCGCGGAATTCTGGTCAGCGACAGCCGCGTTCTGGAAACGGTTCGGAATGTGGATACGGTAGTTTTCGACAAAACGGGAACCATCACCGAAGGCAATTTTACCTTGCTGAAATTTGAGCCGTTTCAATCGAAGGCAGGAGCGCTGAATCCTGTCGAAGCTGTGCAGGGACCTGGATTGTTGTCTAACCTGGCGCTCGGTTTCGGCGATCAAAAGGGCATTGAACTTACCGAGAAAGCTTTGCAGTTGGTCGCTTCGCTCGAAAGATACTCCGAACACCCTTTGGGGCGAGCGGTAATTAAACGCGCCAACGATGACGGCATGGCGCTGCTGGAAGCGCGAGATGTTGAAAATCGAAAAGGACTTGGTTTGATCGGCAACGTCGCCGGGCATTCTGTGTTTGTGGGCAATCGCAGATTAGCGGAAGAACAACGGGTTCCGGGCAGCTTTGCTGATGTGCCGGAATCTTCAGAAAGTCAGGGAAGGACGGTCGCTTATTTTGGGTGGGATGGGCAGGTGCGTGGCGTCATGGAATTTGGTGACCGCATTCGCCAGGAAGCAGCAGATGTCGCCAGGGATTTCAAGCAACGAGGCATCAAAACGCTGATTGTTTCTGGTGATTCTTTCGCGGCTACTTCGCACGTAGCTTTCGTCGTTGGGGCAGACGAATTCATCGCCGAAGCTCTGCCGAACGACAAAACTTCAATCATTACGCGAATGCAGCGGCAGGGAAAAATAGTTGCGATGGTTGGCGACGGAATCAACGACGCCCCGGCATTGGCTCAAGCCGATTTGGGAATTGCTGTCGGATCAGGTGCGGACATTGCCATGCGAGCCGCGGCCATTGTCCTGATGAGCAGCGCCCTCAATAAACTGCCTATGGTTTTCGATTTGGCAAACACCACGTGGCGCATTGTCAGGCAAAATCTCTTTTGGGCGTTTTTCTACAACACACTTGGCGTCAGTCTGGCAGTAACGGGAGTTTTGAATCCCATCATTGCTGCCGGAGCCATGTTGCTTTCCAGCCTTTCTGTGATCGCCAATTCACTGCGGCTCACTTCCAGAAAATAAAATTGCCGCAGCGGAAACAATCCGCTGCGGCAGGAATTCGATCTGATTGACAGACCGTTTTAAGGATTGGTTTGTGGACAGGAACCGCAGCGCATTGCGATTGGGAACGCAGGCGCTGGAGTGTAGAAAAATCCGGGACCTGGCAAAAAGATCAGATGCGGATCGTCAAACTTGTTGCCGTCGGCTTTGATTCCTCTGAAGAAATCTCCGCCATCTTCCACATAAACAGTCATCACTCCAGGAGCGGCGTGAACTCGGAAAGTCACCGTAGCTTTTCCGTTGTCGCGGTAGAACGTGATGATTTCTTCGTTGCGCCCTGGATCATGCGCCCATTTCCAGGTTCCAGCTTCAACGGGAACCGGGTCCTGGTAAGTTTTATAACCTTGCGAAACCCAGGTGCCGTCTTCGTTGATGAGCAGAGTCATGGTGAAGTCCGTCATGTCGAATTTGTCGGGCGAGTTGAAATGCACTACTCCCTTGGAATTCACCTGACGGGCAACATGCCAAAAACCGATCATGTTTTCCGGGTAAGAATTTTCGCGCAGGCTGCGATGGCCAGCCGGAGCGGGATCGCGCCAGCATTCCTTGGTTTCCAGGTCGCAATGAACCGGGTCGTAAGGCTTGCCGTCGTCGCCGTAGCCGCTGAATTTGGCCTTGGCCGCCAAGGCATCAATCGGCGGACGAGTGCGGATGCGCTCGTTGCCGTCAATCCGTCCATCGGTGTCTTCGCCGGGCAACGGAATGGTTTTATCCCAATAATCGGCAAACTCCAGAACCCAATAATAGGTTCCTTCATTGTTGTAAGTGCGCCCGATTCCAACGACCTTCCATTCCGGCCTGAGCAGGATTTCAGCATTTTCAGGCGTTTGTATCGTGAAATTGAAGAAAGTCTCCAGGTCAACAATTCGAGTCGCCAGGGACAAGGTGTCGAATTTGGTATTGTCGAGCTTGGGAAAATTGAAGGCGCGAACTCGGAGGAAAGCGCCAAAACCATTCGAATCGTATTTGCTGACTTCGTTTCGGATCGCCAGGTCTTTGCCGAAAGAGTCGGCTGCCATCGTCAAGCTGATTGAGGCTCTTACTGGCCCGACGCCTCTCGATGCGCGGAATTTGTTCAGCAGATAGAGGAACTCGTCTTCATCTTTGTCCAGAGGAATCGCCGTGCCAATTCCCCCTGCGGGCAGGTCAAACGAAATTCCCGGTTTTGGACGCAAACCTTCATAACGTTTGCGCGGATTTGGGTCAGCGCCGTCTGGTGTCGTTGCCATTGCGGTGTTGGATGGCGCTGACAAGTTGGCGCTGTGGCTGTTTTGGTTGTACTTCACGTGATAGTAGTAGGTTGTACGCGGCTTCAGGTCCGCATCAACATACACATTGAGGTTGGATCCTACAGCACCGATCATCTCGAAATTTTTCGGGTCATTCGACGACGCTCGGTAGATACGAATGGATGCGACATGCGGAAGGCTTGGAATCGCCCACCGAAGTTCGATCTCATTCGCTGAAATCGCTTTTGCACTCAAAGTCTGAATTACGTTGCCCAGCGTTGGGTTTTCAACCGTGACTTTGGGTTCGTCGGATGGATTTTGTGAGTTCCCCCCGTCACCACCTGCTGACGTAAACGTCGTCGCATTGGCTGCATTGGAAGGGGCCGACAACATGGCGGGCTTTTTGTCCTGGGTCTGGATGCGATAATGCCATGTGCTTTTCGCCTTCAGTCCCGAATCAATATAGCTCAATGCGTTCGGCGGCAGTGAAGTGAGAAATACGAAATTGTCGGGGGTTACGTAATGTGCGCGGTAAATGCGGATGCCGGAATTATTTCCCGGATTGTTAATGCGCCAGTTCAAACGGATTTGCGTGTCTGAAATGGCTCTGGCTTCAAGTTCGATTGTTTGTTGCTTTTTGCCGCCAACTTGCGCTGAGACCATAGTGGTCGTGCCAAAAACGATCAAGCAATTCAGCAGCATAGCAGCAATCAACACAACAGAGAATTTTCGACAGACTCTATTTTCGTGTTCAGAGCGATAAGTGTTTCGAGGCACCATAATTCTTCTCCTTAGTTTCAGGAAAACATAAGCGTATTCCTGACTTACATAACCATGAGTATTGCTAAACACGCACCAGAAAAGCAGATGAAACACTGCTTTGCAGGCACACAGGCCATAATTACTTATCTTTATGATCAGAATTTGGTCACAAAGATACCTTTGACCTTGGCTAACCAAAGCGAAGTTGGGATGGGAGTCAGGTAATATGCGAAACAAAAAATGATGCGCGCGTTACCTGCTGGAGCAACTTCAAATCACAAAATCTGTGATTGCCAGCTAGCAAGTCCACGAGGTTAGTATGTTGAGTAGCTGTATTACTTTAAGGTCTTTATCTTTAGTTAAGAAGGGAACTTGAAGACAGGCGTCGAACTAGGATTCGGGGCACCATGCTTTAGTCACCATCTTGTGCGACTTTAAGCTGTATTTTCGACCAACCCTTTGAGGATGCGTAAAAACAAACCTTCAAAGTAATCTAGGGATTCGGGGATGATTGATTGATCATATTGCTAAGGTACAGCTTTTCGGGATGCAACTTTCTAATACTATGCACCTGGCAAATCTGTCAAGCGTAAAATTAGAAAAACAGCCACTCAAACAACTACTGGACAATTCTTACTGCTGACCTTTCGTAAATTCGTAAATGGGTGCGGCTCTTTTAGGACGACACCCAATTGCTGAAAATACAACACTTTAT
>CAYYDG010000079.1:0-29170 GCA_964470555.1 uncultured Heliomicrobium sp.
CGCTCGCTTCGGACGCAGCCGGGAAGATTCCGCCAGGTCCGACCGTAGGACAATTGACCGTCAGGCAACCCTGCGCCTGGCCTGCCACCGGCAAACCGTTGGCAGTGGCAGTCGTTGTCGAACAAACCAACGAACCCGGCGCGACGTTGTCGGCAATTTGTCCCATGTAACTGACAATTACCGACTGGCCAGCGCCCAAGGTTCCAGTCCAGATGATGGTTCCAACGCCGGTAGAGATCGTTCCCGCAGAGGTGGCAGACGCCGTGCCCGGCAGGTAAACGAGATTGCTCAGGGTTGCGGTTAAGACCACCGTCGCCGAAACGCCGGAGGTGTTGGTGGCGGAGAACGCGCCATTGATCTTGTCGCCCGGCCCGTTGCAAGCCAGCGGGTCGGATACTGAAGCGCCAAACGTCAACCTGTTGACGGTTACGTTGAAGCTACAACTCGGCCCGGCATTCGTCGAACAGGTCACTGTTGTCGTTCCAACGGCGAAGCTCGATCCGGAAGGCGGAGTGCAGGTCACTGTTCCGCAATTACCGACAGTTGTCGGAGCCGGATAATTAACCGGAACCGGCAATCCGGCAGTCCACGCCACCTGATTCGCAGGGCAGGTGATTGTGCATGGATTTATTGTGGTAATGGTGAAGGTGCAGCTTCCGGTCAGATTCGCTGCGTCGGTTGCAGTGCAAGTCACAGTAGTTGTACCGGCCGGGAAGCTTGAACCCGAAGCAGGCGAACAAACAACAGTCGCGCCAGGGCAATTGTCGTTTGCGGTCGGAGTTGGGTACGTGACAATTCCTACTGGAACGCCGGAGATATTCGTTGGACAGGCTACGGTTGGAGATTGGTTATCAGCAACCGTAACAGTGAAAGTGCAGGTCCCGGTCAGGTTGGCGGCATCGGTTGCCGTACAGGTGACGGTCGTCGTGCCGGTTTGGAAAGTCGAACCGGATGACGGAGCGCAAACCACCGTCGCGCCGGGGCAATTATCCACAGCAGTCGGAGTTGTGTAAGTCACCACAGCCGAGCATTGGTTCGGCGCAGTGTTGGTTGAGATGTTTGTCGGACAGGCGACAGTCGGCGCTTGCCCGTCATTGACCGTCACCGTAAAGTCGCAAGTCGAACTTCCGCCATTGTTGCAGGAAACGGTCGTCGTTCCTCTCTGGAAAGTCGAACCAGAAGCTGGGGTACAAGTGACGGTGCATCCGGCTGATGTTGGCGGAGTGTAATTGACAACCGCGCTGCATTGACCCGGATCGGTATTGGTGACGATATTGTTGGGACAAGTAATCGCCGGACAGGGCTGGCAGGCGGTCACGCTGACGTCATCAATCGCCAAACCGCCGAATTGAACAGTCGTGTCGCTATCCAGGTGGAAGCGTATTTCCGTGTTCAGACCGGCAAGACTGTCAACGCGTCGTGAAAACACTCCCCAACCATAACTCCCGCCGATGTTTTCCTGTGGATTGCCAGTGCCGGCTGATGCGCTGATTGGCGTTGGATCCATCCATTCATAAAGACGTACCGGAGTCGCTCCGCCAACCTGTTGGAAATCAATGAACATGTGGTCGAAGTTGGCTGTTTCGATCTGGTGGCGCATGGCCCAGGTCACGATTACCGGGCCTGAAAAACCAGCCAGGTTGATGTTCGGAGACAACAGGTCCTGATTGCTCGAAGCGTTGTAAGTGCCGGTCAGATCGGTTTTCCAGCAATTCACGCCGCTATTGCAAGTCGTAAAGGCTGCAACAGGGTTGGCTGTGGTCGTTGCCGCAGTGTTTGGAAGGCCGAGCTGCCACTCATCCTGCGCGCCTGAATGGGTGAAGCCTGCGGCTCCACTTTCAAAATCCGTGCTGAACACAGTCGTGCGAGTGAACCCTGCCGGACAGCTTGGCAGAGGCGGTTCTTCGCAAATCTTGATGCTCCAGGCGGTCAGGGTGCCGCCATTCGCGCCTGTCGTATCGTCGCGCAGGTCGAGCGTCCAGGTTCCTCCACCATTCTCACCGTAGAATGACGCAAGCCGATAAGCGCCGGACGTGCTGGCAGTGCCGGCGGTGGAATTGTTTTCAGGCTTGAGTTGGGTACCTTTTAAGGCCGTGAATGCTGGGGGGATACCGGCTTCGTCATCGAAAGTGGTGTCCATTTGTTGTTGGCCGCCTATGTTGGCAGCGCCAATGTCAGAAAATAATCCGTTGTTATTGCCGGCAGGTGAGCGCAGGTGAGCGTCAATGTCCTGCATTAACGCATGGTTTAGCACAATGGTTACGTCAATATCTTCGATCCGTGGATTGCCGGGCACTGTGATGACTGAACTGGTCAGGCCGGTTCCCGGACCAATTGTCTTCGGCACGTCTGTGCTGGTGTAAGTGGTGCAATTGACGCCTGTTTTCGCAGGCAGAACGGAGACACTCAAGTGGTAGGTCGCTGTCGGCCCGCCTACGGCAGCCGAAGCCGAATCAACGAAGGCGAAATACGTTCCGGCATTTTTAACTGTCATAAAAAACGCTTCGGATGGGTTGTTGGGAACAGGGGAAACGTCTCCGGTTCCGGCGTCGTCCACAACCAGGATTTGATTGCTGACATCGCCAAAGAGAGCAAAACCAAGTCGGCCATTCCAAACTGTCCCATCGCGTTCGGGGTTCAAGTCCAGACTCAGGAATACCGTATCGCCGGCGTTGAGGTTCAGACTGTACCAGTCTTGCTCAGTCGCGGCAGCCGGATTCCGCGTGCCGCTGACCCAGCCATTGGCAGGCAATGGGGTCGCAGTCGCTGGCGTGTCGTTACCTTCAACTTCGGGTGTCGGCGTTCCGCTCTGGATTTGAAACCAGAGTTCGTATGGACGTTCTGAAGTCGTACCGGCGGTGAAATCGTTGACCTTGAGGTAATAGACCCCAGTCGAAGGAATGACGGCGCCAGCAATTGAAGAGGAAAGCGCTGCGAAGCTGCCGTTGTCATCGTCGAATTCAATTACAGTCGTGCCGTCAGAAGCCAGCAATGTGAGTTGACTGTCAGTGCTGTTGCCCGCCGAAAACGAAGTCATTGTCGCGGCATAAAAACGGTCGCCAGCATTGGCCGTGAACGAATAAAAATCTATGTCGCCGTTTGGGTAGATATTTCCGATGATTCTTCCGCTGGAAACGCCAATCGCCGTGGCTGTGGCCGGTGTGCCATTTGGCTCTGTTTCCGTCAAACGCGCAGCCGATGCCAGTTGGTTGGCATTATTGGGCGTAGGAGCAATCGGACCGTCGTATTGAATCACTGAAACTTCAGAGGGAGGTTCCGGTTTGCCTTGTTGAACATTCTTGTCCTGAACCACTGCCATTGTTGTGGCCGTGGTTCCGCGCATCGCCCCGACAATGCGGCTGGAATAATCTCGCGCCGCCGAGCCGACGCTTGGGACAATGCTGGCGATGCCAATGGTCACGACCATGGCCAGAATCATTGCCAAAGTGCGCGTGTTGAGTGTGTGTAGTCTGTGCAGGTAACGCATGGAAAGCCTCCTGATGTTCGGTCAAATAACGATGATTGCGAGCGCATACAGCGGTCGCAAGGTCACAATTTTTTTTGTTGAAGAAGCTTGGAGTCCGGAATGTTTGAACAATCAATTAAAGCTTGAGAGGTGACTGTTCCAAATTCTTGACCCAGGCGAATGCCGGTTATGAAAGCGCGCGGATTATGAGGGTCAGACTATTTTGGGTCAAATGTGTGGAGCCGCTTTCAAAAGATTTTTTACAGGAATTCATTGCAATGTCATTTTTCGCAAAGGATCGAATAAATCAGATTTTTTCGATCCTTTGCGAAAAACAGGCTGTGCCGGTTAGCGGTTGATGGCCTTGTAATGAAGGATCGAATTGAACAGCATTCCGAATTCGCCGTGATTCTGCCATCGGTAACACGGATTGGTGGCAAACAGAATGACGCGCCCCTTGCCGACAGGTACGTCCACGATGGCCGGACGATTGCGAGTTTCCGCGATACCGCGCGCCAAACCGCTCAGCACGTTTTTGTCCGTTCCGGGAAAACGCATCAAGACCTGTCTATTGCGGTCGCGTTCGGGAACGTTGAGCAAAGGCCCGTTGGCGTAACGAACCGGAATCGTTTTGTTCGTGTAACCGTAAAACAGTGGATGATCGGTTTTCAGAATTTCGGCTTCGACAATCGGCCCCGGCGCATAAAACTGCGGCGAAGTCCTGCCCGCGTCAATTGTTCGCGTCAGTCCGAATTCAGCGGGGAAGAAACTCGCCTGACCCAACGTCACCAGCAAACCTCCAGCGTTGATGAACTTTTCAAACTCGGCGAGTCCGGCCAAACCCATGCCGCCCGTGATGTCTTCGGATTCGCCGTATACACCGTGCGATGGGAACTCGGCGGATTTGGTATAAGCCAGAGGTTTGCGCGTCGGTTCGCGGTCAAAGACCAGGCCTTTGCCGCTGCGTCCCTGATTCGGAACCAGAATCATGTCGTAAGCGTCGCGCAGATTACCTTGTTTAACGCGCTCTTTGTAAATCAGATCGTACCGCACGCCGAACTGATCCAAAGCGTGACGCACCCAGCCGACTTCCTGAGTGTTTCCCCAGGTCGAATACATGGCCAATCGCGGCAATTCCACTTCGTGCATGACTACTGTAGGCATCGCAGCCAATGCGACGGCTTTCAAGCCCAATTGCTCAATGGCAGTGCGGCTGTCGTTGTTCGCCGGAACGATCAACGAACCGACGGGAACCTCAGTGTCGCCAGCCTTGAATGTCGCTTCGTTGGCTTGAATCTTTGCGCCTTTCAGTTTGAATCGCAGCGTTATCAAATTATTCGATCCATGATTCAGCACGGCGTAAGCGACCGTTGCGCTGCCTTTGACTTCGCCTTTGACTGAAAGCCTGTCCACTTTTTCAACTGCTACATCGAGCACGGCTTTGTCGGCGATTTCCTTGACTTCGGTTTGCGTCATCAAGCCCATCGTCCAACCAGTGTCGTCGTAAGTTCGCAGGTTTTGGTCAGGGAAGTTTTGTTTTTCCAACAGGATTTTCGCCAGCCGTCCGTAAGGTTGATCGCGTTTGACGATGAACGAACCTGAGGGGAACGTGCCTTCTTTCAATTTCACTTCGGCGGTGGCGCGACCAACCTCAATGCCCTGCAACCGCAAGGTGTTGACCAGAAATTCGACGCGGGTCATATCCGCTTGCGGCGTAATGACGAATCCAAATGGCGCATTGTTCTTGCCGTCTTCAATGGAATTGCGCGATTTTTTGTAGAAGTTTTCGACGATGATTTTCGGGAATTGCGAAGTCAATTGCAGCGCCGACAATACGCCGGTCTGCATGTAGTTGGTGTTGTTTCGCATTGACCATTCGACTTCGCGGTAAGGCGGCAGCGGGCGGTACCATTCGCGCGAAGTCTGCCCTGCGCCTTCCGGTGGAGCGACGCGGCGTTTCATGGTGTTGGCTCCGCCATTGCCGAAGGTCTCGTACATTCGAATCATTCCGTTGTGATTCGACGACATAAACGCCAGATAACCCGGCGACCACATATCAACAAACGCATGCGTCCAAACGCCAGGCATTCCGTATTTAATCATCTGCGCCATTTCAAAGTTCGCAAACCAGGGCAATTCGCCATACAGAATAGGGTCTAGCGTAGGCTGTTGCGGCGCTTGTCCGCTGAAAGTGTAGAGAAACGGAACCGATTCGTGCAGATCGTGCATGATCGGCGGATGCCATTGCAGATACCACAACAACAAATTTCGCATCGTCACCTGCGAATAGTTAATGTCGCGGTTGTTATCGTGAAAAATGTATTTGCCCCAGTAAGGCGGCCCGCCCATCGAATCCTGTTCGCCGGTTTCGTCCAGTTTGTGGCGGTAATACCAATCAACATAACGGTCGCGTCCGTCGGGTTCAGCCGCCGGAGTAATTGAAACAATCACGTTTTCGCGAATGGCATTGATGAGCGGTGAATCTTCAACCGCCAGACGATACGCCAGTTCCATCAACATTTCCGGCGGGCCAGTTTCTCCGCTGTGAAGCCCCGCTGACAGGTGATAAAGCGGTTTGGATTTGGCGATGATCTCTTGCGCCTGCGTTTCGGTCAGATTGCGCGGATCGGCCAGTGAGGCGAGGTATCCGCGATAAGTTTCCAGGTTTTTGATCGTGTCTTCGTTGGCGACGAAAACGACCAGACATTCGCGGCCTTCGTCGGTCTGGCCGATATTGATGACTTTGACGCGCGGCGTGGCTTTTTCCAGCGCGCGATAGTACCGATACAAATCCGCAGTGCGCGTCAGCTTTTGCGGTGTCCCCACGTGATAACCCAGCACATCTTTCGGCGAAGGAATGCCAGCGACTTTCGGCAAATGATCCACCAGTGGGCTGATGAATTCCGGTTTGGTCGTCCATTCCTTGACCGATTTGGCGAAGTCGGCATCCATTTCCTGCTTGCTGCTTTGAGCCAGAGCAGCAAAAGCAAGCGAAGCGGTTAAGCACAGAATCAAAGACAAACGACGGGCGAATGGGTAGAGGGTAATCATAAGCTTCCTTTTTTGGGTTTAAGGCGCTGCAATGAAACTTAGCCATTATCCATTTCGCATTATCCATTATCGGTAGAGGTAGGTGGCCTTACCCCGTCGGTTAATGGTTAATGCGCAATGGATAATGGTTAATGAAGGTCTGGTTGTTACACGATCAATTTTCTTCGACTGCGGCGTATTTCAAAACTTCTTCCTGGGTCGTTTGCCGGGCATTCAATTCGGCCACCAGCTTTCCGCGTCGCATGACCAGAATGCGATCCGCCATTCCCAGCAGTTCCGGCAAATCCGATGAAACCATGACGACAGCGGCTCCGGCTTCGGCCAGTTCGTTGATCTCGCGGTAAATTTCCGACCGCGCAGCAACGTCCACGCCGCGCGTCGGTTCATCCAGCAGAAAGACTTGCGAGTTGGCGAACAGCCAACGCGCCAGCAGGGATTTTTGCTGATTGCCGCCGCTCAATCGGCCAACTGGTTTCATAGGAGCAGGCGGACGGATGTTCAGCTTTTGAATGTAGTTTTGCGCGGCGGCCAGTTCCAGCTTGTTTTGCAAGCGTCCGCCTTTGACCAGAGCGCGCGTGTTGGCCAGCGTAATGTTTGTGGCCAGCGGCAAATTCAAACACAACCCGGTTCGTTTGCGATCTTCAGTCAACAGGCTCAGGCCGCTGGTGACGGACAGGCTGGGCTGAGTCGAGCTGAACTTGTTGCCATTGAGTTCGACTTCTCCGCTGCGGGCGGGCGTGGCTCCAAAAATCGCTTCGACCAATTCGGTGCGACCGGCTCCGGCCAAACCGGCAATGCCAAGAACTTCTCCGGCGCGCGCTTCAAAGTTGATGCTGTCGAATTTCGGCTTCAAGGTTAGGTTGCGAACGCGTAGTTTGACTTCGCCAATACTGGCGTTGCGTGGTGGAAAGATTTCTTTCAATTCGCGCCCGGCCATGTGCTTGATGACTTCGTCGGTGTTGATTTCGCCCCAGACGCCGGAGTAAACGGCCTTGCCGTCGCGCAGGATCGTCACGCGGTCGGCGATTTCGTCCAGTTCTTCCAACCGGTGCGAAATGTAAATCACCGCCAGACCGCGCGTTTTCAAGTCTCGAATCAGCCGGAACAGTTCTTTGACTTCGCTGTCGGTCAACGAAGAAGTCGGTTCATCCATGACTATGACTTTTTTGGCTTCGACGATGGCGCGAGTGATTTCAACCTGCTGGCGGTCGGCGGCGCTCAAACCTCCGACGCGCGCTTTCGGGTTCAGGTTGAAGCCATATTCCGCCAGCAATGTTTTGGCGCGTTCGTTCAGTTCGCGCGAATTGATAAATCCGAGCGGCGTTACTTTCAGCGGTTCGCGTCCGAGAAAGATGTTTTCGGCGACGGTCAGATGCGGCGCCAGCGAAAGTTCCTGGTAAATCATGGCGATGCCCGCCGCCAGAGCATCTGCCGGACGTGCAAATTTCACCGGCTGGCCGTCAATCAAAATTTCGCCGCTTTCCGGTTGATGAACTCCGGCGAGGATTTTCATGAGCGTGGATTTGCCTGCGCCGTTTTCGCCGAGCAATGCCAGCACTTCACCGGCTTGGGCCGCGATGTTGACGCCGGACAAGACGGTGTTGCCGGAAAACGATTTCGAGATGCCGCGCATTTCCAGCGCAAGAGAATTGGTAGGCATGGAGTAAAGAAAAGTAGCGCCGCAGATTTTCGCAGGTTGACGTTGATCTGCGCAGGTCTGCGAAAATCCGCGGCGAGTAATGATTGACGATTACTTGATCAGCCGCTGCATTTCCGGCGTTTCCAGATTGTCTTTGGTCAGCAGTTTGACTCCCGTGTCAATGCGGCGTTCAGGAGTTTTGCCCGCCAGTTTATCCAGAATGGTTTTGACGCCTTCGTATCCCATCTTGAACGGGTCTTGCAGCACCAGCGAATCAATGCCGCCTTCCTGAATGCTGCGAACCAGATCGGGGCTGGCGTCAAAACCGACCAGCGTGACTTTGCCCGCCAAATTGCGCTGGCGAATGGCATTGACTGCGCCAACCGTAGAAGTTTCGTTCGACGCAAACAATCCTGCCAGATCAGGATTGGCAGTCATAATGTCTTCGGCAACCGACAGCGATTTGGTGGCGACTGATTCGCCATAAAAAATGATCGGAATCAGATTGATGCCGGGAAATTCCTTGAGGATCGTTTCGCGGAATCCGTCTTCGCGTTCGTCGGTGGAAACCGATCCTTTCTTGACGCCGAGAATGGCGACTTTGCCTTTGCCGCCGAGTTTTTCACCCATGCGTCGAGCAGCGACCACACCGCCTTGCCGGTTGTCCGTGGCAACATACGAAACATACTGTTCCGTCGAAATGCCGGAATCGAAAATCGTCACCGGAATGTTTTCGCGTTGTGCGCGTTCGGTGATCGAAACCAGCGAATCGCCGTGCGACGGCGCAAGCACTATGCCGTCCACACGGCGGTTAATCATGTCTTCGACGATGTTGATCTGGCCGGAAATGTCCGTTTCCATCGCCGGGCCTTTCCAGATGATTTCCACGTTGAAGTCTTTGCCAGCGGCGTCGGCTCCGGCTTTGACGCTCTGCCAGAAAAAGTGCGACACGCCTTTGGGAATGACGGCGATTTTCTTCTGGCCGGCCGATTTGTTTTCCGCGCCTTTGTTACACGCTGTAACAGAAACAGCGATCAGCAGAAACAAGGCGACGATGATGGACAGTTTTGTTTTTTTCATAGTTGTCAGGTGGCAGGTTTCAGATTTCAGGTTTCAGGTGTGGAAGAAAGCCGTAACACCTGTAGCCCATTACCTGTAACCTAAGAAAAAACCGCGACTCCTTTGATGTAATCGGCTCCGAAATGATCCTGCGCGAATCCGGCAGGCACATCGGCCAATGATTGATAATGGTGCGTGATGATTTTTGAAACGTTGATTTTGCCGGACGCGATCAATTCGAGTGATTGGCGATAGGTGCTCGGTCTGCCGTCGGAATCGAATCCGCCCGAAGCCCCGGTCGGAGCGATCAAGGTCGGTTCGATGAACTGAATGTTGTTCATCACTCCTAGATCAACTCCATGGTGTCCGTGCCCATACAGCACAACCGTCGCTTGTTTCCGAATCAGGTTCGGAATCTGTTTGAACAAAGGCCCAACGCCTGCCGATTCGATCAGCAATTGAATGCGTTCGCCTTTGGTCAGGTCGTTGACGGCTTCCACCAGATCGGTTTGAGTTGGATCAATGCCGGTTGCGCCGAACTCTTCGGCCAGCTTTCGTCGTTTTTCGCTCGGTTCCGTGACAATCACCAATCCGTCAAAGCCCATCACGTTGCGAATGTATTGCGTGAAAAGCAACCCGGCTGGCCCGGCTCCGCAAATCAGAATGTGTTTGATCGGACGTTCGGCGGTGGTTTCGCCGTTGAACTGATACCGCGTCGGAGTTTTCTGCACGACATGCATGGAATGCGCAATGCAGCCGAGCGGTTCCGTCAACGCAGCCTGTTGCAACGCCAATTCGCTTTCGATGCGAACGGTGTTGATGGCCGGAACGGCGACGAATTCAGCCAGCGCGCCTTGCGGGCCGGTGATGCCGTGTTCGGCGTAATTCGCGCATTGATGCGAATCGCCCGTTGCGCAGTATTCGCAAAGATCGGCTTTTTGATGGCTCAGACAATTCCATCCTTGATCCACCACCACCCAATCACCGGCGGTAACGTCTTTGACGGCGCTGCCGACCTCTTCGACGATGCCGCAAAATTCGTGACCCAGAATCAACGGTTCGTCTTCCAACGAAATCAACCGACCAGTGGCATCGCGGCGATAATTGGCGTGACCTTCAAAAATGTGAAAATCCGTTCCGCACAATCCGACTGCGCCGACTCGCAACAACACCTGATTCGCTGACGGAGCAGGTGTGGCGATTTCGCGGACTTCCATTTTGTGCGGAGCGATCAGAGCAAGAGCTTTCATGTTCGTATTGCGTATGAGTTATTGATCGAGGTCAGCGATGTCCAGCCGATTTTCGGTCTTCAGCAATTGGAATCGTTCGATGGTTTCTTTGACGCCTTGTGCCAGCGATGTGTGCGGCGCTCCGCCCAGTGCGGCGACAATCGCCGAATCGTCCAGCGCCGAAGGCATTTTGATTCCGTCTGCGGCGACAGTGATCAATCCTTTTGCTTCTGGAATCAGTTTTTCGATTTCCTCAACGACCGCCGAAACGCGAATGGTTTCGCCGTGCAGGTTGAAAACATGCGCGCCGGTCAAATCGGCTTTGGCCGAACGAATGAAAGCGTCGGCGCAATCCGCGGCATACAGGAAATCGGTTTCTCCGCCAAATCGAATGTGAAACGAACGGCCAACGACGGCGGCTTTCATGGCTTTGGTCGGATCGGATGTCATGCCGAAATCCCGCCCCGGTCCGTACACCGTCAACGGGCGAAGCCCAACGCTGCTGATGCCGTTGTCCAGAAAATACACGCGCGCGTTGTCTTCGTTGCAACGTTTGAAGGCTCCGTAATGCGTGGTCATGCCTCCGGCCTGATGCTCGCTGACCGGCTTGTCATCTTCAGGTTCGCCGAACACAGCAGCAGAACTGGCATACACCACTCGATTGATTTGCCCGCCGGAGTTTTTGGCGGCTTCAAAGACGTTGATCGTTCCAATGACGTTGACCATCGCGCCCAGCCGCGGATTGGCGCGGCACACCGGAACCTGCAAGCCAGCGAGATGAATGATGTGGTTGATGTCGTTTTCTTCGACGGCTTTGGTCACGGCGTTGCCGTCGGTAATGTCGGCTTCGACGACTTTGGCTTGCGCGATTTCGTCATCGCTCATGATTTGCCGCAACCGTTGCGGATTGGAATTCAGGTCAAAAATTACGACTCGATGCCCTTCAGCCAACAGCCGTTTCACCACCCAGGCGCCGATAAAGCCGTGCGCCCCGGTCACCAGGAAATTTGCTCTCAACATTGCGCGTTGTGCCCTTTAGAAAAGATTGCATTCGGGAAGGCGGGCATCATAACAATGATGCCCGGAATTGAAAATCAGCCGCTGATTTATTGGATGACTTATCGAATCGCGTCGCCGACCAGTTTCGGTTTCAGGTCTTCGTACAATTTGATGCTGCGTTCGATGATGTTGATTGCGTCAAATCGTCCCAGGAAGCGTTCGACTTTGACCTGTTTGTTTTCCAGCGCCTTGTAATCTTCAAAGAAGCGGCGCACGGATTTCAGCTTGTATTCCGGCAATTCGGAGATGTCTTTGTAATCCCTGTATTCAGGATCGTCGGCGTGGACGGCTATGATTTTGTCATCTTCTTCGTTCTGGTCAATCATCTGCATCACGCCAATGGCTTTGGCTCGCATGATGCTCAGCGGGAAAACGGGAACCTGTCCAAGCACCAACACGTCCAGCGGATCGTTGTCGTCGCAATAGGTGCGCGGCAGAAAGCCATAATTGGCAGGGTAATGCACTGAACTGAACAACACGCGATCCACTTTCAGCAGACCAGTCGGTTTGTCCAGTTCGTATTTCACCTTCGAGCCGATGGGAATCTCGATGATGCAGCGAAAAACTTCGGGCGCTTCTTCGCCCAGATCAACGTCGTGCCAAGGGTTCATAACAGAAAATCAAAAGGCAAATATCAAAAGGCAAAAACGAAACGCATTGTTTGCCGAAATCAATACTGCCTGGTAGTGAAACTGAAACCGCAGCAAAAATTCTGTTAGCAAAGCCGAAATCGAAAAAAGGCAGGTTCTGCACTTTTGATTTTTGATATTTGCCTTTTGATTTTTGCCTTCTTCTTTACTTTCCTTTGTTGAGCGCGCGCATTTGTTTCGGGGACATTAACCAGCGCAACAGCCCTGGCCCGCGCGGGGGCAAGCTGGAAACTTCAATCAAACAGAGCGCGCCTTTCTTGAACTCAATGTTGAGATTGCGATTGCCCGCCAGCAGATACGAGGCAATTTCCGACAAATCCGGCATGTGACCGACCAGCAACGCGCGGTCAAATTGGTATTCGCCGAGTTCCAGAAAGATTTCCGCATGACCGCCTTCGCCAGCGGCAAAGGCTTTTCCTGGCGCAAGCGATTCGATGATTTTGACGCGATGCTGCAAATCCAATACTTCCGCGACAGCTTCGGCAGTCTGCCGACAGCGCAACAACGGGCTGGTTAAAATCACGTTGAATTTCAACTCAAGCTCTTTCAAACCACTGGCAGCCAGTTTCAATTTCGCGCGGCCTTCGGGAGTCAACGGGCGGTCGGCATCGTTGATGATGCCACCTACGCCCAGGTCAGCGGCGATTCCGTGCCGCATCAAATACAATTCGATCAAGTTGTTCTCTCCTATTCAAGAAAGATGGTTTTATAGCGATTTGCAGGTGAGTGCGACTTCGCCCTGGCGAGGTGTAGGGCAGGATTAATCCAGCCCTACACCTCGCCAGGGCGCACACAAGGGCAAGTCGTTATAACCACGAATCAACGCGAATTTTCACGAATGATCTTGGACTCAGAACCTGGAATTGGCATCAGGATTCGTGCTCATTCGAGTTAATTCGTAGTTGGACAAACGAATCCTATAGCCTGAGCTTCTAAATCCCAAAGCCCAAATGCGCTCCCGGATTATTCAGCGAAGTTTTCAACGCCAATTCCAGCGTCAACCTGATTTCTTCCGGCGCAATCACCGCATCCACAAAACCGCGCGCGGCGGCGAATTTGGCGTCAAGCTGTCGTTCGTATTCGGCGCGGACGCGATCCATTTCAGCGCGGAGTTTTTCGTCCGGTTGCTGTCCGGCGGCTTTCAGCTTTTCCAGTTGCGCGGCGAACAATGCCATTACCGCCGATTCGCCTTCCATTACGGCCATGCGTCCGGTCGGCAGCGTGAAGATGAAATCGGGATCGAAGCCTTGTCCGGCCATCGCGTAATAACCAGCGCCGCTGGCGTGATTGATGGTCAACACGATTTTCGGCACAGTCGCCGTCGCCATCGCTTCAACAAACCGAGCGCCCGCGCGAATGATGCCGGATTGTTCGGCTTCGACGCCAACCATAAAGCCTGATACGTCCTGAATGAATAACAAAGGCGTGCCGTGCCGATTGCAGGCTTCGATGAAGTACGCGGTTTTTTCGGCGCTTTCGGTATAGATGATTCCGCCGAAGCGCGGAGGTTTGCCAGGCGAAGCCGGCGGCAACAATCCGCGATTGTTGGCGATGACGCCGACAGAAATTCCAGCGATGCGCGCGTGGCCGACGATCATTTCCTGAGCAAAGTCGGCCTGGAATTCATCGAAGCTGCCTGCGTCAAAAATACAATCCAGCATAGCTCGCGCGTCGTAAGCCGCTCGATGGTCAGAAGGAATGATTTCGTAAAGATCAGTTGCCGGACGAGTCGGTTCTTTGGTTTTGGCAGTGTTGGCTTTGGCAGTCGGCGGTGGAAGTTCGGCGATCAAGTCACGAATCTTCTTCAAACACTCTTCGTCGTTTTCCGAGCGGTAATGAGCGACGCCGGAAATTGAATTGTGCATTTTCGCGCCGCCCAGCGTTTCGCCGTCTACTTTTTGGCCTGTCGCGCCTTTGACCAAATTCGGTCCGCCCAAACCCATAAACGAAGTTCCTTCGACCATCAGAATCACATCCGACAACGCAGGCAGATAAGCTCCGCCAGCGACGCATTGCCCCATCACAGCGGCAATCTGCGGAACTTTCAGGAAACGGCGCATGACGGAGTTGTAAAAGAAAATTCGCGCGGCTCCGTATTGGCCGGGGAAGACGCCATCTTGATAAGGCAGATTCACTCCGGCGGAATCCACCAGGTAAACAATCGGCACGCGGCAACGCATGGCGATTTCCTGCGCGCGCAGCATTTTCTTGATCGTTTCCGGCCACCACGAACCGGCCTTGACCGTTGCGTCGTTGGCGACGACGACGACTTCACGACCGGCAACGACGCCAAATCCTGTGACAACTCCGGCAGCCGGAGCTTGCCCGTCATATTGATCGTAAGCGACCAGCAAACCGACTTCCTGAAAGTGCCTGCCAGCATCGAGCAGTCGCGCGATTCGTTCGCGGGCGGTCAATTTGCCTTGAGCGTGTTGACGTTCGATCTTGTCCGCGCCGCCGCCTTGCCGCAATCGTTCTTCCAGCGCGCGAAGCTCGGCGACCAGCGATTCCAAATGGGTTGGGTTGTCGTGTGATTCAGCAGCTTTTGCTTGTCGTTTCATAACTCAGTAGGGGCGGATGACTGAAAGGTTCGGAATCATTTTGTAATTACGAATGTTTTTGCTGTAAAGCGTCAAGTCATTTTCTAAAGCGGTGGCGGCGATCAAGGCGTCAGGAATAACCAATCCGCGACTAAGAAAGAATTGTTCCATCAACTCTTTTGCGGTTTGGGAAGTCTGCGCATTAATTGGGATGACTGAAATCTGACGAAGAAATTGTTGAATCTGACTCAGTTCTGATGAATTGCGAGAACCTTGAATCAATTCCATCGCCGAAACGATGCTGATTTTGATTCCGCCAATAACCAATTGCGCTGCTAATACGTTAATGGCGTCTGGCAGCTTGTGTGTTGCATCAATCAGAATATCTGTGTCAATCACTCCCTGTCAGTTAATCGCTTCTGCCATTTCGATCTCTCGCCTTCGACCCATAAAGCGCTGTCACTCATTTCCCCGCGATCAGCCCACATTCCGAAAAACGGGAGACTGAAAAGAGTTTGCAATTGGGTTTCGCTGCTTGCCTCAGCCTTTGGCTCTATTTGAACAGTTACTTCAGTTCCTTCAGCCAGTTTCAACGGATGGGAAAGAACAATTTGCCCATTCTCGATTTTTCCACGTTCCAGCAAAATCATACGGTTTTCTCGTTTAATGATTGGTCATAGCTTACCGCTTTTCCACAGAGCTTCAACCAGCTTTGTGGCCTCCGTCAGGCGATCAGCGGGCAACCCCTCTAATACCAAAACCGATTGGCCGCGGAGTTGGACAAAGACTTCGCCGTCGGGGGTTGGAAACGAACGTTCGGTTTCGGATTTGGTCGCGCGCGGTTTTGTCGTCGGGTATCGTTTCGTGGTGCGTTGCGTGTAAGCGCGAAAAAATTCCGTCGCGTCTTTTTCGGTGTCCCAATGGCTCAGATGGGTCAGCATCAACTGGCCGGTTTTGGAGTTCTCGTACAACACAGATTGATCGCCGCCCCAGCCCGCAGCAGCTTGGCGAGCATCTTTTTTGCCGATGAATTCCGCCAGAATCAACGTGTAGCCGAATTCACCATTGATGTCGGCGTCAAGTCGTCGCCAACCATCGCCAAGCTGTTTGGCAATGTCGGGCAACGTGACTTTGATCGGCAATTCGTTGGCAAGATATTTTTCGATGTGCAGAATCTGTTCTGTGGATTGCGGCAGGTCGGTGAAAGCTTGTGACACGCCCGCCCAGCCGCGTTTTTTCAACAACTCCTGGACGAACGCCGCGCCGTAAATGTACGAAAACACCAGCGATTCGCGCAGCGCCATCGGAGCCGAAACATACACTTCCTGTTTTTCGCGTTTGGCCTGTTCCAGAGTTTGGTCGGCAAAGCTGGCCAGACTGGGAATCTTTGTGACATCACCGCCCATCGGTTTTAACTGATAGTTGTACATCAGGGCCGTCGCGTCGCCTTCGATCAAGGCATGAATTGCCATTTCGCGGTCGCCGTCGCCATTCGGCCATTTTTCAAACTGCCGCAAGTTGAAATGCTGATCCTGCAGAGCGTGTTGAAGTTCGTGAACCATGACTGGTTTTTGCTGTTCCAGATCGTTCCAGTCAGCAATGAACAGTTCCTTGGTTTTCGGACGATAAAAGCCCGCAACTTGTTCGGTCATCAACCGAATCATGAACTCGCGATAGTTGAAATCTTTGGGAACCAGTCCATAAGCCTTCAGGGTTTTGTTGGTTGCTTCGATTTCTTCGGGCGTGATTTCTTCTTCAAAACCGCGAATGATTTCCTGTTCGATTTCCTGTCGGGATTTGGCTCCGCTTTTTACCGGGGAAAGGATTTTCAAACCGCGCAACTGGCTGACTTCTTCCAGCAACTGGTTCGTCGCTTCTATGACTTTGGCGACGTTGGCGGCATTGACGGAGCCTGAAGCCGCAACGTTTGGCTCGCCGGTTTTTCGTGCCGGTTGTTGTGCAATCAAATTGATGTTGGCCAACAGAATCAGCAGCAGGCTGAAGCCAATCAAGATTCGTTTTGACATGATTTTCCTTTCACGATAAAGAACGCGCTCACTGTATCACCCGATCAAATCAATTCAAAAAGGAAAGTATGAGCGCTGAACATCAAGATTGGAGCGAAACGCGGCTGCGAGTTCGATACGCCGAAACGGATCAGGCAGGAATGGTTTATCACTCGAACTATTTGATCTGGTTCGAAGTCGGGCGCGTCGAGCTTTGCCGCGATCACGGGTTTAATTACCGAGATATGGAAAAAGAAGAAGATGCGTTTTTGCCGGTCACCGAATGCCGGGTGAAGTATCGCACTCCGGCAAAGTATGACGATGAAATCGTCATTCGTTCGCGGGTGTCGGAACTGCGCAGCCGCGCGATCAAATTCGCTTATGAAGTTCGGCGTGGCGCGGATGGGGCTTTGCTGGCCGAAGGCGAAACGCATCACATTGTCATGAACGGGCAGGGAAGAGCGAAGGCGTTTCCGGCAAGTTATGCTGAAATGATGAAACAAAAAAAACGCTGAAAGCGGAATTGCCGCTACTGACAATTCCGCGCTCAACGGTTGCTTACTGTCTCAGCCGCGGAGCTTCGACGGGGACTCTGGTGTCGCCTTGGTCGCCGAAGACTTCCTTGAATGCGCCTATGCTGGACAACACGCTGCTGGTTTCGACCGGCATGAAGATGACTTTGGAATTGCCTGAACGCGCCATTTCGCGCAGCGATTCGATGTACTTCATCATAATCAGGTATTGTGCCGGATTGCCTTGCCCGCCTGTTATGCCGAGTGCGATGTGACGAATGGATTCGGCTTCGGCGGCGGCGGCGGTCAAACGGGCTTGCGCTTGTCCTTCGGCCTGCAAAATTGCGGATTGTTTGTCGCCTTCTGCGCGGGTGATGGCCGCCTGCTTTTCACCTTCTGCGCGAGCGATGGCTGCCTGCTTTTCACCTTCGGCCTGCAACACCAGCGCGCGGCGATTTCGCTCGGCGGTCATCTGCTTTTCCATGGTGATACGAACGTCTTCGGGCGGATTGATGTTTTTCAGTTCGACGCGTGTGACTTTGACTCCCCATTTGCCGGTGGCCTCGTCCAGTGTGCCGCGCAGCCGATGGTTGATCGTGTCGCGGCTTGTCAATGCGTGGTCTAAATCCAATTCGCCAATCACGTTTCGCATGGCGGTGATGGTCAACTGAATGATGCCGCCGACCAGGTCGTTGACTTCGAAGACGGCTTTGAGTGGGTCGGTCACCTGCCAGTAAATCACCGAATCCACCATGATGGTCACGTTGTCGCGTGTGATGACCGGTTGCGGCAGCAAGTCAGTGAACTGTTCGCGCAAGTCAATCTGGGTCATTCCGGGGCGAAAGCCTGACCAGGTGATCGAACGCGGGCGGTCGAGAAATGGAATCAGGACGTTTAAGCCGCTGGATGCCAGGCGATCGAATTTTCCCAGCCGTTCGATAATCAGCACTGTCGCTTGCGGAACAATGCGAATGGTTTTGGCGGCAATGAACAACACTACGATGGCGATGATAAACAGAGGAATGAGCAGTTCCATTGATGGTCTCCTTGAGAGTTTTCAGTTTCCAGTTTCTGAATTTAAGACGCCGGTTTTCTCAGAAGGCAATACTGAAAACCGGAAACTGGCGATCTGGAAACTATTCGTTCGTTTCGCTGAAAAGCAGAGCGCTGCGATTGGTGCGGCGGACATAGACCGAATTGCCTTCGATGCGTTCAATGGCGACGGTTTCGCCTTCGACCAGCGGTTTTTCGCCTTCGATGGGAAACGCAGTCCAAACCGAACCATAAGCTTTGACGGCGGCTTCGTTGAGCGCCCCTCGGCTGGGTTCGACGACGGTTCCGATCTGGCCGATCATGGTTTCAACGTTGGTTTTCAAACCACTAGCAGTCGAAGACAGCGGCAAAAAACGCTCGAAGATTGTCCGCGAAGCCACCAGCAACGCCAACGAGACAGCCAGAAACGCGATGATCTGAACTGCCAGACTGGTAACGCCGAGCAGGGAAAGCAGCATCGCCACAAAAGCCCCAACCCCGAACCAGAGCAAAAAGAAACCGGGCGTGACAACTTCAATCGCAATGAAAAGCGCCGCCAGAATGAGCCAGACAATCCAAGCGTATGTCATAAGTTTTCGTCATGAACGAGCAGGTAATTTTGATGTTGAATGATAACGGCTGGAAGTATGCGTCAGGCAAAGAAGGCAGGCAAGAAGTTTGGGCGCGGCGCGAAATAAATCTCGTGCCGCGCCCATTGATGTTCGATCTATTCTCTGGCGACGATGTGGAACGTGGAGCTATAGACAGTGATCGGATTGCCGCCAGGATTGCCGCCCGCGTCGGTCGTCCAGTAAGTGAATTCCAGACGATAAGTTCCGGCAGAAAGTTTGGGCGAGGCATTTTCGTTCGGCAGTTTGACGATCAATTCTTCGCGCGCCGCCAGACGGATTTGTTTCGGCGCTGTGGCCAGCAAACACGGAGCGGAATTCGTCCAGTTTGTGGTTTCCAGTTTTTGGACGTTGACGACCGAACAGAAGGTTTTGTGATCTGTCGTCAAGATCGGTTGGGGCGTGTCGTTGGTAATCAATGCGACCAACTGCTCGCCTTCAAGATAGACGTTGCGTTCTGTTTTGGCTATGACCAGATTTGAAGGCTGCTGGGGCGCCAGCCGAAACTGCGAAGAATAAACCGTGTAGGAATCGCTGATCGGTGAGTTTCCAATCACGAATCGGAAGGTCAGCGCCACGCGATAAATCCCGGCGTTCAGCGTTGAAATGCTCAGCGTAGGTTGCAGTGGAACTTCAAATTTGGTTCCCGGAGCGATGTTGACCGGCAGCGAAGGAGCTTTGAACGGACAAAACGCCGTGTCGTTCCATTGATTGCCGTCCAGCGCCTGCAATTGAAGAATGGTGCAGAACGAACGTTTGTCGAAGGCCTGAATGGTTTCATCGGATTCGTTGATGACGACTGCCGTCATCACGTCGCCCACGGTGTAACCGGTTTTGTCGGTGACGATGGTGATTCGATCAATGGACGCAGGCAAAGACGGAACCAGTCCGTCAAGCCGTCCCTGAAAGATGGGCATAAAAGTGGTGGTTTGAGGAACCGGGTCGGCAGAAAAATTCAGCACCATCGGCACAATCTTCAAATCTGAAGCCGAGCGCACCAAAATGCGTTCAACCGAACTGGAAACGGATTCGAACAAACCTTCCAGATGCCAGGGCAATTGACAGGTGCGGCCCCGGCCACAGCGGGTGTTCATGCCGACGGTTCCTCGCAACGATCCTTGTAAGATCGCTCGCCCGGTTGGCGTGACGATTTGCGCGGTTCCGCGAAACGTCCCGATTCCATTATTGTCGGTCGTCATCGAAAAAGACGTGGTGACCAGTTTGCTGCCGTCGGGGATAAAACTTTTCGTTTGGTCGCATTCTGCGTTCGAGGTCAGGCTGATTTCTGCCGAAGTGCTGGTGATTCTGCCGTCGAAGTTTTTAGACAGCAACAGCGTCCCGGATTGTTGGGCCAAGACGGGCGCAGCAATGGCGACCACCAGAAACACTGCCAAAAACACTGTGAGACGTGTCAATCGAAACTGGGCGTACATCGTTTGATTCATATCAACCTCCTTGCCGATAGAAAAGAGTTCTTCCGCCTCTTCAGGCGGTCTGCGGCGGAAGAGCTGGGGTTACGGCTTCAGTCGGATTCAATTTTTTCGGATTTTATCTGCGAAAGACGGCCTTCTGACGCTATTACCGGGAATCGAGTTGGCTGATTGACTTGAGCGAGCCTGGCGAAAATGCGTATCACGAAATCGTCTGTTCCGATCTGAGAGCGGGATTGGATTTCAAGCCCAGTTCTTCCTGGATTTCCCGAAGCGCGGCGATTACGAAGGCGCAATGTTCGTCGAAACTCAATCCCAATTCTTCGGCGCCTTTCCATAAATCGTCGCGGTTGACCGTGCGGGCGAAGGCCTTGTCTTTCATGCGTTTTTTGACCGAAGACGGTTCCAGCGTGTCGAAGCTTTTGTCTGGACGAACCAGGGCGCAGGCTGTCAGAAAGCCGCACAATTCATCGGCGGCGAACAAGGCGTGTTCCAGCAGGCTTTTGCGTTTGATGCCGGTGTAATCGGCGTGCGAAAGAATCGCCCGAATGATTTCTTCGGAGTACCCGCGTTCGCGCAATACTTCGGAACCGAGTTGAGGATGTCGCTCGTCTGGATAACGTTCGTAATCGAAATCGTGGAGCATTCCCACCACGCCCCATTTGTCTTCGTCTTCGTCGTATTTGCGAGCCAGCGAGCGCATGGCGTGTTCGACCGCGCGCGCGTGTTTGCGAAGGCTTTCGCCTTCCGTCCATTCGCACAACAATTGCCACGCTTCCGCGCGTGAAGGAATCTGATCGGCCATTGAATTTCTCCTGATGGATGGTGTCGTCGGCGGAGTTTGTAGCTTCGTTTTTCGGTCAAGGCAAGTGTGATAGAGTTCAGCCGAAGGCAAATAATCGTGGATAAAAATCAAACGGCCAGCCATCGGTTTTCGACTTTATGGATTCAGTCGAAAACCGATGGCTGGCCGTTGTCGAGCAACGTTTCCGTTCCGAAAGGTTTCAGCGACAAATCCGTTCGGAATCAAAGGGCCGTCGAATCTGCGCGCGGTTGCGAATTCGATCAGGTTGAAACACTGCTCGAATACGATGGCCGTTATCTTTTGCGGCGGCGACCTTTCAGTTCCCGCCCGGAAATGACGCCGTCATTGTTTCGATCCAGACGATTGAACAGTTCAGGATCGCCTGACCATTCATTGCGGGAAATTTGCCGATCTCGGTCGGCGTCCATTTGATTCAAGCGCTGTTTGCCAAATTGCTGACGACCGGCATCTAATTCTTCGCGGCTGATGATTCCGTCGCTGTTGCTATCGAGTTTTTGAAATTTGTCTTTCTGGCCGTTCCATTCGTCGCGTGTAATCTGGCCGTCCTGGTTGGTGTCCATCTTTTTCAGTTTGCCCGCTCGTTTACCAGCGTGTTGGCGACCTTTGCGTGGGCCTTGCGTAGATTGCGTGTCTTGCCCAAATGCCACTGTAGAAAGCGCCAGCGCAAGCAACGCGGCGACCAAAATTGAAAAACGCTTCATCGTAAATTTTCCTCTCTCGATTGAAGTTGTCTGTGTTTGAATATCGCGCGATTCGTGATCGGTTCGCGCAATTGGAGAATACCGTTGGAGGAAAAGTCGGAAAATCTTTTGCAATGAGTTCAATCGAAACATCTGGCGGCTTCGCGATTGAAGCCGCCGAGTTATTGAAAAACTACGGAGAATTGACGGCGGTCAATCGCGTCAGTTTTCAAGTGCATTATGGCGAAGCATTTGGGATGTTGGGGCCGAACGGCGCAGGCAAATCAACCATGATGCGAATGGTCTATTGCCGCACTCCGCTGACCGGCGGATTGTTGAAAGTGCTTGGCCGGGATGTGACCCGTGAAGCGCGCGCCATCAAGGAAAAAGTCGGCGTCGTGCCGCAGGAAAACAATCTCGATCCGGATTTGAATGTGCGTGACAACCTGCTGGTTTACGCCCGTTACTTTCGCATTCCGCGTTCGCTGGCCGAAGAGCGCGCCGACCAATTGATCGAATTCGTAGAGCTTCAGGAAAAGCGCGATGCTCACGTCGAAACCTTGTCCGGCGGCATGAAGCGGCGATTGATGATCGCCCGCGCGTTACTCAATCAACCGCAGATTCTGGTACTGGACGAACCGACGACAGGACTCGATCCGCACGTGCGATTGGCGATTTGGGAAAAGCTGCGCGAATTGCGAAACCGCGGGCTGACGATTCTGCTTTCGACCCATTACATGGACGAAGCCGAAAAACTCTGCGACCGATTGGTGATTGTGGACAAGGGACAGATTCTGGTCAGTGGCACTCCGCGCGAATTGATCGAAAGACACGCCAAACACTCTGCGCTGGAAATTCGCGGATGCAACGGGCGACCGCTCAAAACCGATCTGGTCGGTATTCTGGCTGAACAACGCGGTTCGACGCATTTTTATTTCGCCCCGTCGGCTGATCAGTTGGCGCCGCTGCTGACCGAGTATGAGGATTGCGAAACATTTTTGCGCCCGTCGAATCTGGAAGACGTTTTTCTGAGATTGACCGACCGCGACCGATTGACGTGACGTTATGGTGATGAATGAACACAACCGGGAATTGCAGGATTTTTCCTGGCTCATGAAGCGCGAATGGGACGATCGCGCGCGCCAGGACGCCAAATGGTTCATCAACACATTGCGATTCCAGCAAACAGAAGACGAATTCGACCGGACCGGCGCGTTTGAAGTTCAGCGATTGGTGACGGTTGATTTGCCACTGCTGACTGGAAGACGCGATCCGAAAACTTTGCGCTTGTTGGAAATTGGCTGCGGTGCAGGACGTATGACCAAGCATCTGGCGGCGATGTTTGGCGAAGTTGCAGGCGTGGATGTTTCCGGCGAAATGATTCATCAGGCGCGCGAACGGCTGGCAGGAATCGGCAACGTGCAGTTTTACGAAACCTCCGGCGTGGATTTTCCCATGCTGGACGATGAAAGTTTCGATCTGATTTTATCGGCTTACGTGTTCCAGCACGTGCCTGGCGCGGCTGTCATACGATCAAATCTGGACGACGCCTGGCGAGTATTGAAACCCGGCGGAGTTTTCCGATTCCAAACCAACGCCATCACCGCTTTCCATTTTGATGAGTTGGAAAAAGACACCTGGACGGGCGCGGAATTTCCCGAAGCGGAATTGCGCAGATTTGCCATCGAAAAGAACGCTCAATTGATTTCGCTGGTCGGCGCGGAAACGCAGTATTGCTGGACGACGCTTCGCAAACGAATTCAGCCGGGCGGAGCTTCGCAGGCAACCGATCCGAAAATCATGGCTTTTGGCCGCGCTGATGATTTCAGCATCCAGTCAATTCCCGCCAGCGGCGAACGCGCGCATCTTGGATTGATCGTTTCAGGTTTGAAGCTCGACTCCGCCGACGCCAACAACGTATTTGTCGAACTCAACGGACAGCGAATGTTGCCCCAATATGTCGGTCCGGCAAGCCAACCCGGCTTTGATGATCCGGCGTTGCAATTGGCGCAGATCAATCAGCAATTGCCCGCCGGTTTGATCGCTGGCCTGACAGAAGTTTGTGTGGTCACGGCGACTGGCGAAGCGACTGAGCCGATTAAAATCGAATTTTACGAACCGCAACCCATCATTCCGAAAATCGTCAACGTCCGAAATCAACACGACGAAGAAGCGATTTCTTTGACACGAGGCCGCGACATGGAAATCCGGCTGTTTGTCGAAGGATTGGATTTGACCGCTGATCCGGGCAATACGCGTGTCAAACTCGGCCAGAGAATTCTCAAACCGTTGCGGATCGAATTTGTTCCGGCGAATGGTGCTTATCTGGTCAGAGTTGCGTTGCCGACGAACGTTGAAACCGGCAAACAGGAATTGACGCTGTTTTTCGGAAACCTGGAATCGCCGGGTTGGCCATTGGAGATCAAGTAAACGATGTCTGCGCTTGCTCAAGTCAATTACGGCGATTTGGTTCGCGTCTGGCGGCGAAATTACGACGTGTACATTCGCCTTTGGAAAACCGAAATGGTCGCGCCGCTGTTTGAACCAGTCTTTTCCGTCATAGGTTTCGGCTGGGGAGTAGGATCGCTGATTGCCGGAAACGTGATGGATGTTCCGTACCTGACCTTTGTCGGCGCGGGCTTGCTGGCGTTCACGGCGCTGCTCCGAGCGTTGTTCGAATGCACTTATGGCTCGTATTTTCGCATGGTGTACCAATCCACCTTCGACGCGATTTTGTGTACGCCGGTCGAAGTGGAAAGTCTGGGACTGGCGGAAATCGGCTGGGGAGCGACCAAGGCGTTGCTGGATGGGGTGTTCGTGCTGGCGGTGCTGGCATTGTTCGGCGCTGTGCAATCGCCGCTGGGAATTCTGATCCCTATTCCACTGACGCTTGGCGCGTTGTGGGTGGCTTCGTTGTCGTTGTTGATTACGTCCAGGATTCACGACATCAACCACTACAATTTTTACATGGCTTTTGTGTTTTCCTACCTGTGGATTTCCGGCGCGTACTTTCCGCTGGATCGAATGCCTTTGGCTGTGCAATGGTTGGCGTGGGCTGTGCCGCTGACCGGCGCTGTGGATATTTCCCGCCAACTGATGAGCGGCAATTTGAACTCGAAAATGCTGGTCGAGTTTTTTTACCTGATTGTCGCGTTCGTGGTGACTGCCGAATTGGCGTTACGCGGTTTGCGCCGCCGGTTGGTGAACTGACGATGACGAACGAAAACCCCATCATTGATATTTCTATTTTTCGCCGCGACTTTCAGCTTCGTAATCCTTCGGTTGTGGCTTACGAAGCGATGGACTTTGCGCCGAATATCATCGTTCGCGTGGAGTTGGCGAATGGTTTGATCGGTTGGGGAAACGCCGCGCCTGATGAACACGTGACCGGCGAAACCGCTGAAGGCGTTGAACGAACACTGCGCGAAACGTTGAAACCATTTTTGATCGGGCAGGATGCTGCGCGGATTGAAATGCTCTGGTCGCGGCTTTGCCAGCTTGCGCCGAATCAGCCGACGGCCGTTGCCGCTGTGGACATTGCGCTTTACGACCTGCTGGGCAAAGCCGCAGGCTTGCCGCTTCGCCAATTGTTGGGAAACGCCAAAGACGAAATCGAAACGACCGTCACGCTGAGCATTGAAGAATTGCCGACGACGTTGGCGCGCGCCAGAGAATTTCAGGCGCAGGGGTTCAAGGCTTTGAAGATCAAGTGCGGACTGAATGCCGCCGATGACATCGAACGCATTCGGCAGATTCGCCAAACGGCAGGCGATCAAATGCGGCTGACGATTGATGCCAATCAAGGTTATTCCGTCGCCGAATGTTTGCGCGTGCTTGAAGCCATACGCGAGTGTCGGATCGAATTTGCCGAACAACCTGTCGCGGCAACTGATCTGGAAGCCTTGCGCGAAGTTTGCCGGCGTTCGCCGATTCCAGTGATGGCAGACGAATCTGTTTTGAGCGCTGCCGACATGCTGGCGACTCCGGCTTCGCTGGTGAATTTGAAGCTGATGAAAACCGGCGGCATCACTGGCGCGTTGAAAGCCAATGCGGTTGCCGAAGCGCGCGACATTCGCGCTATGGTCGGTTGCATGGACGAATCGCGGATTTCGATGGCGGCGGCGGCGCATTTCACTCTGGCCATGAACAACGTCGTTTACGCCGACCTTGACGGTCATATTGACATCGTTGATGACGTAGCCGAACAGGGAATTTTGCTTGAAAGCGGTCTGGTTCGCACAAGCGAAATCGCTGGACTGGGGTTGATGATCGCAGATGCTGTTTGCTGATTTTCAGCCTGTTCATTTTTCAAAACGCTGAAGCCGATTCAGCGCAACAACAACTCACAACCAAGGAGAAATCATGTCAATCGCACAAAGTTTATTACCCGAACTGGATCAGGAAATGGTTGGCACTCGCAAAGTGCTGGAACGCATCCCGGCGGATAAATTCGAGTTTCGCCCACACGAAAAGTCCTTCACGATGATTTCGTTGGCCACGCACATTGCCAATATGGTCGGCTGGGGACACGACACGCTGAAATCGGATTCTTTCGATGTCGCGCCTGCTGGCGGCGAACCTTACAGAGAATCCCCGGCTGCTTCAGTCGCTGAGTTGCTGGAAAAATTCGACAAGAATCTGGCCAACTTCCGCGCAGCTCTGGCCGCAGCCAGCGATGCTGAAATGATGGCAAACTGGTCGTTGTTGGCTGGCGGCCAAACGCTGTTCAGCATGCCGCGCATCGGTTGCATCCGAGGCATGATTCTCAATCATTTGATTCATCATCGCGCACAACTGACGGTATATCTGAGAATCTGTGACGTGCCGATTCCGGCGCTATATGGCCCTTCAGCAGACGAAAGCTGATTGCAAAGCGTTCAATTATTCGCTCTTCAATGACCAGACAACAGGTTGAATAATGAACATCGAACTTCGTTTGGCGACAACCGAAGACATCCCGGCGCTCGATCAACTGATGCGGCAATCTGTTCGCCAATTGAGCGCCGGGTATTACACCGAACGGCAAATCGAAATTTCGCTGGTTCATGTTTTTGGCATAGACACGCAATTGATTGCCGACGGCACGTATTTTGTCGCTGAAGCCGCCGAAATTTCCGGCGCTGAAAGCCAGATAGCGGGTTGTGGCGGGTGGAGCAAACGCCGCACGTTATACGGCGGCGATCAGACCAAACACGGCGAAGACAATTTGCTCGATCCTGCCACCGAACCCGCGCGCATCCGAGCCTTTTTCGTTGCCCCAAATTTCGCTCGCCGGGGCATTGGCCGCCAACTCATGGAAGCTTGTGAAGCGGCAGCACGCGCCGCCGGATTCACAAATATGCAGCTTGGCGCAACGTTGCCGGGCGTTCCGCTGTACGCCGCGCTCGGTTATCAGCCGATCAAAGAAGTTGAAGAGCCTATGCCCGAAGGCGAAGTTTTGCCGCTGGTGATTATGGGCAAGTCATTGTGAAGGCCAAACAAGATATCGGAGCAAAACATGAAACCGTGTTTCCTATTGCTGAGTTTGTTTGTTGCGCTAACAGCCAATGCGACTGTCGGCGAATTCCGTGTTGGCGCAGCCGCGGTCGTTATCACTCCGCCGAACGGAACGCCGATGGCCGGGTATTACCGAAAGCGATTATCCGAAGGCACGCTTGACGAACTGTACAGCAAAGCCGTCGTGTTTGAACGCGATGGCGTCAAAGCGGCCATCGTCGTTTGCGACATCCTCACGCTTCCCCGCCACACCATCGAAACCGCGCGCAAATTGATCCAGCAGCAAACCGGCGTTCCGGGCGAACACGTCATGATTGCCGCAACGCACAGCCATACATCGCCCGTCGTTTCCGGCGAAAACACGCGCGACAAACTGGATGGCGGAGATACCGAACCCGCGCTGAAATTTACCGAAAACCTGCCAAAACTGATTGCGCAATCCGTCGCCGAAGCCAATCGCAAACTTGCGCCGGCGCGTGGCAGCGCGACGTCCGCTTACGAAGACGGCGTCAGTTTCAATCGTCGCTTCTGGATGCGTGATGGTTCGGTCAGTTGGAATCCGCCGAAACAGGACAAAAACATCATTCGTCCGGCGGGGCCGATTGATCCTGAAGTCGGCTTTTTGTACTTCGACACGCTTGACGCCAAACCGATCACATCGGTCGTCAATTTCGCGCTGCATTCCGACACCACCGGGGGCCAAAAATTCTCGGCGGATTACATGGGGCATTTGACGCGGTTGCTTGCCGGTTACAAAGGCAATGACATGCTGACGCTGTTCGCGCTGGGAGCCTGCGGCAACATCAATCACCGCGACATCACCTGGGCAGACAATCAAAAGGGCGTCCCGGAATCCTTTCGCATCGCCACCAGCCTGGCCGGAGCCATCAACCGAAGCTGGGCGAAGTTGCAGCCGTTCGACGCTTCCAAAGTCCAAATCCGCAGCGAAATCGTCAAACTCCCAACCGCGCCGATCAGCGACGAAGACATTGCCAAAGCCAACGACGTCCTCAAACGCCTGACCGATCCGAAAACGACCTTTGCCGAACAGGTCAAAGCCTTTCAGGTGCTGGACATCGCCGCCAAAAAAGGAAGCCCGCTGGAAGTCGAAGTCCAGGTCATCGCGCTCGGCAACGACATTGCCTTTGTATCCTTGCCCGGCGAAGTCTTCGTCGAACTCGGCCTTTCGATCAAAAAAGCCTCGCCTTTCAAACACACGATCATCGTCGAACTGGCAAACGGTTCCATCGGCTACATTCCCAACAAATCTGCCTACCCCGAAGGCCAATACGAAGTTCTCAGCGCGCGGTGCGCCGCAGGCTCAGGCGAAATGCTGGTAACGGCTGCGTTGAAGTTGCTGGCCGAAATGCATCAGAAATAAATTGTTTTTGCATGATTCCAAAATGGCACAGCTTTGGCTTGTCAGAATATTTTTCGACTTAGGCTTCCCGCTAAATTCGCAGTCTGAGCAAAGAGGGGGTAGAATCGGTTTTCTCTGAATCGGTCAAAAATTATTCAGGATTCGCAAAAAAGTAATCAATAACCAAAACATAAAGCTAGGAGGGGGCTGTTTTTTGAATTTTGATTGGGATGAAAATAAAAACAGCGAGAACATTCGCAAGCATGGGTTTGATTTTGCAGATGCCTGGGAAATTTTTGAATCACCAATGCTTGCCCGACTCGACACCAGAGAAGATTATGGGGAAGACCGCTGGGTTGGAATCGGCTTTCTTGGCAATCGGGTTGTCGTTGTTGTTTTTACAGAGCCAACGGAAAACACAGTTCGGATTATTTCTTTACGAAAGGCGCTAAATACACGGAAAACTAAGTTCCTTTATATTTGCTGTTTCCGGCATTCACGCGCGA
>CAYYDG010000080.1:0-28618 GCA_964470555.1 uncultured Heliomicrobium sp.
TCCAATTGGTCACTCATTTTCAAAATCTCTCTCCTGAGTGAGCGAAACGTAAGATCAACGAACAAATAAATCCGCCAACAATTGCGGCAGCCAGCGAGACAATTACACTGAGCGCCAACCACAACGTCGAAACATCATAGGTGCCCGGTTTGAATGCGCCGTTCGCGCCGAGCGCCAAATAGGCCAGACTGAAGAGCGCAAAAACCAGAATGAACATCACTATGTAGCCAACAATCACTCCGCCGACAGTTTTCAGCATGGTTCTGACTCCTGCAACTCTCCCCGAACAGGCATTGAACTTGCCAGGTAGTTCGAAGATGTTGACGTTAAAGGTTTCAATTTGTCGCTACGCTGCGTTCTTGTGGGGGGAACGCAAGGGAACGGCTGGATTTATTTTCGACCGGGCGGCCTTCGATCAATGGATACGACCACTTCCGCAGGGCGGGAATGTGAACGTTGATCCAGTAATCCCACCAATCAATGTAACTGGCGTCGTAACCGAACGCCTCTCGTTCTTCTTCCGGCAGGAGCGCGGAGAGAATTTCTACGTTTCGGGCTTCAAAAACGTATTCGTTGTGCAGAATAAACGGCTCGTACAGTTCCACCAGTTTGGTGACCTTGTCCAGATCACGCTGGCGGCGAACCAGTGGCGAACGCATCATTGGCAACGGCGAAACAATTCTTAGCAGCGCTCGCACCAGTTGTTTTTGCGCCGGAGCGGACATCGTACGATAACGCTCTTTTGATACCGGAATAGAATCGAACATCGCCAACAAGCGGTAATTGAAATCGTCCTGAGCACGATAATGTTTGCGATGCGCCAAGCCTGTCAGTTCAATCGTGCGGCGCATGTTGCAAGGGTTCACCGCCGAAGTCGCCAGGTGATAAAGCTGTTCATGACGACGTTCGATCAACGAGCCTCCGATCAAGATCATTCCGCGCACGACCAGATCAACCGGAATGATGTCCAAACATTTTTTGCCGTTCGACGGCAATTGGCGAAAAAATGTGCCCAGCAGATAGGAAATCGGTGCAGATGTGTTGACGCCTTCGTTCCATCCTTTGAACGGGTCGTGCGTCGAAGTTTCGACAATGGAAGGTCGGACAATCGCGACCGGCAAAGCTTCGCCTTTGTCGTCTTTTCCACGTTTGGCAATCAATGATTCCGCCAAACTTTTGGTGAAGGTGTATGTGTTCGGCCAGCCGAATTCCTGTGCGCGTTGCATTCCGGCTTCGGTCAATTCATTGCGAACCCAGCGTTGACGTTGTTTGCGAATCTGCGCTTCGATTTCCGAATCCGAAAGTTGTTTTTTGGTTCGTTCGCCTTTTTCCAGCACCTGCTGGCGAAGTTGTTGGGTGATTTCGTCGGATTCGGCGCGCGTTTCAATTTTCTTGGCCAGGCGATGCAGAGATTCGTATTCGATTTCAGCATCGAAATCAGCAATACCTTTGGGGGTGTAATTCGGCTCCAGAGTTTCCTGAATGCGTCCATCGTGGAATCCCACTACATAGCAGGTCGAAAGGTGCAACAAGGCCGCGCGGTTGCATTCGCGGACAAAATCCAGCAGGTGAAGCGTTCCGTCAACGTTGATGGCCAGCGCCTGGCGCAAATCCGGGTTGAAATCCGTCAAGCCCGAACTGTTGATAATCAGGTCAAGCTGCGTTTGCAGCCGCGCGCGCACGTCATGCGCAAGTCCCAATCCGGGCTGGCTGACATCGCCTTCAACGACTTCAATTTTGTCAGCCAGAAACCGTGTGAAGTTGTCGCCATGAATTTCATGCAGTGTGTTGAACACCGGCGATTCATCGGCGATTTTTTCAAAGCGGCGTTGCGCTGTTACTGAGCGTTGGCGTCGAATCAGCAAAAAGACTTTGCCGATATTCGGCATTTCCTGAAGCACTTTGGCCAGCCAGACTTTGCCTATGAAGCCAGTGAATCCGATCAGCAAAACGTTTTTGCCCGCGTACGAATCTTTCATCGAAAGATTGCCGAGTTGCTTATATGCGTCGAAAACGACCGTCGGCGTAGTGAACGGTTTGACGATTCGTTGCGTAGGGATAATGGCTTTTTTCAACACTTCCGCCGGATTGCCCAGATTGCGCGAAAGTTTGCCGAGCACGACGCGACCATCGGGATTTCGGCCAATGATGCGAGCCAGAATCTGGCGCGGACGCACCACCGGCGACAACAGTCTGCCCGTCGCCAACCCGTCGCTGAACTCCAACCGATTCGCCACCAGCCACTGAACGCCTAGATGCTCTGCCAGCGGGCGCATCACGTGCTCCAATCCCTGGCTGACCAACACGATCTTTTCGCCATTGGCCATCGCTTCTTTCAGCTTTTCCACGCCCTGCGGTTTGAGCCGTGGTTTCAGGTAATACTCAAAATACTCTTCGCCGAGCAAATCCAATCGGTCACGGCTGATTCCACGCAACAAGGTGTGCAAAAAACGTGTAGCAAAAACTCTGTCCACCGCATATAGCAAAGGGCGAACGAGCGCTGACAATGCCAAGGCGCTGCGACGCATCCAGCGGTCGGAAAAGTGTTGGGAATTCCAGGTAAAGAACGCCACAGGCCGGACAGCGCTCAAATTGAGCAAACTGCCTTCGACGCGCCAGAAGGTCGTTTCCTCAGCCGACACAGGCTCTGAGCCGTGTTGGCCAGTCGGTTGTTCGGAATGGACTGTGCTCACGATCAAACTAAATTGGTAATGAATTTGGGCGTCACTTTTTGGCGGAGATTTCGCTCAAAAGCTAACCGAAAGTCCTATATGTCTTCTGAAAAATGATGCCGCATGAAACATGAAATTCGCGCGTGAGTCAAATTTGAGCATTTATTTGTTCGGCATTGCCGAAGCAAATTCCAGCACCTGTTTGTCCTGCACCAATCGTTCGCGCAGCTTGGTGTAAGGAACGTCTTGCACAGCCAGTTTGCCGTCAATCGCCATTGCCGCAGCCGTCGCCGCCGATTGTCCCAAAATCATAAACACAGGCTCCATGCGAATGCTGCCGTAAGCGATGTGCGAACTCGACACGGCTACTGGAACGAGCAGGTTTTCTACTTGCTCTCGTTTGGGAACCAGAGAACCGTACGCAATCTGGTACGGGCCATTGGTCGAAACTCCAATGTCGCCTTCGTTTTGGACATAAGCGTTTTTGCCTGTTCCGATTATGTATCGTTGGATGTTGTGCGAATCTATTCCGTAAGAACCCATCCCGACCGAATCCGGCGTCGGGCGTTTTTTCAGCAATTCGTTTTCGGTCATGACGTACGCGCCGATCATACGGCGGGCTTCGCGGACGTAAATCTGGTGCGGCCAGTTGCCGTTGTCTTTGAATTCGTCGCGCGCCAGGCCCCATTTGCGAAACTCGCTTTGCACGTCCGCAGGCACGCGCGGATCGTTGGCGATGAAATACAGCCAGCCTTTTTGATATTGCTCGTGTTCGCGGATGATGGCTCGGCGGCGTTCGTAACTGGCTTCGGGATAATCGTAATTCATCCCAATGTTATCGGTGCTGAACGGGCCGTGGTTATTGGTGTCTGTTTTGCGGTTGGGAATGCGGTCGAATTTCTGAAACGTCTCGCGCCATCCCGCCTGAAAAATCCGCAACAGCAATTCGTATTGCTTCGGGTCGTAGTTGTCGGGTTTTGGGAAGGGAACTCGATTGTTGGCGTGGTCGGTCAAACACATGCGGAAGCAATAAGCCTGGACTTTTTTGTCCGCCGCGCCGTATTCGCCCGGTGGGGCCGTTGAAATCCGAGGCAACACTCCGCTCGTCGGATCGCCCGGAATCCAATACGGGCTGATCTTTTCATTGACGGCTCCAAAATGATGTCGGTGATGAAGCACGCCGGTCTGCACGCCCGCCCATTGTTCGCCGTATTGATCTTTGGATTCGCGGCCTACGTGATAACTGACGCCTGCGGCGGCCAGCAAATCGCCTTCGTAGGTGGCGTCAATGAACATCTTGGCGGCGTAAGTTTTTCCGCTCAAGGTTTTGATCGAAACAATTCGTTTGCCCGATTTTTTGACGCCGGTTTGGCGGTTCAGCCATTCGTTGCGGACGACAGGGATTTTGTATTCGCGGATGAAATCTTCAAAAACCTGTTCGGCGACGTGCGGCTCGAAAATCCACATCGTGCGATTTTCGCCATCCAGCGCCACTGTGCCTTGTCCTTTGTTACCGAACTGTTCGCGGCGTTCCCACTGCCAGGCTTCCGGTTTCTGGTAATGCTGATAAACGCGATGATAAAACTCGCGCGCCAACCCTCCGATGACGGCTTTATTGCCGGTGTCGGTGAAGCCCAGACCGCCGCTCGAAAGTCCGCCCAGATGCTTATCAGGCGAAACGATCAGGACGGTTTTGCCCATTTGTTTGGCTTGAACGGCAGCGGTGACAGCGGCGGCAGTGCCTCCATAAATCACCAGATCGTATTGCGTCGCTGATTGAGTTCCTGCCGGAAACGCCAGGATTGCCGTGGCCAGCAACGACCAGAGAAGTTTTCGCATAAATCCCTTTCGAAGAATGACGAAGAGTTGAAGAACTGGTTGAGATTAAATTCTCTTCGATCAAGAAAGACAAGATTCCTATGGCAAAAAATTATTGCCGACTTCGTTCATTGCCTGTGCCATACTGGATTGGCATTCCCAAATTCATCAGCAGCCTCGGCTTCGCTGGAAATCATTAAATTGAGAGGTGTCGTTTGCAGTTCAAGTTTTTCCGCTTTCCGCAACTGTTCCTGCTGCTTTTACTTTTCGTCAGCGTCAACCCAGCGCAATCGCCAGGTTCCTCTTCCGGTCGTCGCATCAGTTTTGCCGAAGGGCAAAAACTGGTCGCCAATGAACCCGAAGGCAATTTGAGCAAACAAGCCGGCAAATTCACTCGCACGAAGCTGCGCGATGGCCGCGTGCTGGAATTGTTTTATCCGATCACGGTTTCCATGCCTTCGCGCAAAGGCAAAACGGCGACGGCTCCGGGCTATGGCGTGCTGTACGATTCAGAAGCTTCGTTCAAGGAAACCAACCGCCCGCATCACGCTTTGGAAGATTTGATTTCCGATGGCAGAGTTTTTGTAGGCATGGTGCCAATGCACGTGACCAAATTGGAAAAGCGCGTAGGCAAGTTGGATTATTCGCGCGGCAGTTTGCGTCGTATGGACAGTTTGATTGCCGGTTATCTGGCTTCACACACAACGGCAGAGATCGAACCAGCTTTCTTTCAGCAAATCACTGCATATTACGGCGAAGTGCTGCGCCGCGAATTGAAAGGTGAATGGAAAGTGCGCGAAGTCAAACTCAGCGTGGCTCGCGTGCAGGCTGAACCGAATATCGAAATTGTTTTCGGTGGCAAAGCCAGAGAACTCAAACCTTGGGGCACTGTATTGAAGGCGATGGCGAACGAAGATATGCGCGGAACCAGGCTGTCGAAACTGTTCGACGATGACCTGCGAGCCGCTCAGCAATGACAGTTGAGCGTTATCTTGTTCGGGTTTTCGACGGATGTTATAAGCTCGGTGTGAATGGGCAGCATAGAAACAATATGACTCACATCTGGAATTCCGTCTTCAAACGGTTGGCGTTGACGATTGTGTTCTCGACTTTGCTGCCTTATGCGAACGCTTTTTCCGCAAGTTTCTCTCAGGCTCAACAAGCTGCCACGAGCAGAGTTTCCATTCTTCCAACCGCGACTGAGGCTGAAGTCGGCCAGCAGATTCAACTCAAAACTTACATCACTGACGAACGCGGTCGCCAAACCGAAGCGAAGGCCGGTTATTGGATAGTGTTGCCAAGCGAATTGGCTACGGTTGATGGTGAAGGCAATGTGAGTTTGCTGGCGGCAGGCGAACTTCAGGTAGTGGCAATCGTCAATGGCAAACAAGCCCGCGCAACCATTCGCGTCAAAGCGGCGCACGTAGCCAACCTGGAAATCGCCACTCCCGCTGAGCCGTTGATTATCGGCGAACAATTCAAATTGACGGTCAGAGCGCTGGATGCCAGCGGCGGCCAAATCAAAGACGCACGTTTGAGCTGGCAATCAAACAATCCGGCTGTGGCGACAGTTGATCAAACAGGACAGGTCACGGGATTATTGGCTGGCAAGGCGACAATTTTCGTCCGCGCCGATGGGATCAGCAACAGCTTGAATATCGAAGTGGTCAATAGCGACGTTCACAGTGTGACTCTGCAACCTGCTTTGGCGACTGCGCGAACCGGCGAAGTTATTCACTTTGCCGCCGACACCAAAACCGCCGAAGGCGCAATCGCAAAATTTGCCAAAGTTCGTTGGTCGGTCAATGGCGAAGGCGCGTTTATCAGCCACGATGGCAAATTTGTCGCTGAACGCCCGGGAACATTTGAAATCGTAGCATCGGTTGGTGAGCGAACGTCTAAGGGCGTCGTCAATGTTTCGGCTCGCAATGTGGAACGTGAATTGGAAACCGTCGGACGGATTCCGCTCGGCGCGATTCAGGCTTCCGAGTTATGGCCATTTGGTAAATATCTATACGTGGCGACTTTGAAAGACGAGCTTCGTGTGTATGACATTTCCGATCCGGCGAGGCCTGTTTTAACTGAAACGTTGAAAATTGACGCCCGATCAATTCTGGATGTCAGTTTGAGCGCGGATGGGCGCATTGGAGTGCTGACGCGTGAAGGAGCTTCGAATCGTCAGAACGGATTGTTGTTTTTGGATACCTCCGATTTGGCACATCCGAAAATTCTGTCGGCGTTTACCGAAACCATCAGCGGCGCGGTTCACAGCGCGTTCATCGCCGGGCATTTCGTGTATCTGACCGACGATGCCACAGGTTCGATGCGCGTTGTTGACTTCCGCGACGTCCGGCATCCCAAGCAAGTGGCGCGTTGGGAATTGGTGTTACCTGCGCCAAATGTTCAAACCGGCCACGAGGTGGGGATGTCGCTCGGAATGCGCCATCTTCATGATGTTCAAGTGAAAGACGGCTTGGCTTACTTGGCATATTGGCGCGACGGATTGGTGATTCTGGATGTCGGTGCGGGAATTCGCGGAGGCAGTCCGGAACAGCCGAAACTGGTCAGCCAGTTTCGATTCAACCACACAGACCTGTATGGACAAGGCTGGCTGGCTGGAACGCGCGAAGTATTTCGTTATAAAAATTGGGTTTTCGTTGGTGACGAAGTCATTCCGGCGGAATTCGATCCGTCAAAAGGTCCCAGGCGATTGGGACGCGGAATGTTGCACGTAATTGATGTCGCGGACATCGCCAATCCGCGCCGAGTCGCCGAATATGTTTTACCTGAAGGTGGCGCTTACAACATCTGGGTTGAAAACGACATTTTGGCGATGGGTTATTACGGCGGCGCTGGGCGGTTGCTGGACGTGTCTGGCGAACTGCTGGGAAATCTGGCTCTGCAAGGCCGCGAAATCGCCGGATTGCAAACCGGATTGCCGTCTTTCGATCAATATGGAGAACGCCGTGAAGCGCCATTTACTTTCGGGGCGCGCTTTTTTGGCGACCTTATCTTCTTTAATGATGTGCATACCGGAATCTGGATCACGAAGTTGAAACGGAAATGAATCAACGACACGCACAGCAAATTGTGAGTCAGTTCCCGAATCGCACGCTGATTGTGCTTGGCGATTTGATGCTGGACGAATTCATTTGGGGAGAAGTCCGCCGCATTTCGCCGGAAGCGCCGGTTCCAGTGGTCGAAGTCAAACGCGAATCCTGGCATTTGGGCGGAGCAGGGAACGTCGTCTCCAATTTGATTGAATTGGGCGCGAAGGCTTTGCCGATTGGCATCATTGGCGACGATGAAACAGGCAAATTGATGGCTCGCAAGTTCGCCGACCGTGGTGCTGATCCTCGCGGATTGATCATTGATTCTTCCCGACCTACGACCAGAAAAACCCGGATTTTGGCTCACAGTCAGCAGATGGTCAGAGCCGACCGCGAAAATCGTTCGCCGATTTCAGCCGAAATTGAAGACAAAGTCATTGCGGCGTTTTCTGCTGCTCTGACTGAAGCCGAAGCCGTCATTGTGTCCGATTACGACAAGGGATTGCTGACTCCACGGGTTTTGGAAGAAGTGATTTCTGCGACTCACAACGCCGGGAAAATCGTTTGCCTGGATCCGAAAATCAAAAACTTCCTCAACTATCAAAAGGTGGATGTCATCACTCCCAATCAACCTGAAGCGGAACGAGCTAGTGGGATTGAGATTGTGGATGATGCATCTTTGATTGCCGCTGCGCATCGGATTCGTGAATTGCTTGATTGCGCCAATGTGCTTATTACACGAGGTGAACACGGTATGAGTTTACTGGATGCCGAAGACAGGCTGACTCATATCCCAACCGTTGCGCGTGAAGTCTATGACGTGACCGGAGCAGGAGACACAGTGGTCGCTACTTTGACACTGGCAATGGCTGCTGGGGCCAATGTCGCTGACGCAGCAGTGATTGCCAACCATGCTGCCGGTGTTGTTGTTGCAAAAGTGGGCACAGCAACCGTTACGCCAACCGAGTTGGCAGAGACTTTGTTGGATTTAGGCACTTGATTGAGTGGAAATTTTCGCGAATTTCTCGTCCTGGAAGTGGTTAGACCATCCCAAATCCGAAAAAATGGATGAAGCATGTTCGTACACTGACAAAATTCCAGCTACGTTTCTTTTCAAGCCACTCTGACTTTCTTACACACCTGAACGCCAAATCGAGAAAATTTTTTCTAGCTTAAGGCTACCTTAACAGGCAACTTAGCCCATTACCCGAAATCGTGTCCCCAAATTCAAATTTTCGGATGGTAAACTCTTTGCCGTATTCAATTTTGCTTCGACTAACGCCGTGAAGTTCTTTCACGTTTGCGGTTGCAGTCTCGAACCGTGAAACGAAGCCCAAACGAATGGATAAAGTGAAATACGAACATAAACACTGGAAAGAGAACAGTTTTTGTTCTTGGTTCTGCGGTGCCAATACAACTTTTAACGGAGGTAGTTTGTTATGTATACAGTTCAAGTGATGTCGCAATCGACAGGCAAACCAGTTTATCGTGCAAAAGTTGTTATCAGTGCTGGACCAGGTGTCTCTAGTCCTGAATACACCGATTCAGATGGTTGCGCTCATTTTCATTACGAGCCGGAGGATGGCAAAGTAATTGTTGATGGGTGGCATGAGTTCAGAGTTCGTCTTGAGGGGAAAGTTCAGGTATGGATACCCTAACACTTTTTACCATCTTTGTGTCTGATCCGCACAGAGGGGAAAGCGTTAGTTTGAAGTCGGTTTAACGCCCTAATGTGGGCCATAACAAGGAGACGAATGGATCTTATGGTCATTAACTTGAACAAAACTGTGGGAATTGCTTGTTCAGTATGTTTGTCAGCCGCGCTTCATTTCGGAGCCAGTGCTCAAAGCCAATCATCGCCAATCCAATCTCAAACCAAACCTGTTTCATCCGATTCGCAATCAAATCTCGACCTCGATAAAGTGGCTCTGGAAAACAATGCTTTATCCAGCACCAAAACCAATGCGAAAATTGATTTGAGCAGAGAAACCGAAATTGCCGAGCCGAAAATCAATCCGAAGAACCCGACGCCGAATTTCAAAGTTGCAGCACGTGAATCCAAAACCGATGGTCGAAACTTTTCGATGCCAAACCTTGAAAACATGGGAGAGCCGATGACTTTTCACGCGACTGCGTATGCTTTGAAAGGGAGAACTCGTAGTGGAACTTATGTTCGCCGTGGAGTTGTCGCTGCTGACCCTCGTGTATTGCCGTTGGGATCAGTAGTTCAGATCAAATCGGGCAAGTACACTGGCGTTTATAAAGTCGAAGACACTGGCCGGGTTATAAAAGGGAACATCGTAGATGTCTGGGTTCCTGATAACAAAGAAGCTCGCCAGTTCGGTCGCCGCAAGATTCAGCTTCACGTGTTGAAACTAGGACCGGCAAAAAATCGCAAACGCTGATGATAGGCATAATCTCCTCCTGCTGATCGCCGCTTGATGAAAATCGGGCGGCGATTTTCTTTTCTGGGGCGGCTGATTATCATCGCCCCATGACCCAACCGGAGAATCATTGCGACGCTGAACCGTTGGTGGAAATCACGCGCGGTTCAATGAGCGAATCGCGGCATCGCGGCTTCATCGCCGCCGTCAGTAGTAAAGGCGAATTGATCGCGGCATCAGGCAATGTGGACATTCGCACCTGGTATCGTTCGGCAGCAAAACCGTTTCAAACCATCCCCATTCTCACCAATGGAGCCGCTGAGCATTTCAACTTCACGGACAAAGAGCTTGCGGTCATCAGCGCCTCGCATAGCGGTGAAGATATACATCTGGAAGCTGTCGCTTCCATTCTGAAAAAAGCTGACCTGTCCGAAAGCGATTTGCTTTGCGGAACGCACGCGCCATTTGACGAAACGGCGGCTGCAAAGTTGATTGCCGAAAACCGCCAGCCGCAAATTCTTCATAACAACTGTTCGGGAAAACACGCCGGAATGCTGGCGTTGGCCAAGTTTCTGGGCGAACCGATTGCCAATTACATCCACCCTGAGCATGCGATTCAGCAAAGGATTCGCGCCGTTATCGCTCGATTTGCGGATGTGCCAGCGGAAGACATTGCCATTGCCATTGACGGATGCAGCGCGCCGGTTTTTGGCGTCAGCATTCTGGCGATGGCTCGCAGTTACGCGCGACTGGTTGGTGTTCGCCACTCTGATCTCGCCCAAGAGTTTGGCGAAGCCGCTGAGCGAGTGGTTGATGCGATGATCGAATTTCCTGAACTGGTTGGCGGTACAAGCGGGCGGTTGGACACCGATCTGATGCGTGTGGCGCGCGGGCAAATTCTGTCCAAAGTCGGCGCGGAAGGAGTGCAACTGCTTGGCGTCAAACCCAGCCCAAGATTTCCAACCGGTTTGGGCATTGCCATCAAGATCGAAGATGGCGATTCGCGTCGTGCGCGTGATCCGGTCGTCATCGAAACGCTACGTCAACTCGGTTTGCTGGATGAGGATCAACTGGTTCGGCTCTCCAGCTATTCACGCGCAATAGTTTTTAACCACCGAAAAATCGAAGTCGGCGAAGTTCGCACTTGCTTCAAATTGTAAAGACCCATTGTCACCAATTTATGACTCCAAAAATCAGAGAGCTTTTTCCTGTCACTCGACAATACGTTTACTTGAATCACGCAGCGGTTTGTCCGATTTCCGTGCCAGTGGCCGAGCGCATGTTGGAATACACTGCTGATTTGCTTCATCACGGTTTTGTCAATTTTGAGAAGTGGGGAAGTCGCGTCAAAAAAGTCCGGCAGCTTGCGGCGCAATTCATCAATGCCAATCCTGATGAAATTGCATTTGCGCCAAACACGTCAGCCGGCTTGGCGTTCGTTGCCAATGGCATCCGATGGCAAGCGGGCGACAACATCGTTACGGCTGATTGCGAGTTTCCCGCGAATCTCGTTCCGTGGCGAAGAATCAGCCGCGAGTTCGATGTCGAGTTGCGGATGGCGCGCGAACACGAAGGGCGTCTGGAAACAGAGGAAATTCTGAATTTGATTGATGCACGAACCCGGGTTGTCAGTCTGAGCTTTGTCGAATACGCCAGCGGGTTTCGCAATGATTTGGCGGCGATTGGCCGGTATTGTCGGGAACGTGGTGTGTTGTTTGTCGTGGATGCGATTCAGGGGCTTGGCGCGTTAAAACTGGATGTGCAGGCATGTTCGATTGATGCATTGTCGGCAGATGCGCACAAATTTCTGTTGGGGCCGGATGGCGTGGCATTGTTTTATATTTCGCGCCAAGCAATGGAGCGAATTCAACCCACAGTCGTTGGTTGGACGTCGGTTGCCAACCCGTTTGATTTCGAAACTGAGAACCAGCCTTATGCGGCCAGCGCGCGGCGTTTTGAGCCGGGTGCGTTGAACACCGCAGGCATCACCGGACTTGGTGCCGCCATCGAGTTGTTTTTGCAATTTGGTTTGGAACGAATCGAACAGCATTTGATCGAACTCGGCGATTATCTGTGTGAGCAGTTGGCTGGGCGCGGGTATCAAGTTGTCAGTTCGCGGTTGCCCGCAGAAAAATCCTCGGTGATTTGTTGTCGTCATGAAAATTTTTCTGCTGACGAGCTATATCGGATTCTCAACGAACGGCGTATTATCACCACGCCCCGACTTGGCCGATTGCGCATCTCGCCACATCTGTACAACACGCGAGAAGACATTGAACGTTTGATCGAAGCTTTGCCGCTGTGACAACAGCGACGGTTGCAAACGATTGCCTTGTCAAACAACGTCATAAACAAAAGGAGATTATCTCGATGGACAAAGAAACAGTCGCCTTAATCATTGCTCAAAATGGTTTGAAAACCGCAGCCACTATTCTTGCTGCCAAAGCTGCCAAACAGGAAAAGAAGGCGGCTAATGCCAGTGATCCGGCGGAAAAAAACAAGCTGACCAAAGAGGCCAACAAAACCAAAAAGCTGGCCGCCGCGTTGTCTGCTGCCGATCAGGGAATCACAACGTACATATCCGAAACTCAGGCTTAAATTCTGAGAACGTCCGATGCTTAATAGGCTAAACCGCCCGTCAGAAATTCTTTCTGCCAGGCGGTTATCTTTTTGCTCAGAGGCTGACAGTTGAATTGTGAGCGCTTATAATCCTTGCGACCTTGTAAGACCAAATCACTGAATCAAAAGCTCCAGGTTCGATTGAGCATCAGAATTTGATCACTGGAGAGAAAAGGCAAGCTGGGATCGCAGATCAAAAGCTGAGAGGAAGTTTCGTCAACTCTGCCCACTTACTTGGAATAGGTCTGTTTGGGCAGGGGATTCAGTTCCATCAAATGAACTATTACGGAGGAACCCATGATATTTGCATCTCATAAATACAGAATCGGATTGCTGGTAGTCAGCCTGTTTGCCTGTGCCGCATCCATTCTGGCGCAAGATTTTCGCGGCTCGATCGCCGGGCGCGTTAACGAAGCATCAGGTGCGGCTGTCGCAAATGCTCAAATTACAGTCACCAACAGCGCCACAAACAGTTCTACTTCTACGACCAGCAATTCGTTGGGAGAATATCAAGTGCTGTATTTGATTCCTGGCAACTACACACTGACTATTGAAGCGAAAGGCTTCAAGAAATCCATTCGCCAAAATATTGAAGTTCGTGTCGGTGACAAGTTGCAATTGGATGTTGCACTGGAAATCGGCGAAGTGACTGAAACCGTCAACATCACTGCGGCTGCGCCGTTGCTGGAAGTCGGTTCCGCTTCGGCGGGACAGGTGATTGACCAGCGGCGCATTTCGGAACTGCCGCTCTCGGATGGCAACCCGTTCGTGCTTTCGCGACTGGCTCCGGGCATCACCTACACGGGCGATTTGCGCTTTTCGCGCCCATTCGACAACGCGGGGACTTCGGGCATAGTTGCAGATGGTGCGCCGGGACGAAATGAATTCACGCTGGACGGCACGCCGAATATGGCTAGTGGCGGAGGACTTGGTCGTGTGGCATTCGTGCCGCCCGCTGACGCCGTGCAGGAATTCAAGGTCGAAACCGCTGCTTATGACGGGCAGACAGCGCACACTGCCGCCGCGACGGTGAACGTCACGCTCAAGAGCGGAACCAACAGTTTGCATGGCACGATTTATGAGTTCGTACGCAATGACAAACTCTCGGCGAATACTTTTTTGCTCAATCGCACGAATCTGTCCACCAATCCGGCGCGCGATAGTGATCGGGATGGCAAGGCCGATCGCGATCCGCTGCGTTACAACCGTTATGGCTTCACAGTTGGTGGGCCTGTATTTATTCCGCGATTTGGTGAAGGTGGAAAAGCATTTCTCGATGGACGCAACCGCAGCTTTTTCTTCTTCTCGTTTGAAGCTTTGCCGGATGTGTTCCCGGAACCGGGCTTGTTCACCGTGCCGACGGCCAAACAGCGCAACGGCGATTTTTCGGAGCTTCCTGCAGGAGCATTGATTTATGATCCAGCCACTTCGCGGCAAGAAGGCGCGCGCGTCCGCCGCGATCCTTTCCCCGGCAACATCATTCCGGCCAATCGCATCAGCGCCATTGCCCGCAATTACCTGAACTATTACCCGCTGCCTAACCAGCCGGGCGATGCGCAAGGTCGCCAGAATTACATCAGCGGCAATCCACGCACTGATAAGTTCCGTTCGCTGTCGGGGCGTTTTGACCAGACTATCAGCGAAAAGCAGCGTTTTTTTGTGCGGTACAGTTATAACAATCGCCGTGAATCGCGTGGCAATTGGACGAGCGTAGTCAATGGAATTCGCCCGACCGGCAATTTCCTGTTCCGCATCAACAATGGCGGTACGTTTGATCACGTCTACAACTTTTCGCCAACAGTCATTCTCAATTCCCGCGTCGGATTCTCGCGCTTCAACGAACCGAACATCCGCCAACACCAGGATGTCTTCAATCCCGCGAGTTTGGGCTTTCCAGCGGCGACGGCGGCATTGTTCGGGCCAGAGCAGTATTTGCCGCGTTTTGAAATCGGCCAGTTTTCGTCTCTGGGAGATAGCGTTGGCGGCGGATCGAATTTCAACATCTACACAGCGCAATCCACTTTGACCAAGATCGCCGGCAAACATTCTTGGCGCTTTGGCTACGATTTCCGTTCGTACCGGCAAAACGGCTTTGGCGCGGGCCACGCGGCGGGACGTTACGATTTCGGGACGACTTTCACGCGCGGCCCGCTGGACAATTCCGCCGCCGCTCCGATTGGACAGGAACTCGCGTCGTTTCTGTTGGGCTTGCCGACCGGCGGCACGATTGATCGCAATGCGGCGAGTTCAAGCCAGGGCCTCTACAATGGCATGTTTGTTCACGACGACTGGAAGGTGTCGAGCAAACTGACGCTCAATCTGGGCCTGCGCTACGAATACGAAGGCGCGCCGACTGAACGTTACAACCGGCAACTGGCGGGCTTTGATGCGACGGTGGCCAGCCCGGTCGAAGCCGCCGCCAAAACAGCTTATGCCGCCAGCCCGATTCCCGAAGTGCCTGTGGCCAGTTTCAACGTCAAAGGCGGATTGCTGTTCGCCAATGACAGTCGGCGTGGTATCTGGGACGCGGATAAAAACAACTTTCAACCGCGCGCGGGCTTTGCCTATAAATGGAATGACAAAACCGTGATTCGCGGCGGCTGGGGGATTTACACGGTGCCGTTTGTTATTGACGGGGTGAATCAGGCTGGTTTTTCGCTGGCGACGCCGCTGGTCGGCACGACGGACAATGGACTGACTTCAGTGGGCACGCTGGCCAATCCGTTTCCGACCGGGGTGTTGACGCCTGCGGGTGCAAGCTTGGGACTATCCGTGCTGTTGGGACAGGGTATTTCATTTCGTCCGCGTGATTTGAACAACACGCAAGCGCAACGCTGGTCCTTAGGTGTGCAGCGCGAACTGCCTGGCAACTGGTTGGTAGAATTGCAGTACGTTGGCAATCACGGTTACGACGGCGTGGTGGGCGTTGCACTCAATCCAGTTCCGCGTCAGTTCCTGTCAACCAGCCCGTTTCGCGATCAGGCGCAAACCGATCGCATAGGATTTTTGAACCAAGCGGTCACTAATCCCTTCCGCGGCTTGATTCCGGGAACAGGCTTGAACAATGCCACGGTTGCGCGGTCGCAATTGTTGCGCCCATTCCCGCAATACACAGGCGTGACGGGCATTCGTAACGACGCAAGCAGCAATTATCATTCAGGGCAGTTGCGTGCTGAAAAACGCTTCAGCAAGGGCTACACGGCGCTGGTCAGCTACACCTGGTCGAAATTTCTGGAAAAAGGGACCCTCCTCAACGAGGTGGACACGGAATTCGAGAGGCGGTATTCGGACGCCGACGCGCCACACCGGTTGGTGGTTAGCGGCATTTGGGAATTGCCCTTCGGGCGCGGACGCAAATGGGGCGCGGGCTGGAATCGCGCGGTGGATGTAGTGCTCGGCGGCTGGCAGGTGCAAGGCATAGGTCAGTTGCAATCCAGCCGTCCGCTGACACTCGGCAACGTCTACTACAGCGGCGATTTGTCGAAACTCAAAACTGACATCAGAAGCGCCAACTTCCCGCGCTTTGCCGGAGATACGCGCACGGTTTTCGACATCAGCGGTTTTTATTTCAATGACGCTGCTGTTCAAACCAACGGCGTGGTGGATCCGGTCAAGCAGCGCAATGACATTCGTATCCAGCTTGGCGCGAACATACGCACGTTGCCCAGCCGCTTTGCGCAATTTCGTGGTGACATGCTCAATCTCTGGGACTTGTCTGTGAGCAAGAACTTTTCCTTCACAGAAAGTATTAAGCTGCAATTGCGCGGCGAGTTCCTCAACGCCTTCAACAAAGTCATCTTCGACAATCCCGACTTGAATCCGCGCAACTCGACCTTCGGACAGTTGACGGGCCAGGCCAATTTGCCGCGCGACGTGCAAATTGGGTTGAAGCTGATTTTCTGAAAACCTTGTTTCAACGGGGCAAGCCACTGGTTTGCCCCGTTCCTTTGCACTTATACGGGAAATGACCAGGCACAAAATCTTATTTGTAGTTTTGCTTCTGGCGTGTGGGTTTGTTTCAAATGCCAACGCCGACGATTTCAAACTGGAACCGGTTAAATGCCGAACGATCGAGGACGTGGTTTACGGTCACAAAGATGGTCTGGCGATGACGCTCGACGTGATGATTCCCGAAACCAAACCGAAGAACATCGGCGTCATACTGATTGTCAGCGGAAGCTGGAAATCCAAAAAGTCCGATCTTCCAAGCGAAGAAGAAGCGCTTCGTTCGCAGCATTGGGCGCAAGGCCTGCTCAATGGCGGGTTCACGCTGTTTCTGGTTCGTCACGGCAGCACGCCACGCTATCCGGTGCCGGAAATGGTTGGTGACATCAAACGTTCTATTCGCTTTGTCCGGCTGCACGCCAAAGAATATGGCGTGGATCCGAACCGACTGGGCATTGTCGGCGGTTCTTCCGGCGGACATCTGGCCTTGATGGCTGCGTTGACCGCCGATGATGGAAAAGCCGAAGCAAAAGACCCTGTGGAACGAATCGGCAGTCGAGTACAGGCGATCATGGCTTGGTTTCCACCTGTGGATTTCATCAACTGGGGCGGCGAAAACGGCTACAAGATGATTGAGAAAATCAGGCCGACGCTCTTTCAAGATATGTTTGGCAAGATCACCGACCTGGAAATCCAACTGAAATCCGTTTCTCCAATTTATCACCTGACTGTTGAAGCTCCGCCGCTATTTCTGGTTCACGGCGATGCTGACAAAACGGTTCCGGTGCAACAATCTCAAATCCTGAAAGCGAAGTATGAAGAACTGAAGCGGCCAGTCCACCTGACAGTTCATCCCGGCGGGCCGCATACTTACTGGCCGGGAATTGAAAAGAGCTATCCCGCGATCTGGGAATGGTTCGACCGCTATCTGAAACCGTAAACCATCCACAACGTGGCACGAAGGAGCACGAACATTGCTCGCGGAAGTTCGTGCGGCTTGGTGGATGAAATCTTGAGGAGACAAAATGAGCAACACATCACGCAGAGATTTTTTGAAAACCTCGTCAGTAGCTGCGGCGGGAGTGGCTGCGACCAGCATGCCAGCTTATAGCTACGACCGGATTCTCGGCTCGAACGGGAAAATCCGTACCGCCCTGGTTGGCATAGGCGACCGTATGATGGGATCGCTGGTTCCAGCGTTTTTCAGTCAAGCCGCCGAACTCAACTTCGAGTTGGTTGCGGTCAGCGACATCTGGAAACATCACCGCGAAACCAACACCGCGAAAATTCAAAACAGCGAAAAATACAAAAACAAAGCGGCGAAGATCGCCATGGCTCGCAACAATGAAGAGTTGTACGCGATGAAAGACATTGACGCCGTGATCATCGCCACAGCGGACTTCCAGCACGCTTATCACGCCATCGAAGCCGTTGAGGCGGGCAAAGACGTGTACGCTGAAAAACCCTTTGCTAACATCATGGAAGACGCTAACAAGGCTCTGGACGTGATTGGCAAATCGAAACAGGTGTTTACGGTCGGAACGCAGCGTCGCTCGACGCCGAGTTACATGCGCGCCAAAGAGTATCTGGATTCCGGTAAGTTCGGCGACATCGTCATGGCCGAAATGAACTGGAACGTAAATCAGCCCGGTCGCTGGCGTCGTCCGCGCGTAGTGCCGCTGATGAAGCAGGAAGACACCGATTGGAAACGTTTTCTGATCAACCGCGATCCCAAATTGCCGTTCAACCCGCGCCATCACCTGGAATTTCGTTTGTTCTGGCCGTTTTCGTCGGGCATTCCCGATCAATGGATGGTTCACCAGATTGACACAGTGCATTGGTTCACGGGCATTCCGCATCCGCGCAGTGTCGTGGCCAACGGCGGCCTGTATCTGTGGAAAGACGGACGCACGAACTGGGACACGATGACGGCTGTGTTCGATTATCACAATCCGAAAACCGACAAAGCGTTCCAGGTGCTTTATGCTTCGCGCCAGACGAATGCGACGGTTTCGACCAATCCCGAAGGTCTGATCAAGGAAGTCTATTATTCCAACGGCGGGACGCTCGATCTGGATACGAACAAGGTCACTCCCGACGGCGGTTTGATCGAACGTCACGCCAAGCCGATGAACATGCAACCGAATCAACTGGCTCCGCTGACGCTGGCCGACGAAGGCGGCGTGGTGGCTTCCGCCGACACGGGGGCTGACAACCAGACCGTTGCTCACATGCGCAATTGGATGAAGTGCATCCGCGACCGCAACCAGAAGACCAACGCCGACATTCACGCGGCGTACAATCATTCGGTTGCGTTGTGCATGACGATTGCGGCCATCCAGACCGGCAAGAAAGTCACCTTCGACGACAAAGCTCGAAAAGTCGTGACGGCTTAATCACTCGACGGGCGGTAGGAGTTACAAATGCTCCCTCCGCCCGTCCATTCTCACTCAATGGAAAACACCATGAAGCAAAGTTTGGTAGCATTGCTGGCAGTTGGCTTATTGACCTTAGCGGCTTCGGTCGTTTCTGCCCAGACCATCAAGATCACAGAAAGCAAAGAGAAGAAACAATACGATGTGACTGTGGACGGTCAGCCGTTCACTTCGTATGTGTTTTGGGATAACCAGAAAAAACCTATTCTGTATCCGCTGCGCACGTCTAAAGGCACAGTGGTTACGCGCGGCTTTCCGTTGGAAAAAGTTGCCGGCGAACGAACCGACCATCCGCATCACATTTCGTCGTGGTTCAATTACGGAAACATCAACGGCGTTGATTTCTGGAACACTCCGCCTGAAGGAGTGACGCGGGATCGCGGCGTGATTGAAAAGTTCGGCACGATCAAACATCGCACTGCCAACATCGGCAAATCCGGCAAAGGCGTTGCTCGGCTTGATACCATCATGGACTGGATCATGCCCGACGGATCGAAAATCATGCAGGAAGACGATCAAATCTTTTTCCGTGCGGCCAAAGATGTTCGCATTATTGATCGCATCATCACGCTCACCGCTCAGGACAAGAAAGTCGTCTTCAATGATTCAAAAGAAGGCGCGCTCGGTATTCGCGTGACGCGGACGCTGGAAGAGCCTTCTAACAGACCCGAAGTCTTTACCGATGCCAATGGCGTTCCGACCAAAGTTCCAGTACTGGACAACACCGGAGTCGCTGGCGTGTATTTGAGCAGTGAAGGCAAAGTCGGCGAGAAAGAAGCTTGGGGAACTCGCGCCAAATGGATGACGCTTTCCGGCACGGTCAAAGGCGAAGACGTGGTGATAGGTATTTTCGATCATCCGAAAAATCCGACTTATCCGACCTATTGGCATGCGCGTGGTTATGGGCTGTTTGCCGCCAATCCATTCGGCGCCAAAGAATTCACCAAAGGCGCAACCACGTTGAATTACACTTTGGAGCCGGGACAGAAAATCACCTTGCGGTTCAGAATTATGGTTCATTCAGGCAAACTGACCAAAGAACAAACTGAATCCCTTTACGAACAGTTTTTGAAGGACGTGGTGAACTGAGGTTAGTCGAAAAAAGTACCGAGAAAAATAAGAACGCCTCGTTGTTTTATTGCAAACAACGAGGCGTTCTTATTTTTCTAAACAAATCAATGGGAGAAAAACCATTACGCCGCTGTGCGACGCACTGTTGAGGTTAGGTGAAGCTGCTTTCTCAAGCCAGCAACCCAGAAGTCCAAGCGCGTTTGGGGCACTTTCACTTCATTCTGAACAACAGTTTTCGATTGAACAGATCGGCCACAGTTTGGACAGCAACGAGAATACGCAAAGATCTGATAGTTACAGTGTTGACAACGCATCGGGGCACACCCTCCAATTGTTGGGGTTAAATTCAATTACGTGTTTAGCACTTAGTACTTCAACCAGAGCCGCTATAGGGGAAGGCAAACGCATTATAAACAGCATTAGAATTTTGTCCATACACTAAGGCAAAATTTTCGCATCAACTGCGAAAAAAATTCACGCTTGGCGTTGCTCTTGTGTCATTCGCGTTGTCGAAAGCCGGTTCAATCACCAATTTTCATCTATCTTGCCAGCCGTAGACTGCGAAGAATTTGCTGAAACGCAGCTTTGTAAACCTCTGCTTCGTCTTCGGGAGCAATGGTGATAATGTAAAACATCCTACCGTCAGCGGTCACAGTGGTGTAGGTGACATCCACTTCTGCTACTCCGTTGATGGCAGATGGGCCAGCGACAGCCGCAGCCAAGGCTTGTTGTCCAGCAAGCGTCGTTTCCTTCATCTGGCCTAGCTGTTGAAAATCGGCGTTGGTTTCCAATTGACGCTGTATGAACGCGCGCGTCGCTGAAGCCAGATCGCCCTGACGCACTTCCATTGCTCCGACAAAGATTCCATGTGTGACCATCATGGATTCTTCACTTTGATTGGGCATTTTTCCGTAAGCGCCTTTGGGCGCAAAAATGTAATTGGATTGGTTGACGCGCAATGTGTCCCAGTTGGCAGGGACTTGCAATGCAAAGGAGCCATCTTCGGATTGAAAGCCATTGAATTGGCCGGCAGGGCGTGGCGGGCGAACGCCTAGTTCCAGATGCGCAGGGTCTTTGCCGATACGACGAAGTTGACTGGTGGCGCTCAATTGCGGAGCGCGTCCGGTCAGTCTGGCCTTGACCTGTTCAAACTCTGGCGAAGTATGTATCGGATTGGCGGCAACCGGCAGATTGGGAATTTCGGCCAAAATATATTCAATGCGATTTCCTGGATCAGGATGATCGCTGAGCATTTCCGGTGTGCGTTGCCCGCCTTCGGCTTGCAGTGTTTTGAAAAAGTTGGCCATATCGCGCGGGTCGTATCCGGCTTCGGCAATGATGCGCGCGCCTTCCAGGTCGGCTTGTTTTTCAGCCGTCCGACCGTTTTTCAAAAACAACAGGTTTGCGCCCAATCCGCCGATTGCGCTGACGGCGCCTCCCAGATCGCCTTGTTCGCCACCTGAAGCCAATGTACCGAGAATACCCAATCCCATTTGAGCGATTCGTTGTTTCGACGCCTGACTGGTTCCATGGCGCAATGCCGAATGGGCGATTTCGTGAGCCATCACACCAGCCAATTCGCCTTCGTTGCGAGCGGCGGCGATGACGCCTGCATTGACGAACAGGTATCCGCCGGGCAATGCAAACGCATTGATTTCACGCGTTGCCACAGTTCTGAAATTGTATGGGAATTTTTCGCCCGCAGCTTTCGCCGCCAGCTTCGCGCCGAGTTGGCTGATGTAGCTGGAAATTTGCGGATCATCCAGCATAGGTGTTTCCCGCATGATTTGTTCCGCCGATTGCCGCCCCATCTCTATATCCTGTTCAGGTGAAAAGAAGTTGACACCCGGTTTGAACTTCGGTTGAGACTTCGATCCGGGCGGGGCTACAAGCTGGCCTCCGCCACTGCATGCCTGTCCCACAAGCAAAGCAAAAATCAAAAATGACAAAGTCAGTTGTTTTCTGAGCATAAGTTTTATTTCCTATGAAAAGCTGCGGTTTGAAAAGGGGCGATACAGTTTGGACGCCATTCGCGTCACGGTTTGACGCGAGACGAATCGTTCAAGAAAAACCATCGCAGTGTTGCCGAAACCAGAGACCACGACGCTGCGATTGGCAGCCAGAGCTTTCAAGCTGATTTGAACCACTTCGTCTGGTGTTTGCATTTTGATTGGTCGTCTGGTGCGTTCGGTTCCGGCGACGGCTTGGAAATTAGTTCCGGTCGGACCGGGACAAACCGCCAGCACGCGAACGCCGAGCGGACGGCATTCCGCCCACAACGCTTCGCTGAATGTCAGAATGAAAGATTTTGTCGCCGAATACGTCGCAAAGTAAGGCACGCCTTGAAACGATGCGGTCGAAGCCAGTTGAATGATCGCGCCGCTTTTTCGCGTCAGCATAGGCTGCAAAAACTTATGGGTCAGCGCAACCAAAGCCGTGACATTGACCTGAATCATTTCCAACTGTCGGTCGAGCGGCAAATCGGCAAAATCTCCAACCGCGCCAAAGCCAGCATTATTGATGAGCAAGTCCACTTGGTGGCCGCGCCCTTCGGTTTCGTCAAACAATTTTTGCCAGTCGGCAGTTTGTGCCAGATCGGAAGCGATGACAGTCACCGAGATGTTCCAGCGCGAACGAAGCGCTTCGGCCAGCGCTTCCAGCCGATCAACTGAGCGCGCCGTCAAAATCAGATTCGCGCCCTCTGCCGCCAATCGCCGTGCAAAGGCTTCGCCGATGCCGTAGGACGCGCCAGTAATCAGCGCAGTTTTGTGTTTCCATTCGGACATTCAGCGATCCTTCAGGCTTTTATCAGTTCCAGCAAAGTGATTTCCGGCGGGCAGCCATATCTTAGCGGTGCGATGACCGTTCCCAGTCCACGATTGACGTAAAGCTGCGTTGCGCCGAGTTCAGTGTGGCCACGTGTCAAACGGCGGCTGGGACGGCGAAGCCAGCGGTTGAGTTTGGAATCCTTGCGTCCGGTCAGCAATCGCCAATTGATCTGGCCGCCGTGAGTGTGGCCGGAAAGCACCAGATCAATGCTGGCGCGAGCGGCTTCTCGAATGATGCGAGGGTTGTGGCAAAGCAAAATTCGCGTCTCTTCAATCGAAGACCCCAGCAGCGCCAGTTGCAAATCGTCCTGGCCAACCATCAAATCGTCCACACCCAGCAGGCGAATGTGCGACTGGCCTAGACTGAGTTTGTGATTTTCGTTGGTCAACACGCGAATTCCTTGTTCGGCCAGAGCCGCCCACATCGCTTTGCCATCCGTCCAATGGTCGTGGTTGCCCAAAACGGCGAACACTCCGTGCGGAGCTTTCAATTCCGCCAATGCGCGCGCGCAGCTTGGAATGTAATCGCGCGAATGAGAGATGTAATCTCCGGTCAAAACCACCAGATCGGCGTCCAGTTCGTTAGCTCGACGAACCGCGATGCCAATTTCTTCTTCGCTGAAATAGGGGCTGTGATGAATGTCCGACAACTGCGCGATGCGAAAGCCATGAAATTCGGGTGGCAGTTTGGGAAGCAGAATTCGCTGGTGGGTGATTTCGATCTGGCGCGGTTCCGCCAGCGCCGATTGCAACAGCATGGAAAACGTTTGCAACCATCGCATGCGTTGGCGCGGTTGGGGATTCAGCGCACGTCTTTGTTTGAAGCGCATAAGCACGGAATTTTTCATCCTGCGAAGCTCCTGAATAAAATGCGTTGGTTTCTGTTGAGGACGTAATCTTGAAGTTCTGGTGACTTCCAATCGTTTCGTAATGTGTGACGAGCGGATTATATTCGCCCCCATCGGCTGGCTGCAATCAACCGAGTTCCAAAAAAACAAGAGGCTGACTTTGACAAATCTGTATTCTCAACGCGCAACTCAACCACTTATCAGCATAGTGATTCCCGTACTCAACGAAGAATCGCAAATTGCCGCGACGCTGGCGGAATTGGAAACGGTCAGTGGTGGCCAGCAGGCGGAATTGATTGTCGCTGACGGAGGCAGCGTTGATCGGACTGTTGGACTTGCCAGCCGATTTGAAGTTGTTCGAATCGTCCATTGCGGGCAGGCGAATCGCGGTTGGCAAATGAATGAAGGCGCTGCGGCTGCGCGTGGGGAGGTCTTGTTGTTTTTGCACGCCGACGTCAAATTGCCGCCGAATGCATTGTCGTCAATTAGTCAATCATTGATTGATGCTTCCGTCGCAGGTGGATGTTTTCAAATTCGATTTCCGGCAGAGGCTGCCGCTTCCTTGCGAGCGGTGGCTTGGGGAATCAATCTGCGCACGCGATGTTTCAAAACCGCCACAGGAGATCAGGCGATCTTTATCCGGCGAACCGTGTTTGACGCCATTGGCGGATACGAAACCTTTCCTTTGATGGAAGACATAGCATTGTTCAATGCGATGAAAGGAAAAGGATCGGTCGTAGTGCTTAGTGATCGTGTGGAGATTTCGCCGCGTCGCTGGATCAAATTCGGCGTCTGGCGAACGGTGTTGTTGATGTACACGCTGCGGTTCGGATATTGGTTGGGAGTTCATCCGGCAACGCTCAAAAAGTTTTTTCTGGATGTTCGATGACTGGCGGCAAGCTCAATTGAAAGTTGTGCGGCTCTGAACTCTGCTTTCGTGTATTCTCTGGCCAAAATTCGTTTCATCGTCAAAAGGAGTTGTAAGAATGAAGTTCACTTGTGTGCGATTGATCGTCCTGGTTGGCTTGATTGCAATAAGTTTTGCAATGGCAGTATCGGCGCAGGATTCCAGCAAACAAGACCCGCGGTTCAAACCTGTGCCGATGAATCCGGGGCCGCTCGGCGCAGCCGGGTATATCGCCTTGTTGCCGATTGACGACCGTCCGGCGGTTGGCCAGTTCGCGCAAATGATCGGAGCCGTCGCCGATCACAAAGTGACGATGCCGCCGCGAGAAATGCTTGGCCGCTTTACTCTGCCTGGCGACACGGCGCGCATAGAGCAGTGGTTGAGGTCGCAGGACTATTCCAAAACCGATGCGCTGATTGTTTCCGTGGATATGCTGGCCTATGGCGGTCTGGTCGCTTCGCGCACGCATAAAGTTTCGTTCGACGAGGCCAGAAAGCGGCTGGAGTTTTTCCGCTGGTTCAAATCGAAATACCCGCGTGTGCCGGTGTACGCTTTCAACGTGATTATGGGCGTGGCTCCGACTGCAACAGCGGCGACGCGCGGCATTCACGACAATCTGGCGCGCTGGGCGGAATTGAAAGACCGCGCGCCCAAAAGCGGTGACAGAAAACTTGCTGCGGAATTGGAGCAACTGACCAAAAACCTGCCGTCTGCGGTGATTGACGATTATCTGGCGGCTCGCAAACGCAATCTGCAACTCAATCTGGCAATGCTCGATTTGGTCAAGGCTGGAACTGTCAACGAACTGATTTTGTTGCAAGATGACGCTCGTCAGTATGGACTGCATCGGCAAGACCAGGCTGTATTGCGCGCTAAGTTGAAAGAGTTTGGGCTGGAATCCAAAGTGCCGATTTACAACGGCACAGACGAAGGGTCGTCCTCGCTGGTCAGTCGAGCGGTGTTGGATAAGTTTTTGTACAAATTGAAAGTCGCCGTCATTTATTCATCGGAAAAAAGCCGTGAAGTGATTGCGCCTTATGAAGACCAGCCGTTGCAATTTACCGTCGAAAGTAAAATTCGCGCCGCCGGAGGAATTCCTGTCAGCGAATTCGACCAGAGCGATTATCGCCTGTTCGTCAACGCGCCGGGAACCGACGATGAGGAGTTCGATCTGTTTCTGAAAAAGCTGCTGAAGGAATTGAAGGACAATCGGCATATCGCCCTGGCCGATGTGCTGTTCCCCGCGCCTCATCATAGCGGAGCCGACGAAAGAATCATTCAGGCGTTGAAACGCGAAAATCTGTTTGATCGTTTTGCCGGGTATGCCGCCTGGAATACGGCGGGGAATACATTGGGAACGACGATTCCTCACGCCAATCTGCGGGTCTTTTTCCGCTCGAAGCTGAACGACCGCGCAGACCGCGCCGCGCGCACCGAAGCCGCTCACCTGGAATTTCTGCTCAATCGGTTTGCCGGCGATTACCTGTATCACGACATAGTTCGGCAGGAGATCAATACGCGACTTCGCGCCGAAGCCAGAACAGACGAAGTAGCCTACGAATTCACACCTGATCGGTATGCTCAAATCAATCGCGAAGTCAGCGAAAGGCTCAAGACCCGGATCGAACAATTTTTCGCTGAGTATTTCAAGGGGCGCACGCATCGGCTGGCAATTTACAAAGGCGTAGAGAAAACGATCACGGTCAACAGGCTGAACGGCTTGAATGTGTATTTGCCGTGGGCGCGCACAGTCGAATGCGCAATCGAATTCAAACTGGATTATCAATCCAACTGACAGGGAATCGTGGGCAGGCTGTGAAGAAACTGTCTGCGATCCGCTTTCATCAAACGAGGCACGACAAATGGCAAAAGACGGTTCTCAATCGAACTCCAATGGCAATGTTCAATCGGCGACAGGCAACGGCAGCGACCGTTACTTTTTAGAAGGCCCGAAGTCGCGCAGTTCGGAAACCATGATGTTGTTTCGCATCGTGGCGGAGTTCTTGCGAGGGTTTCGTCACCTGCATTTCATCGGCCCTAGCGTGACTGTCTTCGGTTCCGCACGATTCAAGGAAGACCATCCGTATTACCAACTGGCGCGCGAAGTCGGCGCGGCATTGGCCAATCAGGGCTTTACGGTGATGACAGGCGGAGGACCCGGAATCATGGAAGCCGCCAATCGCGGCGCAAAAGATGTTGGCGGTTATTCCGTCGGCTGCAACATCACGTTGCCGCACGAACAGCAACCCAGCCCATATCTGGATAAGATGGTCGAGTTTCGCTACTTCTTCATTCGCAAAGTGATGCTGGTCAAATACTCTTATGCGTTTATCGTCATGCCGGGCGGAGTCGGTACGATGGATGAATTGTTTGAAGCACTGACGTTGATCCAAACTCGCAAGATCAAGGACTTTCCGATTGTTTTGATGGGGAAGGAGTATTACTACGAACTATATGACTTTCTGGAAGAGATGGTCAGGCAGAAAACCATCAGCCCTGAAGACCTGGATTTGTTGATGTTGACGGATTCGGTCGAAGAAGCGATGGCACACATTGAAAAACACGCCGTGCAGAAATTTCAGTTGAAACGAGTGCCGAAGCCCATTCGAGTGTTGGGCGAAGGGTAAAAAAGAAAAGGGACAATTTTCTGATTGCCCCTTTTCCGGTCGTTATTTGGCGACGTTTTTCAGTTGGTTGATGCGGTCGCGCAAGGCTACGGTGAAACATTCGACTTCATCTGAAGTCGCGCCGCTGGCCTGCAGCCCCGCGCGAATCTGGTCATCTGTGATGCGGCCAAGATATTGCAACAGCCATTTGACATCGCTGACCCGAATATCGTTTTTGAAAGTGTCGGTATGCTGGCCGGAATAGCCGAATTGCACCAGATCGCCCTTGACGCCTTTGACGAAATCCTTGTTCTGGCTGCTGAATCCCTTGCAATCCCACTTTTCGCGGCTCAGAAATCCGCCCCATTTGCCCATCGAACCGCCCCAATCAGTGACCAGATACCGGTCTTCGACGCCGGTTTTCAGCGGCGTACGGAAAATGGCTGTGTTTGAACCGCGTTTCACGTCGCGCACGTCTTTGTTATCCCAGTTTGAAGTGAGCATCAACATGACTTTCAAACCGTTCAGTTCTTTCGAGCCGTTGAAAGGATTTTGAATCCAGTTCCAGCTTTCTTCTTCTTCCAGCTTTTTGACATCCTTGTCCTTCTGCATTTCAAAGCGTGAGTCAGTGAAACTGCCATCCGGTTTGACGAATTTTTTTGCGCGGGTCAGTGCCCCCAGCTTTTCAATTTTTCCGACAGGCACGAAATAGGCAGGCTCAACGAAATAGCCCGCAGCCCAGACCAATCGCGTGGCAAACGTTTCGGCGTTTACTTCCGAACCGAATTTCGCCGTCCAGCGAATGCCATTGGCATCCATCACGCGAACTTTGGGATTGGTTCCTGACAAACTTTCTTCGACAAATGTGAACGGTGGTTTGGGAGCTTTGGCGCGTCCGGCCGAGCCACCAACCAGATCGAGTTTTTCCACCTGGCCAGGGTCTTTCCATAGAACAGGCTTGCCTGGAGGAAGTTGTGCTTTCTGTTTTTGAATGGCGCGGCCTCGTTCAGAAGAAAACAGCGCGACGACGATAAAAAAAGTGGAAGTGACTAGCAGAAATTTCTGAAGTTTTCGCATGTTCGGTTGAGCTCCTTGAGTTTGATTGTGTACAGCGGGCAAATCATAGCAGAATCACTGCAAAATCCGGCGATGATTGGCCGAAAAGCCGGTCTGAAAGCCGGAAAGATTGATTGGTTGAAAGTGTAATACAAGTGAAAGATCGGATAAGGTTACATTTTCTTCGGACCGCGTGCAGGTGACCACACTTTTCCAAAAAGAATTTGTTGACAATTAATAGTGCGGCTTACTACATTCATTCTGTAAGACTCAATAATTGAGCTTTTAATTTTCGATTAGAAAGTGTGAGTTGACCGCTCCGAAGGACGTTGTCCGAATTCTAGTTGAAATTCTGTCAGAGTCGCAGTCCCGGACAGAG
>CAYYDG010000081.1:0-26849 GCA_964470555.1 uncultured Heliomicrobium sp.
GTTACTGGCTACGCCGCAGTAGTTTTCCGCTTGAACACCTATAATCCATTGCACCAGAGCGCGCCCGTCGTGGCGTTCGTAATTAACGTTTACAGGCGCGCGCCCGGTGAACGCGATATTAGATGTCTGTGGCAAAGAAAGGTCATTCCAAAGAAGGAACATAAAGCAAATTGAGCGTAGAGGTTTCTTATAAATTGACTGGTTCTGGTTGGGCGCAATGTGTCCTAACGGTGGATGAGCAAACTATCACCACAACAGCCTCCTACCTGAGTCACGCGCTCGAAAGTTTGTTGCAAGCGATCGTTGACATCGTAATGGGCAATACCGAAGCAACGGCTTCTTTTGACGAAGAGCCAGGCGAATATCGTTGGCTATTCAAACGACACAACGAGCAACAAGTCACGGTCAAAATCTTATGGTTCAATGAACTATGGAATCACGAACCAGATGAAAAAGGGGAACTATTGTTTGAGGCAACTTGTCGGTTAAGGACATTGGCTGGGGCGATACTCTCGGCCTCACAACAGGTGTTAAAGGAACACGGGCTAACGGGTTATAAGGACAAATGGTACGAACACGAGTTTCCGTTGACGGCACAAAACGAACTGAAACGATTACTTGATGAAGGAAAGGCGTCGTTGAAAACAGAAAACATCTAACAGCGCGTTGCAGCGGAGCCGCCGCCTATGATTTCTTATCTTTTATCGGAGGGCGGCGGCCCGGTGATGCCAGTCGTTAGGCCGCATAGTTACCCCGTCTCGAAGAAACAATATGGAATATATCATTGGAATTGTCGCTGCGAGTGCAGTTGGATTGTTTGCCACGGTGATTGGCTTCGACAAAGATCGCAGCTTCTACCCAGTAGTGTTGATCGTCATTGCCACCTTATATCTGCTATTTGCAGCGATGGCCGGGTCCACAGGTGTTCTGGTCGCGGAGGCTATTCCAGCTTTTGTCTTTGTGGCGTTGGCTACGCTTGGGTTTCGGAAGACTCCCTGGCTCGTGGTTGCTGGCTTGGCGCTTCACGGCGTTTTTGATTTCTTTCATCACGCGGTGATCGCGAATCCCGGTGTCCCGATATGGTGGCCGGGTTGGTGTCTTGCTTACGATGTAGTTGCCGCTGCCTACTTGGCCGGGTTGATTGTTATTCGTAAGACTTCGCCTACGGCCTGACCAGGCGCCGCAGCCATCCCGGCTTGGGCAATTAAAACGAGAAGAGTCTTTTTCACATTCAAAAAACTTCCAACGCTTCAATCGAAGCGCGTGGATAAATGAAAGCCATAACTCATTATGTCAAAGCATCGAATTTATACGACCAGCTTCGCAAGCGTTTATCCCCACTACCTGACAAAGGCAGAGAAGAAGGGGCGCACCAAAGCCGAAGTAGATGAAATCATTTGTTGGCTGACAGGCTATACCCAAGCTGAGTTTGAAGGCCGACTGAGCGACAAAACGGACTTTGAAACATTTTTTGCGGAAGCTCCGAGGTTGAATCCTTCGCGGGCTTTGATCAAAGGGGTGATTTGCGGTGTCCGCATCGAAGAGATCGAAGAGCCTACGATGCGCGAAATTCGCTATCTCGACAAATTGATTGACGAGTTGGCGAAAGGAAAGGCGATGGACAAGATACTTCGGAAATAAGCGGCTGCTCGCCCACGAATCCAATTTCCAGCGCTATGCGTTGAGCTGCAATATCCCGCCGCGTTTGTTGCACGAGCTTTTTCCTCAGTCTCGGAAAAGCTGGCCTGAAATAGCGGAAACCGATTGGCCAATCGGAACGTTGGGTAGTTGACCGCAAGTGATCGTGATCTCTCCGTTGCAACTTTCAACAAACTCAGAGGTGTTTTTCAATGTTTGCGAAATTTCGCTTTCTGTTGAGTGGAATCTGTTTGGTTTTGGGAATTGGTGGCGCATTCGCGCAGGAACAGGCTTCCGTCCCGTTGCGGGCAAAAGCTTCACAGGAACAGATCATCCAACGATTGAACGCAGCAATTCCCAAATTGCTGGAAGAAGGCAACGTTCCAGGCCTTTCCATTGCGTTGATTCAAAAAGGCGCTTTGGTCTGGCACAAAGGCTTTGGCGTAAAGAATGCTCAGACGAAAGAACCAGTTGCCGACAATACTGTTTTTGAAGCGGCCAGTTTGAGCAAACCAGTTTTCGCTTATGCCGTTTTGAAGCTTGTGGATGAAGGCAAACTCGATCTTGATGCGCCGCTGACCAAATACCTGCCGGGCAATTACGACGTTGGCGAAGACGCGCGAATCAATCAGATTACCGCGCGCCACGTGCTCAGCCACAGGCCGGGTTTTCCAAACTGGCGACGGCAGAACAATTCATTGACGATTCACTTTACGCCCGGCGAACGATTCAGCTATTCCGGCGAAGGTTTTGTTTACCTGTCCAAAGTCGTCGAAAAAATCACCGGAGAAAAATTCAATGACTTTATGAAACGCTCGGTGTTCGTTCCGCTGGGAATGAACGACAGCAGCTATATCTGGCGGGAAAGTTATGTCGCCCAGCATGCATTCAGTCACAGCAACGCTGGCCAGATGACTGGTCAGAACAAATCCACACAACACAATGCGGCTGCCAGTTTGCGAACTACGGCGCAGGATTTCGGCAAGTTTCTGGTTGCTGTTGCCAACGGCAAAGGTTTGAAACGCACGACCTGGCGGCAGATGTCAACGTCGCAAGTTCAGGTCAGCGAAAGCGGGACAAACAACACCGCCAAGCCACCGGAAAAATTATCGGCTTCGATTTCGTGGGGGCTGGGCTGGGGATTGCAAAAGACCGATGACGGATTGGCTTACTGGCATTGGGGCGACAATGGGAACATGAAGGCTTATGTCGTGATGTATGACAAACAGCAATTCGGTTTGGTGGTCTTCACCAACGGCGCGAACGGTTTGAAGATTGTGCCGGAAATCATTGCTGAATCGCTTGGCGGCCAGCAACCAGCGTTGAACTGGTTGAAATATGGCAGCTATAAAAACGCCAACGCCATTGCGCGTTGAATTCAAACTTCGAAGAGAGGGAAATATGAAAACGAGATTTTTGCTGATGATCGCCTGTCTGGTTTTGACAGGAATGACTGCGAACACGATTTTGGGGCAAACGAACAATGACAAGGAATCGGTGCGACTGGCCGTGCTGGATTATGTCGAAGGCGTTTACAACGTCCAGCCGGAACGCATTGAACGCAGCGTTCATCCCAAGCTGGCAAAACTCGGGTTTTATCGTCCGCCTGCGGATGAAACTTATCGTCCGGCTTCGGCGATGACTTTTGAACGGCTGATCGAAGTCGCCAAGACTTACAACAAAGAAGGCAAGCTGCGAAAAGACGCGCCGAAAGAAATCACCATTTATGAAGTGCAAGACCAGACGGCAAGCGCCAAGCTGGTTGCCGAATGGGGAACCGATTATTTCCATCTGGCGAAATTCGATGGCAAATGGATGATCGTCAATGTGATATGGCAAAGTCCGCCGAAGAAAAACTGAGCCGGTTTGTCAACGCTTGCTTTCGTGAGCGAGCAACCATTCTTTTCGTTCCATGCCGCCGCCGTAACCGGTCAGCTTTCCGTTCGCGCCGATGACGCGGTGGCAGGGAACGATAATCGAAATCGGATTGCGTCCGTTGGCCGCGCCAACTGCGCGCGAACTGTCGGGGTTGCCGACTCGCTCTGCCAGTTCTCTGTAACTGATCGTCACGCCATAAGGAATGCTTTGCAGTTTCTGCCAGACGGTCTTTTGAAACTCAGTTCCAATCAGCTTCAACGGCAAATCGAATTCGGTCAGTTCTCCGGCGAAATAAGCGGCGAGTTGTCTCCGCGCTTCGGCCAAAGGTCTGGCGTTGTCGTCGCGTTTCCAATCATCGCTGAAAAACGGCCCGTGACGTTGCGTGACCATGGACAAACCGGTCAGCGATTCGCCATCAGAAGAAAGCAGCAGAGATTCAATCGGGCTGTCAATTCGAGTGTAATAAGTCGTCATTTGTCTCCCTCCAAAGATTTCCATAAGTGCATCACGGCGTAAGCGCGCCAGGGACGCCAGGCCTCGGCAATTTCCAAAACCTGTTTTGGTTTATTCGTTCCCAAGGCTTTGTATACGCCCAAATCAGTGTGCGGAAACGCATCCGGCCATGACAGCGCGCGCATGGCAATGTATTGCGCCGTCCATTCGCCAATGCCGGGAAGTTGTTTCAATTGATCCATCGTTTGTTCGACATTGCCGCCGGGCGAAAGATGCAACTTACCGGATGCAACAGCTTCAGCCAGCGCCAAAATTGATTTCGCGCGCGCTGCGATGATTCCCAGCGAAGTCAGTTCGGATAGCTCAGCGGCGGCGACGCGGTGCGGCGTTGGCGACAAATGCGTCAATACTGCAAGCGGGGCCGCAAACGGTGTTTCCACCGGCTCGCCAAATTGGGCGACGTAACGTCCCGCCAACGTCGTCGCCGATTTAACGCTGATTTGTTGACCGAGAATGGCGCGAACGGCAATTTCAAAACCGTTGTACGCTCCTGCAACGCGCAAACCAGGATTCGCCGTTGCCAGTTCGCCAAGTTGCTCCGCGATTCTGTTGGGTTCGGCTTTCAAATCAAAGACTCGTTTAACGCCTGCCAAAACTGGCAAAATCGCCTTTGCCAGCGAAACCGATAATTCCACCCTGAGCACGGATTTTCCTTCCACCGGTTCAACAGCGATCCAGCCGACTTGTTTTCCTTCGCTCACGGTTCGCAAGTAACGATTGCCTTCGACTGCTTCCGCGCCTTTCAACGCGCGGGCTTTCAGGTAATTCAGCAACGATTGCCAATCCAACGGCGGACGATAAGACAATTCGCACACCAGCGTATCCACTGCTGCCGTTGTGCGCGTTTTTCTGAGTTCGGTCGGATTCAACCGATACCGTTCTTTGAACAACGCATTGAAGCGTCGCAAGCTGGCAAAGCCGCTGGCAAAGGCGATTTCGGTGATCGGTAAATCAGTGTCTGTCAACAATCGTTTGGCCAGCAACAACCGCTGAGTTTGAATCAACTCGATGGGCGAAACGCCAAATTCGCTTTGGATGACGCGGCGCAAATGCCGGTCGGTGACGCCCATTTCAGCGGCGAATTCATCCAGCCGTTTTTCCGTCAGCAAACCGTCTTCGATGCGATTGATCGCCGATGCCGCCAAACGGCTGACGGCGTCAATGCGCGCATTGCCGGGCGCGAGTTCCGGGCGGCAACGCAAACAAGGACGATAGCCTGCTTGTTCGGCGGCGGCGGCGGTCGAAAAAAAACTGCAATTTTCGCGGCGAGGGGTTTTGACGGTGCAGACCGTACGGCAATAAATTCTGGTGCTGGAAACGCCGACAAAAAACACTCCGTCAAAACGCGTATCGTGCGACAACACTGCCTGGTAACAACTTTTATGATCCATAACCATGATCGAAGTTTAGCGGATGAGCAGGCGGTGCGTCTCGCCGTTTTCGGACGTGAAAATTGAACGGCGCGCATTTGCAAAATTCGCCTGTCGAGTTAAGAATTGCGACTCTTTCAACCACAGGTTTCTAGAATCAAAAAAGCAGTCATTGACGACAATTGCACTGACTCACGGCTGAGCTGTTCAAGCCCGGAATTTCGCCGCGAAGTGTGTCTGTAATGTCGGAAGTGTCACAATCGCTGATTTCCAGGAGGATTTGTTTCAATGTCGGATCATCAATCAACACAAGACAACGGCGAACGCCGCTCATTTCTTGGCATACTTTCCGGGTTGATTGCCGGAGGGATTACTGCCGTGCTTGGAATCAACATCGGGCGGTTTGCCATATCGCCTGCTTTATCTGCTGCCGGAGTGGAAAACTGGTCTGATCTGGGGCCGGTATCGGAAATTCCCGAAGGCAAACCTGTCAAACGCAACGTTGTCGTTTCTCAAGATGCAGGTTGGGGAAAATTCCAAGCGCAACGAGCGGTCTGGGTGATTCGCAACGGAGAAAAAGTCACAGTGTTCACCTCTGTCTGTCCGCATTTGGGTTGCACCGTCAGTGCGAAAGAGGATGTGTTCATTTGCGCCTGTCACGACAGCACGTGGGATGTGGCGGGCAATTCGCAGGGCGGGCCGACTCCGCGCGGACTGGATTCGCTGGAATACAAGATCGAAGGCGACGTGCTGAAGGTTCGGTATCAGGATTTCAAGCAGGGCATTGCGCAAAAGGAGGTCTTGAGCTGATATGGCTGACAAATCCAAAGTTGACCAACTGGTGGATTGGGTTGATGAGCGCACAGGCGTCAAGGCTTTGATGGACGAAGCCTTGAACGAACCCATACGCGGCGGCGCTCGCTGGGCTTATGTTTTGGGCAGCGCGTTGTTATTCCTGTTTGCGATTCAGGTGGTGACGGGAATCGTCATGACCTTGTATTACGTGCCGACCGCCGACCACGCGCACGCCAGCGTCGCTTACATTCAGAAAGCCGTGCCGGGAGGAGCTTTGCTGCGTGGCATTCACCATTACGGTTCGAGCGCGATGGTCATTTTGGCCGTCGCGCATCTGGCGCAAACCTTTCTGTTTGGAGCTTACAAGCAGAAACGCGAATTGATCTGGGTCATTGGCGTCGTGATGCTGCTGATCGTGCTGGGATTTGGCTTCACTGGATATTTGCTGACCTGGGATCAAGCTGCTTATTTCGGCACGAAAGTCGGAACTTCCATCGCCGGAGAAATTCCAGTAGTAGGTCCGATTCAACAAAAAATCATGCTTGGCGGAACGGAATTGACCACCGTTACCTTGTCCAGGTTCTTCACGGCGCATGTGTTTTTGCTGCCGTTGCTGTTGGCGTTATTGGCCGGATTGCACGTGGCGTTGTTTCGCAAAGCCGGGCCGGCTGGGCCGTATCACAACCGTGACGACAACAAGGTTGATCGCTTTTTCCCCAAACAGGTGTTTTTTGATTCGGTGGCCATGCTGGTTGTATTTGTGACGCTGGTTTATATGGCTATGAAAATGCCGGCGGAACTTGGGCCGGTGGCGGATCCTTCGTCGGATTACCTGGCGCGTCCGCCCTGGTATTTCATGCCGCTGTTTCAATTACTGAAATGGTTTCCAGGCCCCTGGTCCATCATTCCGACGGCTGTTATACCCGCAATCATTTTTGGCGCATTGTTTTTGTTGCCGTTTCTGGATCGCAAAGCCGAACGCAATCCGTTCAAACGTCCTATTGCCAGTCTGGCGCTCTTGTTGACTCTGGCTGGTTCTGTCGGATTGATCTTTCTGGCCAAACATCAGGATCGCAACAACCCTGAGTTCGCCGAAAAACTCAAAAAGCAAGAAGAGGAAATGCATGCGTTCTTTCAAGCGCCTTTTGAGCCGCAGATCATAGGGGCAACCACCGCCATGGTTGGGGCGGATGGCGTAGGGGCAATCGGAGCGGCTCCGGCGGCTTACATGGAAAGTTGCGCCGATTGTCACGGAGCCAACGGCGAAGGCGACGCCGATCTGGGACCTCCGCTGACCGGCATGTCCGCCAAGCCTCGACGCACGGCGGAGGATTTATACAAGATCATGGAAGACGCGCGCGCGTATGATCTGAAGAAGCCAATGCCGGCAAGTTTTCCCGATATTTCTGAAGCCGACAAGAGAGCGATTGTCGAGTGGATGTTAAAATTGAAGTAACCCCTTTTCATTCCCGGCAAGTCCGGCACTAAAACCAAGGAGATTGAATCTACAATGAATAAACTCAAGTTTACTCTTTGCACAGCTACGCTGGCGGCAGCGCTGATTGTGTTGTCGGTGGGAAGTTTTGCGACGACGACGACGCCTGTGGTGTTTCAGGACGGCGCAAAAATCTATGCTGAAAAATGCGCCAAATGCCATAAAGCTGATGGCACGGGCGATGCGAAATATAAAAAGCAGGGCATTGAAGATATGTCCAGCGCTACGTGGCAGAAAAATCATAGCGACGCCAAAATCGCAGCCGACATCAACAATGGCAAAGGCGATTTCATGCCCGCCTGGAAAGGCAAGTTGAAACCGGCGGAAGTCAAAGCCGTGGTCGCTCACATTCGCAGCTTGAAAAAGTAAATCTGCCAGATAAATGAAAACCGGGTCTTCAATTCGCAACACATTGACTGCGAATTGAAGACCCGGTTATTGTTTTGAGAGATTGCTGTCAGCTAGAACAATTTCTCTGGTGGACGTTTGACGCCTTTTAGCTCAAGGGAAAAGGAAATTGTCTATTTATTTTCCTTCAGCCTGTAGTTAGCTGGGATGCGTAAAAGCGACATTGGCCCAGTCCACGGATTGTCAGGGATGGTTATTTCCAGACCGCCAATGGAGGGCATAATTTCAATCTTAAGCGAAGAATTTTTGTCTTCCGTTGCCAAGATTTTTCCAAGTGCAGCACTCCTTAATATGAAGTTTTCATGATAGATAACCCCTTCAGGAGTATTGCGGTTGATCCAGTGCTCAACATCGCTTGTGCTAATTTCCATTGGCGGAGCATGAACGACAATTTTAACACCAACTCTTGCCGGTTTTCCGTTGAGAGTTGCCAGTATGGCGGCAATTCGTGGATGGCTCTTTGCTGCTTCCCGAATTGTCTCTTCGGAGATGTTTAGCAGGTAGGTTTGATCGATCTGCTGGCCCGCCTGCAATGCGAGTCTGGCCGTTCTTTGAGCAAACCCTTCGTCTTGGATACAACCTGTTATGAGAACGCAAAGCCCGTTCTCTTGGTAACAATCAGATCCTTCACAGGGATTGTTTCCAGGTGCGGTTTCTCCAAAACATCCCCAGTGACAATCATTGGTAGGGCTGCTTCCTTGATAGCAGTACCAGCAACCGCCTACAGGCTTCTTGGCCTTGGCTACTTTTGCGGCCACTGGTTTCGAGATAATTTTTTTGGTTTTTGAGCGCGTGTTTTTATCTGAAGCATCTACTGCTAAGGATAAACACGCCACAGACATGACTAAACAAATTACACTCAAGATTTTAACTTTCATCGGTTTCTCCTACTAAATAGGTAAATTGGTTGAATAGGCTTTAGCAAAATAAAACCTATCCCTTTCCCACAGCAAGATTAAACGGCGAGACAACTAGGCTATTTGTTGAACAGTGGAAGGGGCTTTAATTTTTTGATTTCCTGTTATTGTTAAATTTACACTTCTAAAAAGAGATGTCAAGTCTGTGGGCCATTTAGCAATTTTCGGCACATATAGTGTTAAAAGAGAAAGAGAGTGTAGTCTTATATCAATAAGGAGCAGGAAACGGCAGGTCAGTATGTTGAACTGCGGTTTCAATGCTGCAACAAAAATCTGATCCGAACCAAACATCAAACATGGAAGAAATTTTTGGCTCTCAAGGGCTTTTCGCTCGCCATCATCCCGATTATGAATATCGCCCCGGCCAGGTGGCGATGGCCGAAGCCGTGACCGATGCGTTGGCGAATAAACATCACTTGCTGGTCGAAGCCGGAACCGGCACGGGCAAAACATTGGCGTATCTGGTTCCTGCCATCGCCACAGGCAAGCGTGTCATTATTTCGACCGGCACCAAGAATCTTCAGGAACAGCTCTTCAACAAAGACATTCCATTTCTGCAAAAAGTCCTGCCCAAAAAGTTTCGGGCAATGTATCTGAAAGGCCGGTCGAATTATCTTTGCCTGCTCAGATTGAAACGCGCCGAATCCCAGCCGGTGTTGCAGGGGCTGGACGAAATGGATCACTTCGACCTGGTCAAAAACTGGGCGTATGAAAGCGAAACCGGCGACCGCGCGGAGTTGGTCGAATTACCTGATAACGTTTCGTTCTGGCGACACATTGACGCTCGGTCGGATACCTGCCTTGGCCAAAAATGCCCTGACTTTGACGCTTGTTTCATCACCAAAGCCCGCCAGCGTGCGCTCGATTCGGAAATCATCATCGTCAATCACCATCTGTTTTTCGCCGACCTGGCGTTGCGCGACAAAGAGTGGGGGCAGGTGTTGCCGGATTACAGTGCGGTGATTTTCGACGAAGCGCATCAGATCGAAGACATCGCCGCGCAATACTTCGGCGCAACGGTTTCCAATTACCAGGTGGACGATCTGCTCAACGACATTTCGCGCCTGGCAATCGCCGATGTGGATTCGGCGCGCGAAATCACCAAAGTCTCCGCTCGCGTTGCCAAACATGCCGAATACTTCTGGATGACGTTTCTGGGCGGCGAATCTGGATTTTCGATTTCCACCTTCAATGGCGAAGGCCGGTTTGTCATTCGTCCGCAGATGTTCGTTCGCAAAGATCGGAATGGGCAGGAGGTTTTGTCGCCAGCCGGAGAACGGTTTCGAGCTTTACGGCAATCGCTGGATCGTTTGAGCGCTGAACTGACCGGCGTCAAAGACGCTCCGCCGGAAATGGACGCGATCAAACGCCGAACCGAACAATTGAAATTCGATCTGGATTTCACGGTGCTCAACGGCGATGACACATTCGTCAATTGGTGCGAACGACGCGGGCGCGGCGTGTTTTTACAGGCGACGCCAATTGACGCTTCTGGAATTTTGAACGACCGAATGTTCAGTCAGATCGAAAGCGTTGTGTTGACTTCGGCGACATTGACGACGGCCAATTCCTTCAGCTTCATTCGCAAACGGTTGGGGATTGATAAAGCTTCTGAACTGATCGCCGAATCGAATTACGATTACCCGACTCAATCGCTGCTGTATTTGCCGCCCAAAATGCCTGATCCGCGCGATGGCAGTTTTGCCGAAGCCGCTGCCAACGAAATCATCAAACTGTTGAACGCCAGCCGTGGCCGCGCTTTTGTGCTCTGCACCAGCAACGCGCAAATGAAAACTTTGCGCGAACTGGTCGAATACCGCATAGAGTTTCCGGTCTTGATGCAGGGCGAAGGTTCGCGGTCGGGCATTCTGGATCGTTTCCGCGAAACGCCGAACGCCGTCTTGTTCGCCACGGCGAGTTTCTGGCAAGGCGTGGATGTGCGCGGCGAAGCGTTGTCGTGCGTGATTATTGACAAGCTGCCGTTTGCCGTCCCATCTGATCCAGTGGTCGCAGCTCGGCAACGCTACCTGGACAATCACGGCGGCAACAGTTTTTCCGATTATTCCGTGCCGCAAGCCGTCATCACGCTCAAGCAAGGAATCGGTCGGTTGATCCGCAGCGCAACAGATCGCGGCGTCATCTCCGTGCTTGATCCGCGACTGGTCACGAAAAACTACGGCCAGAGTTTTCTGAAAAGCCTGCCGCCTGCGCGCGTTACGCGTAAGATCGAAGACGTTGAACAATTCTTTGCAACTGGGTAAGCCAAATGCGATTTGAAGTCATCAGTGCGATTACGAATATTGAAACGATAGCTGGTGGCAAAGGCATTCGTGATTTAGCCAAACTTCGCAAAAAATTTGGTAATGGGCGCTGACGAAAAATGAAAGGCATTGCTAAAGTGAAATTGCTTGATGACACCATACACACTGCCGAAATTCATTGGTATGAAGCTCATGGAATTGGAAAACGTGATTTGAAAATCAAACCTCCATTATTGGATTGAAGATTTATGAGTGAACAAAACCACGCAACAAAGTTTGCCGTTTGCATAGATAATTCTGGGAATGAAGTCAGTTTGGAAATCGGCAAGCTTTACGAGATTGTCAACGATCAGGAAGCTGCCCGGCATGGATACCTGCGAGTCATTGACGAAAGCGGTGAAGATTATTGGCATGCTGCCTCGATGTTTTATTTGATGGATGTCCCAGGCGAGTTGGCGAATACACTTCACAAAGTTTATGCCTCAGCTTAATTTCCCAATTCCTCAGTAATGTTTTCACTGCTCAGACCATCTCCCGAACGCATTCAACGATTCCTCGATTCACGGCGAGACCTTCCGTTGTCCTATGCTCATGTTGGAGCGACAAACGGCGCTCTTCCCGCCGGATACAACATTGACCATAACCGAATTCAGCTTGGGCAAAGCGAACAAGTCTTTCAGCAAGCAGTTGCAGCGGTGCGGAACTGGAAGATGCATGATCTGGGCTGGCTGGAATTGTGCTGGCCGAATGCGCCGATTGAAGTCGGCTCTACCGTCGCAGTGTTGTGCAGTCATTTTGGCTTCTGGTCATGCCATCCGGCGAAGATCGTGTACGTGATTGATGAAGCGGACGAACATTCGCGGCGATTCGGTTTCGGTTACGGAACCTTGCCCGCTCACGATGAAGTCGGCGAAGAGCGTTTTTTGATCGAATGGCAGCGCAAAGACGACAGCGTTTGGTATGACATTCTGGCGTTTTCACGCCCTGCTTCGATGATGGCCAAGATTGGTTATCCGCTTGTGCGTATGCTGCAAAAACGATTTGGGAAAGAATCGAAGGATGCCATGTTGCGTGCGGTTGCCGAGCCATTGGCGACTGAGTAAGATGCCGCAACTTTACTCTCATTTTCAGGAGACACACATGACTTTTGTTCGACGGGCTGCTTTGTTCAGCCTGCTGCTGGGAATTACTTTTTTAGCGTCAAGTTCGACGCAGGCTCAATCGTCAATCAATTGGGATTCGCTTCAAAAAGAAGCTGTTGAGTTGTTTGTTCAATACCTGAAGATTGACACAACCAATCCGCCCGGTAACGAAACGCGCGCAGCCAATTTCTTTGCCGAACTTTGCAAACGCGAAGGCATAGAACATCAAGTCTTCGAACCGTTCCCAGGACGCGGAACGTTGTGGGCGCGATTGAAAGGCAACGGCAGCCAGCGGCCAGTCATTTTGTTGAATCACACAGACGTGGTTCCACACAGCCCTGAGTTCTGGTCGGTTCCAGCATTCAGCGGACAAATCAAAGACGGCTTTATTTATGGGCGAGGCGCACAGGACATGAAGTCTGTCGGGTTGGCGCAATTCATGGTCATGGTTGCGCTGAAGCGGGCAAAGGTTCCACTGAAGCGCGACATAATCTTTCTGGCGACGGCAGATGAAGAAGCCGGTGGGTTGCACGGAGCCGGTTGGTTTGCCAAACATCGCCCGGAATTGTTGGGCAAAGCCGAATTCTTATTCAACGAAGGCGGCAGCAATATGGTGGATCAGAGCGGCAAGGTTCTGGCCGTCGGCGTTGGCCCTTCGGAAAAAACTCCAGCCTGGTTGCGATTGACGGCGACCGGCGAACCCGGACATGGTTCGATTCCTCGTCCGAACTCCGCCGTGAATCGTTTGCTGCGCGCGATGAATCGGTTGTTGGATTATTCGCCTGCGGTTCAGTTGACGCCTGTGGTTGAGCAATCGTTCAAAGCTTTGGCTCCGTTGTTACCGCCGGATTTGGCCGCCAAATACTCCAATCTGCGTGAAGCGATCAAAGACCCGGCTTTTGCACGGATGCTGGAATCCGATCCCGGAGCGAAGGCTCTGACGCGCAATACGATTTCCGTCACCATGCTCAGCGGCAGCAACAAGGTCAATGTCATTCCGCCTGTGGCGACTGCTGAAATTGACACACGGTTGGTTCCCGGCGAAAAGCTGGATCGTTGGATCGCCGAATTGCGCGAAGTCATCAAAGACGATTCGATCAAAATCGAAACCGTGCTGGCGTTTGAAGCCAATGCTTCGCCCGTTGACTCCGATCTGGTCAAGGCCGTTGCCGATGTCGTTCGGCGGCGTTATCCGGGCGCAATCATTTCGCACCCTGTGCTGGCCGGGTTTACTGACAGCCATTATTTCCGTGCATTGGGCATTCACAGTTATGGGTTTTCTCCATTTGTTGCGCCGGGCAGGGAATTGGGCGGAGGCTTTCACGGCAACGATGAACGTATTGGTCAAAAAGCTTTTGCCGATGGAGTGAAATTCTATTACGACGTGATTGAACGTTTGGCGAAATGAGGTAAAGGATGGCTTCTATCGAATTGAAACGGCGAATTCGCTGGGCAGATGCCGACGCCGCCGGTCGGTTGCATTACCCCCGCATCTTTGAGTACTTCGAAGAAGGCGAAGTCGAATTGCTACGTTCGGTGGGAATCGAATTTCTGAGCGGCAGCCAGGAAGTTCGTGAATATGACTTTCCTCGCAAACACGTTGACGCAGTCTTTCACCGAATGCTGCCTTTGGATGCTCCGTTCGTCATGCGCGTGATCGTGGGGAAGCTCGGCAACAGTTCAATCCGTTACGATTACCAGATTTTCAGTGACGACGAATGCACACAATTGGCTTTGGAAGGATCAATGACAGTGGTTTGCGTCAAAAACGGCAGACCGGCAACGCTTCCTGAAACGTTGCGAGAATCGCTTTCCTGAAACATGAGCGTTGGTTCAATTCGGCAAGAGTGATTGTTTGACCACCTCTTTAGCGGTTGTTTCTTTGTGGATGATGACCGGCATCCCGATTGGCGTCGTGCGATAAAACTCTTTCGCCGCAAACATGGGAATTCGCACGCAGCCGTGGCTGGCGGGTTTGGTCGGCACAGATTTCGAACCGTGAATTGCCGTCCCGTACATAAAGTAAACCGGGTAATACATCTCGCCGAGCGCGCTCTTTTTCCAGCCGGGAATTTTCTGGCGAACCTGATACCGTCCGGGATGAGTGATAGCGTCGCGCGCCCACCCTTCCGAAAAAAACTCCTTGCCGTTGCCGGTGGAAACCGGCAGCACGCGCGTGACAGTCCCGCCGTCGTCCACGACGAACAACACTTGTCTAACCAGGTCAACTTCGATATGAGCCGCGCCGGTTTCAATTGGCATTGGCCGGTCAGCGGTCATCAGCGTGTCGTAGGTCGCGCGCGTCAATTGACCTGACGGTTTCAATCGCTCGACTTTTTGGAAGGCAATCAGCGCATTTCTGGAAGCCACGTCCCAACTGCCGTCAATTTTTCCGGTCCAATATCCTAAATCCTTCAGTCGTTGCTCGGCTTGACGATGGTCTTTGGCGGACAACAGTTTGGATTTCGGCAACGCTTTTTTTTCAACAGATGGCTGTGGTTTATCAGGAACGATCCGTGGACGAACCGGTTGAGCATAGCCCTGTTCGGCAATGCCTGCCATCAGGCAAAGGGCAACTGATAAGAAAAGTAAACCGAAGGGGCTATATCGGCGGATAAAAGCATTCGTTAAAATCGCTTGGTACTGCATGGCTTAAAAACTATCACGGATTCCTGCCGGTCACCAAATAATCCCTTTGTAATTACTCACGGGCTTGAAGCTTCGAGGATAGTGAAAACTGGCAGTCCCATTAGTCCCACCGGGTGGCTGGCTTGTTTTTGCTGTTCGCGCGAGTCGTCTCTTGCTTATAGCGTTCGCAGATGAAAGCCGCCGTCCACGTTGAAGACTTCTCCGGTTGAAAATGGAAAGTCATTACGAGCGAGTGCAGCGACGGCTCGGCCAACATCTTCGGGCAAGCCCCAGCGGCGAATCGGCCACGCGCCTTCGGCAATCAGCCGGTCGTACTTTTCCTTGACGCCTTCGGTCATATCCGTAGCAATCACGCCGGGGCGGACTTCGTAGACGTTGATGCCGAATTCCGCCAGCCGCGCAGCGAACAGGGAAGTCATCATTGCCAGGCCAGCTTTGGCTACGCAGTAATCTCCGCGATTGACCGAAGCCGTATACGCCGAAATCGAAGTTATTGTCACAATGCGCGGCAAGCCGAATGAACTGACGTTGCCGCTTTTGACCTGTTCGATCATTTGATTGGCGACGGCTTGGGTCAGGAAGTAGGGACCTTTCAGGTTGATGTTCATCAGCCGATCAAAGGATTCTTCGCCTGCGTCCAGAATGTCAGCGCGAACGTTGGGCGCGACTCCGGCGTTGTTGACCAGCAAATCAATTCTTCCAAAAGCCGCCAGGGTTTCGGCAACCAATCGCGCGCGGTCATCGGCTGAGGCGACATCAGCTTTGACCGTGATGCCTTCGCCGCCTGCTGCGCTAACCAACTGCAAACATTCATCCGCCGCTGCTGCATTGCCCGCATAGTTGATGGCTACGGCGTGACCGAGTTTTGCCAATTCAATGGCAATGCCTCGGCCAATGCCGCGCCCAGCGCCTGTAACGATGGAAACCGGTCTGGTCATTGTTTGGCTCCGTCTGGGGAAGGCATTTCCTCTTCAGTAGGGCCATCCTGCCAGGTCTTTGCCCACGCGGGCAGAGAATCTTCTGGGTAAGGTTTGATGATCGCAGGTTTCATCTCGGCTGGCAGCGTCGCTTCGCCGAGCACGTCCAGAGCTTTGTGCAAGGCTTCGACGAAAAAGTATTCGCCAAACAGCACAGCTTCATGAACGCCCAGGTTTTTGTGGATGTGATAAACGCCGCCGTTCAATATGCCTTCAAAGCCGGGCGTCAGATTGCCCAGGTATTTTTCCGAAAGCGTTTTCAGCGAAGTCAGCGCGAAGTCTCGATATGCGCGCGATTTGGTTTGGTCGGGCGTGACTTCAGCCAAATCCAGCAAGCCCGAAGCCGCAATGGCGCACGCCGAAGTATCCACTTGAGATTTCGCCAACGCCCCATCTTCCGGCGCATCGTAATCCCAGGGCGTGACGCCATCGGCGGGCGTGTTTTCCAAATAATAATCTGCGTTGAGCATCGCGGTGTTTAGGTAATCCGTTTGGCCGCTTTGCAAAAATGACCGCGTGAATCCGTACAACGACCACGCCAGGCCACGGCTCCAGCAGGAATCTCCGCGATAGCCTTGATGCGTGGATTGGCGAAGGCATTCTCCAGTGTTCAAATCGAAAATGGCTTCGTGCGAAGTCGAACCGTCTCCACGAACGATGGTTCGGCGAGTGGTCTGGCAATGTTTGTGCGCAATGTCGAGCAAGTGATCGTCTTCGGTTTCGATTGCCGCGTGAAAGATCGTTCCGACGTTCATCATGATGTCTATGAACAGGGAAGCAGGTTCGACGAACGAACGCAGGTATTGCCCCTTTTCCATAAACCGCATGGCCATTGTCTTGCCCGCTTGAATCAGCAAGGGGCGAATGCGTTCGACAGGGCCGCCGAGTTCCAACCAGCGCAGATGCGTCGAGAAGAACAAAAATCCCAGGTCATGAACTGCTCGGTCGTACTGGCGATTTTCCAAAGGCGTAGAGAATTTGATCGCTGATTCCAGCCAGTCTTCATCGCCTGTGGCTTCGGCAAAGATGAACATCATTCCGGGATAAAAGCCGTCACACCAATGCGTCCATCGTTTGCGATCCTGGCCGAACTTTCCGCCAACGGTGTACATCGGGTAATAATCGGCAGGATATTTTTCCAGCAGGGAACTGACCTGGTCTTGAGCGAAGCCAAACGCATTTTCCAGCGTTGTCAGTAAAGATTCTTGCTCGTGCATTGAGCTAGGCATAATTCGATGATCTCCAACAATAAATTCGGCTGACAGCAGTAGAAACCACTGTCAGCCGTCAGTTAAAGGTACGGGTGATACCTCTATTTTTGGTTCAGGTAAAGCTTTAGTCGCCAGACACGGAAACCGCGCCAGTGCCTTCTTCCTTCTTGCTGTTCAAACCGCCAAGCTGAACCAGTTTCTGTTCAGCGCCGGCTTTCTTCAGCACGGACTGCATGTACAGTTTGCGCATGGCGGCCTGCTCTTCTTTGGCGGTTTGCGGCAAGACGCCTTTTTCACGACCACGAGCGGAATCATCGGCATTGACCCTCAACTGGTGGGCCGTGTCAGAAAGTTTGACGCTGTGATTATTGGCGAAAATCTCGTGACGGCCATGCTCCTGATACCACTTTGCGACGGTTGCGTTCTGGTGCATGTTTTCGATGATGTTGCGCCAGCCGATACCGGTGTTGTAAGCGCAGAAGCTGATTTCGCCTTCTTGTGTGCCGTACGGAATGATGCACATTTCGGTGCGGCGGAAATCATAGTTGAACAAATCCTGGAACCACATACCCGCGATGAACAGGAAGTTCCAGCGGTCTTTGCGGCGTTTTTCGACGTCTTCAATTGTGCGTGTCGGATCGGATTTGCCGTAATCCTTGCCGGAAAGGCCAAAGGTCTTGTCGAACTTTTGCAGCAAGTCCGTCAGCTTGAAATGCGTCGGCGCGCCGAAGGAGTTGTAGTTTTTCAACAAAGCCATGGCCATCATCGCCATCGAAAACTTTTTGCTGCGCGCAGCATCGGTGATCTTGCGCATGTCCTTGATCAATCCCGGAATGTTGATGAAATCGGGAACCGGGCGCATTTCTTTGGTTTCCTTGTCAATCATCACCGCCGTGCCGACTCCGCAGTTCGGGTGGCAACCGCAACTCATCTGACCCCATTCACGATCCGGACCGTGCGCCATATCGGCGAAATCCGCAAACGCGCTCATCAACGAAATCGGGAACCAGTCTTTGTGCGGATCGGTGATGCCGACCTGTTTACGAACGTCATGCGCCATGTGCGAGAGCGTGTAACGTTGACGCAAGCGACGATCGTCTGTGATGTCTTCATCGCGTCCGGTGAAGGAAACCGGCTGGAACGAAATGAAGCCGATCTTTTTCGGGTTATCCAGCGCAAAACGAATGACCGGGCCGACTTCGTCATTGTTGACAGTGTTGACCAAGGTCGTCACCAACACGATTTCCACACCCGCGGAGTGCAGATTGTCAATCGCTTTCAACTTCACATCGAAGAGGTTGCCGACCTGACGGTGCGAATTGGCAGCGTTGCCGATGCCGTCGAATTGCAGGTAGACGTAACGCAAACCGGCTTCAGCGGCTTTGCGCGCAAATTCTTTCGATTTAGCGAACTCAATACCATTGGTCGCGGCTTGCACGGAGTTGTAGCCAACTTTACGCGCGTAGCGAACCGCATCCAGAAAGTAAGGCGAAAGCGTCGGTTCGCCGCCGGAAAACTGAACGGACATCTGGCGGCGCGGTTTGACCTGAATGGCGTTGTCCAGAATTTCTTTGATTTCTTCCCACGACAGTTCGTGGACGAAGCCGACCTGATTGGCGTCCATAAAGCAGGGGTCGCACATCATGTTGCAACGATTGGTCAGGTCAATCGTCAGCACTGAACCGCGTCCGTATTTGATGGTGGACGAAGCGTGGTGATGGACGTGTTCGTCGTTGTGCGCGTCAATGTCGCGGCCTGGGTACATCGTTTCGATGTGTTCCAGAAACTTGGCGTCAACAGCCATCATGTCTTCGAAGTGACCATGAACAGGGCAGTCTTTGACCATCCAGATTTCGTTGTTGCGTTCGATGATCGTCGCTTTGATTTCGCCTGGACGTTCCTGGATTACCTGCCACGGGTCTTCGCCGTTTTCGATGATGCGGCTGCGAGCTTCTTTGACACACTTCGGACACAAGCTGTCAGTCACACGCGGCCAACCCAACGTCGGTTTGGTTTTCTGCCAGGATTTTTGGAGGGGTTTATCCGACCATTTCGGAATAAAAGATTCGTTCGGGTTAAACTTATTGAAAAACTGAATCGTGTTGAACAAGGCTCCGGCGGTCACCGAAAGTCCTTTTTCCACATACTTAATTGGTTTCATAGCTCTCCTCGTTAGTCTACTTTCAACAATTGGGTTTTACTGCCAAGCGCGCCCAACCGGGGACACACATTTTTCCAAGTCAACCTCGCTTAAGCTCTTGTCGCTATGCTCGGTTGGCCGATCTATTTTTCCGATATTGCGGACTTTGACCGGACGTAAAACTAAAAAATGACTGTTTGGTTGATGAATTAAAGGGTAAATCTTCAAATCGTAAAGATAGCATCTGGTGTGCCAATCAGTTGTTATTGTGAAAATAAATTTGCTCGCGTGCCGTGGGAGGATATCGTTTGTGCTAAAGTATTGATAAGTCTAGGGAATAGTTAGTATTGGGTGCCGTTGTCAAACCGATAATGATGACTATTTGGCTTGGTTTTTATGAGAAGCAGTTTGGAATCAACCACTTTCTGGAAGAACAAAACTAAAATTGAGTCAAAATGTGGTGAAAGACATTATTTACTCAAAATGTGTGGCAAAAAGGCCTTCCTGTGTTGAAAGAGGTGAGTAGCGCGGGTTGAAATGACCGGTATATGGAAACATTGCTTGAGTTTCGCAAACTTCCTGACGCAGAGATCAAGCAATCCTCAAACAAAGAGCCTGAATGATGTGGGTTTAACTGACCCTTTACCATTCAGGCTCTTTGGTTATTCGCATTCAACTTTTTGCAGCCGTGGCTTTAGAAGTTGATCTGCACAATGAAGTGGATGATACGCGGTGAGCCGCGCTGACCAGTAATACGGCCAAAGTTTGCCGTATCGAACGCCCCAATGTCGCCAAAGATGAAGTTGGCTTGATTGAAGGCGTTGTAGAAGGTTGTCCGGAACTCGACATTGGCAGTTTCGGTAATCTTCGTTCGCTTGATCAGACTGAAGTCCCATTGCGAGAAGGACGGCCCAGTCATCGCATTGCGCGGGAAGTTGCCGAAAGTGCCCGGAGCGGGAGATTCAAACAGTCCCGGTTTGATCGTCGCCCCTGTCGCCTGTCCACGCACGTTGGTCGTCACATTCAAGAGACTCGGATTGACAAAAAATACACCCGACGGGGTTTTGAAGACTCCCGCGTTTTTGCGGTATTCCTCGAAGCTGATGCCTGCCAATTGCACCGGGTTGAGGCCCGGATTGGCCTGGTTGAAGGTGGAACGTCCCGAGTAAACCGTAATCGGGGTGCCAGATTGCCAGGAGATGATGTTCCCCAACTGCCAACCCTCGACCACTTTGCTCAGCACCGGAACCGAATTCAACCATTTTTTGCCCGGCCCAAACGGCAATTCATAAATGTAGTTGCCGACCAGGCGATGCGTCTGATCGAATGAAGACCGCGAACGATCCAGGCGGATGTCACGGAAAGTTCGGTAGGATTCGAGTGTGCTTTGCGAGTTGCCCTGTCCAGCGCTGTCTGTGATCGCTTTGCTGAACGTGTAGCTGATTCCACCAAACAACCCTTTCGACATACGACGGTTCAATTCGACCTGCAACGAGTTGTAATTCGAGAAGGAACCATTGGTCAGCCCTTGCGCAAACGAGGCGTTCGGATTGGCCAGGAAGAAGTTCGGCGACGGTTGACCGTTGAAGGTCAGATTGTTGCGATTGTTGCGATAAACAGGGCTGTTGGCCATCGTAAAGGCCAGCGCACCGACGTTGTTATTGGTCAGGTTGTTGATCAGCGTCGCATTGGAAAATCCGTTGGCCGCTGTCAGCCCCGCAAACAACGTCGAGAAAATCGGCAGCGGCACTGTGCCCGCCGCACCTGGTGCAAAACTCGATCCGCCGTTGGCAGCGAGATTTCTTTGCGCGTTCAGGAATTCCGTCAGGAATCCGTTTTCGAAGATGTTGACTTCGTTGTAGTTGAGGCCGCGGAAGAGTTTCACGGCATGGTTGCCGACGTATCGGACTTCAACCGCCGTGTCGCGCCCCAGTTCACGGCCAATGCCGAATGACCATTGTTGCACATACGGGGTGCGCAGATTTTGATCGAAAGCATAAATGCCGTTGTTGTTGTTAATCAGGAAGTTCGCTGCATCGGTAGTTGGGATCGAGAAAACCGGCGTCACCAGTGGTACGCCTGCCGCTCCGAGCACGCCCGTTGGCACGTTGTTGGCAGCCGTCTGGATCAATCCGGGATTGGTCGTGCCAACGCCGAGCGCGTTGCTGACGACGGTGAAACCTTCCTGCAGGTACGAAATCGAATAACCGCCGCGGATCGAAGTTTTGCCTTCGGCTCCGAACAGCCAGCGCAGTGGGCCGCTTTCGAAGTTCGGCGAATAAGCAATGCTCAAAAACGGAGCGAAGTTATTCCAGTCGTTGTTATAAAGCTTGATGCCAGTGTCGCCGTTTACGAAATCAATTGGAGTCGCTGCCGGGCCTCTGCGGACTCCGGGGTTGAACAGGTTGTCGCGCCCCGAAACTCCAAAGACGCCGTCAAGACCGCCGACCGGCTGGATGGCGATGCCTTTCGATTCAAACGGCACGCCCTGGAACTCCCAACGCACGCCGTAACCGAGCGTGAAGTTGCGGCGCACGCGCCACGAATCCTGCCCATACAGGCTGACCATACGTTGTTTGAAGGTGCGATCTCGTGTTGCTCCAGGCACGAATCCAGAAGTCGGACTGGACACGTTGAAGGTGGCATTGGAGGTTCCAAGCAGTCCCGTCAGCGTGCGGTACATGGCACGCCCACGGTCTGCAATACCCTGGCCGGTTGCGCCCGCTGGCAGATTCGGGAACATGGAATTCACGATTCCATCCGGGTTTGCCGCATTCGTTCCGATGTTGATTGTCTGATTGATTCCAGCATCGTTGAACGTCGCCGCCGTGATTGATTGGAAGTCTCCGCCAAACCTCCACGAGTGCGCGCCCGCCACGAGCGAGAAATTGTCAATGTACTGATAGACCAACGTATTGCGCCCCTGTGACATGAAGGTATTGTCAGGAGTCGTGACGGATGGCAACGTGATGAAAGGCCGGGCTGGATTGCTTTCCCGAATGAATCCCACTGGCGCGCGTTGATGCCCGACACGCACTTCGTTGGTCATACGCGAACCAAAGGTCGAATGAATGGCTGCCGTCACCAGAGTGCGTTCGGAAGATTGAAGAGCGTTGACGCCACCCGGGAAAGGCGCATCAAGACCGTTGAAGGTGTCAGGGGTCAGCAGGAATTTGGCGTAGTTGTAGACAAATTCCAGTCTGTGAGAGCCGATTTCGGAATTTTGAAGAAGCTGCTGATCGAAACGTCCTACGTATTTGTCGTTCGGACTCGATCCGTTGGCATTGTAACGGTAACCGGCGGTGTTCAAACCGTCGCCCACTTCGGTGTTGTTTGGAAGCGGAATGCCACTGAGCAAATTGGCGATAAGCGGGTTGGCGCCTTGTCGGTTGCCAATGGAAAAGATGTTCAGCGATTGCGTTGCGCCGCTGGCATCCGTGTAACGATAAATTCCCTGGCGCGCCTGTTCGGTAAACACCGTGCGATTACGAGTCACTGAAAACGGCTCGCGGAAACCTTCGTACGAAAAGAAGAAATGGCTCTTATCGCGTCCATCGTAAGCAACAGGGCCAAAGGCTTTCTTGGGAAGCCGGATCGGGCCACCGATGGTGCCACCGAAGAAGTTTTGCCGCACTTTTTGTCTGGGGACTCCAGCGAGGTTGTTGAAAAAAGTGTTGGCGTTGAGCGCGTCGTTGCGATGTTGCCAGAACAGCGTGCCGTGATAATCATTGGTGCCGGATCTGGTGACCATTCTGACTTGCGCGACGCCGCGACCGGATTCGGAGCCGTTCGTCCCCACCGAAATGCTGAATTCGCTGGTGGAGTTCAAAGAAGGCGCACTGATTGCGAAAAACGAACTCGTTTTGACGAAGTTGTCCATCGCATTGATGCCGTCCTGCGTGACGTTGGTCGCCGAACCGCGCAATCCGCCCACGCTGGCATTTCGAGCGTCATCTCCGGTGACGGAAATGCCGGGCGAAAGACGAATGAGATCGAGCGGATTTCGTCCGGTCAGCGGCAAATCCTGCACCTGGCGCGTGCTGATGACTTTGGTCAACGTTGCGGATGTCGTGTTCAAGATGTCTTGCGTTTCACCGCTGACCACCACGGCTTCGCTGACATCGCCCACTTCCAGCGCCAGATTCAAAGATGCCGGAGTGGCAATTTCAATGGTGATGCCCTGAGCTTCTATACGTTTGAAGCCAGTAGCTTCGACTTTGACCGTGTATTGGCCAGGCGCAACTGAAGGGAATGTGTATGCGCCTTGGGCGGTTGTAGTGGCTTGATACTCTTCGCCGGTTGCGACGTTTTTGGCAACCACTTTGGCGCCTGATACCGCTGCGCCATTTTGATCGTTGACCACTCCGCTCAAACTGCTGCGCGAGACTTGGCCGAGCGCCACGGCGCCAAGCAGGACCAGAAACGCTAAGACCGTTGCTGAGCGCAGGAAACTGCGAAATTTCATAGCTGACCTCCAGAAATCAGAATTCGGAAAATGGGAAAACCGCCCCGAAAGTTCTTTAACAAGGGATTGGCCTTGATTTGAAGCAACTCTCCATCACTCAGATCAGATTCACTGATGATTTGGAGCGATACGGAAAACAAAAAGACTATGGTTAAGGTGTCTCTGGCTTAGAGTGATTGCCAGTTTTTTTGTGGTAAACAAAAATGTCGGGAATAAGTAAGTTTGGGACAACAAAGAATTAAGGCAATGATTGTGCCGAATTGGATTTTTCAAGTGAGGCATTGCAGCATCAGGAACTTACAGTTGGTTTGCAGAAAACGGTGATAGAGTTTATCCAGATTTCTGGAGAATTCGTTGGAGTTTCTGGATGATTTCGGTTGGTTTTCCAATTCGGGCATGGTCGCCACATTGCTTATGCCCGAAAGTAAAAAGCCGGATTGATCTGACTCCACGTTTTGAAGAGTTTGACCAATCCGGCTTCTGAAAACTGCCGATAGGGTATTAACAGCCTGGCGGGAAGACCGGCAGAACGTAACTTGCCGCGCCGGACAAGGTCAGTTTGTGCAGGTTGTGTCCCTGGTTGAAGGCTCCGGCAGAACTGGCCGCTCCGGCGTTGAAGTTGATTACTGCGCCGCTCAATCCCAGATCGCTTTGCGAATACAGGCGCATCCAGCCGGTTCGGCCAGCCGGTATGAATTGTTCAACGCGCGGCGTGGTGCGCGGGAAGTTGTTCGTCAACGAGCTTCGCAATTGGCAACCGCCGGTGACAGTGAAACTGATGGCGTTTTCTGAATCGTCGTACAGAATTCCAAAAATCGTCCCCAAAGAAGAAGTTCCGATCCCCAGATTTCCGCCCAGGCGATTCAGGATCAACATCGTGTCGTTGCCGTCGGCGCGCGAACCGATGCTGGATATGGCCACCGTTCGTGCTGTGCGGTTGTAACTGACGCCATCGAAGTTGATCGTTGCAATCGTCGAATTCTCATTGCAGGCAGGCAAACCGCCCGGAATCGCCGAATATGCTTCGGCTCCCAGATTGGCTGCGTGGCCGCTGGAGAATTTCACGTACTCATCGCCGATCAGGTAATTGAAGTTGATCGGACATCCGAGCAAATCCGTAGCCACGGCAACGATGAATCCGGTCGTTCCGGGATCGAGGTCGGACATCAGGAAGCTGGATGTCTGGTTGGCAGTCAAACAGACATAACTGTCAGCCACTGCGCAGCTTGTGCCGTCAATAAAGAACAAATGCACGGTCGCCGACAATTGCGGATGCACGTTGGTCAACGACACTCTGGTATTTGCCAGATTGGGAGTCGAAGCCGAAGACGTGTAGACGTTGTAAACCAACACGGAACCTGCCGATTGATCGCTGGCTTCGGATCGCGCCGGGAATGGATTGCCCGGACCGACCGAGGGGCAATCCACCACGTCGCAAACCGAAAATGCGAAAGGCGGCCCGCCATTGAAACTGACGGAGTTGTTGGTGCAAACCTGCGCTCCCGTCAATGCCAGATCGCTGACCTGTGTCAGATAGCTGATGGCCACCGTCTGACCAGATGACAGCGTCCCGGTGAATGTCAGGTTGCCATTGGTTACTGTGCAAGTTCCGACGTTGGGCGTCACGGTGCAAGTGCCCGGAACTCCGACCAGATTGGTGAAGGTCGTAGTGTTGTTGACCGTCTGGTTGACGTTGCCGTTGTTGCTGATGTTCAACGTCGCCCTCACCTGATTGCCAGGGCCGGTGCAGGCCAGCGGATCGTTCACTGAAGCGCTGACACGGTTGACCGTCACGCGGAACGCGCAGGTCTGATTGCCGATACTGCTCGAGCAACTGACAGTGGTCACGCCTACGTTGAAGGACGAACCGGACGGCGGCGTACAAGTGATCGTTCCGCAATTTCCATTCGGCGTCGGCAACGAATAAGTCACTGTCGTCGAATTGCCGGTTGTGCCGACGAAAATATCCGACGGGCAGGTGATTCCGGTGCAGGTGATGACTGTCACAGTGAACGAACAGCTTGCCGTGCGGTTGGAAGTATCCGTCGCAGTGCAATTCACTGTCGTCGTGCCGAGCGGGAAACTGGAGCCTGAAGCCGGAACACACGCGACTGTAACCCCAGGGCAATTATCGTTGGCGGTCGGTGCGGGATACGTCACTGCAACCGGGTTTCCATCCAATGACGTTGCCGTCTGATTCGCCGGACAGGTGATAGTAGGATTCTGGTTATCGCTGACCGTCACCGTGAAGGTGCAGGACGAGGTGTTGTTGGAAGCATCCGTCGCCGTGCAGGTCACTGTCGTTACGCCTCGCGGGAATGTTGATCCCGAAGCAGGCGAACAGGTTGCCGTTGCTCCCGGACAATTGTCCGTTGGAGTAGGCGTCGTGTAAGTCGCCACCGCCGTGCAAAGCCCCGGAGCCGTGTTGAGTGCAATGTTTGTCGGACAGGTGATGCCCGGATTTTGAGTATCGTTGACCGTCACCGTGAAGGTGCAGCTTGCAGTGTTGTTTGAAGCGTCCGTCGCCGTGCAGGTGACCGTCGTCGTGCCCACCGCGAAGGTTGAACCCGACGCAGGCGTGCAGGTCGCCGTCGCTCCCGGACAGTTGTCAGTCGGCGTCGGCGTAGTGTAAGTCGCCACCGCCGAGCATTGTCCGCTGGTCGCCGGAATGCTGATGTTGTTCGGACAGGCGATGGTCGGGTTCTGGTTGTCGTTGACCGTCACCGTGAAGTTGCAGCTTGCAGTGTTGTTTGAAGCGTCGGTCGCCGTGCAGGTGACGGTCGTCACGCCGCGCGGGAAGCTAGAACCGCTGCTTGGTGAACACATCACCGTCGCTCCCGGACAATTGTCCGAAGCCGTCGGTACGGTGTAGGTCACATTCGCCGCGCAGGTGTTCGGCGCGGTGTTGGTGACGATTGGCGTCGGACAGGTCAACGTCGGATTTTGCGTGTCGTTGACTGTGACTGTGAAAGTGCAGGATGCGGTGTTGT
>CAYYDG010000082.1:0-25524 GCA_964470555.1 uncultured Heliomicrobium sp.
ACGGTGTTGCCCGCGACAATCGCCGAAGTCGCCATTCCCACGGCAATTGCCAACGGGAAATTCCACGGCGGAATGACAATGCCGACGCCCAGCGGAATGTAGCGGACTTCGTTGGCTTCGTCTTTCAGCGGCGAAGGCGTCAACGGTTGCGGCGCGTCGTAACGCAACGCCTGCCGCGCATAAAATTCCATGAAATCAATCGCTTCGGCGGTGTCGGCTTCGGCTTCCGCCCACGATTTGCCGACTTCGTACACCATCCAGGCGTTGAATTCGTTTTTGCGGCGGCGCATTTCGGCGCTGGCTTTGAAGAGGTAATTGGCGCGCTCTTCGGCGGAAACATTTTTCCAACTGGCAAACGCGTTCCAGGCGGCGGCAATGGCTGCATCGGCCTGCTCTTGCGTTGCGTGGTGAACTCGCCCGACGGTTTGTTTAATGGACGAAGGATTGACCGAGATATGTAAATCGCCGGTTTTGATTTTTTCGCCGCCGATGACCAACGGGTATTCGCGGCCAAGCTCGGCTTCGACTTGCTCCAACGCGCGGAGCATTGCTTGTGCGTTTCGTTCGTCGCTGAAATCGGCGAAAGGTTCATTCTTGAATGGATGCAGATTGATCATAGCGGGAAAATTCCTTTGGGTAAGAAGTTGATTCAGGATGGCGAATTCTACTCGACCAGAAGCTTGGCGCGCTACTTTGTTTGGAATGCGTTGACTGGTTTTAGCTCGGCGATTGTTGCGCCCAAATTTCCCGGCGCGTCATAAACGCTGGTGACGAATTCCGTCCGGCTCAGGATGGTGCGAACGGCTTCGCGCTGCACGCCCAGGCCTTTGCCGTGAATGATGCGCACGACCGCGAAACCGCGCGCCTGAGCCTGCTGCAAATACTCTTCGACGATTTCCCGAATTTGTTTCGGCGGGATCGAATGCAGATCAATCGTGTCGGTGATTTCCAGGACGACCGGTTCATTGAACGGGTCGTCCTCTGAATCAAACGGCGGTTCGGCTTCAGGTTGTTTTTCCGGCCACAGGCTGCGCCAGAGTTCGCTCAGATTCATTTACATCGGTTCGATGACTGCGCCCAGAAACAGGATCGCGCCGGTTTGTTGGTCGCGGATGGCCAGCAGGAACGGTCGGTCGGCAACGAAGTTGAAGCGTTCCGGCTCTACTCGCATGGAAGTCGTGGACATGCCGACCGAAGTTGCGGCGGCGGCTTCCGAACCTTCTTCGTTCACTTCCAGGATGGCTTTGTGTTTGACCTGCGAAATGAACAAATCATTTTGTTCGCGCATGCCGCTGAAATCGGCTTTGCCTTGAGCAAACGCGACTTCCATTCCCAACGCCTTGAGCGGATTGTTCAGATCGCGCGAATACTCCATCTTGAAACGCGGCAGCTTCACATCGCCCGGAGCGTTGCGAAAACTCCCCATCCATTGTTGCCAGCTTTGGAACGTCACCGTGCCTAGAAAGCTGGCGAGCGAGACGCCTTCCGCTGGCAAAAACAGATACAGACTCGCGCCGCCTTGTCCATACGGCAAACTGACCGCCTGGAAATTATTGCCCTTGAAGTAAGGGTAATTGCCCGATTGCGCCATCATAGGCGTTTGTTTGGTTTTGCCATCCGCCAGATGAAACGGCTGAGGTTGAGTTTTCGCCGCGTCGAATTTCTTTTGCCATTGGCCTTTGAAGTAGACGGCGTTGATCAGAAACATGACCTGGTCGCCGCCGATCTGTTCGATGATGGCAGGGATTTTGCCTTTGGTATTTTGACTGACCCAATCGTTGATGGTTTTGACGGCTTGTGGCGAAGCGAAATCCAGCGCCGCGACTTCGGCTCCGAAAAACTGACGATTGCGATCCAGAAACGCTGGATTGAATGGGACGCCTTGCCGCGCCCACAGCGAATTGGCGATCAGCAATTCGACTTTCGGATCGGCGCTTTTCAATTTGGCCAGCAACGCCTGGCTTGATTGATTGATGTCGGCGTGATTCATCGTGCCGTATTTCAACGCGCGTTTCATCGCCAGATGAGTTTCGCCCGCAGCCCCGTTGTAAGTCATGGCCAATGCCGTCGCCACGCTGAGCGGAGAACAGAAGACGTTTTTATCCTTGTCCTGTTGGCGAAGCTGCGCGAACAGGTCGAAGCCGAATTCGTTGTGGGCTGCGACCAGAGTTTCAAGATTGATTGGGGTTGCGGACATAGTGGAATCTCCTGCCGGTGCGGTTTCTGCTTTGGGCGTCTCGATTTGCGCTGGCGAATTGCCGGCGCTGGACGACCCGGCAACTTCGCAACCGGCAATGACCAACATCGCCGCCGCGCAAACGACTGCTGCTAACAACAATGATTTTCCTGTTTGCATGCTTTCCTCCTTTTCGCTGCGAACTGATGGTTGAACGAAAAGAGAATACGGAACAAACGGAAATAACGGAACTGACGGAAAACTTTTCTTCGTTCAGAGTACCGCCTTCAGGCGGCTGTGCGAGCTTTAGCTCGCCTGACGCGCCTGCGGCGCGTTTCCGCCTAAAGGCGGTACTCTGAACGCCGTCCTGCTCGGATGATTGACTTCAGCGATTCGGTTTCTTACTCTCCGCCGCGTTTCACCTCTACAGAAGTATGCAAATCATCGTCGTCAAATCCGCAGTGTTGACCGCTGTTGCAACCCTTGCTGTTGCTGCGCTGGTGTTTGCCGCGCGACCTTCGTATCAAGGAATCAGGGCAGGCAAAGCCGACGCCGATTATCTGGATTCGCAAAAGTGTCTGGCGTGTCACACCGATCATTTCGCTTCGTGGCGGCAAACTCATCACAGCCGCATGACTCAGGAAGCTCGGCCCGAAACCGTGCAGGGAGATTTCACGCGCGACAATTCGTTTGAATATCTGGGCGTCAAAGCAAAGATGGAACGACGAGGCGACAAGTTTACGATGACGCTGAATTTCGCCGATGGTCGCAGGCAGGTGTATGCGATTGATCGCACCGTTGGTTCGCGGCGCATCGAACAATACGTCAGCCGCCAAGGCGATCAATACGTTCGGCTGCCGCTGGCTTATGACCTGATGAATCGGCGCTGGATGAGTTTGAATGGATCGTTTTTTTATCCCGACGGCGACAATTACTTTCAGCATCGAGCCGTCTGGGATCAAAACTGCGTGTTTTGCCACAACGTCAAAGCGCAGCCGCAGATGGACACGAAAGTGCGCGGCAAATTCGCCACCGAAGTCGCCGAACTCGGCATAGCCTGCGGAGCCTGTCACGGCGCGGCGGCGACTCATGCCCAAGCGGCTTCTTCGCCGTTCACGCGCGAATGGTGGCGAATGACCGATGCCGAAACGCACATCGTCAATCCGACAAAACTTGATGCAGAACGTTCGATGATGATCTGCGGTCATTGTCACGGTCAGCGCGTGCCGCAGCCTATGGAGCGCATTCAGGAGATTCTGACCAAAGGCGATCCGTTCAACGCGGGCGACGATCTGGCGAAGTTTTATCGCCCGGTATCGCGCGACACCAAAATCGGCGAGTTTTCTTTTGCCAGCCGATTTTGGCAAAACGGTTCGCCGCGACTGACGGCTTATGAATACCAGGGCATTTTACGTTCGGCGTGTTTTCAAAAAGGCGAGCACGGCAATCGCATCAACTGTCTGAGTTGCCATTCCATGCACGAAGGCGACATCAAAGGACAGATCAAACCGGAAAACCGAACAGATAAAGCCTGTTTGAGTTGCCACCAGCAATTCGCGCAACCGGCGCAATTGGCGGCGCACACCGGTCACAAGGCTGATTCCATCGGCAGCCGCTGTTACGATTGCCACATGCCACGCGTTGTTTATGGCGTGATGGCGTTTCATCGCACTCACGACATCACCGTTCCCGATGCCGGGTTGACAGCTTCGCAGCTTGTGCCGAACGCCTGTAACCAGTGCCATCTGGACAAATCCGTCAACTGGGCGATTGCCGAAAGCAAACGATTGTGGCCGCGACGATTCGCCAACGCTCAAACCAGCAGCGATGAAATTTTCAATCAACCGGAAGGGCTGCGCGCACTGTTTGCCGGAGACGCTCTGACGCGAGCGATGGCCGCGGAAGCATTGGGTGGCGGTGGAGCGATGAAGCCCGATGCAAACTGGGTGACTCCGTTTTTGATTGAAGCCTTGAGTGATAACTATCCGATTGTGCGGTTTTTTGCGGCGAATGGGTTGATGGCGACCGGCCAGCGATTGCCCAAGCCGGATTATCTGGCGACCGAAACCGCTCGATTGTCGGCGGTAGAGCAATGGTGGGCGCGGTATCCGCAAGCGCGCCAACAAGTGTTTTCGCTGGCGACCGGATTGCGTGCGCGTCGAATCAACGTAGATGTCGAAGTGGGCGAGTAAAAATGTCATGCCCAAATTAGCCATTATCCATTGGCCATTGTTGGGCGGACGAAAAAAGGGATAGCGCTGAAAATGTAATGCTGAACTAAGCGCAGAGACACATAGAAGACGGAGGCTTCGCAGAGGAAAAAAGAGAGAAGCCGTTCCGGCCAATCTCTGCGTTTTCTTTGCGTTCTCCGCGCCTCTGCAGTTTAAGGCGCTCTACAATCCTCGACATTACTATTTACGCACAATCGAAAAAGCCTTTTACCTGTCGGTTAATGGTTAATGGGCAATGGCTGATGGGTAATTATTCCGTTCACAAAAGCTATGGCTGACACAGAAAAATCGAGCGAGAATCAATCAAACGCCTTACTGGCAATGCTGCGACAAGGTTGGTGGAGCGTCGCCGTCTGGATGACCGTCGGGTTGTTGCTCGAAGGCTTGCTCGGATACAAGGCGCCGAGTTACCTGAATGATCTGCAACGGCGCGAACTGTTCCGGCTGGCGCATTCGCACGGAACGTTACTCAACGTGGTGCTGATTATTGCGGCGTTGACGGCCCAACGATTCGGCGCGCCGCCCAAACTGGCGCAAACCTCATTGAGAATCGGCGCAGTGATGATGCCTGTTGGATTTTTACTGGCAGGCGTCTGGCATCCCGAAGGCGATCCGGGATTGGCGATCTGGCTGGTTCCGCCCGGAGCATTGCTGGTGATTTTTGGCGCGGTGGCGACCGCTTTGAGTCTGAAAAGCAAATAGACAGGATTCACTGGATATTTTCCGATCCTGATTAATCCTATAAATCCTGTCTAAAATTTTTGGATGGTTGACGGCTATTCCGCCGCGATGGCTTCTTCCAGCGCCGCTTTCATTTGCGGCGGACTGATAATGGGGCTGAAGCCGACAAAATGTTTTTTCACCTTGCCGTCGCGTCCGATGATGATCGTCTGCGGAATGCCGTTGCGCCCGTTCATCAATCCGATCTGCATTTGAGTATCCGCCCAGCCAATCGGGTAATTGATTTTGAACTCTTTGGAAAAATCCTTGACCTTTTGCTCGTCCATCGCAGGGTTTTCGTTCGTCAGCCCAACGACTTCGACGCCTTTGCTTTTGTAGGTTTTGGCCATTTCGATCAGATGGGGAATTTCCTGGCGGCAAGGTCCGCACCAGGTCGCCCACAAATCCACAATCAACACTTTGCCGGCATAATCGGCCAGTTTTTTGGTTTGGCCGTCCAGCGTTTTGAAGTTTGCCTGCAACACTGCCGGAGACATCTCTGCGGGCGGCGGCGGCGGTTGAGCCGTTTGTGGCTGCGCCTGTTGCGATTGGGAAATGGCGGCTTTCGGAGCTTCGTTTCCCTTGTTTTTGAGCATCACGGAACCGATGGCTGCAATCAGCAACACCGCCGAACCGATCAAGCCGATGGTCATCGGCGTCCAGAACGATTTTTGCGTAGTTTGGTTGTTAGAACTCATAACGTCTTTTGATGTTTGGGTGTGTTCGGCGGAACGTGGTTGGGTGCCGAACCTGTGACGGTTTCAGACCAATTGTTAAAACCGGGCGTTAGCATAGCGGTTGCCGAAACCATCGGCAAGCCAGCCATCGAAATAGGATGGGGTTACCGTTTGCCGTCCAGAATGTCGCGCATTTCCTTGGCGACTGTCAGCGGTGAACCTGCTTCGGCAATGGCTGCGCCGACTATGACCCCGGCCAGCGGCAGGTTTCGCAGCGATTTCAATTCGTTGACGTCAATTCCTCCGGCCAGATATACGGGCAAATTCACATTGCTGATCAAATCCACCATCGCCTGATGGCGTTCTTCACGGCTGAGTCCTTTGACTCGTTTGAATCCGCGCCGGTTGATGCACAACGAATCCACGCCCAACCCGCGCAACTCGCGCGACCGTTCTACTATGTTTGTCACACCCAAACTATCGGCCATGATCTGGCCGTCATACCGTTTGGCGGATTTCACCACTCTTTCAATGACTTCGTCCGAAGCGCAACCCAGCACGGTGACGACCGTCGCTCCGGCGGCAAAGGCTAGTTCCGCAATCGGTTCGCCAGCGTCCACCACCTTGATGTCGGCGACGATGGGGCGTCCGCGGTGGCGGCGACGCAACTCTCGCACAGCGCGAATGCCTTCGCGGATCAGCAAAGGCGTTCCGGCTTCGATCAAATCCACTTGCGCCGCCACTTTTCCGGCCAACTCCAATTCCTGCATCAGGTCCGGCGCGTCCAATGCCAATTGCAGCTTCATGCCTCTCCCGTTGAGGTTCTTTTCACTATTCCAGCGTCAATCGAGTGGCTTTTCGCTTTTCCACAATAACTGTGGAAATCCCTGTGGAAAGTCACTCTTTCTGGGGTTTAAGTCTATCTAAATTCGTCACTTATAGCAGATTGCACAAGGTTTCAACATTGCTGATAAGTTCAACTATTTCAGCAGATAACCTTTATGTCGCTGTTTTTCGCCAACGAAACGCCGACTTGGTAAAACCACCTGTGTCCATTTTCCACAGCCATTTTCAAAACCCGCTATTTTCGCGGCGATTTTCGCGCACTTAAAGTAGTTCTTGAAGCCAGGTTTTGTCATCGTGTTTCTGTGGTGAAACAGCAATGAAACAGCGGCGAGCTTCAAAATCCGTCCGGCTTAAAACGGAGGTTCTTCGCGCATCTGATCCAATCTTTCCAGGAAGTCCGGTTTGACCATAACCTGGCGCGGTTTGGTTCCATCTTCGGAACCGACGATGCCTTCGCGCTCCATCATGTCAATGATCGAAGCGGCGCGTCCGTAACCGATTCGCAAATGACGTTGCAACAGCGAAGTCGAGGCTTTCTGGCTCTTGACCACGATTCGCACCGCGTCGTCATATTTTTCATCTTTGGGGAAATCGCCGCCATCGCCGCCGCCGGCTTCTTTTTCGCTCAGGACGACGCTTTCGTTGTAGGCCGGATTACCCTGCGACCGAATGAAATCGCAGATGCGTTTACATTCTTTTTCATCCACGTAAGCGCCGTGAACGCGAATCAACCGCGAAGTCCCGGGTCCTAAAAAGAGCATATCGCCTTGTCCCAGCAATCCTTCGGCTCCATTGGTGTCAATGATCGTGCGCGAATCCACTTTGGACGACACCCGGAACGAAATGCGGGAAGGGAAGTTGGCTTTGATCAACCCCGTGATGACATCCACCGACGGGCGTTGCGTCGCCAGCACCAGATGGATTCCGACGGCGCGCGCCATTTGCGCTAATCGCGTAATGCTTTCTTCGACTTCGCGCGCGGCCACCATCATCAGGTCGGCCAATTCGTCAATGATGATGACGATGAACGGCAATGGTTGCGGAGCTTCTTCGTCATCGTTTTTCGGCTTCATGCCGGAAACTTCCTGGTTGTATTGCTCTATGTTGCGAACGCCGAATTGCGCCAGATGTTTGTAGCGGTTTTCCATTTCGGCCACCGCCCATTTCAGCGCATACCCGGCGCGTTTTGGATCGGTGACAATCGGCGTCAGCAAATGCGGCAGATCGGCGTAAAGTCCCAACTCCAATCGTTTCGGGTCAACCAGAATCAACTTCACTTCGTCGGGCGTGGCCTTGAACAACAGCGACAGCAGAATCGCGTTGAGCGCCACTGATTTTCCCGCGCCGGTTGCGCCCGCGATCAACAGGTGAGGCATCTTGGCCAGGTCGGCAGAATAGTTGGCTCCGTCAATTGTTTTGCCCAGCGCCAGCGTCAGCTTCGATTCCGAATCGCGGAATTTTTTCGATTCAATGACTTCGCGCAACCGAATGACTTCGCGTTTGTCGTTGGGGACTTCAATGCCGACGGTGGATTTGCCGGGAATGCGGTCAATACGAATGGATTCGGCCTTCAACCCCAGACACAAATCGTCCACCAGGCTGGTGATGCGGCTGTATTTGACGCCGGGATCGGGTTTGAACTCGAACGTGGTGACCACGGGGCCGGGACTGATTTGTTTGACCTGACCTGAGACGTTGAATTCCTGGCATTTTTCGGCCAGTTGCCGGGCGCGTTCCAGCAAATCGGCTTCGGCCATTTCGGGACGCGGCGCAGGAGGCGTCAGCATGTCGGTCGTCGGCAGTTTGTAATCCGCCATAAAGCGAGCGATTTTGGTCACCGCTTCGCCGATTTTTGAGGTGGATTTGACCGGAGTTTTGTCTTCGGTTTCGGCAGCGCGTTTGACCGAAGCTGTGGAAACCATGTCTTCGATGCTGCGAACGGTTCCGGGTGGCAGATCGCCAAACTCATCCGTTGCGTCTTCGCCGCCAAACTCATCATCCATGTCCGGCGAGTCTGGTTTGGTCAACCGGCGGGTGTGCGCGGCAGTTCCATTTTCGGATTCCGCTTTCAAACCGGCGGTTGATCGTCGCGGCGAACGAACCGATCCCGATGGCGTAGAAGAGGCGTCATCAAATTCGTCGTTGCCTTCGACCGCGACCTTGCCGTAATTGTCTGGTTCCGGTTCCGCAGTCAATCCGGCGGTTCTGGCGCGTCGTCCCGGAGGTTTTCGGATTGGTTTTGGCAGGGCATCTTCAAGTCCGGGATTGACGATCACAGGTGCGTGGGGAATGGGCGGCAATTTTCCTGATCCGGTTGTCCGTTGAATGGCGCTTTCACTGACTTTTTCCAGATGCACGCGCTCGTTCTTTTCGACGTACCGTTCCTGCCATTTGCCGTTGACCCATTTGATGAAAGCCTTGGGCAAGCCTTCGTCTGGATATTCGCTCGACAACGTATTCAACAACTGAGTCACGGAAAGCGGCGTAGCCAGCAACAAGCCGGTTATCAGTAACAGCACGAGCGCGACAAAGGCTCCGCCAATGCCGATATAACGGGCAATGCCTATGGTGTGATCCTTGATCAACCAGTAGCCGATAAAACCACCCAGTCGAAACGAATTCGGCTCCCAGGGAATCAGCGTCAAAAATCCGGTCAACGAGATAATCAACAGGAAGACTCCAACCAGTTCGGCTTTGGAGGTTTCCTTGCGAATGTCTTTCCATTGCCACCAACCCATAACGAACAACACGCCGGGCAACAACCATCCAGCAATGCCCAGCGCCTGGTAAATGAAACTGGCGATGTTCGCTCCAATCGGTCCGGCCAGATTTTTCGCGCGCCGGTACGCGCCCGTCGAAGTCCACGACGGGTCGTCTGCGTGGTAACTGACCAACGCCAACACGAAGACAAACCCGGTGGAAATCAGTATCAATCCCATCACTTCATTCCACGGGCTGTTTCTGGGAGGTTTTTCTGGGGTCTGAACTTCCATAGTTTTCTGAGGAGTCGGGATTCGGTAGTCAGTGGCTAATTTCCGACTCCCGACTCCCGACTACTGACTACCGTCTACTCTCTTGGACAATAAATACTCTTTGATGAAATCGTCCAGGTCTCCGGCCAACACGGCATCCACATTGCTGGTTTCGTGTTTGGTGCGAACGTCTTTGACCAACCGGTACGGATGCAGCACGTAATTGCGAATCTGCGAACCGAACGAAATGTCGCGTTTCGACGCCGCCAGTTTGTTCGTTTCGGCCTGTTTCTTTTCCAGTTCCAATTCGTACAGCCGCGATTTCAAGACCTTCATGGCCACGTCGCGGTTTTGGTGCTGCGAACGCTGGTTCTGGCAAGTGACCACGATGTTCGTCGGAATATGCGTAATGCGCACTGCCGAATCCGTCGTGTTGATGTGTTGACCGCCAGCGCCTGTGGAACGGTATGTGTCCACGCGCAAATCTTTGTCCAGAATTTCGATTTCGATGTTGTCGTCAATTTCCGGCGTCACGAACACCGACGCAAAACTGGTTTCACGACTTTGTCCGGCGTTGAACGGCGACATGCGAACCAACCGGTGAACGCCGACTTCGCCAGCCAGCAAACCGTAAGCGTAATCGCCTTCGATGCGATAGCTGGCCGATTTGATCCCGGCTTCTTCGCCGGGTTGCAGATCAATCTCTTCCGCCTTGAAGCCGTGTTTTTGCGCCCAGCGCAGATACATTCTGAGCAGCATTTCGGCAAAATCCTGCGCGTCGGTTCCACCTGCGCCGGAGTTGATCGAAAGAAACGCATTGTTGGCGTCGTTCGGACCGCCCAGCAACATCTGCGTTTCGCTTTCTTCGACATCGGCGGCCAGCTTGCTGATGGCTTCGCGCAGTTCGTTGGCTGAAGCTTCGTCTTCGGCGGCAAAATCAAACAACACGGCAATGTCGTCCACCGCGCGTTGCTGCGCTTCGGCAGTGTTGATGGCGCGTTCCAGCCGCGAACGCTGCTGCAATACTTTCTGCGCCTGTTCCTGATCGTTCCAGAAATCCGGCGCTGAGGCCTGTTTTTCCAGTTGAGCTAATTCCCGGCGTTTGGCATCAACGTCAAAGAAACCTCCGCAATTCGGCGACACGAGGTTTCAGGTCATCATATTTTCCGCGCAAATCCTGCAGCGCAATTGCGTCCAGCATTTCGATTCTTTACTCCTTAGGTTTGATTGTTTGAGTCGCGCAGCTTACCACAACGCGCTTTAGTGCGGGACTAAGCCGCTTGTTTCTGGAATTGAGTCTCTACTTCTCCCACCACTTCTTTGGCATCTGGCAAGCGCAAGTTAAAGATTTGACGCAATACCAATATCCCTTCTAAGCGACTTAGCCCATCAGCCATTGCGGTAGAATAAATTTCTTGAGGCGTCGCGCCTGTATTTTTCATCTGTTCGTATTTCACAAACCGTTCCGGGCTGGGTTCGTAGCAAACTCTTTCCCCAGGTTCTCTGGTAACTTCAGACAGTTTCTGCTTCAGAATTAGTTCTTCTCGGCTCAATTCCTGAAGTTCTGCTGCCATTTGCTGATGAAAAGAGACAGCTTCGTTTACCCGCTGCGCGAGCGCAGGCGAAGCTTTAATTTCGGCAGACTCTTGAATCTGCCGGAGTATTTTTCCGAGGCTTTCGTAGCTGACTCTCAACATGGTTTCGTGCATAAACTTATCTCCTTTTTCAGCTTTCAGCGAAGGACGGTTTAATGCCTGAATTGGCCAAAAACAGTTTCGTACATTCTCAGGTATCGAATGGCGATTTTTTCAACAAAGTCTTCTTCAACCAAAAGATCGGGATTAGTGACAATCTCAAGCGCTTTTGGGTTGCCGTTTCTGGCTTTCCGTATCAATCGTAAATGCATTTCTTCATGAACCAAAGTTTTGAAAAGCTCGGAATCACGAACAAGGGCTACTTCTCCGATCTTGATGGCTTCGCATCCAGGTGAGATGACGGCGCTGCCGGAAGCTGACAACCACATATCGAATCTCAATGGAGCGGAAAAACGCAACCTGCCTTTGAGCGAAGCGGCAAACTGTTCGACATACATTTGTGGTTGGCGAAACCGTTCGGCATAGACCAATGCTTCTTCGAGCGTGTCGAATGTCGGCGGTGAAATCTCAACATCGCGGAGCACCTTCGCCATAATTTATCTTCATTCAATAAGCCGCTTCCGTGTATTCGCCGAACACCGACCGCATTTTATCCGCAATTTCGCCCAGCGTCGCGTAAGTTTCGACGGCGGCGATGATCGGCGGCATGAGGTTTTCGCCGGAACGCGCGGCGGATTCGACCTGTTCCAGCGCAGCTTTTGCGGCAACGGCATTTCGTTCGGCGCGGACTTTTCGCAACCGCTCGATTTGAGCCAGTTCAAACGCCGGGTCAATTTTCAGCGTCGGGATCGAAGTTTCTTCTTTGATCTGAAAGCGATTCACGCCGACGACGATTTCTTCCTGCGCTTCGACCGCTTTTTGGAAATCGTACGCGGCGCGTTCGATTTCGCGTTGGACATAACCGGCTTCGATGGCCGAAAGCATTCCGCCCAGGTCGTCAATTTTGGCGATGTATTCAAACGCTCGGCGTTCGATTTCGTCGGTCAGATATTCCACGGCATACGAACCGGCCAGCGGATCGGCGGTGTCGGCCACGCCGGATTCGTAAGCGATGACTTGCTGCGTGCGCAAAGCAATACGGGCGGCATCCGCCGTCGGCAAGCCAAGAGCTTCATCCATGGAATTGGTGTGCAGCGATTGTGTTCCGCCCAGCACCGCGGCCAAGGCTTGGATCGTCGTGCGGACGACGTTCACTTCGGGTTGTTGCGCGGTCAAAGTCGAACCGGCGGTTTGCGTGTGAAAACGCAGCATCTGCGATTTCGGGTCTTTGGCTCCGAAACGATCTTTCATGATCTTCGCCCACATGCGCCGTGCGGCGCGGTACTTGGCGACTTCTTCCAGAAAGTTGTTGTGGCCGTTGAAAAAAAACGCAAGGCGCGGCGCGAAGTAATCCACTTCCAGTCCGGCATCAATCGCCGCCTGTACATAAGCAATGCCGTCGGCCAGCGTGAAAGCGACTTCCTGCACGGCGGTCGAACCGGCTTCGCGGATGTGATAACCGCTGATCGAAATCGTGTTCCAGTTCGGAACTTCTTTCGCGCAGAAAGCGAAAATATCTGTGATGATGCGCAGCGAAGCGCGCGGCGGATAAATATAGGTGCCGCGCGCAATGTATTCTTTCAGAATGTCGTTTTGAATCGTGCCGTTGAGTTTGTCCGGCGCAATGCCTTGTTTCTTGGCGACGGCGATGTAAAGCGCCAGCAAGATCGAAGCCGTGGCGTTGATCGTCATCGAAGTCGAAACCTTGTCGAGCGGGATGCCATCGAACAAGACTTCCATATCGGCCAGCGAATCAATCGGCACGCCGACGCGACCGACTTCGCCCTGCGCCAATTGGTGGTCGCTGTCGTAACCAATTTGCGTCGGCAGATCGAAGGCCACGGATAAACCCGTTGTGCCCTGTTCGAGCAAATACTTGTAACGGCGATTGGATTCCGCTGCCGTGGCGAATCCGGCATATTGCCGCATCGTCCACATTCGACCACGGTACATCGAACCATACACCCCGCGCGTGAAGGGGAACTTGCCCGGTTCGGACACGTCGGCAGCGCCAATGTCCTTCGGCGTGAAATGGTTTTTCATCTCAATGCCGGAAGACGTGGCGAATGTTTCTTTGCGCTCTTTGGCTTTTTTTTCAGACGACATAAAAGAGTTGGTAAAAGAAGATAGCGGCAAATGGCAATGGCCACATACCGCTGTCGGTTTTCGCCAGCAAGCCTTTTGCGCACTAAATCAAAACAAGCAACATTGGGACGTTCTTTTTCGACAGGATGAACAAGATTTTCGGCAGGATTTACAGGCTCCTTATTTCCAACAAGGTTCCGGTCAGTTTTGAATCCTGTTCATCCTGAAAACAATCCTGGCAATCCTGTTTCAAAGTTTTTGCTCTGATTTAGCGGATTCTGACTGTGACTTTATTGGTCGCTTTTCCGTTGATCGAAACGACCACATCCACCAAACCGGTGACGCCCGCCGGAATTTGTGTGTTGAGCTGGTCGAGTCCGGCAAAACCGCCCTGCGCGCCGATATATTGCACCGGCGCATCGAGTCCGCCGATGGTGACGCGCACCGTTGCCGGAGCCGCTTTTTTCATACCGGTACCGAACAGCACCAGATAATCGCCGACATCCAGCAGATTGGACGTGCCATCCGGGTTGCCGACCGCCGAGTAATTCACGCCATCTTTCGTCGCCACCGCCGCCGGAGCGCCCGTTCCCGAAGCGTTTGAGGTGAACAAACTGGCGGCGACTGAAGACAAATTCAACGTGCCACGCGAAATCGTGCCATCGCCGGTGATGATTTCAATCACCGCTTCTCCGGCGTGCGCCGTCGGCGGAATCAGGAAGTTGATTTGCGAAGGAGCGACGAAAAACAGCGGAGCCAATTCGCCGTTGACGCGAACTTTGGTTCCGGCCAGTTCCGTCGGCAGCGGAACGGTGTCGGCAATGGCGACCGCCGTTGCCAGATTGGCTCCGAAGGCTGCGGCGATGGCATCCGGCGCCAGTGCGTCGGCGGAAAAGTTCGCGGCGGAAACTGCCGCCACGGCCAGCGCCGATCCGCTGCGCGTGAATTTCACTGCCGGAGAACGCACGCCATCAGGATTGAGGACCGTCACGTCCACCGGCTGTCCCGGCGGCGCGTAGACTTTCCACAATTCGGACGAAAAGAGTTTGGTCGAAAGCGTCGCCGCTTCGTCGCGCGAATCCCGAATGCTGCGCCCGTTGATTTCGATGTCCGCAGCGGTTTGAAATCCGGTTCCGGTTGCGGCCAACACTCCGTTGGCGTCAACGGTCACTGCCGACAATTGCGGCGTCGAAGGCGTCACCGAAAACAGGTCCAGCGTAAAGGCTATAAACGCCAACGCCATTTCGTCTGTGGTTTCTTCGCCCCAGCGAACATCTTTTGGCGGATTGCTCGGATTGAACGGATTGTCCGTGGAATTGTCGAAGGTGCAGGTCAGTTTGATGCTGGAACCGCCGGGCGCACTGACGGGCGATTGATATAGATACGCGCCTTGCCAGTTGAAATCCCACGCCGGAACGTTGATCAGACATTCGGTCGGCTGGCCTGGGCGGGTCATTTCCACTTTGATGGTCTTGCCCAGCAAATGCATGTGCGGTGTGACGCCGACGATCTTGCCTGACAATAACGCGGGCACGTTGAAGGTTTGCGTCACGACGTGTTCTTTGGCCCCGGCGGGAATCGTGAACGTCGTGTTGACCAGCGGCAACAGCAGCATATTTTTCTGCACGGGCTTTTTGGCGAAATAAATGCCGACAGAGGTGCGGTCTGTTTCCGGTTCGCCGGTCGGGTGATAGTGCATTTGAATGACTACGCGGTCGTTCGGTCCGCCGGGCATTCTGGTTCCCACGCCTTCTGGCGCGAAATAACCGCGAATGCCGGGCGCCCAACCGCCTAGCATGAATGATCTGCCCGAAAGAATGTCATTCTCCGAAGTCGAAATATCGAAACCGGGACCGCCAAAGCAGGTGTAACCGGGGCCGGGATCAGCCGCATCCAGCGCGACGGATTTTCCGCCCGGATCAGGATACGCAATGACGTGATGCACGATTTTGCGATTGCCGGGGCGCACGTCCAGCCCTTGAACGTAACGATCTCCGCGCAACGCCGAAGCCGGAATACTGAAACAGCGATACGTGTCTTTGCCCTGCGGCGGAGAGTAATCCGCGCCAATGTCCATGACGTGATCCGGTTCGCCCAACGGCCAACCGTCAGGGAACGTCATCGGCGCAGGAGCATCGGACAACGCGCCTTCAGGCGAACCGCCATCCACCCAGGCGACGATGGTGTTGATTTCTTCCTGCGTCAATCCGCGCGCGTCTTTCAACTCCACGCACCCGGCAGCCGGTTTCCACGGAGGCATTCGTTTCGTCAAAATGGCTTCGCGAATGGCTCTGGCCCACGGACGAGTTTCCGTGTAGGTCATCATCGAAAACGGGCCGATGTCGCCAGGGCGATGACAGGTCTGGCAATTTTGCTGAAAGATGCGAACGACTTCCTTGTTGAAGGTGGGCGTCCCTTGTGCGCGCTTCGAGGTTTTAGCCGAAGCCGTGTCTTTCGAATCGTTGCCGACCGTTGTCGCGGCTTTCGTCGGTTGCCACAGATACAGCACCGCGCCAGCGACGAGCAATGCCACGGCGAAAACCAACATTGTGCGTTGGACAATTTGCTTCATGATGCGGATTCCTTTTTGTTGAATTGATTCGCGCCTGATTGTCAGGAAATACGCGGCGGATTGTATGAGCGAGCGAAATTGGCTGCAAGCGAAGATGAAAAAGCCGTAGCGTCATTGATCGTCGGATTCGTCTACGCCGAAATAACGCAACCATTCGTCGGCTTCTTCTTCGGCAACGATGCGGTCATTGCCGCCAGCGGTGTCAACGGCGTCTTCCAGCATCCGGCGAAATTCGCCGGAACGCATGACTTTGACACCGCAGACTCGAACACGTGAAGTCAGCTTGCCGTCCGAAGTCACCACCGTCAGGCTTTTCTTGTTCCGTTCGGCCTCGGCCAGTTCGACGATGCGTGTGTCGGCATCGGAATTTTGCCGGGCATACAGCACCTTCACTCCGCGAAAGCTGGAACCATCGGGAAACGCTCCATCGGGCGCTCCGTCAAATACCACCGTCAACCGCAGCTTTTTCACGCGTGCCAATCTTGCCAGATCATTCAGCAATTGCCGCCGAGCAGCCGGTTTGTCACTGAACCAGCTTTCGTACCCTTTGCCGCGTTGGCCAATCACGTTGTTGCCGTCAATCAAGTACATCTCAAAGGCCGTGTCAGTAGCCCGACCGTTAGGAAGGGCTTGGGTCTAGTGAAGAAAGCCCTTGCTTACGCGCGGGCTACAGACACTTGCGTCAGTGCTGCTGGGATTGTAGTGCCCGTTCGACAGCGCGCGAAGGAATGATCGTCCCCCAGCCTTGCCGGTCAACCAAAACGTCTTCCAGTCGGATGGCAGTGTCTATCAGGATGCGTTTGACTTGTTGTGGTGTCAGGCGCGGATTGGCTTCCAGCATTTGTGCGACGACCGAAGAGACAATCGGCGCGGCGAAGCTGGTTCCGTCCACGTGTTTGTAATGGCCGCTGATGACGTTGGCGTCGTGGAGTTTGATCGAAACCAGTTGGCGAATCAGATAGGCGGGCAAATCGCTGGCGGCGTCGAGTTGCTGGTCAATGCCCGGATGCGTTTTCAGCACGTCGCGCAATTCGGTATCCGGCGAATCCTGCAACAAATCATAGAGCCGGGCTTCGGCGGCGGTCGGAGTTCCCGGCAAAATCGGCGCCGCCAGCCAGATGCTCGGCGCGACGATTTCCGGTTTCTGCAATCCGTCAATCGTCGGCCCGTACGACGAGTGATAGGCCGTGTTGTCCTTCAGTTCGAGCGTGTTTTTGTCGTTGAACCCGCCAACCGTGATGACCGAAGGCGCCGACGCTGGCGGCAAAATCGCGTGCCGGTCTCCGCCTCCGGCATTTCCCGCCGCGCAAACGACGACGATGCCTTCGCGGACGGCGCGTTCGGCGGCTTGCGACAAACCGTCGGTCAGATACGAAGCTTCGTAATCGCCGCCGCAGGAAACATTGACAACGCGGATGTTGTGTTCAGCGCGGTGTTCGATCACCCATTCCAGTCCGCGCTGAATGTCTTCGTGAAGGATGCGATTGGCCGAACCGACTTTGACCAGCACCAGATTGGCTTCGCAGGCCAGGCCGCGATACGCGCCGCCCGAAAGATGCCCGTTCCCAGCCGCCACCACCGAAGTCATTAGTCCATGCCAACTGGAGTCATTTGGTTCGGTAAATTCCTTGTCAGCATGGCCATGCCAACTGGAATCATTCGGTTCCTTGAATTCGCGCTCGTCGAAATTCGGATCGGCGACATTGGCATAGCGCAAAATCCGGTTGCGAGGTTCGACCAGATCAGGGTGCGGATAAAACCCGGAATCGAGAAACGCCATGGTCACGCCGCGGCCAGCGAAACGTTCGTTGGCTCCGACGCGCAACGGCGTAGGCAAAATGTGATATTCGCCGTCGCGAAAGATTTTCGGATTGGCCGCCATTCGCTGGCGCGCGCCGCGAAACAGGTCGAGACAAGGCGGGCAAAGTCCTTGCTCCGGTTGCCAGCCCGGCTCGTTGGATTGAATGAAAGAGATAAGCGCTTCGTCCGCATCGTGCAAAGGCTGACGCCCGGAGCGGCTGCACAGCGGACATAGATTGTGAGACATACTTGCCGAATGAGTTATTGCCTGCCCAACGCAGCCGCGATGCCTCGCCGCATGTTGTCCAGGCCGGACGCTTTGTTGATGAAAGAAGTGTTGTCGTCCACCGGGATTCCGGTCAGCCCGCGCGTGGTGCGGTCGGCAGTGGAAATGATGACGGGAATGTGTTTCAACCGGTCATCCTGGCGGATGTGTTTCAAGACTTCGTAACCTTCTACAAACGGCATGTTCACGTCCAGAATGACCAGATTGAAATCACTGTCGCCGGTCAGAATTTCTATTGCCTGACGACCATCTTCGGCTTCGACGACTTTCAAATTTTCCGCTTCGGCCACTGCCGTCCACAGCACGCGGGCATCGCGGTCATCATCGGCAATTAACACACGTTCGGGCATTCGACTTCCTCCTGAATTGAATCAATTGTTGAGTGTGGGAAAGACGCCGGCAATCTATCACGGCTTACGGGGAAGGCTCAACGAGACGATATGTCCGAAGAGGCAGAATTGAGTTTTCCAAATAGCCAGGTTTTCGCCGACCTCCAATCGCGTTTGACAGTGGCCAGGGAAATTTCCAAGACGTCAGCGATTTCCTGTTCTGTCAGTCCGCCAAAGTAACGCATCTCGACAATTTCAGCCGCGCGCGGAAAAATTTCTGCCAATTCCTCCAAAGCCTCGTTTAAGGCCAGCAAGTCAATCCGTTGATTCAAGAAGCTGAATGGTGACGAGGTTTCACTGGGCGAACCAAGTTCTGCCCAATGCCTGTCGCCACGGTCGCGCACCTGACGATGGCGCGCGTAATCAATCAGAATGCGTCGCATTTGTTTTGACGCCACAACGAAAAAGTGCGCTCGGCATTTCCATTCCACTTGTGATCCGCCAAGCAGGCGAACAAAGGTTTCATTAACCAGCGCAGTTGGGGACAAGGTTTGGTAACCGCGTTCCTTGGCGAGATAGTTGCGCGCTCGCAGACGCAATTCGTCATACACAACCGTGACGATCTGTTCGGTAACACTCTGATCTCCGTCGCGCCAGGCAATCAAAAACGTAGTCAAGTCCGGCAAGGACACTCCACCCTCCAGAAAAAAGGAAAATTTTTGAGGGGGGCTTGAGCTATTTAAGCAGACTTTCCCGCATTAGGGGAGAGAACAAGGCAATTTTGAGTTATGAACATCGAACAATGGCAACAGGTTAAAGTGATATTCGAAGCTTCGCTGGAGCTTGAGCCTGCGGCGCGGTTGCCGTTCATCGCTGAACAGAGCTTTGGCGACGAAGCCGTTCGTCAATCAGCGGAAAAAATGCTTGACGACTTTGCCCAAGTTGAAGATTTTCTGGAAACACCGGCGCTGGTCGAATTCGAATCGCTCGTTTCGGAGACTGAGTTGTCTGACGAGATTGGTCATCTGATTGGCGCTTACCGTGTTATCAGTGAAATTGGGCGAGGTGGCATGGGAGTTGTCTATCTAGCCGAACGAGCCGACAGTCTTTATCAAAAACGTGTTGCCATCAAAAAGGTTTGGGCAGGGGGAAATGGAAGCGAGATCGAACGGCGCTTTGAACTGGAACGGCAGATATTGGCCAAGCTCGAACATCCGAATATCGCTCAGTTATTCGATGGTGGTGAAACAAAATCAGGACAACCTTATCTGGTGATGGAATATGTTGACGGCCAGCCGCTCAACGAATACAGTCAGCAATACCAACTTGGAGCGCTCGAAAAGCTCAAATTATTTCAGCAAGTTTGCGAAGCTGTCGGGTTTGCCCACCAGCATTACGTTGTGCATCGAGACCTCAAGCCCAGCAATATCCTGGTTACACATTCTGGGATGGTAAAGTTACTTGATTTCGGCATCGCTAAGATTCTTGCGCCAGAGACGGTAAGCGGGCTTTCGCTAGGGATGTCTTCAACGATTATGAACTTCGCCACTCCCGAATATGCCAGCCCTGAACATCTAAGAGGCGAGCAGGTAACCACTGCAAGCGATGTTTTTAGTCTTGGCATAGTGCTTTATGAGTTACTCACCGGACGTCGTCCATACCAGTTTCCGACGCGAACATTGCCAGAAGTCCTGCGTGTGATTGAGCAGCAAGCTCCATTGCGTCCTAGCCAAGCCATTGAGTGCATCAAACCAATCGGGACTCAGCGTCTGAAAAAACAGAGCAATGTATTGCAGGGCGACCTGGACAACATCATTTTGAAAGCCATACGTGTGGAAGCAGAGCATCGTTACTCTTCAGCAACTGAACTCAACCAGGACATTTTGCGCTTTCTGAACAACGAACCAGTCAGCGCCCGTCCGCTTACGCTGAGCTATAGGATTGGCAAATCTATCAAGCGGCATAAATTAGCAATGGGAATGACGGCGGTTTTTATATCTCTGGTGACGGTGTTTGAAGCAGTGCAATACAGGATTTCAAATTCTTCCGAGCGAAACGCTCGACACGGAGTCAGAATCGTCGTTAATAGCGCTGAGGACATCATCGCCAACGATGGCGTCTGCACCTTGCGAGAGGCGATGATCAATGCCAATACCGATAGCCAAAGCGGGTCGCGCGATTGCGCTGCTGGGAATGGCCGCGACATCATTGTTTTTAACATCCCGGGCGATGGGCCGCACACCATATCGCCACACTCGCAGCTCCCTGCCATTTCTGCGCCGCTTGTCATTGATGGGACAACGCAGCCGGGAACCAGTTGTACCATTCCCGGCGGTTTGAAGATTGAATTAAGCGGGACTGACGCAGGCGCTGCTGACGGGCTGGTTATCAATGCTGGTTACAGCATCGTTCGAGGTCTTGTCATCAATCGTTTTTTGCGTGATGGAATTAGTCTGCCATCTGTCGGCGAAAACACGATCTCTTGCAATTACATTGGCACGGATGTCAGCGGAACTCTTGCGTTTGGCAATGGCGTGCAAGGGATTGTCATCAACTCGCCAAATAACCTTATTGGCGGGGCAACTCCTGAAAGTCGGAATTTAATTTCAGGCAACTTGGAATCTGGAGTGTTGATTAACGTGCTCAGCGCCAATGGCAACCGCATTCAGGGCAATTTGATTGGAACTGATGTGACGGGCAGGCGACCGCTAGGCAATCGAGACAATGGAATCACCATCGGCTCTGCCAAATACAATCTGATAGGCGGCGAGTTCCCAGGCGCACGCAACGTCATTTCTGCCAACGGCAATAATGGCGTGCAAATTGACCGCGACGATCGAGCCAGCGATAACCGTATACAAGGTAACTTCATTGGGACGGACATCAGCGGCAAGTATGGCTTAGGAAATGGATTGAATGGAGTCGCAATTCTTGGCGGCGATAAGAATCTGATTGGCGGTTTGACTGCCGAAGCACGCAATGTCATTTCAGCAAACGGAGCAAATGGCGTCGGCTTGTTCCCTTACAATTCTTTCGTTGCCACGCGCAATCTGGTTCACGGTAACTTCATTGGGGTTGGGATTGAAGGCGATAGCGATTTGGGAAATCGTCTGGATGGTGTGCGAATTGAGGGGGGACAAAGCAATTTGATTGGTGGGGTTGAACTTGTGGCTCGTAATGTCATAGCGGGAAACAGAGCGAGTGGCATTCGAATTTTAGACACAACACAAGCAAGAGCGACTGGAAATCAGGTCCAGGGCAACCATCTCGGTTTGACTTCCAATGGCATATCTAAATTGCCCAACCGCACAGAGATAATTCTTTCCAGCAAAGCCACAGATAACCTTATTGACCAGCCAAACTTGATTGACAGCCGCAAACGACAGCGGGCCAAGACCCCCAAATAAATTTGCTTGAAAATTTTTCTTCCCGATTTGAGCTGAATTGTCCGACTTCCCCGCTTTATTGACGAAAGAAAAAATCTACCTGTTCTGGAACTGGCGCGCCCCGGTGGCTGGGGCGGCGGGCCTGAACGGAATCGAGAAAGGAAGAAAATACGATGGCTTCATACAGGAATCTTTGGGTTACTAATATCGCAGCGTTTTTGCTAGTCCTGGTTGTTTTGGTATGCGGATGGATTTATGGCTCGCAGGCAACCGTCAGCGCGAACATCCCCGCTAATGACATTGTGGCTTCCTCCCCAGATCGCCTGCTTGGTGCAGCGGAAACTCAGGATGCCAACGACCTGTTGGTTTTACGCTTCGACAACTCGCTCAACGGAGAAAATGGCGAAACTCCGACAACTGCCACAGGTACAAGTTTTCAAGCCGGAGTCCAGAATCAAGGCGTATTGCTGCCGAATCCGAACCAACTTTTTTATACGGCTGCGGGGAACATTAATGCCTCCGAAGGTTCCTTTGAATGCTGGCTGAAACCGACCTGGAACGGCAACGATGGCCAACACCATTTCATTCTGCAATATGGCGTAGGCGGTGGAATTCTCATTGGCAAAGACGGCGCAAACAACATGCGAATCATTCTCAACCGTTTCGGCGCTGCCCCCGGCGGAGAAGTCGGCGTGGCGTTCAACATCGGATCGTGGGTTGCCAATCAATGGCATCACATTGCTTTCACGTGGAGCAATACCAGCAAACAATTGGCGGTTTACATTGACGGCACATTGAAATCGCAAAATAGCTTCACGATCAACCTTCCCTCCATTTCCAGCACCACCTTTCAGATCGGAGGCGATGGCGCTAGTGCATACGTCCAGGCAGTAGTGGACAATCTGCGGATCAGCAATGTCGCGCGAACGCCGCAGGAAATTTCCAACCGGATGCTGGAAGGGTTGACTGTTTCAAGCTGGTCGCTGAATCCGGCAACCAGCAGTGTCGAATTGTGGCCGACTTGGTATTGGTGGATCACACCCACCATTACCGCCAACACTAACATCGGAATTCTGTCATTGCCGGTACTGGCGGCAAACTGGGAAAGTTCCAATCCATTGATTGCAATTTTGGAAACGGCAACAGGGCGATTCAAGGCTCTGGCGCCAGGGACAGCCGTTTTGACCGGCACGCTCAACGGCACGCAAAACGGTTTCACCATCAATGTTGTCGCCCCGGTTTTACCTCCGGTGGAAGAGACGATTGAACCATTTATGGCTACTCCTGCCGTTGGACATCTTTACCGCATGCCTGTCGCCATCATTCGATACTTCCCCACGCGAGACGGAGTTAATTTAGACCCAACTGAAACCGGCATCACGACAACGCTGGCTACGCTGAAGGCGAATGTCGAACAGATCGAACGACGACATAAATTCATGCTTGAAGAAGGCAGCAAATTCCGCGGTTATGGAAATGTCGCCGCCGCTGCTTCGTTAGGCTATCAGGTCGTCAAAATCATCACGGTTTATGAGGACATACCCCTGGGTCTCAGTGCAGGGGGGAATGCGTATTTTCCGGATTACAATCAAATTCTAGCCAGATTTGACGGCGCGAATCTGGTCAATAATCTGGGTGTAAAAGAAATCTGGATTGTGCAACAACATCACGGGCGTGTCGGTATCAACGAATCAAACATGTCCAGCCCGACCACAGGCGATATTTCCAACAGCTTTCGCACCAATGGTGATCAACCAATTTACAATCGAACGTATGTCACTTACGGAATCAACTACACGCGGTCACAAGCCGAAGCGACGCACAATCACGGCCATCAACTCGAGGCCATTCTCAGCCACGTCAATCAATTGCGCGACGGCAATACAACTTTGTGGTGGGGATTGTTTGCCAGGGCTGCCAACAATCCGCCTGCCCGTTGCGGCAATACACATTTTCCACCTAATGCGACGCAAGATTACGATTACACCAACCTGAATCTGGTGGCGAGCGATATTCTAAATTGGCAACCCGCCGGTGGGACTACAACGCTGGTCAATGCCAATACGTGGGGAAATGTACCCTACGCTTGGCCTGGTGGAACCTCGCCGCCGCAAGAAGTCGAATCCAAATGGTACATCTTCTGGTTTCAAAGTTTTGCCGGATGGGGAAATACAATTCCCTTCAACTCAGGAAAATTGACCAATTGGTGGGCTTTCACGGGCGACTGGGACAAATCCATTCAAGCCGGAATCGGTTTACATGAACCCGCCAATTGCAATTACGTGCTGTCGGCAACCAGTCAGAATATGGCTGCGGCAGGCGGTCCGGTCAATGTGAATGTGACTTGTCCCGGCGGCTGTAAATGGTTTGCATCAAGCAATGAGACTTGGCTGACTCTCGCCAGCGATGGAATTGGAAATGGCAATGGCGCGGTCACAGTTTCTGTTGCCGCCAATACCGGCAATACCCGCTCAGGCACAGTAGCCATTGCCGGTCAGCTTTTCACCATCAATCAGGGCGGCAACTGCTCGCCGATCACCATTTCGCCGAACACGTTGACGCCGGGAACCGCTGGAACGCCGTATCCTACGACGCAGTTGATGGCCAGCGGAGGCGTTGCGCCGTATGCCTTCACGCTTGAATCCGGCGCTTTGCCGACAGGCATAACGATGGATGGCGCTGGATTGATTACCGGCACGCCAACCGTCTTTGGCACTTTCAATTTCACCGTTCGAGCTACCGATAGCAGCACCACTTGTTTTGGCGAGCAGGCTTATTCGCTGGTGATTAACCCGCCGTGCGGAACAATCACCGTCAGTCCGTCGAGCATGCCGAATGGCTTTGTCAGTGTTGCCTATCCGACGCAGACCTTGAGCGCGACGGGCGGGACTCCGAATTACACCTTCACGGTCAGTGCTGGCAGTTTGCCCAATGGATTGAATCTGGTTGGCAATTCGATTTCCGGCACGCCTACGCTGGCGGGCATTTACAACTTCACCATCAAAGCCACCGACGCGAATGGCTGTATGGGCACGCGCGCGTACACCGTAGTCATCAGCGGCAGCGGCCCCAACAGTTTGATGTTTTATCCGCTGGCGGCTCCGGTGCGATTGCTGGATACGCGGACGGGCGAACCGGCCTGCTTTACGCCAGGCGCGCCTGTCAATGGAGGCACTTCGTTGACGCAGTTGGCGCGCGGAACCTGCGGCATTCCCGCAGCGGCTCGCGCGGTGACGGGCAACGTGACAGTCGTCACGCCTCCCGCCGGAGGTTACTTGACGATTTATCCCAGCGACGCGACGCAGCCGTTGGTCGCCAACACCAACTACGCGGCGGGCGAAATTCTCAACAACGTTTTCACCGTAGGCCTCGGCAATGCCGATGGTTCGTTGAAGATTTTTGCGCAAACCACTTCGCACGTAGTGATGGACATCACCGGTTATTACGCGCCTCCAGCGACGGGCGGATTGTATTTCCATCCGCTGCCATCGCCGATTCGCTTGTTGGAAACACGTCCGAGCGAACCGGGCTGTTTCACTCCGGGCGCGCCCATCGCTGGCAACACCGAATTCACGCAACAAGGCACGGGCACTTGCGGCGCCGTGACGATTCCTGCGTCGGCGTTGGCGCTGGTCGGCAACGCGACGACGGTCAGTCCGGTGGGCGCAGGCTTCCTGACGTTTTTCCCGGCGAACGCGACGCGACCGCTGATCGCCAGCGGCAATTACGACGCGGGCGAAATTCTCAACT
>CAYYDG010000083.1:0-25257 GCA_964470555.1 uncultured Heliomicrobium sp.
CGCTTGGTTCAAGTTTTGCGGGTATTCCATACAGTGACCTGAAAACCGATCTAATCAACCTTTTTATTCGTCATTTATTTATTGCTCCATTTCGACTGATGCGTTCATCACAGAAATTGCCAACAAAGCAAAGGGCGCTGCCTATCCCCAAGTTGGCTTTGACGATTTGATGGACACCAAACTTGCAGTTCCTTCAGTCGAAGCGCTGATGAAATTCCATCGGATGGCTGAACCAATTTTTCAAAAGGCTGAAAACCTGCAATCCCAAATCGTCCGGCTCCGCCAAATGCGCGACAAGTTGTTACCGCGTTTGATGAGCGGGCAGCTTGCGGTTGGCTCCAGCGGAGCCAAATGTTTATAGAAATGTCGCATCATCATTTCCCAAGCTCCAGCGGAGCGGCATCTGCCACATTTCGCTCCTGACGGAGCTTGGGACATCTCGCCTGCGACGTCTATAAACATTCCGCGCCGCTGGCGCTGGGGAAAGAATCGGCAAAATTTCAAGGTACGGGTAACGGCGGCTCCTGCTATACTGCGCCGCCCATTCAACTTAACGTCTTTCAAGACCGGCAATCAGATCGGCAAAATGTTTACGGAAATCAGCCAAATGGAACCGCATTTCCCCGCGCGCACCGGCGAGCTGGAAGAGTTGGCGCGCGAAATCGTCGCGGTTTCAGCGCAACTGGAAGGCCGGCTGGCTCCCGTCGTGCTGGCGGAAATCGAAGCCTTGTTGCGCGTGGTGAACAGCTATTACAGCAACTTGATCGAAGGCCACAACACGCATCCGGTGGACATCGAACGGGCAATGCACAGCAATTATTCCGCCGATCCGAACAAGCGCGATTTGCAGATTGAGAGCCGGATTCACATCGAAGTGCAGGTCAAACTGGCCGAGCGTTTACGCGCCGAACCGCAGACCAACGTCGCCAGCGCGGAATTTCTTTGCTGGCTGCACCAAGAGTTTTATGAATCCTTGCCGGAGCGTTTGCGCTGGGTGGGTGGCGGTGAAGAGCGCGCCTGGGTGGAAGCGGGGGCTTTGCGCGACCGTATTGTGCAAGTGGGGCGTCACATTGCGCCCGCGCCGGAATCACTGGCCGGGTTTCTGCAACGCTTCGCTCAGGTTTTTGACCCGGCCACGATGCAGGGGTTGCGTCCCATCATTGCTCTGGCCGCCGCGCATCATCGCCTGACGTGGATTCACCCGTTTCTGGACGGCAACGGGCGCGTGGCGCGGCTGTTCACAGATGCTTATTTGCACCGCATCCAACTGCGCGGTTACGGATTGTGGAATGTCAGCCGCGGACTGGCGCGGCGGCGCGATGCTTACCGGCAACATCTGGCGGCGGCTGATGCGCCGCGCCAAAACGATCTGGATGGACGGGGCAATTTATCAGACAAAGCGTTGACGGAATTTTGCCGCTTCTTTCTGGAAGTTTGCCTGGATCAGGCGACTTATATGAACGGTTTGCTGGCGCTGCCCGGCTTGCTGGGCCGGTTGGAACAATACGTTTCGTTACGGAATGCGGGAATGATTGTGGATGCCAAAGGCCAAGCTGTCGCTTCTGTGCATCCGCGCGTAGCGGAATTGCTGAAAGCAGTGGCGACGCGCGGCGAATTGACGCGCGGTGAGGCCTTTCGCATCATCGAAATGAGCGAACGCACCGGACGCAATATCCTGAAAAGCCTGTTGGACGAAGGTCTGCTGACTTCGCCTTCGGAAAAAGGCGTTGTTCGGTTGGGTTTCCCCGCACACGTTGCCAGTCGCTGGTTCCCCGATCTTTATCCGCACGAAATGCGTGCTTGAAAAATAGTGCTGACAGCACGCGCAATGCCCCGTTTCCAATTTTCTTGTCCCGCATAATTCGGCCCCCATACGGTTTCAGTTATGGCGAATTACATTTCCGAAAACGACATCGAAAAAGCCTGTGTCGAAGTGCTGATGAATGAAATCGGTTACGACGAACATCTGAACCTGTGGCAATTGCCCGATGACGGCAACGCAGCATTCGGGCGGGCGGACGAGCGCGAAGTTGTGCGACGAGGGCAATTGCGGACCAGTTTGCAACGGCTCAATCCGCGCGCCACTGCCGATGTCCTCAATGCCGCCAACGCGGAATTGACGCAAAGCCGTGCGCACCTGACGACGTTTGAGGCCAACCGCGCCGTAACCAAATTACTGCGCGAAGGGTGCGACGTGCCTACACGCAACCAGCAGGGCGATGCCGTGACTGAGCGCATTCGCTTCGTAGATTTCGAGCAACCGGCCAACAATCATTTCGCGGTCGTTCAGCAACTGACCATTCGCGGCAAGACGACGCGGCGGCCTGACTTGTTGATTTACGTCAACGGGTTGCCGCTGGTGTTCGTCGAGCTAAAAAACGCGGTCGAAGCGACGCGGCAGGCGTATGACAAAAACCTGCTGGATTATCGCCGCGACATTCCGCAACTGTTTGATTGGAATCTGGTTGTTGTGTTGTCGAATACGCTGGAAACCAAAGTCGGCAGCATGACCGCCGACTGGGAGCAGTTTTTCAACTGGGAAAAAATCGAAGCCGAAACCGAAGCTCCCGTGGCGGAAAAAGAAGTGGATTTGCTGCGCGTAATGCGGGCTTTATTGCGCAAGGAAACGCTGATTGATGTGCTGGAAAATTTCGTTTTGTTTTATGCCGACCGCGCCAAGATCGTTGCGCGCAACCATCAGTTTCTGGGTGTCAACAATGCGCTTGAATCGTTTCGCAATCGCGCAGACCAGCACGGCAAACTGGGCGTGTTCTGGCATACGCAAGGCAGCGGTAAAAGTTTTTCGATGGCCTATCTGGTGCAGAAGATCAAACGCAAGGAACGGGGCAGTTTCAAGTTCGTCTTCATTACCGACCGCGAAGATTTGGAAGACCAGTTACACAAAACCTTTGTGCGCTCCGGTCTGATTGAAGAAAAAGACAGCGTGCGCGCTCGCAGCGCCGCCGATCTGGAAGAGAAAATCCAGAACTCGCAATCTTTTGTTTTTACCCTCATCCAGAAATTCAAATCCAAAGGCAAAGGCACGACTTACCCGCAACTGACCGACAGCGACAATCTGATCGTCGTCGTGGATGAAGCCCACCGCAGCCAATACAAAGACCTGGGCGAAAACATGCGCAAAGCGATGCCGCGCGCCAATTACATCGCTTTCACGGGAACGCCGTTGCTCGACGCGGTCGAAACGACCAAGGAATGGTTTGGCGATTACGTCAGTCGCTACGATTTTGCCGACAGTGTTGCTGATGGTTCGACTGTGCCGTTGTTTTATCAAAACCGCGTGCCAAACATGCAATTGCAAAACGACACGCTGAATGATGAATACGCTGAAATTATCGAAGACGAAAACCTCAACGACGAACAGGAACAACGCTTGACCAAAGAGTTTGCCAACATCACCACGGTCATCACCGATGGCGACCGGTTGGATACGATTGCCGAAGACATCGTCAAACACTTTCCTGCGCGCGGTTATCTGGGCAAAGGCATGGTGATTTCGATTGATAAGCCAACTGCCGTCAGAATGCATGACCGGGTGAAACGGCTCTGGGATCAGCAAATCAAAGCGTTGCGAGGCCAGATCAACGCTTTAGCTGAAGGAACTGCCGAACGCACCGCGCTTGAACGCCAACGCAAATGGATGCGCGAAACCGAAATGTGCGTCATCGTCAGTTACGAAGACAAAGAAGAAGAGAAGTTCGACAAGCTGAACCTGAACATTCGACCGCACCGCGAAATGATGAACAAGACCTGGGGCGAGAATCACGAAACCATCGAAGACCGCTTTCGCAATGCGCACGACAAATTGCGGCTGGTGTTCGTTTGCGCCAAATGGCTGACAGGATTTGATGCGCAAACGGTTTCGACGCTCTATCTGGACAAGCCGATGCAAAACCACACGCTGATGCAAACCATCGCGCGCGCCAATCGCGTTGCTCCAGCGCTCGACAGCGCGGGGTTGGTGGCGATTGACAAATCCAAAGAGCGCCACGAAAAGAAATGTGGCTTAGTGGTGGATTACATCGGTGTATTCCGGCGCTTGGAAAAGGCGCTGGCGAAATACGCCCGCCCGCAAAGCGACAAGACCGAATATCCAGCGGAAGATTTCGACGATTTATTGGATTATCTGGAAGCTTCGATTGAAGAAGGTCTGAAATTCATGAACGCTCAGGGGCTGGAAATGCAGGCGATCATCAACAGCACGGAAGTCTTCAAGAATCTTGCGCAGTTCCAGGCTTTTGCCGATGCGTTGTCGAAAACCGAAGAGCTAAAGAAAGAATTTTCGGTGTACCAAACAGCCATCACATCGTTTTACGAAGCCTGCAAGCCGGACATCCTGACCGAAGAATTGCTGCGTGACAGTGCCTGGCGCGGCAAGTACAAACGGGCGAAAGAAGCGTTTGAATACCTGCGCAAAATCATCAGCCGACAATTGGATGACGAAGACAGGTTAAGCAATGCTCGCAACAAAGCTGATGTCCTGATTGACGAATCCATCGTGTCAGCAGGATATACGATTAAGGCGGTTGAGGAAATTGACCTGACGAGTATGGATTTAGAGAAACTGGAACAACGCTTCCAAGCCTCACCATATAAAAATCTAGCCATCAGCGATCTGGTCAATTTTCTGCAAGAGCGCCTGCAGCAATTGTTACAGCGTAACGTTACCCGCGTGGATTTAGCTCAAAAGCTGCAAGACATTCTGCACAACTACAACTCAACCAACAGCGACGTGGAAGGTTTCTTTAAGGCGCTGAAAGATTACGCGCGCAAGCTGCGAACTGAAGAAAAACGCGCGGCGGCAGAAGGACTAACCGAGGAAGAACTGGAAATTTTCGACTTGCTTTTCCAGCCTGATCTAAGCGCGGCCGATCAGCGCAAGGTCAAAGACGCTGCCCAAGCCTTGCTGCAAAAGCTCAAGGACAACGAAACGCGCCGCGTCGCGATGCCCACAGACTGGCATAAAAATGAGCAAATGCGCCGTTACGTAGATAAAATGATCGGCGACTTTTTGAACGACCGCCTGCCTGATTCTTATGACAAAGAAACGTTCAAACAAAAACAGGAAGCTGTGTTTACTCACCTTTACAGTGTGGCAACACGCGGCCACTCTTATTGGATGTGAAATCATCTGTACACTGGCTTGATGCCATAAAAGACCATCTGCAAAGTTGTTCGCCTGCCAAACTGCAATTGTCAGGAGGCTGTGCTGTCAGAAGGTTGTGGTTTGGTTAGGGCCAGGTTCGTTCGCTTGCGCCGATGTCGAGCGGCGCGGATAATGCCCGCTATCTTCGAAGCTTCTCAAAAGAGGAATTCAGAACACACAACATGAGCGCAGAGCGGAAAATGGATTTGGACAAGATCGCCGCCGGAGTCCGTTTGATTTTGGAAGGCATCGGCGAAGACACGGCTCGTCCCGGTGTGGTGGATACGCCGCGTCGCGTGGCCGAAATGTTCGAGGAAATCTGCGGTGGTTTGCACGAAGACCCGGCTGCCGAAATCAAAGTCATTCCAGGCGAATCTCAGGACGACATTGTCATGGTCAAAGATATTTCCATCGCTTCGATCTGCGAGCATCATCTGGTGCCGTTCACCGGTGTCGCGCACATCGCTTACATCCCGAAAGACGGGCGCATCATTGGCCTGTCGAAGCTGGCGCGAATTGCCGAAATTTTCGCTCGCCGCCCGCAAGTGCAGGAGCGGTTGACTTCGCAAATTGCCGAGTTGTTGTATCGCGGCGAATTGCAACCCAAAGGCGTGATGGTGGTCATAGAAGCCGAGCACATGTGCATGGCTATGCGGGGCGTCAAAAAACCCGGCACTACGACGATCACTTCCGCTGTGCGCGGCGTGTTTCGCAAAGACGAACGCACGCGCATCGAAGCAATGTCTTTTTTAACGGAGAACCGACGTGGCTAAACAAAACTTCGCAGAAAAAGTAGGGCAAGCTGCCGAGCTTGCCAGGTTGACTCGAAAGACGTCTTTGAAGAACGCGGAGCGAGATCGGCAGCTTGCTCTACCTTCGCGGCGTGATTTTTTGATTGGCGGAGCGGCGTTGACTGGTTTGGCTCTTTTTCCGACTGCCGGTTGGGCGAAAAGCGATGCGATGAGTTTTGCCGACAACCCATTCAGTTTGGGCATCGCTTCGGGCGAACCGTGGCCGAACAGCGTCGTGTTGTGGACGCGACTCGCGCCAAAACCGCTGGAAGGCGGCGGAATGCCCGCGCAAGACGTTCCGGTCAAATGGGAAGTCGCCACGGATGACAAGATGCAGAAGGTCGTCGCCAAAGGCACATTCATTACCAAACCTGAATGGGGGCATTCGGTTCACGTCGAAGTGACTGGATTGAAACCGGCGCGATGGTATTGGTATCGCTTCACTGTGGATGCCGGATCGAGCGTGATTGGCCGCACGAAAACGGCTCCGGCCAGGGGAGCGAAAACCGACCGCATGAATTTCGCTTTCGTTTCCTGCCAGCATTACGAGACGGGTTATTACACGGCCTACAAACATCTGGCCGCCGAAGATTTGGATTTGGTCGCTCATCTGGGCGATTACATTTACGAATCCGGTCCGGCTGTTGACCGCACGCGCAAACACAACAGCGCCGAAATCAAAACGGTGGACGATTACCGCAACCGCTATGCGCTTTACAAAGGCGACGCGTTGTTGCAACAGGCGCACGCCAATTTCCCGTGGGCGGTGGTTTGGGACGATCACGAAGTGGACAACAATTACGCCGGACTCGTTCCCGAAGACAAACAAACGTTGGAAGAATTCACCAAGCGGCAAAAGATCGCTTATCAGGTGTATTACGAACACATGCCATTGCGTCGGTCGGTGTTGCGGGCGGGCGGTGGCGTTGAAATTTATCGCGGCTTGAATTTCGGCAACCTGGCGAACTTTTACATGCTCGACACGCGGCAATATCGCAGCGACCAACCTTGCGGCGACGGCAACAAGGTTCCGTGTCCGGAATCGCTCGATCCGAAACAAACGATTATGGGCAGCGTGCAGGAACAGTGGCTGATGAACGGGTTGCGGCAATCGAAAGCTCGCTGGAACGTGATTGCCCAGCAGGTGATGGTGGCTCCGGCGGACAGCATTGCCGGAGCGGAGCAACGCTTTTCGATGGATCAATGGAACGGGTATCACGCCGCGCGCCAACGTTTCCTGGAATTTCTGCGCGATGGCAAACCGTCGAATCCGGTGGTCATCACGGGCGATATTCATTCCAACTGGGTCAACGATCTGAAGCCGGAGTTTTACAAGGAAAACTCGCCAGTGGTGGCGACGGAATTTGTCGGCACTTCGATCAGTTCTGGCGGAGACGGGGCCGATGTTCGTCCGACAACGGCGACTGTTCTGGCGGAAAATCCGCACATCAAGTTTTTCAATGCGCAACGCGGATACGTGCGTTGTTCGTTGACCCCGGATCGCTGGCAAAGCGATTACAAAGTCGTTGCCGCAGTCAGCAAACCGGATGAGCCGGTCAGCACGCGCGCGTCGTTCGTCGTGGAAAATGGCAAACCGGGAGCAAAACGAGTTTAGATGGAAGAAAGACTGCAAAAGATCATTGCCGCTGCCGGAATCGCTTCGCGGCGCAAAGCCGAAGAATTGATTCTGGCTGGTCAGGTGTCGGTCAATGGCAAGACTGTCAAGGAACTCGGCACAAAAGCCGATCCCGAAAAGGATCACGTCAAAGTCGGCGGCAAACTCATCACGTTCGGCAAACCGGCGGAAAAGATTTACATCCTGCTCAACAAACCCGTCGGGTATCTGACCAGTCGTTCTGATCCGAGCAAACGTCAATTGGTGATTGATCTGGTCGGTAAATATCGCAACGTGGTTCATCCGGTCGGACGGCTGGATTTGAATACCGAAGGGTTGATTTTGCTGACCAACGACGGCGAATTCACCAATTTGATTGCGCACGCTTCGCACAACATCGCCAAAGTGTATGAAGTGAAGGTCAAAGGAAAACCCAGTTACGTGCAAATCAGCAAGCTTTCGCGCGGTGTGGAGCTTGACGGCGTGAAAACCGCTCCGGCAAAAATTGTCTTGATGGAAGAAACAGACACCAACGCCTGGTATGAAGTGACATTGCATGAGGGGCGCAATCAGCAAATCCGAAAGATGTTCGATTCGATTGGACATTCTGTGGTCAAACTTCGCCGCGTGGCGATTGGATTTTTGAAAAACGAGAAATTAAAACCTGGCGAGTTAAGGTTTTTGACCGAAGTTGAGGTCAAACGATTCTTCAAAACAGCGGGCAAAAGATCGTCTGAAAAACGCGACAAAGCGGTGAAAAGCGCGACAGGCCGCCGGTTTGACAAGGCATAGTCGAACATTTAGAGTCACGCCTTCTTACAGACATGTTGAAGGTAGATTTGTTGATGCTTTGCGCTAAGAATTCATCGCCTGCCTTAAGTTCCCTCGACTGGTAATCAAGCAATGGAAATCGTTCTGGCCGAAAGTTTGGGATTTTGCATGGGCGTCAAGCGCGTGGTGGATATGGCGTATCGCGCGCTGGACAAAGCCAACGGACTCCCGGTCGTTACGCTTGGCCCACTGATTCACAACACGCAGGAAATTGCCCGGTTGACGGCCAACGGCATCGCCGTTGCAGACGAAGCGACATTGCCAGAGCAGGGAACGGTCATCATCCGCGCGCACGGAGTCGCGCCGCAGGCGTATGAAGATTTGAAAGCGCGCGGGTTGAAGATCATGGACGGAACCTGTCCTTACGTTCATTACTCGCAGCGCAAAGCCGTCGAGTTGCAGCGCGAAGGATACAAGGTCGTCATCATCGGAGATAAACATCATCCTGAAATTACAGGCATTCTGGGGTTCATCAACAACGACGCCATCGTCGTGAAAACTCTGGAAGAAGCCAGCGCCTTGCCGCAACTGGATCGCATCGGGGTGATTGCGCAAACGACGATCAGTCCCAAGAAATTCAACGCGATTCTCGATGCGTTGCGCCAGCGTGCAGATGAAGTGAAGGTTTGCGAAACGATCTGCGACGCGACGGAAGAAAATCAGGCGGCGATTCGTGAGTTGTCTGCCGAAGTAGATTTGTTGTACGTCGTCGGCGGACGCCACAGCGCCAACAGCAACAAGCTGGTGGAAACGGCGCGCGAAAAATGTCCGCGGTCGTTTCTGATTGAAACCGCCGACGAAATCAATCACGAAGATTTGCCGGGTGTTCGACGCATTGGCATCAGTGCCGGAGCTTCGACGCCGGATTGGATGATTCAGCGCGTCATTGAGAGATTGCGCGACATCGAGAAATCGTTGGCAAATCAATGCTAAAGGTTTATAGTTCAAGCTCTTTTTCTGATGCGCATCTTTATTCCAAGCGATTTTTTGTCGAGCGAAGCCGTCAAAGAATCCAGAAGATCGCCATCAACCGGGTTGCAGGAGCAACTCGCGTAGTTTTCCCAGGAGGAAGTCCACTTTAATGTCAACCAACAACGCTAACCAACTCGCTCTCGACCCGAACGAAACCCCGGAAACGATTCCGACCGCTGTCGAGAGCGACCAACCGGCTTCAGTTGCCGTCAATGAAGCCGCTGCCGTCGCACAAGAAACAGTTCAATCTCTCGCCAGCGCAGATAGCGCAGAAAGCGCAGATGTGGATGCAGATGCAGATGCTGCCGAAGGCGAAGATATGGACATGGATTTCGGCAAGATTCTCGAAGAACACGAGCAAAGTCACCGCTCAGAAATCAACGAAAACGAACTGGTCAAAGGACGCGTCGTCAAGATCACCGATCAAGTCGTCGTCATAGATGTCGGATACAAATCCGAAGGCATCGTTCCGATTGCCGAATTCAAGGATGGCGATCAGATCATCGTGAGTCCCGGAGATGAAATAGATGTTTTCGTGAAGCAACTCGAAAACAACGAAGGCTATGTCGAGCTTTCGCGCGCCGACGCGGTTCGCTTGCAGACCTGGGATCAAATCGAAAACGCCGCGCGCGAAGGAACCACCATCACTGGCCGCGTCACCGACCGCATCAAAGGCGGGTTGCGAGTTGACATCGGCGGCATTCAGGCCTTCCTGCCGGGCAGCCAGGTAGATGTTCGTCCGGTTCGCAACCTCGACAGTTTCCGCAACAAGGACATCGAAGTTCGCGTCATCAAGGTCAACAAGAAACGCGGCAACATAGTCCTTTCGCGAAAGGTCGTTCAGGAAGAATCCATCAACGTCCAGAAACAACAGACTTTCAAGGACCTGGAAGAGGGAATTGTCCGCGAAGGTCAGGTCAAGAACATCACCGAATACGGCGCATTCATTGACCTGGGCGGAATTGACGGCTTGTTGCACATCACGGATATGTCATGGGGACGCATCCAGAATCCGAATGAGTTGTTCAAGGTTGGCGAAACGATTCAGGTCAAAATTCTCAAGTTCGACCGCGACAAAGAGCGCGTCAGTCTGGGCTACAAACAATTGATTCCCGACCCGTGGGCGACTGCGGTTGAACGGTATCCGATTGGCACGCGCGTCAAAGGCAAAGTGGCCTCGGTGACCGATTACGGCGCGTTCATTGAACTCGAACCCGGTGTCGAAGGCCTGGTGCATGTCACCGAAATGAGCTGGTCGAAACGCGTCAAGCATCCTTCCAAACTGGTTGCGGCCACTCAGGAAGTCGAAGCCGTCGTGTTGGAAGTTGACCAGAACAATCGTCGCATCAGTCTGGGCATCAAACAGATTGAAGCCAATCCCTGGGATTCGATTGCGGAACGTTATGGCATAGGCACTCGCGTCAAAGGTCGGGTTCGCAACCTGACCGATTTCGGCGCGTTTGTCGAAATCGAAGATGGCATTGACGGTCTGGTTCACGTTTCCGATATTTCCTGGACCAAGCGCATCAAACATCCGAGCGAAGCGTTGAAGAAGAATCAGGAAGTTGACGCCGTCATCACGGCGATTGACATCGAAGGCCGCCGGTTGTCGCTTTCGATCAAAGACCTGGAACCGAACGCCTGGGATCGGTTCTTCGATACGCATCGGTTGGGTGATGTCGTTTCCGGCAAGGTCACGCGGTTTGCCAACTTCGGCGCGTTTGTCGAACTCGAAGACGGCATCGAGGGACTGTGCCACGTTTCAGAACTTTCGGAACAGCACGTTGACAAGCCGGAAGACGCGATCAAGGTCGGCCAGAAAACGCAATTCAAGATTCTCAAGATGGATCGTGAAGCGCGCAAGATCGGGCTGTCGGCTCGCGCCGTCGGCAAAGACGAACCGATCCTCGACGTGCGAACTTATTCTTCGGGTGACACCGGAATGGCCGGACTGTTTGAAGTCGCGGATTTCAACATCGGCGGCACTGACGAAGGCTCGAAGAATTAAGGCGAACGTTGACGTTGTTTGTTTAGTTGTCAGTGGTCAGTGGCCGGAGGTTCGTTGTCGTAAGTTTTGGTGATTTCACCTGAATGAACGGAAATGGAGTCCTGGTTACTGACCACTATTTCCTTTTCGCTCAGCCTCTTTACAGTTTGTATGAAAAGAAGCACTTTGACCTGGATCATCGTTTGCGGAGTGATTTTGCTCTGCGTGTTTTTTGTCGGCCTTTTTGCCCTGATGGCGGTGGTGTCTGAAGACGACGGGCTGATGGCTGGCGGTGGAGATCGCATTGCAGTCATTCCGGTCGAAGGGGTGATTGGCGACGAGATGGCCAAATCCGTCAATCGTTACTTGAAGCAATATGGTGATGATGCGCGCGTCAAGGCGATCATTTTGCGAGTGGACAGCCCAGGCGGGGGCGTTGCCGCTTCGCAGGAAATTCACCGCGAAGTGGTTCGATTGAAGGAAGAAAAGAACAAGAAGATAGTGGTTTCGATGGGCAGTGTGGCGGCCTCCGGCGGGTATTACATTGCCGCTCCCGCAGACAAAATCTTTGCCAACCCTGGAACGGTCACCGGCAGCATCGGCGTCATCGCCGAATGGATCAACTACAAAGACCTGGCCGATTGGGCAAAGGTCAAACCTGTGGTTTTCAAAAGCGGCGAATTCAAAGACACAGGTTCGCCGACGCGTGAAATGACCGAACGCGAAAGAAAGTATTTTCAGGAAATGATTGATGAAATGTACGGTCAGTTTACAGGCGCTGTTTTGAATGGGCGCAAAGGCAAAGGCGTTGCTGGCAGTGAACTGGACGAAAAGCGAGTGAAGGAGTTGGCCGATGGACGAGTGTTCACAGGCCAGGCGTCGGTGGCCAATGGACTGGTTGACGAAATCGGCAATTACGAAGACGCCCTCAAAGCGACGGCAGCGTTGATCGGCATGAAAGGCACGCCGAAAACCGTAACTCCCCCGAAGCCTAAAGAAGGATTTTCGCTTCTTGATTTGTTATTGGGCGTCGGAAGCATGCAGGGAATTTCACCTGTTCAATTGCCAAAGCACATATCGGATTTTGACACCTCAGTGAAGTTCAAATACCAGTGGAAGTAGAGTCGCAAGTTAGCGCGGTAAGTAAACCAATGACGAAACACGGATTGTGTAGTTGTTGATCTGATGTTTGATCCTACTCACCGTCAAACGGAGGAACGATGACCAAAGCAGAGTTGGTGGAAGAGGTTGCGAAAGCAGCCGAGTTGACCAAAAAAGATTCGGAAGTAATCGTTGACGAAGTCTTCAAGAACATCATCCAGGCGCTCAACAGCGGGGATAAGATCGAATTGCGTGGCTTCGGCAGTTTCCGCGTTCGCAAACGCGATGCGCGACGCGGGCGAAATCCGAAAACCGGCGAGCCGGTGGACATTCCGGCCAAGACCGTTCCTTATTTCAAACCCGGTAAAGAATTGAAAGAGCTGATCAACGGCAAACCGGTTGGTGATGAACCGGATGACGATCTGGATGACGATGATGATCTGGATGACGCGCCAGACACTCAAATCAGCGATGAAGGCGGTGATGGAGGAAACGCGCCAGGCTAATCATCCGAACCTTCATGCTCGAATGCGCCAATCCGGTTGTTTGCCACGATCTGGAAATCGTTGTTTGTCGAATGGCGAACGCTGACGGTTGAAAGCGCCCCCAAGGCTTGCAACGCGCCTCTTCGCCGCAAGATTATTCCTGCCTTTCTCGTTTTCGGAGGCGCACATGAAACGACAATTCAATCACTTTCTCTTACGGTTGCAGGCCTGTCTGCTTCTTGTCTTGATGTCGAGCCTGTCTGCATTGGCTCAACAAACAAATCCGGGCAACAACAATCCCGGTCGCGGCGCGGGGGTGACAGCTCACATCGTGCGCGGAAAAATCTTTTTGCCTTCGGGGAACCTGCCTGAACAGCGCATGCGTGTGACTCTGGAAATCAGCAGTGGGGGCATCGCCGGAGAAGTCTTTTCCGATACGGTAGGCAATTTTGAATTTAGAGGATTGGCCAGCGGCACTTACAGAGTTCTGGTTCCATCCGACAACCGCACTCACGAACCGGCTCAGGAAACGGTGGAAGTTTATGGCAACTTTGCCCGAACGTTTACCGTGCAGATTTACTTGAAAGAAAAAAACAGCGATCCGACAGCCAAACCGGCTGGAAAGGTATTGTCTGCCGCCGACATTCAGGACATTCCGAAAGATGCCAAAAAAGCCTACGATCAGGGACTCAAACTCGCCAAAAACAACAAGCCCGAAGATGCCAGCAAGAAATTTCAGCAGGCGTTGGAGATTTTTCCCGATTACCTGCACGCCATGAACAAGCTCGGCGAGCAGATGGCCATTCTGAACAAACCCGCTGAAGCTCAGGCCCACTTTGAGCGAGCGATTGCCATCAATTCCAAATTCGCTCTGGCTCACATCAATCTGGGTATGTTGATGCTCAATCAGAAACGATTTGACGAAGCGATTGCCGAATTTGAAACAGGCAATGGCAACGACGACGGGTATCCGATGGGGCATCTGAATCTTGGATTGGCGTTGATGATGAAACCTGAACCTGATTTGGATCGCGCCGAACGCGAATTTCTGCGAACGCTGGAAATCGGAAAACGAGACTTCGTTCACGTTCGGAAATATCTTTTCAATCTGAACATTCGACGCCAGAAGATGGACAAGGCGGCAGAACAGCTTGAAGCGTATTTGCGCGAAGCGCCGAATGCGCCCGATGAGACCGACGTTCGATTGATGCTGGACAAAGTCAAAAAAGCCGCCGCTCAACAAAAAGCCCAGGCCAAACAATAAAACATCGCAAAACTGAAAAAGCCAAAACTCGCTGCCAGAAGGCTTCGGCGAGTTTTGGCTTTTTGCTTTTCAGGGATGAGTGAAAGCCCGTTTGCTTATTCCGGGAGTTTCAACGATGCGATGACTTTTTCAGCCAGGCCGGGAACAGTCGGCGGCGCGTCTTTGGAGAAAAATACAGCCGCCAGCAGAATGCCTTTGCTTGCGCGAACAATCAGCGCCTTGCCCAGGAAATCCAGCGGCGTGGTCTGGCCGGGCAACAGAAACGACGCGCGCAAATCCAGATAGGTTTTGATCTGGCTTTTGGTTTCCTCCACGCGGCGCGAAGTCGCTTCCATTGTTTTCGTCTCTTTGCCGGATTTCATGCTGGTCAGTATGACTTCCACAATCAGGTCGTTGTTGTTGGCCGGATTGTTGGCTTTTTCCAGTTCGTTCCAGATGACGTGTAGAAAAGCGTTATCGTCCGCCGATTGAAAATACGCTCCGGCATTGACGCGCTGAGCCTGAGCGTCGTCGGCTGTCAATGGATTGCCTGTCCAATGAGCCGGATACTCGAATGAAAATCCGATTTGCGGATTGCGAAATTGAGCGAAGCTGATTGCCGGTCCCGTTGGAGTTGGCGACGAGGTTACTGAAGAAGAAGCTTCCGACGGCGATGGTTCTTTGGCCGCAGGTTTGGCTGGTTCAGGCGCTGGGTTGGTATTGGCTGCAACGACAGCCGGTTCTTTTTTCGCTTTCCCGGACTTCTTGACTGCCGGTTCTGTTTTTCCGGCTTCAAGGTTGTCAGGCGCGCTGAGCGTTTGGTCTACGGGTTTGGCGGGCGAATCACCCGGTTTCGGCGCTTCGTAAGGAGCGACGAAAAATTCCGGCACAATCCCTTTTTGTTTCAAACCTTCGCCGTATTTACGCGCTTCGTTGGCATTGGAAAACTTTCCGGCTCGAACGCGATAAAACGTTCCTTTGCCCAGGATGACGCTTTTCAGCACGTAAGCTTCGATGCCATTGGCTTTGAGCAGGCTGACCATTTCTTCAGCTTCTGTTGGCGATTGTGCGGCGACAATCTGAATCGTGAATTTGCCTGTTTGCGATGCGGCAAAGATGGTCAGGAAAAGTAGAATGCAGAGAGCAAAACTTGCCCGAAGATATAATTTCATAACCCGATTTGTCCTTTTTGGGGATGCAGCTTGTGGGGCCGACGGCATTATGCACGAATCAGGGCGGGAGAAAAAACTGAAAACTGAGGAGTCAGAGGAAGCCAGGAAAGATCCGGGGAATTCAGCTTTCCTGAACTTTTCACGACTTCCCCGGACCTTCTTGAACTTCCCCAGACTTTCCTAGACTTTTTCCGGCACCACGAACGGAGCGCGGTATTTGTCACGCAACATTGCGTTGGCTTTGGGATTTCCGGCGATGACTTCCTTGACCGGATCGAATTCCAGGCAATGCCCCGTGCGGTAGGAAATGTTCGCCAGATGCATCAGCGCCGAAGACAGATGGCCTTCTTCGATGTCTGCGTTCAAGTCTTCGCGTTTGCGGCTGCGAACAGCGGTGATGAAATTCACCCAGTTGCTGCCGCCTTCCGTGCGGCTCGGTCCAGGTTCCTGTTTGCGACCGAGAAAGGTCTTGTAAGACGTGTAACCGTCAATCGCCATGAATCCTTCTGAACCGTAAAAGACGTTGCCGATGCAATTGCTGTCGAATTCGCCACGACTGTTTTTTCTCTGGCCGATGCCAGCTTCGTTGTTCGTCATCCAATGGCGAACTTCAAAGACCAGAATTTTCTTCTTGCCGTTGACGTTGAATTCCATATTGGCGATTTGCGTGTTCGGCGTGTTCTGATCGTCGTCAAACATGAAATGATCGCCCATCGAAAAGACTTTTGTCGGCAAGGTCACGCCCAATCCCCAGCGGGCGATGTCCATTTCGTGAATGCCCTGGTTGCCAATGTCGCCGTTGCCGTAATCCCAATTCCAGTGCCAGTTGTAATGGAACCGGTTTTCGTTGAATGGACGTGACGGCGCGGGACCAGTCCACAAATCGTAATCCACACCGGCAGGCACGGTGCTGTCAGGCTTTTTGCCTATGGTGTCGCGCCATTTGAAACACAAGCCGCGCGCCATGTAGACCTCGCCGATGACGCCTTCTTTCAATTTTTGCATGGCTTCGCGCAACGCCACAGTCGAGCGGCTGTTGGTTCCGTGTTGCACGATGCGGTTGTATTTGCGCGCGGCGGCAACCAGTTGCTTGCCTTCCCAGTAACTGTGGGAACAGGGTTTTTCGACGTAAACATCCTTGCCCGCCTGACACGCCCAGATGCCCATCAAACTGTGCCAGTGATTTGGCGTGGCGATGGAAATGGCGTCAATGGATTTGTCTTCCAGCAATTTGCGGAAGTCCACGTAATCTTTCGGTTTTTTGCCGGACGCTTTTTCGATCTCGGCAATACGTTGATTGCGAACTTTTTCGTCCACGTCGCAGATGGCGGCGATTTCGACATTCGGCATTCGCAGATATTCACGAATGTGCGAATTGCCCTGAGCGCGAACGCCTACACAGGCCACGCGAATCGTATCGTTGGGGCTGGTGACGTTGGCGGCATACGACTTGATATTGAAACCCAGCGTACTGGCAGTGGCGGCAGCAGCGGATGATTTCAAGAAATCACGGCGTTTGTTCATAACTTTTCTCTCCTGATTGGATTAGGTTTGGTGCTTGTGAGCAGTTGCGGAAAATCGTCAATTGCTTTTTGCCACAGTCGGATTGGTAAGACAAGCTGATCGAAGTGCAAATCGGTCACACAGCGTGAACCAGGCAAGAAGAAAAACGCCAACAGTTCAAACCACGTCTCCGAATAAACCAGTCATCGCTCATTGTTTATTTGAAATCGGAGCCTGATTGACAGTGACAGGTTTTTTGTGGGAGCGAGCCGAAGAAAAAGTTCTTCAGGCGTTGAAGCCAGTATGGCTTGGCGTTCGTCTGACAAAATGCACTACACAAGATTGACCGTCGCGGATCGTCCGCTTGAAAAGCTCAACGGTTTTCCGCGTTCACAAGCGAAGTAAGAGAGAGATTTCTACTTCTTTTTCATCCCCAAGGAGAATGAATGGAACGAAAGCAAGCATCCGATTATCCGCAGGAGTTGTTGGACCTGTTTCACGAATATCAGCACGGCGACATGGATCGCCGCGTATTTATGGAGCATTTGAGCCGGTTTGCCACGGGCGGAGTGACTGCCGCAGCATTGTTTGCCAGTCTGACGCCTAATTACGCCTGGGCGCAGCAAGTGGCTCTGGATGACAAGCGCATCAAGGTCAGCACGGAAACCGTTCAATCACCCAATGGAAACGGCACGATCAAAGGCCATTTCGCGCGTCCGGCGAAAGCCGGTAAATATCCTGTCGTGCTGGTGATTCACGAAAATCGCGGACTCAACCCGTATATCGAGGACGTTGCGCGTCGTCTGGCCACGGCCAACTTTATCGCTTTTGCGCCGGACGGATTGACTTCAGTCGGCGGTTATCCTGGTAACGAACAAGAAGCCGCCGCTAAATTTCGCACAGTGGACGGAACGAAGATGACCGAAGATTTCGTTGCGGCAGCCAAATGGCTCAAGGCGCATTCGGATTCCAACGGCAAATTGGGCACGGTCGGTTTTTGCTTCGGAGGCGGAATAGTCAATCAACTTGCCGTGCGATTGGGCGCGGATTTGAATGCGGGCGTAGCCTACTATGGTCGCCAGGCAGGTGTGGCCGATGTCCCGAAAATTTCAGCCGCATTGCTGTTGCATTATGCAGGGGCTGATACCCGCATCAATGAAGGCATTCCCGCTTACGAAGACGCCCTCAAGGCGAACAAGAAAACTTATGCCGTGTATATGTACGACGGCAAACAGCATGGCTTTCATAACGATACGACGCCGCGTTATGACGAAGCGGCGGCGAAACTGTCGTGGGAACGCACACTCGAATTTTTCAACAAACACCTGCGGTAATTTTTCATGGGATCGCTGACTGGGTTGAATTTGAATTGCCAGGGGTCGCCAGGACTATTGGCAATTCAAATTCCGATGTATTCTTGGCCAGCTTAAACGTAGTCACCACCACTCAAACCTAGGAGAACAGCTATGAACCACAAGCCGATTTACACTCGCCGCGATTTTTTGGGCAGCGCCGCCTGGACGTTGACCGCCGGAGCCGCCGCGCTATATGTGCCGGGCGTGTTCGCCCAGCAATTGCAACAGACTCCGCGCCAAACCGAAGGGCCGTATTATCCGAACAAACTGCCGCTCGACACTGACAACGATCTGCTGATCTTGAACGACAATATCACCCCCGGCGTTGGTGAAGTGACTCATCTGACCGGACGTGTTCTGGATGCGAAAGGGCAGCCGGTTCGCAACGCCGTTGTCGAAATCTGGCAATGCGACAACAATGGCGCTTACCTGCACACTGCCGATCCGAACCACGCCAAGCTGGACAAAAACTTTCAAGGCTTTGGCCGGTTTGTCACCGGTTCGACGGGCGAATACTACTTCCGCACGATCAAGCCCGTGCCGTATCCCGGACGCACACCGCACATTCATTACATCGTCAAACAGGGCGACAAGCGCATGTTGACGACTCAGTTGTACATCAAAGGGCATCCGGGAAATCCGAAGGATGGCATCTGGAAAGGGCTTGGCCAGAAAGCTGATCTGGTGACTACGGAGTTCAAACCAATCAAGGAATCGAAGATTGGCGAACTGGCTGCTCACTTTGAACTTGTGCTTGGCGCGACGCCTGAAGATGTGAAACAGGATCAGTTCCGAGGCGCTCCGCCGCCACAACGACGCGGTTGAGCGAAAAAATCGGTGAAAGAAAAAAAGTGGGGCAATTTTTGAGATTGTCCCACTTCAATTTTTGCTGGAGGCTTTATGCGAGCGACTTTTTATCGTGTTTGTTTAATCGCCCTGGTGTTGGCAATTGCGTTCAACGCCGTCGCTGTTCTGGCTCAAAAACAGGTCGAACGAAAAAAGCCTCAGCCTGCAAAACAGCCAGACGCTAAGTCAAAACCTCAATCAGACAATGTCAAAGTTGGAACTGAACTGATACTGGTTCCGGCTCTTGCCACTGATGGCAACGATGCTTATGTCGCCGATCTTCGCAAGGAAGAATTCGCAATTATCGAAGACGGCGTGAAACAGAACATCTCGTTTTTCGCTGCGGTCAACGAACCTTTTCACATCGTTCTTTTGATTGATTCTGGGCTGAGCCTGAATCCTGAAGATTTGCGCAGAGTCAAAATGGCTGCTCGTGAGATTCTGGAACAGCTTAGGGGGCGTGATGTGGTCAGCGTGATTTCCTTCAATGATTCTGTGACGGAAAGATGCGGTTTCACGGGCGATTACGAAGTTTTACGCAATGCCATCAACGGCATTCCGCCGGGCGGTGGAACCAAAATTTACGACGCGATGGCTTTTGCGCTGGGCAGCCTGAAACGCGCCAATGCCAGACGCAGCAGCATTATTCTGCTGACAGACGGCGTTGATTGGCACAGCGAAACGGCTTCTGCGGAAAGCACTATGCTGGAATTGGAAAAATCAGGCACGGTCGTTTATCCGGTTCGTTATGACAATCGCTCGCAAATCGAATTGATGTTGCGAAAACAAAAGGCGAAGGACCTTGATCTGGTTTTTGGAGCCAGCGGCATTGGTAGCGTGGATTCGACAAATGCGCCTGAAGCAGCTCGTAATTCAACGCAACAATCCGGGCAAGCCGACAAAGACCCTTCCTACAAACTGCCTATGCCGACAGGGCCTCCAATCGGACGCGACCGCAACCGTTACCCTGATGGAAATGGCCCTCCGCTGCCCGGTGAACCCAGCCGCCAACCAGACAGGCGGCTTCCTCCCGATCCAAAAGATTACCCGGACAACACTCGTAAGAATTCAGAGAGTTCAAAGCCTTCCAGCGGCTCGAATTCCCAAAGGAGCAAGGCAGACGTTGGCGCAGAACCAACTCTGGATCATCTTTACAATCTGGCGGATCAATACTTGAAAGGGTTGGCTGAATCCACAGGCGGAGAATTTCATCGCACGGAAAAGACAGCAGAATTGCCAGACATTTTTCAACGAATCGTCAGCGATTTACGCAATCAGTATCTGCTTGGTTATTACTCCAGCAATTACGCCGATGATGGAAAGCTTCGCAAGATAAGCGTGCAAGCCACGCGCAAGGATGTGATTCTTAGAGCGCGCGCAGGTTATCGTTCCGCACAAACTCAAAAATAGATGGTGATTGAAATGAAGCGAGGCCAAATTGAAAAAGGATCGGATTATCAAGTCCGATCCTTTTCGTCAGGATCGCGAGGGTAAGATTTGAACCTACGACCTTTGGGTTATGAGTCCGATTGCATCTCTATTCTGTAGCTATCCTGTTTGTAAAACTTACCTGTAAAGTCAGTCTTTCCAATAAAATCATTGAATCCGGCCTTCTCGCGTTTTATTCTGAATATGCAGACGAAACGAAACCGTTTTGTAACCCAAGCAAGAAAGGAACGCTATGCCAAGACAGAAAACAGGCTCCATTATCAAGAGGAAAGACCGGCCGGGCTGTGGGGCAGGCTTTCCTATAAAGACGAACTCGGAAAACAACGTGTCATTCAACGCAAGGTTGAGAACCGAACCGAGGGCGGCAAGCTTATCAAGGGTTTGATGCGTGGCATCGAATAGCATGGGGCCAACATCGTGGATGGCGACCGTATGACGTTTGCTCAATTGGCTGATCAGTATGAGAAGCGCAAAGTCTTTGCTCCGGTCTACAAAGGCGAGACTGAAGTTGCCGGGATGCGTTCTTTCAAAAGCGTCAAATCTCGACTCAAGCTGCTGATCGAACATTTCGGCAAACGGTTCATCAAACCATCACGCATGCCGACCTCAAAAAATTCCGAATTCAGTGGCTTTCAATCATCATTGGCAAAGAACGACGCAACCAAGGCAAAGAGTTACAGGTTACGACCATCAACCGCGAAATGCAGTTGATGCGCGCGATTTGAACTTTGCCCAACGTCAGGGCTGGCTTACGCGCAACCCGTTCGAGATGGGCGATCCTCTTTTAAACGAGCCTGGGAAACCGCGCTCGCATTGGCTGGAGTTGAAGACTTCCGTTTTCACGATCTCCGCCATTCCGCCGGAACACGGATGATCGAAGCCGGAATGGCTCCAGCGGAAGTAATGCGGGTTCTTGGTCACACAACGTTGGCTCTGTCGCGAGTTTAGTGAAGGATATCCAGTCCTTCCATCTGATTTTCCCGCTTGCGATTCTGAGCAGCCTTTTCCAACCAAACGTCCAGCCGTTTCTCACTTCGACTGCTGATCGCTTCGCGGAATGATCTGGCCGGTTCCAGCCCTTGCTGAATCACTGGACTTGCCTCAAGGATCGCACTTTGGACGAGCATTTCTTCTTCGCCCAAACTCTGTTTGCCCTTGAGCAATAGCCAAACGCAGGATCGCGAGCCGGGGACGGCGAAAAGTCCTGGGCTTGGGTGGCAAGGTCTTTACGCCTCGCTGACGCCATAACTGAACATGGCGACGGACAGTCAATTCACTGCCCCTGTACCCCTTCTCGCAGATTTCCCGATAAAGCTGACTTGTATTGTGGCAACCGGATTCCCAACGCTGGCAAAGCTCGGCATCAAATTCATTCAGGCCACTTCTACCTCGGCCTCGCCTGCTCACAGGATATTCATCCGCGTGAAAAAAGTTGGCGACCGTCGTGTAACCACATCCCAGATGGGTTTTGATTTGAAGGATGCTGAAGCCTTCCTGCTTCAGTTCTTGCACTCGATCGTAGCGGGATTTTCTCTAGCGATGAAAGCTTTGCCGTCTCTCTTTCTCGGCGCGGTTCCGCATATATTCGCTGGCTGTCGGCGGAACAACGGGCGTTGATCGTTGCTGGGCTAGGAGATTGGCACCGGCCAGTAGGGTTTTCATCCTTCCGGTTTATGGCCTCTGCCGAAGCTTTCACCAAACTCGCGACAGAACCGATCCGCCAGAATACGCACACCTGTCACGATCCTTCGGAAAACGCACGAAATGTATTGGAATATGAACTTTGTAGATGTAATAGTAGACCGACGTTGCGTGATGAGATGGCGGCCTAGTATTCTTGCCGCTCTGCAACGCTGTTTTACTTTGCATACTCACGATTGCCTATGGAGACGCCGATCGCCCCCACCCCCATGACAGTTGATGACCTTCTTCTGCCGCTTTTAAGGGCAGAAGATGACGACGCGAGGCGTTTGATAGAGAGTCTGGTTGTTGAGCATGCAGACCCATTGATCAAACCGATCATCAGATCGAAGCTGTATCTTTTTTTCGAGCAAGGGCGGCATCAAGACGCTGAAGACCTGCACGGCGAAGTGCTGGTGCAACTCCTGGCCCGCTTACAAGCCTTTCGGTCTCGTCCGGCTGAAAACACGATAGGCAACTTCCGCGGCTACGTGGCCGTTACTACCTATAATGCCTGCTACGAGTATCTACGGCGTAAATGCCCCAAATATCACCGACTCAAGAACCGCTTGCGCCATTTGATTAGGCATCATCCTGGGTTCGCTCTATGGAAGAGCGACAATACGATTTTGCTTTGTGGCTTTGACCAGTGGCGCGCATCGCATCGTTCCGACACACACAGTGCGCGGCTGGCGCAGATCAACGGCGATCCCCAGTCGTTCACTCAGACTACGCTGGCGGGGCGCCGGCCTGAGCGCATGAAACTGGCCGATCTGGTCTCAGCGATCTTTACGTGGCTCGGCCATCCCGTCGAGTTGGATCAACTGGCCAATTTGGTTGCGCGTCTTTGCGGCGTCACCGAAATGCCAGTGAAAACAGAATCCGATCAGGACGAAAATTCACCTGGCCCGTTCGATCGGCTGCCCGACCCACACGCCGATGTTGAAACCCAAGTAGAAGCGAAGATGCATTTGGAACGCATTTGGATCGAGATCGCGCAGCTTCCGATAGGGCAGCGGATGGCGTTGCTGCTCAACCTGCGCGATGAGAAAGGCGGGAACGCCATCGCGCTGTTGCCGATTACCGGCGTCGCTTCAATCCGGCAGATTGCTGAAGCGCTGACGATTCCCGCGGTCGAGTTCGTTCACATCTGGCCCAGGCTGCCGCTCGATGATGACGCGATTGCTTCGCGGCTGGGATTGACGCGGCAACAGGTAATCAATCTGCGGTTGGCCGCGCGCCGTTGCCTCCACCGCAGGTTGAACGCTTTCGGCGAGAAAACACCCGCCATTCAGTCCGAAAGGAGGGCCTGATGTCCGAGCACCTTTCGCAACAGGAATTGGAACAATACCGCCGCAGCGCCCTCGCGCCAGTGGATTTGCTCGCCGCCGACGATCACCTTGCCAAATGCGAGCAATGCCGCGAAAAGCTTGGCGCCGCAGTCCCGGTGACGCAGGCCTGGCAAACGCTGCGCGCAAGCCTGGCTTCAGAGACTGAACAGCCCCAACACCTCAGCTACGAAGAATTGGCGGCGTATGTGGATGAGAAATTGAGCGGAATTCAGCGCGAGGCGGTCGAGAGCCACCTGGAGACTTGCCGGATGTGCGGCGCCGAATTACAAGACCTGCGCGCCTTCAGCCTTGAACTAGCAGCCACGCCGCCAGAACAGTCCTCGGAGTCTTTCGCTCCGGTCGCGCCATCACGCAACTGGTGGCGACGTTTCACGGAGCCACTGACCATGCGTTGGCCGGTACTGGCCGGGGCAAGCGCTGTGCTGTTGTTCGTCGCAGGATTGTTCTATTTCCAATTCCGTGATGGCCGACAAAAGCCACCGATTATCGCCACGGTTTCGCCCACTCACTCGCCGTCCAGCCCCTCACCCGCAGTTGTTGAGGGCGGACCGTCCACAGACGCGATAGTGCTGAATGACGCCGGCGGACACGTGACTCTGAATCAAGAAGGCCGTCTCATCGCTCAACAGCCTTTGCCCCCGATTTACGAGCGGATGATCAAGCGGGCGTTGACGACTGGGCGCGTCGAAACGCCCGACCTGGCTGCGCTAAACGTCAAGACCGGATCATTGATGGGCGGTGGGGAGAGCGCACCTTTCAAACTGCTTGAGCCAATAGCGAAAGTTATTGAAAGCAATCAACCGGATTTGCGTTGGCAGCCCCTGGCCGGAGCGGCGAGCTACATCGTCACGGTCTACGACGCCGATTTCAATCGCGTGACGACCAGTCCGTTGTTGACAGGAACCGAATGGCGTCCGCCGCAGCCACTGCCGCGCGGCGCGATCTATTCGTGGCAAGTGAAGGCGATGAAAGATGGGCGGGAAGTCGCCGTCCCCGAACCGCCCGCCCCCGAAGCCAAGTTCAAGGTTTTGGAGCAGTCAAAAGTCGAAGAGCTTGCGCGGGCGCGGCGTCAATTCGCCGGTTCGCATTTAACGCTGGGATTGCTCTATGCGCAGGCAGGATTGCAGGATAAAGCCGCGCAAGAGTTGCAGGCTCTGGTTGACGCCAATCAGTCCTCGCCGTTGGCGCACAAACTGCTGCGCAGTGTGACGCCTTCTTCTCGTTAGCGGTTTCGCCCACCAAACTTAAAACCCATCCCCACGACGACGAAGCCCTCCCACCAAAACGGATGCCGAGACCTTCCGCCTCGCAGCCTCTTCAGCGACGCCGCGCGCGTGTAAAGCCTGCGCTGCGCCCAGCTTGGCTGACTGTTTCTGCACCCGCGCCTTGAGTTGGCGGTGAAACTCGACCATCAATTCCGTCGTGCTGCCCGATTCGACTTTCCACTGGCTGACCACCGTGCTACGAACAAAGCCCAGGTCAACCCGATCACGTCTTCGCCTGCGCTGACCTGCCCACGCGCCATTTCGCAAGCCGAAAGCACCACCAAAATTCCGCGGAACGGATTTCTCAGCCAGCGCGGGCGCGGAAAGGCAACTCGCCAAGATAACGCTGAAAAGATAGTGCGAAGACGACGCTCTTTGTGTCTCCTCTCCAGTCTCCTTAGAAGCCTTCGGTCTCAGTAGCCGAAGGAAAGTAAATTTCACCTACA
>CAYYDG010000084.1:0-25121 GCA_964470555.1 uncultured Heliomicrobium sp.
GCGACGCGACCGCTGATCGCCAGCGGCAATTACGACGCGGGCGAAATTCTCAACTCGCCGTTTACCGTCGGCCTGTCGCCAACAGGGCAATTCAAAATTTACGCATTGACGACGACGCATCTTGTAGTTGACGTGCTGGGTTATTTCAGCCCCGATGCTGTGGATGCGAACGGAACGGGTTTGCTGTTCAATTCGCTGACGCCGACGCGATTGCTGGACACGCGTCCGAGCGAGCCGGGATGCTTCACGCCAGGAACCCCGTTGAATGGCGGATCGGAAACTTCGCAAGCGGCGCGCGGCGTTTGTACGATCGCTTCGACGGCGCAAGCCATCGTCGGCAACGTGACGGTAGTGCTGCCCGCTTCAGGAGGCTTCCTGACCTTCTGGCCGAGCAACGTGACTCCTCGTCCCGGAATAGCAACTTCGAATTACGCGGCGGGATCAATCTTCAACCGCTACTACACGGTGGGATTGGGGACGGACGGCGCGTTCAAGATGTTCGCGCAAACGACGACTCACGTCGTTGTAGACGTCTCCGGCTACTTCGCGCCGTAAAGCTTGCCCGTTGAGGGCGGCAGGCTTTTCGGTGCAAAAAGCCCGAAGACGTGAAAGCGCGTCTTCGGGCTTGATGTTCGAACTTGTGGAAATTTATCAACAAAGGCTCGTGCCCTTTCAGGCAAATTCCATCGCCGCAAAACTAACCACCGAATCGTCGTCAATGTTCCACTGTTCATATCGCAGCAGCTCGCCGCGCGCTTCGGGGACGGCGCTCAGAAAAGTGTAGAGTGGCGAAAATCCGCACCATTTCAACCGATCCTGTTCGGGTTTGACCGCTTCAAAAAATTCTTCGTTGTCGCCGTTGCAAACCAGCCGCAACCGCTCCAGGTCTTCGTCTTTTACGGCCAGCATTTCCTCTTCGTCGGCACGCGCGCGAAGTTCGTCGCCGTATCGTCTGCCGACGTGAGCCAGATCAATGCCCAGCACCCAGAACAGTTTTGACCGATGCAGGTCGGTCATTTCGCCCAACGCATCGAAAAAGCGCATCACATTGTCGTCGTTTTCGGGCGCTTCGCCGTAATACAACGCTCGCGCGAATGGCCCGCAGAGGATCGGCAAAATCTTGAACTCCGAACCGAGCAGTTGCTGCAAAAACACACATTGAAACTCGATCGAATGTTCGATGCTGTGACAATAGTCTTCGTGAACGATGGAACCGTCCGCGTTTTCGGCGAGGAAGTTGACCAGTTCCAGGTCAGGTTGCAGCGTGCCGAGCGGCGTCACAAAGGGTTTGCGCGTCAGCCCAAACCGTTCCGGCTGTCCGTAATGCGAAGTGCCGAGCACGACAACGGTTTTGCCCTCTGCATGTTGTTTGGCTGCGCCGCTCAATCGCCCATAAGCCGCCGCATAGGATTGCCAGCCGCCGAACGGGCTGACGTGCGGAGCCGCCAAGCCAAGAATCGGTTTTGGGGCAGGGGACAAGCTGCCCGACAGATATTCATCCAGTTGCGTGCGCAATTCCGCCATCTGGTCCGGGTAGCCCGAACCCGCATGCGCCGGTTGGCGATGGGGGGCAGCGGCAAATTCCGCGTGGCGCTGGCGTTTCATACGCTCGAATTCTTCGGTTTCCAGGTAACCGTTTTGTTGCAGAACTTCGCCCAATGCTTCGATGACATCGCTCGGCACAAGCTGGCCAACCAGCCGCGTCAAATGCGCCTGACAATCGAGCACCGTGCTTTCGCCGTCAAAAAAGCTCAGCCCGGCGGCCAGCAGCGGTGGAATAATCAGGACTTCCTGGGAATAGCGAAACGGGTCGCGCACGACCAATCCGGGGCGTTCGGGAATCGGCGACGGAAACATATCCAGGCCACGTCTGAGAGCGGGTAGTTGTTTGTCCATAAGTCGTTTAAGATTCAAATTGAGTTAGCCGTGAGCATGATGCTTGGCGGCGTTACAAACGCAAACCGGAAAAACGTCTTTGAAACCTTTTTGTCCGGTTCTTCGTCTGTAGGCTTTGGAAAAAATGAGAGCAACCGACAAAACAATCTGGATTCGACTCTCTGCGGCGTTGATCGTCAGCCTGTTGTCGTTTTCAATCGCCACCGCGCAAAAGCCCAAACGCAAAAAAGCCGAACCGCTTCCGCCACCCGCGCCAACCGTTACCGCCGAAGAACTGAAAGAATTGAGCGATGCCGCCAGCAAATCGCGCGAAGGATTGTTGGCGGCGTCCAACACCTACCGCGAAAGTTTGCAGCGGTTGATGGAATTGCAAAAGCAGGACGAAGAGCGTGCTTCGGTTGCGTTCGAAAAAAACAAAAAGCTGTTGGAACTGGGCGTGTTGTCCCGAAGGGAAGTCGAAGAAAGCGAACAGATTCTGGCAGCCGCCAAAGCCAAGCTCGGCGAAACCGAAAAGCAGATTGAATCGGTTGATCATCTGGTGGCCGAAGTCGAAGCCGCCGAAGAACTGGCCAATCAACCTCTGCCGCCGACCGGAGAGTTTCGGGCCAAAGGTGCGCTGGTTCGTTTCGTCGGGTTGAGTCGCTGGAATTTGAGCGATTTCGGAAAGGTGGATGCGTTTTACCGGCTGAAGTTCGGCAAGCCGTTGCCAGTCAGCGCTTTTGGCCAGACGGAAACACATAACCGGTTGGGTTTCGATCACAGCAATGCGCTGGATGTCGCCATTCATCCCGACAGCGCCGAAGGCCAGGCGCTGATCGAATTTCTGCACGGACAGGGAATTTCATTCATCGCCATTCGCGCCGCCATCCACGGTTCTTCCACCGGAGCGCACATTCACATTGGGGCTTCTTCGCGGCGAATCACTACGAAGCAATAACGGCTCAGCCGTAATAGTAAGAGAAAATCGTACAAACGATTTTCCACATCCGGTCTGGCTCCGGAATGCTTTGGTGGACTTGAGGACTACCATAACCATAAAACCTGTATGCGCCGTTTAGATTGATCTCAACAACATAGGCCGTTCCGTCCATCACGATATCGTAATCTCGCAGGCAAAGAGCGTGCGGCAAAGTTAGAATTCCATCCTTTACCAGGTTTTTCCAGAACGCCTCCCAGCCAATTGCCGGCTCAGGTTGAGACAGAGTTGGGTTGTGAGTTTCTCCCTCCGCCATTCGCCGCAACATTCTGCCTTGCCATTTACCATTCGTTCTTGTCAGCACAAAGGCTTGAGGCGGAAGCGTCGAGGGTAACTCCCAGACGCGCAGTTCGAGGTCATCGACTGGCAATGCGCTTTTATGCAGTTCCCTCAACCCTGACATTGCAGTTCTCTTTTTGGTGTATGCCACGTACCACTGGAAGGAATCTTCATGCTCAATGAGAAGCTGTAGAGTCTCATCAGCGGAAAGTTTTGGCTTCGGAAGTGGACAAATACGAACACTCGACGTGATTTTTGGCATCAGCATCGTCACGCCATTTTGCTTGAACGGAAAATGCAGACGAAACAGCACAATCACAATCACGCCGCAAAGTAGTGAAGCGATCAAGCTTTGAAACATTGGAGTTTTCAGAAAAGAGTTTTTCATAGTGAGCAAAAGATTTTATTTTCGACTCAATGTTTCGCCTTCTCTGATCTTCAACACCTGATCGGCTTTTACGTCTTTCAGCGTGTCGGTTTGTCCGTTCGGCCAGAACACGTCAACGCGGTCGGCTTTCGTTTTGTCGCCGAGTCCGAAATGCAACCGCAAATCATCGTGTGAGTAATAACTGGTCTGGCTGAGCACGGCCTGGACTTGTTTGCGTTCGCCGACGGTGACGACAACTCGCGCGCCCAGAGCGGTTCGGTTCGATTTCACGCCGGTCAGCTTCACTTTCAACCAATGGTTGCCGTTCGCCAGATCATTTCTGAGCAGCGAAGGCGGTTCGTTCATGTTCATCACCAGCACGTCAATGTCGCCGTCGTTGTCGAAATCTCCGAAAGCACACCCTCGGCTGGAATACGGTGTGGTCACGCCGGAGCCGCTGGTTGCCGTGATGTCTTCAAAACGACCATTGCCGAGATTGCGATACAACTGGCGCGGGTTGCGATGCGGATACTGCGGGAAGGTTTTTTCGATTTCTGGATAAACGTTGCCGGTTACCCAGAAAATATCCGGCCAACCGTCGTTGTCCACGTCGGGCATTCCGGCGCCCCAACTGACATATTTCGTTGCGCGGCCAAACCCTGCGGCCAGCGTCACGTCTTCAAACAAACCTTTGCCAGCGTTGCGATACAGCACAGGCGTGTCGTCCATGAAGTGCGTCTTGAAAATATCCAGCCGCCCATCGTTGTTGTAATCGCCTATGCCAAGCCCCATTCCGGCTTGCGGCTGTCCGTCTTCGTTGTAAGCCGTGCCGTTTTCCAGCGCGACATCTTCGAATGTCCCGTTGCCATTGTTGCGATAAAAAATGCTGGCCGTCGAATCGCAAGCCACGTACAGATCCACCCAACCGTCTTCGTCCAAATCTGCCGCCGCGACTGACATCGGATACCGCTCGAAAACTTTGCTGATGCCCGAAGCTTCGGAAACGTCCGTGAACGTGCCGTTGCCTTCGTTGCGATACAGCCAGTTGCGCGCAAACGGCAAACCTTTCGGGCCGCAATTGACCGGAATGCCTTTCCACGCGCAATTCGCGCTTTTGCCGGGTTCCATCGCCGTTTTCAAATCGAAGCTCAGGTAATTGGCGACAAACAGGTCCAGGTCGCCGTCGCGGTCGTAATCAATGAAGCTGCTGCCCGATCCCCAGCGAATGTTTTCAAAGTCAAGCCTGGCTTTTTTCGTGACGTCGGTGAACGTGCCGTTGCCGTTGTTTTTGTAAAGCACGTTTGCGCCCCAATAGGTCACAAACAAATCGTCAAAACCGTCGTTGTCGAAATCGCCGACGCTCAAGCCCGAAGCGAATCCGGTTTTGGTAAATCCGGCTTTGGCCGTCACGTCGGTGAACGTGCCGTTGCGATTGTTTTTGTACAGTCGCGCAGTCGGCTCGCTGCCTTTGGCAAAAGGTTCCAGCCGCGAACCGTTGAGTGTCAACACGTCCATCCATCCGTCGTTGTCGTAATCGTAAAAGGCTACGCCGCAGCCGTTGGTTTCGATGATGTAGCGTTTGGAGGAAACGCCGCCGTAAATGATTGGCTGCGTCAGACCGGCTTTGGCGGCAATGTCAGTGAATTGAGGGGCGTTTGATTGCGGATTGCGGATTGCGGATTGCGGATTAGTTGAACCAAGAAGCAAAAAAAACCAAACCGAAATTACGGAAAGAGGGAAAATTTTCGACAGGATTGACAAGATTTTTTCAGGATTTATGGGACGACCAAACGGCAACATCGCTCGTTCAGTTCCTGACAATCCTGAAGAAATCTTGGTCATTCTGTCGAAAAGTTTTGTGGCTTGCGTCCAATTCATTTGTCCGGGTTCTCCAGATTGCCTTGCAGCTTGTCGGCGATGGCGAATTCGCGCTTGGCATCTTCTGTTCTGCCAAGTTGCTGATACACCTGCCCCAAAATGTAATGCGCGGATTTGTTGTTCGGGTCGAACTGAATCGCTCGACGTAACATGCCTTCGGCGTTCGAAAGCTCTTTCTTTTTCAGGTACGACTTGCCGAGCAGAATGTACGGGCCGCTATAAAACGGATTCAGCCAGACGGATTTTTGCAGTTGCGCGATGGCTTCGTCCCATTTCAGTTGCCGTGTCAGCGCGTCGCCAATTTTGTAATACGCCATCGCATTGTTGGGATTGAGAGCGAGTTCTTTTTCCAGCAGCGCGATGCCTTCTTCGTATAGGCCTTTGTAAATCGCGCTCTGGCCGAGCAGGTAATTCGCCTGCGGCAATCGCGGGTCTTTTTCCAGCGCTTTTTTCAATTCCACGTCGGCGGCATCTTCCATTTCCACGCGAATCATCATCTGCGCCGTCAACAAATGGGCGGCGGCGGAATTCGGTTCGACGCGAAACATGCGCCCAAACGCAGCACGAGCTTTGTCCGGCTGACGCGATTGCACTGACGCCATGCCGAGCGCATAAACCAGTTCATTGTTGTTTGGAAACCGATTAACGGTTCGCTCTAGCTGCGGAACGGCTTTTTCCATCTGGCCAAGCAGGTAATAAGAAAGACCCAGCGCCTGCTGACATTCGGCATATTCTTTGGCCAAAGTGCTATCCGTTGGCGCGTTATCGCCCCAATTCACCATAGATTCCAAGTACACCAAAGCGCGTTGGTACTCACGCTTGTAGTACCAGGACAGGCCCATCAGATAAGCAACTTCCCTCGCATCGCGCGGTGCGCTGGCTAACCTATTGAGCTTTTCAATGACTTCGTCGTAACGGCCTGTGCTGAACAGCGCGCGTTCTTCGGACAAAGTGGCAGGACTTTGCGCTTGAGCAGAAACGACGAAACAAACGAGCAACAAGCAAAACAGAATCGGTTTCATGGCAATCAATGGAGATTGGGATTGTCGGTAATAAAGCCCTCGGCTTGTGCGGCGAGCAATAAACGATCATCGGCTGAAAGAAAAACCGGCGCAGTGAATCCCGCAATCAGCAAATTCATTCTGGCCTGTATCGCAGAAGCCAATTGCACAGCGTCATAAGCTCGCAATGGATGTCGTTCCAATAGAAGCTTTGCTTCGCCGATTAGCTTATCGGTTAAATCCACGGTTTCGTATTGTGCTGACCAAACATAGCTGATGACAGATTGGATTCGTTTGTATCGCAACGCCGTGACGCTTTTTTCGCGCACTCGACGATTCAGCGCGCTATAAAGTTCAACAAGGCTTATTTGCGTGGTGATAATTGTGTTGGCGGCTGTAGGGGCAGCCAGGTTGCGAACCCAAGCCGTTCCGAGTTCCGGGACATGGCGTTTCACCAACACGCTCGAATCAGCATAAAAAGTCGCCATATCTTCCATTCCTCAAAAGCGTTCTTCACGTTCTTCGATAATGATTTCAGACAACGGTTTATCATCGGCGAAAACCATGCCCAACTCTTCTTCCTCTGCCGGAGAAATGGGCATCACGGGCTCTGCCTGCCACAATCCGGAATCTTTCACCAACCCTGCTTCGACCAAAACCCGGTGAATATGAAGGCGATCTTCAGAGCCAGAAAATTGCGGTGTGGCAATCGGCTTGATTTCGATTTCGACTTCAGACTGCTCAGGCAATTCCAGCGGCTTCAGCGGACGAAACACACCGTTAGCATAAATTGCAGTCACTGTTTGACTCATTTCGACCTCCTCAAAAGTTGTTGAAGCGGCGAAAGCTTAGCACAAAAAAGAGGAGAAGCCCGCTGGACTTCTCCTCGCAAAACAGTGGCGTTGTAACAAGTTTTAGAACTTGAATTTCAGCGCGAACTGGAAGTTGCGCATCGGGTCAGCGCCGAAATACGCCGTCGAGTTGATGATGCCCAGGTTGCTGTTTTGATTCAGTCTGCCTGTGGAATCGAATGAACCGATGAACGAATCCGGGTTGCCCAGATTGGCGCGGTTGAAAACGTTGACCGATTCGATGCGGAATTCCACTTCCTTCGTTTCGGTGAACTTGAACTTCTTGAACAGCGAAGCGTCCGTGCGCCAGTAACCCGGTCCGCGCAGCGCATTGCGTTTCAAGTTGCCGAACTTGCCTCTGCCCGGATTTGAGAACGCAGACAGGTTGTAGCTGTATTTCGTTCCCGACAGGCTGTCGCCCACGTCGCCGCTGACGTTCGGGCGATTCGGGCCGGTGTCAATGTTGGCCCCGGCGTCATAACCCAGGTTGTAGGGCAAGCCGCTCTGAATGGTTGTGTTCGAATTGAACTGCCAGCCGCCCAGCGCGAAATCCGCCGCGCGGGAAATTCCCCCGCCGTAACGTTTGCCTTTGCCGAAGGGAAGTTCCCACACCTGCGAAAAGACGAAGTTGTGTTTGCGATCCCAATCCGCAGGGCCGCGGTTCAGGTTGGCGTCAAAGAAGAAATATTCGCCGCCATCCTGCAACGCGCGCTGGCGCGTGTAATGCGCCAGGATCGAATAGCTGTTCGAGAATCGGCGCTCGACTTTCAATTGCAACGAATCGTAACGGTTGTCGGCGCAATTGCAGAAGAAATCAATTCCCTGCGTCCAGCCGAATTTGTTGAACAGCGGACGGCGCTGATCGCGCGGAACAGTTCCGAACCCGTCCAACCGAGCCTGGTTGGCGTCAATCGCCGGGCCGTCGCCAGCAAACACGTGCGTGCCCTTGTTGCCGACGTAAGCCGCTTCGACCGAAAGTTTGTCGGTCAACTGGTACTGCACGGTCACGTTGTAAGCGTCCACGCTGGGCAGCCGTTGTTCGTCCGGCAACGCGCGCGCAAAAACGCCGTCGGGCAGGAAGAACTTGCCGCTCGAAGGCAGCGAGGTGTTGGCCGTGCCTCCGTTCTTCGGCGTGTTGTTCAAACCAAAAAACGCCGTGAATGCCGGAGCGCCCTGCGTCAGCGTGAAAACGCGGTCGAAGTTCGACGGCGCGTTCAATCGCTGCACGGCCAACACCGGCAGGTTTTGCGTCACCGAATGCCCGAACAACGAACCGAACACGCCAATGTCATAGCTGCGTCCGTATCCGGCGCGAACCACCAGCTTGTCGGTGAATTTGTACGCCAGGCTCAAACGCGGGGCGAAGTTGTAGCTGTTTTCAACATCGCCGTTCAGTCCGTTGCCGCCGACTCCGACGACGCTGATCTGCCCGGTTTCCAGGCTCAGGAATCCGGCGTTGCCGGCTTTGTTTATGGATTGCGGGTTGATGACATCCATGCGGACGCCGTAATTGAGCGTCAATTTCTGGTTCACGCGCCAGCTATCCTGGCCGTAATAGAAATGACGCCATTGGCGTTCGCGCGCATCGGTGCTGGAGCTGATGTAACGTCCGAAGTTCGTCACATCGCCGAGCAGGAACGTGGCCAGCCCAAGTCCTCCGCCCGCAGCGCCGCGTGTGCGTTCTTGCGCGAAACTCAATTCGCCCGAACGGTGAACGTCAGACGGCACGCGCAGATTGAAGGCGCGACGAACGTCAACGCCGAATTTGAACGTGTGATTGCCGGAAAACTTCGTCGTGTTGGTCACAAACTGGAACTGGTTTTCGTCCTGATCCAGCGGACAGTTGCAACGATTGACGCCCAGACCCGAACCGAAGTTGAAGCCGCCAATTGGGCCGCCAACGAACCCGGCGAACAAACCTGAACTGAACGGATCCAGGTTCAAGCCCGGAACGCCCACATCATTGGCCGTGTTTTTGCCAAAGTCGAAGGGCAGCACATTCACTTTGTAACGGAAGAATCCGAAACGGAAATCCGTTACCAGCGTCGAATTCCAGGTGTAGTCAAAGCCATACGCCACGCTCTGGTTGCGGACTTTGGAACTGCCGCCGAGCGAAACCAGTTCGGGGCCGCCGCCCGTGCCAAACGAAGTCGGGCCATTGCGTTCGAAATCGGCGAAGCTGTACCGACCGAACATGTTCAGGTTGTCGGTCAATTTGGTGTCAATGCGAACGTTGAACGTATCGCCGTTGAACGGTTCGCTGCCGGAAGCTACGAAGTTGTCGCGCGTGCCGTTGTCGCGACCGGGGGCGTTCGGCAACGGAATCAGTTTCAAGATGTTCACTGCTTGCGTCGAAATTCGGTTTGTCGGAATGATTCCGCCAGCGAATTCCGTGCGAACCTCAGGCGCGCCAGTGTTTGGATCAAAAATTCGCTGGCCGTAAGCGCTCAAGTTGCCCGTGCGGGCCGCCACCGTCGGAACGCTCAACAACCGCGAACCGCCGATCTTGCTGCGCGTTCCCTGGTAATCGCCGAAGTAAAAGAAACGATCTTTGACAATCGGGCCGCCAATCGAACCGCCAAACTGATTGCGGAGCGTGTCGGGAATGAATTTGCCGGTCAGCGAATCTTTCTGGAATTGCGAAAACGGATTGCGCGCTTGCAGCACGTCGTTCTGGCGGAACAGAAACGCTGAACCGTGAATGTCGTTCGTTCCGGATTTGGTCGAAACCGAAACGACTCCGGCGATGGCCTGGCCGAATTCCGCGTCGTAATTCTGCGACGTGATCTTGGTTTCGCCGATGGCTTCGAAGTTGGGGTTGATGACGATGATGCCCAGAATCGGGTCGCGGTTTTCCGTTCCATCAAGCTGATAGCCCGTGCCGCTGAAATGCTGGCCGTTGACCATAATCTGCGTTGACCCTTGTGGGTTTTCGCTGGCCGCGTGTTGCCATTGCAATTGCTGGGTTCCAGGCGTCAGCAAAATGAATTTGGTGAAGTTGCGGTCGAGAATCGGCAGGTCGGTCACCTGACGAGATTCAAACGTCACGGCCACGTCGGCGCGATCGGTTTTCAACAGCGGAGATTCCGCAGAGATGGTGATTTCTTCGCTGACGGCGCCTGTTTGCAAGGCCACGTTGGTTTCAGTTGCGCGGTCAACGTTGACCAACACATCAATGATTGTTGTTTTGAATCCTTGCGCTTCGATCTTCACGCGATACGTACCAGGAATCAGTCGGGTCAGGTTGTAATTGCCTGAAGAATTTGTTTCGGTCGTCCCGCTCACATTGGTTCCGGAGTTGGTGATCGTCACTTTGGCTTTGGCCACAGCCGCGCCTGATGAATCAGTCACCGTACCGAAAACGCTGCCGTACACGGCCTGCCCAAACACCTTTCCGGGCAAAGCCATTGCGCACAGCAGCAAACTCAACGCGAGGAGAGAGAGCATCTCTTTCTTCCTCATAGCTAGGTAGCCTCCTATGACAGCGCCAAAAAGCGGCATTTTGAGGGAAAAATTCCGCCAATCAGGCTCAGTCAAAAATAGTTAAGTAGTTGGGGATACGGCAGCCAGCGGCTGTTTGCTAAAAACAGCTTGTCTGCGCGTTCGTCAGCTTGAATATCATCAGCGTTTTCCCCTCTGACCACACACTTCAGCCAGCCGAACTCGTCGTTTGGTGGGGAACCAGCCTTTCAGCAAAGCCTTCAAAGCAAATCTGGGCACATCTATTTTTATTTTTGGAAATTCGATCCGGCCTTGGTGCGTGCTGTGTCGAGTTGAAGAAATCCTGCCATCAACTCAGGAAATACCGGTCAGTCAGTTTTATAATTTCCCAGCAAAGCGTTGTTTTGAACTTCAGCGACGCATCCTACTGATTTTGACGTGGCGGCAGATTAGTTCACTGGTAGTAGATTTGGGAGTTACGCAGGCGTATGATACGGTTACTTTCCGTTGATGCCTTATGTTGCAGTAGGTTACGCAGTTGTTACACGATGCCTGTAACGCTCGCGGGAGCGTGGCTGGGCAGACAGGTCAGATAATGATCCCCAGAGAAGACAAACTCGCACAATTGGAAAAAGTTCTGGGCGGGCGCACGCTTCATGGCTCTGAAAGCTTGCGAGCGTTTTTGCGGTTTGTCGTGGACAAATCTGTGGGGGGGCAGGAGCAACAACTCAAGGAATATGTCATTGCCACAGAGGTTTTTGGCCGTGGCAGCGATTTTGATCCGAAAATTGATTCCGTGGTGCGGGTTCAGGCCGGCAGGCTTCGAACCAAACTTCAGGAGTATTACGCCACCGAAGGCAAAGACGATTTGATCGTCATTGAATTGCCGAAAGGCCAATACACACCAGTCTTTTCGCTGGCTCAGAGAACGGAAGAGCGTCTGGCGAACGGAACAAATTCATTGGTCGCCCAATCGGCGGCGAATTTGGCGGATGAACCGTTGAAGAGTGGAACCGGTGATTCTGCATCGAAAGACCTGACGCTGTCCAAAATGGAACTGGCTTCGGCAGGACAGCCGTTGGCGCAGCCGCTTCCCGCTTCTAAAAGCTGGCGACTGGCTGTGCTGATGCTGGTCTTGGCGACGATTGTTCTGGGAGCAGTGGCGTTCAACTACCGAACGAAAACTCTAGAGTTGCGGGAATTGCTGGGGGACGGGCAGCAAGGCGATTTCAGTTTGATTGATCGGCAGGAAGTGAATCCTCTGTGGGGAGATTTTTTACGATCCAGCGAACCGGTGCTGATTGTTTACAGCAACACTCTGTTTCTGGGCACGCCGGATACCGGCATGAGGTCGCTCAAATCGCTGAATTCTCCTGGCAGCAGTTTGGGGTCGCCCAGCATTCCGCAGAGCGAAGTCGAACAAGTCAAAGAACCAATCATCGAACACTACACGGGAATCGGCGAAGTGATGGGCGGTTACTTTTTGGGTGATTTTCTGGCGCGGGTTCGCCATTCTTCTCGCGTCAAACGCAGCTTGCTGTTGACCTGGGAGGATTTGAAAACCGAAAACATCGTGGTGCTTGGTTCGCCGGCAGAAAACCTGTTTTTACGCGACCTGCCGCAGAAACAGGATTTGGTCTTCAAACAAATGCCGGACGACAACAACAGGCTGGATTTCGGAGTGCTCAACAACAATCCCAAACCCGGCGAACAGCAGAAATACTTTGCCAAACAGGATGGTCCTTCTCGCAGCCAGGTTTCCGAAGATTATGCCCTCATCAGTCTGTTGCAGGGCGTCACGGGCAAAAAGCGCATGTTGATTCTGGCAGGCATCACGACTCACGGAACGCAGGCCGCCGCCGAATATGTCACCAAGCTGGAATATATCAACGACCTGATTCAGCATCTGAACATCGCTCCTCCCGGCGCCCCGCCCAAACTGCCGATGAATTACCAGGTGTTGATGAAAGTGAAGGTAAACGGGGGCGTGCCCGTGCAGATTTCCTGTGTCACCCACCACGTATTGGATTAAGAATCCGACAGCCGCCTTTCCATTGGTTCTGATGTTTTGCAGATGCGTTGGTCAGCCTTTATATTCTGGCGCGTGATGAACCGAATCTATTTGCTTTCCGTTGTCTTGTTGATTGCCGCAAGTTTGCTGTCGCTGATGGGGATGTCCATGGTGGCTTCGCAAGCAACGTCCGCCCAATCCGAATTCAAAATCTCCTTTACCAACATCGCCAAAACTGCCGGATTGACGCACAAAACCATTTACGGCGACGAACAGAAAAACAAATACCTGCTGGAAACCACAGGCAGCGGCGTGGCCTGGTTTGATTATGACAACGACGGCTGGCTGGATTTGTTTTTCGTCAACGGCACTCGCTTCAGCGGGATCGCCAAAGGGCAGGAACCGACCAATCGTCTGTACAAAAACAATCGCGACGGCACGTTCACCGATGTCACCATCAAAGCCGGATTGGCGCGCAGCGGATGGGGACAGGCCGTTTGCATAGGCGATTATGACAACGACGGTTGGGATGATCTGTTCATCTCGTACTTTGGCAAAAACGCACTCTATAAAAACAATGGGAACGGCAGCTTCACCGATGTCACCGACAAAGCCGGAGTCGGCGTGAACAAAACCAAATGGGGATCGGGTTGCGCCTTTCTGGATTATGACAAGGACGGCGACCTGGATTTGTTCGTCGGCAGTTACATTGACTTCGATGTGAAAACCGCGCCGACGCCTGAAACCGGCCCCTGTTTGTACAAAGGGGTGATGGTGGCGTGCGGGCCGCCGGGATTGACAGGTGGCGTCAATATGCTGTTTCAAAACAACGGCAACGGCACATTCACCGATGTTTCCGAAAAATCCGGCATTCGCAAAACCATTGGGACTTATGCGCTGGGCGTGTTGGTGGCCGATTTCGACAACGACACCTGGCCGGATATTTACGTTGCCAACGATTCGGCTCCGGCGGCGCTGTATCACAACAATGGCAACGGAACGTTCACCGACATAGGCGTTGAAGCGGGCGCGGCTTACAGCGGCGACGGCAAACCGCAAGCCGGAATGGGCGTCAGCGCAGGGGATTTTGACGGCGACGGATGGCTGGATATTTTCAAGACCAATTTTTCCGGCGACACTTCGACGCTGTATCGTAATCTGGGCAAAAACACCTTTGACGACGTGACCTTTGCGACGGGCATTGGATTGAATACGCGCTGGCTGGGTTGGGGCTGCGGATTTTTCGATCCGGACAATGACGGTTGGCTGGATATTTTGCTGGTCAACGGCCATGTCTATCCAGAAGTCGGCAAATTGACGACCGAAGCCGGATACGCTCAGCGCAAGGTGCTGTATCGCAATCTGCGAAACAAAACTTATCAGGATGTGACTGAAAAAATCGGCGGCGCGTTGTTGGAACCGACCGCCAGTCGAGGTTGTGCGTTCGGCGATTTCGACAACGACGGCGATGTGGATGTGGTCATCAATCCGGTCAACGAAATGCCTGTCTTGATGCGGCTGGATTCGCCAGCGCCGAAAGACGGCGGCAACAACTGGATCGCGGTCAAGGCGGTTGGCGTCACGTCCAATCGAAGTGGCATCGGCGCTCGCGTGACCTGCATCACCGAAGAAAAAACGCAGTTCAACGAAGTTCGCAGCGGCGGCAGTTATTATTCGCAAAACGATCTGCGGGTGCATTTCGGGCTGGGCAAAGCCACGAAGGTCAAAACGATTGAAGTTCGCTGGCCAAGCGGAAAAGTGAGCAAACTTAGTGATGTCGCCGTCAATCAGGTCGTTATCGTGAAGGAGAATTGAGCATCAGGTCTTCGGCCACTCGTCCATCGCGCAAACTGATTTTGCGGTCTGCCAGGCCTGCCAACTGCTGATCGTGCGTGACCAACAACAACGTCGTTTCCCGCTCTCGGTTCAACTTCAGCAGCAGGTCGAAAATGTGTCCGCCGTTTTTGGAATCCAGATTTCCGGTCGGTTCGTCGGCCAGCAGAATTTGCGGATCGTTGGCGAACGCTCGGGCGATGGCGACACGCTGTTGTTCGCCGCCGGAAAGTTGCGAAGGATAATGATGGCCTCGGTCGTGCAATCCGACTTCGTCCAGCAAGCTTTGCGCTTTTTCGTTGGCGCGGTTGACGCCCATGATTTCCATCGGCGTCAAAATGTTTTCGTACGCCGTCAGCGACGGAATCAGGTGAAACGATTGAAAAATGAAGCCCACCAATCGTCCGCGCAATTCGGCTAATTCGTCTTCGCTCATTTTGGTGATGTCGTGTCCGTCGAGCTTGATGCTGCCGGTGGTCGGCGCATCCAGTCCGGCGATCAATCCCAGCAAGGTGGATTTGCCGCTGCCCGAAGGGCCGATGACAGAGACAAATTGCCCGCGCGGGATTTCGAGATCGAGCGAATGAAGAATGGTGAGTTGTTCGCTGCCGCTGGCGACGACTTTGGAAACGTTGGAAAGTTGAATCATAGTTTGGTGGTCGGTAGTCGGTTGTCAGTGATCGGTTGACGGTCGTCAGTTGTCGGCTGCTGCTTGTCGGCTTAAGATTGCTCTCTGAAGATGACTTCAACAAATTCGGTGAAGAACCGACAACCGACCACCAACAACCAATCACCGTTACGGAATATGCCTTTTCAGTTTCTCAATTTCAAATCGCGGATTTCACTCTTGATGTTGCTGACGCTGCTTTTTGTCGGCTGCCAGCAATCGTCGCAACCCGGCAACCAGCGCGCAGAAAATGCCAATCCATTGGCCACGCCCGCTCCGGCGACGATTTCAACTTTGTCGGACGACCTGCCGACCATTGTCGCGTTCGGCGACAGTTTGACCGCCGGATACGGCTTGAGCCAGGAACAGGCGTATACAACGTTGCTGCAACGCAAACTGGATGAGCGTGGTTTCAAGTATCGTGTGGTCAATGCCGGCGTGTCCGGCGACACGTCGGCGGGCGGAGCGCGACGTATTGATTGGGCGCTCGAATCCGGCAACGTCAAAATCCTGATTCTGGAATTGGGCGGCAACGACGGATTGCGCGGTTTGCCAACGGCGGAGATGAAAAAGAATCTGGAATTGATTATCCAGCGCGCTCAATCGCGCGGCGTGACGGTGTTGCTGGCCGGAATGGAAGCTCCGACGAATTTCGGCGCTGATTACACGCGCGAATTCCGGCAGGTGTTTCGTGATCTGGCCAGAGAATACCAAACTCCATTCATTCCGTTTGTGCTGGAAGGCGTCGGCGGCGATCCACGAATGAATCAACCGGACGGCATTCATCCCAACGCAGAAGGCGAACGAATAATGACCGAAACCGTCTGGCGCGCGTTGGAACCGCTGTTGGACAGGCCTTGAGGCAAATTTCATTTCGACGGCGATTTCATTGACGGTTTATCGGGGCAGGCGTAAGCTTACCGCTCGGTAAGTTGACTTGCATTCGTTTCCGACAATCCAACCAGCAACCAGAGGAGAGAGATTATGAAATCACGCCAGTACAAATTCGGCCTCCTGGCCTTGAGCGTTTTTGCCGTCGTGTTTTTCGGGTTTGCCGTCCGTCAATCCAAGAGCGCGGCAGTAACCTTTACCAAAGACATTGCGCCGATCATTTATAAAAATTGCGCCGAATGCCATCGCCCAGGCGAAATCGCTCCGATGTCGCTGATGACTTATCAGGAAGCGCGACCGTGGGCCAAAGCCATGCGCGAACAAATTGCGCAAGGTTCGATGCCGCCGTGGAGCGCCGATCCGAAACATGGCGAGTGGGCAAACGATCCCCGCTTGTCGCAAAAGGAAATTGACACGATTGTTGCCTGGGTGGAATCAGGCGCGCCGAAAGGCGACGACAAGGATTTGCCGCCCGCGCCCAAATTCGCTCAGGGCTGGACGATTGGCGAACCCGATGCCGTCATTGAAATGCAGGAAGAATACACCGTACCGGCGGACGGCACGGTTCCGTACCTGTACTTTTCCATGCCGACCAATTTCAAGGAAGACAAATGGATTCAGGCCATGGAAATTCGTCCAGGCAATCGCGCCGTCGTTCATCACGTCATTGCTTATGCTCAAGACCCGTCGGTGAAAGACACGGCTCCGGGCGGCGAAGGCGAATTGCGACGTGGACGGGTTCATCTGGGCGGCATCACGCCGAACAAAACCGGCGTCGTGTTTTCACCAGGCACGGCCCGGTTGATTCCGAAAGGATCCAACATCGTTTTCCAGATGCATTACACGACCAACGGCCAGGTCAGCAAAGACCGCACCAAGATCGGATTCGTCTTTGCCAAAGAACCTGGACAGAAAATGGTGCAAACCGGAAACGCCATCAATGGCCGGTTTGTGATTCCCGCCGGAGCCGACAACCACGAAGTCAAAGCTTCCTTTACGTTCAAAGACGACGTGGAAATCAGTTCGTTCATGCCGCACATGCACGTTCGCGGCAAAGCCTTCAAATACACGGCGGTTTATCCCGACGGACGTTCGGAAATTTTGCTGAACGTTCCGCAGTATGACTTCAACTGGCAATTGACCTACATTCCGAAAAAGCCCATCGTGCTGCCGAAAGGCACGCGGCTGGATTGCGTAGCGCATTTCGACAACTCGGCGAAAAACCGGTTCAATCCCGATCCGACCAAAGATGTTCGCTGGGGAGATCAAACGTGGGAGGAAATGATGATTGGCTGGTACACCTATTCGGTCATCAAACCCGCGCAACCGCAGGCGAGTTCGTCATCGAGCAGTAAATAAATCTTTCGACAGGATTCGCAGGATTTTTCAGGATTTGAACGATCCTGTTGAATCTTGTGAATCCTGTCTACTGACAAAGTCGAAGCCTTTTACTTCACCTTCTTCGACAATTCATCGTGAACGCGCTCCAGCAATTTTTTGGTCGCTTTGATGCCGTCCGCTTCGCTCATCCTATCGCCTTCGTATTCGATGCCGACAAAACCACGATAGCCCGCATCCAAAACAATCTTCATCATCTTGTGATAATCAATTCCGGTCTCTTCACCGCGTTCGTCGAAGTTGTTCGATTTGGCGCTGACGGCTTTGGCAAAAGGCATCAATTCTGCAACCCCTTGATAGCGGTCGTAGGTTTCGGTCTGGCTGATGCGGAAATTGCCGAAATCGGGCAAGGTGCCACAATACGGATGATTGACCATCTTCATGACGCCCGCCAGCCATTGGCCATTGGATGACAATCCGCCGTGATTTTCCACCACGACATGAATTTTGTGCTTCGCGCCGAATTCACTCAGCCTGCGTAATCCATCCGCCGCCAGTTTTTGCTGCTCTTCGTAACTGCCTTTGCTTTGCGCGTTGACGCGTATGATTTTGCAACCCAGAAACTTCGCCGCTTCCACCCAGCGATAATGATTTTCGACGGCTTGCGTTCGTTTGGCGGCGTCCGGATCGCCGAGCGCGCCTTCGCCGTCGCACATAATCAATCTGTGTTCGACGCCGAAATCTTTGGCGCGTTTGTTCAATTCGCGCAGGTAATTCATGTCCTTCGCCTTGTCTTTGAAGAATTGGTTGACGAATTCGATGGCGCTGATGCCGAACTGTTGTTTCGCGGTTTTGGCGAAATCCAGGTTGTCGAGTTCTTTCTTGAACAGCGCCTTGTGCAGCGACCATTCGGCCAGCGAGATTTTGAAGACCTGTTTGGCAGCAGCGTTCGCCAGTGTTTCGCCAGCCACGGCCATTGCGCCAACGGCAGCCGATTGTTTCAGAAAGTCACGACGGTTTACGAGCGACAATTCGTTCACTTCGATCATGGTTTTGAGTTCCTTTGTTGAAGTTTGAGTTGTTGGGAAATAGACAGTAGCCAGTAGACAGAATGGCGTCAAATCAATCTTGCCAGTCCTGAGAAAAAAGCTCATGGAATTGACGGAAATAACGGAATCAACGGAAGTCTTTTGTTTATCCTTTCCGTTTGTTCCGTTTGTTCCGTATTTTCAGTTACTTTGTGGGCGGCGGTCGCAATCTTCGATCAAGTTGTTGCGCGCGCTCGAAAGCCGCCGCCGCGCCTTTTCGGTCGCCTTTTTTTCGCAACGCCAGACCCAGTTGGTAATGCGCAGGCGCGTAACTTTCATCTTTTTTGATTGCCGATTCAAACAGGTTGATAGCGGCGGCCAGATTGCCTTGCTTCATTTTTTGAATGCCGGTGTTGGTGTCAAACGTCGCCGCCTGATGATTGGATTTCAGTTGATTCAACCGAGCGGCTTCGGCGAATTCGGCGCGCGCGGCTGGCAAATCGCCTTTTTGCCGAAGCGCATTGCCGAGCGTGTTGTGTGTTTCCGGATTGAGCGGCGCAAGCTGAATGGCCGTGCGAAACGCGACAATCGCGGCGTCCAGTTCGCCTGTTTGTTGTAACGCCGTGCCTAGCGTGTAAAACGCTTGCGAAAAATCCGGTTTGGCGGCAACGGCTCCGCGAAAGGCGGCGATGGCTTCGTCCAGTTTGCCTTGCTGCATCAAGGTGATGCCGAGCGTGTAATGCGATTCGTGCAGCGATGGTTGCAGTGCAATGCTGCGTCGCAGCGCGTCAATCGCTCCGGCAAAATCGTCCTTGTATTTCAACGCCACGCCCAGGTTGTACCAGGCTTCGGCTTCGTTGGCATTGGCGGCCAGCAAACGGCGATACACATCAACTGCCGCTGCGTAATCGGCTTTTTGAATCAACGCCAGTCCCAAATTGTTGAGCGTCACTGAATTGTTCGGGTCGAGTTTCAACGCGGCTTCAAACTCTGCGACTGCCGCTGCCGCGTCGCGTTTCTGAATGAACGTCAAGCCCAGTTGATTGCGCGCTTCGATGAAATCCGGTTTCAGGCGAATCGCTTCGCGCAATGCGGCAATGGCGTTGTCAGTGTCTTCGTCAACGTACAGCGCCAAGCCGAGCGCGTTGAATCCGTCGGCGACTTTCGGCGCCAGCTTCACCGCTTGACGCAATTCGTCAATCGCTTCAGGAATTGCGCCGGTCTTTTGCAGACAGACGCCCAGGTAATACCGCGATTCAAAATGTTTGGGATTGAGTTTGGCCGCCTGACGCAACGGAGCGATGGCTTCGGCAAATTGATTGTTGAACCAGCGCGTTACTCCAAGTCGAAAAAATGCTTCATGAAAATCTGGTTTGAGTTTGATGGCGGCTTCAAATTCAGCAATGGCTGCTTCGATGTTTCCCGTCTGGCCAAGCGCAAACCCCAGCGCATTGTGCGCTTCGGCGAAAGTTGGTCGCGCATCGAGCGCCGCGCGAAACTCGTTGATGGCTTCGGCAAGCAGGCCTTTTTGCTGCAAGGCCAGACCTAGATTGGCGCGCGCTTCGGCAAAATCAGGCCGAAGCAAAATCGCCCGTCGAAACGCCTGCATCGCTTCGTCGCTTTGTCCGAGTTGTCCCAGTGCAGTGCCGAGCGCGTTGTGCGCTTCGGCAAATTCCGGTTGCAGCTTGATTGCTGCCTGAAGTGAACCGACGGCTTGCGCAGGATTGTTCCGCTGCAACGCCGCAAGCCCTCGTTGGTAATGTTGTTCGGCGGTAATTGGCGGTTTAGTTGTTTGGTTGCGTTGAGCGAAAGTCGGCGAGCAGGCCAAAATCAAAAACGAAAGAGCGACGAACGCAACGCTGGGAAAGCGCTGCGAGATTGATGGCGTTTGACGTTTGTTCATCGCCCAAAACTATAAAGGCTCGCCAACAGGGCTGCAACGAGAGCAATGGATCAACGTTTCAGCCGATCATCCAGGTCGTCGAAATCACGAATCAGAATCCAGTCAGCCTGTTCGATCAGGTCGCGGTGGTTGTACGCCTCAGAGCCGGCAATCCAGACCCGGCAATTATGCGGAATTTGTTCGGCGACGAATTTCAGTTCTTGTGCGGTGTGGGGATTTTGTTGATGAATGACGCTGATCAGCAAAACGCGCGATCTGGACAACTTCACGGCGCGTACGATTTCAGCAGCGGGCAGGTCAATCCCAAGATAGATGACTCGCCAACCTCTGGTGGCGGCGATCAAAGCGGCAATTAAAATCCCGAATTCGTGTCGTTCTTCTGCGGGCGTTGCCAGCACGATTGAATCAGCCGCTTCATCCGGCGGATACAGTCGAAACAGGGAACTGAGCAAATTGCGCATCAAATTTGTGGCGACGTGTTCGTGAGCGATACCGAAATCCTTGTGCGCCCAGCGGTCGCCGATTTCTACGAGCAATGGCGTGACAATGTGTTTGACGATGATTCGAGGCGGATACAACGTCGCAGCGCGATGAATTTCTTCGTCGGCGGCGACAATGTCGAACCGTTCGATAGCCGACAAAAACCGATCCCGCGAAATGGCATATTGATCCGGCGGTTGTTCTGTCAGCGAAAACGCTCCGATCGTCGCCGCCTGTTTGCTGCCCAAAGTTTCCAACTCGGAATCCGGCAAACTGGCAATCTGGCTGATCGAATGTCCCAATTCGACCGCCTGACGCAATTTCCTCAGCCGCGCAACATCAGAATCAGAATACAGCCTTGAACCACCTTCGCTGCGTTGCGGAACAACTGCTTGGTAACGTTTCTGCCAGACCCGAACCACATCTACAGAAAGTCCTGTCAACCGGCTGACTGCGCCGATCTTGTATTTGGGAATTGTCGAATAATCAATTGTTTGTTCTGTCATAATGGAATCATTTTGTTTGTTGTCTTGTTTTTGTCAAGATGAAAAATGAACGAAAGCTGGTTGACTTGTTTGAATTGCAATGTATTCTAGTGCGTGTCCAAGAAAGAGGAAAGACGAAAATTGAAATAAATGCTTGCTCAGGCCAGTGTGGTCTCGGCGAAACATTTGCAAACTAGAAAGAATGGTGTTGAAGCAGGGACGGCTCGCAACCTATTTTCGGAGGAAGCTATGAAAATTTTGATGACTGGCGCGACAGGATTCATTGGAAAAGCTCTGTGCAAAGCGCTTGCCGCCGATGGTCACGAACTGGTCGTGCTTTCGCGCCGCCCTGAATCCGCTGCGGCTGTTCCGGGAGCCAGGGCGTTTCGCTGGAATCCCGAAGCGGAAACTCCGCCGGACGAATGCTGGACAGATGTTCAGGCTGTGATTCATCTGGCGGGCGAACCCGTCGCCGCCAAACGATGGACGGACGAACAAAAACGGCGCATCCGAGATTCGCGCGTCATAGGAACCCGAAATCTGGTCAAAGGAATGAAAGCCGCCAACATTCCGCCAAAGGTGTTTATCAGCAGTTCGGCGGTTGGGTTTTACGGAAATCGCGGCGATGAACAGGTGGACGAGCGATCTGCGCCGGGTAAAGGATTTTTCCCGGACATTTGCACTGCGTGGGAACACGAAGCCGAACAAGCCAAAGAGTTGGGAACGCGTGTTGTGCTGGTGCGAATCGGGGTGGTGCTTGGTGACGGCGGCATGCTGGAAAAGATTTTATTGCCGTTTAAGTTGGGTGTCGGCGGCATTTTGGGCAGCGGACGGCAATGGTTTCCCTGGATTCATCTTGACGACATCGTAGGCATTTTTCGTCACGCCCTGTATGGCGAACATATCAGCGGCGTTCTCAATGGCGTCGCTCCGAATCCCGCCACCAACGCCGAATTCACCAAAGCGCTGGGAACGGCACTTTGTCGTCCGACGATTTTTCCCGTTCCTGAATTTGCCTTGCGAATTGTCATGGGAGAAATGGCCAATGCCGCGTTGGACAGCCAGCGCATTTATCCAACGGTCACATTGGAAACCGGTTACAAGTTTCGTTATCCCCAGTTGCAACCGGCTCTTGATTCACTGTTGAGGTAACACGATGCACATTTACTCACTCGAACAGGAGCAACTGATTCCGCTGTCGCGTTTGGAAACCTTCAAGTTCTTTTGCGACGCGTTCAACCTGGAGCGGATTACGCCGCCGTTTTTGAAGTTTCACATTACGACTCCGCCGCCGATTGAAATGGCCGAAGGGGCGATCATTGATTACGAACTGAAACTGTACGGCATCAAATTTCGCTGGCGCACGCTGATCGAGGCCTGGAAACCGGAAGAGTATTTTGTGGATCGGCAACTGAAAGGCCCGTATGTGCTCTGGCATCACACGCATACCTTTGAAGAAGTTGCGCCCAATCGCACGTTGATGCGCGATCAGGTGTTGTACCAAATTCCGTTTGGCATTTTCGGACGGCTGGCGCATTGGTTGTTTGTGCGCCGTTCGCTGAAAACGATCTTCGAGTATCGAAAACAGGTGACCGCTGAATTGCTCGGCGAAGTGAAGGAGTAGATTTCTTGGACGAACTCGAAAGACTGCAATCCGATCCGCGAGTAACGGTTCGCCGTCAGGGTTTGCCAAACACCGAAGGCGGCTGTGTCGTGTACTGGATGCAGCGCGCGCAACGCGGCGTGGACAATCCGGCGCTGGATGTGGCGATTACCGCCGCCAACGAATTGCAAAAACCTTTGGCAGTGTTTTTCGGGTTGCATCCGAACTATCCGAACGCGAATTTGCGCCATTACGCCTTCCTGATCGAAGGGCTGGCCGAAACCAAGCGTCGCGTTGAAGAGCGCGGCGCAGCTTTTGTTTTTCGTCCGTTTCCCAATCACGATCTGATTCGATTTTGCGAAGAAGTAAACCCGGCGCTGGTTGTTGGCGATGAAAATCCCATGCGCGAACCCGAAGGCTGGCGGCGCGCAGCGACGGAAAAACTTCGCGTGCCGTTTTGGACGGTGGACGCCGACGTGATTGTGCCGACCAGGTTTTTTGAAAAGGAAGAATACGCTGCGCGCACCATTCGCCCAAAGATTCATCGGCTGTTGCCGATCTTCTTTCAACCGCTCGAAAATCCTTCGGCAAAATTCAAATGGAAGGCCGCCGAGTTGCCGCAGAGCCAGCCGATTGACGAGACGCGATTGCTGGCCGAATTGCCCTTTGATCGCAGCGTGCAGCCGGTCAGCCATTTCAAAGGCGGAACCAGCGCCGGATTGGACTTGCTGAAAAAATTCGTCACGTCGGGATTGAAAAGTTACGACACGGCGCGCAATTTGCCGCATCTGCCGGGCACAAGTTCGCTGTCGGCGTATTTGCATTTTGGTCAACTCGGCCCGTTGACGATTGCGCTGGCTGCGCGCGAAGCCGACGCGCCGCAACCAGCCAAAGACGCTTATCTGGAAGAGCTGATCGTTCGCCGCGAAGTAGCGATCAATTTTGTCGCACGCAATCCGAATTACGACCGCTTGGCGGGGTGTCACGCCTGGGCGCTGAAAACGCTGGACGAACACCGGCGTGATCCGCGTCCGTATTTGTACACCGAATCGCAATTTGAAAACGCCGAAACGCACGACGACCTGTGGAACGCCGCGCAGATGGAAATGGTGACGACCGGACGCATGCATGGGTATTTGCGAATGTATTGGGCGAAGAAAATTCTGGAATGGTCGCCTTCGCCCGAAGACGCCTTCGACATTGCCGTTCGGCTGAACGACCGGTATGAACTTGATGGCCGTGATCCGAACGGATACACAGGCATCGCCTGGGCAATTGGCGGAAAGCATGATCGCCCGTGGGCGCCTCAGCGACCGATTTTCGGTATGGTTCGGTTTATGGCTCGCAGCGGCTGCGAACGAAAGTTTGACGTCAAAGCCTACATCCGCCGCGTCGAAATGCTCAGCAAAGGAATAGAACAAAAGTCATTGTTCTGATCGCCGAATGGCTAGCCGTCTAAAGCTTCGCCAAGTACAATGCCCGCCGCACGATCATTACACTTCCAACCCAAACAGGAGATTCACGGATGCAATTCAAAAGAGCTTGGACTCTGTTGTCGCTGATTGCGCTCGGCATTAGCTTGAGCGGTTGCGGACAGCAAACATCGGAAGTGGGCAACACCGACGCCCAGAAATCGCAAACGGCAGCAAAAGGAGCAGAACCGAAATTGAAAAAAGAGAGTTTTGGCAAATTGCCTGACGGCACTGAAGTGGACTCGTACACGCTGACGAACAAAAACGGCGTTGAAGTCAAAATCACCAACTACGGCGCAACCGTGACTTCGATCAAAGTCCCGGATCGCAGCGGAAAACTGGACGACGTGGCGTTGGGTTATGACAGCATTGATGGCTATCTGGCCAAGAATCCGCACATGGGTTCGCTCGCCGGTCGTTATGCCAACCGCATCGGCAAAGGCGAATTCAAACTCGGCGGCAAAACGATCACGCTGGCCAAAAACAACGGTCCCAACCATCTGCACGGCGGCCCGAACGGGTTTTACAAACAACTCTGGAAAGCTTCGGACGCCAGCGGTGCTGCCGGAGCCGCCGTTCGCATGACTTATTTGAGCAAAGACGGCGAAGAAAATTATCCCGGCAATCTGGAAGCGACTGTGACCTACACGCTGACCGACCAGAACGAATTGAAGATCGAATATTCGGCGACCACCGAGAAAGAAACCGTCGTCAATCTGAC
>CAYYDG010000085.1:0-24827 GCA_964470555.1 uncultured Heliomicrobium sp.
CTGGAGCGAAGTTGACGGTTACTTATGAGTACCTTTTCATGTGGGACACAACTGAGTTGTAGATGGCTTGATTTGCATCGCCGAATCGTTGGCAAAAAACAGGGCTATCATCCGTGGTAAATATCCGATGCAGAAGTGCGGCTTGCTCTTCATTGTTATCCTGTGCCTCATCAATGAAGATAATAGGAAAACGGTCACGAATTATTTTCTCGATTCCTGGGTACGTCTTTAGCACAAACTGCCCATAAGCGATTATGTCATCGTAAACTGCAAACCCATCCCGAAGAATAGCCTTTTTCCACTCGTTCATTACTTTGAATGTAGAAGAATTACTGATTCTTCTGAGACAAACTGACCTGGTTGCCTTTAAGCATATGTCTAAGTTCTCCCCCACATAATGAATGCTTTTTACAGCAATCTGATGGTCACGAGGTTTCTTGAAATTCTCTTTGAGATATGATTTTAACTCTCTTCCATTGCTGCTCAGTCTCCATAGTTTTGCGCCCGAAATCTCGTTACTGAAGTGTATGTTGGCGAAGCCATAACTTCGCAGCATTGGGAGCGAAAGAAATTTGTTCACGAATCCATGAATTGTCCCAACGTAATGCGGATATGAAAGCAAGCATCTCCCAACTGCGGTGCCACCAAGCTTACTTTCAATTTCATCTTGCGCGGCGTTTGTATGCGAAAGTACGCAAAGTCCTTGTGTCTGGTAAGGCCATTTCTTTGCTAAAATTGCTAGCTTGGCAACCAAAAGAGTTGTTTTCCCACTGCCGGGGCAAGCCGCGATGTCTACAGTCTCCATTGATTTGAGAGCGTCTTGCCGCGGATCTTTACCGTCAACGCCATAAAAAGCATTGGCTTTAAGTCCGAGAAGAGCGGAAACCCAACGAATGTCATCATCGGTGACTTCAGGCAGGTTAGTCGGTATTTGATTGCTTACCATCAGCCTCCTTTGCTTCGCCCCAGCCGTCAGTTGTTCGAGTTACGTAACCAATAGCAGCAACAAGGTATTTGGGAAGCCTCTCATGCCAATAGGCGGAATTGAGCAATTCATTCTCGTGTTTTTCCTTTAGGCTTTGGGCCAAATACTGCGCAGCAAGAGGCTTGGAGGCTTTTGTGCCTTTCGTAAACAGCGCATAGACATTCGAGGCAAGCACCTCTTCAAAGCTACAGCCATCAGCATTTCCACTCTGGACAACTTCTTTTGCGTCTGTCTCAACTTTTTTGAAGGCTTCGATAGCATTTTGATGCTCCGTCTTAAACTTTTCTTGATCGAAGATTTCACCTCTTTGGGATAAGGCGTCGTCTACTTTGGCTAGGGAGGCCGCCACGTAGACATCTTCAGCAAGTCCGAAAAAGGCGAGATCGTATTCCAGCGTCCATTCATTCGAAACGAATGTTTTAACCCTTTGCCCGGTTGTTTTGCCGATCAGTTTCTTCTTTTTGTCGCTCAACCCATTTTCTCCAAGTTGACCTTTAGTTTTCAGAGATTTACCTGTGATCTCTCTGGCACAATCTGGCATTACATCCAAGTCAGTGACACAAGCAACGGGAATTTCGATCAATGTATTTTTCTGAAGGTTTTTTCTTTGAAAAATTCTGGCGTAGCGACGCAGACCTATGCCGCCAACATTTATTATGGAGACCCCATCCCTCGTAAAGTCACGTCCCAGCAGATTGGCTAGGGTTGGCAAAAGAATATTTTCGGAATCTCCTTCAACGATTAGCACACCTCGTGCGAAGAAGAGGTTGGCTTTGGTCACGTCAAGGAAGCGCTCGAGAAAACCGTAATCTGACTCTTCCAATTCAGTTTCACCTCGCCTCAAGGGAAAGGGACGCCTGCCTGAAATCATCACCAAATTGTCCAACTTAATGGCTGAAGCGAGGTTTGGACTATGCGTAGTCACAATGATCTGAACCCCAGTGCCGTCTTTGCTGGCTTGATCTTGCAGAAATTTGATCACCTGTAACTGGTTTTGAGGATGAAGATGGGCTTCAGGCTCTTCAATCAGCAGCAGCTTATTTCCTTCACGCTCTTGAGCAAGTAAGAGGAGTTCGCAGGTCATGAACAACAAGTTGTTGGAACCCAACCCCAATCTTCCCTGTCCGGCCAAGCTGAGGTCGAGTTTTTCCAATATCTGACGAAGGCGTATTTCTGGATCATCCGTCGTGCCACTGACTTTGATGCTGCTTCGTAAGTTACTACCGTTGAGCGAAAGCGTCCCAAGATGTCCATCAATTACGTTACGAGCCGCCTCTACGCCTTTTTGCTTACCAAGAAGTTCGTCGGCAAGGTCGCCAATGCCGACCACGTTCAGCGACTCAAGATATTCTCGATTGATTTCACTTTGGGAGTTGTATTTTTGCCCTGACGATTTTATCTCTTCGGTTTTTAGGAGAACCTGGGAAAGTCGTGAACCTCGACCGGACGACAAATCTTGCTCTGCGTCGCGAAGCGGGCGCAAATATGTTGCGTTTAGCAATAAGTCACGCACTTCTCGGTCAATACTTGGACCTTCTCCTTTTTCGCCTGATCGAACTTCGACCCGTCGGTAAGGTCGCCCTCTGCGAGTTTCACCAGTGGCTTTGGCTGTCCAGCAAACATAAAGAACTGGCTTATCGTTGGCGTCTTTACCGTAGGTCAAAAATTCAATGAACGACTTTAGCTGATTGTCTGTCAGGTTCTCGAACTTGCAGGTAATTTTGATCTCTGGTGGCTGATCTTTTTCCTTTTCGCTTGATTGCTTTGCTTCTTCGGCAGAGCGAACGTGGAAATCTGTATCTTCCAGCCTATTCAATTCCTGATCTGTTGTTCCGAGCGCAAAACGCAAAGCATCAATGACAGCCGTTTTGCCTGCGTCGTTTTCGCCTACCAACGCAGTTAGCCCTGGCTTCAGTGATAATTCAAAGCGGTTGTCGCCTTCGCCGAAGCAACGAAAGTTCTCGATGATGATTTTGGAGAGGTACACCGTTTTACTCCTTGGCTACGAGTAGAAAAATTTAGTGTTGGGGCAATAATCTTGGGATATTGATAGTTTTTTCTGTGTTGGGGCTGTGGTCAGCTTGTCGGGTCAGGCCCGCACGTCGCGGAGTATACGACCTGTTATGAGATGAGGCAATTTTTCATTAGCTCAATTTCTGAGTCTTGTGGCTGAGACTTCAGAAAATGTGAACTCTAGGCTTATTTGGACAACTCAAGAACCGTAGGCACTGAGATACAGCAGATTGTCGTAATCAATGACGGCGAGTTTCAGATTTCGCAGCCAGCCTTTTCGTCCAAGCAAGTTGCGTTGCAGGCCGGGATATTTGGCGAAATACACCAGGCTTTGAAATGCGATGTCGCCGGTTTGCAACGTGACTTCGTGGCCAAAGGCTTCCAGCGAACCGGTCAGCCCTCCCAATCGTTGGGGAATTCCTTGCTCAATGGGAATGCCGAGTGCAATGCCTACTTCGTGGCTGAACAGGCAGATGGCGGACCCGGTGTCCACCTTGGCAGTGATTTCGTGAGTAATTCCGGCGTAGGAGACTCTGACCTGAACAGGAATGCCCTCGTCATCGTCTTTGTAACGCTGCTCTTCGGTAAAGTTGAGCTGAATCATAGTCGTTAAATACCGATATATGGCAGATCATCGGGGTTGGAAATTCGATGTACGAGCGGCATTTTGGCGTTATCGGCTTTTACCGCGTCCCATACTTCTTGCTGAATTGAGCTAGCGGCGATCAAACGATTGCCATCCAGGGCCACCCATTGTCCCGGATATTCATGCTTGTGCTGCTCAATCCATTCCCATTCATCTGTTCTGTCTGTCATTGGCTCGCATGTCACTCGCTTATCGAGTGGCGGTTTAGCTTTTACTGGTTTAGGTTCATGTTCAGTCAACAACTGGTTCAATCGAGTGCGTTCGGTCGAAGGCAATTGTTCGATCAGCGTCAGGATGGTTTCGGCGGTTACTTCCTGGGTTTCCAGCGACATTTTCAGTCCTCCTTTCCGGTGGCCGCATTATAGGCTCGTCTGCTTGCTTGAAAAAGAATCAAGCCGCCAAAGCACGGAAGCGATTGCGGCTCGGATTCTTCACAGCAATTCTCGCAGCAATTCTCGGTCTTTCGGCTTGACGTAGTTCTTCACGCAACGAATTTTTCCAGGAAACGAACCAATTGAAGACTTCGCGTAAATCCATTGTCCGCTTCCGCCCACGTAATTCCGGCGGAGGTATGATGAGTTCAAGCAGTCCAAACTGCTCATCGGTGTGGTCGGCTTGGTGTGGTCTTCTGTTCATCCCAACAACAGTTTGCGCAAAACCCGACCGCCTCGTCGAATTTCCAAACATGCTTTAAGTGATTTGGTTTTGTTCTTTGATGATGTCCAAAAAGGATTTGGCGGCGTGTGACAAAGACGCTTCGCGGCGATAGACCAGGCGGAGCGTCTTTTCGATTTTCATGCCTTTCACCGGAACTTCGACCAGTTTGCCGGAGTTGATTTCGGCTTCGACGGCCAGACGCGGCAGGATGGCGATGCCAGCATTCAGTAAGACAAATTCCTTGATCGTTTCCAGCGTCGCCAGTTCCAGGCAGATGTTCAGTGGCGTTCGATGTTGAGCGAACAGTTCGAAGATTTTCGTCCGCGAAGGTGTTTTGACGTTGTGGGCGACGAATTGTTCTTCGCCGAGGTCTTTGACCATCACCTGGTTTTGTTTGGCCAGCCGATGTTTGGGCGGCACGACCAGCACCAGTTCGTCGCGGTGGATTTCCAGCGATTGCAGGTTAGGATGCATCGGGTCGTAAGAAAGAAAACCGAAATCCAGATTGCGTTCGGACACTTCGAGCGGAATTTTTTCCGAGATGTTGCGAAAGACTTCGATTTTGATGTTGGGAAATCGTTTGCGGTATTCCATCAACAGCGGAGGCAACAGGTACAGCGAAGTGCTTTCGTTGGCTCCGATGGTCAATCGTCCGCGAAACATGCCGCGCAATTCGCCTACGGCTTCGATGGCTTCATCGCGCAGATTGAGCATTCGTTGCGCATAGGAAAGCAAAACGCGACCGGCTTCGGTCAGCGAACCGTTTTTGCTGCTGCGGTCGAACAGGGATTCGCCGAGTTCTTCTTCCAGCCGCTTGATGGCGATGCTGATGGCCGGTTGCGTGCGCAGCATTTTCTCCGCCGCGCGCGAAAAACTTTTTTCTTCGGCAATGGACAAAAAGATTTCCAGTTGCGACAAATCCATGATCGTTTTCTCCTGCTTATCGGTTTTCTGATGTTGATAAAAACCATTTATATGCGAGTCAACCGGCTTTGACCAGTCTTCTGCTTTCAATCACTCAATCAGCCGGCTTCAACGGATTTGTCGAGTCGCGGGGTGTCGGTTTAGAGTGCCAATGGGAAATCCCGCAGACAAAACGATCTCAACTGACTTCCAATCAACTTTTTTGTGTTTGAGTGAATCCGGATGAAAGTTCACGCCTACAGTTTCCGCGCCTCGTTGTTTGTTGTCGCCGTATTTGCGTTGGCAAATGCGGTAATGGCTCAAACTCCAGCAGCTTCGCCCGAACAGGGAATTCCACTGGCCGAAATTGTCACGCGATCCGAGCAGGTCAAACAGCCGTTGCGCGAAATCACACGTCGCAGTTCGGCAAAAGTCGCGCAAGAAACGTTGGCCGGACAGTTGCTGACGGTTGAGGAACACGTCAAAGCCCAGTCGGAGCAGTTGACCGAACGGTTGACGGCTATGACTTCGCTTTATGAATTGCGCGAACTGGAGCGAGATTGGAATCTTCGTCAGGAGCAAGTCAGAAGTTGGCAAAAAACCTTGGCCGATCAATTGACTCAGGCAGAATCTGATTTGCGTTGGTTGCGGGATGAACAGGACAGGTGGGCTGCGACATTCGATCAGGTTTCCGACACTGATTTGCTGGAAGGAGTGTTTGACCGGGTGCGCGGTGTGCTGGTTGATTTGCACGCCGTGCAGCCATTGGCGCAGGAACACGCCAACCGGTTATTGGCGTTGCAGGATCGCGTTTCGCAATTGGATTTGTTGGTTGCAACGCGACTCGGCGATCTGTCTGCGGCTCGGCAGCAATTTCAAAGCACTCTGCTGACGCGCGACAGTCGCCCATTATGGTCTGCGTTTTCAGCTTCGAGCGCCGATCAGGCAGTTGCAACGGCTCCAGAAGAAACCCATAACAAATCCTTCGTTCACGAACTGGCTGTGGCGCGCGAAAGTTTCAACGCGCAGAAAAACAGCCTTGTTTTGCTGGTGTTGTTGTTTGTCGTGTCGTTGTTGCTGAACATTGCGCTGGCGAAAAGAATTGATCCACTTACTGCCGACGATCCCGACCTGCACCAATCGGCGGCGGTGTTGAAACGCCCGGTTTCCGCGGCTTTGTTGGTGGCATTGCTGGCGCAATTGTGGTTGTCGCCCAGATCGGCCAGCGTGATTAACGGCATTGTCGCGCTGCTGTTTTTGATCCCGTTTTTGTTGCTGGTGCGGTCGTTGTTCGAACCGCCCGAGTGGATGCGAATTCCGTTTTTCACGCTGGCGATTTTGCATCTCAGCGATCAGGTGCGGTTTTTGGCCGACATTGACCCATTGATCGAACGGCTGGTTTTTCTGGGCGAAACAGCGTTGGCAGTAGGCGTAATTTTCTGGATGTTGCGACCAGAACGATTCGACAGTTTGCCGGTTCAGCCGCTGGCTTTGCGCTGGTTGCGGCGCACGCTGATTGTGATGGCTGTATTGCTGGCGATTTCATTTCTGGCCAATGTGTTCGGATTTCTCACCCTGGCGAAAGTGTTGGGCGAAGGTGCGCTGCGAAGCATTTATCTGGGCGGGTTGCTGTATGGCGCTGCGCGCGTCATCTGTGTGGGGGTGGCCTTGCTGGTCAGGACGAATCGGGCGCAGCTTTCGGTCTTCGTGCAGCTTTATCGCGACGACATCGTCAAATGGCTTTCGCGTGGAGTGTATTTTCTGGCAGGCGTGTTGTGGCTGATTGGTTCGCTGGAACTGTTCACTGTGCGCGAACAATTTCTGGCGCTGTTGAGGCGTGTGTTTGAAGCTTCGGTGGGGTTTCGCAGCCTGCGAATTTCGATTGGCGATGTGGTGTCGTTCGCGCTGGTGGTTGGGTTGGCGTATTACCTGTCCAGGATCGTCAAGGTCATTTTGCAGGAAGATGTGCTTTCGCGTGCGCCGTTGAAACGCGGCGTGCCGCAGGCGATGGCTACGACGGCGCAATATCTGTTGCTGATTGCCGGATTCGTGTTGGCGGTGACGGCGGCGGGTTTCGATCTGGATCGGTTGACATTGCTAACGGGCGCGTTCGGCGTTGGCATAGGTTTTGGATTGCAGAACGTCGTCAACAATTTTGTGTCTGGATTGATTCTTTTGTTTGAGAGGCCGGTGCAGGTTGGCGACGCCGTTCAAGTCGGGGCGACCACCGGAGAAATTACTCGTATCGGAATTCGTTCCAGCACGATTCGCACATACCAAGGCGCGGAAGTCATCGTTCCCAACGGCAAATTGATTTCCGATGAAGTCACCAATTGGACGTTGTCCAGCCAGATTCGGCGCGTTGAAATCCCTGTTGGTGTTGCCTACGGTTCGGAACCGCAAAAGGTGATTGAACTGTTGTTGGAAGTGGCCGGATCACACGCGGAAATTTTGCCTGAACCGGCGCCACAGGTTTTGTTCACGGGGTTTGGAGACAGTTCCTTACAGTTTGAATTACGGTTCTGGACGGTGATTCAAGTGCATCCTGTGGTCAGAAGTCAGATCGTAGCGGCTATTTTGCAGGCGCTGGAAGACGCTGGGATCGAAATTCCGTTTCCGCAACGCGATTTGCGCGTCAAATTCGATGACGAAGTGGTCGAGAGGCTCGTTGCCGGGCGGGGCAAGGGGCAGGCAGAGTGAAGCCTCTCGCAATCAGGCAACTTTGCAATCAGTTCGTCATTGCATTCGTCGCCAATCGCCCGGAGACACCAAAATACTCATACGGTTGCTGGTCTTTTCATCGAGCACGTCACACGCAATCAGCCGATCTTCTTCGTAACTTTCCGATGGGCTTCGTTCGAGCAGCGCCGCCAATCGCCCGTTGGAACACCGCATTGCATACGCGACCATCGCATCGCGGCGAGCGTCGAACTCTTGAAACCCCTGCACGGTTTCCCATTGATGTTCTTCGCACGCGCGCAAAAATTCTTTGACGCGGCCATTGCGCTCTTCGGCCATGATGGTAACGGCGAAATGAGCGTAAAGATGGTCGTCAAATCCCTGGCCACACACCGGGCAACGTTGCAACATCCTGCACAATTCGCGCCCTGTCACGTCGTCAGGCTGAGTTTCTTCCGGTTTCAGCTTGCCGCTGACGGTACTCCACCATCTTTTAAGTCTGTTCACGATCCTCCTTTGAGGGCAACTGGCTATAATTGAGATTTATGTAGTTCTAAAAATAATAAACTTCACGGTTGGGGGATGCGGTGCTATGATGCGCGAACCATTGGGCAGAAGTCCAATGTTTTTCTACACTTTTGGGCGTCCCTTCAAAATTTTCAGACCCAAACGTTTTCAGGAGAATACAGGATGAGTGAACGAGTAGCGATTTTTGATACCACCTTGCGCGATGGCGAACAGTCGCCGGGATGCAGCATGAATCTGGAAGAAAAGCTGCGAATGGCCAGGCAACTGGATGCACTGGGCGTGGACGTGATTGAAGCCGGGTTTGCCATTGCATCGGACGACGATTTTGCGGCGATTCGTGAAGTCGCCAAAGTTTGCCGCCGTCCAATTATCGCCAGTTTATGCCGCACGACACGCGAAGACATCGAACGCGCTTGGGAAGCATTGGCCGACGCCGCGCGTCCGCGCATTCACACATTCGTCGCCACTTCGGACATTCACCTTCAATACAAGCTGCAAAAAACACGCGAAGAAGTTCTGGAAATGTCGCGTCAGGCCGTGCGCCTGGCCAAAAGCTTCACCGATGACGTGGAATTTTCCGCCGAAGACGCTACGCGCTCCGATCTGGATTACCTCTGCCAGGTGATAGAAGCGGTGATTGACGAAGGCGCAACCGTCGTCAACATTCCAGACACTGTGGGTTACACGATTCCCAGCGAATATCACCACATCATCACCACGCTGAAACAGCGAGTGCGCAACATTGATAAAGCCGTTATCAGTGTTCACTGCCATAACGATCTTGGTCTTGGAGTTGCCAATTCGCTGGCTGCCGTCGCTGCCGGTGCGCGGCAAATCGAATGCACGATCAACGGCATCGGCGAACGCGCCGGAAATGCTTCGCTGGAAGAAATCGTCATGGCTTTGCGCGTGCGCAAAGACCTCATGCCTTACGGCAACGACATCGTCACCGAAGAGCTGTTCCGTTCCAGCCAAACGCTGTCGAACATTACAGGCGTTCAGGTACAACCGAACAAGGCCATTGTCGGCAAAAACGCCTTCGCGCACGAAGCGGGTATTCACCAGCACGGCGTGCTGAAAAATCGCATCACTTACGAAATCATGACGCCGGAATCGGTCGGCGTGAAAACCAACAGCATCGTGCTCGGCAAACATTCCGGTCGCCACGCGCTGGGCAAAAAATACGAAGAGATGGGCTACAGTCTGACGCGACCTGATCTCGACAAAGCTTACAAGATGTTCACCAAGCTGGCCGACCAGAAAAAAGAGATTTTTGAAGAAGACCTGGTGGCCATTTTGCAGGACGGGTTCACGCAGATTCCCGAACGCTACAAACTGCGCGCGGTGCAGGCGACCGCCGGAACTTCCACACTGGCCACGGCGCTAGTCACCGTCAACGACACCAAAACTGACGAAACCGAAACGCAAACTTCTTCTGGCGACGGACCGGTCAATGCAGTGTATCAGGCGATTGACAAATTGACGGGCATGTCCGGCAACCTGCTGGATTATTCCGTCCGTTCGATTACGCAAGGCGCGGATGCCGTCGGCGAAGTGTTCGTTCACGTCGAATTCGACGGGACTTCTTACACGGGCAAAGCCGCCAGCACGGACATCGTGGATGCCAGCGCGCGCGCATATCTGAACGCGGTCAACAAAGCTCTGTACGCGCAGGAAAGAAGAAAGCACGTTCAAAACTGATTTGTTCAACAAGGAGATTTCATGCCAAATCCTTTGGTTTATTTTGATGTTACTGCCGATGGAAATCCCATCGGACGCATTGTGATGGAATTATTTGAAGACGTTGTTCCGAAGACCGCCGAAAACTTCCGCGCGCTTTGCACGGGCGAGCAGGGTTTTGGTTACAAAGGCAGCATTTTTCATCGCGTCATTCCGCAATTCATGCTTCAGGGCGGCGATTTCACCAATTTCAACGGCACGGGTGGCAAATCTATTTATGGCGGCAAGTTCGCTGACGAAAACTTCAAGCTTCGGCACGAAGGATCCGGATTGCTTTCGATGGCCAACGCGGGGCCGAATACCAACGGATCGCAGTTTTTTATTACGACGGTTCCATGCCCTTGGCTTGACGGCAAACACGTCGTGTTTGGCCGCGTGACCGAAGGCCTGGATGTGGTGAAAACCATCGAAAGTTACGGCTCGCAAAGCGGCAGAACTTCGAAAAAAGTGGAGATTGCGGACTGCGGCCAGTTGTGAAGCCGGCAGCCTGAACATCAATGCCGCCGAAACGGCGGAACGACAAAAGGATTTTGATTATGGGAATGACAATTACCGAAAAGATTCTGGCGGATCACAGTGGACGCGACTCGGTCGTACCGGGTGAAATCGTCAACGCCAAACTTGACCTGATCGTCTGTCACGACGTGACCACGCCGCCCGCCGTCCAGATGCTGAAAAAACTCGGCATCAACAAGGTCTTCGATCCGTCGAAGATTCTGGTCACGCCGGATCACTTCGTGCCGAACAAAGACATCAAGAGCGCGGAGCTTTCCAAACAACTACGCGAATGGCGCATCGAGCAGGGGATCGAACGTTATTACGAAATCGGCAATCACGGCATCTGCCACGCCATCGCGCCGGAACAGGGCCACGTGCTGCCCGGCCAAACCATCGTCTGCGGCGATTCGCACACTACGACTATGGGCGCGCTCGGCACGTTTTCCAGCGGCGTCGGTTCGACTGACCTGGCCGCCGCGCTGGCGACTGGGGAGTTATGGTTCAAAGTGCCGGAAAGCATGCTGTTTGAATTGAATGGCGATCTGCCGTTCGGCGTGTATTCCAAAGACATCATTCTGTACATCATCTCTAAGATCGGCGTGGACGGCGCGCGCTACAAAGCGATGGAATATCGCGGCAGCGGCTTGAAATCGTTGACGATGGAAGCCCGCTTCACCATCACCAACATGGCCATCGAAGCCGGCGGCAAGAGCGGCATCATGCCCGCCGACAGCATCGCCGAAGATTACGTCAAGGCGCGCACCAGCGAACCCTACACGATTTACGGCTCCGACGAAGACGCGAACTACTCCGAACGCTTCACCATCAATCTGAGCGAGCTTGAACCGATTGTCGCGCTGCCCGACCTGCCGTCGAACGGACGCTTCATCGGCGAAATCAAGCGAGAGAAGATGGATCAGGTTTACATCGGCTCCTGCACCAACGGACGCATCGAAGACCTGCGCATCGCCGCGCAAATCTTCAAAGGCAACAAAGTCGCCGACGGCACGCGCGCCATCGTCGTTCCGGCCACGACCGAAGTCTGGAAGACGGCAATGAAAGAAGGCTTGCTGGAAATTTTCGCCGACGCCGGCTGCGTGGTTTCGACAGCGACTTGCGGAGCTTGCCTGGGCGGACACATGGGCGTGCTCGGCGCGGAAGAAAAATGCTTGTCCACCACCAATCGCAACTTCGTCGGAAGAATGGGATCGCCGAAATCGAAAGTGTATTTGGCTTCGCCCGCGACGGCTGCGGCGACGGCCATCACCGGCACGATTACCGATCCGCGCGAGTTTTTGAAAAAGACTGCGGCTGCGGCTGCTTAATCGAGAGAATGGAACTTGCGTTACGAGTTTGATTGGGACCCGGTCAAAGAACGGAAAAACGTCCGTAATCGCCGCCTCTCTTTTCGGCAGGCAGCCACCGTATTCCGTGACCCCAATCAACTCACGCTCTTTGACGAAGTACACAGCGATGAGGAAGAGCGTTGGGTTACTATTGGTTTGGACGGCGCGGGTTTGCTGCGCGTGGTTGTCCATACGTTTGAACAAGTAGCGGAGGATTTATGCCATCTACGCATCATCTCGGCGCGAAAAGCAACAAGCGACGAGGAAAGACAATATCGGGAAGCGAGCCAATGAAAGCTGAGTATGATTTTTCAAAGGCCGAACGTGGCAAGTTTTATCGCCCGGACGCAAGTTTCAGTTTTCCGATCTATCTGGAAGCCGAGGTCAGTAATTTTCTGAACAAGCTGGCAGAACAAAAGCAGGTTGACGTTCAGGATTTAGTGAATGACTGGCTGCGGGCGAACATGAAGCTGCTGCAAAGCATTCAATAATGATGAAAACCGATGAATTTTGGGAAGGCGAGACTTGTGAGTATTGCAATGGCGAAATTCACGAAAAGATGGTCGCGCTCTCTCGTAAAGCCAGAGGCAAATATCTTTTGATTGAGAACGTTCCGGCAGGTGTGTGTGCTCCGAATGCGGTACGCGCTATTACATGGCCAACGTGCTTAAAACCATAACTGAAACCATTCGAGGACGGCGACACGCCAAACGCGAGATCACTGTTCCGGTCTATTCACTTTAACCTGGAAAACCTAGCTATGGCTGAATTACCAACCAATCTGAAAGGCTTTGCGCACGTGTACGACCGTGCGCACATCAACACGGATGAAATCATTCCGGCGCGTTACCTGAACGTTCACGAAGAAGCGGAACTGGCCAAGTACGCGATGGAAGACATTGATGTGGATTTCGTCAAGCGGGTCAAACCCGGCGATTTCGTCATCGCCGGCGACAACTTCGGCTGCGGTTCGTCGCGCGAACACGCCATCTGGGCGTTGCGCGGCGCGGGCATCAAAGTCATTGTCGCCAAAAGTTATTCGCGCATCTTTTTCCGCAACGCGATCAACAACGGCTTCCTGGCGATTGAAGCCGACTTCTGCGACAACGTCAAAAATGGCGATGAAGTCGAACTTGATCTGGTTGCTGGGAAATTCCGCAATCTGACTACAGGCAAAGAGGCCAGCTTTGTTCCCGTCAGCGACTTCGCGCGCGAGTTGATCGAAGACGGCGGCCTGCTGCCACACATCCAGAAAAAGGCGGCGAAGGCGGCATGAGCAAGTTCAAGATCACAGTTTTACCCGGCGATGGAATTGGTGTTGATGTGACGCGCGAAGCCGTCGCTTGTATCGAAACCATTGGCAAAAAATTCGGTCACGAATTCGCCTTTGAAGAGCATTTGATGGGCGGATGCGCGCTGGACAAAGTCGGCGTGCCGCTGCCGGACGAAACGCTGAAAGCGGCGCTGGCTTCGGACGCCGTGCTGCTCGGCGCGGTCGGCGGGCCGCAATACGACAACAATCCGCCAAAGCTGAAACCCGAAACAGGCTTGCTGGCGTTGCGTGCTGGTTTGGGAGTTTTCGCCAACCTGCGCCCGGCGTTTTTGCACGAAACCTTGATTGACGCTTCGCCGCTGAAAGCCGACATCGTGCGCGGAACGGATTTGCTGATCGTCCGCGAGTTGATGGGCGGCGCGTATTTCGGCCAGCCGCGCGAACTGACCGACGAACGCGGCTTGAACACGATGGCTTACACCGTGCCGGAAGTGGAGCGCGTCGCGCGCGTGGCGTTTGAAGCTGCGCGATTACGCCGCAAAAAGCTGCATTCGATTGACAAAGCCAACGTGCTGGAAAGTTCGCAACTCTGGCGCAAAACAGTTGTTCGCTTGGCGGCGGAATATCCAGACGTGGAATTGCACCACGGTTATGTGGACGCCTGCGCGATGCAATTGGTCATGCGCCCGACCGATTACGATGTGATCGTCACGGAAAATCTGTTCGGCGACATTTTGAGCGACGAAGCTTCCGTTCTGACCGGCAGCATAGGCTTGCTGCCATCGGCCAGCATCGGCGGTAAAGTCGGTTTGTATGAACCGATTCATGGTTCAGCGCCGGACATTGCGGGCAAGGGAATCGCCAATCCGATTGGCACGATTGCTTCGGCGGCGATGTTGTTGCGGTATTCGTGCAAGCTGGAAACAGAAGCGCGTCTGATTGAAGACGCCATCACCGCGACGCTCAAAGCCGGGTATGGCACGCCGGATTTGAAAGGACAGCCAAATCGCGTGACGACCGCTGAAATGGGCGATCTGATTCGCAAATACATCGAGAACAATTAAGCGCGATGAACGAGGCAGAATATCTGCGATTGCCGCCCGCACTCGAAACCATTGAGGCCGAGACAAAAGCCATAAGCTTTGTGATGGGGTCGGAGCGAACGACTGGCGCGTTGCTCAGAACGCTGGCGGCGTCGAAACCGTCGGCGCAGTTCCTTGAACTCGGAACCGGAACGGGCATTTCGACGGCCTGGCTGCTGGATGGAATGGACGCCAATTCCAGGCTAATGACGGTGGATAACGACGCCGATTGTGTTGCAATCGCTCGTCGGCATCTTGGCCACGACCCGCGGATCGAATTTCACGTTGCTGATGGTTCGGCGTTTTTGACTGGGCTGGACGGCAAACGGTTCGACCTGATCTTTGCCGATACCTGGCCGGGCAAGTTTTGGGATTTGGAACTTGCGCTGGCTTTGCTCAAGCCGGGCGGTTTGTATGTGATTGACGATCTGTTGCCGCAGCCGAACTGGCCGGAAGGCCACACGCCGAAGGTTGAAACGTTGATCCGCGATTTGTCTGAGCGCCAGGATTTGACGGTTTGTCCGATGGTCTGGAGTTCAGGGTTGCTGATTGCCGTGAAAACGGGCGGATAAGGCAAAGTTATTTGCCGATAAAAACAATTAAGTAGCCGACGAAAGGACGATGGTTTATAGTGCCCGCGCTTTCCCGAAAGCAGCGAACTTTCATCTTCCAATGAACTTTATGTCCAATCGTCGTTCACAACTCGCGCTTGAAATTCCGGCCAGTGGCCTGGATGCGCGAGTCGTCCGACTTCTTAACGTAATCGTAATTAGCGTAATCGTAATCGTCGCTGTAGCGATTATTCCGGCCAGGCTCGCCGATTGGACAACCTGAAGATGCAATAACAAAGGTTGACGAAATTCCAAACCCCGGCGAGCCAGCAAAGCTTGCCGGGGTTTTCGATTTTATGGCCGACAGCAAACAAACTTTATTGAGGAATCTGCTATGAAAATGCGTGGAGCGCGTATCTTGCTCGAATCACTGAGGTGCGAAGGAGTCAAACACATCTTTGGTTACCCTGGCGGCGCAGTGCTGCACATTTACGACGAACTGGTGAAACACGCCGAAGAACTCGGCATTACTCATTATCTGGTGCGGCACGAACAGGCTTCGCTGTTTGGCGCTGCCGGTTATGCACAGGCGACCGGCAAAACCGGCGTTGCGCTGGTGACATCCGGTCCCGGCGGCACGAATGCCGTGACGGGCATTGCCAATGCGTTTATGGATTCGTTGCCGTTGGTAGTTTTCACCGGCCAGGTCCCTACGCATTTGATCGGCAACGATGCTTTTCAGGAAGCCGATTTGACAGGCATCACGCGTTCCTGCACCAAGCACAATTATCTGGTCAAACACGTTGAAGATTTGGCGCCGACGATCAAGGAAGCCTTTCACGTCGCTTCGACCGGACGACCTGGACCTGTGCTGGTGGATTTGCCCAAAGACATGACCGCGCAGGAAATCGAATTCAGCTATCCCGAAAACATCGAAATTCGCAGTTACAAACCGCAGGTCTACGGCGACCCGAAAGCCGTTCGCAAAGCGGTCAGCGCAATGATTCGAGCCGAACGTCCTGTGTTGTACATCGGCGGCGGAGCGCACGCCGCGGGCGCGTACGAAGAAGTGAAGCAGTTGGCGGAAAAATTGAATTTGCCGACGACCTGCACGTTGATGGGGTTGGGCGCGTTTCCGGCTTCGCATCCGCTGAGTCTGGGAATGTTGGGAATGCACGGCGGTTACTGGACGAACATGGCCGTCAACAATTGCGACCTGCTGATTTCCATCGGCGCGCGTTTTGACGACCGTGTGACAGGCAAAATCAGCGAATTTGCGCGCGGCGCGAAATTCATTCATGTGGACATTGACGCTTCCTGCATTGGCAAGAACGTCCGCTGCGATTACCCGGTGGTGGGCGATGCGAAAAGCGTTGCGCAGCAAATGTTGCAAGAACTGGAAGAGCAATTGGTTTCGGGCGCGCAAATCGCTTCCAAAGCGGCCTGGCACGATCAAATCGCCGCCTGGAAAAAGCAGCATCCGTTTTGGTGGAAGGAAGAAGGCGAAGTCATAAAGCCGCAATACGTTATCGAAGAATTGTATCGCATCACCAAAGGGCAGGCGGTCGTTTCTGCCGACGTGGGGCAGCATCAAATGTGGACGGCACAACTTTACGGATTCGACACGCCTAAAAACTGGCTGAATTCCGGCGGGCTGGGCGCAATGGGTTACGGATTTCCGGCGGCTGTCGGAGCGCAGATCGCTCGACCGAACGATCTGTGCGTGGCAGTCGTCGGCGACGGCGGATTCCAGATGGTGTTGAACGAACTGGCGACGGTCAAACAGTACAACATTCCGGTCAAGATTCTGCTCATCAACAATGGCTTCCTGGGAATGGTGCGGCAATGGCAGGAACAGTTTTACGAACATCGCTATTCGCACAGCAACATCGAAGTCCAACCCGATTTCGTCAAGCTGGCGGACTCTTACGGCGTCGCTGCATTCCGCGCCACGAAGATGAGCGAAGTCACGCATACGCTGGAAAAGGCGCTGAACACGCCCGGCCCTGTGTTGATTGAAATGAAAGTTGCGCGCGAAGAAAATGTCTTTCCGATTGTCCCGGCGGGGGCTGCGCTGAAAGACATGATCTTGCAGTAAACGGAGGTAATTATGACTTGCGAAGTTTGGGTGCGACCAATCGAGAACGGGTTTTTGGCGACAGTTTGGGGGCTGCCGAACTGTACTGTTGAAGCGCCGACACGACACGAAGCGATTGAAAAAGCTCGCTCTCAGGTGCGCAGTTTATTTGCCAATGGAGAGATCGTTCGTGTCGAAGTAGACCTCCCGGCGGAGGCCAAAGCTCGTGGCATAGGCGTTTTTGCTAATGAGAGCGAGGAAAGTTGGAATGCTTTTCTTGCCGCAATGCAGGAGTATCGCCGGGAGCTTAATGCTGACCCGAATCAGCCTTGATTGCTGCTTTATCTCAAAATGCCACTCTACGTTTTAGATACGGATCATCTTTCGCTGGTGCAGCGCGGTGATCCAAAAGTGTCGCTAAAATACTTCAACACCCCGGCGTCGGATTTGGTGGCCTCCGTTATCAGATACGAAGAGCAAGTGCGCGGACGACTGGCGCGAATCAGTCAGGCAAAAACGCCGCAGCTCAAATGCGAAGCTTATTACTGGCTTTGTCAGACGCAACAATTTTATTGCGGTCTGCGTCTGCTCGAATTCAATGTAACTGCCGAGCAAATTTACCAGACGCTTCGTCAATCACATCGCCGCCTGGGAAGGATGGATTTGCAGATTGCGGCAACTGCTTTATCTGTGAATGCTGCGGTTGTCACGCGCAACACGCAGGATTTCAACGACATCGCCAATTTACGCCTGGAAAACTGGGCTTAACGCTTTTTAGAAAAACTATGCGACATACAATTTCACTTCTGGTCGAAAACGAATACGGAATGCTGACGCGCGTGGCAGGATTGTTCAGCGCGCGCGGCTATCAGATAGACACGCTCAACGTCGCGCCCACGCTGGAAGAAGGCGTTTCGCGCATGACGATCACCACTCACGGCAACGATCACGTCATTCAGCAAATCCTTCAGCAATCGCACAAGATCATCAAAGTCATTGATGTGGTTGACATGACCATCGTTCCGCACGTTGAACGCGAAATGGTCATGCTGACCGTCAATGCTCATCAGGGCGAACAGCGGCAGGAAGTTTTGAGTCTGGTGGAAATCTTCCGCGCCAAAGTCGTGGACGTGAACACAGACGCTTTCATTCTGGAAATGACCGGCAACGCCGAAAAGGTCAACGCTTTCATCGAACTGTTGAAACCGATTGGCATCACGGACATCGTCCGCACCGGGCCGGTGGCGATGACCCGCGTCGCTCACGTCAAAGCCCAGAAGCTCAAGGACGACGACGAAGAGTTTTCCGAGCTGACGCTCAACGAAAAAGTCTAAACCCCAACCCTCAAGGAGCAATTTTTTCAATGAACATTTATTACGACAAAGACGCCGATCCGAAATACCTGGCGGGCAAACGCATCGCCATTATCGGTTACGGCTCGCAAGGCTTCGGCCATTCCAACAACTTGAAAGACAGTGGCGCTGACGTGATTGTCGGCTTGCGTCCTGACAGCCCATCGGTTGCCAAAGCGCAAAGCGCAGGGTTGGAAGTTCTGCCGGTTGCCGATGCCGCCGAACGCGCGGACATCATCATGCTGTTGACGCCGGACGAATTGACGCCGGGCATTTACAAACGCGACATCGAACCGCACCTCAAGGCGGGCAAATACCTGGCTGTCGCGCATGGCTTTTCGATTCATTTCAAAAAGATCGTTCCGCCTGCGGATGTCAACGTGTTCATGGTGGCGCCGAAAGGCCCGGGTCATCTGGTTCGCCGCGAATATGAAAAAGGCGCAGGTGTTCCTTGCTTGATCGCGGTGGCGCAAGACCCCAGTGGCGACACCAAACAAGTGGCGCTGGCGTATGCGTCGGCCATCGGCGGAGGCCGCGCAGGAATCATCGAAACGACATTCAAGGAAGAAACCGAAACCGACTTGTTCGGCGAACAGAGCGTGCTGTGCGGCGGCGTTACGGCTTTGATCCAGGCCGGATTTGAAACGCTGGTCGAAGCGGGTTACGCGCCGGAAATGGCCTATTTCGAATGCCTGCACGAAATGAAGCTGATTGTGGATTTGATGTACGAAGGCGGCATTTCGACCATGCGCTATTCGATTTCCAACACGGCGGAATATGGCGATTTGACTCGCGGCAAACGTGTCATCGGCCCCGAAGTCAAACAACGCATGAAAGAAATCCTCGGCGAAATTCAGTCCGGCCAGTTCGCCGACGAATGGATGGCCGAAGCTGAATCGGGCAAACCGAACTTCACTCGATTAGTGGAATCCGAAAAGAAACACCAGATCGAAGAAGTCGGCTCACAGCTTCGTGGGTTGATGCCCTGGTTGGCGTCGAACAAGATCGTGGACAAGGCGAAAAACTAAGCATCCACTTTTGAACTGAATGGAGGCGCGGAGTGGGGTGATGGCCGCCACTCCGCGATTGTTTATGGGACAAGTTAGAACTCAAATCACGATCACTAATCGTTTGGACGAAGCCTTGGCCGAGAAAGGAATTATTCCGGCAGAGCAGGTCCGCACAGTGACATTGAATAGTGTGTTGGCTGATAGCGGGGCGATGATGCTTTCTTTGCCGATCAAAATCATTGAACAGCTTGGTCTGGCTCCGCTTAAGGAAGTGTTGGCTTCCACAGCCGCCGGCTATCAACGCACGCGTGTGTTTCAGGATGCTAAAGTCTCAATCGGCGACCGGGTCGGTGTTTTTCAGTGTTTGGAATTGCCAGGTGGGGATAATCCTTTGTTGGGCGTGATTCCAATGGAAGAACTTGGGTTGGAACTTGATCTGCAAAAGCAGGAACTCAAGCTGTTGCCGATGGAGCCGGGGAATTCCTATCTTCTGGCTTATGGCCACACGCTTCACCACCTCGACGGAACTCTGCTCGATGTAAGCGAGATGAGAGAGAGTCAGCAATGAAAGACAATTGGGTAGAAATTTACGACACGACGTTGCGCGACGGCGCGCAGGGCGAAGGGCTTGCCTACACCGTTGAAGACAAGATCAAGATTGCGCGCGCGCTGGATGAAATCGGCGTGACGTACATCGAAGGCGGTTGGCCCGGAGCGAACCCGAAAGACGTGGAGTTTTTCGAGCGCGCCAAGTCCGTGCAATTGAACAACGCCGTCTTTGCCGCCTTCGGCAGCACCCGCCGAGCCAACGGAATGGCGGCGGATGACGCTGTGGTGCAGGGGTTGTTGGCAGCGCAAACGCCTGTCGTGACGATCTTCGGCAAATCCTGGGATTTTCACGTGGATGTCGCGCTGAAAACCACGCTGGAAGAAAACCTGCGAATGATTGCCGACACCGTCAGCCATTTGAAATCTTGCGGGCGTCGCGTGATGTACGACGCCGAACATTTCTTCGACGGGTTTCGCGCCAATGCCGAATATGCGCTTGATACGCTTGCCGCCGCCGCGCAAGCCGGAGCCGAAACCATCATTTTGTGCGACACCAACGGAGGGCGTTTGCCGGAAGAAATCGCCGATGCCGTGGCGCTGGTTCGCAAACGCATTCCGAACGTCCGCGTGGGCATTCATTGCCACAACGACAGCGAACTGGCCGTCGCCAATTCGCTGGCAGCGGTCGAAGCCGGAGCTACGCACGTGCAAGGCGTCATGAACGGTTACGGCGAACGCTGCGGAAATGCCAATCTGTGTTCGATCATTCCGAATCTGGAATTGAAAATGAGTCGCCGCTGTTTGCCGGATGGCAAGTTGAGGTTGTTGACGCATACCAGCCGTTACATCAACGAAGTCGCCAATCTGGTTCCGAACGAACGCGCGGCTTACGTCGGCCGCAGCGCCTTCGCGCACAAAGGCGGCATCCACGTTTCCGCCATCACCAAAGCAAAAGAAACTTACGAACACATCAATCCCGAAGACGTAGGCAACGAAACGCGCGTGCTGGTCAGCGATCAATCCGGCGTCAGCAATATTCGTTTCAAATCCGACGACATCGGTGAAGAGTTCACCAAAAATCCTGAAGCCGCTCGGCGGTTGCTGGCTCAATTGAAGACGCTGGAATTTGAAGGGTATTCATTCGAAGACGCGGAAGCTTCGTTCAAGTTGCTGGCCTGGAGCGCGCTCGGTCGTCGCAAGCGCTTTTTTGAAACGATTGAATATCGCATTTGGCTGGGATCGCAGAACGAACCCGAAGCCATTGTCCGGCTGAAAGTCGGCGACCACGAAGAACACACCGCCAGTTTGGGCGATGGGCCGGTTCACGCGCTGGATCAGGCGCTTCGCAAAGCCCTGCGCAAGCATTACCCGCAAATTGACGACTTTCACCTGATTGATTTCAAAGTCCGCATTCTGGACGGCGAACACGCGACCGCAGCCAAAACGCGCGTTCACGTCGAAACCAGCGATGGCGAACGTTCCTGGAACACGGTTGGCGTGGCGGGCAACATCATTGCCGCTTCGTGGGCGGCGTTGGTGGAAAGCATAGAATACGGCTTGCAGATCAGTTGAGGCGACAACGAGTGAAGGCGACGCTTGGAAAAATTCATCTCGTCACGGGATTGGTTTTGTTGGTGATCTTTCCGTTGACCGGCGCTTATCTGCGATACCGCATTCCGCATTTGATGGAGCAATCCGACCGGTTCCGATTTTCGATGCGCGCCAATCACGTCTACATTTTGTTTTCAGGGTTGGTTCATTTGTCGCTGGGCGTGTATCTGCGTTCGATGGCGACGAAATTGATGAAGCGTTTGCAGGCGGTTGCCGGAGCGTTGCTGATTCTGGCATCGGCAATGATGGTCGCCGGATTCTTTTTTGAACCGAAGCTTTCGCTGGATCGCCCTGTGACTTTGATTGCGGCGGTGATGAGTCTGGTGGGAATGTTGCTGCATTTTTTATGCGCGCTGCTGGCAAAAAAGAAAAATCGGCGTGAAGGCTACGTTTCCCAAGGTGAGGAAAACACGCAGCCTTCACTGTTGCAGAGACTGTTCTTCCACTGTTTGAGAGGTTGTCAAATTCAATTTTGACCTTGCTGGATTTGTTCTTCGCAGGCGATGCAGCGCGTCGCATGTGGCAATGCTTCAAGTCGTTTTTCCCCAATTGGCTCACCGCATTCTTCGCATCGGCCATAAGCGCCTTCGTCCATTTGCGCCAGAGTTTTTTCGATCTGTTTGATCTCGGCGCGAATCTGGCTGTCCAACGCATCCAGCACCTCGTCGTTTTCCAGCTCAATCGCCTGTTCTTCAAAATCGGCATTGAGGGGTTGATTGACGTGACGCCGATCCAGCGAAATCTTGTCTAGCCGTTGTTGAATTTCAACCAGCCGCGTTTCCAATTGGCGACGAATCGTTTTGTATTTCTTCATGACATTCCCTCCCTGATGTCGAAGATGTCGAAAAATCTACAAAGAATCAGAGCAACTGTCGTTCCGGCTATAACTTGAATGTTTTGAATGTCGGCAGGCATAGCTTGGCGACTGCCGAGAGATTTCTCGCAACGAGTGAGGAAGTTTCCGCAATCTGGAGCGAGTGGCATGCGGCGGGTTTTGTGGGAAACCCGCCGTTTTCCTCACGCTTTTGGTTGCATCCCAATGGTCAAAGCGCGAGTACAAGCGCGGGGCACCGATGCTGAAACCTACTCTCCGCGCAAGGTCGTCAAGTTCGTTTTGTGAGTTGAAAGGCAATCACGTCTTTCAAGATCTCGTCCAATCCGAAGGTCGGTTCATAGCCGATCAAATTGCGAAGCTTGGTCGTGTCCGGCACACGGCGATGCATGTCTTCAAATCCCGCTTCGTAGGCTTTGTCGTAGGGCAAAAAGGTAATCGGCGATTGTGAATCGGTCAATGCCTTGATTCGTTCGGCAAGTTGCAAAATGCTGACTTCCTGATCGCCGCCGATGTTGTATACCTCGCCGGTGGCATCGGGATGTTCGATCAATTTCATCAATGCGCCGACCACATCGGAAACATGCGTGAAACAGCGGCTTTGCGAACCGTCGCCGTAGACGGTGATTTCTTTTCCGTCCAACGCCTGGCGAACGAAATTCGGTACGACCATTCCGTATTGTCCGGTTTGCCTGGGGCCAACCGTGTTGAACAGCCGGGCGATGACTGTCGGAACTTTCTTTTCTTTCCAGTAGGCAATGGCCAGAAACTCATCAATCGCCTTTGAGCAGGCGTAACTCCAACGACCTTTGTTTGTGGCGCCCATCACCAGATCGTCATCTTCGCGAAACGGGATGGTTTCGCGTTTGCCGTACACTTCCGACGTTGAAGTAATCAAAACTCGTTTGCGCTTTTTGGCCGCGTGCGCCAGCACGATTTCCGTCCCGCGAATGTTGGTTTCGATGGTTCGGACTGGGCTTTCGACAATCAGTTTGACGCCGACAGCCGCGGCCAGGTGATACGTCGCGTCGCACAGATCAACCAATTCGGCGACCAGTTGTTGATTCGTCACCGTATCCAGCGCGTAATGAAAGCCCGGATGGTGTTTGATGTGTTCGATGTTTTCCATCGAACCGGTGGAAAGATCGTCAATGATGTAGACCTCGTCGCCGCGTTGCAGATGCCGTTCAGCCAAATGCGAGCCGATAAATCCGGCTCCGCCAGTAATAAAAACCCTCATACTTATTGCCTTTCTGAAATGAATAACGCCGGAAGTGAGTAGCTTTCCCAACCGTGTTCCCGTAGCAGGTTTGAAAGCTTGTTTGACTGTATTCAACTTCTTGATCCGGCACGCAAGTGAACTCGCAACGCGAACGATTGTCAACGGCTTCTTCTCCCGCCAACTGAGTTTTTCACCAGAGATGTTTTCAAGCAGAAAAAAACTTTGTCAACGATATTGGTTGTAGGACAGATGCGGGCAAGGTGAACTATCGCTTCCGCCTATATCTGAATAAAAAGAGAGGAAGAACTGTTGAATCGCTAACTCTATGTGAATAAATGCAGTAATCGTCTAAATGTCGAAGCGGAAACACACGTTGCCGGTCTCGATATGGGAGGAGTCTCCCATATCTTCCTGAAACGATGCTATCGGTTTGTGCTAGGAAAAATTGTCGTAACTTCCGATGTGAGAGCTTTTGGCTGTCAGTATTATCCTACTTGTCCGTTGCAGAGATGGAAGATGCCTGCTCAAAAAGAAAATCACTGGGAAAATTGAGTAGGACGGATGGGATCGGCGGTGTATTGGCGATAAAGGAGATGTTGCCAGCAACATCTTTTGCCAAAAATTAGGCCAGAAAAGCCACCTGCATTCAGACCCACACGAATTCAGCGCCAGCGGAACCTTTCAATTGCCCATGCCGGTCGGCAATTACTGTAAGCGAAATTTTGAAGAAGCTGTCAGTGAACAGCTATGCGGTGAAAAACTGGAACGCTGCCTCGGCATGAGGTTTCCTACACGGTTGAATGAGTTGGGCGAAGGTGTGTCTAACTCATCGTGCCAGGCACTCGGTCACAGTCGAATCAACCCACAAACAAGGAACAAAGCGATATGTCATCAAGGGCATTAGTTATCGGTGCAGGCCCGGCTGGACTGACCAGCGCCTACGAACTGGCGAAGCTTGGCATTTCTTCCACCATCATCGAAGCCGATGAGCAGGTTGGAGGTCTTTCGCGCACGGTCAGTTACAAAGGCTATCGGTTCGACATTGGCGGGCACAGGTTTTTTTCCAAAGTCCCGCTGATTAACGAATTGTGGCGCGAAATGTTGAGCGAAGATTTTCTGCTTCGCCCGCGATTGTCGCGCATTCATTACCGCGGCCACTTTTTCGATTACCCGTTGAAAGCTGCCAATGCATTGGCGGGACTTGGGCCAATCGAAGCCTTTCTGGTCATGCTCAGCTACTCCAAAGCCAAAATGTTTCCCCACGCCGAAGAAA
>CAYYDG010000086.1:0-24638 GCA_964470555.1 uncultured Heliomicrobium sp.
GGTTGTGCCCCAAACCCCGGAATGTTTCAAAACACCTATCACTCCACGGTTGTTTCTGGAGCTACCAGAAAAAAGGACACCCCCAATTATGACAATTTATGTAATCGCGTTATTGATCGGCGTCATTGCAGGGCTGCGCGCAATGACCGCGCCCGCACTGGTCGGTTGGGCTGCGCATCTGGGTTGGCTCAACCTGAATGGGACCTGGTTGTCGTTTCTAGGCAATGGATGGACGCATTGGGTTCTGACACTATTGGCGCTGGTCGAATTAGTCACGGATCAGCTTCCCACTACGCCCAGTCGAAAAGTCCCTGTGCAATTCGGCGCTCGTATCATAACGGGCGCACTTTCCGGCGCTGCCATCGGAGCCGGAAGCAATGCTCTGGTCGGCGGGTTGATTGCCGGAATCATCGGCGCAATCATTGGCACGTTTGGCGGAAGCGAGTTGCGCGCAAAATTGTCAGCCGCTTTCAAAAACGACCGCCCGGCAGCTCTTATCGAAGACACCATCGCCATTGGCGGTGCGATTCTCATCGGAATGGCATTACTATGAAATCCTTTGACGCCATCATTATCGGGGCAGGCCAGGCAGGGCCTTCGCTTGCGGGAAAACTTACCGGCGCTGGAATGACCGTAGCTCTCGTCGAACGAAAACTGTTTGGCGGAACCTGCGTCAACACAGGCTGCATGCCGACGAAAACTCTGGTTGCCAGCGCCTATGCCGTTCATCTGGCGCGCCGCGCCGCGGACTTCGGCATCGTGCTGGAAGGCGCCGTTCAGGTGGACATGAAGAAAGTGAAATCGCGCGCCGACACGGTTTCGCTTAACGCGCGCACTGGTCTGGAAACTTATCTGCGCGAAATGGACGGTTGCACTGTAATTGAAGGTCATGCCCGATTTGAAAGCCCAAACACCGTTCGCGTCGGCGAAGAGTTGCTGACCGCGCCGCGCATTTTCATCAATGTGGGCGGGCGCGCCATTGTGCCGGATTTTCCCGGCATCAACGAAGTTTCCTATCTGACGAACACGTCCATGCTGGCGCTGGATCATCTGCCAGAACATTTGGTTGTCATTGGCGGCAGTTATATTGGATTGGAATTCGCGCAAATGTATCGCCGTTTCGGCGCTGAAGTGACTGTGATCGAAAAAGGGCCGCGTCTGGTGGCGCGCGAAGACGAAGACGTTTCGGAAACCATCCTTGAGATTTTGACGCGCGAAGGCGTCACTGTGCGCACAGACGCGGAATGCATCAGCCTCGCGCCGCATGAAAAAGGGGTTTCTGTTGGCGTGGATTGTTCCACAGGCGAACCTGCCGCTGTCGGTTCGCATGTGTTGCTAGCGGTTGGCCGCCAACCGAATACCGCCGATCTTGGTTTGGAAAAAGCGGGCGTCATCACCGATGCGCGCGGTTACATCACGGTGGACGATAGTTTAGCGACCAACGTTCCGGGCATTTGGGCAATGGGAGATTGCAACGGGCGCGGAGCATTCACACACACGGCCTACAACGATTTTGAAATCATTGCCGCCAATCTGCTCAACGGCGAACAGCGCCGCGTCAGCGACCGCATACTCGGTTATGCGCTTTACATTGATCCGCCGCTCGGTCGTGTAGGTCTGACCGAACGCGAAGCGCGCGCCAGCGGCAGGCCGCTGCTGATTGGCCATCGTCCGATGACTCGCGTCGGGCGCGCTGTCGAAAAGGACGAAACCCTGGGCTTCATGAAAATCATCGTGGACGCGGAAACACGTCGAATTCTCGGAGCTTCGATCCTCGGAACCGGCGGCGACGAAGCCATTCACGGCATCCTGGACATCATGAATGCGAAGGTTCCGTATGACGTGCTTGAACACGCCGTGCCAATTCACCCAACCGTTTCGGAACTCATTCCAACCGTGCTGAACGAACTTCGTCCCGCAAAAGGTCTATTCTAAAGAAATCTTTGCTTAATATAGGTATTCATTTCGCTCGGCGGCAAAGCGGCAGTTGAAGCTCCCGCGCGAATGTAAAACTCCTCTTCCTTGCCGTCTTTGTAATAAACCGGCACACCGCTGGCCGCGCAATCCACCACCAGAACCCGCTTTTCCTGAAAGCTCTCAAAGTGAGGTTTGATGTTCAGCATCGAACCGGTTCCCAGCCGCGTTTTGATCAGATTGCCCAGGTGAAGATTCATCTTGTCTTCGTTCGGAAACTTGTCCGTCTCCACGCCGAGCGCTACGCCGTCGTCATTGACGCCAATCACCAAAGTTCCGCCTTCCCTGGAATTCAGAAACGCCGCAATCGTTTTCAGCGCCGACTGCTCCATCTTCGGATCGTTCTGGCCGGTGTGCAGATTGACGCGGAGCGTTGATTTGAATTCGACAGTATTGCTTTCTCCGGCGGCGACGATTTGTTCGATAGATTGCCTGCCTGCGTTCGCTTGGATCTTGTCGAAGATTTCCTTGGCCAGAATCGGAAATGCCGCACCCTGAAAAGCGCCGTCTTCCATATACCGAGTAACAATGTCGTCATTTTCGCCGAGGCGTTCGATCATCAAACTTTCCAGCAATTTCCTGATGCCAAGCTGGAATTTATCGAGCGGATTGGAAAGCGCTGTATCAATGAACTTGGGATTCTTCACGGCTTTTTCTTTGATCTGCTCGAAGAACAGCCGATCTTCTTCTGAAAAGTTCGTGCCGAAACGTTCGTTGAGCACTTCGATGATTTCAGAAAGCGGCGCTTTGTCTTCTTTCGCCTTGCCCGTTCCAACGTCGGTGGGACTTTTGACGCCTTCGGAGTCACCTTCATTCAGATCAATTTCGCCGGAGTAAACGCGCTGCAATCGGTAATATTCCAAGTCCACTTCGTCGCCGAGCTTCACCCGTTCGGTTTCGCCTTCAAGTGGCAAATGCGGCAGCAGCAACCGCCCGAAGCTATACAGCATTTCCAAAACTGGATCGCCATAAGGAATGACCTGACTCAAGAAGGAATAAATGTGGACGAAGCCTTTCAGCTTTTCCCGGAATTCACTCCGCTGATCGTCATTCTCCAGTGCCTTGAAGCGATCCACAGCGGGTTGCAGATGCCGCTGCATGCGGGCGTGGTCTTGCGCCATTTGTTTCGCTGGCAGCTTGTAAAACACCCGCGCAAATGCCTCAACCTCGCTCCAGTGATACACCTGCGCCGCATCCAGTTCGTGTTTCAGCGTTTCCAGTTGTTGCGGGTCTGAAGCCTCCTGCAAACTTGTCGCGTCGTAATACGGCTTGAACGCTTTGTAGATGTCCTCGGCGTCCCGCGCGATTGCATCACTTGGTTGAGTTGATCTTCCCAGTCGGGTTCGTCTTCGCTGTTCGCCGGTTGTGTTGCTGCGCCGAGAATCGCTTTCAATTCGCGCGCGGTTTCGCCAGTCTGGCTGGAATGCGCTTCGTCCACGATGATGGCGTAGCGGCGTTTGGCAATTTCGGCCTCCCATTCCCTGGCTTGTCGCTTTTCTTCCGCTTGCCGTAAAATTTGAAGCCGTGCCGCAATACGTGCAGCGCGCCTTTGATTTCCAATTCCTTGACCAATGAATTCAGCAACAGGGTTTCCAGCCCGTCTGCGTGCAAAGCTTTCATTTCCGCCCATAATTCCGGCTGCGTCGCTTGCAAAAAGGCGTAGACCTGCGCCGGGAAAAGCGCGCGTTCCTTGTCCCAGTCGGCGCGGCTGCCCGCGTGCCAGCCGCTGCGGGTGAGCAGAATTTCTTCGACGTAGCTTTCAAAGGCGTTTTCGTTGGTTTGGCTCATGGAATCGAATGCCCCCTTCGGTCAGGATGGATCTGTGGAGATTTCGTGTCATCGGTTGGGGCTAAACCGATGCGCCCACGTTTATTTGAAATTCGTGTCTAAATTGTCAGCGGAGCCTTTGGAGTGCTGCGGCTCGACGCAGCTTTGGTAGTCCGTTCCGACCGCTCGCAACACCTCAGGACTACCAAAGCGGTTCCAAGCAACCGCACTCCAAAAGCTGCCGCGATTTAAGCGACTCACTTGGTCTGTGCCAGGCGGCCAGGCAACACAAATCCCGTATCAGGCAACAGGCCGCTTGTCAGCAAGGGAATGGTTTGCGGCTCCAGCCTCAACGGTTGATCCAGCCCGGCTTCTGCCGTCGCCAGATACCATTCTCCTTCGCCATTTTCGGCCAGCAATGATCTGAGATCGAGCGTGCCCGTACGGAACTGACGCAATCGCTCCGGCGACACGCTGACAACGAGATAACGATCCCGCGCGTTCTCCACCTCGACCGCAAGCGCCAAGTAATAGCCGCCGCTGGCATCACGTGCTTCGAAGATTTGCGGCCCATCGTAGGCAAAGAGCGTGTCCAGGTATCGAATCGTCTTCATCTCGTCTCCAGGTAACGTGGCACTGAGAGAGTCCGACAAGCTGCCAGCTTGTCGAGGTCGTGGCGGAAAACAATTTGTTTACCAACCGAGGCTGCCGACAATCTGGCAGATTGTCGGACATTTCAGCAGAGTTCAGAACATACTTGATTGGCGTCCGCGCTGGCAACGAAATTTCGCACATCAATCTTGCCGGTGACGGCGGCGGTGATCAGCGCCGTGCGGTATTCCTGCAACCGCTCGATGGCGGTTTCGACCTTCGCCACCAGCGCGTCCAGCTTCGCCGCCTCTGCGTCCAGATAGGTGGCGATGGCGGTTTGTTCGGGGAGTGGTGGAACGGGAATCGAAAGTGAGGCCGCATCAGGTTGGTAAATCGTTTTGTGCGTTGAACCGCTGGTGAGACGATCGAAGACCTGGCCCATAGCTCGGAAAAGCATGAGCAGATATTCTGGATTGAGTTTCGGACCACATATCCAGTTCCAGAAGTCCTGAGTGGTAGCCATTGGAGTAGGCATTATTCCACTGAAGCCGATTGACGCAGTTCGCGAGAAAATGACCGTGCCAGGCGGTAACAGTTCAGCAGCAGAATTCGCCAAGCCTAACTCGCTAATCATTTCCTTCGTTTCGCCAAGATACTTCTTCTTGCCATCACGAAGTTGCCAAACATCCGCAAGGGTAAACCAGGGGATGGTGCAGTCAGCCCAGTAATCAGGCTCGTTCCGACTTGGTGTGTGTCCTGTCCGCATCTTGGCGAACCGACGTAAGTTGCCGCATGCCCAATGTGCCGGAATGTCGCCGAGCCAGTCGAGGCCGGAGGGTTTGAGGGGCGGGTTTTCGGGGAAGCCAGCGGCGCGGGCGGCGGCGGGCGGCAAGCCATGGGTGACGGTGCGGGAGATGAGCGCGGTGCGCTTCTCCTTCAGCCGCTCGATCAACTCCCGCTTCTTGGCCATCAACCGATCCATCCGCCCCGTCTCTCGATCCAGAAACTCCGCGATGGCTTGTTGCTCAAGGAGAGGTGGGAGCGAAATCCACGCATCACCGATGGATGCCTTTGGGAGGCCGTAGCGTGTTACGCCACTCGCCGCCACCTGGAATTGCTGATTGATGGCACACGCCTGAAACGCCCGGAGAAGGTAGCCGCCAGAGAGCACGTTCTTGCGCGAACGCACAATAGCAAGATGGTAGCCGCAAACTAAGTCTGGCGCTGTTTCCATCACCAACGCAGGAACTGCAATATCATCCCACGACTCTGAGTCTTTGGTCATCACAACGTCACCTACCTGTAAACCGAAGCGGCGAATTTCGTCTGCTGTTGCAGTGGTTTCCATCAAGCCCATATCAGGCGTGATATGGTCGTGGTAGTAAACATCCGTGTAGTTGCAGAGTCGCACAGGCAGTTCGTCTTCGGCAGGAACTTTGTCTACGTTGCTAATCCAGCATGTGGCGGACGTCTTGAGGCGCTTTACCTCCCAATGCTCCGGCACATCGCCGAGCCATTCGACGCCGCTGGCTTTGTATTTCGGATAGGCCGAGAACTTCACGCCGTCACCTCCTTGAGAGTCGGTAAATGTCTCTGAAGGGGGACAAATTTAGCAGCCGTAGGAAGCACCCATTGGTAGCAACACAAGTCTGAAGCGATTCGTCTTTGCCCTGAAAGGGCAGGATTTAATAGCCGTGGGCATCGCCCACGGAACGACGCCAGGTGGTTTGCCGACCCTGAAAGGGTCGCACTTGTGTGGTTGTTCGACCCTTTCAGGGTCGGCAATCTATCGTTCCGGTTCCGGGGACGTATGTCCCCGTCTATTGAATTCAGCCCTTTCAGGGCTTTCGCAAAATCCACGCCGTCGTTCCGGTTCCGGGGATGGTTGTCCCCGGCGATTGAATTTCGCCCTCTCAGGGCTTCATTGGGCAATCTATCGTTCCGGCTTCGGGGACGGGTGTCCCCGGCTATTGAATTTCGTCCTTTCAGGACTTCGGCAAACCTCACGCTGTAGTTCCTCCGGGGACGGTTACCACCGGCTATTGAATGCAGCCCTTTCAGGGCTTCACAAAAATTCACGCCGTCACCTCCCGCAGCAAGTCCAAAATCTCGGTTTCAAGCAGCTTGATGTCGGCTTCAATCACCGCCAGCGGGCGCGGCGGTTCGTAACGGTAAAAGTGGCGGTTGAGCGGGATTTCGTAACCGATCTTGGTTTTGCTGTGGTCAATCCAGGCGTCGGGGACGTGGGGCAGCACTTCGCGGTCGAAATACGCTTCGACGCTTTCTTTCAGCGGCACGGTTTCGGTGTCGCGCAATTCCGGGTCGGGTTCGGCGTGGCCTTTGGCGTCGCGGCAGATTTCAGCGGTTTCGTCGCGTTCGCCCAGGGCGGCCAGCACAGCTTTCAGTTCCGAAGCGGAGAGCCGAGCCGCAGATGACGCGGATTTGCGCAGATGGGAAAGGAAGGCATCCCGGCTTTTGAAAAGCTCTTCGCCCAGCGTCCGCAACAGGGCGCGAATTTCTTCTTGCCGCCGCTCACCCGCTTCGATTTCCTGCTGTCGGATGGCGGGGTCTTTTTTGGCGCTGGTGGCCAGATTCTTGAAGCCGCTTTCGTCTTCCAGCCGGGCGATGCGTTCGGCGGTGGCTTGAAAATTCAACCGCAAGGGCCGTTCGACGGTGATTTTGCGGTAGCCGAAATCTTCGTTGTCGAAGACTTTGCTGACCACGCGCTGGCGCTGAATGGGTTGATGCGTGATTGGGTCTTCTTCGGGAAAGCTGCGCGTTTCGCCGTCGCGAAAGTTGCCGAAGATTCGGGTGATTTCGCCGATGTGGTCGGGGTCTTTGGCTTTGTCTGACGGATCGCCGATGCGGCGGCGTTTGTTGCCCAGAGACTTTTCCATCTGCACCCAGAAGGCGCGGGCGTCAATCAACTGGACTTTGCCCTTGCGGTCTTTTTCTTTGCGGTTGGTCAGCACCCACAGGTAGGTGGAAATGCCCGTGTTGTAAAACAACTGTTCGGGCAGGGCGACGACGGCTTCCAGCCAGTCGTTTTCGATGATCCATTGGCGGATGCTGCTTTCGCCTCCGCCTGCGTCGCCGGTGAACAGCGGCGAACCGTTGAAGACAATCGCCAACCGGCTGCCGCCATCCTGCGGCAAACGCATTTTGGAAAGCATGTGTTGCAGAAACAGCAGCGCACCGTCGTTTACTCGCGGAGTTCCTGCGCCGAAACGTCCGCCGTAACCAAGCGTGTCGCGCTCCTGTTCGATAAATCGCTGCTGCTGTTTCCACTCCACGCCGAAGGGCGGATTCGCCAGCATGTAATCGAAGGTCCATGGGCTGCCGTCGGCTTGACGGTCAAAGCCGTCCTTGGTGAAGGTGTCGTCGCGGATGATGTTTTCGGCGTCTTCGCCTTTGATCAGCATGTCGGATTTGCAGACGGCCCAGGCTTCGTCGTTCCAGTCCTGGCCGAAGAGCTTCGGCTGGGCATCGGCGTTCAGGTTGTGGATGTACTTTTCCGCGACGGACAGCATCCCGCCCGTGCCGCACGCCGGATCGTAAATGGTTTTGACTACATGGCTGCGGGCCAGGTCTTTTTCCGTCGACAGCAGCAGATTGACCATCAGCTTGATGACTTCGCGTGGAGTGAAGTGGTCTCCGGCTTCTTCGTTCGATTGTTCCGCGCCGATGCGGATCAGTTCCTCGAAGACGTAACCCATCTGCACGTTGTCCACTTTGGCGGGCGTAAGGTCTAGCTTGGGATTGCAGAAAGCTTTGATGACTTCGTAAAGCAAATTCTTCTCCGCCATCTTCGTAATCTGCGCGCCGAAATCGAAGCGCTCCATGATGGCGCGGACGTTGGGCGAAAAGCCGTTGATGTAGTTGTTCAGGTCCGGCGCAAGTTGGTTGGCGTCGTCCAGCAGGCCGTTAAAGCCCTGCCCCTTCGGCAAACCATCGAAGGTGAACTTGGACAGGTTATAAAAGGGATTTTCGGTAATCTGGCAGAGCTTGAACCGAAGGATGTTTTCCGGCTTGCCCTCAAGCTCGGTGTGCTCTTTCAGCACGGCGGCTTTGGTCGGCGACAGAATGCAATCGAAGCGGCGCAGCACGGTCAGCGGCAAAATGACTTTGCGGTATTAGTTGCGTTTGTAAGGGCCGCGCAGAAGGTTGCAAATGCTCCAAATGAAGCTGGCAAGTTGTGAATGGTTTTCAGCGGACATAAGTGATCGTGATTGGTGGCAAATCAGAAGATAAGGGTTTGGATTTCTGGCCGCTCGCTTTCGCGATGAAGCGATAAACCGGCGAACGGGACGTTTGTTTTTCGCATTCTTGGATGCGATGTGTCAAGAATTTGCAGTGTTCGGCAGCTCTGCTGAAACTAAAATTGACATTTGCACCTGCCTGAACTACTTTTCTTTTGAAACAGCGCAAAAGTCAGCAGTGATTACTTAATGGCACTAATTCAGTGTTTTCCTTTGAGTTCTTTCGTAGTTGATTCGACAAACCAATCCGCGACCTGATTCCCACAGGCGCATTCAATTTCCGACAGCTTTTCGGCTGTGCGGGTTTTACGGAGGACAGATGATGGATAAGAACCTGACTTTTACCGACAACGAAGCTTTCTACACCCAGCTCTTGGAAATGGAGTCCCGCAATGAAAATTACTGCATTGATACCGGCATTTCTGAGGCCAAGAATTTGCCGCTGAGGTTGCTGCATCACATTGGCATCAGCAAGGACGAGGTCGCCCACGTGCAGCACAAAGTGGTCGAAGAAAGCGCGTTGATGCACGATTTCATCGAACCGATGATCGTCAAGTTCAACGAAATGACCGGCAAATACAAACCGGCGCGCGGTTATGAATTCACGGTCGAAGCCGAAGATTACGACACGATCAAAATTCACGCTCGCCCCAAAGCCGCTGTCGCAGCCGCCGCTTGATCGAAATGAAAAAGGCAGCAAACAAAGATTCAAGTCCTTGTCTGCTGCCTTCTCTGCATCCGGCTTTGGGGCATTGGCCTATCTCACTCTGCGATCTGTCTCTTCCAGAGCGCTGCCCAGATTTCGTCCGCCCCAGGTGACTCCGTGCATGTATTTGCCCACCGCGCCGACGCGCGCGCCTTTGCTCGGCACTCCGCGTTGAGTAATCACCCACAACTTGCCGGTTTCATCGCTCAATTCATAAGCGCCTTGTCCCAATGCGCCAAAGCTGTTGGTGACGTTTCCGACGATCACGACTTTTCTGTTGCGATACCGCGCCGGGTCGGCGTTGATTCGGGCGATGGTGGTTTGTTCGGGACAGCCGGTCAGAAACAGTGTGGCGGCAATCAACATCAGGCAAGCAAAAATTCGAGTTTTCATAATCCTCCTTCTCACGTTTGTTCCAAGGGGTTCAGTTCGTCATCGAAACTTGCAGCAGGGGAAAAATGCGCGTTTCAGGTTGGTCGCCGCCGAAAAAACAGCGTTGTTTTATTCGGTCTCGCATCGGCAATCGGGATTTGAACGGCGCGCATTATACATATTGCAGTTTGATTGAGTAAGACTATTTTCCAAATTGTAGGGCTTATTCATTCTCAGCCACAGAGTCAGAGACACAGAGTTCTTGATTCGGACAGCAAACAGTTATTACGTTTTGGCGCTCTATCTTTGATATTTTTCTCTGTGCCTCGGTGTCTTTGTGGCAAATCAATCTGAGAATGAATAGCCCCTGTTCAAATTGTCCTGATCCTTTTCATCGGACATAATTCGATCATGTTCCAAATTCCGAAACTGTATCCGATTACAGATTGCCAGTTGTCCAATTGTTCGCACGAAGAAATCGTGCAGATGATGCTCGATGCCGGAGCGAGGCTGATTCAATTGCGCGACAAGGACGCCAGCGCAAAAGAATTGCTGGACGCGGCGCGCGCCTGCGTCAAGCTGACGCGCGAAGCAGACGCAACGTTGATCATCAACGACCGTGTGGATGTGGCATTGACCTGCGGCGCTGATGGCGTGCATTTGGGTCAGGAAGATTTGACTGTCGAAGAAGCGCGCGAAATTCTGGGCGACGACAAAATCATAGGCATTTCAACTCACAATCTGGATCAATTCAGAGCGGCGCTGGAAACTTCTGCCAATTACATTGCCGTCGGACCTGTATTTTCGACGACGACCAAAGAAAATCCTGACCCGGTGGTCGGCCTGGAACTGGTCAGCGAAGCCAGGAAGTTGGCTGATCGTCCGCTGGTGGCGATTGGAGGCATTTCGGTCGAACGCGCTCCGGCAGTGATTTCCGCCGGAGCCGACAGCGTGGCGGTGATTTCGGCGCTGTATCCGTTTGGCGACATTCGAGATTTTTTCACCAAACCGGATATTGCCGGACGTGTCAGAGCTTTTCTGGAAACGCTTGCCTGATTCTCAACAGAGCCTCAATCCGTAGCTGGAGAGTCTTCGATTTTCTTCAAACGGTATCGAAGCTGGTCGCGCGAAATGCCCAACAACTCCGCTGCGCGTGTTTGATTGCCGCCGCTGCGTTCCATCGCCTGCCGAACGAAGGACAATTCCACTTCTTCCAATTCGATTCCGCTTTCCGGCAAAACAAACCCGGCTGGGGACTGAATCGCTGGCGGAACCGAAACGGCTGGCGTTGCCGTGACGAACAACTCTTCTTTGGGTTTCGGGCGCTCGTCTTTGATCAGGTCGCGCGGCAACCAGGCCAGCGTGACGAAATCGGAATCTTCCAGAATCATGACGCGTTCGATGACGTTGCGAAGTTCGCGCACATTGCCAGGCCACGAATACCGACGGAAGATTTCAATCACTTCCGGTTGCAAACCGCGCACACGTTTGCGCAGCCGTTGGTTGAACTGAGCGATGTAATAATTCGCCAGCAGCAATACATCGTCGCCACGATCGTTGAGCGGCGGCAGATCAATCTGAATCACCGAAAGCCGATAATACAGGTCGAGCCGAAAATGTCCCGCTTCGCTTTCGGATTTCAAATCGCGGTTCGATGCCGCAATTACACGCACATCCAACGGCAAATCCTTCAAACCTCCGACGCGACGAAACTTTCCTTCTTCGAGCACGCGCAGCAATTTCGCCTGTAATCCCACTTCCAGTTCGCCGATTTCATCCAGAAACAGAGTGCCGCCCTGAGCCTGTTCGAACAATCCTTCCTTGCGGGCTTTGGCGTCAGTGAACGCGCCTCTTTCATGACCGAACAATTCGCTTTCGAGCAGCGTGCCGGGAATCGCGGCGCAGTTGATGGCAATAAACGGATGATCGGCGCGCGATGAACCGTAATGAATCGCCTTGGCAATCAAATCCTTGCCGGTTCCGCTGGCGCCTTGCAACAACACCGAAGAGGCTTCGCTGGCGGCGACTTTTTTCGCCAGTCGCAGCGTTTCGGTCATGGCCAGTGATTGCCCGATGATCTGATCGAAGTGGAATTGCTGGGCGCGTTCGCGGCGCAACGAGACGACTTCGCGGCGCAGCTTGCTGGCTTCAAGGCCGTTGCGAATGGTGACTTGCAGTTCGTTCAACCGAACTGGTTTGCTGATGAAATCATAAGCCCCGCCGCGCAAGGCAGCGATGGTGTCTTCCAATTGCACGTTGCCGGTAATCATGATGACCACGGCCTGAGGCTGGCGGGTTTTATATTCCCGCAGAGCATCAATGCCAGAACCATCAGGCAGATTGATGTCCTGCAAAACAGCCTGCGGTTGTTCCGATTCGAATAACTCTCTACCTGCGGCAATTGTCCCGGCCTCTATGGGTTCGTATCCCCATCCCTGCAAAGCTTCGATCAACGTCAACCGGATGTTCGGTTCGTCGTCAACGATCAGGATTTTTTCTTTTGGCATTGGTTCCTCTAACAGACGCGGCGGATATTTCAATCCGTCCTGAATCTATTGCTGGTGGAAAAGCTGGCAGACAAGAACTCCCTGCCCAATGGTCTCGCCACCGGATTCTAACGCAGGCAACGACGTAAGTCGCACGAAAGTCATTAACAGGACTTACGTAAAACACGAAAAAGATGGCCACAGAGGCGCGGAGCCACAGAGATGAACTTGAATTGATTGTGAATTTCCTTGTTTTGCTCCGTGTCTTCGGAGACTCTGTGGCAGTTCCTGCGTAAGTCCTGATCAAACCGGTCTTCTTGCAGCCGCAACTGGCGGCGTCGTACAATCCGCCATCGTTTACGGTGCTTCAAACTTCACTAAAGACAACTGCATTTATGCGAATCATTATTTTTGCGCTTGCCGTTTTGTTGGGTTGCGGCTGGCTGGCTGGCTGTCGCTCCGCGTCGAACGCCGATTCGGCGAATGACAATTCTCCGATCATCGTAGAGATCAACGGTGAACAGGAACGGCAAACGGCATTCGGGCGATTTGTCAAAGCGCGGCTTTCCGATCTGTCGCAGGATTTGCAAAACCAGGCCGACAACGACAAACGGATGAGCGGTTTGTTCGACGAATTTGTCCAGCGGCAGGTGATATTGCAGGAAGCCAGAAAAAAAGGAATCGAACCGACTGACGATGAAATTCGTGCCGCGCTGGAATCGCAACACCGACAAACCAAAAGCGAAGGCGCGGATCAGAATTCGACCACACTGGAAAGCGGCGAACGACGAGTCGAGATTTTCAACGATCTGGTAATCAGCAAATATCACGAGAAAGCCGGATTGCTGAACGACATCAAAATCACTCCGCAGGAAGTTGAAGAATATTACGGCAAAAACTCCGACCGGTACCAAAGCCAGAACGGGTTTTACGTTCGCGAAATTCGCGTGCAGGAAGAAGCCGAAGCGCAAAAACTCTATCGCCAGGCGGTGGCCAAACCGCAGGATTTTGCCGTGCTGGCGCGCGAACATTCCGATTCTCCGTTGGCGGCCAATGGCGGGTTGATGTTGTACGAAGAAGCGCAGCAGTTACCGACGGTTCTGGCTCAGGCCGTCACACCGCTCAAGGTCGGTTCGATCAGCAAGGTCGTCAAATCCAATTACGGCTTTCATATTTTCAAACTGGAACAACGAGCGACGCCTTTGCCACTGGAAAAGGTGAAGAAGGAAATCGAAGATTTGCTGTTAAGCGAAAAACGTCAGGCAGTGATTAACGAATACAACAAACGCACTCTGGCCGGGGCCAAGATCAAGGTCTTCCGCGAAAAATTGGGATTCAATTACACGGGCAGTTTCGGTTCGTGAGCGCAAGCGAGATTTCACGCCGCGTTCAAGTTTGGGTGAAATCCGAAAACGAAGATCAAACGCAGTTTTGGGCTGACCGAAGCCGAAGAACATGAATCGGCATCCGCCTCGACGCGGATGCGTGACAAGGAGAGTTTTATGAAGTTCATTGCAAAAACCTTTTTGCTGGGGATGGTGGCGAGTCTGGCCGTCACCTGCTTTGCGCAAAGCGACGACCGTCCGGTTGACGAAGTGATCGCGCGCGTCAATACCGGCGTGATTATGCGTTCGACGTTCGAAGCCGCGCAGAAAGAACAACTCGAACAAATGAAAAATTCCGGATTGAAAGGCGCGGAACTGGAAAAGAAATTCAACGAAATCAAACCGCGCATTCTGGACGAATTGATCCACACGCAATTGCTGGCGCAACGCGCCAAAGACCTGGCGATCAACGTCGAACCGCAGGTCAACCAGCAGTTCCTGCGAATGATGAAGGAAAACAATTGCGAATCGAAACAATGTCTGGAACAGAAAATGCGCGAAGCCGGGTTCGACATTGAAGACGTGACACGATTGTTGACCGAAAACTTTTCCCGCGAAGCCGTCCTGTATACCGAAATTCAACAAAGGATTTATCGCAATCTGACCGAGAAGGAAAAACGCGACGCCTACGAAAAGAACAAGGAGTATTTCACCATTCCCGGCGAAGTGACGCTCAGTCGCATTTTCGTCGCCTTCGGCAAAGACCAGAATCAGGCTTTGCTGCGCGCCAAAGACATTGTCATGCAGGCGCGCGGCGGAGCGATTGAATTTTCCGCCCTGGGCGAACGCGTCAGCGAAGACGAGCTTTGCAAAAAACAAAAATGCAAGCTCGGCCCGTCCATCAAATTCAATGAACTCGCGCCGGAAGTGAAAGACGCCGTCGAAAAAGCCGCCGCCGGAACCGTCACCGATCCGGTCAAGTTGGAAAACGGTTATTACATTTTCCGTGTTGACGAACGAAAAGAACCTGAAGCGCAACCGTTTGAAGACGAATCAGTTCAGCAGCGAATCGCCGGGTATCTGGTCAGCCAGCACTCCGAAGAACAGATTGAAGTGTATCTGGCCAGATTGCGCGAAGACGCCTTTATCGAAATTTCGCCGGAGTTTCAATTTGAAGGAAGTGTGGTGAAATCGGCGCAGATCAAACGGGTCGCTTATTCGGAAGAAAACGAAAAAACTCGCAAGAAGCGGGAAAAAGAGGAAAAGAAGAAAGCTGAAGAAGCCAAAAAGGCTGCCGCAGCCGCTGCGGCCAAAGACGGCGCCAAGCCCTGAGCAATCCGGGTTTAGGACTTGGGATTCAGGACTTGTAGATTAGCCAACTGCCTAAATCCCAAATCCCACGTCCTAAATCCTGACCACACGCCGACAGGTGATTTATGGAAAAAATCTTCGTCCGCGATTTCACACCCAATCAAAACATCAGCACCACGTTTCTGGTCAAATCCAAAGAACTGCGCGCCAAAAAAACCGGCGGCCAGTTTGTGATGATAACGTTTGCCGACCGAACCGGCGACATTTCCGGCCAGTGGTGGGATGGGTTTGAAGACACGATTGACACCTTTGACAAGGACGACATCGTGTTCGTGCGGGGACTGGTCAATGTGTATCGCAACCATTTGCAGATTCAGATTCACCGCATGCGTCCTTGCCAACCGCACGAAGTTGACCTGACGCATTATTTCCCTACGACCAGATTCGATGTCGAAGCGATGTTCGCGGAATTGCTGGGCATCATCCGCGACTTCCAAAATCCTTTCTTGAGGCAACTGCTGGAAAACATTTTTGCCGACGAAGAAACCGCGCGGAAATTCAAACGCGCTCCGGCGGCCAAAACCATGCACCATCCTTATCTGGGCGGATTGCTGGAACACACCTTGTCGCTGGTCAAACTGGCGAAAAAAGTCGGCGGACATTACGCAGGCATTGATCTTGATTTGCTGCAAACCGGAGCCGTGCTCCACGATTTCGGAAAGATTGACGAATTGAGTTACGACCGCGCGTTCGGCTACACCAACGAAGGCCAGATGATCGGCCATCTGGTGATGGAAACGATCATGGTTTCCGATCACATCAAACAAATTGACGGATTCCCGGACGAATTGCGTCGCCATTTGTTGCATCTGTTGCTGGCGCATCACGGCAAACTGGAATATGGATCGCCGAAACTTCCCAGCACGCCCGAAGCGTTGATGCTGGCGTATCTGGACGATCTGGATTCCAAGGTCGAAGCGATGCAACGGTTGATTGCCGAACCCCACAGTTCAGGCGATTGGTCGCGCATTTCGCCGATGTTCGAGCGCCCCATTTATCGCGTCCGCACCAACGCAGCTCCGGCGACAGATCAACCGGCGACTGAACCGGCTGAATCAACACCCGTTTCTGCCCTGGCTTCTGTTGCTGCTGCCAATGCACGACCGGAAACATCCGCCGCTCCGCCGCGCAAACCCAATGTTCGGTCCAACAGTTTCAACACGCCGTTCGAAGCGTTGGCCGATCTGGTGAAATCCGAATAATCGTTCGACGGCGAAACTTGATCCTTTGTCGTCGTTCGTGCAAATTTCCGTCTTCAAGAACCACCCGATTCATTACAAGCGATTATCAGGAGGCGAAATCAAATCATGATTTCAGGAATTCTGCTGGCTGCCGGAGAATCAAAACGTATGCAGCCCGATTTCAAACCGTTGCTCAAATGGGGAAAACGCACGGTCGTTGGCGAATGCGTTCACCAGTTGCGAAATTCGCAACTGGCCGACATCTTTGTGGTGCTTGGCCATCGTGAAGCCGATGTCCGCGCGCGACTTGCCGGAACCGGCGTGCAGTTCGCCGTCAACGAGGATTACTCAAACGGCATGTTGTCTTCCATCAAAACCGGCCTGGCCATGCTTGGGCCAAACACCGACGCCGTGCTGATCGCGCTGGTAGATCAGCCTATGGTCAAATCCAACGTCATCAACAAACTGATTGACGCTTATGGCGACGGCAGCAAGGGCATCATCATCCCGACTTATAAGGGCAAACACGGACACCCGATCATTGTCAGCTACGGTTATTTCGACGAAATCATGCAGCTTGACGAAGCGAATCCTGAAGGATTGCGCGCGTTCATCAACGCCCACAAAAACGACTGGCTGGAAGTCCCGGTCGAAACTTCAGCGGTGATCGAAGATATTGACGTGCCGGAACAGTACCAACAATTGAGCCGACAGGCGGCGCCGCTGTACGAATATCACAATTGGCAACCATAAAAATTCATATCAAAAGGCAAAAGGCAAAAAGCAAAAGTCAAAAGTGCGAGATTCAATCTGTCAGGTTCCATTTGGGGCGCTGGAATTTTTGCTTTTTGATATTTGCTTTTTGCCTTTTGATTTAACCAATGGCTTACGCAGACTTACGCGAATTTATCCGAGCGCTGGACAAGCACGGCGAACTCAAACGAATCAAAGTTCCGGTTTCCAGCGATCAGGAAATCACGGAAATTACAGACCGTGTTTCCAAATCCAAGGACAATAACAAAGCGCTGCTGTTTGAAAATGTGGATGGCGGCAAGATTCCCGTTCTGATCAACGCACTGGGCAGCGAACGACGCATGGAACTGGCATTGGAGGTCAACAGCGTTGACGAAGTCGCACAGCGATTGACCGACTGGCTGGATTTCAAATCTCCCGAAGGTTTGCTGGAAAAGGTCAAGATGCTGCCGAAACTGGCCGAGCTTGGGAAATACTTTCCGCGCGAAGTGAAATCCGGCCCGTGCCAGGAAGTCATCAAACGCCAAGGCGAATTTTCGTTGCTGGATTTTCCCATCCTGAAATGCTGGGAACTGGACGGCGGGCGATACATCACCTTTCCGATGGTGTTCACCAAAAATCCGCGCTCGGGCAAACGCAATTGCGGCATGTATCGCATGCAGGTGTACGACGAAACGACCACAGGCATGCACTGGCAATTGCATAAACACGGAGCCGCGCATCATCGCGATTTGGAAAAACGCGGCGCACAGCGCATGGAAGTCGCTGTCGCCATCGGAGCCGAACCGATCACGAATTTTGCCGCCACCTTGCCGCTGCCGGACGATCTGGACGAAATGATTTTCGCCAGCTTTCTGCGCGAAAAACCGATCGAGATGGTCAAATGCGTTTCGGTGGATTTGGAAGTTCCCGCAACCGCCGAAATCGTTCTGGAAGGGTACGTTGACCCCGCCGAACGCCGCATCGAAGGGCCGTTCGGCGACCACACGGGCTTTTACACGCTGGAAGAACCGTATCCGGTTTTTCACGTGACGACGGTCACGCATCGCAAAAATCCGATTTATCAAACGACGATTGTCGGGCGGCCTCCGATGGAAGATTGCTGGATGGGACGCGCGATCATTCGCGTCACGTTGCCGGTGCTCAAACGCCAGATGCCTGAAATCGTTGATATGAATTTGCCGTTCGAAGGCGTCTTTCACAATTTGATGCTGGTTTCGATTCGCAAACAGTATCCCGGCCACGCCCGCAAAATCATGAACGCCATCTGGGGAATGGGACAGGCCATGTTCACCAAATGCATCATCGTGGTGGACGAAGACGTCAACGTGCAGGACCCGTCAGAAGTCGCGTGGAAAGTTTTGAATAATATCGACCCTGAACGCGATATACAGTTCACAATGGGGCCGATTGACGTGCTGGATCATGCGTCGCGGTTCCAGGGCTACGGGTCAAAAATGGGCGTGGACGGCACGCGCAAATGGAAAAACGAAGGTTTCGACCGCTTGTGGCCGAAAGAGAACAACACCAGCGAAGACGTGAAACGACTGGTGGATGCCAAATGGAAAAAGCTGGGATTATGAAATTGCTCAGTTTTCGGGAAACATCCAGGTTCACGAACCGCGTGGTTGAACTTCTTGATGATGAGGCTTATGCGAAACTGCAACTTTATCTGGCAGAATTTCCCGCTGCAGGTGACCTAATCAAAGGTGGAGGCGGAATTCGCAAGCTACGTTACGCCCTGCCAGGACGTGGCAAAAGTGGAGGAGCAGGATAATCTATTTTTGGGCAGTGAAGGATGATCTAGTTTTACTGCTTGAAATTTACGCTAAAAATGAACAGGGTGATTTGAATGACGAACAAATTAAAGCCTTGCACAAGGAAGTGAAAGGAATGAAATCAGAATGACGCCAGACAATTTCAAAAGTTTGTTGGATAGCATTCGAGAAGCGGGGCAGATTCTTCGCGGCGAGCAAAAAGCAGCCAGGGAATTTGTCGTAGAAATTCCGCCAGTTCGCACTCAAACACAACCCAGCTACGCGCTTTGCGTTCAAACCGACGACCCCGCATTGCTCATTCCCCATAAGATTTATCAGGTTCACTTTTCACAGGCTGGTTTAGTCCGAGTGGTGGATGAAGCAGGCGAAACCGCTCTTTATCCAGAAGATTTTTTTCTTGCAATCGCGTTTCCGAAAGAAGTTGAACAACTTTTAGCGCAACCATTGCAACTTGCTCTGAAATAACCTGACGAGGTGTTTTGATGAAATCGCTATTGCTCACATTATTTCTTGTAGCTCCGCTTTTGGCTGGCCACTCAACTGGCTTTGGAAATGTTCAAACCGCTGAAAAGCCAGCGCAAAAGGTGAAACCCAAAAAAGAAATTGCCACGTTGGCCGGTGGATGTTTCTGGTGTCTGGAAGCCGTGTATGTCGAATTGAAAGGCGTGGATAAAGTTGTGTCTGGATATTCCGGCGGCACCGTCGCCAATCCGACCTACAAACAAGTGACTTCTGGCACGACCGGGCATGCCGAAGTTGTGCAAATCAGCTTCGATCCGCAAATCATCACGTACAAGGAACTGCTGGAAGTCTTTTTCACCATCCACGATCCGACGACGCTCAACCGGCAAGGCGCTGACATTGGTACGCAATATCGTTCGGCGATTTATTACCATTCGCCTGAACAACAGGCGACCGCCGAAAAAGTCATCGCCGATCTGACGACGGCTGGAATCTGGAAGAACAAAATCGTCACCGAAGTGACGAAACTCGACGTGTTTTACAAAGCTGAGGATTATCACCAGAACTATTACGCGCTGAATCCCGATCAGGCGTACTGCCGCATGGTGATCGAACCCAAGGTTATCAAGTTCCGCAAACAGTTTTTGCCGAAACTGAAAAAGCAATAAACGGCGATCATCGCCGTCCAACTTTGCGAGGCTGACATGCGAAAGAATCTATTTTTTGTTTGCGTGGTCATTGCAGCTTCACTGATGGCGTCATCAGCCAGGACTGCCAAACCTGAAATTCAAAACCTGACACTCGCCTGGGCGGACGAATTCGACGGGCCAGCCGGAACCGCGCCCGACCCGGCCAAATGGGGATATGACCTTGGGATAGGCCCCGGTCGTGATGGTTGGGGCAACCAGGAACTTCAGACTTACACCAACCGAACCGCCAATGTCTCTCTGGATGGCGAAGGCCACCTGGTCATCAAAGCCATTCGGGAAAACTTTACCGGAGTGGACGGTTTTGCGCGCGCTTACACTTCGGCGCGATTAATCACGAAAGGCAAATTCGAGCCAACCTATGGACGCATCGAAGCGCGAATCAAGGTTCCGTTTGGACAGGGAATCTGGCCAGCGTTCTGGTTGCTGGGAGCCAATCATCCGGCAGTGGTCTGGCCGAATTGCGGCGAAATTGACGTGATGGAAATCATCGGGCGCGAACCTTCGACGGTATACAGCACCCTGCACGGGCCTGGGTATTCCGGCGCGCAAGGGCTGAGTGATTCGTTCACCTTGCTGGAAGGAAAAAAATTCGCCGACGACTTTCACATCTTTGAAGTCGAATGGAATCCGCGCGACATCAGCTTTTATGTGGACGGGTTGCATTACCACACTCGCAAAGCGCCGGAATTCACCGGCAATCGCCAATGGGTATTCGATCATCCGTTTTATCTGCTGTTGAACGTCGCTGTCGGAGGCAACTGGCCGGGTTATCCGGACGCAACGACTGTCTTTCCGCAAACGATGATGGTGGATTACGTGCGTGTGTATTCGGATTTGCGCGCGCCTATCAGACGAATTCGATGAACGAACGACAGGTCGGTCAATTCCATAATTCCAGATCACATTTTCAACATAAACAATGCCTAAAGCTGGCCGATGGCAAGCCAATGAACAAACCCGCGCTGACCGCAGCTACGGCGTGCGTCCCTTGCGCCGAGCCTTGCAGAGATACGTCGAAGACCCGCTCTCCGAGAAGCTCTGATCGAAGGCCGCCTGACCGGCTCATCGCTGATAGAAATTTACAAAGCCGATAAAGGCACCCTGGCAATTCGCCTTCTAGCGGAAGAAGGCTTGGCTGATTTGAAAACTCTCTGGCAGCGGGCGTAAGCAAATGTGGTCATGGTTTAACCCTGATTATGTTGCCTTCACGCATTGGTCGTTCCCATTCTTCGTAAAACTTCCTGATAATCTCTTTTTGCTTTGCGGCTTCTTTTTGATTGCCGACTTTCAAATACAAATCATAGAGATATTCGTTCGGCCTGATTGAATTCGATGGTTTTTTCGCAGCAGCTTTCTTGAAATACGAAATTGCTTCCTGATTACGATCCATTTCCATATAAATCCTGCCGCGCATTTCATCGGCTTCCCCTTGAGAGTTTCTTATCGGGTTTTTATTGATGTAATCCAACCACCGCTCGCAGATGGCTATGGCTTCAGACTGCCTGCCAAGTTTCTTGTGCAGCGAGGCCATGTCTATTGATGCTCTGAACGCGGCTGGGGAAATCGGCTGGAAATCAACGATCCGCTGATAAGCCTTGATGGCTTCTTCATAGCGTTCTTTCTTTTCATAGTAGTCGGCAATTTTTTGCAAGTTATAAACGGGATTGGCTGCAACATCTTCAGGGTCAAGAGACCTGATTTCAATGTCTACTTTGACTCTTTCTTCCAGCATCAGAATCGCATTTTCCTCCTGGCCTGATTTCTCATACATGGAATACAAAATCGAATAAATGGTATTTTTGACATCAACATCACCACTAATCTTGATTGCTTGTTGTAATAATGCAGCCGCCTCTTCTATTTTTCCCATATCACGTAATGCCCAAGATAAAGCATAAATAGCTTCAACAAAATCCGGTTTCTTTTGTATGACTCTCCGCAAATGTATCGCCGCTTCTTGAAATTGCCCCACATCTCTATAGGTAATTCCCAAGCCATATAGAATTACCGGCAATCCTGGTTGGAGAACTAACGCCTGTTTATATTCTTCTATTGCCTCTTTGGGCTTGTTGTAAAGGGTATAAGCGGTTCCCAAACGACAATGAGCCAACCAAGAAGAGGGATTTTTTTGCACATCTTCTTCGTATTGTTCTAGTTTGTGATTGGCGTCCCGACGAACATAGTTTCCCGGCAACCCAAAATTTATGACGCCTGAGATGACAGCTTCATCACCAGAAATCGGAGAAAACTCCCAAGCTTTAGCGGCTTCAATCGCCGCATCTTTTAGAAGAGAAGACCCCTTTATGCCACGTGCTGCAATAACTTTCCCTTCAGCGTTAATCTCCACTGACACAAACACACCATATTCGGGACGTGTAATGACGGATGTTGATTCTTGAGAATAAATCGGGTCAATCCGTTTTTTTACCAAACTAAGCAGTTCTTTCTCTGATAAAACACGCTTGTTTGCTTTCTGCTCGTTGATAAAGTGATTCTCGCTTATATTTGGAGCTACGCTCATTTGCCCCCCACAAAAATGCAGTAAAATCGCCACAGTGAAATACCACCCTAAGGTAAGCATCATTTTCCTCCCAGTATATGACTTTGAATGAAGGACCAGAAATCAGAAAAGACATTTGCTTGGATGTCATCAGACTTCAATAGCCGCAATGCGCTTTCCTATAGCTTTGTATGCCATGCCCTCGTTGTTTGGTTTGAATAAACTTCGCCGGAGATTTGACTTCGCGCTGAAATGCACCAATTCTCTCGCTTGCACCCGTTAAGATTCTGGCTAATCGTAGCGCAAAATCTCGATTACTCTGCATCAAAATATTCGAATCACTTCTCGAAAATATGCTTTCTACGGTTGATGTATTCGCAACATTTGGGGCAACCAATACCGACGAACCTATTTTGAAAGATGGGCTATCTTTTGTCATCAAATCCAAGAAATATTTTGCTGTTGGAGTTCCATTACTATGAGCAACTATCTGAATTTGTGATCGACTTCCGCCGTCTGCCAAGAATTGCTGCACGATTTTTTGAGCAGCTTCAGCGGCATCCTTGTTGGGAGCGGCAGCAAGAGCAGAGCCAACTCCATTGTCATTGTGCAATTGCTGAATCTGCCCTTGAAATAAGGCTAGACAATCCAAAAGCCCAGGTAACGCAATTGCCGAAGCTTGGTTCTTCTTGTTCTTGTCAGTATAAATCCCAGAAAAAAACAAAGTGAGTTTGATAGGCGAGAGGTTTCCACTCACTTCTTCGCCACTTAACCCCGTCCCATTTGCTTTTAGTGTCGGCCTGCCTTTTTTCGGAACGGCCCAACTCCAACTCCCGTTCCCATTGTAATTTGCTCCGGTCGGAACAAATCCGAAAAAGCCGTTGTCCCAGTCTGTCGTAAAAAGAGCCAGTTCGTTTTTCTTCGTAATGGGATTATAGACAGTGGCTGTTGGGTCCAAAGGTGCATGCTGCCCGCTCCCATTGTTGAGCATTTTCTGCACGACAGTACACGGTGTTTCCACATAATCCGCATAGCACTTGCCGGAGGGTTCCATGTATTGCCCGCTGACGAACGTGAATGGCGCCGGAATATCAATCGGTTGCGGCGGCTGGCTGATTCCCACGTAAGACCCCAGCGGGTCGAAGGTCATTTCACCAGCAGGAAAATTCACTTGCTGGCCGCTACTGTTGTTCAATTGATATTCGGCAAAATAATTGCCGACCGTTGGGTTGTGGTAAGTCCAGATGACGCGTTTGTCTCCGCTCGCCTTGTGGGCTTGTTCCTGGAATCCGAGTTGGACACCTTTCAGATAGACGTAGCTCTTGCTGTAATACTTCAGCGGATCGTTCGCCGCCAGCGTGGTCAAATCCTTGAACTCGGCCAGCACTTTGCCGCCCAGCACGCTGGAACGGATCAGGAAATAATTGCAAAACAGACTATAGCTGCCATTGACCAGGCTCCCGGTGGATGTTTTGTAAAAGACCTTTGCGCCGTCGCCATCCTGGTAATTTTCCCGAATTCTGACCAAACCGGATTCGCCGCTTTCAAACTGCGTAAAGAGCCGACTGGCCGCATCATAATGCATGTATGGATCGTTGCTGGTTGTGTAGCCTTTGACGTTGCCAGCCGCGTCGAACGTCATGTTGACGTCGCGGTCGTTGGTGTAGGTGGTGGAAAATGCCGTCAGAGCATTGCTCCAATGCGACCCGGTGCGCGCGGTCGTGTTTCCCCAAACATCGTAATTGTACGTCAACGAATACGGGCTTGAGGTCGTTTGTGCGGTTCCGCCCGCGTGAGCTTTTTTCAGTTGACCGACATTGTCATATTCGTATTTTCGCAGGAAATTGCTGCCGTAATGCAGGTCTGTGACTTCCTTGACCAGACCGTCGTTGTAATAAGCATGTTGAGTCGTTCTGCCGCCGCCGGTAAAGCTGGTCAGGCGCAAGCGAGAGTCATAGCCCAGGGCAAAACTGCTGTTGCCGCTCAATGTGCCGCTGGTGAATTGTTTGATGCCGCCCCAGGCTCGGTATTTGATGTTGCTGGCAAATGTGCTGACGTCGCGGTTCGTCCATTGATTGACATCTTTGTATCCGGTCGCGGTGATGCCGGTTTCCTGCCCGGCCTTGTCGCGGTTGTAAGTCACGACGGCGTTCCACGGATCGGTGAGTTGCTTCAACTCGCCCGCCAGATTGTATTCGTATTTCAAGGTGAACGATCTGGAAACTGCGCTCACATCAAACAGCCGCGTTTCTTCTTTCAGCCGGCTGAGTTGATCGTAAACATAATCCACTCGCCCCGAAGCGTCATCCATCCAGGTTCGATTCCCCGCGTCGTCATAACCGAACGTCACGCTGGCCGAAGGAATCGGCAGTGACGGCAGCGGCGAAGGCAAAACGGCATTCG
>CAYYDG010000087.1:0-23807 GCA_964470555.1 uncultured Heliomicrobium sp.
ACTCGCGCGTGAATGCCGGAAACAGCAAATATAAAGGAACTTAGTTTTCCGTGTAATTAGTCGTTGGTAATAAGTTATCGAACACGAAAAAGCAATCAGTGGTGGCCGATAGTGTTTAGATTGCCAGCGTGCTCACAAAGAACTGATTTTAAGTTGGACAAATAAAACCCAACACAGATTCATAAACTTCGCCAAGTCTTGGGCCTGATTTTAATCAATTGGAGGTTTCGCGTAGCCAGATTTGATTTTTGCGGAGGCGACACTTATGATGCCCGCGTTTTCGGCAAGCCTGCACAGGCAAAATCCCGCTGAAAACAACTTCCGAAAGTTAATTCAACACCGATGACCGCAGATCGTTATTACCAACGAAATCATCTCGCCGAGCCGCCAGTTTCCCCGCTCACCATCGGCGTGTCTTCATTATCAACTCCATCATTCTGCGATCATTCATCCTGCTCGTGGCGCTGCCCATCATCACATTCGTGCCATTCGTGGTCATGGTAATTGTGGTTTTTGAGCACGCACTTTCCGAACATCATCAATCGCCACAACCAAATCAAGAAAGGCTGGATTCATAAATTCATGAAAATCCTGATAAGCGACAATCTTTCCAAACTCGGCGTAGAGATTCTGCGCCGCAACGAAAACTTTCAGGTGGACGTCAACACCGGACTGAAACCTGAGGAATTGAAGGCGATCATTGGCCAATATCATGGCTTGATCGTTCGCAGCGAAACCAAAGTCACTGCCGACATCATCGCCGCTGCCGACAACTTGAAAGTCATTGGCCGGGCCGGTTCCGGCGTGGACAACATTGATGTCAAAGCCGCTACGGCGCGCGGCATCATTGTTATGAACGCCGCCGGTGGCAACAGCGTCACCACCGCTGAACATACCATCTCGCTGATGATGTCGCTGGCTCGCAAAATCCCGCAGGCGCATTCAAAGTTGAAAGCCGGCAAATGGGACAAAAAGAGTTTCATGGGTACTGAACTGCGCGGCAAAACGCTGGGCGTCATCGGACTCGGCAACATCGGCAAAATCGTCGCGCAATGCGGCGTCGGTTTGAGCATGAAAGTCGTCGCCTACGATCCGTTCACTTCGCCTGAAGTCGCCGCCAAAGCCGGAATCGAATTAGGTAGTCTGGACGATGTCTTCACACGCGCGGATTTCGTCACGGTTCACACGCCGATGAACGATGAAACGCGCGGCATCATCGGCGAAGCCGCTTTCGCCAAAATGAAAGACGGCGTGCGCGTCATCAACTGCGCTCGCGGAGGTTTGGTGGACGAAACTGCGCTCTACAACGCGATCAAATCCGGCAAAGTCGCCGGAGCCGCGCTGGACGTTTTTGTCAAAGAACCTGTGCCGGAAGATCATCCGTTGCTGACGCTGGACGAAGTCGTCATCACGCCGCACCTAGGCGCTTCGACCAACGAAGCGCAGGATTCAGTCGCCATCACCACTGCTGAACAGGTCGCCGATTATCTGGCTACGGGAACGATTGCCGGAGCTGTCAACGTTCCGGCGGTCAGCGCCGAAGCTCTGACGACAATGCAGCCATATCTGACGCTCGGCGAAAAGCTGGGCAGTTTCCAGGCGCAGTTCTTCACGCAGCCCGTCAGCGAAGTGCAGATCAGTTACAGCGGCGAAGTCGCCGGGCTGGACGTTCGCCCGATTACGCAAGCCGTTCTGGCTGGTTTGCTGAAAGGCGTCAGCGACCGCGTCAACCAGGTCAACGCTTCGGTCATTGCCGAAGAGCGCGGTTTGCGCGTGACCGAAACCAAGGAATTGACGGCGCAGGATTTCACCACCTTGATCGAAGTCGTTGTCAAAAACGACAAGGAGCAAAGCCGCGTCGCCGGAACCATTGTCGGCAAAGGCGAACAGCGTTTGGTGGCGATCAATTCGTATCGGTTGGATGTTCTGCCCGAAGGCCAGATGCTGGTGCTGCACAATTCCGACAAACCAGGCGTCGTTGGCCGTGTCGGCACGTTCCTGGGCGATCACAGCATCAACATTGCGCAACTGTACCTGAGCCGCAACAAACCGGGCGGCACAGCGATGGCGGTTTATCAAGTGGACAGCGCGCTGAATGCAACGACTCTAGCCGAACTGGCGAAATCCGAACACGTGATTTCGGTCAAACAAATCAGTCTTTAATGCGCTTGTTGGTGGCTGGTGGTCGGCAATGCCCGATTACCGACAACCGGCCACCGAGTACCGACAACCAACACGATGCTGGCAAAACGAATCATTCCCTGTCTGGACGTTGATAATGGCCGCGTGGTCAAAGGCATCAGTTTTGTGAATCTGGTTGATGCCGGAGACCCGGTGGAACAAGGAGCACGCTACGACCGCGAAGGCGCGGACGAACTGGTCTTTCTGGACATCACGGCTTCATCGGATCGGCGCGAAATCGTCGCCGACATGGTTCGCCGAGTCTCCGACCGTGTGTTTATTCCCTTCACCGTCGGGGGAGGAATCCGCACGGTCGAAGACATCCGCGCCATCCTGATGGCCGGAGCCGACAAGATTTCGGTCAACACGGCTGCGGTGCAGAATCCGAATCTCATCCGCGAAGGCGCGGAAAAATTCGGCGCGCAGTGCATCGTCGTTGCCATAGATGCCAAGCGGCGAAAAAATACGGGCGCGCTTTCGTGGGAAGTTTACTTGCACGGAGGCCGTACCCCGACGGGAATTGACGCCATCGAATGGGCGCAGCAGGCCGCGAATCTGGGCGCGGGAGAAATCCTCTTGACCAGCATGGATTGCGATGGCCACAAAGATGGTTATGATCTGGAACTGACCGCCGCCGTCGCCGAAGCGGTCAACATTCCCGTCATCGCTTCGGGTGGAGCGGGCAAACTGGAACACCTTTATGACGCCTTGACCATTGGCAAAGCGAGTGCCGTACTGGCCGCTTCGATTTTTCATTTCGGCGAATTCACCATCGGCGAGGCGAAACAGTATCTGCGCGAACGCGGTATACTGATGCGGTAATCTTTGCCCCTCACTTCAAGCAAGGAGCAGTTTTTCAAATGAATCGAATCACCAGAATTTCTTGTGCGTTGGTTGTGTTGATGTGCGTTGTCTGGCCGGTTGCCGCTCAAAGCAAACCGGCGGTTCAGGCACAGGAAGTCAAATTCGACGGGCACGACGTAAAGCTGGCGGGAACTTTGCTGATCCCCAAGCTCGACGGCGGCAAACGAGCGCCGGGCGTGTTGATCGTTCCGGATTCGGGCGTGACTTCGCGCGACGGAATACGAATCGGCGAAGCCGTACACACAGTTTACCGCGACCTGGCGGAACATCTGGCAGGCAAAGGCCTGGCTGTGTTGCGTTACGACAAACGCTGCGCGGGCATAAGCGAATGCAAACCGGCGGCGGCGTTCGATGATTACGTTGACGACGCCCGCAAAGCCGCTGAATTTCTGAAAGCTCAGGCCGGAGTTGATCCCGCCAAGGTGTTTTTGTTCGGTCACGGCGAAGGCGGATTCATCAGTTCCAGTTTGGCGGCGGCTGAAGATGTCAAATTTGCCGGAGTGGTTTTGGCCGCTTCGCCCGGACGCCACCTGCACAAGATCATTCGTAAAATGGTCGAACGCCGGTTGACCGAAGAAGCCAAAAAGCCTGAAGAAAAAGACGCCACACTGGCCAAACTCGACCGCGTGATTCGTATGATTCAATCCGGGCAGCAGGACTTTTCCAGCATCTCGCTCAATGACAAGGATTATTACGACGCCTTGCTGGCCGATTTGATAAAACAGCGAAACGTGGTTGTCTCGCTCTTCATTGACGACCCACTACAAATCGTCAACAACATCGCGGCGCCGACGTTGATCGTGCAAGGCAAAAAAGACCTTCAGGTGACGGTTCAGGATGCCGAGTTTCTGGAAGAAGCCATGAAACGCGCTTCGCACAACGATTCGACCCTGCTCTTGCTGGACGACGCGGATCATCTGTTAAAGACCAACAAAGGCGCGGCTTCGACGGCTTCTCTGTCGGATGCTTCGCGCCCGCTCGATGCAGCTTTGCTGACGGCTGTGACGGACTGGATTTTGAAAAAGGCAAAGTAAATCTGGTTGCAGGTGAACGGTGGTCAGTGATCGGTTGAAACGCCGTTTGCTGACCACCGACCGCCAACCACCAACCACCATGATTCAAAACCTGAAATTTGACGAACAGGGCTTGATTCCCTCCATCGTGCAGGATAATGCGACAGGCGAAGTGCTGATGGTTGCATACATGAACGCCGAAAGTCTGGCTCGCACTCTGCAAACCGGCCAGACATGGTTTTGGAGCCGTTCGCGTCAGGAGCTTTGGCACAAGGGAGCGACTTCCGGCCACACACAGCATGTCCTGGATATTCGGCTGGATTGCGACGGAGACGCCTTGCTGGTCAAAGTCCATCCAGAAGGCCCGGCTTGTCACACTGGCGAACGCACCTGTTTTCATCGCGGCGTCAATGAAGCGGATCAGCACATTGATCCGGCAGAAAAAACGTCCTCGATCATTCATCAGGCCGATTCGCCGGTGTCGTTGGTCAACGTGGCCGCGATGGATTTGGGCATTCTGCTGCAGGATTTGTACCGGCTGATTCAGGAACGCAAGAATGAGCTTCCCGAAGGATCGTACACAACCTATTTGTTCAACAGCGGCCTGGACAAGATTCTCAAAAAAGTCGGCGAAGAAGCCGCCGAAACGATCATCGCCGCCAAAAATGCCACGGATGCCGAAACCCGAAAATTGCTGTCCGGCGAAATCAGCGATCTGCTTTATCACTTGTTGGTGCTGATGGTCGAACGCGATGTGAGCTTGCAGGATATTTCCAACGAACTGAGCCACAGAGCCAGAAAACCTGCGAATCCGAAATACGGTAAATGATCGGCAATTGCCGAAACGTTTTTTTGCGAGTAATTGAAAGTCTGAAGTTGTCGAACCCGCATCGCCGCTTTCTCCGGGCGAAGACGTAAATTACGGGGCAAGCTAGCGGCTTATCCCATTGCCGAAATCAGCCAACCCATCAGGAGGACAACATGACCGAAACTCATGAACCCGCATCTTTCTTTGACAAATGGCGGATCAGATTGATCTGGTTTTTCAACTGGATTTACTTTTTGCGTTTTCCGATTATCACTGCGCTTGCGCTGGTCGGATTGCCTTATCTTGGACTGGTGTCAGCCCTGAAATCGCTGCTGGCCAGTTTGTTCGTCACCGACAAATGGGGAATCTTTCTGGTGTCAGCGGTGGCGTTCACCACCTGCTGGGCGATTCTGACGACGTGGCGATTGATACGACTGTATGGAACAGCACGCTTCAAACTCGGCGAAGAAGCCGCAGAAACCACTGAACCCCGATTCAGAATCAGCCTTCGGCAAATGCTGGTTGCCGGATTGCTGGCCCTTCCGGTGACCGCGTCAGTGGCGTATGAAACAGTCAACGAATCAGATCACACGTCGGCGGCAACTGCGATTTTGTTCGCGGCGCTGGGACTGGCCGGATCGTTGTTGCTGTTTTTCCTGGCGGTCGCGCTGCAACTTTTCGTCAACTCCGAAACCAGAGCCAGACAGTTATACAAGCATCTGGCCATAGTCAGTTGGCTGCCGGTTTCGCTGATTGATTGGATAGCCCGAAAAGACCCGGTTAAAAATCCTCGCCGAAGCTTGCGAAAATTCCTCAAGCCAATTTTCGGAGAAGGTTTTTTCAACGAGCGCGAAAACCGATTTCTGGCCGGTCACGGAATGGCCGCGGCGTTGTTTGTGGTGACGTTCGTTGTGTTCATTTTGGCTGGCATTCTGGCCGGACGATTCATCAAAATCGAAATGCCTGCGTTGTTTTTCGTCGTGCTGTTGCTGATGTTGCTTTGCTGGGGCTTGAGCGGACTGTCTTTCATGCTGGATCGCTTCAGGTTTCCTGTGATGCTGGTTCTGCTGGGCATCACTTATGTTTCCAACCCAAATTATTTTTACGACACGGAAACCGACAAACCATTGCAACCGCTGACGCCGCAAGCGGTGTTGGCGTCAGGCGAAGCAGGACCGAAAAAAGTCATTGTCGTGGCGACAGAAGGCGGAGGAATTCAGGCAGCGGCGTGGACGGCTCAGGTATTGTCGGGCATTCAAAACGAACTGCCGGGCTTTGCCAATTCCGTTCGCGTTATCAGTTCCGTTTCAGGCGGATCAGTCGGCGCTCTGTTTTTCGTCAACAGCTACGATCCGCAAGCCGGAGCGCCCGCTCCAGAATCGCTTGAACTGGTCACGAAAATGGCTGCGGGCAACAGCCTGGACGAAGTCGCTCGCGGATTGGTGTATCACGATTTTTTCAACACAGTCCTGTTCGGCTTTTGGCCGTTTGGAAGAGATCGCGGCATTGCGCTGGAAGATTCCTGGTCACGCAACTGCAAGAAGGTATGTGATGAATATCTGGCCGATAAGATGGCTGGGACTCGCTGCCCTGTGAATTGCGAGATGAAAGGAACTCTGGCTGCCTGGGCTGAAGATGTCGAAACTGGCAAACGTCCAGCCAACATTTTCAATGGAACGGTGGTGGAAAACGGCGACCGTTTGTTGATCGCCAACACCGATGTCAAAGAACCGATTGACCGGCGCGGCAGAGTGAACATCGCAGAGTTGCTGGACGGCAAAGACGTTCAGGCCGACACAGCCGCGCGATTGTCGGCGACCTTTCCCTACGTTTCTCCGGCGGCGCGTTCGCGGCTGAACCAACCGCCGGATGCGATGCTGCACGTCGTTGACGGCGGATATTACGACAATTACGGCATGACCAGTCTGGTGGAATGGTTGAACAACGCGCTGGCGGAAAATCTGATTTCCGAAGTTCTGGTAATTCAGATCAACAGCTTCCCGGAAATCACTTCCACCAAAGAACCTGAAGGATATGTATCGCAACTGCTGGCTCCGGTCGAAACCCTGTTGAACATAAGAACGTCGGCGCAGGCTTCGCACAAGGCAATCGAATTCAAACTGCTTCAGGAAAAATGGCCAAACCGCGTGCGGGACGCAACGTTTCGATTTTGCTGTCTGCAACCAGACGATACGAAAAAGAATTGTTACGATCCGCCATTGACCTGGAAACTGACTGACCGGGAAAAAGCGAACGTCACAGCCTGCTGGACAAATGGCAGTCAAAAAGGCGAATTGCAAAAAGTGGCGGATTTTATGGCAGCCCTGAAATAGGCAAAACTCTCTCAAATTTTATGTCTTCAATCATTCCTTCAACCTACGAGGAATTTCTTTCGCTCGCCGCGCAAGGCACAGTCGTGCCGCTGGTCAAAACCGTCATGGCGGATTTGCTGACCCCTGTGTCAGCGTTTCTGCGAATCGAACGCCAATCGCCGCGCGCGTTTTTGCTGGAATCCATTGAAGGCGGCGAAAAGATTGCGCGCTATTCGTTTTTGGGCTGCGCGCCGCACACCATCGTTCGCGCTCGGAATGGAACCGAGAGCTTTAGCGACCGGGTTGATGTCTTGATTGAACGCGCCGACGGAAACTCAGAAACGGTTCAACGCCACATGCTGGATGTGTTGCGCGACCTGATGCGCGAACACAAACCAGTCAAACTTGCGGGATTGCCTCCGTTTTCATGCGGCGCGGTCGGATATTTCGGTTATGACGCCGTGCGCTGGTTCGAGCGGCTGCCAGGGCTTTCAGAAAACGGGGCCAAAGACGATCTGAACATTGACACCGCCGTGGTCATGTTTTTTTCCAGCATACTGGCGTTCGACCACGTCAAACATCAGATTCACATCATTTCCAACGTCTTCACCGACGGCGAACGCGACGGCGCGAAACTGCGCGACAAATACATTGCCGCGTGCAGCGAAATCGCGCGGCTTGAAGCCAGTCTGGCTGCGCCGGTCGAACCGCCACCGCCCGGACGCCGAACCGAATCGCCGCAGATTCGGTCGAATATGACCAGGGAGTATTACGTTTCGGCAATTGAAAAGATCAAGGACTACATCAAAGCCGGTGACGCTTTTCAGGTAGTATTCGGCCAGCGGTTTGAAACAGACATCACCGTGCATCCGTTCCAGATTTACCGGGCTTTGCGCGTAGTCAATCCTTCTCCTTATATGTTTTTTCTCAAACTCGGCGGCGAAGAAACCGTGCTCGGCGCTTCGCCTGAAATGCTGGTGCGCTGCACGGATCGCCAGTTGGAATATCGTCCGATTGCCGGGACCTATCCGCGCGGCAAATCAGAAACCGAAGATCAGGAGTTTGCCGAAAAACTGCTGCAGGACGAAAAAGAACGCGCCGAACACATCATGCTGGTTGATTTGGGGCGCAATGACCTGGGCCGCGTAGCCGAATACGGTTCGGTCAAGGTCGCCGACTTGATGTTCGTCGAACGCTTTTCGCACGTCATGCATCTGGTATCTTCGTTGAAAGCCACTCTGCGCGAAGGCCTGGATTGTTTCGACGCGCTGGCGGCCACCTTCCCTGCCGGCACGGTTTCCGGCGCTCCCAAAGTCCGCGCCATGGAAATCATTGACGAACTGGAACCGACGCGACGCGGAGCTTATGCCGGTTCGGTCTTGTATTTCGATTATTCGGGAAACCTGGATTCGTGCATCGCTTTGCGAACGATGTACGCGCGCGGCAATCGGGCTTATATTCAAGCTGGTGGCGGCATCGTCGCCGATTCCATGCCCGAAACCGAATTTCAGGAAACAGTCAACAAATCTCGCGCGCTGGTTCGTGCGATTGAAATGGCGGAGAAAGAGCTATGAACAGATTGCGGATTGCGGATTGCGGATTGCGGATTTTGATTTGCAGCATTTGGCTTATTTGTTTCGCTGGAACTTCTTTGTCGCAAGTTCCGCCAGCGCGAAAGAAAAACGCTCCGCCGCCCGGAGCCGAGCCACCGCCGATTTCGCTGGAAGAAGCCGCCAAAGTCGAAGCCGTCATCACCACGGAACTCGGCGTCATTCGCTTCGAGTTTTATCCGACCAAAGCGCCGAAACACGTGCAGGCCTTCGTCAAAAACGCCAAAGCCGGTTTTTATGACGGCTCGGCGTTTCATCGTGTCGTCAGGCTGGGCATCATTCAGGGAGGCGATCCGCTGTTGAAAGACCCGAAAACTCCGCGCGCACGCTGGGGCAGCGGAGCGCTCAATCAATTGCCCGATGAATTCAGCGACGTGAAGCATGTCACAGGCACGGTTTCGACCGTTCGCATTCCCGGCAAAGCCAACAGTGGTGGCGCGCAATTTTTTATCTGCGCATCGGCGCAACCTGCGCTCGATGGGCAATTTTCGGCTTTCGGTCAGGTCACCGAAGGCATTGAAGTCGTGGACGCCATTTCACAAGCCGATGCGGGCGAAGATCAGGTTCTCAAAACGCCTATCAAAATCCTGAGCGTCAAAATCGAACCCAAACGCGAAGAACCTTTCAAAGACGCGACGGTTGACGAAATGCGGAAAGAAGTAATTCTGAGGACAAGTTTGGGCGATATGACCGTGGCGCTGGAACCTGATCTTGCGCCGGAACACGTTCGCAACTTCCTGAAGCTGGTACAAACCGGTTGGTATGACAAAACCATTTTTCATCGCGTGGTTCCCGGTTTCGTCATCCAAGGTGGTATGGGAGCCGGTCGTCCCGCCGGACAAGTGCATTACGCTGACAAGTGGGTTCGCAACGTCAAAGGCGAATTCAGTCAGGTGCGAAAACACATCCGCGGAGTGCTTTCGATGGCGCGCGGCAATGATCCTGATTCGGCGCTGACCTCGTTTTTCATCGTGCTGGCTCCGGCAACGAACCTGGACGGCAAATACTCCATTTTCGGCAAAGTCGTGGACGGATTCGAAGTGCTGGACAAGATCGAAAGAGTCCCGCGAAACGGCGAAGCCCCGATCGAACGTGTCGAATTGATAGAAGCCGCAATCAAGCCCTGAGTGTCTGTCGAACAAAAGTAAGGAGTAGTTATGAGTGTCAGAACTTCAAGCGCCACCAAAGCGCGCGCCAACAATGGAAAACCGGCGATACGTCAGCGATCGCAGAAATCAATCATTTACCCGGAAAGCGATGGTAAGCCCATGTCTGACAATACGAAGCAGTACGATTGGATTACCCGCATCAAAGGCGGTCTTGAATCGAGATTTAACAGCGATCCGAAAGTCTTTGTTGCAGGCGACCTACTTTGGTATCCGGTGAAAGGAAACCCAAAGGCTTGTACTGCGCCGGATGTGATGGTGGTCATCGGCAGGCCCAAAGGCCATCGTGGGTCATATCGTCAATGGGAGGAAGCAGGCATAACTCCTCAAGTGGTTTTTGAAATCTGGTCACCCAGCAATTCAACTAAAGACAAAGAAGATAAACTGGCCTTCTATCAGCGTTACGGCGTCGAAGAGTATTACGCTTATGACCCCGATACAGAGATTATGGAAGGATGGTTGAGACAAGGGCGCAAACTGGAATCAATTGCTGAAATGCGTGATTGGAAAAGCCCGCTGCTAGGTGTGACGTTCAAACGTTTTAGTGGAGCCTGGAATCTTTATCATCCAAATGGCGAGCCATTTGTTTTGTATGAAGAAATGTTTGTGCAGCGTGACGAAGCCAGGGAAAATGCCAAAGCCGAACGCGCCGCCAAAGAAGCCGAACGCGCCGCCAAAGAGGCCGAACGCGCCGCCAAAGAAGCCGCCTGGGCGAAGCTGCGCGAGCTTGGAATTGATCCGGAGACGCTCAAATGATCCTGGTGATAGACAACTACGATTCGTTCACCTACAACCTGGTGCAGTATCTGGGCGAACTCGGCGCAGATGTCAAAGTCGTTCGCAACGATCAGGTTGGCGTCGAAGACATTGAAGCCATGACCCCTGAACGGATTCTGCTTTCGCCCGGCCCTTGCACGCCGAACGAAGCAGGCATCACGCTGGATGTCATTCGGCGCTTTGCTGGCAAACTCCCTTTGCTAGGAGTCTGCCTGGGCCATCAGGCGATGGGGCAGGCCTTCGGCGGCGAAGTCATTCGCGCTCCCTACCTGATGCACGGCAAAACCAGCCAGATTCTGCACGATGGCAAAACCATTTTTGCGGGCATCGGCAATCCATTTACGGCGACGCGGTATCATTCGCTGATTGTCGAACGCAGCAGCATTCCAGCGGAACTGGAAGTTTCGGCGACGACCTCCGACGGACTGATTATGGGATTGCGGCATAAAGAATTTCCCGCTTGCGAAGGCGTGCAGTTCCATCCCGAATCCATCATGACCATCGAAGGCAAAAAGCTGCTGGCAAACTTTCTCAAATTGAGTTGAAGAGGATATTTATGCCGGTCATAGCGTGGATAGAACTTCACCAGGACGAGCTAATGGTAAATTGGGCTTTGGCAATTCAAGGCCAGCCTATTTTCCAGATTGAGCCGTTGAAATAACGATAAGAGAAAGAGAGGTTGAAATGAATCCGAGAGTTAGCAAAGCGATTGCCAATGACGATTACACGCTTACACTTGTTTTTACCAATGGTGAAGTTGGCACGTTTGATGCCTCGCCATATCTGGACAAAGGCATCTTTCGAGAATTACTGGAAAAAAGCTACTTTCGGCAGGTTGATGTTGTTTTCAACACGGTTCAATGGCCGCATGGACAGGATTTCTGCCCGGATACTCTGTATGAAGAAAGCTTGAAAATAGCAGTAGCTGCTGATTGAAAAGTCTGAGATGGTTGGCCAATTGACACCTCGATTCCCATGTTTTCCGATTTCCTCAACACGCTGATTTCCCGTCAAAGCCTGTCTCAGGCCGAAGCCGCCGCTCTGCTGAATGCAATGCTCAGCGAAAACACGACTGACGCGCAAATCGCCGCCGCGCTCGTAGCTCTGGCATCCAAAGGCGAAACCGAAGAAGAACTGGCAGGCTTTGCCGAAACGATGCGCGCTCGCAGCACGCGGATCATCACAAAACATTCGGTCTTTGTGGATACATGCGGAACCGGCGGCAGTACCGCCAAAACGTTCAACGTTTCGACCGCAGCGGCATTTGTGGTTGCGGCGACGGGGTTGCCCGTCGCCAAACACGGAAACGTCGGCGTCACTTCAAAATCCGGCAGCGCCGATGTCTTGCGCGCTCTCGGCGTCAGGGTGGATTTGCCGCCAGAACGTGTTGCGGAAATCTTCGACGAGATTGGCATCTGTTTTATGTTTGCGCCGCTGCATCACGCTGCTACCAAGCGAGTGGCGATGATTCGCCGGGAGTTGGGCGTGCGAACGATTTTCAATTTGCTGGGACCGCTGACCAATCCGGCAAACGCGCCGTTTCAGGTGCTGGGAGTTTCTTCCGAACCCGGCTGCGAAAAAGTCGCCAGAGCATTGTCGCGGCTGGGAACTCAGCGAGCCTGGGTGGTGCGCGGCGAAGACGGGTTGGATGAAATCACTCTCGCGGATAAAACCGTCGTTCACGAAGCGACTTCCGCTGGCGTGCGCCGTTTTGAAATTTCGCCGGAAGAGTTTGGACTCTCGCCAACTTCGCTGGATTTCTTGCGCGGCGGCGATGCCGAAGAAAATGCAGCAACGATTCGCGCCGTGCTTTCCGGCGAACGAAAAGATGCTGCGCGCGATCTGGTCGTCATCAACGCGGCTGCCTGCTTGCAGGTCGCCGGAATCTTCCCAAACCTGGAAGCCGCCGCCAACGCGGCGGCGGCTGCCATCCAATCGGGACAGGCGCTGGAAAAACTCAATTCGTTGGGCAGCTTCAGCCAGTCTCAATAATGCCTCTCAGCTCACAAAGGAGTTTTCGCATGAACAAGACCATTTGGAAAAACACGTTCGTTACTCTGATTGCAGCGGCGCTGCTGACCAACGCTTTTGCCGCCTTTGCCCAAACCAAATTCGACAACGTCAAGTTGATCAAGGCCAAAGATGGCAAAAAAGCAGAAGAGTTCGACAGCGAATTGGAGATCAACAAAGAGAGCGGCGAAATTTCGATCAATGAGAAAAAAGGCGAGACCTTGAAAATTGCCAAAGCTCAGGTGACGAAAATCATCTACGAACGCGCATCGAAACCACGTTATGCCGCTGGATTACTGCTGGCCTGGCCGTTGCTCTTCACCAAAAGCAAGAAGCACTTTCTGACCATTCAGTACAAGGAAGGCGAAAAAGGAGAATTCGCTTTGCTGCGACTGGACAAAAACAACTACCAGACGATTCTGGCGGCGGCAGAGGCAGCAACTGGAATCAAGGTCGAAACCATGATTGATTGACACATGAAAGCCGTCGTTGACCAGATTTTCGGCTTGCTTCTGGGAGGAGCCATTGGCGATGCGATGGGCGGCTCGCATGAAAACGCCATGGCTCCGGTTGAAATAGACGATTTAGAAGACTGGCAGCTTTCCGACGACACGCAATTAACCCTGGCGACGTGCGAAGCGATCATTGAGGCGAACGGCGGCGTTCAACCGGAGTTGATCGCCGCGCGGTTTGCTGAATGGCACAGACAAAATCGAATTACCGGAATCGGAGCCAGCACGCTCAAAGCCTTGAGCGAGCTGGCGGCAGGCGGACATTGGGCGCTGGTTGGCAGAAAAGGCGAACGCGCCGCTGGCAACGGAGCCGCCATGCGAATCGCTCCGCTGGCATTCTGCCTGAACCCAGCAGAGTTTTCGGCAAGGCAAACCATACGCGATGTCGCGCGCATTACTCATCACCACGAAGAAGCTTATGCAGGAGCCTTGGCAGTCGTTTTCGCCGTCAAATCGGCGTTGAGCCAACCAGAGAACAAACCGGAAAATTTGCTGCGATTCGTTGCCTACAACCTGCCCGACACTTCGGTAAAAGATCGGCTGATGAGTTTGGCTGAATTGGACGGTTCAACCCCATTGCCTGAAATTGCCAGCCGATTCGGCAGTTCTGGATACGTCGTCGAATCGGTTCCTCTGGCATTGTGCGGAGCCAGCAGAGTTCGCCAACTCGGTTTCAAACCAATGCTGACGGAGTTAATCGCTTGCGGTGGCGACACAGACACGGTGGCTTCGATGGCTGGACAAATTGCCGGAGCGTTTTTAGGCGCTGGTCATTTGCCCGACGAACTCATTGCCAGGTTGTCGGAACGTCAGATGCTGGATTCCATCGGCAACCAGTTTGCCAACTGTTTGGGAAGTTAAGATAGAATGGCCGTGAATTCTCAACGACAACACTCAAAACACAAATGCTTCTCTCCGACAACAATCAACCAATCATCAAATCGAGGACTCGATAAATGCGAAAGTTTTATTGTGGTATTTTTTTGCTCCTGCTGGCGGCGTTTTCATTCGTGATTGCCGACGCTCAAACCAAAGTTCCTGAAGGGGCAAAGATTTTTGTCGCCCAGATGGAAGGCGATTTTCACGACGTGTTGAGCGTCGAAATCGTCAAACGCAAATTGCCCGTCAGCGTCGTCACTGAAGAAGACGCAGCGGATTTCATCCTCACCGGCAAAGTCACAAAATCCGGCGACAAATGGTACAACTCGGCGCTGGGCGGCAAAGACACTCAGGAAGGTTCAGTGCGCCTGATCAGCGTCAAAGACAAATCCATTGTCTGGGTCGGCGAAGCAGGCGACAAAGGCGTGCTGTGGGGAAGTTTGAGCCGCAACGGACAAGGCAAAATGGCCGAGCGACTGATCGCCAAAATGAAAAAAGACCTGTTCAGCGCCAAATAATCTGAAGGGATAAAGGAAAAGCCGGGCGCAGTTCCGTCCGGCTTTCAAATTCTATGTCAGACATTCTGCAAAAAATCGTCGCCCGCAAGCGAGAACGCCTGGAAGAAGCAAAGCGCCGCGTTTCGCTGAACGAACTAAAAGCTTTGATTCCCACTGTTGGCGGCGAGGGGATTTTCACTCCCCGGCTACGACGCGATGGCATCAACATCATCGCCGAAATCAAACGTCGTTCGCCGTCGAAAGGCGTCATTCGTGAAATCTTCGATCCGGTCGGCATCGCTCGCAATTACACGGCGGGCGGAGCGGCAGCAATTTCCTGCCTGACCGAAGAAGATTTCTTCGACGGTTCGCTGGAGCATTTACGCGCCGTGCGCGAAGTCACGCCGTTGCCGATTCTGCGCAAGGATTTCATCTTCGACGCATATCAGATTTACGAAGCCGCGCATGCCGGAGCCGACGCGATTTTGCTGATTGCCGCCATGCTCGAATCCGAACGGTTCAACGACCTGCTGCAACTGGCGCACAGGCTGGGCATTGACGCGCTGGTCGAAATTCACGACCGCGAAGAACTGGACAAGGTCATGCGCTACGACGTGCGACTGCTCGGCATCAACAATCGCAACCTGCGAACGTTTGAAACGCGGCTGGAAACTTCGCTGGAACTGGCGAAAGACTTGCCCAACACAATCACGCTGGTCAGCGAAAGCGGCATCCGCACGCGCGAAGATATTGACCGGCTGCGCTCGGCTGGCTTCCACGCTTTTTTGATCGGGGAAGAATTGATGCGAGCGGACGACGAAACGGCAGCATTGAAAGTGATGATTTCCCGTCAGGAGTAGCTGGTGAATGTTTTTTGATTGGGATGAGGATAAGAATCGAACCAACATTGCCAAGCATCGGATGGATTTTGCCGATGTGCCACAGTTGTTTGACGGCCCGATGCAGGTTGAACCAGACACGCGAGAAGATTATGGTGAGAATCGCTGGGTCGGAATAGGGTTGTTGCGAAATATCGTTGCTGTTGTAGTTTTCGCTGAACCAAGCGCCGACACGATTCGGATCATTTCAGCTAGAAAGGCGAACAAGTATGAACGAACCAAATTTGAACAGTGGCTTGCCGAATAATCAGTCACGGACGGATTGGGAGTGGCTGGCAACGGCTGACGATGATGAGATTGACTATTCTGACATTCCGCCTTTGACGGAAACCTTTTTTCAACAGGCGAAATTGCGATTGCAAAGTGGCACGGCGATTCTCACAGTCAATGTAGACGACGAAGTCCTGTCCTGGTTCAAAGCTCAGCAAAACGATTTTGAAAAGAGCATAAATGCAGCTCTTCGTAGCTATGCCGATGCGCACCGGTCTTGAATGTTTAGCACAATGTCACCAATCAAATTGAAAGTTTGCGGCATTACTTCGCTCGAAGATGCGCGCGCTGCGATTGAATGCGGCGCGGAGTTTCTGGGCTTCAATTTCTATAGTAAAAGCCCACGCTACATTGCGCCGGAAGCTGCGCGAACGATCATTGAGCAATTGCCAAACGACATTACGACTGTCGGCATTTTTGTCAACGAAGCTCAGCCGCAGGATGTGATTGAGATTTTGAAGGTCAGTGGCGCGCAACTGGCGCAGCTTCACGGCGACGAAGACGCCGTGTATTGTGAAGCAGTCGGAGCCAGGCGAGTCATCAAAGCTTTACGAGTTGGAGAAAGCTTCGACGTGCAACAGGTTTTGAATTATCCGGCTTGGGCAATTTTGCTGGATGCGTTTGATAAAAACTTATACGGCGGTACGGGCAAGACTGCGAATTGGGATATTGCGCGTGAAGCTGCGAAGCTGACTCGATTGTTTTTGGCTGGGGGGTTGTCGCCGGAAATTATTGTTGAAGCGATTCAAGCAGTTCAGCCGTTCGCCGTGGATGTGAACAGCGGCGTCGAAAGCGCGCCGGGAAAGAAAGATGCTGCCAGATTGCAAAAATTGAAACAGGAGATGGAAACGATCCAATGAATTTTTCCGCGTTGCCGGATTCCAGCGGACACTTTGGGCCTTACGGCGGCAGTTTTGTGCCGGAAACATTGATGTATGCGCTTGATGAATTGAAAATCGCTTACGCCGTCGCCAAAGACGATTCTGCCTTTCAGGAAGAGTTTCACCGTTTGCTGCGCGAATTTGTCGGACGGCCTTCGCCGATTACCTTTGCCGAGCGACTAACTCAGCATTTGGGCGGCGCGCAGATTTATCTGAAACGCGAAGACCTGAACCACACGGGCGCTCACAAAATCAACAACGCGCTGGGACAAATTCTGTTGGCCAAACGCATGGGCAAACGCCGCATCATCGCCGAAACCGGAGCCGGTCAGCACGGAGTGGCGACGGCGACTGTGTGCGCGTGGGCAGGCTTGGAGTGTGTGGTTTACATGGGCACGGAAGACATGCGGCGACAGGCGTTGAACGTCTTTCGCATGCGTTTGCTCGGCGCGGAAGTTCGCGGCGTCGAATCCGGCAGCAAGACTTTGAAAGACGCCATCAACGAAGCTCTGCGCGATTGGGTGACAAACGTCGGCGATACGCATTATCTGCTTGGTTCCGTGCTGGGACCGCATCCTTACCCTATGATGGTGCGCGATTTTCAAAGCGTGATTGGCCGCGAAGCTCGCGCGCAGATGCTGGAACGAACCGGGAGGCTGCCGGATTATCTGGTCGCCTGCGTTGGCGGCGGCAGCAACGCCATGGGATTGTTTTACGATTTCCTCAACGACGAATCGGTCAAGATGATTGGCGTCGAAGCTGGCGGACGCGGTTTATCACTCGGCGAACACGCTGCGCGATTTCTGCAAGAAGGCGGCGGGCGCATTGGCGTGTTGCAAGGCACGCGAAGTTACGTCTTGCAGGATGATCGCGGGCAGATTTCGCTGACGCATTCGATTTCCGCCGGATTGGATTACGCCAGCGTTGGCCCGGAACATGCGCATCTGCACGACGCCGGTCGCGCCGAGTATGTCTTCGCCAACGACGACGAAGCTTTGGAAGCGTTTCAGTTGTTGTCGAAGCTGGAAGGAATCATTCCGGCGTTGGAATCGTCGCATGCGATTGCCGAAGTCGTGAAACTGGCTCCGCGTTTGTCGCCGGAACAAATCATTCTGGTCAATCTTTCCGGGCGCGGCGACAAAGACGTTCATACCGTCGCCGATGCTTTGAATGAAAAACTTTGATGGCCGAACGCGCACTAAAAGCCGATGAACTGGCCGCAGAGGTCAGACAGTTGATGGGCGATCAACTCATCTCTACGATTTACCGTGACCGCATTCGCTCGATCCGCACGCGCAGTCACCAACTCCAATCCCAGGCGAAAAAAAACGACGTGGAAGTGATGCACACATTGCTGGGCGTGGAATTGAAAATCGGCAAGCGGCGATTGACCTGTCCTGATCTGGCGACGGCGCGTTACCTGTCAGTCTTTGCCCGACTGGGCGTGGCGGAAATCGCCGTACCTTATGACATCACGAAAATTTCCCGGTTGGCTGACGATCTGGAATCGTCGTGGTTTCGCCTGCTGATGCTGGTCGAACATTTGACCGCCGGACGCAGCCAGCGATTTCGCAACAAAGTCGCCAATCTGCTGATTGCCGGGCAACGCGCTGAAATCGCCGCGCTCGGCGCTGGCCCCGCCATCCCCGAATTCAATCAAAACACTCGGCAACGCAGGCCGAAATACTGGACCAAGCCCTGACTCAAACGAGGATTCAAACATGAAGTTACGAAGAAATATGTTTCGGCTGATGGCCTGTCTGGCGCTGTTGATCGCCAATTTGCCAACTTTTGCTCAATTACCTGTCGAACCTACGCTTGACCAGATCAAGGCTGAAAAATTCGTGATTCGCACTTTGACCGGAAAAAAGATGGAATTGAACAAATTGCTGACCGCTGGCAAACCTGTCGTGTTGGACATCTGGGCGACGTGGTGCGGGCCTTGTCGTCAGGAAATTCCTCATCTGATTGAACTGGCCGACCAATATCGCCAGGACGGATTGATCGTCATAGGATTGACCACCGAAGATTACGAAACACAGCGCGACCGCGTGAAGTCCTTCGTCAAAGAATACGGCATGACCTATCACGTGGGCTTTGCGTCGGAACAACTTTATCTGGCGATCAACAATGGTTCGGCGTCAATGCGCATTCCTCAAACGTTTGTGTTCGGCACGGACGGGAAATTGGTCAAGCGACTGATCGGGTACAACCCACGAATCGGCAGAGAAATGTTGAACTCCGCCGTGGCTGAAGCCGTAACATCGCGCAAAGAAGCCGGACAATGAAGCGCTTCTTCATTCACTGGGCAATTTTCATCAGTTGTAATGGTCGGAGACGGCAGGCTATCATACGCCTCGTTCCGTCACCCCCGTTCGCCCTGCAGGCTGCATTGAAGCCAAAAGTCCCAATAGCGAACGGCGCTTAACTTCACCGAACCCGAAAACAGAAAACCAGAATGCATCAAACCAGTTTTTTTCAACTCTCAAAGAATTCCCTGAAGGCTTGTCGCCATTTTTGTCTCTGCGCCATTTTGTTGACGATGTCGTTTCTGAGCGGTTGCTCGGATAGCAGCGTCATGAATCGCGCACAGCAACCCGGCAGTGCAACTTATAGGCCTCCGGCAAATTTGCGCGGCAAATTGGATGGCAGCGTTCACAACGTCAATCTGCCGATGTTGAAAGGTGACAGCGTCAAATTCGGGGACATGGTCGGCAGCAACAAAGTGGTGCTGGTCAACTTTTGGGCGACGTGGTGCGGTCCTTGTCGGCGAGAAATCCCAGACCTGATCGCGTTGCACAATCAATTCAAGGACAAAGGGGTCGAAATTGTCGGTTTGACGGTGGAAGACCCGCAAATGGAGCGCGGACGTGTGGAAATGTTCGTGCAACAGTTCGCGATGAATTATCGCGTCGGATTTTCTCCGCGCGATATGTTTACATTGTTCAACGTCGCCAATGGCAACGATCCGCGCATGCCGATTCCCCAAACCTTCATCTTTGGCAGAAACGGCAAGATCGTGGACAGTCTGCCGGGTTTTCGACCGGACTTTCGCCAATGGGCCGAAGGCGCTATCAATCACGCACTCGGCACGACTTAAACCGATGAATGTTCACTCGACGACTTTCAAAATCGCGCCCCTCAATTTCCTCAACTCATTTTTCGTGATTCGTGATTCGGAGGTAGAAATTTATTATGCGTAACCGTCAATCTCAGGTTTTTCTCGTTCTTGCGCTCTGCGTGTTTTTCGCGGCGCTGATCGGTTTCGACGCCGGAGCGAAACAGCAAACCAACGACACTCAACCAACGGCGTTCGAGGCCGCGACTCAGGATGGCCCTGTCGCCATCACTCCCAAAACAACCGTTGAAAAGGGACCGCCTGAAATAATCATCACTCCGGAAGATTTCGGCAATTTCCGGTTCCCGCTGGTCAACAACAAAGGCGACATCGTTTTCCTTGGACTGTTCAGCAAACAGGACAAAACGAACGGCGCCGGACAATCAATTTTTGTCCGACACCCTGACGGCAGTTGGAACATCCTCAAAGAAGGAGAAAAAGCCGGCAACTGGCCTCACGCCATTCATGGATTTGGCATGCCGACCTTCAACGACAACGGCGACCTGACATTCTTTTCCAATTTTGGAGCCCCTGCGGTTGCGCCCACGACTATCACCGACCCTAACGATCCGGCTCACGTCGCCCGACCGAGCAACGGCGCTCTGTATCTCAAAAATGCCCAGGGATTGAAAATGCTGGTCAAGCTTGGCGATGAGGTTCCGAAAATGCCTTCGCATTTCAGCGGTTTCAGCAACGCTTCGACCAATTCCAAAGGCGTGACGGCTTTTGTAGGCATGTACAGCGACCCGGATGGAAAAGGCATTTTTCTGATCGAAAACGGCGAACTGCGCCTGCTCGTTCGCAGTGGCCAGAAAGTCGGCATCATTGGCGGTGAAGAAACTTTCTCCGAACATTACTATCCGACTCAAATCAACGAACTGAATGAACTCGCGTTTCTGGCGCGCATTGGCGAAAAAAGCGGAATCTTCGTTTCGCGCCCCAAAGGATTGGAACTGATCGCCTATGTGGGTCGGCCTTCGCCGGTCAAAGGCACGAATTATCTGGGATTCGGCAATCGGCCTCCGGCAATCAACAACAAAGGCGATGTGGCGTTTTCGGGCTTTTACGATGGGCCGACGGCTGGACGCGCCCTGTTTTTCAAACCTGCCAGTGGACCGGTTCAAGTCGTAGCCAAAAAAGGCGATCTGGTTCCGGGCGCTGGCAAGTTTGAAGACTTTCTCTCTCCAGCGGTAAATTCGCGGGGCGAAATCGCCTTCATAGGCCTGCTTGGCGGACGCAATCGCGGAATGTTCATCAAAACCGCCAAAGGCATTGAAACCATCGCTCTGGTGGATCATAAAATTCCCGGCGCCAAAGATGAACTCGACCTGTTCAATCAATTCACCCAACCAGCAATCAATGACCGCGGCGAAGTGGTTTTTTACGGGCAGATCAAAAACAACGTCGCCATCTTTCATCGCGATGACAAGGGCGTTCTGCACACCCTGATTCGACGCGGCGACAAGATGCCGAAATAATGATCGCCAGACATCGAATCTTCAAAAACTCGTAAAACAAAGCGCGGTTGACCAAGCAAGCCGCGCTTTGTTTTTGCTTCCATCACTCGACAATCGCCAAAGCTGACCACGCCACCAATCTTCAATCAATGCAAAAGTTGAACGTAAAAAAGTTTCACATCAGCATTGACTTGCTTCTCGCTCACACCTAGAATCGCGCCGCCTTATCAAACTGACAGCATAAAAACTGTCATCCGAAATTAGTACCAAAGAAGTTCAGTTGTTCGCCCCTGTTCCCTGGGCAAACGGTCGTCCAGCGGAATTCTTATCAACCAAATCTGTTTCCAATTCCATACTCTGGTGGTTTTGTCTACTCAGACAAGCAGCGGTGATTTATGGCTTTTTGTTTGATTAGCCGGAACCGACCTGTCAGTGAAATCAATATCTCGAACAGTTGGTTTGCGGTGCTACTCCAGATATTGTCATCCCAGACAACCTGTTCAAAGGAGACAAACAATGGCAGAACCTTTCCTGTCTGAAATCAGGATTATGTCGTTCGCTTTTCCGCCCAGAGGTTGGGCGTTATGCAACGGCCAATTACTCCCCATTAACCAGAATCAAGGGCTTTTCAGCTTGCTGGGCACGACTTTCGGCGGCGACGGGCGCGTGAATTTTGCGCTACCCGATTTACGCGGGCGCACACCGATCCATGTCGGTGGCAGTCATACGCTGGGCGAACGCGGTGGCGAACAGGCGCATACGCTTTCGATAGCCGAAATACCGACTCACACCCACGTCGCCAATGCCACGTCGGCGGCTGCGACAACCAACACCCCGACAGCGAGTTTGTTGCTGGCCCAATCAACCGCTTCGCAACTGTATACGGCTCCGGCAGCTTTGACAGCGATGTCGCCTGGCGAAATCACTAATGTCGGAGGCAGCCAGGCCCACCTGAACATGCAACCTTTTCTGACTTTATCCTTCTGCATTGCGCTGCAAGGAATTTTCCCAAGTCCAAACTAAGAAGGAGAAACCAATGGCACAACCTTATGTCGGTGAAATCAGAATGTTCGCGGGCAACTTTGCGCCCGCTGGTTGGATGTTTTGCGAAGGGCAACTGCTCCCAATTTCGGAAAATGAAACGCTTTTCCAATTGATCGGGACCACCTACGGCGGCGACGGTGAATCAACGTTTGCATTGCCCGATCTGCGCGGACGCATCCCTATTCATCAAGGCAACGGATTCATTCTTGCCGAGACAGGTGGCGCAGAAGAAATCACTCTGACCGTCAGCCAGATTCCGGCTCACTCGCACCCCATGCTCGGCTCAGCGAATATCGCCAATGGTGTGTCGCCCACCAATCAAGTGGTAGCAACTTCGACGGAAGTGACCGTATCGCCCTACGGTTCTGACAACCCTCAAACCAACCTTTCGCCGCAGGCAGTTTCCGCAGTGGGAGGAAGCCAACCGCATACGAATTTCCAACCGTATCTTTGCATTAACTTCATCATTTCCCTGTTCGGAATCTTCCCGTCCCCAACTTGATCCTGTCGCCGACTCTGGTTGGCGAACACATAAATCAAATGAACAGCAGGTTAGGGACTTTCCACAATTTTTTCAGGAGAAAACAATGGCAGATCCATTTGTCGCTGAAATACGAATTTTTCCATTTAACTTCGCGCCAAGGGGCTGGGCCTGGTGCGACGGACAGTTGTTGCCGCTGAGCCAGAATACGGCTCTCTTCTCGCTGCTTGGCACGACCTACGGCGGTAACGGCAAATCGAACTTCGCTTTGCCCGATTTGCAGGGACGCGCTCCGATGCATCCGGGACAAGGCCCCGGGCTTTCACTTCATGACCTTGGCGAAACCGGCGGGTCTGAAACAGTCTCTTTGCTTGAATCGGAAATACCCTCGCATTCCCACGCCATGCGGGCATCACAGGCCGATGGCGGTAACAGATCTCCTGCCGGCGAATTGCTGGCTACAGGCATTGGCATCGGTATGTATGCTGCTCCGGGTCCGTTGACTCCATTATCGAGTAACACGCTTGCTCCCGCAGGCGGCGACCAACCCCATAACAATATGCAACCGTACCTGACGTTTTACTTCAATATCGCGCTGCAAGGCGTTTTTCCGCCTCGCACCTGATAACGACGATTGCCAACAACGATGGGCAAAAGCTGCCAAAACCAATCACTGGCAGCTTTTGCCCATCGTTCAATCAAGTCCGTTGACAGGTTTCCGGGTCTCCCCTAAACTCCCGGCTTGTATCGGCGATTTTCTTCACGAACTTTGCTGCCGAAAATGCTCCTCACTCACTGGAATCGGCCTAACTCACGGCCAAATGTTTGAGCATTCGGCGGCGTTGGATTCAACACAAACCATAAATTTGCCAGGCAACATTGATTGCCTGAAGATTGGTATTTGTGTTCCCGGTCATAAACCCTGAACAGAGGCTTCACATGAAACGAATCTACACGCTCGCTTTGGTAATGGTTTTAGGCGTTTTGCTGCTACCGCAGCGTTGGGTGTCGTTGGGAGCGCCGGGTGG
>CAYYDG010000088.1:0-23123 GCA_964470555.1 uncultured Heliomicrobium sp.
ACAACACCGCATCCTGCACTTTCACAGTCACAGTCAACGACACGCAAAATCCGACTGTGGCTTGTCCAACCAATGTCACAGGGGTTTCGACCGGAACAACAACGGTCAGTTACCAAACTCCATTGGCGATAGACAACTGCCCGGGCGTCAATTCGGTGACGTGCAATCCGTCGTCTGGATCGAGCTTCCCGCTCGGGACGACTACGGTAACTTGCAGCGTGACGGATGCGGCGGGCAACCCTGCCAGTTGCAGTTTCCCAGTCATCGTCTTGACTCCACTGCAAGCTCTGGAAGCCTTGATTGACAAAGTGGCGGCCTTGTCCCCACCTCTCGACAAAGAACAGGTTTACAACCTGACGACCATTCTCGAAGAGGCGATCATCGAGTTGGAGAAAGTCACTCCTATTCCTGTCTGTAATCAACTTGCGACATTCATCAATGAAGTTCAGGCGATTATTCAGGGCGGAACCCTGAGTCCGGCGCAAGGGCAGATGTTGATTGATCTGGCAGCCCAGACTCGTCAAGCCCTCGGTTGTCCACAATCGTTGAGCACGACCAAAGCTCCGGGCGATTTCGACGGCGACGGCAAAACCGATCTGGCGTTGTGGAACAGCGGAAACGGCGAATGGCAGATCATTCGCAGCGGAACCAATTCCGAGTTGTCGTTGATGCTGGAAGGCGGTTTCGATCCTTTGAATGACTTGCTCGTTCCCGGCGATTACGACGGCGACGAAAAGACCGATGCCGCAGTGTACCGCCGCTCCACCGGGCAGTGGCACATACACCGCAGCAGCGATGGGCAAATAACCATTCAAAGCTGGGGAACGGAACAGGACGTGCCGGTGGCTGCCGATTACGACGGCGACGGCAAAACCGATCTGGCCGTTTGGCGCAGCAGTGAAAGCCGCTGGCACATCCGGCGCAGTTCCGACGAGCAGACGCAAATCATCGAATGGGGATCAGGCGATGCCTCGTTGGGTGATATTCCTGTGCCTGCTGATTACGACGGAGACGGCAAAGCGGATGCAGCCGTCTTTCGACAAGCAAACGGCGGTTGGTACATCCAATCCAGTTCGGATGGCTCTACGATATTCCGCCGCTTCGGTGTTGGAACCGACGTTCCCGTTCCCGCCGATTATGACGGTGACGGCAAAACCGATCTGGCCGTTTGGCGCGGATCAGTTGGTATGTGGCTGATCTTCGCCAGTTCCAATCACGCGGCTTACAAAGTTGCGTGGGGAGCTTCGTCGCACACGGACGTTCCGGTTGCGGGCGATTACGACGGCGACGGCAAAGCCGATCTGGCCGTCTGGCGCGGGTCAGAGCTGACCTGGTTCATCAAGCTCAGTTCCGATCAGAGCGAAATAACCAGGACACAAAGCACGGCGAATGCCGTTCCGGCGTTATCCGCAAGGCGTCAATAATCAAAACAAAACGCGGCAGGCCATTGACCGACCTGCCGCGTTTTGTTTGTCAGAATCTGAGCGACGCAATTCTTCCATGTTTTGATGTGGAAGAATTGCGCCGTTGTTTTATTTGATGTTGATCCGCACGGTGTTGGCGATTTTGCCATTAACCGTCAACACGACATCAACGTCGCCTCGTCCGCCCAGACTGCGCGGAATGCGTACGTTGCATTGATCCAATCCGAAAAAGCCCGGCGTTTCTCCGGCATACAACACTTCGCAATCCGTACCGCCGATGTTCACGCTGACTGCTGACAATCCGGTGTTGCCCTTAATCCCACTACCAAACAGGATCAGAAAAACTTGTTCGCCTTCGGGACCAAGGTCAATCGGGATCGGCACAAACTGATTGGTCGCCCCATCTAATCGCGAAAGCAGTTCGGTGCTTTGTTCGCCATTGGCTTTCAACCGAAAGATGTTGGCCGCGGGAACTCCCTGCCCACTGGAGTTGGCCGTAAACAATCCTGGCGCCACTGAGGCCATCACGGGCGAGCCAATGGAAATTTTGTTGTCGCCACTTGTGACCGTGACCGTTGCGATGCCGTTCGCCGTTCCGGGCGGCATCAGATAATTCACCTGAGTCGGCGCAACGAAAAACAACGGTGCCAGGCGTTCGGTTCCTGCGCTGTCTCTGACAGAAACTTTCGTCCCCGCCAGCGTCGTCGGCAAAGGCGACGAACTGGCGATTTCCACCGATGTCGCCAGATTCACGCCAAACGCCGCGACAATCGAATCCGGCGCAAGTTCAGCGCCTAGAAAGCTGGCCGCTGAAACGCTGGCCACAGGGCTGGCAATCGTAAAGGTTTGCGCATTGGATGTTCCGCCGCCCGGCGCAGGCGTCACCACAGTCACCATTGCCGTCCCGGCTGTCGCAATATCCGAAGCCAGAATTTGCGCCGTCAATTGAGTCGCGCTGACAAAGGTTGTCGTTCGCCCGCTGCCATTCCAATTGACGGTGGAGTTGTTGGCGAAGTTGGTTCCATTCACCATCAGAACAAACCCTGTCCCGCCGGCGACGGCAATGTTTGGAATAATCGAAGTCGTTGTCGGAGCAGGAGTCGCCGCAGTGATGGTGAAGGTTGCCCCTGGCGACGAACCTCCGCCGGGCGCGGGATTTTGAACCACAACGCTTGCCGTTCCTGCCGACGCGACATCAGCAGCGGTGATCGAAGCCATCACTTGCGTGGCGTTGACAAACTGCGTAGTGCGCAACGAGCCGTTCCACCACACGGTCGAAGAATTTACAAAACCCGTGCCATTAACCGTCAAGGTAAATGCCGAACTTCCAGCAATCACACCGTTCGGCGATAACGACGTGATGGTTGGAACTGGGTTGTTGATGGTGAATGTTGCCGCTGGCGACGAACCTCCGCCAGGTGCGGGATTTTGAACCACAACGCTGGCCGTTCCTGCCGAAGCAATATCGCTGGCCTGAATCGGAGCTGTGACTTGCGTGGCGTTGACAAACTGCGTAGTGCGCAACGAGCCGTTCCACCACACGGTTGAAGAGTTGAGAAATCCTGTGCCGTTGACTGTCAGCGTGAAAGCCCCGCCACCTGCCGTCGTCGAATTCGGACTTAAGCTGTTGATCGTCGGAACCGGATTATTGATGGCGAAGCTCAAACTGTTTGATGTGCCGCCGCCTGGCGCAGGGCTGACAACGTCAACCGACGCCGTCCCGGCATTCACCAGATCGCTGGCGGGAATGGTCGCCGTTAATTGGCCGCTGTTCACAAACTGAGTTGTGCGAGTGACACCGTTCCAGCGCACAGTCGAGAGCGCGACAAAGTTCGCCCCGTTGACCATCAGCGAAATTCCATTGCTGCCGACAATTGCCGATGAGGGATTCAAGCTGGTCAGCGTTGGAGCCGGGTTAGGCTGTTGCACGATGACTTCACCCGCGGTGAATACCGTTGTCAGAGAATTGGCGTTGGCATCGGAAACTTCGCGCGCGACCGGCACATCGCCGAACGTAATCAACGTCGGTCCGGCGGGAGCGTTGGCGGCGACATTGAACGTCACGACCACCAATTGTTTGACTCCGGCGGTGAACACCTGCCCGGTGGGCAACGCCATCGCCACGCCAACTCTGCCGTTGGCGGCCTGCAAGGTGTTGACGTTCAAGGTTGCGCCCACAGCCCCGTTACCAATGGAAGCGGAAGGATTGCTGAAAATCGCCGTCGGGAAATTCAAACTAAACCCAAGCGCGTTTTCATTTCCCTGGGCGACCAGTTCGACAGCGACATTGACGGTTTGCCCGCCAACTCCGCTGGCATTCACCACGCGAATCTGTCGCGATTGTGCCGCGCCAGACGAAGCCGAATTCCAGTTCAGTCCGATTGCCAATAACGCCAGCAGCGCTAATTTCAAAAACACTTTTGCCGAAGAATTTTTTTTCGCCATTTTGGTTACACCTCGTTTTGGGAGCGCAGGTGTTTCGCCTGCGTTTCAGGAAATGAGCAAGATGAGATGCAAGCGGGACGCCTGAGCGTCCAGCTTCAACGCATATACTGTTTTTCGACAGCCATTATTTTGGCGACTCGTTTGCCGTGTCGCGTTTCGCCTTCGGGGGTGGCCAGCCAGGTTTTGACGATTTCGGAGATTTGCTCGGCTGAGAGCATCTTTCCGCCCAGAGTCAGAACATTGGCGTAATTGTGTTCGCGGCTGTTGCGCGCTGTGGCCGCGTCGTAACACATCGCCGCACGAACGCCCGTAACCTTGTTTGCGGTCATACATGATCCAATGCCCGCGCCATCAACGATGATGCCCAGGTCGCAAATGCCGTCGGCGACGGCGCGCGCCACCGCATGCGCGAAATCTGGATAATCCACTGCGTCTTCGGAAATAGTCCCAAAATCGCGGTGTTTGTAACCGAGTTCATCGAGCAGCTTTTTCAATCGCTCTTTGGTTTGAAATCCGCCGTGATCCGCGCCGAGCGCTATCACGCGCTGGTTGCCCGAAGCCTGCCGTCGCGTTCGGTATCGAAGATCGAGACAACGTTGTTGAATCACATCTTTCGCCGCCGGAGTGATGATCGCTCCTTCACGAACGAGCAGCTTTGCGCCCATCGGCAACCCGCTGACATCGGCTTCCGTGATTACGTCCTTGGAGGATTCATCAACCATGTCAGTCTGTTCGGCGGCGCTGGCCGCAGGTTGTGAACCGCCGATTTGTCCGATCAACGCTTCGCGCACAAGCTGGCGAACGGTGTCTCGTGAATGCTCTGCGCTCATCAATCAGTCTCCGATATAAGCCTACGATTTATTCCACTTCCGAATTCGCAGCTTCGCCCTGTTGCAACCACCATTGATGTCCGGCCATCAGCAATGCCAGCCAGGCGCTGCTGAACAACCATCCGCCGAAAATATCCGTCGCCCAATGCGCGCCTAGATAAACTCGCCCGACGCCGCTCAATACCAACAACGTCACAGATAAAGCCGTCACGATTCGCGTTATCGTTCCGCCGGATTTTCCAAGCAGTCGGGACAGATAAATCGTCGTTCCGTACACGGCCATCGCCTGCAAAGCCGCCCCGCTGGGAAAGCTGAGCCCTTTGGCCGCTTGAACAATCGTCACAAGGTCTTCTGTCGGTCGCGGACGATTGAACAATGGTTTCAGTTGGGCTTCGCCGAACAAGGCAATGGGCAAACACGCTGCCACCAACAACACTGCCCAATCCCATTTCCGCAGCCCCAGCGCCACTGCCACCGCCAGATAAGGCGAATAACGAAGCGCCTCGCCGACCACAACCCAGAATTGGCGAACATCATCACTGGGCGGCAATGCCGATTGAAGCACGCGACTGAATTCCAGATCGCCCGGCAATGGCCCTGCGCCTTTGGCTTGCAGCCCCAGCAAAACCGCGGCCAGCAAAAACAACCCGGCGGCGACCAGAAACACGAGGTATGGTTTCAAGCTCGCTCCTTTTCCGAATGGGTTAATCATTCAAAAACGATTTGATGCCGCGAACTGCCTGGGCAATGCGCTGTTCGTTTTCCACCAGCGCAAAACGAACGTAACCTTCGCCGCTTTCGCCGAAGCCATTGCCTGGCGAAACCGCCACTCCGGCGTGCGTGATGAGTTGTTTGGCAAATTCCAGCGAACCGAGTTTGGCGAAATGTTGCGGGATTTTCGCCCAGACGAACATTGTTCCTTTGGGCGATGGCACGTTCCATCCGGCGGAATTCAAGCCCTTGATCAGCACGTCGCGGCGTTTGCGATAAACTTCGGCAATTTGCGGCACATATTCGTCGCAATCGCGCAGCGCAATGATCCCTGCGATTTGAATCGGCTGGAACATTCCATAATCGAGATAACTTTTCAGTCGCGTCAACGCATACACCGCCTGTTTGTTGCCAACGCAAAACCCCATGCGCCAACCAGCCATCGAATAACTTTTCGACATGGAAAACATCTCGACCGCCACATCCTTTGCGCCTTTGACCTGCAAGATGCTCGGCGGTTTGTGCCCGTCGAATCCCAGATCGGCATAGGCCAGATCGTGAATCACCAGATAACCGCGTTCGCGCGCAATGGCGACGACTTCTTCAAAAAACGGCAATTCGACAACTGCCGTTGTCGGGTTGTGCGGGAACGACAGTACCAACAGCTTCGGCTGTTCGGAGCGCGGATATTCCAACCGGCGCAACGCTTCGAGCGTTTCTTCCGGGCCGTCATTGATCGGCAACTTAATCAACTGACAACCGGCAATGGTCGCCGCAAAGGAATGAATAGGGTAGCTCGGATCAGGCACTATGACCTTGTCGCCCGGTTCGACCAGAGCCAGCACCAGATGCGAAAAACCTTCTTTCGCGCCGATGGTGGCGATGGCTTCGGCTTCTGGATCAATCTCCACGTTGTAACGGCGCGCGTACCAGCGAGAAATTTCCAGCCGCAGGTTCGGCAATCCTCTGGAAGTCGAATAACGATGATTGCGCGGATTGCGTGTGGCTTCGACCATCTTTTCGACAATCGGTTCCGGCGTCGGCAAATCTGGATTGCCCATGCCCAGATCAATGATGTCTTCGCCGCGATGGCGAGCTTCCATCTTCAATTGATTGGTGACGGCAAACACATACGGCGGGAGTTTTTCAATCAGTGGGAATTTGTAGTCCATACTTCCTGTCAAGTTTTGAATTAGAGTCGGGTTACTGAAATTGACACCCGGAAAGCCGGTCAATATATTGCGGCTTCCCAAAACGCAATTCATTCATTTCATTCGTGGAGCGAGCCAGCAGCTTGTTCCACCATCATCCAAAGGAGATCGGCTCAATGTCTGCCACCGCCTCAGAGTTCAACAATCCGAACCTGGAAGTTCTAATCCCCACAGACCGACTGCAACAACGAATCCGCGAAATGGGCGAACAAATCGCTCGTGATTATGCCGGTCGTCGCCCGGAACTGATCTGCGTGTTGAAAGGCGCCATGATCTTTCTCAGCGACCTGGCTCGTGCAATTGATTTGAACCTGACGTTTGATTACATCGCTGTGTCCAGTTATGGCAAAGAAAAAACTTCTTCCGGCGAAGTCAAAATCGTCAAAGACCTGGACGAACCGCTGCAAGGACGGGACATCATTCTGGTCGAAGACATTCTGGATACCGGATTGACGCTCAGCTATCTGGTCAACAGCTTCAAGGCGCGCGGGGCGACTTCCATCAAGATCGCAACCTTACTCAACAAACCGGAGCGGCGCAAGGTAGAAGTCCATGCCGATTACATAGGCTTCGACATCCCGGATAAATTCGTCGTCGGATACGGACTGGATTACGCCGAACGCTATCGCAACCTGCCTTACATAGGCGTTGTGAAGGGATAATCAGTCGCAGTAGAACTTTCCGTCTGCTGGAGATCGGACAAGTTGGGAAAATTGCCCTGCATCCCTTCGCTCAAGTATAATCCGTCGCGTTGATGTGGCGTTCGCGCACATCATTCCCAATCCAATAGTTCAAAACAACACGAGGTCAAAGATGAAAGCAAAGTTTGCTCCCGTACTGCGGGGAATGTTTATTTGTGCGTTGGCGCTGAGTTGCCTGTCATTGGCAGTGATGGCGCAGGACAATAAATCTCAAGGTCCACAAGTTCCCAACGACGAACGCGCCGCAATTGAAAAACTGATCAAGGCTCAAGGCCTGGACGCCAAAACCAAAGCGGCGGCGGAATACGCCAAAAAGTTTCCGAAAGGCGTAAAGCGCGCCGAAGTCGCTGGAACCATCTCCAACGAAATCTACAAGATTCAGGACAACAACCAGAAGATCAAAGCGGCGGAAGAATTTTCGAAGATGTTCAACCAGCCCGGCGAAGCTGATCTAGTGCGCCCTTCGCTGATCGAAGCCTACTTCGCTACGGGCAAATACGATCAAGCGCTGGATGAAAGTCTGAAGTATCTGGAAAAGAATCCCGAAGACGTGACCATTCATGTGCAGGTCACATGGGCAGGCGCGACGCAAACCCAGAAACAGGCTGCCAGTCCCAAGCTGATGAAAGCCGCCATTGAATCTGCCGCCAAAGGCGCAGAATTGATGGGAGCCGACAAAAAACCGAGCTGGATGGCGGATGAACGATGGGCGGATTATAAAAACTCCTGGCTGTGGCGGTTGTATTACGCGCGAGCCGTTGTGCTGATGGCGAACAGTCAAAAGGCCGAAGCTATGGAAAGCGCCGAACAAGCCTTTGGATTGGAACAAAGCGACGTCGGACTGTTGCTCTTGCTGGTCAACATGGCAAACGATCAATATCAGACCATCGCTCAAAAATATCAGGCGGAAAGGAAACCGGAGTTGATGGATCAGGCATTGGCCAAGATGGACGAAGTGATTGATTATCTGGCTCGCGGTGTCGCTGCTTGCGAAGGCAACGCGCAGTTGAAACCGACACAGGACGAACTGATGGAAAATCTGAAGCAATACTATTCGTTCCGCCACGAAGGCAAAACAGATGGTTTGCAGGGGCTGATCGAAAAATACAAGAAGAAATAAATGCCAATCGCGTAAGCGCGGAATGGAAATTCTGCGCTTACGCGATAAATCAATTTGTTATGAGCCAACCAACTGAAACTGAACGAGCCAACGCCATCGCCAACCTGATTCGCGGAATAGGAATTTTATGCCTGGTGGCAATGGCGTTCCGAATTTTGCCGCTTGGGTACGCCATCATTGGCGCTCTCGCCTTCTTCATTCTGTCTGTGATAGTTCGGAAAAAGCTGCTTTCCCAAATCTGAAAAGATTATTTTTTATAGCCAAAATAGCCCCACTCAGAATAAGCGTTCTTGCCATTTTTAAGCTCAGCGACAACGCGCCATTTGATTGGGATTTCTCCTGGAAATGTCATGGTGTGACTGGTTTGCGAACCCGGCACACGTCCTGGGGAGCAATCTTCCCTGCTGAAACCGCAGAACAACTCGATTTTGTAATTTAGAGTGTTTGGAACTGCTTCCCACCTTAGAACAGCGGCTTGTTTGACTTTGTCTCCCTTGCCGGGGCTGAGAATCTTGAATGATGGCAATTGAGACTGAGAATTTACCTGTCGGCTTCTTGATATCGAATTTGGTGATTCAGCCGTAGAGATAACTTTTGGGCCATTACCGGCATAAAACGTGAAAACGATCTGCTTCCTGACGTTCACCCATTCGCCGTTATAAATTGCCGGATTGAAATTCAACCGCTTCGCTTCATTCAAAGCCAAAGCTTCCAGGTCCTTGTTGGTCGAGCCGACAACATGAATTTGATCAACCGATCCATTTTCATAAAGGGTCATTCGCAAAGTGACTGTTCCGCTTAAAGTCGGATGAGACAAATCCGTTGAGGAATTGATGGTCACTGGAACACCGGTATATTCATCTGGAATCACAATTTGCGAACCAGACGGAATAGTTTTTGGCTGTTGAGAGTTGGAAACTATAACTCCAGGTGGCACGAAGCTAATGTCCATCAGGCTACTTATGTCTTCTTCGGCAAGATGATCTCCAACGCAATAAGTCACCTTTTTTTCTCTGGCGTTGATCTCTACAAGCTTCCTTGGTTTGCCTTCCCGATAATTGTTCGGATTTGTCTTGTCCCTGATCCAGATGTTCTGTCCGCCTGGATTGGGACAGGGATTTCGTTTCATTTGCGAGAACGCTTCATACTCAAGCGGCAAGATCAATCCAATGCTCAACGCAAAAAGTTTTAACAGCTTCATGTGAATGGCCATCCTTTTTCTCGATTTGAGGAAACTTTGTTTTGGTTGTTTGCTTGCGCCAGTTACAGCCGAGCGGCGCTGAGGCGCACGAATCATAATGGAATCAACACAAAACACTCAATCGGTTTACAGCATAAAGCTCGACAATTTTGAAAGCCGTTCGCGCAACCTCAACCTTTGCCAAACTCGACAAAAAATCGCGCACTGGCTGATACGTTTCTCTGATGGTTCTCGCCTACTGGGCTGAAGATGCAAAAACATTATGGGCGCGCCGGCTGACGGACGCCCCATTTTTCATGACCTTTTTCTCAAAACAGGCAGGACATTATGAACCGTAGAAGCCTTTTCACTCTGTTACTTTCCGCAATCCTGATTGGATTGTTTCTGACAACGTCCGGCAAAGCCCAATCCAGCGCTCTCGATACTTCCACAATAACGACTGGTTCGTTGTCTGAAATTCGGTTTCGCCCATTCGTTTACCTGCGCATTCGCAGCCATGAAGTATTGACCGATCTCGAACGTTTGATCGTCACTGATCCCTACGGACAATTGGTTTCAGTCGCACAGCAATCTGAAGCGGATTTTTTTGTCGCCTTTGTCAATCAATCGCCTGCGCCTGCTGCTGCCGCACAATCCAGCTTTGCGTTGCCAACTTCGGAGCAAATCACCAGCGACCATAAAGGCCTGATGATCGTTTACACCCAAACCAATCAAGGACAGATTCGTATTGTCTGGAAAGATGAAAAAGGCCGTAACCGTCCGGGACGATCCATGCTGGAATTTCTGCGCAATTTGCACGAAGACAGTCAGGCTCATGCTCAAATGCCGATTCAGAAACTCAACACGTTGCTCGCAGCCAATGAAATCGGCGTGGAAACAGCCGGCGGTTTGATCCAACCGAAGTTTCTTTCCCGGCCACGTGCCAAATACCTGGAATCAGCGCGAATCAACAATGTGACAGGAACCGTCATCACCAGCGTCATTCTCAACGCGGACGGCGAAGTGAGCGATCTGTACGTCATCAAAGGTTTACCGCACGGTTTGACGGCGAGTTGCATAGAAGCGCTGAAACAATTGCGGTTTGATCCGGCCATGCGCGATGGAAAACCAGTCAGCGTGCGCACCCATATCATTTTCACCTTTCAACTTTTTTGACCTGCTTTTTTTGATCTGTTGTTGGGCGGCTTATTTTCCTGTCCATCCTGTTTCAGTGTTTTATGCTTCGATTATAGCGGGTTGCAATTGCACGCGACCTGTCAATTTGCTTACCAAGCGTTGGTAGAACAGGTTATTAACCTGTTCTACCAAGTCGCATTCAAGTGAAAATCGCTATAAGGAGCAAACAGCAACGGAAAAAACTGTCCGTCCATTTTTTCGCCTTTGGGAATTGGCGGCACGCCAACCAGCGGAGCTTCATAGGAATTGGACATCACGCCGTCTTGAAAAACGTTGATGACCGTCGCTCGGCGCGGTCGGTCGGTCGTGTTCGCATACGAACCATGCATGGTCCGCGCGTGATGAAACGAGCATTCGCCTTTTTTCAATTCGATGGCGACGGGCTGAAACAGTTCTTTCAAGTCGGGCGGTAAAACATCCTTCACCGAATCCATATCGCCGGTCAGCCCGGTGACAGGTAAATCCGGCCACAAATGGCTGCCCGGCACGTAATGGACGCAGCCGTTTTCGCGCGTTGAATCATCCAAACCAATCCAGCAAGTCAGATGCCGCAGCGGAGTCGTTCGCGTCCAGTAGGAATAATCCTGATGCCAGGCGACTACGCCGCCGTGATGAGCCGGTTTGCAAAACAACTGGTCGTGCCAGAATCGCACTGCTCCGCCCAGCAATTGCGAAGCCGGAACGACAAACGCCGGATGCCACAAAATGTCGTGAAAGCCCGGCTTGATGCGCCAAGCTCCCAAGGCATGAAACAGCACCTTTGCCGGATCGAGCGATTCGTTAGAGTGAAACTCGTAAAACAATTCGTGGCCTTCGCTGGACGGATTCATCAGCTCGGTCAACTGTTCGCGCAGAGTTTCTACCTGGGCATCGTCCAAAATCTTGATGCCAGCCAGATAACCATTGCGATGGAAAAATTCGATCTGGTCTTCGGTCAGCTTGAACCGTTCCCAATCGTCGGTTGTGGCCGGCAGCGAAAACAGATCGCTGATCGGTTGGTGATAAACAGACAAATCGTTTGGCAAAGTTGAATGCTCCTGAAATGTGTTGGCGGGCGGCGTCAAACCTTCCGCGAGACTTTTCGCTTTTCAGTCAGTTTTTGATGCAGCTTTTGAAAGACCAATTGATTGTCCCAGTATTCGACGTGCGCGGCCAGCAAGGTTGTCGCTTCCTGGTCTTCGATGTTTTTGACAGGGCTGATCAATTGCCTGGTCTTGCTGCGAAGCGGCGGGTCGTAAAAATCCAGCCTGCCGCTGATGATGTCGTTGTGCGAATAAACGTTGATCCATTCGAATTTTTCCGGGTCACGAAACTTGGGGTCAACGATCAACGGTTGAGCCGCGGCGGCCAGAGCTTCGCGCTCGCGGCTGGTCTTTTCGCGTTGCAGGGAAAAAAGAAACGCCGTCTTATCCAGCGGCGAACCGAAGGTCAGCAATAATTTCGTGCGATCCAACACATCGAGTCGTTTGTCCGCGTCGGCAATTTCGTCCTGATCCAGCAATTGATTCAACGTGTCGTAAGCAATCACCGAACCGAGCGAATGACCGACAATAAACACGCCTTCGTATTCCGGTTCGTCCGGTTCGCCGGCATCGGTCGAACGAGAGGCGTATACCGCCCTGGCCGCGTCGAAAACATACAACCGAATTTTGTCGCGCAGACTGTTGAACCGGTCGAGCGTGTGCGGCGTGATGTACAGCGCCACATCGCCGACGTACTGCACCAGCATCCGTCGAACCAGCATGCTGACCGCGACCAACAAGCCCAGCGAAACGTTCGCACGAATTTCCAGCATCACGCCGAACCAAAATTGCCCCAACCCCAACCACGAATCATAAACGGCAAGCGCCAGCCTGAAGACGACAAAAATCACCAAAGTCAGCGTCGCAACCGTTCCCAGCAATACGCGGGTCGAGTTTTTATCTATGAACTTCATGGCGCTGGAAAATTTGACGATGGCTCTGACGCCCAACCACGCCAGCCAAAACAGCAACAACGCCAGAAACAGATAACTGACCGTGTCATTCAGCCAGATGTCGGTTCGTTGACCTATGGTTTTGGCCCAAAACGTTTCGCCAACCATTCGCCGTTTGTTGTGGGCATAAAACAGCAATGGGATCGTCACGCCGCATAACACCGTCGCGCCCAACGTCAATCCGAACAATCCCCACGAAAGCAGATTGGCCGCGCGGCTGATGCGAAGCGCATTGCGCCGGCGTTTGATGCGGGCGGTTTTCGTTCGTATTTCTTCGCGACGGGATTCAATCGCCAGTTCGCGGGCTTTCGATCCAACCAGCAAGGCGCAACCGAACAAAATCGCCAGCAGAATAAAAATGTCGTATGTCGTCACCAAATCACGCTTCAACACGCTGATCCATTGCCAGCGAGGATCGGTCAGCACCCCGGCATAATCGGCAATCGCATGAGCGGCGATAAAAATCAGCGCGGAATCCATGACAATCAACGAACCAATGACCGCCAGAGCGATCAACAGAAAAATCGTCAGGCTGGTGCGCGATTGGTATTTGCGATATTCGCCAAACAGCCAACGATCGAATCTGTCGCCGAAGTTGCGTACGCCATTCAACCCGGCTGTGAACAAAAACCGTATCACATCGGTGTGCCGCACGTGACCTTCGGCCAGCGGCGCCCAGTAACCTTCAAAGATGTGAACTTCGCGATCCTGTCCATCATCGCCAAGCAGTTTGAGCTTCAGTCCATGCAATGTGCTTCCATCGCTTTTGATGGTGACGACGGGCGGTTCGATGGTGATGTCGGCGCGGTCTATGCCTTTGGCTTCTTCTATTTCGATCAATCCTTGAGCGATTTGATCCAGGGTTTCGTATTTCACCTGCTGCCCCATCCCGTGAGCGACAAAGACCGCCAGTTTTTTCGGCTTCGGCGCTTCGCTGACGTGAGTGTCGTAACTGATCGGCGCGGCTGAGGGCGGAGCGATCACAGCAGTTTGCCTGTTCTGCTGCCGTGCTCCGTCGTTTGGATTATTCATCGTTGGCTCCTATAAAAACGTCCGACAAGCTGCCAGCTTGTCGTGGCCTTGTTTTAACGCTCCCAGGAAGCAACGACAAGCTGGCAGCTTGTCGAACCATCGGCGCGCAGCCTTTTCCATTCTTTCAGGGTGTAGCTGATGGATTAATCAATCTGGCGAACACCTTGTTGTAAAGGGCAATGACTTCCGCCGCTCGCCGGCTGAGAAAACAAAACGCGAACGGCGCAGGAATGATACAGCAAACTCGCTGAAACTATGAAGCGACAAGTTGCCGCGCGATGACCAGACGCTGCACCTCGCTGGTTCCTTCGCCAATAGTGCAGAGTTTGGAATCGCGCCAGTATTTTTCCGCCGGATAATCTTTGGTGTAACCGTATCCGCCGTGAATTTGAATCGCTTCTTCGGCGACTTTGACGGCGATTTCTGAAGCGTACAGTTTGGCCATCGCCGATTCTCTGGTGGTTGGCCGTTTGGCGTCTTTCAACCACGCGGCGCGCAAAGTCAGCAACCGCGCGGCATCAATCTGTGTGGCCATATCGGCCAGTTTGAATTGAATTCCCTGAAAATCGAAGATCGGCTGGTTGAACTGTTTACGTTCCTGAGAGTATTTCAGCGCCGATTCATAAGCTCCCTGCGCGATGCCCAAGGCCAGCGCCGCTATCGAAATGCGTCCGCCATCCAGAATCTGCATGGCGTTGACGAATCCGCGTCCGCGTTCGCCCAACAGGTTTTCGTTCGGAACCCAGCAATCCTCAAAAATGATCGAAGCCGTTTCCGACGCTCGCACGCCAAGTTTGTTTTCCTTCTTTCCGGCGAGAAAGCCTTTGGTTCCGCGTTCGACTATAAAAGCCGAAATGCCGCGCGAACGCATTTCGCGATTGGTGATGGCCAACACCACACAAATATCGGACGAAATGCCGTGGGTGATGAAGTTCTTTGCACCATTGATGACCCAACCGCCATCACGACGAACGGCAGTCGTTTTCATTCCCGAAGCGTCGGAACCGGAATCGGGTTCGGTCAAGGCCCATGCGCCGAGCTTTTCGCCTTTGGCCAGCGGAGTCACGTATTTCTGTTTTTGCTCCAGAGTTCCATACTGAAAAATGTGGTTGGTGCAAAGCGAATTGTGCGCGGCAATGGACAAACCAACCGAACCACAGACGCGGGCAATTTCTTCGATCACCGTCGCGTATTCGACATAACCCATGCCTGCCCCGCCGAACTCTTCGGGAAAGATGACTCCGGTCAATCCCAGTTCGCCCATTTTGGCAAACAGTTCACGCGGAAAATGCTGGTTTTCATCCCAGGCCATGACATGCGGTCGGATTTCGGCTTCGGCAAATTCCCGAACCATTTTTTTCACTTGCTGCTGCTCTTCGGTCAGATCAAATTGCATAGCCATACTTTTGATTTCCTTGTCATGTTTCGAGAATCAATAAAGGCGTCGCCGAACCTCCGCCAGCCGTGACATTCAACAAAGCCGACGGCGACAACCGAATGCCTGCGCCTTCGACTTCTTCGCCGCCCCAGGTGTACGGGTCGAAATCCACGTAACGAGGCTCGAAAGTCACGTCGCCGCCGGTCAACGTGGGAAAAGTTTCCTGCAGAACTTCAACGCGCTCTTGAATAACAAACGAAGCGCCAAGCGCATCATCAATCGCTTGTCGCCATTTGGCTTCGTCGCTTTCCCAGCCTAGTGTCACTCCGCGCCCGCCATAATCGCCGTTCGGTTTCAACACCAGTTGTTCGCGGTGAGAAGCGGCGAATTCGATCAAATCCACTTTGCGACCCCGATAGGTGGTAAAGCCTTCGGCCAGTTTTCGCGTCCAGGGAATGTGGCGGCGCAACGAAGCGATTTCCTCCGTCGTAAACAGATGTTCGTTCGCCGGATTATCCAGCAAAGCAAACAACCCTTTTTTCATCAACGCCTGCACCCTAAAGGAATTGGCCAGACAAACCGCGCGCTCTTTGACGGCTTTGGCCAACGGATTGTCCACGCCGCAACGTTCTAGCAATTCATTGACCACCACGCGCTTGTAAACCAGATTGATCTGGAAATCTCCGGCACGCAACCAACCACCACGATAATCCAAATCGCGTGGGTCAACGATGATTGTCGGATAACCCTGCGATTCAAAATACTGTCGGCAAATTTCAAACTCGGCGCGAGTGCTGACTTCTTTCCAATCCACGATGGCTATGCGCGGACGTTCCTGCCAACCCCATTGACGATAACAATCCAACAAGGTTTGCAGAATCCGCGGTCGAATGGCGACACGTCGAACCGGAAAGCGTTTGGCGAATTCGCGGACGAGTTCCATTTCCATGAACAGTTCGCTCAGCACGTCGCCATACAACAACCCGCCTGGAGAATCCGCGTTGTATTCGACAAAGCTGAAATCGCCGCGCGAATCCAGAAACGCATCCAATCTGCCGCTGGCGTCCGGCGCTGCAAATCCGGGTTCGATGGCAATCAATTGCTCTTCCGCAGCGCTGAGATCGAGTTCGGCGCGCAAGGTTTTGTCGGCCATCAAGGCGTTTCCGAGCTTGCGAATCGCCGACAGCACAAACTCGGAATCGCGTTTGATGTATTCGTAACGATCTTCCGCAATCAGCATCGGGCGCAACACAGTGCAAATCGGGCGCACGCCAAACGTCAGATTTTGCCGGGCAGTTCCGGCCAACAAACGGTCAATGGCATCTTCCAACAATCTGCCGTGCAGCAGCGAGTGATAATGTTTAATGGCGTCTGAAATCATTGCGTGTGTTCGGGGCGATCCTCTTTATCAATTTCATCTTCATCGGTTTCATACAGTTTTTTTCCCTGCGCGCCGCCGCCTCCGGGAAGCTGGCCTTGTTGAGCGTCAATTCTGTATTCGATGGCGCGTTCGGCGCTGCGGCGAAAAATCTGCTGGTCAATTCCCATCATTGTCGCGCCCAGCAATCCGCCGTCGCGTTCCAATGATTCTTCGTAATCTTCTTCGGTCATTTCCTCGCGGTAACGATTGGCATTCGCCAGCCAATGCTGCAATGCCAGCAACCCGCCGACAATCAGCAACAACACAATGGTCATCGCAACTGCATCACTCATAAACGCCTCCGAAATTCAGCATCTTGGCTCAGATGAAAGCCTGCCGTATATTACACCGGCTTCAAAAGCCGTTGGGACACATTCAATCGTCCCACGCAATTTTATCTTGTGCAAAAGGACACTCCATTGAGCATTCGTAACGCAGTCATTCCCGTCGCCGGTTTGGGCACTCGTCTGCTGCCTGCAACCAAATCCCAACCCAAGGAAATGTTGGCCGTCGGAAAAAAACCGATTGTCCAATACATCGTCGAAGAACTTCACCGCTGTGGTCTGGAAAGAATTTTGTTCGTCACCGGGCGAGGTAAATCGTCCATCGAAGATCATTTCGACGATGACCCCGATTTGATCCGCACGTTGCGCGAAACCGGCAAGGAGGATTTGTTGGAAGAACTGGAATACGAACGGCTGGGCGTGAATTTCCTGTACACGCGCCAACGCCAGCAACGCGGGCTGGGCGATGCCGTGTTGTGCGCCGAACACTTCACCGAAAACGAACCGTTCGTCGTCGCCCTGGGCGATTCGATCATCGGGCGTCACAAACCATCGCCGATTGTCAGCCGGTTGATCGAAGCTTTTGAAATGCACAACGCTGCCTGCGCCATCGCCGTCGAAACCGTTCCGATGGATCAGGTTTCGATGTACGGCATAGTCAAACCCGCAACCGACACCGATGTGTTTGAAATCACCGACCTGATCGAAAAACCCAAATCCGACGAAGCGCCGAGCAATCTGGCCATCGCCGGGCGGTACGTGTTTGCGCCAGCGCTGTTCGATGCCATCAAACGCACGGGATTTGACCATCGCGGAGAAATTCAACTGACCAACGCCATTCGCTTAATGCTGCAAAAAGGCATGAAGATCGTCGGCGTCAAGTTGCCTGCGGACGAAAAACGTTACGACATCGGCAACTTTGAAAGCTACTTTGAAACCTTCGTCGAATTTGCTCTGACCGACCCGGTTTACGGCGAAAAGCTTCGCCAACACGTCAAGGAGCTTTTCAAGAATTGATTTATCCACGAAGAACACGAAGGAACACAAAGAAGCCGCCGGGATACGTTTCCTGGCAATTACTCAAAATTCTTTTCCGCTTCGTGAACTTCGTGGATGCTTCCCAGGAATTGTCAGGTGAGAATTTTTAAGACCAAAGCTTATGCTCGCGCCGGATTGATCGGGAATCCTTCGGACGGATACTTCGGCAAAACGATCAGCTTGATCGTCAAAAACTTTGCGGCCAGCGTCATCATTTACGAATGGCCGCATCTGGAAATCATCCCTACGCGACAGGATCACTGCCGATTCGACAACCTGGAAGACTTTCTGTACGACACGCGGCTCAATGGTTATTACGGCGGTTTGCGGCTGATCAAAGCTTCAATCAAACGTTTTGCCGAACATTGCCAACGTCACAACATCGAACTTCCCGCCGAGAATTTTTCGCTGCGGTACGAATCCAACATTCCGCGCCAGGTTGGGCTGGCTGGTTCCAGCGCGATTGTCACCGCGACAATGCGCGCGCTGTGCCAGTTTTACGAAATCGAAATTCCCAGAGAAATTTTGCCGGGGTTGATTTTGTCAGTCGAAAAAGACGAACTCGGCATTGGAGCCGGATTGCAGGATCGCGTTGCGCAGGTTTACGAAGGACTGACTTACATGGATTTCGACCGCGAATACATGGCTGCCAACGGGCACGGCATTTACGAACCTATGGATATTGGTTTGCTGCCGCCTGTTTACATCGCTTATCAAACTGAACTGGCCGAATCGTCCGAAGTCTTTCACAACGACATTCGCAAACGGTATGACAATGGCGAGAAATTGGTTGTGGATGCCATCACGAAAATTGCCGATCTGGCGCGGCAATCGCGGGAATGTTTGCTGAACGGCGATCACGAAGAACTGGCTCGGCTGATGAACCTGAATTTCGACACGCGGCGGACGATTTACAACCTCAACCCGAAACACATACGCATGGTCGAATTGGCGCGCGAACTGGGCGCATCGGCCAAATTCGCCGGCTCGGGCGGTTCGGTCATCGGCACTTACAAAGACGAAGCCATGTTCGAGCGATTGAAAAAAGCTTTTGAAGCCGAAAGCTGCGCCGTCATCAAACCGATCATTCGATAAACCGGCGGCAACCGACTTTTCAATGCAAATATGGGGTATGCGGTCGAGCCTGATTTCGAGCTTGCAGACGGGATTGAGTACGCATCACAAAAGCTTTGGCAAAAGGCACGGCCAGACTGGCCAGCCAACAATAAAATCCTATTCGCAACCGAACCAGAGAAGTCGTGTTGACCTTGCTTTCATCTGCGGGCAAAGGCATCACAAACATCGTCAACGTGTTCAAGGCAAACAACAAGGAAAGGCCTGAAAATATGACCGCCGCGCTCCATTTGCGAAACGCCAACAGGCACAGGCCAATCACCCACAATGGATTGGCATACCATGCAAATTGACCGGCCAGAAATCCCATCCAGCCCAACACCAAAATTCGCAATCCATACCAGACAGGATCGCTTTTCTGCGACATTTCCAGACACGGCGTTGCGCACGCCAACACAAACAGCAACAGGCTGATACCAATAATCGTCTGTTGGCGAGTTGTGGTGAGGAATGAACCGTTTGTCATATTCGGCAAAATGGCCTTCGTCAAAAAGTAACGTTTGGCAACGAAGAGAGGCTCACCACAAAAGGCACAGAGGACACAAAATAATCAGAACTTGTTTTGTGATTTTTGCGCCTTTTGTGGTTTCAACTCGTCCTACTCAATTGCAATTGATGTGAACTAAGTCGGTTTTCAGGTGAATGTACGGCAGGTTTTCCAACCTGCCGAGGTTTCCGCAAGCGTAAAATCCCGGGCAGATTGGAAAATCTGCCCTACACGCAATTGAAAACCGCTCTAACTCAACCCGGCCAAAATTCCTTTGACGTAGCCAGTGGATTCGGCCAAACCCGGAATCGGGTCTTTGCCGTCCTTTTCGTACTCAAAGCCGACCAGCCCCTGATATTTGATCTTCAGCAAAGCCGCCAGCATGGATTTGGTGTTCAGAATCCCGCGCCCGCCTTCGATTGGAGTGTTGCGGTCGCCCAGCGCGTAAATGTCTTTCATGTGGACATCGTACAAACGCTCTTTGCATTTGATGATGGATTCCGCCGGATCAACTCCGGCGCGCGCAGTGTGGCCGACGTCAATGCACAAGCCTATGCGTTTGTCGTACTTTTCGGCAATTTTCATCACGTCGTAAGGCGACGGGAAGTTTTTGTCTTCCGGCCCGTGGTTGTGAATCGCCAGCTTGATGTTGAACTCCTTGACCAGCGGGTCCAGCCGCTTCACCCACAAATCCAGATCGTCAACCTTTCCGCTGGGAGAACACACCATCGTCGGAACGCCCACGTCACGAGCGTATTCGAATGCTCGGCGCATATCGGCTTCGTCGTTTTTCATGCCGACGTTGCCAACGCTCAGCGGAACCAGGCCCGCATCCAGAAACATCTTGGTGCGCGCTTTACGTTCTTCGGGCGTGTGGGTCAGGTCAACGTGGTTTTTGACGTTTTTGATCGAAACGTATTTCAAGCCAACGCGCTGAATGCCCTTGATGGCTTCTTCAATGGGCAATTCGCGCACGGTGTAAGTGGCCACGCCGATTTTCAAACCTTTCCAGGGATCGGCGGCGGCAGTTTGTGCGGCTGCGAATTCCGGCAAACCGGCAAACGGCAACGCCGCTGCCGACAATGCGCTCATTTTCAGCCAGTCTCGTCGAGAAAAAGTATTCATCGTTTTGTCTCCGGGTTGTGAGTATGGGTTGGAGAGGTTTCAACTGAATTCTTTTCACCGCAGAGACGCAGAGAACGCTGAGGCAGCGCAGAGTTCAAATTGAAACTCTCTGCGAAACCTCTGCGGTGCTCCGCGCCTCTGCGGTAAATCAGAAACCGAACTCCTTCAGTTTTGAATCAATTGTCTGTGCGCGCCGAAACTTTCCATCAGGTCGCGCACAATCTTGTCGTGAAGCGATTGCATCTGTTGGTAAAGACGCACTCGTTCCGCATCAGGTTTCGTTCGCGTTGTTTCATCCAGCGCGATATATCGGCGGCAGAGTTCAGCAATTGCCACCGGCGAGCCTTGTCGTTTGGCATAAGCCCAAACGGCTTGCACTGCTGCGCCAACCGCCGCGCCTTCTTCACTGGCGACACAAACAACTTCGGCGTTGAACACATCCGCCAGAATTTGCCGCCAGACGGCGCTTTTTGCTCCGCCGCCTGTCGCTCGAATTTCCGTGGGGTTAATTCCGAGTTCGCGCAGCCGGTTCAATCCGTAATTCAGCCCCAGCGTCGTGCCTTCCATTGCCGCGCGCGCAAAGTGAGCGACCGTAAACGTCTTGTCGCGCAAACCGAAATACACGCCCGTGCCGTCCGGAACGTTCGGAGTTCGCTCGCCTTCAAAAAACGGTATCAGCATCAATCCGTCATTGCCTGCCGGAACCGAAGCCGCCGCTTCTGAAAGTTCATCGTGCGAAAGATTGAACCGTTCGCGCACCATTTCTGTCGCCACGGTCACGTTCATCGTACAAACCAGCGGCAACCATTTGCCTGTGGAACCGCAAAACGCGGCGACTTCGCCTTGCGGATCAACGACCGGTTTGTCGGCGCAAGCGTAAATCGTTCCCGAAGTTCCCAAACTGACGGTGACGACTCCGGGCGCGACGTTGCCTGTGCCGATGGCTCCCATCATGTTGTCGCCGCCGCCGCTGCTGACAATCACGTCCGTGCTCAAGCCGAATTCTGCCACCAATTCCGCACGCAAAGTCCCGGCAATGTCGTCCGAAGCGATCAACTCCGGCAGCATCTTTGCGACCGAAGGATCAATCGCGTCAATCGCGGCTTTTGACCAGACGCGGTTGCGAACATCCAGCAAAGCCGTTCCCGAAGCGTCTCCGCATTCCATCGTCTTGCGACCAGTCAGCCAGAAGTTGATGTAATCGTGTGGCAACAACACCGAACGCAATCGGGCGAAGTTTTCCGGTTCGTGATTTTTCAGCCACAGAATCTTGGAAGCGGTGAATCCAGCCGGAACTCCGTTGCCGACCGCCGCGATGGTTTTCTCCAATCCGCCGAGCGCACCAATGATCGCTTCGCATTCTGTGCTGGTCGCCGTGTCGCACCAGAGCTTGGCTGGCCGAATGACTTGATCTTTTTCGTCCAACGCCACGAAGCCATGTTGCTGGCCGGAAACGCCAATGCCTTTGACCGCTGCCCGATCCACGCCAGATGTTTCCAGAACGGTTTTGATGCCGTACCGAATGGCGGCAATCCAATCCGCCGGATGCTGTTCCTTGTGCCCGGCGGGCAAGCCTTCGATCAATTCGTAATGCTGGCTGGCACTGGCGACAACTTCGCCGCTGTCCGCGTCCAGCAAAATCGTTTTGGTGCTTTGCGTACCGCTGTCTATGCCGATGAAGTATTCGCTCATCTTCGCAAGAATCTTTCGAGGTTTTGAATTTCGTGATGGATGCCAGATTTGGCTTAACCATTAAACGCAATTGCCGAGCGCGAGGCAAGCAGAGCGAACGCGATTGCAAAAATTAGTTGATCGGGCAAAAGCTGCGAACTATACTCCGCGCCGTCTTGCAGTAAAGCCGCTCGGCGACATCAATCATCAAACCAATCAGGAGCTTCAACGATGCAGGCGCGCTCGAAGCTGAAACCGGGACAGAAAGGAACCAGAAAGCTGGTAGAGCTTTACGGCTCTCGCTTGGTTTGCGTTTGCTATCGTTACGACGAGCAAAGCCGCAAACGTTTCAAGACGGTTGAATTGATTATTGAGGAATCACCATGGTCTCCGCCCCAAATCAAGCCCGACAAACTCGCTGGAGTGCGCGTTGAGTTGAACGAGGCTGAACTGCAACGCAACGTAAACCTCGCTGGCGGCAAGTGGTTTGCGCAATATAAGGTCTGGCGCTTGCGCTACGATCAGGCTGTGGCGCTCGGTCTGGAAGCCCGGATCGAACACCGAAAGGTTTCTAATACTACAAACCTGAAAAAAGCGAAAAGCTTGTAATAGTAGAAACCGCAAGGTTTCCAGTATTACAAACCAGGTTTCTAGTATTACAAACAAGCATCTAGTATTAGATGCTTCAGGTGCGCCGTCTAATTCATGTTGAACTAAGCGCTCCGCGCAGCCTCAGCACCTCCCATCATCGAATCAAACT
>CAYYDG010000089.1:0-21920 GCA_964470555.1 uncultured Heliomicrobium sp.
GTAGCGCTGACGGTGGACGGCAAAACCTCCAACACGGTCAAAGCCAGAATCAAATGACAACGTACGCGACAGCGGTCACAGCGTCGCCCTGAAACTGTGCTTGACTTGCCGAACGGTTTTGGGGTTGAATGCTTTTGCTCTTGCTGCCCCCTCACAAAATCCAAAAAAGTTCTTTTTCAGGTTTTGTTCAGTCCTTACCGTACCCCTGCCCGATTGGTCGAATTGTGTGAAAAGACCGACACCAAAAAATGATCACCCTGATGCAACTGACTGAAGCAACCCAATTTGCCCAAAGTTCAATCTCACGACACCAAATATAGAAATGGTGTTGGCGCCCCGTCTTCGATCCCAATCTTATTAAAACCAACCTTTGCAGCCCCGCTGATTTTTATCATTTATCGTTTTTGAATCGTGGCTTACAAGCGCGAACCGCATCAGGAGATGTACTCAATGAGAAGTTCGAGAAGTAATAAGTCTGCATATCGCTCGAAATTTACCCTGCCTGTTTTGAAATTTAATTTTACGTTTCGCAAAGCATTGATGTTGGCGGCGATGATAGTCGCTTCGCTTTCGGTGTTTGCCTGGCAAGGCGACGCTTCGGCCAGCAACCATTCGACCTTGGGCAAACTGCGCCGAGCCGTTCGTTCGGCGTTGAATTTTTCGGCGGCAGTTCCCGCTCAAGGTGGCATCGGGTCGCGTACTATGATTTCGACCATCGCGGGTGGCGGGTTTTCGACCAGCGCTCCGGCCAGACAAGCGCCGATGGTGCAGCCGACGGCGGTGGCCAAAGACCCGAAAGGGCGCGGTTTTTATGTCATTGATGACGTCAACGGAACCAGTTTGTTGCGTTTCGTCAACACGTCCGGAGTTGCGGTGACGTTGGCCGGAGTGACGATTCAACCCGATCAGATCAATCTGATCGCTGGCGGAGGCATAGCGCCGGATTCCACCATTCCGCTGGATATTGACCTGACCCAGGTGACGGGAATTGCCATAGACCCGACAGGCGATATTTTGTATCTGGCAACGCCGATTGTCGCGGCTTTTCGCGCGCTCAACGTCGGCAATCAGGATTTTACGATCCTCCGCCAAACGATTCAGCCGGGCACGATCAGGACTATCTATAACGTCGGGCGCACGGATTTCCGCGCGTTGGTCATCAACAGCGCGCGCGAATTCTTTTACATTGGAGCGGCTCAGGGCGGCAACGCTCGTCTGGTGTACAAACTCGACCCGGCGGGCAATAACAACGCCGGTCTGGAAACGATTTATGCGGGCGGAGGCAATCCGCAATTCGGCAACGGCGACGGGCAGGCCGCGACACAGGCCAAACTGACCACGCCGATGGGGTTGGCGATTGACACCAATGGCAATCTGTTGATTGCCGAAGGCGGCGACACGCGCGGCAATCCTGGCGCGATTCGCCGGGTTGATCCTGCGGGCATCATCATTTCACTGGTTTCCAATCTGGAATTCCCGACGGGAATTGTGCTGGGGCCTTCCAACAGCATGTTTGTGGCGCTCGGCAATGCTCAGCAAATCATCAGAGTTTCTTCGTTCGGCGAAAAAACCATTGTTGCCGGAGTCAATCCGATAGCGGCCTGCGACCAGATCAATAATCCAACCTGTGGCGACGGCACGGCGGCGACTTCGGCTTATTTGAATCTGCCGGGCAGCACGCAACTTCAGAGTGTAATCATGGCGTTGGACGCAACCGGTCTTTACCTGCCGGATTACACGTTCCGTCGAGTGCGATACGTCAATCTGGGCGGAGCGACGGTGAACATTGCCGGAACCAGCGTCAGCGGCGGCCAGATCAATACAGTCGCCGGCAGTGGACAAGAACCGCCTTACGACAATGTTCCGGCGACAACCACCGAACTGCAAATGGCGGCGGGCGTTGCCGAAGACATCAACGGCAATTTGTTCGTCGTTGACACCAACGCCTTTCCGGTCGGCAGCATTCGCTTCATCAATCGAGGAAACGCTCCCGTCACCTTGTTTGCCGGTACGGCCTGGGAAATGACGGCGCAACCCGGCCACATCATCACGCTCAACAACAAGGCCGGTCAGCCAGCGTTGGACGACCGCATCACGACGGCGGTTTTCGCTTCGCCGCAGGGAATTCATGTGACGGCCAACGGGTTGTACATAGTGGATTCGCAATACGGCGCATTGATTCGTCCGGCGGGGTCGTTGACCGGTCGCCGCAGCGGCCACATTCGATTTCTGAACACTTCGTCGGCGAACGTGACGATCTTTCCCAACGGCGGAGATGCCCGGGTGGTCGTTCCGCCCGGCCACATCAAAGACATTGTCGGACGCAATGACGCTCCGCCGCCCGGCAGCCCAACCGCAGACGACGGCCCGGCTCACCAGGCCATCATTTTCCCGACCGATGTCGCGCTTGATGCAACGGGTAACATTTACATCGCCGACCAGGGCAACAATCGCATTCGCAAGGTGAATCCGTTGTCCGGCCAGGTCACCAGTTTGATGACCACCGGATCGGAAGGCGCGACGCCGTTTGTGACCGGCGGAGCCTGCGGAATTTACGTGACTCCGAACGGGCGCGTATACATGGCCAACACCAAAACGGACACCATCGTTCGCCAGGATGCGCCGAATTCGACTTCGTTCACCACGATTGCCAATGCGACCAGAGGCATCAGCCGCCCGCGCGATTTGACGGTGGACGCCGCAGGAAATGTGTTTGTCGCCAACGCCGGAAGCGATCAGATTTTGCGAATCGTCGCTCCGACCAATGCGCTCGGCACATCCACAGTCGTGGCGGGAACAGGCGTTGCGGGTTTCAGCGGCGACGGCGGCCCGGCCAATCAGGCCAGACTCAATTTTTTGAATCCGGGAATTGCGGCGAATGACATTCAGGTGACGACCAACATCATCACGCTGGGCAATGGCGACATGGTCTTCGCCGATTCCGAAAACAATCGCATACGCTTGCTGGTGCAGTTGCCGAACCAGAATCCGGTGCTGGCCGCCGTCGCCAATCAAACGGTCAACGAAGGCCAGACCGCGACGGTGAATTTTTCGGCGACCGACGGCAACCAGGACCCGCTGACTTTCAGCGTGAATAACGCGCCGAGTTTTGCGACCTTGACCGATAACGGAAACGGAACGGCCAGTTTGCAGCTTGCGCCGGGATTCAGCGATGCGGGCGCTTACAACGTCACGGTTACAGTCAATGACGGAGACGCCACCGACAGCAAAAACTTCACGATCACGGTCGTGGATGTCAACCGCCCGCCGGTGGTCAACGTCACGCCGATCAGCCCGACTTACGAAGCGACCGGGCCAACCGGACGACAAGTCAATTTGCTGGCAACGGCTTCCGATCCCGATGGCGATTCGCTGACCTATCAATGGTTTAATTTCCAGACACAGATTGCCACGACTTTGACTCCGCAAATCACGCTGGCCATCGGCACGCATTCGCTGTTTTTGACCGTCACCGACAGCAAGGGATTGAGCGCCAGCAGCAGCGCGTTTGCGGTGATTGTTCGTGACAGCACGCCGCCGGTTATCAGTGGAGTTCCCGCCGACATCACCGTTCAGGCGGACAGCGCGGAAGGCATTGTCGTCAATTACACGCTGCCGACGGCCTTGGACCTGGTGGACGGCGCGGTGGGCGTGACGGCGGATAAATCGCCCGGTTCGCTGTTCCCGGTTGGAGCGACTACGGTCAATTTCACGGCCAAAGATTCGCGCAACAATCAGGCGACGGCTTCTTTCAAAGTCACAGTGACGCCGAAACCCGGCGATCCGCCTCCGCCTCCTCCTCCGCCGGGTGGTGGAGGAAGCGATTGCAACGCGCCGGGCTATACCATTTCGACTTATGCGGGCAGCGGCAATTACGGTTTCGCTGGCGACGGCGGAATGGCCGTGGATGCCGCCATGCGTTCGGTCAGCCAGTTGACCAGCAACGGCACTGGTTTGATGGTGGTGGACAGTCAATCGCGCGTCGTTCGCCACATTGACGGGCAAACGGTCATTCGCACGATTGCCGGAAATTCCAGCAATGGCAACACCGGCGACGGCAATCTGGCTAATTACGCGACATTCGGCGCCACGGGCGGAGCGGCGGTGGACGCCAACGGCAACACCTACGTTTCCGACACGAATTTCCATCGCATTCGCCGCATTGCGCCCGACGGCAAGATTTTCCATTTTGCCGGAGCGACCAACGGCGCAAGCGGTTCGGGCGGCGACAACGGAGCGGCTTCGGCGGCGCGATTCAATCGCCCAACTTCGCTGGCGGTGGATGTGCAGAACAATCTGCTTTATGTGTCCGATGGCGGCAACAACCGCATTCGCGTCATCAATCTGACGACCAACATCATCACCAACTATGCCGGAACGGGCGGCGCAGGGTTCAACAATGACGGAGTCATCGCCACCAACGCCAGTCTGAACAATCCGGCGGGAATCACGCTGGATGCGGCGGGGAATCTGTTCATTGCCGACCGCAACAACCAGCGCATACGCCGCGTGGACGCCGTGTCCAAGCTGATGAGCACAGTCGCCGGAGACGGCGCTCAGGGCTTTGGCGGCGACGGCGGCACGGCGACTTCGGCTCAATTGAATCTGCCAGCGGATGTGGCGGTGGATGGCGCAGGCAATGTGTACATCGCAGATCTGGCCAATCATCGCGTCCGTCGCGTCAAAACCAACGGCACGATTGAAACCATAGCCGGAAACGGAACGGCGGGTTTCACAGGCGACGGCGGAGCGGCGACTTCGGCGCAATTGAATTCGCCCGCCAGTCTGGAAATGGACGCCGATTGCAGCATTTTTGTCGGCGACAGCAACAATCTGCGCGTTCGCAAATTGACGCCGTCCAGCACGGGTGGAACGTCGAATCGCAATCCGGTCATCACCTCCACGATTGGCAACCAGACGATGATCAAGGGCCAGACGCTGACTTTGCCGTTGGCGGCCACTGACGAAGACAACGACATGATCACGTTCACGCTGGTCAATGCGCCCGCGTTTGCCGACATCATCAACCAGAATCCGACGGGGCGTACGGCGACCTTGCGATTGCAACCGACAGTGGCAGGAAGTTTCAGCAACATTCAGGTACGCGCCAGCGATGGCAAGGGCGGTGTGGCGACTTCACCGGCGTTTACAGTGACGGTCAACGAACCGGCTCCTGGCAATCAACCGCCGACAGCCAACGCAGGGCAATTGCCCGCGACGGTCGAAGCGCTGTTCGCCACTGGCGCTCCGGTCAATTTGAACGGCAGCGGCAGCGATCCTGACGGCGACCCGGTCACGTTTTCGTGGACGGACAACGGCAATGTCATTGCCACCAGCGCTGTTACGACAGTTACGCTGTCCATTGGCACGCACAGCATTGTGCTGACCGTCAGCGACAACAAGGGCGCGAAGACTTCGACACCAGCGCAAACCGTGGTTGTGCGCGACACGACTCCGCCGACCATCAGCGGAGTTCCCGCCGCCATCACCACGGCTGCGACTTCCGCCGCCGGAGCCAACGTCAATTACACGATGCCCACGGCCGCCGATCTGGTGGACGGCGTGGTGCAGGTCGTCGCCGACAAGGCGTCGGGTTCGTTGTTTGCCGTTGGCGCGACGACTGTGAAATTCACCGCCACCGATGCGCGCGGCAATGCGGCGACGGCGCAATTTACCGTCACTGTCACGCCGTTTGTCAGTGGAGGCACGCCGACCAGTTACGACATTACGACCTTCGCGGGCAGCGGCAATTACGGTTTCAGCGGCGACGGCGGCCAGGCGATGGACGCGGCAATGAAACAAATTTCCGCTCTGACGCGCGACGAAGCAGGGTTGATGATTGCCGACAGCGTAGGCCGTGTCGTTCGTCGAGTTGACGCGCAAGGCGTCATTCGAACCATCGCGGGCAATTCCGCCAACGGCAACGGCGGCGATGGCGGCCAGGCCAACTTCGCGCAGATTTCCGCTCCGGGCGGAATCGTGACCGATGCCAATGGCAACACTTATGTTTCCGATACGGCGTATCACCGCATTCGTCGCATTGCGCCGGACGGCAAGATTTTCCACTTCGCCGGTTCGGCCACAGGCGTCAGCGGTTCGATTGGCGACAACGGCGTGGCGGCCTCGGCGCGACTCAATCGCCCGACGGCGCTGGCCGTGGACGCTCAAAACCTGTACATCGTGGACAGCGGCAACCATCGTATTCGCGCCATCAATTTGACGACCAACATCATTACGACGGTCGCCGGAAACGGCGGCGCAGGTTTTGGCGGAGACGGCGTGCTGGCCATCATCGCCAGTTTGAACAATCCCAGCGGATTGGCGCTGGATGCGGCGGGCAATCTGTTCATTGCCGACCGCAGCAATCACCGCGTTCGCAAAGTGGACGCCGTCACCAAACTGATTTCGACCGTTGCCGGAACCGGCGAACCGGGATTTGCGGGCGACAGCAACCAGGCGACCTCAGCGCAATTGAACAGCCCTGTGGACGTTGATGTGGATGCGGCGGGCAACGTGTTCATAGTTGACCAGACCAACAACCGCATTCGTCGCGTCAATGCCGCTGGAGTCATTGAAACGATTGCCGGAAACGGAACCGTTGGATACAGCGGCGATGGCGGTCCTGCTTTGCAGGCGCAAGTCACGCAACCGACGGCCATCGAAGTCGAATCCGACGGCAGCATCATGGTTGGCGACAACGGCAATCTGCGCGTTCGCAAATTGACGCCTGCCGGACCGCCACCGCCTCCGCCGCCACCACCGCCACCGGCGAACAACAATCCGGTCATCACGTCGGCCATCGGCAACCAGACGTTGACCAAAGGCCAGACTGTTGATTTGCCGCTCAGCGCCACTGACGCCGATGGCGACACTGTGACGTTTTCGTTGGTCAACGCGCCTGCCTTCGCTTCGATCATCAACGCCAATCCGGCGGCCAGAACGGCGACTTTGCGACTCGCTCCGACGGTGGCTGGAACTTTCGCCAATGTGCAAATCAAAGCCGACGACGGCAAAGGCGGTTCGGCGACTTCGGCTGCATTTTCGATCACGGTCAACGAACCGCCGGTCAATCAGTGCATCAACAACGTTCCGGCCAACCATTGGAAAGGCGAATACTTCCCGAACATCAACTTGTCGGGTTCGCCGCTGATGGTGCGGAATGACGGCGATGGATCATTGAACCTGAACTTTGGCGAAGACAGCCCGAACCTTTTGTGCGGCATTCCGGTGGATAATTTCTCCGCTCGGTACACGCGCGAAGTTTCGTTCCAGGCGGGCGTCTATCGCTTCCAGTTGTTCGGCGACGACGGCATACGGCTTTACATCAACGGCCAACTGCGAATTGACAAATGGTTCAATCAGGCCGAAACCAAATACGAAGTTGACGTGCTGTTGACCGCCGGAACTCATCAACTGCGAGTCGAACATTACGAATCGAGCGGCGCGGCTGCGGCGCGGTTGTTCTGGAACGCGCTGAACTATTACCCGACCGTCAATACGATTCCGAACCAGACCGTTCGGCGCGGGCAATCGGTGGATGTAGTGGTGACGGCCAGCGATTCGGACAACGACCCTGTGACTTTTGAACTGGTGAACGCGCCTTCGTTCGTGTCGCTGGTCAACGCCAATCCGGCGGGGCGCAGCGTGACGGTGCGAATCGCTCCGCCGACCATCAGCGACACAGCCGATCAGCAATTCACCATGTCGCTCCGCGCCAACGACGGACGCGGCGGCCAATCGGTCAGCAACCAATTCACGATCACGACCACCAGCGCTCCGCCTCCGCCCGCCAACCGCGCGCCCGTTGCCGTCGCCAACACGCTGCCGGCTTCGATCACTGCGCCGGACGACACCGGAGCCACCATTGCGCTGGATGGTTCGGCTTCGTCTGACCCTGACGGTGATGCGCTGACCTATTCGTGGACGGATCACGGAATAGTCATTGCGACGACCGCCGTGGCCAACGTCAAATTGCCTGTCGGCGCGCACTTGATCGCCTTGACGGTCAGCGACGGCAAAGGCGGAATCAATTCGACTGCCGCTCAATCTGTAACGATCAACGCGCCACCACCACCGCCTCCACCACCACCGGCTGAGCTGTCGGTTGAATCGGTGTCGCCGTCCACAGGCAAACGAGGCACGACGTTGACAGTGATGGTTACCGGCACAGGCTTCATGCCCGGAGCGTCTGCCACCATCAACGGAGGCAATATCACGACGACGACGACCTTCATCAGCCCCACGCAACTGAGCGTTCGCGTGACGATTGCCAGCAACGCCTTCACCACCATGCGGTCTGTGACTGTGTCGAACCCCGGCGGCGCCGGATCGGCGGCCAAATCCAATGCCTTTTTGGTTATTCCGTAAGCGCAATTCAACGCCGTCTGGCGCGAAGTGATTCGTGCCAGACGGCGTCTGTAACTCTGAAACCGAACGGCCAATTTTTGCCGGGTGGAGTTCTTGACAGACCCAAAGTCGGTAAGTAAGATGCGCCTTCGTTTTTGGGCGTGTAGCTCAGCTGGGAGAGCGCCGCGTTCGCAATGCGGAGGTCAGGAGTTCGATCCTCCTCACGTCCATCAGAATTGAAAATCCAAAGTTTGATCTTGCTCCTCAGTAGCTCAATGGCAGAGCATTCGGCTGTTAACCGAAGGGTTGTAGGTTCGAGTCCTACCTGAGGAGCCATTATTGTTTTTGGAGCAAGGTCGAAAAGAAATAGCCGCGAAAGCGGCTATTGTCGTTTAGTCGCACAGGCAGAGATATTTCCTTCTCCTGGTATCAAGATTCAGTCAGTCTCTGTTTAATAGTTTCATCATCAAGCGTCAGCGTCAGCAAGGGCTTTTCTGTGGCCGCGCAGAGCAATTGCGCTGTCTGACTGTTGGGCGCGGCGTGCAACAACAGAATTTGTTCGGCCAGCGTCACCACCAGTTCATTGCGGCGTTCAGCCAGCCTCGCCGATTGGCGACGCTGCGATTCAGCCGTAAAGGGAGAAAGCAATAACATGCGTTCCGCCGCGATGGCTTTTTGCCAAGCGGTCGGCATGCGCATTCCTTCCAGCGAACGTGCCGGGCAGACAATCAACCGGCAGCTTCCCGCCAACAGATGATGCAAAAAGTCGCGTTCAGCAGGTGTGTGAAAGCCGCCGATGAAGGTCAGATCGCTCATGCGCAAGCATCGCGCCAGTTCAAACAATCGCAGGATCACTTCGCCGGGACATTGGCGCGAACAGAGCACGGCGGTTTTGGTGGTGGCGAGCAATTGCGGATTGCCGATGATTTGCAAGTTGACGACAGGCGAGGCGCCGGTCTTGAGGGCCGCGGGATAAAGCGGCGCGTCGGGCTGTAAGCTTTCACTGTTCATCAAGGCGCGGTTGGCTTCGGTTCAGGGGTCGAGCAGGCGCGTGAAGCCTTCCTGCACGAAATGCTTGTCGGTGGTCAGGGCATCGGTAATGCCGCGTTCGCGCATCAGCACGAAGCTGACCGCGTCACAAAGCGAATAGGTTTTGTCAGCGCGCGCTTCAAGTAAAGCCAGCGCCTGAACGTAATCGCCCTCATTCGTCCAGATGATCTCGATCAGTTGGTTAGCGAGCAGTACACGAACAAACTCCAGCGCTTTATGCCGATTCAGCCCGCGCGTATGACAAAGCGGGATGAATTCAGCCAGCACGTAATCGTGAGTCAACAACACATCGGCGGCCTGAAAGAGAGCGACGGCGTCATTATGCCGCGCATCACTATCATCGAAGAAGGAATAAAGCCCTGAAGTGTCGAGTAGCATTGCGGGCCTCCTGCTCAAAGATCCTTGCCGTACTCGCGCGCCAAATCCGCGTCAATCTGTTCATTGTCTGCCGCGTGCGGATTGCCGCTGCTGACAGCGCCGGCATAACGCAGCAATTCGTTCATCGCCTCTCGTCTTTCGCGCGCGCCCAGCGGCGTTCGTGTGGGGCGGATGGGTTCATTGGCGTATTCGCGGGCCAGATCGGTGTCAATCGCTTCATTGTCAGAACCATTCGGCGCGCCGCCTTCCAACGTGCCGAAAAACTTGGTGATGTCGCCTTTCGGCTCAGGGCTTTCGCGCACACCATTGACCGGCGCTGTGCCGGTCACCTCTTCCAAAATCAGCGTAGCAATCCGCAGCTTTTCGTCGCTGGTCAGCGGACGAATGGTGCTGGTATAGATCTCCTGAATATTGGCTTGCATAACGTTTCCCTCCGGCGCTGATCTTAGCACAGGACTTTGCCCGCTCTCATTCTTCGCCGTCGCGCCCCATCCGGTATTTGATGTCGTAATTGATGATGAAATCCAGCGTTTATGACCAACGCTGCTTTTCGTAAGCGACGGCTTCTTGCGCGGTCAGTTTTCGTTTTTGGTTGCCGTTGCGGATGTACATTTCGCCTTTGACGTAAACCGGTTTGGGTGCGGGATTCACTGCAATGCGGCAGACTTCGCGCCCATTGAGCTGATGAAAACTGATTTCGTACCAATGGCTGTGTTCTCCGCCCAGCGCATCGCTCAGCAAATTGCGCAAAAACAATTCGCAACTGTCGCGTCCCGGCTTTTGGGGATTGACGGCACGGAAATCGTCTTCCAACCCGCTGACCGTTCCATCATTGCCAATGCCAATGACGAGCGCCCCGCCTTCGCGACTGTTCAGGAACGCAGCCACGCCGTAAACGATGTTGTCTTTCATCGCGTCGTCTTTGGCCTGCTTGAAGGCGTTCCAGCGCGCCGCCGCTTTGAATTCCAGCCGCGCACTTTCACCCGCCGCAATCAATTCCGCCAACATCCGGTCGTCCGGGTTCGGCGCGAAGGCGCGATACGCCTGAAGCGCCGCGTCTTTCACCGCCTGACTGACCAGCGGAAAGGTCGTCAGGATGTAGCCGAATTCTTCCTCCGTCAGCCCGTACAAATGCGCGATCATTCCGTCCAGTTCCGCCCGCAACCGCGCCCGTTCGGCTTCGTCCGTCACGCCATCCAGGTGGCTGCCCAAGCCGACCTCTTTGGCCAAGTCGTCGAATTCGGGCGTCGTGCAGATTAACTTCGCGGCACGTTCGACGATGGGGGCGAACTCCTTGTCTTGCTCGGTCAGACGAGGGACGGGAAGCTGATACACATAAAACATATTCAAGTTGGCGGAAACTCTCTGCCTCAAGCTGTAATCCAGGACAGTGCTGTTAAGCAGGCTCGTCAATAAAAGCAATTCAGGGTAGGTAAGTCTTCTTCCGCTGGAGAAATTGAATGACTCAGACGCAAAGAAATTTTTGGGCAGAACGGTTGAGATCAGAGTTCGATTGTCGGTGTTTCTACCGATACGTCGGAATCCCATTCGATAGTCTTGGTAATCAAGCTTTTGTTCATCATCTTTTTCGTTCTTTCCCAGCAAATTTCTCCTCCCCTCTTTTTCTTCGATCCAATAACGTGGCTCTGCGAGTAAATGTGCAAACTGATTCATCATCTTACCTTCGTACAATGGCAGCCGCCCTTTCCCAGGTGAGGTTTTGAAAAGGTGGCTGTCGTTGGTCATGTCGAACTCACGCGTCAACACAAGATTCCATTTGCCTTCGATCTTCTCGCCTAGCAGCGGGAAACGCAGCATCTTTTCAGCAATGCTGACATCCATCTCATTCTTGAATTCCATCACCGACAGTGAATCTGGGGAGAGACGGCGAACAAGAGGGACCGAAATCGTGAAGTGCTCAGATTTATTGTGGAGAAAACCTGCCAATTCTGATGGCTTGATTGCCACTCGCGGATCGAAACGAAATGCCGCAGTGAACGAATCGGTTCCGCCACCTTTGGCAAGCGTGAGCAGACAGAACTTGAATCGATGATCTACACCTTCGAAGATGAATTTCTCGTTTGAAAACGCCATCAGCGAACTAACCGTGCATTCGGAAAACAGGACTTCGCGTAACTGCTTTGTCCCAAGATCGGAATAGATTCCCGTTGGAACGATGATTCCGCAACGACCATCTTTTCGCAGCAGGTTAAAGCACTGTTCGACAAACAGCTTGTAAAGGTTAATGTCCGTTCCCGCCTTCTTGCCGTTGACGACGGAGATTTGATTTTTGTACTGCGTCGCGTTGCGATAGTACAGACTGACGTGCGGAAAGCGGCTTTGATATTCCAGCCACGCCTCGCGCACATCTTTCTGTTTCAGCAACTTCGCCTGTTCCTTCTCGAACTCCTTGATGTTCATCTTGTTTTTGGTCACCAGATCGGAATGTTCGGCGAAGAACTCTTTGGCTTGAGGTTTGAAAATCTCCCAGGGCGGATTGGTCAGGATGACATCGAAGCCGCCGCGTTTGTTGATGATCTCGTCAAACTCATAACCCCAGTGGAACGGGTGCAGGGCTTCAAGGTCGGCGAGTTTGACCGGGCGTTTCTGCGGTTTGCCTTCGGCGTTTTTTTTATCGTCCCAGGTGGCTTGTTCGAATTGAATCTTCAGCCGTTTGAATTCTTCGTGAAGCAATTCATTGAGCGTCGCCGTGGCTTCGGCTTTGAGTTTGGCAATGTCGTCCCGCATCTTGCGCAGGTCTTCGCCGTAAGCCGTGGCGTGGCGATAGTTGTCAATCAGCCGGTTCTTTTCGTCCAGAAGCTGGCGGTAGGGTTTGATGAACAGATTGTTTTGTCGCCGGTTGAATTCGTCGTCGTTTACGCGCATCAAGCCAATCAGCGAATTGCCCGCCAGGATGTTGAAATCAATGTTGGGCAGCGGTTCCAGTTGCTCGACTTTTCCGCTTTCCGCCGAAGCGACCAGCGCCAGAAACAATCGCAGCTTGGCGATTTCGGTTGCTTCTTCCATCACGTCCACGCCGAACAGGTTGTCGGTGATGATCGTCTTTTTGATGCCGTAGCTGATGTTGGCGTGTTCGCGCTCGAATTTCTTCAATTCGTTGCGCAGGTTGGTGTCGTTCAGCACTCTGATTTTGCCGAAGACGGCGGCGTAAAGGTTGATGAGCGTTTTCATCGCCGCGACCAGAAACGCGCCCGAACCGCAGGCCGGATCAAGGACGCTCATCTCGCGCAGGACAAGCAGCAGCTTGCGGCACAGATCGGCATCCAGGTTTAACAAGACATCGCCCATTGTTTCAAAACGCCGCTCCGGCCCCGGCAGCGTTCCATCCGCCAACCGGCTCAGAATCAACCGATAGATGGTTTGCTCGCACAGGTATTCGGTGATTTCGGGCCGGGTGTAATAAGCGCCGAAGGCTTTCTGGTTGATGTACTTTTCGAAGATGTAACCGAGCACGTCGGGGCTGATTTCGTTGTCGTCGCCGCCCGGCGTGTCGTTCAGGTTCCACGAATAGCGATCGAACAGATCGAACAGCGTTTCAAAGGCTTCGTCAGGAATGCGTATGTTCGGGTTTTCATTTTCGATGCGATGTTCCAGGAACAATCCGCCGTTCAGGTATTTGATTTCGCCGAGCAAGGCGCGCGCCGTGTCGCTGCGTTCGCTTTCCGGTTTGGCGAAGCCTTCAAAGAAAAGCGCCTTCAGGAATTCGGCGTAATAGCGATTTGCGCCGCGCTTGCGGCTGTCTTCCAGATTCCGTTGCAAGTACCGCTTTTCGCCTCTATTGATGAAAAACTTTTCTTGCAGGAAGTAAATGAACATCAGCCGGTTGAGCACAATCGAGGCATACCATTCCTGGTCGCGGCGGTTGGCGATGCCTTCGATCAGTTCGACAAAACGCAGATGCTCTTCGTAAAACTCGCCGTAAAACCGTTTGGTGACGCGCTCGACATCCAGCGCATCTTTCAGCTTGCGGGCGACTTTGGTGACTTCGATGTTGCCGTCGTTGTCAAATTCGCTGAGGTCAACAACCATTGCGCTGAGCTTGCTCAGGAACAAATCGCCCGGCTGGCCCTTGAAATACCAGTGCTCGCGCGGATACGCCTTGCGACCTTCTCGTTTGACATACAGCCAAAGGCTTTGCGTGCGCGCGGCGTCCACAAAGATCAACAGGTTTTCGTAATGAAGCTGGCTGATGTCATTGGCCAACGCTCGGCAGGTTGTCGTGTTCGGGATGCTGCCGTCGTCGGTGGTGACTTCAAACACGGCTACGCCGGCAAGCTGGGCAATCATCACACGCTGCCCTTGTTTGTCATTCTTTTGCCAGACAACGGGCTTTTGCCCGCGTGCGTGTGACCAGCCGAGCGACTCGGTAAAAAGCTGGCGAAAATCGAATTTTTGGAGCAAATCGCGCGTTTCTTGAATGTTGAGAGTTGGCATAGCTGTATAAGTCGCTGAAAAAAATAACGAGTTTGAGAACAAAACAGGGCGACTGAAATTGTATGCGGCCCTGCCGCCTGATGTGCGGCAAGTCTATGACTTGCCGTGAAGCGTTTTATCTTTTGGGGCTATGCCCCAACTGGTCGGGGCGCAGCCCCAAAATTCATTGAACCTTGCCGGAAGGGCAAAGCCCTTCCGCACATCTAAAGCGGCGGAGCCGCCAGAAATATCCAAGCGGTCACTGTCCGGCGATTTGCTCGAACAATCCGAGCGAGCAAATGATCTGCGGTTCCTGCTGTTCGATTTCGCTTTCGCTAGTTAGACACAAGCGGTCTTCGTCGCGCAGCGCGATGACCAGATCAGCCAGTTGATGATCGTTGATGCCTTCACGCAGCTTGCGATTGAGCGTGTCAGTTGCCGATTGTCGCAGCGGGTAGCGATAAATTTCATCCAGCGCGGCAATCAAGGTTTTCGATTCAAACAGCGTCCCTTTTATTTCTTCAGCGTAAGCTTTCAGCCGTTCGTAAGTGCGATATTTCGCGCCAGATGGGCGTCCGAGTTGGCCGCCGATGGCGCGCTCTTCCTGAATCAGATGCTCGACGCCTTTGTTGACCAGTTCATGATGTTGCGGATGCCGTTCGGTGGCCGGAGTATCGGGATGGCATTGCGCCGCCTGCAAAATGGCCAATTGCGATTGCGTGACGCTGTTGCCTTGCCGGTCAATCCAGGCGAGAGAATCGGTTCCTTCGGCAGTGCGCAGATAAACCAGCACGCCTTCGGGCAAGCCGGTGTCGGGCGAATGGTGACGTGACGAATAGCTGACGTTGGGCAGATCGGGGATGAGTTGCGCCAGTCGCGGTTCGGCATCAATCGCATTTTTCCAGATTTGATACGCCTGAGAAGCCAGATCAACTTCCGTGTCGGCTTCGCCGTCGAGGATGCCCGCCTTTTCGTGGTACAGGTCAAAGAGCGGTTGCGTAGCGGTTTCGTCTTCAAAAAAGGCTTCATCCGCGCCAACGACTTCGGCGTTCTGGCGCAAACGGGTGACGACGCGCCCACGCAGATTGATGATGCGTTCAACGCCGTCGGCGGGCAAAAAAGAATAGCAGAGGATTTCGGTTGCTTGTTGGCCGATGCGGTCTACGCGGCCCGCGCGTTGAATCAGGCGAATAATCGCCCACGGCAAATCGTAATTGACGACGATGTGCGCGTCTTGCAGGTTCTGCCCTTCGCTCAAGACGTCGGTGGCAAGCAATACGCGCAATTCGTCTTCGGGCTTGATCTGGTCGCGTTTGCGGTTGCTGACGGGGGAAAAGCGCCAGGCGATTTCGGTCGGATCAGTTGAACCGCCCGTGACTCCAGCCAGATGCGTAATGCCCTGCGCCTGCAGTTCGCGCAGCAGGAAATTGACCGTGTCGGCAAATTGCGTAAAGACCAACACTTTTTCGTTTGGGTGTTGCGTGCGCAGCAGCGTAAGCAGCGCGGCAAACTTGGCATCTTTCTCGATATTCCACGCGCCGTTGTCGTCCAGAATTTTGAGCAAGGCCTTGTTGTCGGCGCTCAAATCGTCGGCCAGCTTTTTCATAAACAGCGATGGGCGAATCCACTTGAAGCGCCCCCGATAGCCATTGCGATAGATGTTGTAAATCTCTGCCGCGCGTTGTTGGTAATCGGCGGCAGTGCGAAGCGTTGCTGGCAAGGCTTCCGTGCTGGCGGCGTTATTGTCGTCGTCAGCTTCGCGGCTGTCATCGTCAAACAGCGAACTTGAGAGCAAACCTTCGTCTTCGTCGTTTGTGTTCGCGTCGAGCAATTCGGCGACTTGCGAACCAATGGGTAATGGCGAATCGTTTTCAATCGCGTGCAGAAACACGAAGTTGCGCAGGATGTGACGTTCCAGTGAAAGCAAAAATGCCGGGCCGCCTGATTCCAGCCGCTTGAACAGATTGGTGCGGCAAAATCCCATCAGCCGTTTGCCTGCACGCGACAATCCGTCAATTTGCCGTTTTTCTTCCTGAGTTGGTGGCGTCGGCATTTTGTCCCACGCGGCAACGTAATTGCCTAAGCCATAACGAGGCAAATTCAGCCGATCAATCGCGCGCACGATTTTGGGCGAAGCCAACCGCCCATAAGGATCGTCCTTGTCGTTTTCGTCAATCGTGAAACGGATGGTTTTGGGCAGGCGTTCGGGGAAAAAAGACTGTGTGCCATTTTCATAAAGCAGGAATTTACGGCCTGTCGTTTGGTCTGTCTCGGCGTAATTGTGTTGTATGAAGGATCGCGTGCGCCGCACCAGATACAGGCGCATCAGTTCGCGCCAATCGTCCGGGTATTCGCTTTTTTCAAACGCGGCCAGCGAACGAATCGGACATTGAAAGCGGGCTTGAAAGGCAATCTCGCCCATTTCGCGGATTTTCTGTTCCGGTCGGATGCCGAGGTCTTTGTCATCTGGCACGAACAAGCGAAGCTGCGCCGATAAATCCAGATACTGTTTGTTGTACGGCGTCGCCGAAAGCAGGATGCAGCGGCTGTCGCTTTGCTGAATGTATTCCTTGATCGCTTGGTAACGTTTGCCTGCCGGGTTGCGCAGGTTGTGGCTTTCGTCCAGCAGCACGGTGCGATAGCGCGCCATTACGGTTAAGTTATTCAGTTCCTTCACCACATTGCTAATAGAAATCACGTATGCGTGTAAGTCGTACTCTTCAACATACCCTTGCCACATTTTTACTAAATTCTTCGGGCAAATGATAAGAGTCCTACCGCCGGTCTGTTCTTCAACAATCTTGGCCAGCGCGGTCGCCATCAGCGTTTTGCCCAATCCCACCACATCGCCGATGACAACCCCATTGCGCTTTTTCAAATGATGCGCAGCGATTTTGACGGCGGCGGTCTGGTACTCGAACAACCGATTGCCGAAATTGCGCGGGATGCGGAATTCGGAAAGTCCGGCGCGGGCTTCCTGCGAAAGGTGATACGCGATTTTCAGATAGATGTGATAGGGCTTGACGGGTTCGGCGCGCGCCCAACTGGTATCAATGATTTCAGCCAGTTCTTCGGAAATATCCAGACACCATTTGTCCTGCCAGCGGTCGTCGAACCATTGCTGCAATTTCTGGCAGGCGTCGTGATCCAGCACGTCAACGTTCAATTCGCCCTGTTTGGAAAGTCCGGCAAAAGTTAGATTGCTGCTGCCGACAAAACCAATGCTGGGGTTGTTCAGATCGTTGCGATGCAGCAAATACAGTTTGGCGTGTAGCGGATGCCGCAGAAAAAGTTTGACGGCGAGTTTGCGAGTCTTGAGCTGGTCGCTCAACCGCCGCAACGCGGCTTCATCCTGATTGGTCGGCGCGCCATAGGTCAACTGGTCTTTGAATGCTTTCGCCGCTTTTTTGCGCTCCCGAATTGCAGTGGCATTATCAACTGCGCCCAAGCTGCCGTCAGCGTTAGTCAGACTGAACGCTTGGCGCAACTCTTCGTGCGGCGCGGACTGCATGCCAACCAGTAAACGGCAACGCTGCTCGCCGCCCGGCCATTCCTCAATAAATTCATCCAGTTGTTTCCACCCGCGCAGGTTGAAATAGCCGACGCAAAAATCAGCACGTTCAGATTGGCGCAAGGTTTCGCGCAGAAAAGGCAGTAAGGAGGTCTCGATGTTATCGAAAATTCTAGGCATAAATGAAGAGTATTTTTACTGTGATGGGGCCGAGATGACTTACGAATTGCTCAACTGTTATTTAACCCCAGTATTGGGTTGAAAAATGAATCTGTCGCTGTCCTCGCCAGTGTGCGTAGAATGTTGTGACCAAACGACATTTGGCACCTAACGGAGGACAGCGATGAAAGCCAGCATAAATCATCAATTGACGACCATCTACTGTTTTGTGGATAAATTTTTCAAAGCGCATCCGTCTCTGGCGGCCTGGCGCACTTCCAATCACAACGCGCCGCTGTTTACCGGCGTTGAAGTTTTGACGATTGCTTTGATGCAAGCTTACTTCGGCTGCGCGACGCTCAAGCAAACTTACCTGCTGGTGCAGGCCAACGCGGCCAGTGCGTTTCCGCAATTGTGCAGCTACCAGCAATGGTTGGCGCGATTGCACGCCTTGATCCCAGTGGTAGGCCATCTGGTCTTGGCGAGTGCAGGCCAGACCAAGCAGCACTACGTGATGGATAGCAAGCCGATTCCTGTTTGCCATCCCATCCGCCACGGGCGCGTACGCTTGTTGCGCGAAGACGGGGCTTGGTTCAGTAAAACGACCAAGGGATGGTTCTTCGGGTTCAAACTGCACGCGATTGTCAATCAGCAAGGTTTGGTCATCGGGGCGATTTTCACGCCCGCCAATACGGATGATCGTGATCCGGCCTTGGCGCTGGCTTGGTCTACGGATGGCGGTTTAGCTCTGGGCGATCTTGGCTATCGCGGCGAAGAACTGCGTGAGTTACTCCAGGAAGAAGCAGAACTTTTACTGCTCACGCCCGCCGACGCGCCCAAACCGCAGCGCGCTTTGCTCCGTTCCTTGCGTGAACGAGTCGAGACCTCGTTCTCTCAATTGTGGGCGCGCTTCGTAGATTTAGTCTACTCGCGATCTTGGAACGGTTTGTGGAACACGCTCAAATTGAAGATGCTCCACTTCAATCTCTGTCAGGCAGGCCTGATTGCCGCCTGATTTGATCATTCAACCCAATACTGGGGTTTGTTACAACGAGGTCTCGCAACTGAACGAAAACTCAATCTTCGGTTGGTTCTTCAATCTTGATGGCGCGGCGGTTGGCGGATTTGGCAAACACATTGCGGGGTGTGGGAACCAGTGCCTGGCTGGCTTGGGTGTCGTGTTCGATGATGGTTTGGTTGGCCATGTAATCGCGCAGCATTCCGAAGAAGCGGTTAAATTCCTGCTGCATCTGATCCATCTTTTCGCGCATGTTCAGTATGATTTCGACTCCGGCCAGATTCACTCCAAGATCGCGCGTCAGGTTCAAAATCAGTTCCAATTGCTCCAGATCTTCGTCGGTGTACAAGCGCACGTTGCCATCGGAACGCGACGGTTTCAACAAGCCTTCGCGTTCGTACATGCGCAAGGTTTGCTGATGCACGCCGTAATGATCGGCGACTGCGCTGATTGTGTAACCTTTGGCTCTTCGCTTCATAAAAAATCAAAAGGCAAATATCAAAAAGCAAAAGGCAAAAGGTCGGAACCGACCTCTGTCCGTTTTTGATTTTTGATATTCGCCTTTTGCCTTTTGATTTTCATTCCAGTCCCAGTTCGACTCGTGGATTGTCGGGATTGCGTTTGGCGAATTGCCGCAGCAATTCCTTCGAATCTTCGTCAATGATTTTGGGCAGCACGATTTTGACTTCGACGTATTGGTCGCCGCGCGTCGAACCGCGCAAACTCGGCGCGCCTTTTTCTTTCAATCGAAACACCTGGCCGGATTGCGTGCCGGGCGGAATGCGCAATTGCGCTTTGCCGCTGACGGTTGGAACTTCGATCTTGGCGCCTAGCGCGGCTTCGGGCAGCGTGACGGGAATCGTGCAATGAATGTTGTCGCCTTTGCGCGTGAAGATTTTGTGCGGATCAACTTTGGTGACGATGAACAGGTCGCCCGCCGGAGCGCCCATTCGCCCGGATTCGCCTTTGTTGGGAACGCGCACGCGAGAACCTGTGTCCACGCCTGCGGGAATGCGAACTTTCACCGATTCAAATTTCGGGACGATGCCTTTGCCTGAACAGACTGGGCAAAGCTGGCGACGACGACCGGTTCCGTTGCAATCGGCGCAGGGTTGATCGAAGCGCAAAAATCCTCCGCCCGAAGAAACCTTGCCTGTGCCGTTGCAGGTTCCGCAATTGACCTGGCCTGCCCCCGGAGCTTCGCCCGACCCGCTGCATCGCGCGCAAACTTCGCTGCGACGCACGTTGATGTTGGTCGTCAAACCGTTGATGGAATCTTCGAAGCTGATCGAAAGCGGCAGTTCGATGTCGTTGCCGCGCAAAGATTGCTGGCGCGTTTGCTGAGCGCGCGCGCCGCCTCCGCCAAACAGATCGCTGAAAATATCCTTGAAGCTTGGGCCTCCGCCAGCGCTTTGTCCGGCGTTGGCGCCTGCTGCTCCGCCGCCAGTGAAGACGTTGCCCCAATCGAAATCGAATCCGCCTCCAGCGCCGGCAGTGGCTCCGCGCGCAGCCGCGTCGCGCAAACTGTCGCTGTAAGAGCCGAATTTGTCATACACTTCGCGCTTTTTCGGGTCGGACAACACGTCGTTGGCTTCGGAGATTTTCTTGAATTTCTCCTCTGCCGCTTTGTCGCCCGGATTGACGTCGGGGTGATGTTTGCGCGCCAGACGACGGTAAGCTTTGCGTATGTCGTCCGCCGAAGCGGTTCGGCTGACTCCCAGAGTTTTGTAATAGTCTTCTTTCTGCGCCATTTTGTTTGGTTAGTAGAGACGCAGGATTTTGCGTCTCTACTAACTATTCCGTTGTGATTTCCACCTGTTTGCCGCCCGCTTTGCCGCGTTTGGGTAATGTGACTTTCAGCACGCCGTGATCGAGTTCGGCAGAGATATTGTCCGCGTCAATTCGCTCTGACAAACTGAACGTCCGTTCGAATTTGCCATACGAATTTTCCAGCCGGTGAATGTTTTCGCCGTGCGGGTCGCGCGACCAGGGACGTTCACCTTTCAGGATCAATTCGTTTTCGATGACCTTCAGGTCCAGATCGGCCAGCGACACGCCGGGCAATTCCGCCGTCAGTACGAAACTCGTAGTAGTTTCGTAAATGTCCACCGGCGGCGACCAGGTGCCGCTTTGCGGTTCGATGCTGAACAAATGCGGCCCGCGCAACAACTGCGCCAGTTGTTGTTCGACTGCGGCCAGATCGTTTAATAGATGATGTGGTTTGGCCATAATCGGTGGTTGGTTTGGTGGCCAGTGGTCGGTGGTCGGCAATGAATGAAACTACCGACCACCGATCACCGGCTATTTCTTGTCGTCAACGTCAATGTATTCGGCGTCAATCACATCGTCGTTGCCGCCGCCTGATCCTGCCGAAGCGCCAGCCGCTTGCGCCTGTTCTCCGGCGTCCGTTCCGCTGGATTGCTGTTGATACAGCGATTCGGCGATGCGATGCGACACGCGCGTCAGATTGTCCAGTTGCGTTTGGAACTCATCCGAACTGTTCGCTTCGACGGCTTTTTTCGCGTCGGCAATGGCGGTTTCGGCTTCGGAAATCAATCCGACCGGAATCTTTTCGCGATTGTCGTTGATGACCTTTTCAGTCTGGAAAATCATCGAATCCAGACGATTTTTGGTTTCCACCGCTTCGCGTTTGCGCTTGTCGTCTTCGGCGTGCGATTCGGCATCTTTCATCATGCGGTCAATTTCGTCTTTCGACAGTCCCGAAGAAGCCGTGATGGTGATGCGCTGTTCGCGTCCCGTGCCGTTGTCTTTGGCAGAAACGTTGACGATGCCGTTGGCGTCAATGTCGAAGGTGACTTCGATTTGCGGAACGCCGCGCGGCGCAGGCGGAATTCCCACCAGATGGAATTTACCCAGCGTGCGATTGTCGCCCGCCATCTGGCGTTCGCCCTGCAACACATGAACTTCGACCGAAGTCTGATTGTCCGTCGCCGTCGAAAAAACTTCGCTCTTGCGGGTCGGAATGGTCGTGTTGCGTTCGATCAGCTTGGTGAACACGCCGCC
>CAYYDG010000090.1:0-16815 GCA_964470555.1 uncultured Heliomicrobium sp.
GAAGCCAAGGTTAGTGTGAGCGGGTTGTGATGAAGCCCTTCACCGGGAATTCCTGGAAAACCGGCCTGCTTAATCACTTGATGAAATTGGCTGGACTGACCGAGGACGACTTTTGAAATTGTGCCATACGGCCATGTAAGCTAAAGCCAATTTCTAAAATTGCCTCCTTTTACAACCAGCAAGTCAGCTTGGGATGAGAGAGCGATGAGCCGCTAGAATGCCTATGACCGTGACGAGCCTGTCACACCTGTGAAAAACAATAAAAGCCATTTTTATATTCAGCCGCCCGTGATCTGTTTTGCGGGTTGGCGATCGCGCCGGGCATAGTGCAATATCAGGCATCGCCAATAAACAGTTCGGATTGATGATTGAATCAAAAGATAACTTCAAAACCATCGCCGAACGTGTTATGAATAAATTGCTATTAAGCGTTTGGCTTGGATGGGGATGTTCACTGGGCAGGAATTTCCTGAACGCTTTTGCGTTAAAAATACGCGACACGCAAACCTTTCTCCTCTGGCTAAGATTTCAACGTTGGTGTTCCGCCCGACACCTCGCCAAATTGGCGACCATTCACCTTGAAACCAAAATTGGTTTCCGTGCGGACATCACGTGTGATCCGGCATAAACTACCAAGCTCGTATCATCCCCGAAGAACTCTGTGTGTCAGAAAAGAAATGTTGCGCATCGCGCTCAAGTCAATCCGGCTTGGAAAAGGATTTTTCCGCGCCGGTAAGTAAGGTATTAGACCTCACTCAGTACCGAGCACATTTTGCGAATTTCGCGCAGCCAAGTCCTTAAAGGCGCGGGAAAATTCGCTTTAATTTGTTGCTAGGGAGTTGCTAAGACGAGTTATGTCCATTGCAATCAAGCAAATATATCGGTTTGAAAACTTTCGGTTGGATGTCAGCAACAGATTGCTTTTGCGAGGAATAGAAACGGTTCCGATCCCGCCAAAGGTGTATGACCTCTTGCTGATTCTGGTCGAACGTTCCGGGACGGTGTTGGAAAAAGAAGAATTGATGGATCTGCTCTGGCCAGACACCATCGTTGAAGAAAACAATCTGACGGTTTCCATGTCTGTGTTGCGAAAAGCGCTCGGTGACGGAAAAAATGGCCTCAAATTCATCGAAACGATTCCCCGTCGCGGTTATAGATTTATCGCCACAGTGGAACCAGCCTCCACATCGTCAACTGCCCAATCAACTGAACAATCGTTTTTCATACAGACAAACGATCCTTCTTCGCCCGAAGCGATGGCTTTGGCTCACCGATCCACCAAACAGTTGCCTTTGCCGACTCATACACACTCCAACAATGTCCAGGACGGGCGCACCGGAACTCTCGCACAGTCGCAGAAATTTTTGTGGATTCTTGTCGCGGTCATGACAATTGTCATCGTCACTGGATGGGCGTTGTGGCGTGGCGATCCGTTGAGGTTGAAGAAAGAAGAAATTCGCTCGCTGGCGGTGCTTCCATTCAAACCATTGACGATGGATGCGGTGGATGAATCTCTTGGTTTGGGCCTGGCTGACGCTTTGATTACCAGATTGAGCAACACTGGCAAAATCGTTGTTCGCCCAACCAGCGCAATTATCAAGTATTCCAAACCGGATCAGGATTTGATGAAGGTGACGAGGGAATTGAAAGTGGATGCTCTGCTCGACGGCAGAGTCCAGCGTGTCGGCGACCGCATCCGCATCACCGTTCAGTTTCTGCGAGCTTCCAACGGCGAAGCGATCTGGGGAGAGAGTTTCGACGAACAATTCACGAACATTCTGGCTGTTCAAAACATCATTTCGGAAAAGTTGGCGCGCGAGTTGACGCTGAAATTGACCGAGCCTGAACGACAACTGCTCAACAAAAAGTACACAGACAACACGCAGGCTTTCGAGCTTTATTTGAAGGGACGGTATTTCCTGAACAAGCGGACGCCGGAAGGAGCGAACAAGGCAGTGGATTTTTTTCGGCAGTCAATTGTGCTCGACCCGAATTTTGCGCTGGCTTATGCCGGGGTCTCCGAATCGCATGTGGTGATGGGCACGCCTCAGATAATGCTGGGCGGCCAGCGAACCGAGCAATTCTGGGAAGAGGCGAAGGTCGCCGCGCGTAAAGCTTTGGAACTGGACCCTATGCTGGCCGAAGCTTACGCTTCGCTGGGAGCCGCAACGGCGGCCAGTTTCAATGCCAACCGCGCCGAAGCTCATAGATATTTCGACAGAGCCATACAACTCAATCCGAATTATCCATTCGTGTATGTGTCTTATGCCACCGATCTGGTGGGCGCGGCTCGCCTGGAAGATGCGTTGCAATATGCAATAAAAGCGCGCGAGCTTGATCCGGTTTCCGTTCCCGCCAACGTCACGCTGGGAATGATCTTGTGTCGTCTGCGACGAACTCAGGAAGCCATTGACCAACTAAAAAAGACTCTGGAATTCGATCCAGACAACATTCGCGGGCACTGGGGACTGGGGTTGGTCTATGAGCAACTTGGCCGATACGATGATGCAATTGCGGAATATCAACTGGCTCTGCAAGCTTCCAACGGTGGAGTTCTGGCGCTGGCCTCGCTTGGCAGGACGTATGCGCTGGCCGGTCGTCGTCAGGAAGCGCAAAAGGTGTTGCAGCAATTGCTGTTCAAAGAGCGCAATGGCGAACACCATCCATACTATCTGGCGGCGTTATACATCGCGCTCGGTCATCGAGATAAGGCGTTTGACGTGCTGGAAAGCAATCCCGGCAGATACTCAAAGGGCTTGATGCAGGTAGATCAGTTTTTTGACGCCGTCCGCAACGAACCGCGCTATCTGGCGCTGATCAAATGACCCCACGTTGCCGATACTGTTCAATCTCTTCCGCGCTGAATCCCAATTCCGACAACACGTCGTTTGTATGTTCACCCAGCATCGGCGCTCGATGGCGAACAGATCCTGGAGTTTCCGACAATTGCACGGGCGTATTCGGGATTGGAATCGGTTTCGGGCTGCCGGGATAATCCATCGAGCGGAACAGACCGCGCGCCTGTACCTGAGGATCATCAAACACTTCACCAAGCTGAAACACTTTACCGCACGGCACGCGCGCCGCTTCCAGTTGTTGGATCGCCTCTTCAGTCGTCAGTTTGGAAATCCAAGCGTCCATCGCAGCGTTGATCAATTCGGAGTTGTTGCCGCGCGCCAGATCGTCCACGCAGCGCGGTTCGTCAATCAAATCGGTTCGGCCAACCAATCGCGCCCACCGTTTGAACATCGGCTGTCCGATGACGGCGACCATCACCCAACCGTCTTTGGTTTTGTAACAATCCGACGGCGCAGCCGTGTATCCAGTATTTCCCTGTTGCTGGCGAACGATGTCCAGCACGTATCGTTCGGCCAGCAGCGATTGCATGAACATCATGCCGGTCGCCAACAATGATCCGTCCACAATCTGGCCGCGCCCGGTTTTCTGGCGATTGAACAAAGCAACCATCACGCCGAACGCTGTGTGCAACGCCGTGCCGAAATCTTCAAATGGAACCACGCTGCGAATCGGAACGCCGGGAGTTCCGGTCAAGGTCATGGCGCCGGACATCGCTTGAATCACAGGATCGAAGCCGACGCGATTGGCATACGGCCCTTCGTGGCCATAAGTCGAAACGCGACCGAAAATCACGTCGGGTTTGATGGCTTTCAGCGATTCGTAATCGAGTTCCAGTTTGGCCAGCACGTCGAGCGGCAGGTTGGCAATGACGACATCCGCCGAGGCAATCAAGCGTCGTTTGATTTCGCGCGATTCAGGATGTGCCGGATCGAGCGTGATGCCTTTTTTGTTGCGGTTGAAGCCGATGAACATCGGCCCTTCGCCGCTCTCGGTGATTGGCGACACGTTACGATCTTCCCCGCCTTCGCGACGTTCGATGCGAATGACTTCTGCGCCCATATCGGCCAGCAGCATCGCGCAATACGGCCCGGCGATGTATCGGCCAAAATCTAAAACTCGTATTCCTTCCAGTGGCAAATTCATATTGACATCAAAAGGCAAAAGGCAAAGAGCAAAAGGCAAAAATGATGGTTCGTCACTTTTGTCTTGTCACTTTTGCCTTTTGCCTTGGGTGATTTACGCAGCGCGTTTGCGCGCAATGTTGAACAGGAAGTAAGCCAGACAGCCGAAAATCAACAACCCGATGATGTTCGACCACGGGCCGCTGGTGATCGCCCAATGCCCGCCGATGCCGAGTTGTTCTTCGGCGATGGAAGTCGGGACATTGTTCATCCAGCCGTAAATCGCGCGCGAACCGGCAATCAACAAACCGCCGATGGCTCCGCCCGCGATCAAACCGGAACTGAGCAAAACGCCTTTGCCGGTCTCTTCTTCGGCCAGCGATTCCTGGTGATTGTCTTTCTTCAGTTTTTGCACCAGCGCGCGAATCAATCCTCCGGCGAAGATCGTCGCCGAAGTCGAAATCGGCAGGTAAATGCCAACGGCGACCGGCAAGGCATGCACGCCGATGATTTCCAGCATCAACGAAATCACCGCGCCGATCAGAATCAACGACCACGGAAGTTTTTGAGTCAACACGCCATCCACCAGCACGCCCATCAACGCCGCTTTCGGAGCATCGAGTTTGCCGGTGAATTCTTCGACGGAGTATTTCGGCGCGCCGCTTTCGTCCACCAGCAAGGTGTATTCGTTGCCGCCTTCTTTGACGTTGATGCGTTGATAGAGATTGTCGTCAAGACCGCGCGCCGAAGTTCCGCCGCTCACACTGTCGGCGTAGTTTTTGCCTTGAACCGCAGGCGGCAATGTGGCGGTCACTCCTTGTCGAATGCCGCCGACGCCGGGATTGACCAGATAATGAATCTGGTTGTCGTCGCCGACCAGATATTTGCCAGCCGCGATGCGCGTTCTGCCGCCATCTGCTTCGACCTCGACAGCGAATTGCGCGTAACGATACGTTTTGCCATCGGGAGCGGCGGGGCTTTCTGTGTACGCGCCTTTGATCGCGTCGGCGGGAACCGTGAAGCCAGGGTAATTCACCGGCAGAATGTTGATCGCCGAACGATTCAGGAAATCCAGCGTCCAGCCAATGACCAGCGCCGAAGTCAGCGCGCCCACCAGCAATGCCACTTGTTGATGTTTGGGGGTGGCTCCGACCAGAAAACCAGTTTTCAAATCCTGCGAAGTGTTGCCTGCATTGGCGGCGGCGACGCAAACGATTGCGCCGACGGTCAGGGCGATCACGCGGTCATGCGGCTGCATTCTGCCCATCAGCAAAAAGATCAGCGACGTGAAAAGCAACGTGGCAATCGTCATCCCCGAAATCGGGTTTGAGGTCGAACCAATCTGGCCGCAAATGCGCGACGAAACGGTGACGAAGAAAAAGCCGAAGACCAGAATCAACAACGACGAAATCCAGTTGATCTCGAATTGCGGAATGACCGTGATGGCAATCAGCAACAACACGACTCCGCCCATTGCGTATCCAATCGGAATGTCGCGTTCGGTGCGTTCGGTTCCGCCGGTTCCGCCCGTGAAATCCTTCAAGCCGGATTTGAACGCCTGAACAATCGTCGGCAGCGACCGAACCAAACTGATGATGCCGCCCATTGCCACTGCTCCCGCAGCGATGTAACGCACATATCGGTCAAAAACGACGCTGGCGCTCATGTTGCGAATCAACTCACCGGGAGGGGCCGGAAAGATGTTGGATTCCAATCCGGCGCCGAAAAATTTGACGAGCGGAATCAGCACCAACGCAGCAATGACGCCTCCGCCGAGCATGTACGAAGCCACGCGCGGCCCGATGATGTAGCCGACGCCCAACAGCTCTGGCGAAATTTCCGCCGCCACTCGCGCGCCCTGAAACCACGACAAGACTTTGGCAGGCATTTCTTTCCAGAACTTCAACCCGCCCATCAAAAACTTGTAGACCAATCCGACGCCGAAGCCCAGAAACACGGTTTTCGCGTCTGAACCGCCTTTTTCGCCAACCACCAGCACTTCGGCGCAAGCTGTGCCTTCGGGATACGGCAGCGTGCCGTGTTCCTTGACGATCAAACTGCGCCGCAGCGGAATCATCAGCAACACGCCGAGCAGTCCACCGGCAGCCGCAATCAGCGACGTGCGGGTGATGTCCAAATCCAGACCCAGAATCAGCAGCGCCGGAATCGTGAAGACGATGCCCGCCGCAATGGATTCCGCCGCTGAACCGGTAGTTTGCACGATGTTGTTTTCCAGAATCGTCGAACGTCCCAGCAATCGCAGCACTGTGATCGAAAGCACGGCAATCGGAATCGAAGCGCTGACGGTCAATCCGACTTTCAAACCCAGATAAACCGTTGCGGCTCCGAAAATCAGACCGAACAACGCTCCGACAATGACGGCGCGCGGAGTGAATTCGGGGATGATACTGCTGGCGGAAATGTACGGCTTGTGTACTTCTGCGCTGTTGGTGGTTGCGGCTTCAGCAGCCATAGATGCCTCCTCTGGAATAAAATGCTTGAAGCCCAGCTTTCAGGCCGCTGCATTGCAGGCAGATTAAAACCTGAACTTCATGCTTTAAAGTTTGTGCTACTGGTCTTGCGCGAAAGGGATGGCGCAAAAGAGATGAGTCGAACTGCCGTTTTCGTCATTCGCCGTCGGCGATCATAGTGTCCACTTGTGCCTGTGCCTGCTCAACGGCTTCGAGCAGCGCCAGCATATTGCAATCCGTCTGGCCGGAATCTGTCTGGTTCATGGCAAACAACTCCGGGTAATCCAGCACGCACACCGTGCAGCCTGTGCCACAGCATTGAGGCGCATCTCGATCAAAGGGCGACTCGACTTGCTGTTGGCCTGATGCGGTGCCTGAAGCGCCGGAAAGCGTGAAAACCTGTTCCTGTTGCATGTTTATTGCTGTCATTACGGTCAGTGCAAGGCTCGTAACCGAACCGCGCGGCACTATAAGAAAAACCTCTCTGAGCGTCAACGCGCCGAAGCGCGGACTTTCAGTCCGCCCGTCACTCCGAAATAAAGAACGGGCAAATTGAGTTGCCGCGTTCGCTTTAGTATCCTTCCCGCCATCAAAGTTCAGATCGAAGACGGTTTCACCCCTTTCACAACCGGCAACTTGAATGACGGGCGGACTGGAAGTCCGCGAACCAGACGGACTCAAAGTCCGCGCTCCAGGAGAAGTTATGCGTTATTGCCGAGCTTGTCATCGTTGTTTTGGCGACGGGGTGGAATTTTGTCTGTTCGATCAAACGGCGACGCGCGAAGTTGAATCGCTGCCGTTGATCGTCGAAGGCAAATATCGTCTGGAACAATTGATCGCGCACGGAGGCATGGGCAGCGTTTATCGCGCCACGCATCTGCCGCTGGAACGCGCCGTGGCCATCAAAATCCTGCGCTCCGAATTTCTGACCGACGCCACCGCTCGCGAACGCTTCAACCGCGAAGCGCGCGCCGCCGCCCGATTGAAACATCCCAACATAGTTTCGGTTTACGATTCCGGCCATTTGCCGAATGGCTCCGCGTATTTGGTGATGGAACTGATCGAAGGCCGCAGTTTGCGCGAAGAAATGCGTGCGCACGCTTCACGGCTTGGCCAGATGCGTCCTGAACGCGCCGCCATGATCCTGGCGCAGGTTTGTGCAGGCATCGAAGCCGCTCACCGTTTGGGCATCATTCACCGCGATCTGAAACCCGACAACGTCATGATCGAAACGACCGCCGACGGCACAGAGCGCGTTCTGGCGCTGGATTTTGGCATAGCCAAACTGGCTGCGCCGGAAAACGGCGAACAAGCCTGGAGAGGTTTGACCGACGAAAACACCATTATCGGCACTCCGAAATATATCTCGCCGGAACAATGCGTCGGCCAACCGGTTGATGCGCGTTCTGATGTGTACTCACTGGGCGTCATGCTGTACGAAATGCTGACCGGCCAGGCGCCCTTTGTCGGCGAAAACACTTCGGTCGTCTTGTTGAAACACTTGCAAGGAGTTCCTGCGCCTTTGCGCAGGTTCAACCAATCCATCTCCCCGCAACTGGAACAAGTGGTCTTGCGCGCTCTGGCCAAACAACCCCAACAACGGTTTTCGTCCGCCGCCGCGTTTGCCGAAGCCTTGCTGGAAGCCGTCAACGAAGCCAAAACCCGCAGACCGGATTTCGTTCAAGCGGATTCGGACGATGAGTCCCGAACGATGACTTCGCCGCGACCAGTTGACTCGCCTGTTCAACTGATGCCATTGGCCTTCACAGAACAACCAACCGCCGAAACCCAGGCTCCGACTTTGCTGATCGAACGCCGCCCGCGTCGCAAGCTGGCTGCCAGCGTGGCCGCGTTGGCTTTCGTCGCAGTTTCCGCTTTGGGTTATGTGCTGTACAACGATCCACAGGCCGAAGCCGACGAAACTTCGCTATTTGTCGCGTCGCCCAAATCCGCAAGTTCGCCTGCTCCCGGCGTTCAGCCGAAGCAATCGCAAAACGTTGCGATTGAAAATCCGGCAAGCAAAACCGTCCCGGCGGCTTATGTCAGTCCTGATCCGGCGGCTGAAGAAAAGGTTCAGCGCGAACTGCGCTCGGTTTATACTGACTGGGCAATGGCAGCGATCAAAGGCGAATGGAAAAAACACGCGAGCTTTTACGCCGACCGCGTCGAGTATTTCCGCGACGGTTCCATGTCCAGAGCAGCCATCGAATCGCGCAAGCGTTCGATCTTCGGCAAACTGGATTCATATTGGCTGAAGTTTTCCGATTCGCCGCAAATCGTTTTGAAATACTCGGAACTTGGACAGGTTCAGGAAGCACATCTGACATTCGACCGAAGTTGGACGTTGCGACGCGGTCGAAAACCGACTTCGGGAAGCGCTCGGGGAATGATTACGCTGCGACCAGAAACCAACGGCTGGCGAATCGTCAGCGAAAAACAGATTAAGAAATGAAACGCGGTACCCTTTTCGCATTTTTGTGTGCCTTTACGGTCGGAACGCTGGCGGTTGTGCTGGTGGTGGCAGCATTCACTCGCCCGCAGAGCTTTCGCCAGTTGTTCTTTTCGTCCTCGTTCAATCTTTCCAGCGAAAACAGGCCGAATGCGGAAATCGTCAGCGAAGCCAATCATGCCGTCGTCACCGTCATAGCCATGCGCGCCGTCGCCAGCGAAGCCAGCCGCAGCAATGAAACCATTCCTGACAGCAGCATCCAGCGCGGAACCGGAACCGGGTTCATCATTGACGAAGCTGGACTGGTCGTCACCAACGAACACGTCATTCGCAACGCTGACCGCATTCGCGTCCGACTGGCCGACGGACGCGAACGGAAGGCGACGGTTCTGGGAACAGACACGGCTACGGACATTGCGCTGCTGAAAATCGAAGCCGACGACTTGAGCGTGCTGGCCTTCGGCGATTCAGACCGCGTGCGTGTGGGCGATTCGGTCATCGCCATTGGCAACCCGCTGGAATACGAACATTCCGTCACTGCCGGAATCGTCAGCGCCAAAGGCCGCAAAGTATATGGCGACCAGCCGTTTGAAGATTTCATCCAAACTGATGCCGCCATCAATCGCGGAAATTCCGGTGGCCCGTTGCTGAACAAATCCGGTCAGGTGATTGGCGTCAACACGGTCATTCGTGTGGACAGTCGCGGCATCAGCTTCGCCGTGCCGAGCAATGTCGTGCGTCGCGTGGTCGAACAATTGCGCGAAACCGGTTCGGTCGCGCGAGGTTATCTGGGATTGATTCCCGAAACATTGACGCAGGAATTTCGCGAAGGTTTGGGTGTGGGCAATGTAGACGGTGTATTGGTGGCGTTTGTCTCGCCGGACAATCCGGCATCGCGAGCAGGCATTCAACCGTATGATGTGCTGACTCATTTCGACCAGATCCCGCTGCACGACGCCGATGATTTTTATGCCGCCGTCGCCAATGCTCAGCCATATCAGGATGTCCCGATCCAGTTGCTACGCGCCGGACAAAAGCTGACCGTTTACGCCAAACTCGATCGCCGCCCGCTGGATGAACGCCAACTAGAAACTCGCTCTGTCAATCAAGCCATTCAAAAAACCAATTTGCCGCTGGGATTTGCCGTCAAAGAACTTTCGCCGGAATCGTTGCATTCCGCCAACCGCACCGGCAAGGACGAAGAAATTCATGTCAAAACCGGCGTCATGATTTCCGACATTGACCCGCTTGGCCCGGCAGCAGAAATGCGCTGGTTGCCCGGTCACGTCATCATCGAAGTCAACCGCCAGCCGGTTCGCAACATGCAGGACTTTCAACAACTCACGGCCAATTTGCGCGACGGAACCGCGCTGGTGCTTCGCGTCATCCAGCCCAATCAAAAGGAAAGCCGCCTGGTTGCGCTAAGAGTTGGCGAGGGGCGCTGACGCCCTTTAACACTATCCCAGTCTTGAAATTATTCTTTGTAGCCTGGATGTTACATTTTCGAGGTTCTTTATTCGTCCCAAAATTTAAAGCTGTGTTATTGGTTTTAATGGAAAATTGCATTTTAGTGATTGACAATACCGGAATTGAGGCATAGCTTCGTAACTGTATAAGGTGTCTGGCTTAGCGAGACGAAACTTAGCGCAATTCCCACACAACGATTGATAAAAAGCGTAAGCCCTGCGCTATTTTCCCTCTTGGCAATTTAGTTATTCCTCTTGGTGTCGCCTGACCTCTGTGCGTGGCAGTAAATTGACTGTTACACGAAAATCTATCTTCAAGACACTTAACAGGTGCCTTCTTGAGCCGTTAGGAGGTCGAAATGTACCTATCTGCTACCGGCTCATAACTAACTTAGGAGTTTTGAGTATGAAGATCATTCCATATATCGTAGCCGTATTGCTTCTTTCCGGCAGTGGTGTACTGCTGTTGAAATATCAAAATCCGCTTCGGCAGCCCACCGAAAAAGAAAAGGAGCGGCAGAAAGCGGAAAGCATCATCAGAGAAAACTTCAAAGAAACTATTGCGTCTGCCAAATCAGAGGGCAAATCTGTCGCCTTACTCCCTGCGGTCAGAGAGTTTCCGATCGTAATCAATTCACTGGAAGAATTGATTAGCAATTCCAGCTTATTACTCGTCAAGGTTATTGATAAGGAGACGATGGTTTCTGAACCACACGCTGAGATAAACACATGGTACAAACTCCAGGTGGTTGAGACGCTGCAACAACGGGAGCCAGTTAATGACGACTCCCTCATCAAAGGCGCTCCGAGCGATTTCCTTCCTTTGCAAGATTCCGAATGCCTCATGGTTAGACCCGGCGGATCAATAACCGTTGATGGAATACGTGTTGTGAGGTCTACCACTGAGTATCAGTTTGAACTTGATCTAAAAAATGTGTACCTCATCGCCGCAAATTTGGAGCGTGGTGGCAAATTTATTAGACCGTCTGCACAGTCGGCAGGTGTATTTCTTGTGGAAGGCACAAATCTCAAGCCATTAGATGTGAGGAACAGATTATCTGTAATCGAAATGAAGCGCCTGTACGACAATGATTTAACACGCTTTCGCTCCAGCATCCAGCTACGAAAACCCAGAGAGAAGTAGCAGAACCAAAATTCAACCTACATCAAAAAAGGAGTTCAATATGTCTATGTTAAAAGGCAGTATGTGTTCGTGCGCTCTTTTGCTGGCGGTAGTGCTACTTACTCTATCGAACCAGTGGTTATCAGTGCTTGTTCATGCCTGTAGTTCGTTTTCTTGTCCCCCATGCACCAAAAATACTGCCCCGCTTGCGGGGCATGGTGCCGCTTCCGACGGGTCAGGTCGCCGCACAATCAATGTGTTCATTAGCAACACCTGGGACACAACGCCGGGAAATACCAATACGGTAATTTACAACGCGACCAATAACGCAATCAGTGCTTGGAATTCTGCCGTAGATTCGACCTGCACTCCGCCAACTCAGAAAACAGGATACTACTTGGTGCTTAATCAAAGTGGTGGGACTAGTGCGGCAGATATTGTTATTACGAAAAGCGAAGATGTTACATGTGCGGCCACTCTTATAAAGGATGCTGCGCATACACGGCCAGATACTATTAAATTACAGGATAAGGTAAAAAATCGCTCCACAAGTGAGGTGACACTGATTATAGAACATGAGATAGGTCATTCGTTAATGCTTGAGAACGGCAGTGACGGCGGATGTACTCTAGGCAATGATATTATGAGTACATTTATCTACTCATCAGATGTAGCCACTTGTACGTTGTCTAGCACCAATTTTTCTATTACACCTGCTAATGTATCTCAGTCTAACCGGAATATGTCGAATAGAACCACCTGCACTGTTGACGGCACATTTTCGGGATCAATTCCCCAGTCGCCAGAGGAGTGCGCTTCTGCTGGTATGTACTGGAATTTCAGTAATAATACTTGTTCTTCAACTCCTCCTCCCGGCGACCCATCCAATTATTGCGGTGTGGGTAACTGGTGTAATCCGACAAACGGTGAGATTTCGAATTGCAATGGAAGTTGGGATTGTTCGAGTTGTGAATGTCTGTGGGGATCACCCATCTTGCTGGACATCGCGGGGAATGGTTTTGCTCTGACTGACGCCGCAAATGGGGTGGACTTCAACCTCAGTGGAAGAGGCGCGGAAAGATGGGCATGGACTGCATCGGGATCGGACGAGGCGTTCCTCTTCCTTGACCGTAATAGTAATGGTGTCGTTGACAACGGCACAGAGCTATTCGGCAACTTTACACCACAGCCTGCTCCACCGCCGGGAGAATTCAAAAACGGCTTTCTTGCGCTTGCGGTCTTCGACCAGCCGGCGAACGGAGGCAATGGAAATGGCAAGATAGATAACAGAGATCAGGTCTTCTCTTTGCTCCGTCTGTGGCAAGACGCCAACCACAATGGAATTTCGGAACCCGGTGAACTTCATTCACTTCCCCAGTTGGGGATTGCGATACTGGACTTGGACTACAAAGAATCAAAACGGACAGACCAATATGGAAACAAGTTCAAGTATCGAGCCAAGGTGAAAGACGTTCATGGCTCACAGGCTGGGCGTTGGGCTTGGGATGTATTTTTCGTTAAGCAGTGACCAAAGCGTCCGTAACTATCAATACCCGGTCAACATCTGAATGGGTTGACCGGGTATTGATGTATTGGTATTCCTTCTCTCAGCAAAAACGATTTGCTTGTTTCGCCGCAAGTCGAACAACTACTTCTAAAAAATCTGCCCTAAAATCATTGAACTCAAACCTGCCATCCGTTCACGTCTTGATTCTGAATTACCGCATGCGCGATCAGGTGCGCGAATGCCTGCTGTCGCTTGCCGCAGTGCCTTATCCCAACCTGACCACCGTCGTCATTGACAACGATTCGTCGGACGGCATCGAACAACTGCTGGCCGAAGAATTTCCGCGCGTCGTCTTTCTGCAAACCGGCGCGAATCTTGGCTACACGGGCGGCAACAACGTCGGCATTCGACACGCGATCAAAGCCGGAGCCGATTACGTGTTGATCCTCAATCCCGACACTGTGGTCGTAAATCCGAACTTCATCGGCGACATGGTTGCGCAGCTTGAAACTCATCCCGTCATTGGTATTGCCGGGCCAAAAGTGTTTTTTCGTGAAGTCGGGCAGGTGCAGAACACCGTGCTGTTCGCTCCGGGATTGTGGCGCAATCTGGCGAACTGGTTCGCCTATCGTTGGAATCCCGGATCGTTTCAGCTTTCGGGTGACAAGGAAGTTGAAGCGGAAGTGCTCAATGGAGTGTGTCTGCTGATTCGCGCCGAATGTTTGAAGCAAATCGGTTTGTTCGACGAACTGATCTTCATGTACATCGAAGATGCCGATCTGGATTACCGCGCGCGGCAAGCGGACTGGGAGGTTCGTTACCTGCCGATTGAAAGCATCGTTCATCGGCAGAAAAGCGAAGGTTACGATATGACCAGCCTGGTCAGCTTTCTGCTGCGCCGCAATTCGGTTTATTACCTGTGCAAAATCGGCAAACGAACCGAAGCCTTTGGTTATGCCGCGCTTTCCCTGCTGTTGCTGAGCGTCAGAGGCTTGGCCACTTTCAATTACGCGGGTGTAATTCGCTACTTGAAATTTTGCCGAAGACTGGCCGCCAGCTACCGGCAAATTTTGCTGAAACGCCCGCTGGATGAATCCTTCGGGCCGCCATTTTGAAATCGGAGCGCTGCGACATGAAATTCCGCAGCGCTCCAAAAGGATCTTATGGACAGGTCACAGCCGCAACCGGAATTCGGATTTTGTATTCGGCGCTGAACGTCAACGGACGAGCATTGTTGCCGCCATTGAATTCGCCGGTGTTGAATTGCGATCCCATCAACGGCAACAAATCAACTGCAGTAGCGGCGAACCAGGCGGTCGAACCCGGAGGAATGAACTGGTTGATGACTGTCGGTTGCAAACGAAAAGTGGACATGTTCACGTCGTTGTAACAAACGGCATTCTGATTCCCGGCGGAAGCAACCACGTCCCCGTTGTTGTTCTTGCTCCAACCAGTGATCTGCACCGCCGCGCTGGGAACCGAACTGAAATCCGTCAACGGACGGTAGACGGAAACCACCGTCAGATTGGCTGCGCCGATCTGGCTGGGCACGCTGTCAAACGCAATTTGCCCCGGCAAACGGTCGTAATTGACATCATCAAAAATCATCTCGGCCAAACCGTTGACGTTGGGAATCACGCCGTCTTTGCGTTTGGCCAGCGCCACCGCGCCCAGCAGCGAAGAATACGGGCCACCGGAATTGCTGGCCGTTTGTTTGACGACGACGTTGCCGGTCAACCAGTTGAATTGAATCGGCTGGCCTTGCGAATCAGTGGCGACGGCCATCGCATACCCTCTGACGCCCGGATCGAAATCGCTCATCAACAAACTGACGGTTTCCTGCGCGGCCAGACAAAGCTGAAGCTCAGTCGTTTGGCAGGTCGTACCGCTGACCAGAAACAGCCGCACAAACGCCTGCGTGGTCGGGCTGGTGTTGGTGATGTTGATCGTGGAATTTTCTCGTGTCGGGTTGCTGGCGTTGGACGTGTAGCGGTTGAAAAACAACACTGAACCCGGTTTTTGATCGCCGATGATGGACGCCGCCGACACCGCGCTGAGTTTCAAATCCACAAAACTGACAGGTACGCCAGTGACAATCACCCGCCCCGGAGTCCCCATCACGCCATCGGAAAGCGCCCATAACAATTTGTATTGGCCAGGTTCCATGGCAACGCTGGCCAGATTAGCCTGCCCGGCATTCAAGGTGGCGTTTTCCAGCGGTTGACCGCCTCCGGTCGAGGTTCCCGTCGGCACAAATGACGCCACGGGCACTGAAGGAACCAGCGTCGGTTTGAAGGTCGCTTGTTGAAATGTAAGAGTGCTGGTAGCGATGATCGTTTCGCCGCGCATCAGATGAACAGTCAACACCGCTCCCGCAGGAACATCAATGTAACTGGGAGATTGCACCAGCAAACTGGACGGCGACTCTGGCAGAGTAGAAGTCGGTATCAACGTAAAAAAAATGGCATCGCCGAAAGAGGCTCGCGATGCCTGAACCTGAACGTTTGAACAAAACACCACCACGATCAACAGCAACGCACACAGCAACCGGTTACTATTGAACAGCAAATCGAACCTGGCCATAAAACCTCCTGAGTGGAAAAACAGATCGGGGCAACAACGATTTCCTGCGAGGAATGCTTCCGATTTAGAAGACTGCCAAATGCATGCTTTGCAATCGAAAGCTTACACCACAGGGCTTCACAACAACTTTTACTTTTGCGAATCTTGTCCGGCGAAAACAAGATTCGCTGCCTGTGCTCTGAGACAAACGGCAATCAGGAATGGCCGAGAAATAATCTCACCACCTGATTGCCAGACTGAATGAAACAATTGAGATGAACAGATTTGTCAATGATGGAAATTCAAGCGGGCAGAGTCTAGCACGAGAGATGGATGGGCAATAGCAAAAGAGCGGCAGAAGCTCTTCTGCCACTCGGACTTGCAACCTTATTCGCCAAAATCCACCAAGCCGTGCTGCACGGCGTAACGCACAAGCTCAGCGTTGGTCTTCATCTTCATTTTTAAGAGCAAACGGGTTCGATAAGTACTGACGGTTTTGACGCTCAATCCCATCTCTTCGGCAATCTGGCTGATGGTTTTGCCTTGGGCGATCATGCGCAACACTTGGAATTCCCGTTCGGACAACCGCTCCGGCGAAGGACGCGGCGAATCCGAACCGATTTCCGCCACCAGTTGTTCGGCCAGCGTGGAGCTGATGTATTTGCCGCCGCTGACGACTTTTCTTAATGCGCCGACCAATTCTTCGGGCGCGCTTTCTTTGGTCAGGTATCCAGACGCGCCGAGTTTCAGCGCGCGCAAGGCGAACTGGTCTTCAGGATGCATGCTGAGAATCAAAATCGGCAATCGCGGGCGCGTCGCTTTGACTTCCTGCAAAACGGCCAGACCGTTTTTGTCCGGCATGGTGATGTCCAACACCACCACGTTGCAGTCAATGTTTTCCAGCTTGTCCAAAACTTCCTGGCCGTTTTGGGCTTCAGCCACCACTTCAAAATCAGGTTCGTCGTTGATAATTTGCCTCAACCCGCGTCGCACGACGGCGTGATCATCCGCAATCAATATCTTTATCATTGAAGTTATTGTAGGAAGGTTGATATTCATTGTCCGTGATCTATGCTCACTGAACAAATACGCTTGTAAATCAGCCATCAAAGCTCCTAAGTGTGGATGGCTAATGATTATCGAATTTAATTTCTTTCGAGGCGTTCGCGTTGATCGTCAGTACAGCATAAACTCGGCGCGAACAACTTACGTTTCGCTCACTTTTGAGCGGGTTTTTCAAAATGCCATCTGAGTGGA
>CAYYDG010000091.1:0-16219 GCA_964470555.1 uncultured Heliomicrobium sp.
GATGGAAAAATTCTGCGACGGTTCAGCGAGGGGCATTCTATGCCTCGTGTTGCAGAGGCTCAATAGCAAACGCCGCCAGATTGATCGGCGTACCGAAAAATCTGGCGGCGTGCGAAAGCAGGTCTGAAGCTGTTTACCAGAGATACCGATTGGCTTCGAGCATGGCGTCGGCAATTCGACGACGAGCGGCAATGCTATTGATCGGACGATGCAGCGACAACCGTTCGAAGGCGTCGCGCAACCTTTTCGGTTCGCCGAGTCCCGCAGCCAGATTGCTGGCGGCGACACCAACCCGGTCGGCGGCGTCGCTGGCGTACACGCTGGTCAGATCAATCGCCAATCCAGCCTGTTCGCGGCCCTTGGCGGCAATCAGTTTTTCAGTTCTGAGCAAAGCGCTTTCAATGGTGTACGCTTCGATCACTATGTCCGCAACCAACGCAACTGCTTCCTGTTCTTCGCTGAATTTGTCGCCGTAACTTTCGGCAATGGCGGCCAGCGCCAATCGCGCAAGTTCTTTGGTGGCGTTCAGTTTACGATGCACAAACAACAATTCTTCGCCGCCGGGATCGGTGATTGTGCGATCCAGAATGTCGCTGATTTCTTCGTGCAGGTTAGGCAACTTGTCCTTGGACGATTTCAACAACCGGGTCGGAATAATCATCCGGTTGATTTCGTTCGTGCCTTCGTAAATGCGCGTGATGCGCGCATCGCGGTAAGCACGCTCCGCCGGATAATCTTTGGAATACCCGTAACCGCCATACACCTGCACGGTTTCATCCGTCACCAGCGCCAAGGCTTCGCTTGTCCAGACCTTGATGATCGAACATTCGACGGCGAATTGTTCAATCGCCTTCAGCGCCTGCATCGGATCATTCGCATCCACCGTTTCCAATGACTGGTCAATCGCGCCGAGCGTTCGCCAGACCAGCGCATCGCCCACGTAACAACGCACAGCCATTTCGGCCAGCTTGCGTTTGATAAGCCCGAAACTGGCGATGGCTCGATTGAACTGATGCCGTTCTTTGGAATAGGCGATGGCATTGTTCAGGGCGAACTTCGCGCCGCCTATGTTGCGGCTGCCGAGTTTCAATCGGCCAAGATTCAAAATGTTGAACGCAACGACGTGACCTTTGCCAATTTCACCAAGCACGTTTTCGACCGGAACTTTGGCGTCTTCCAGCATGACCGCCGTCGTCGAACTTCCATCCAGGCCGAGCTTCTTTTCTTCGTGGCCAGGAACGACGCCGGGACCTTTTTCGACAATGAACGCCGTGAACTTTTCGCCGTCTACTTTGGCAAAGACTATGAAAATATCGGCAAAGCCGCCGTTGGTGATCCACATTTTCTGGCCGCGCAAAATGTAATGTTTGCCGTCTTCGCTCAACGTGGCCTTGGTTTTGGCGGCCAGCGCGTCTGAACCAGAGCCGGGTTCGGTCAAACAATACGCGGCGACCAGTTCACCAGTCGCCAGCTTCGGCAAATACTTCGCGCGTTGTTCCGCCGTGCCGAAATAGACAATCGGCAACGTTCCGATCGTCGTGTGCGCTCCCAGTGAAGCTCCGAACGAAGGCATCAGCGCAATCTGTTCGCCGACGTAAGCCGAACTGACTTTGTCCAATCCCATTCCGCCGTAGGCTTCGGGAATGTCTATGCGCAGCAAATCCAGTTCACCGGCTTTGAGCAACAATTCGCGCGTCAACGGCCAGTCTTTGGCATAAATCTGTTCGGCGCGCGGCACGACTTCTTTCTGCATGAATTCGGCGGCGACACCGGCAAACATTTGCTGCTCTTCGCTGATGTCTTCGCGGGTGAACACTTCATTGGGTGAGCGGTCTTCAAACAGGAAGCTGCCGCCTTTGACGATTGCCATTGGATTTGTCCTTTCGAGTGAGTGTTGAGAGTACCGCCTTTAGGCGGCAGCAGCGGCTTTAGCCGCACAAATGGCTTATCAGCGAATCGTGCCGCCTGAAGGCGGTACTCTAAACATGTGCCGCCTGAAGGCGGTACTCTAAACATGTGCCGCCTGAAGGCGGTACTCTAAACATGTGATTTCGCCGCGGCTTTGCTTTTGGTCTTTTTCTGGCAGGCGGAACATATCCCCCAGATGCGCAAGCTGTGGCGCGTCGGTTTGAAGTTGTAAGACAGCGCGATTTCGTCCTGTTTCTTTTCGATGGTTTCGCTGTAAAACTCTATCAAGTCGCCACACTCTGTGCAGATCAAATGATCGTGATGCGGATGATTGTAAAGATGTTCATACCGTTTGCGGCCATCGCCCATGCCTTCTTCGCGCGCCAGTCCGCATTCGCACATCAGCTTCAGCGTGCGATAGACGGTCGTGAATCCAACTGTCGGGTCTTCGGCTTTGACCAGGTTGTACAGGTCTTCGGCGCTCAGATGGCCTTCGGTTTTCAAAAACACTTCCAGAATCAGTTCGCGTTGACCGGTTCGTTTCAGTCCCGCTTCCTTGAGGTGACTGAACAAAATCTCTTTTTCCTGGGCAAAATCATTCATTGTTTTTTGCACGTAATCCCGGCTTCAGCCGGAAACGTCCGGCGAAAATCATTCCGGTTGAAACCGGGACTACGAACCTTTATCTCATCACCAGATTTTCGATGAAAAACTCCATCATTCGATCTTGCCGCAAACCGGAATGTCCGGCATCGGGGCCGACCTGAACTTCGAAGCTCTTGTTTGCCCGTTGCAGCGCCTGAATCAATTGCATGGAGTTGTTCGGATGGACGTTATTGTCAGCCGTGCCGTAGTAAATCATCAAGCGACCACGCAGTTTGTCGGCATAATTCATGGCATTGCCCGCTTCGTACCCTTCCTTGTTTTCCTGCGGAATCCACATGTAGCGTTCGGTGTAAATCGAATCGTAGTGATACCACGAAGTCACAGACGATCCAGCCGAAGCCGCCGCAAACACATCCGGGTGACGCAGCAAACACATCGCCGAAGCGTAACCGCCATAGGAAGTGCCATACATCCCCACACGTTCTTTATTTAGATAAGGCCGATTCCACAACGAACGAACTCCCGCTGCCTGATCGTCAATTTCCGTCACGCCGAGTTTCATGTAAATGGCGTCGAGAAACTTCTTGCCACGTCCGGCGGCGCTGCGCGAATCCAGCGAAGCCACTAGAAAACCGTATTCGGTCAGCGGGCTGGGCATGGTGAACGTTTCGCGCGCGCCATTGGTTGCCGGGCCGGCATACACGCTGACCAGCAATGGATATTTTTTATTCGGATCGAAGTTCGACGGAAAGTGCAACAGCCCATGCAAGTCTGTCACGCCGTCCGCCGCTTTGTAGGTAATCAATTCAACGCGCTTCAAGCCAAGCTGGTCGAATTTCGAGGTGTCGCTTTTGGCCAGTTCTTCGATGACCTTGCCGTCGGCATCCACCAATCGCGTCGTAGGCGGCGTGTTGTGCGTTTGCGCGATGTCAATGAAGTGTTTGCCGTCTGGCGCAACATCCACGGAATGGTTCAGCGCCGGATCAGTCAATCGTTTGTCGCCTTTGCCGTCCAACCCTACGCGATGAAGTTGCAGTTTCATGTGGTTGTCGCCGCTGCGCGCCATGTAATACAGCACGCCTGCTTCTTCATCTATGCGAACGATGTTGCCGACTTCAAACGGATGCTTGGTCAGCGTCGAAATCAGTTTGCCGCTCAGATCGTATAGGTAAAAGTTCTTGAAGCCAGTCCGTTCCGAAGTCCAGATGAACCGTTTGCCGTCTTTCAAATATCGAATTGCCGGAGCATTTTCCGTCCAGCTTGGCAACCATTCTTCGCGGATGATGACCCGGCATTTGCCGGTTTCGGGGTTGCAGGCCGTGAACTCCATGATGTTCTGCCGCCGGTTGGTGCGATTGGCCAGCAATTCGGTTCCGTCCGGCGACCAGGTAACGTTGTACACGTAATGCCCGACGGTGGAATTTTCAAACGGTTTGCCGTCGCGCACGTCAAACTTGACGGTTTGTTTCGTGTCCAGATCGTACACCAGCAAATCGGCAATCGGATTGGCGACTCCGGCTTTCGGATAGGCTTCAATGTCCATTTTGCTTTGCAACTTGGTTTGATCCAGTTGCAAATAAAAATCCGGGACGGGGCTTTCGTCGAAGCGATAAAACGCGAGCTTCTTGCCATTGGGCGACCACCACATCGCCGTGTTCTGATCCAGTTCTTCGCCGTAAACCCAGCTTGCCGAACCGTATTTGATGCGCGTCTTTTCATTGCCTTCGGTGGTGATGGCCGTTTCGTTGCCGCCGCTGGCGTCGCTCAACCACAGATTGCGATTGCGATAAAACGCCTTCAGCTTGCCGTCCGGCGACATCGCTGAATCGAATTGCCGTCCGCGTTCCGGCCCGCCGCGAAAGCGTCCCGTCGGCGCAGGTCCCGCCGCAGTCGAAGGTTCAGCTTCCGCCGCCGTTCGCGTTGCCACGTCATAGCGAAAGTTTTTGCCGTCGCGACGAAATTCAAACGCTTTGCCGCCGTCCAACCACTTCACTTGCAAGGTTCCCGGTCGCACCGAACCCTGAATTTGCGTGGCCATCTTTTGATATTGGTCATACCCCGGCATGGTTTTCAGCCGATCCTGCGCGTTGGCGGTCATCGGCATCAGGCCAAGAGCAATCACCAATACTCCGCACACAACCCGGCGGACAAAACATGCAATCGTGTTTTTCATTGATTCTGTCTCCTTGAATAAAGTGATGATCGCCAGATTTACTTCGTGATGCCGAACTGGCTGAGCATGAAGGCGTAATCGAACGCCATGTCTTTCAATCGGTCATATCGCCCCGAAGCGCCGCCGTGACCGCCGGGTTCCAATTTGATTTTGAACAACAGCGGATTGTTGTCGGTCTTCATCGCGCGCAACCGGGCGACGTATTTCGCCGGTTCCCAGTACATGACCTGACTGTCGTTGAGCGAAGTGCGGACCAGCATCGTCGGATACGCCTTGGCTTCGATGTTGTCATAAGGCGAATAGCTCCGCATGTAATCGTAAGCCGGTTTTTCGTTCGGGTTTCCCCATTCCAGATATTCGCCAACCGTCAGCGGCAACGTGGCGTCCAGCATGGTGTTCATGACATCCACAAACGGAACGTAAGACACGACGGCTTTGAACAGGTCAGGCCGCATATTGGTGACCGCGCCCATCAACAAACCTCCGGCGCTGCCTCCGGTGACGACCAGACGATCCGATGACGTGTATTTCGTTTTGACCAGATGTTCGGCACAGGCGATGAAATCGGTGAAGGTGTTTTTCTTGACCATCATCTTGCCCTGATCGTGCCATTCCTTGCCCAAGTCGCCTCCGCCGCGAATGTGCGCGACGGCGTAAACCACTCCGCGATCCAGCAGGCTCAATCGCTGAGACGAAAAGTCCACGTCGTAGGGATAACCGTAAGAGCCATACGCTTCCAGCAACAGCGGGCGTTTGCCGTCGAGTTTCAAATCCTTCTTGTAAACGATTGAAACCGGGACCTTCGTGCCGTCCGCAGCCGTCGCCGAAAAGCGCTCGGATTGATAGAGCTTCGGTTCGTACCCGCCCAGAACCGGTTGCTGTTTTTTCAACTCGCGTTTTCTGGTCAGCACGTCGTAATCGAACACCGATTCGGGCGTGATGAAGGATTCATAGTTGAAGCGGAAATTCGTCGTGTTGAATTCCAGATTGGATATTCCGTGCGCCACATACACCGGTTCGGGAAATTCGATGTAATGCGCTTTGCCGGATTTCAATTCCGTGACTTGGAATTGCGGAATTCCGTTTTTGCGTTCGACGGCGATGTAATGCCCGGCATAACAATCCACGTCTTCCAGCATCACGTCCTTGCGATACGGAATCAATTCCTTCCAGCTTTCCTGCTTCAGGTCGTTGAGCGAAGCCGTCACCAGCCTGAAATTTTTCCCTTTGTCATTGGTGCGGATGTAAAACTTGTCGCCGATGTGATCCACGTAATATTCGTGATTTTCCTTGCGCGGCAGGAACAGGCTCAACTCCGCTTTGGGATTGCTGGCAGGCAGATAGCGCATTTCGGTCGTCGTCGAACTATACGATCCGACGATGATGTAACCTTTGCTGCGCGTGCGTCCGGCGCCAATGCGGTACAGTTCGTCTTTTTCCTCATAGAGCAAATCGTGTTTGTCGCTGCCCAGTTCGTGCCGGAAGAATTTGTTCATGCGCTTGGTCGTGGCGTCTTCGGTCACATAAAAAACTGTTTTGTTGTCCGTTGCCCAGGCGACTGAATTGACGCGCTCGGCGATTTTGGCGCTGATCTTGCCGGTGGTCAGGTCTTTGACGAACAGATCATATTGGCGAAAGCCCGTCGTGTCGGTGGAAAACGCCAGCAGATTGCCGTTGTCGCTGATGCTGTAAGCGCCGACGCTGAAATAATCGTGGCCTTTGGCCATCTCGTTCATATCCAGCGTGATTTCTTCGGCGGCGGTCAGGCTGCCTTTTTTGCGGCAAAAGATCGGATACTGTTTTCCCTGTTCGGTGCGCGAGTAATAAAAGTAATCGCCATAACGATACGGGACGTTTTCATCCGTTTCCTTGATCCGCGCCAGCATTTCCTTGTACAGCGCATCCTGAAAGGCTTTCGTGCCAGCCATCATCGCATCGGCGTAATCGGTTTCTGCTTTCAGATAAGCCAGCACATCCTTGTCCGTCTTGGTTTTGTCGGCCAGCCAGGCGTAATCGTCCGTGACCGTGTAACCGTGAATCTGAGTTGTCTTGGGATTTTTTTTGGCAATTGGTGGTTTGGGTTGTTCTTGAGCCGTCATAGTTTGTTCAATCAACGCGGTTGTCAGGGCGCACACCGCCACAACCGTCAAAATCATCTTCCTGAGCCTCATTGCTCCTCCAGAGTAATTGAATTGGTGGTTAGGAGATCGCCGGAATTGTAGCGAATCGCCGTCGCCAGCGATAGAGATGACAGTGATTTCTCCGCCTCTTTTCCATTCTCCCCAAGTCCAAAAGTGGATTTACCAATTTGATGGCATCAGGTTGACTGAGAGCGGAGGCAAAGCTAGACTCTCGCGCCATAGGGCTAGCTTTTCGACAGTAAACAAATAAAACAACAAAATGCCTGCACCTTCACGATGGGCATCCAACAAGTGTGACGCTCAGAAGTCACGATAAATTGAAATCAGTTTACTCTCTTGTTAATCAATCAAAGGTGTTTCCACCCGAAGCGCCGCAGTATATCTAAACGAACAACATCAACTTTCACCACTTGCAGGGAGGATTGCCTTCAACCGGCGGCCTCTTTTGACGAGAAACTCAACATAACCAAATCCGTAGAGGAAACCACTATGAGAAACTTTTCCAGTAAAGTCGGAACCGTGGTGAAGTCTCTGGGACTGATGCTCTCACTGCTGCTGGCAGTAGGGTTGATGCCAGGCTTTGCAACGGGACAGGTGCTTTATGGATCGTTGGTCGGCAACGTAGCCGATCAGAACGGAGCCGTCCTTTCAGGCGCGACCGTGACAATCACCAATAAAGCCACCGGCCAGACCCGCGAAACAACCACCAATTCCAATGGCGAATATTCGATCATCAACGTCCTGCCCGGCGATTATGATCTGAAAATCACCAAACAAGGCTTTACCACTTACAACAAAACCGGGTTGGTGGTGACCGCCAACAACGCCTTGCGCACTGACGTGTCAATGAACATCGGCAATGTGACCGATGTCGTTTCTGTTCAGGCCGACGTGACCACATTGCAAACCGAATCAGCCAGCGTCAAGGCGGAAATCAACAGCAAGGAAATCCAGGCCTTGCCGATCAACAATTATCGCAACTATCAATCGTTGCTGAATCTGGTTCCCGGAACCACTCCGGCTGCATTCCAAAACGCCAGCACCGACACGCCGGAACGCGCGCTAACCACCAACGTCAATGGAACGGCTCGCAACAACAACAACACCCGTCTGGACGGCGCGCAATCGGTCAACATCTGGTTGCCGCACCATTCGGCGTATGTTCCGCCGTCCGAATCCGTGCAGGAAGTGAACGTTTCGACCAACAACTTTGACGCTGAACAAGGGTTGGCCGGCGGCGCTGCCGTTCAGGTCATCACCAAATCCGGCGGCAACCAGTTTCACGGTTCGGCGTTCGGTTATCACGACAACCATTTCTTCCGCGCAAAGAATGCGTTCTATCCGACAACTGTCGCGGGCGCACCAAACCCGAACAAACCGAAAAATCTGCGCACCATCCCTGGCGCGACCTTCAGCGGCCCGATCATGAAAGACAAACTGTTTTTCTTCGGAAGCTGGGAAGGTATGTATGAGCGAACAATCGGCGACGGGTTCTTCACCGTGCCGACACCTGAATTGCGCGCGGGCAATTTCTCCGGCACAGGCACGACGATTTACGATCCCCTGACCGGAAACTTGAACGGAACCGGACGCACGGCGTTTGATGGCGGCATCATTCCGGCGTCCCGCATTCACCCGGCAACGGCCAAAATGCTGGCGCTGATTCCGCTTCCGAATCTGCGCGGCGCGAATGGCAATTTCCTGAACGTCAACAACCTCTACGCTTCGCAACCTGGCACGTTTGACCGCAACAATTACGACATCAAGGTCAACTGGAACCGCAACGAACAACACCAAATCTGGACGAAGTTCAGCCACATGAACGCCAGCGTGGTTGGCAACTTCGCTCTGGGCGCGGCTGGCGGCGGCACGTTGGGCGCTGGCGGCAGCGGAACCGGCTCCACCAAATCTTATGTCGGCACGATTGGCCACACCTGGACCTTGGGCAGCGGCTTCATCGTGGACGGAAACTTCTCCGTCACGCATCGCAGTCACAACACCATTCCGCCGGATTACGGGCAGAATGTTGGGTTGGACGTTCTGGGCATTCCAGGAACGAATGGCCCGGATATTCGACAGAGCGGAACGCCGCAATTCAACTTCAACACCTACTCCGGTCTGGGCAACCAGAACAACTGGTCGCCAGTGTTCCGCGAAGAGCGCAGTTACACCTTCACGCAGAACGCAACCAAATTGATCGGCAACCACGACGTTCGTTTTGGAGCCGACGTTGTCAAACATCATCTGGATCACTGGCAGCCGGAAATCGGCGCCGGCCCGCGCGGTTCGTTCAGCTTCAGCGGCAACACCACGGCGTTGAACGGCGGCGCTGCCTCCAACCAGTTCAACTCTTTTGCGGCGTTTCTGCTCGGCATGCCGAACGTCGTCGAAAAGAGCCTGCAATACGAAGTGATGACCACGCGTGAATGGCAGATCGGTTTCTTCTTCCGTGATCGCTGGCAGGTCAACCGCGACCTGACGCTGACGCTCGGCGTTCGTTATGAACTTTTCCCGATGATGTCGCGCGCAGATCGTGGCATTGAACGTCTGGACCTGAATTCGCCGGTGCAGCTCAACTCCGCAGGTCAACCCAACGGCATCATGCGTGTGTTGATCGGTGGCAAAGGCGGCAACCCTGAAGACCTCGGCGTCGGTTACAGCAAGAAACTCTTCGCTCCGCGTCTGGGTTTTGCCTGGCGCATGGGCAACGACATGGTCGTTCGCGGCGGTTATGGAATCACCTATGACCCGATGCCGTTTGGCCGTCCGTTGCGCGGTTTCTATCCGCTGACGATTGCTCAACAATTTGTCGCCACGGCGCTCGATCCGACGGCCAGCGAAGTGTTCACTCCGTGGGGATTCACCTCCTCAGTTCGCACTCCCGGTCTGACGGTCGGAATCCCGAATTTCACCGGTCCCGACCTGAGCAGCGGCGTCATCAATCTGCCCAGCACAGTGCAGATGCGCAGCCCGTATGAAGGCACGCTCAAACGCGGTTACATTCAATCCTGGAACCTGATGGTCGAACGCAAACTGATCAAAGACATCAAAGTCGAAGTCGGTTACGTCGGCACGGGAACCCGCAATCAATTCGGCGACGTGGAATTGAACGCCGCCCAAACGCCGAACAGCACCCGTTTCCTGCAACAGAGATATGGCCGCACGGCCAGCACGCTGATGTGGGGCGGATTGGCCAGCACCAGCTACCACGCGCTGCAAGTCGCCGTGAACCGTCGTTATTCCAACGGTCTGTTCCTGAAAGGCGCTTACACCTGGTCGAAAGCGATCAACTTCTTTGACGATTCGGGCTGGGCGGGATTCCCGCTGTTCAACGCCCAATCCCAGATTGGCCGCAACCGCGGTCTGGCCGGATACGACATCCCGCACAACTTCCAGATTGGCGCTTCGTACGAACTGCCTTTCGGTAAAGGCAAGAAATACGCAAGCGACGGCGTTGCGTCGAAGATCGTTGGCGGCTGGGGACTTTCGGGAATTTACAGTGCGGTTTCCGGTCGTCCTTTGACAGTCACTGCCGCGGGCGGTTCGTTGAATGCGCCGGGCAACACTCAAACGCCGGATTTGATCGGCGACATCAGCTATCCGAAGAACACCGGTCCTGGCGTTCAATGGTTCAACCCCAGCGCATTCCGTCTGGTCGAACAATCGCCGGAATGGCTGGCTTCGGTGGCCAACAACACTCCGCGTCCGTTCCGTTTCGGAACCTCTGGCCGCAGCGTGTTGCGTGGACCTGGCTTCTCCAACCTGGACGTGTCGCTGATTCGTTCGTTCCGCGTCACGGAAGCCGTCAAGCTGGATTTCCGCGTGGATGCTTTCAACTTCACCAACACTCCGTTGTTTAACAACCCTGGAACCAACATCTCCGGTGGTGGTTTCGGACAGGTCTTGAGCGCGGCTCAAACCCAACGGCAATTCCGATTCGGTCTGCGCCTGGAATTCTAAGCGCAAGCTGTAATCATAAAAGCCAAATCGGGCGTCAGAGTTCAAAACTCGGACGCCCGATTTTTATTGTGACAAAGCCTTCTGCCGCGATTTAGAATCCCGCAGTGTTCAAACACGGAGAAACATCATGACGCCACAAACTGCCAGTTATACCGAGTTGATCGAGCGAATGACCCCTGAAACCACGCTGACTTTGCGCGGCGTGAGCTGGGAAACGTACGAAGATTTACTTGAAGCCGTCGGCGAAGCCCCGGCTTTACGCATCAGCTACAACGAGGGGGTACTGCAAATTATGACTGTTTCTTTTGAACACGAATATTTTGCCGAAGTTATTGCGCGCCTGGTTGACAGATTAAGCATGGTTCTTGACTTGAGAATTTTGTTCTTTGGCCGAGCTACAATGAAAAAACAAAAGAAGCTGAAAGGTTCCGAACCTGACGCATGCTTTTACGTCCAAAGCGCGTCGGTAATTGGTTCTCGTTTCCGGCTGGATTTGAACACTGATCCCGCACCGGACATCGTGGTCGAAGTAGATATTCATCATGAATCGCTGAGCAAGTTTCCGATTTATGCGGCTCTGGGCGTAACGGAAATCTGGCATTTCGACGGCAAACAATTCAGCATTCATCAACTGCAAGGCGAACGGTACGAGGAAGTCGAAACCAGCCCGTCTTTGCCTATCCTGACTTCCTCTGTGCTGACTCGTTTCCTGAAACTGAGTGAAGAAAAAGATCAATACGAAACCTTGCTGGCGTTTGAAAACTGGCTGCGCGCTCAGCCAGAGTTGAAGCTCACTTGATCGCCCAAGGCTTACCAGTTCCCTGCTTCAACTGATTCAGCGAATCCACTTTGACGTTTGTCCACAATTCGCGCGAACCGTTCGGCCAGACGACGCCCACACCTTCTATGACAGCATCTTTTCCCAAGCCGAAATGCGCGCGCGGATCGTTGGCCGCCAGATAACTGCCATCGGTGTGAACTCGCCGCCACAACGTTCCCGACTTGCGAATCACCGCCACACGAGCGCCGATACCGTCGCGGTTGTCTTTCACGCCGGATAGTTTCACTTGCAGCCAATGCTGTTTCGTCGTGTTCTGGTTCAACAGCAATCGCGCCAGGCCGTTGTTGTTGGCGACCAGCACATCCACATCGCCATCGTTATCAATGTCGCCAAACGCAGCCGCCCGGCTGACTTCCGACAATTGCAAGGCCGCTCCGGCTTCGGCGGTGATTTCGCGGAATGTGCGTTGGTTGGCCTGCCGTCCGGCTTCGTTGCGAAAAAGCTGGTTGCGCTGGTGAAAAGGATACGGCTGGCCGCGCAGGTTTGGCAGCAAGGTCACGGCTCCGTTGGCGGCGAATAAATCCAACCAGCCGTCGTTGTCATAATCGAACCAGGCCACGCCAAACCCCGTGGACATAAAGCTCGGCTGCGCCAGATTGAAATCCACCGTCGTGTCGTCAAACAAACCTTTGCCGTTGTTTTTGAAAAGCGTGCTGCCCTGTTTGGTCAGGTTCGTGATTAACAAATCATCGTCGCCGTCGTTGTCAATATCACCAGCGGTCACGCCCATTCCAGCGCGAGGCGCTCCGTCGGCGGCATAAGCCGCACCCGCCATCAATCCGCTTTCTTCAAATTTGCCGCCGCCTTTATTCAACCACAACAAATTCGCCGCGCCATCGTTGGCGACATAAATATCCGTCAACCCATCGCCATTGAAATCCGCACAGATCACACCCAAGCCCGGCCCATAAGAAGTTCCGATGCCTGAAACCACAGTCGCATCGCTGAATTTGCCATTGCCGTCGTTGTGAAACAGCCGATCCGGCACGGGTTTGTAAGACGAGGGCGAGCAATAATCCACTTCGCCGGTCGGAGCGAAACACGGTTTGTTGCCTTTGACGGTGAAATCAACGTAATTGCAGACGAACAAATCCAAACGTCCATCGTGGTCATAATCCACAAACGCCGCGCTGCTGCTCCAACGCGGATCATCCACACCCGCTTGCGCCGTCACGTCAGTGAACGTTCCGTTGCCGTTGTTGCGATACAACACGTTCGCGCCCAGATTGGTCACATACAAATCCACATCGCCGTCGTTGTCATAATCGCCTGTGGCCACGCCCATTCCATAAGCGACCAGGCCAAGCCCGGCGGCTTCGGTCACGTCTGTGAATTTCAACTTGCCGCTCGGCACCAGTTCGTTGCGAAACAACCGATTGCCGGGCTTCTGATCTTTCGGTAACGGAAATTTCAGCTTCGCCTGCTCGCTCGGATTGAGTTTCATGCCTTGCAACAAATACACGTCCAGATCGCCGTCGTTGTCGTAATCGAACAACGCCACGCCCGATCCCATGATTTCCGGCATATAAAATTCGCCAGTCGCGCCGGTCGTATGGAGAAAGTTCAACCCGGTTTCAGCGGCGATTTCGCGGAACAGCGGCGGCTGCCCGGCGGGCAAATCAAAAGGCAAAAGGCAAAAGGCAAAAAGCAAAAGTAAGAAGAAGAAAGCGTCGCCTTTTTGATTTTTGATATTTGCCTTTTGATTTTTGATTTTCAGGATTTTCATTGCTGCTCCAAAACTTTCAAATCTCGTTCGATTTGCGCCAGCAATTCCGTTTGCTTCATTGCCGCCGCTTTGTCGCGGGCGATGCGGGCGAATTTGACGGCATTTGGTTTGTCGCCTGCGCGCGCGTAAGTCGCCGCCAGCGCGTAGGTAAACCGCGGCGTTTCGGCGTCTTCGGGCGACAACGTTTGCTGCAACTGTTCAATCGCTTCCGACAACCGCTGTTTGAAAATCAGCATGCGCGCCAGTTGAAAACGCGCCTGCCGCAAATTCGGATTCGATTCCACAGCCAGCCGGTAATGCTTCAACGCTTCGTCATATCGTTGCTCCGATTCGAGCGTCATTCCGTAATTCAAATGCGCATCGGCAAATTGCGGATTGGCGTCAATCGCCAATCGAAACAATTTCGCGGCATCAGCCAGACGATTTTGTTCAATCAGCGCTACTCCATAATTGTAATGTGATTCGGCCAGCGTCGGATTCAATGCAACGGCTGCGCGGTAATGTTCTTCGGCTTTGGCCGCTTGCCGCGTGCGCCCATAAAGCTGAATCAAATTGACGTGAACTTGCAGATATTGCGGATTGAGTTCCAGCGCGCGCAGATGTTCGGCGATGGATTGTTCCAATCGGCCTTCGGCTTCCAGCGCGACTCCTTTGCGAAGCCTGTCCGCTGCGCCGGAGTTCAAATCGGCGACGGCGTTCATCAACGAATCGGCCAACACCGGACGAATCAGCTTGTTCTGCTCTGACAGTCGCAAATGCTCTGCGACTTTTGCCGCATTGCCTTCGTTACGATAAGCCATCGCCAGCGCGTAATGCGCCGCTCCCCACGAAGGCGACAATTCAACCGCCTTTCGCAAATTGTCAATCGCCGATTTATCGCCGAACTTCGTTTGGATTCGCCCAAGTCCGTAAAACGCCTGAGCTGTGCGCGGTTCTTTGGCGATGATCGCTTCGTAAAGCTTGCGGCTTTCGGCAAGTTCGTTCATCGCCAACAACGAATCGGCCAGTCGCAATTGCGCAGGCAGGTAATCGGATTTTTTCGCCAACGCTTCGCGGAACGTCGCGACGGCTTCCACGTGTTTGCCCAAAGCAGACTGACAAACGGCCAGCAGATAACTCCATTGAAAATCGTTCGGTTGAAGCTTTCGCGCTCGCTGATACACCGTCGCGGCCAGTTCGTGTTCTTCGTAAGTGTGAAGAATCTTCGCCAGCTTTCCAACAACGGCGGCGTCATTTGGGTTCTTTCGAGCTTCTTCGTCGGCTTTTTTGACCTGCTCGCGGATGCCGGGACCGAAATTGTCATAAGCGATTTTAGGAAGTTCGGAAAGAGATTGCGCTTGCACAGAAAACGCCAATAACAAAACCATTCCACCGCAGAGACGCAGAGCAACGCAGAGGCCGCGCAGAGTCTTTTCTTCTCTGCGAATTCTCTGCGTCTGTCTGCGACTCTGCGGTGAAAAAAAGTTCTTCATCTCAATTTCGCGTTCAACCATTCAACCAGCTTCGTTTTGTAACCAAGCCATTCGGCGCGGCCTTCCCAATTTTCAATGCCGTGCGGCGCATTTTCGACTTTGATGAAATCGTAATTCGCCCGCGCGTGCTCAAGCTTTTTGGCCATTGCCACGCCTTGCGCCAACAGTCGTTCATTCGTTCCGTGAATCAGCAGCAGCGGCGGCATATCTTCTTTCACGTGATAAATCGGCGAAAAGCTGACCATCAGTTGACGGCCATATTCGCTTGCTCGCGTCAGCCGAAACAGCCGCGCCGGAATCGAACGCGGCGAATAATCCGAATCCATCGCCAGAAAATCGTAAACCCCGTAAAACGAAACAACGGCGGCGACACCCGCAGGTTTTTCCGTCGCCAGTTGAGCGACCATCTGTCCGCTGGCCGATTCGCCCAGAATCGCAATTCGATTCGGATCAATTTGAAATCTGTCGCTGTTCAGCCGGACGAATTCGATAGCCCGGCGCAAATCCTCCAACTGCTCCTGATTTCTGAAGCGCGGCGTCAAACGGTAATCAATCGAAAACCACGCAAAACCTGCTTTGGCCAGTGGCTCGAACAGCGGCGTGACATAAGTGACTTTGTCGCCCGCTTCCCATCCTCCGCCGTGAACGATGATGACGGCCGGACGCGGCGCTTTGCCCGGCGGAAGATAAGCGTCCAGCTTCAACCCGTAACGCGGACTGAAAACAATGTCTTTTTTCAGGTTGGTGACATAAGGCTGATGGTCAGGCTTCGCCAGTTTCATCTGCCGCGCCAGCCAAGCCGTCAGCAGGCCTTTGTAACCCCATTGCGAGGGCAGCCAGTTTTCGGCGCGATGAATCGCCCCGTCAACCGCCAGGTATTCGCAAACTCGCCCGGCTTCGCGCATTGCTTCGCAAAACTGACCGGCTTGTTGCGGCGTAACTTCGCGGTCGTTCGCGCCGTGAATGACCAGCGTCGGCTGAGTGGGAAGCTGGCTCTGATCGTAAACGCCGCCGATGCTGACAACTACCCTGACGCCGTCAGGCTTTCCAGCCGCAGCCATCAACGCCATTTGCGCGCCAGTGTCTTCGCCGAGCAGGGCGATGTTGTTTGGGTCAATGCGAAACTCTTTGGCATGGCAGCGAATGAATTCAATGGCGACACGCAGATCATCAACTGATTCAGCGGCGCGGCTGATTCCGCCTTTTCGGTAATCAATCGAAAACCAGTTGTATCCGGCGGCGGTCAGCAATTCCAGAAATTGGCCGACAAAACTGACGCGACTGCCTGATTCCCAATTCCCGCCGTGAATGACGACGACTGACGGACGTTTGCCGCCGGCTCTTTAGGAATTCGCGTGGTGCGGCCCACATCTTGTGGCTCATAACCCGAAC
>CAYYDG010000092.1:0-15670 GCA_964470555.1 uncultured Heliomicrobium sp.
GTTACTGGCTACGCCGCAGTAGTTTTCCGCTTGAACACCTATAATCCATTGCACCGGAGCGCGCGCCACGGGGCTGTGGCTTTTGAGTGAGTTTAGGCGCGCGCCCGGTGAACGAGTTGTTAGGCGCAGAAGGCCTAGCACAACAGTGAATGGAGGATAATCAAATTGGATTTTTAGATTGGCTTTTCGGAAAACCGCAAACGCCCTCAGCGAGTTCTAGCTTCAAAAAAACCGCAAACGCCCTCAGCGAGTTCTAGCAAAAGCACCAATTCCTGCAAATACTGCAATACTGTACTTGCAGGAATTCGGTCAGGGTTTTATTCATCCTCGGTTGACTTGGGGGACAGCATCTTACGCATGCGCAAAGGTTGTGATGCCTGCGGCGTGAACGTGTGTTTTGACTGCGCGGCGGAGGCGGCGGACCGAAAAGGCAAGAAAGGTCATTGCATATGCCCAAAATGCGGAACCAGTCTTGATTCTTGACCAGATATGCTAGTTTAAGCATAATTCCTTTATGAAGCGTAAACCCTTAAGTACTCGCGCAAATGTTTTTCGGTATATCACATACTGAAAACAAAGGGCTTACGCGGTTATAAAACTGAGAAACATTTGCTTGAGTACTTATTTTGGCTCAAGTCGTCAAAGCGCGACCTCAAGGCAATGCCGGACGCCGTACAAGATATGGCGGGCGGCGCTTTGGACGATGTGCAATGGGGTTTAACGCCGGACGAAGCTAAACCGCTCAAAGGATTCGGCAGCGCGTCCGTGCAGGAAATTGTTTGTGACTATGACGGCAATGCTTACGGTGCGGTTTATACCGTGGAGTTTTCGCGTGCCGTTTATGTGTTGCACTGCTTTCAAAAGAAATCAAAAACAGGCAGCAAAACACCGAAACCCGATCTGGAGCTAATCAAGTCACGATTGGTAGACGCGAGGAAAGACTATGAAAAGTGGAGCAAAGAAAACCCTGAAGAAGAAAGTTGACGACGATTTGATCGTTGAGCGTAGTTCCGGCAATGTCTTTGCCGACCTTGATTACCCCAATCCTGAAGAAGCCTTAGCGAAATCGCGTTTGACGCGATTCATCGCCGACATCCTGAAGCAAAGAGGCTTGACACAAACACAGGCAGCTGAACTGCTGGGCATAGATCAGCCCAAGATTTCACGTTTGGTGCGTGGCCAATTCAGAGAATTTTCGCTTGAGCGATTGATTCAGTTTCTAGGCGCACTTGATAGACAAGTTGATATTGTCGTTCGGCCTGCCAATCAAAAAGTTAAAAAAGCATATCTGAGCGTGGAAGCAGTTTGACCTGCGCGATAACAAAGCGCGCCTATAATCCATTGCACCGGAGCGCGCCCCACGTCGCGTCCGTGTTCGAGTGTTACAGGGGCGCGCCCGGTGAACGCCTTGTTGGGCTGCCTACAGATTTTCTGACTGGACTTTCCGATGAATTTCAAAACGAGACTGTTTTTGATTTTATGGATTGCAGGCCTTGCAAGCGTGCTCTCGTTTTTCCTGGTGGACTTGTCCGCCTTACTGGCGAACTTGCCCGTGACCGCGGGGACAAGCCTGCCGTTCTCTCCTTGGCTGCTAAAACTCTTAAGCATAATCCAAACCTCAATTCTTCTGTCTGTCGCGGTCTTCGTCGGCGTTGCGCTTGCTTCCAGAGTGGGTCTGTCTTCACCGGCGGCAGAAGCGGCCGCCAGTAGGGGAAACATCGCGTCAGCTCTCAAACCGCAAATCGCTCCAGGTTTGACCGGCGGTCTGGCTGGTGGCCTTGCAATCCTTTCAACCTGGCTATTGTGGAGGCCGTTCCTTCCGGCCGAGTTTGTGACGCGAGCCGAGCGCCTAAACAAATCCCTTCCATTCCTGACTCGGCTGCTTTACGGCGGCATCATTGAAGAGTTATTGCTCAGGTGGGGGGTGATGACGCTCTTAGTGTGGTTGGCGTGGCAACTGCTTCAGAAAGGGCGAGGTGAGCCCCGTGTAATCTTTTTTGTGATAGCGATTATCATTTCGTCGGTCGTCTTCGGTTTGGGACACCTCCCCCTGGCCTCAGCATTAGGCGCTGATTTTACTGTGGCGATAGTCTCCTACGTGGTCGTCGCAAATTCGGTGTTCGGTTTGATCGCCGGCTACCTTTACTGGAAGAAAGGCCTTGAAGCGGCAATGATCGCGCACATGTTGATCCACGTCGTCATAATAACGGGAATCTACTTTGGGAAGTGAGCCAGAGAATCGCGGCGGGTTGTCTTCGCATACCCGGCGGCCCAACAAATCGTTGGACGCGAGCCGCGATAGCGTGTTTCGCATGAAGTCCTGATGAATCGGAATTGGCGCTAGCGCGCGACCGCGTCAATTCCGCCGTTAGGCTTTACAGCTTTTCCTCAGTCAATACCTTTGGCCCACGATGTCCCGGTTTTATCCAGCCGTCTTAAATTGCCCAAGAGAAGCCACAAACTCCAAGAACTGACTTGCCGCGAATTCCTTATTTGGAGTAATCCACTGAAAGATACCCGATGTTGCCAGTGCTTTTTTGTCGGGCGGTGAAATTGACCCGCTTGACGTTGGCAAGATCGTTTACCGCTGCGTGAAACAGCGATGGCGTTGCGTCGGATGTAAACGTCAGGTTCTTCCGTTCGCTACCACCGTTTTTATAAAAGACTTCCGCCGAAACGAGAAAGTCGTTTTCCGCCCAATACGACTTGGGGATGCCGGTTGTGATAGGACATCCGCACATCATCTTCACGTAGACAAAAATGGTGTTGGGGAGATTGGGGAGTTCAGCGGTTGTCGGTTGTTCCAACAGAAGCCCCGGCACGATCACAATCACTCTGTAATCGGTCTGCATCTGATTCAGCGCAAGGCTTTGCGTCAGCACAAGGTCGTCGGCGTTCGGTCTGGGGATTCTGACGCTCACAGTTCTCAATTCAGTCGGTTGGGAAACTGGAACGCTGACGGTTCCGCAAATCGTCAAGTTGTTGGGCGTCAGGTAATTCACCGCCGGAGCGCTGCCACTGGCAGGAACAGGAGTCAGGATGGGCAAGAAAGAAGACAGCCCATACGTTGACGGAAGGCTGCGAAGGAAGTCGGGGCCGATTCCGCCATCATTGACGTTTGGCGTCAACTGGTAAGAAATCGGAGCCGGTTTGCCATCGAGTATGAGCGAAAGTTTGATGTCGTTGGTGTGGTAAGCGTTTGGGCCTAAGAATTTGCCGCCCAGGGCTTGAAGATAAATGGTGATGTTAGCGGTTGTTTGCATGGTGTTGATTTCCTGTTTGGGATTGATTGTCATACGGCAAGTTGCAACTGAGAGAGAAGAATTGAAACCACAAAAAGCTCAGAAGGCACAAAACTGATGACAATGATTTTGTGTTTTTTGAGCTTTTGTGGTTGAAGAATTCTTCATTCCAATGAAAACCTCTGTAAATCAGCGTTCGGCTTGCAACCGAACATAGCTCAGAATCCAGGCCAGATGGCCAAAGCGCACGAATTGCAACCGTTTGTTGCCCAGATTCATTTCCGTGGCCACGGCGCGCAGAATTTCGGCTCCGGCGACCAGGTTTTTCGGCGTGAAGGTGTTGCGAACCGATTCGACTTCGCGTTCGGCTTCCTGGCGTAGCGCGGTGTTGGTGATGCGTGACAAATCCGGTTCCATCAGCGTTTCAGGATTGGCTACGGCGCGCAGGTAAAAGTTGTTGATGTCGTTCATCGTCAACGGCGTGTATGAACGACGGTCTTCCGGGCGCAGCAGCGTCGCCATAGCCCAGACGATTCCGCCGCTCAAGTAAACTTTGCGACGATTCAGCAACCCCGGTTTGCGCGCGATTTCGCTGCGCAACGGCGCACGCAGCGAATCGTTGCTCAACGCCTGCGCCCGTCGCGTGAACGTGGCGTAATCGGCGGTTTCTCCGGCAGCCTGATTGATTTCGTTGGTGTAAGTGACGGTTCCTTTCGGAATGCCCCAGGTCACAAAATCATAGCCTGCGCTGCCGACAGCGACTTGCCGCAATTGTTGATACCCGCCTTTGGTGTTGCCGCTGCCAATGTCTATCAACACGGAAATTCCGCGATTGTCGTACCAGCTTTGGCCGGATTTGTATCGTTTGGGAATGGCTCCGGCGATGGTCAGTTGGACTTCGGTGTCCACGTCCAGAAACTCCGGTGTCTGACCGGTTCGTTTGTTGACCTCGGCGGACAAATCCTGTGGGTTGTCGCCGATCAACCCGCTGCTGACGACGATGTGAATGTTGGCGGCGGGGACTTTGTGATCCTGCAACATGCGCTGGCGAAATCGTTGGACGGCGCTGGCAGTGTCGTGAATGGCTTCGGGAGTGAATTTGCCATTGCGAGTTTGCACGGGCGTAGGGTTGACGATTTCGGCATACAGCACCTTGACGGTGTAATCGTCGCCTTCGCCGGTGATGCGCAACGCAATCGCCTTGACGCCTTTTGAACCGATTTCGATGCCGCCGTGCAATTCCTCTGCCTGCGAATTTGCAGCAGGTCTGGTCTGCGCCCAAACAGACGGGATCATTCCCGCGCAGAGCAGCAGAAACAACACGACGAGCAGCGACGATTGACGAGTTACTCGGGGGAGAACCATAACGTCACCTATTGAGTTTGTGTGAATTAGATCGGATTTCAGTTCGATGTATGTTTTTTGGTGGAACAGGCTATTAACCTGTTCCACCGGCGGACAAGTTCACCCCTACATGCAAGTGAAACCCGATTCGGTACAGCGCAACCTGCCCGGTTACGCCGATTGAGTTAACGAGTTTCTTTCAGCTTTTTCCTGAGCGAACCGACAACGTAAATCAGCGCGCCAAACACCAGCAACGCAGCCGTTGCCAATGTGACGGGAACCAGGTTGTAGCCTGTGGAATTCTGCGCCGATGAAGTCGTCGAAGCGGCAGTGTTGTTTGTTGTTGCCGATGTGGGGATTGAAGCGCTCGGCGATGACGTTACAGCAACAGTCGCAGGAGTCGGCGTCGCGGTTGCCGTTGATGCTGGAGTTGATGTTGGGGACGTGGTTGCAGTTCGGCGCGGACTGGTTCGGGTGGTTTGTCGTTGTTGGTTTTCCTGTTCGCTGGCTCCGGGGAAGGCGTCTTCCGGGCCGTATTTGGAAAGGGACTTTTTCTTTTCCGGCGAAAGCCCGCCCTGTTGGGTTTGCCGATTGGCCGGAGTTGCCGAGCCTTGAGGCGCCGTGACAAACGTGATTTGTCCCAACACCGTTGCCGAGAGCCAGCAACCGGCAATAATTACCATCCAAGTTCGAGCTGCCAAAATAGTTTTCATACGGCACCTGAAAAACTTTTGCGCCGAAATCAGGGAATCACGGCGATCCAAATTGCTTCAATAACGTCACAACCAAATAAAAAAAGGCAACCAGCAGCAGAGCGGCAATCGCCGCCGTCATCGCAATCGCTGTGCGATCTTTTTTGACGCTTTTGGCGACTTTTTCCATCTGCGCCTGATTTTCCGCCAGTTTGCTGGTGTAAGTTTCCTCGACTTCGCGCGCCTGTTGTTCGGCTTGGGCGCGCATTTCTGCTTCGCGGCGAGCGGCTTCTTCTGCTTTCAATCGTCGTTCTTCGACCTCGCGCGCCAACGCTTCGACTTCGCGCGCTTTTGCTTCGGCTTCGGCTTTGCGGCGTTCGGCTTCCTGCCGTTCCAGTTCGGCGATTTGAGCCAGGCGTTCCGCTTGAGCGCGCGCTTTTGCTTCGGCGTCCGCTTGCAGTCGTGCGGTTTCCGCTTCGCGGCGAGCGAGGTCCGATTCGTGGCTGGAATTTTGAACCCGGTTCAATTCCTGAGTCGCGCGCTTTTCAATTTCCTGCGCTTTGAGTTCCGCTTGCCGGCGAAGCTCTATTTCCTTTCGCGCAGCTTCTTCGGCCAGTTGGCGGCGTTCGTCCGCTTCACGCGCGCGAGCTTCGGCTTCGGCCAGGGCTTTTTGAATCTGCCCGTCGGCGCTTGGCGTCACTGTCGCAGAAGCGGTTTGTGCGCTTGCGCCGCAAAACACGCACGCTTTCCGAGCGGTCGCCACTTCGCATTGCAGAACAGAGCACGCATGTTTTTGCGGAGTCGAATGCGGGAACTGATGGCATCCGGCGCAGGCGGGTTGCGGCGCTCCCCAATCCAGCACGACGTGATGTTTGCGCAACGTCGGATCGTCGTAATCCACCATCGTCACAGCGCAGTTGTCGCAGGTGTACGCGCGCGGATTCAGCGAACTGAAACAGAAAACGCATTCTTTCAACGACACGCCGTTGCGGTTGGCATCCCAGGCGATGAACGTCTGGCAGTTGCAGCAATACACCCAGGAGCCTTCGGCGGGGAAGTTGTTGCTCAGAGTGTGCGTGTCCGCCCCTTCGCGACAAACCACAACCCGGCTGGTGCGCGGCATGGGAAAGTTCGCGTGATGTTTCAGGCAATGAATTTTGACGATGTCAGCAAGCATTCTTGAGTAGTCGGTGGTCGGTGGTCGGTGGTCGGTATTTTGCTTTGATGATTGTTGATGATTGTTTATGTCGAAATTTGCCTTCAACAAACAACCGGCAACCGACCACCGAGCACCGGTTATGCTTTGGCGGCAGCGGCCATCAGGGCTCGTTTGGCGTATACGCGCGCCAGATGGCGACGGTAATCGCCAGAAGCGTGAATGTCTTCCATCGCGTCGTCTGCTTCAGCATCGGCTTTGGCAGATGCGGCGCTGATGGCGGCATCGTCCAACGCTTTGCCGACCAAAGCGGCTTCGACCGAACTGGCGCGAAATGCTTTGGGGGCTAAGCCGGTCACGCCAATGCTGGCGGCTTCGCATTTGCCGTTGGCGACTTTCAATTGCGCGGCGACACCGACAACCGCAAAGCCCGACGCCGATTGCGGCGCTTTCAAATAGACCGCCGCTGCTGGTTGAGCGGGTTTCGGAACGCGAATTTCCGTGACGATTTCGTCCGATTCCACGGCGCTGGTCATCAAGTCCAAAAAGAAATCCGTGGCCTTGATGGTTCGCGTGCCGCTGCTCGAACGCGCGACGATTTCCGCATCCAGCGCCAAAATCGCCGCAGGCCAATCGGCTGCCGGATCGGTGTGGGTCAAACTGCCGCCGATGGTTCCTCGATTGCGAACCTGCTGATCGCCAATCTGCGCGGCAGTTTCAACGAGCAACGGACAATGCGTTTTTAAATCGGCATTGGCGGCAATTTCCGCATGAGTTGCGTTGGCTCCGATGCTGATTGTCGCGCCGTCCACCTTGATGGTTTTCAGGTCGGCGATGCGCCCAATGTCAATCACGACACCGGGCGCAGCCAGGCGCAATTTCAACACCGGAATCAGACTGTGACCGCCAGACAGAATTTTTGCGTTGTCACCGTGTTGTGCAAGCAACTGAAGCGCTTCTTCAATTGTGTTCGGCGCAAAGTAGTCGAAATTTGCTGGAATCATCTTTAAGCCTCCTTCAGTTGTTCATCAGTTTCCAAAGTTTTTCAGAGCGCAGTGGAAGATCAACGTGGGTCACGCCGAATGGTGCGAGCGCATCAATCACCGAATTCGCCGTTGCCGGAGTGGAACCGATCGTGCCTGCTTCGCCGACGCCTTTGGCTCCGAGCGGATTGACATCGGTTGGCGTGACGGTGTGATCCAATTCGAAGTAGGGAAGCTGGTGCGCTTTGGGCACGGCGTAATCCATCAATTCGCCGGTCAGCAATTGGCCGTTTTCGTCGTAAACGACTTCTTCAAACAGCGCCTGCGCCATGCCTTGGGCGATGCCGCCATGAACCTGGCCTTGCACAATCAGCGGATTGATCTGATTGCCGCAATCGTCCACCGCTATGTAACGCAAAATCTTCACGTCGCCTGTGTCGCGGTCAACTTCGGAAACACAGATGTGCGTGCCCGATGGGAAGGTGAAATTCTTCGGTTCGAAGAAGTGTGTCGCGGTCAAACCCGGTTCGAAATCTTCGGGCACGTTGTGCGGGATGTACGCCGCAAGCGCGACTTCCTGAATTGAAACCGATTTGTCGTTCGGAGCGCCGACGAATTTTCCGTTTTCAAAAGTCAAACTGGCTTCGTCGGTTTGCAGCAGATGCGCGGCCAGCGTTTTGGCTTTGGCGACTACTTTTTCAGCGGCTTTGACCAAGGCGGCTCCGCCAACGGCCAATCCGCGCGAACCGAATGTGCCGATGCCGTATTGCACAATCGCGGTGTCGCCGTGAATGACCAATACGTCGTTCATATCAATGCCCAACATATCGCCAATGATTTGCGCGAAAGCGGTTTCTTCACCTTGTCCGTGCGGAGACACGCCAGTCAGCACAGTAACTTTGCCAGTCGGTTCGACGCGAACCGTTGCGCTTTCCCAGCCGCCCGCAGGCAGAGCAATCGAAGGCCCCATCGCGCAGATTTCGACGTAAGTCGAAACGCCGATGCCTATCAGTCGGCCTTGTTTGCGCGCTTCAGCCTGTTCGGCGCGCAACTTCTGGTAATCAGCCATTGCCAACGCTTTATCGAGCGCTTTTTCGTAATCGCCGGAGTCGTAAAACAAGCCTGTCGCTGTGGCGAAAGGGAACTCCGTTGGTTTGGGCATGTTCTTGCGACGCAATTCGACCGGGTCCATGTTCAGTTCACGCGCGACGCAATCCATCATGCGTTCGACCAGATAAGTCGCTTCGGGGCGACCGGCTCCGCGATAAGCGTCTGTGGACATCTTGTTGGTGAACACACCAACGCAGTTCATTTGAATTGCCGGAATCTTGTAACAGCCCGACAGCATCAATCCGGTCAGCGTGGGAATCGCCGGAGTCAGCAGTTGCAGATAAGCGCCCAAATCCGCCGTCACGTTATAACGAAGCCCAAGCAGTGTGCCGTCGTTTTTCACAGCGATTTCGCAAGTTCCGACTTGCGCGCGTCCGTGAATCGTCGCCTGGAAATTTTCGCGGCGCGATTCAATCCATTTGACGGGTTTGTTGAGTTGCATGGCGATCCAACCTAGCAACGCTTCTTCGGCGTAAACATTCAGCTTGCAACCGAATCCGCCGCCGACTTCTGGTGTGATGACGCGCAATCGGTTTTCAGCCAGGCCCAGCATGATCGCTACCTGAGTTCGCATCAGGTGAGGAATCTGCGTCGAAGACCACAATGTCATTTGTTCTTCGCCGGGCAGATATTGCGCCAGCACGCCTCGCGGTTCCATGGAAATCGGAGCCAACCGTTGATGGTTCAAAGTCTCTTTTACGATCTTGTCCGCTGCGGCAAAGGCTGCGTCCACGTCACCGGTTCCGGCTTGATGCGTGAACGCGATGTTGGTTCCGAACTCTTCGTGAATGACGGGAGAATCGTTTTGCGCGGCGGCCTGGGCGTCGGTGACAACATCCAGCGGATCGTAATCCACTTCGATCAAGTCAGCGGCGTCGCGTGCTTTGTATTTGTCTGTCGCCACGACTGCGGCGATGGGCTGACCGACAAAAATGACTTTGCCCGAAGCGAGCACCGGATATTTCGGCACATTCAACCCCGGCAACGCAGCCGCGCAGGGGACATAACCGACTTTGCCTGCGACATCTGCGCCAGTGTATACGGCCACGACGCCCGGCGCTGCTTTCGCGGCATCGGTGTTGATCGAGACGATTTTGGCGTGCGCGTACTGGCTTCGCAGAATGACAACGTGCAGCGTGTCGGCCAGCTTGATGTCGTCAACGTAATGGCCGATTCCTTTTACGAGACGAGGATCTTCGGTGCGTTTTACTTTTTGCCCAATGTATTTTGCTAAAAACGACATGTCCGCGCCTCCTTTCAGGCCTGAGCTTTGAGTTTCTCTGCCGCGTATTTCACGGATTCAATAATGTTGTGATAGCCAGTGCAGCGGCAAAGATTGCCTTCGATGCCGTGGCGAATTTCTTCGTCAGTCGGATTTGGATTGTCTTTCAGCAATCCGCACGCAGCCATGATCATGCCCGGAGTGCAGTAGCCGCATTGCAAGCCGTGTTTTTCCCAGAAGCCTTCCTGCACCGGATGAAGCTGGCCATTTGCTGCCAAACCTTCGATGGTGGTGACTTCGGCTCCGTCAGCCTGAACAGCCAGCACGCAACAGGATTTGGCGGTTTGGCCGTTGAGCATGACCGTGCAAGCGCCGCAGATGGAAGTTTCGCAGCCGATGTGTGTGCCGGTCAGCCCTATCACATCGCGGATCAAATGAACCAGCAGCAGGCGCGGTTCGACATCGGCGTCGTAAGAAGTGCCGTTGATGGAAAGAGAAATTTTCACGCGATTACCCCTCAGGAAAAGTGGCGCAAGCTGTCGCAGCCGCGCCTGTCTGACAAAGGATCATGGAAGAGTTCTCGCAACCCTTGTCGGGAAGCGCTCTCTTCGCCGCGAGCGTCAAGAAAAACGAATGATCGAAATGATTGATTGAACTTGAGTTGGTCTGTGACCACGACCGTTGTAAAGCGCGCGAAATTTAACACTTGCTCGAAATCCTTTCAATGAAGATTTCGCCGCCGAGTGATTTTCAAAGCGCGCGGACAAGTTTTTCCAGATGCGCAGTGATGGCTGCGGCTTCGGTGTCAGGCGGGTATTGAACAGCTTCGCCAAAGGTTACTGTCACAGTGCCCGGTCGAGAAAAATAGCGTCGCCGTTTGGTCAGGTTGAACAAGCCTTCGATTTTGATGGGAACAACCGGCAAGTTCAGATTTTCCGTCAACAAGCCTATGCCGGACATAAACGGTTTCATCTGGCCGTCGTTTGTGGTGCGGCCTTCGGGAAAGACCAGCACGCTGAACCCACGATCCGCTGCTTCGCCCGCGTAAGTAAAGCTGCGTCGAAACCCGCTTTTTTGCGGCAACGGGAAGACGTTGAAGACCGTGACCACCAGCAAATACTTGATCGGATCGAACAAACGGCTGAACCAATTCGATCCTTCGCGCCGTTGGCGGATTGAGCGAAGTCGTTCGCCCGCCATCGCAATTGCCAGCCGATGTTTGAATCGCCACGGCAAGGCAAACAGGATCATTCCAGGATCCACCATCGAAATATGATTGGCAATGAACAGCAACGGCGTGGAGTGTTGGGGCAATCGTTCGCGCCCGCGAACGCGCGGCCAGCACATCAAATAAACAAAAGGAACGATCAACAGGCAATACAGCGCCGAGCGCAACCAGGTGATTGGCCAACGCAGCGCCCACCTTGGATAAGGATATTGAGAGAGGCTTTCAGGATTTTGGCCTGTGTTTTGTCCAGTTTCTTGCCCAACGTTTTCGCGCGAACGGTTGCCAGCAGCAATCATCCGTTCCAGGTCGCTGAGTTTGGTGTCGGGCGTCAATGCAGCTTCGTCGAGTTCTATCTGATACCGATCTTCAATCGCGCTGAGCAGCGCCACACGTCCCAACGAGTCGAGTTTGCTCAAATCTTCGCCGCCGAGTTTGGCCACGATTGCTGCTAGCGAATCGTTACCCGCAGGCGCAGCAGAATCAACCCGGTCGCTACTGCTCCCGGTTCCATAGCGGCTGACGAAGTCTTTGACCATCGGCTTGCGAATTTTCTGCGTCGTAGTGCGTGGGAAATCCGCGTCCGGCCAGACCAACCAGCGGCGAATCTGTTGCGAAGCGTTCAATTCCGCGTTGGCGCGTTTGACGACCGAAGCAGCGTTCGCTTTGCCGTCTCGCAAAATCAAAACAGCCATTGGTTCAGGGCCTTGCGCGCCTTCGACGCCAATGACGCAGGCAGCGCGAACTTCCGGTTGATGTTGTAGCGCCAGTTCCAGATCGTCGGGGTAAATGTTCAATCCCGCTGCCGTGACAATCACGTCTTTTTGGCGACCTTTGAAAAACAGATTGCCCGTTTCGTCCAGCGCCGCCACGTCGCCGGTTTTCAACCATCCTTCACCCTCCGGCATTTTCTGAACGCCGTTGCGCCAATATCCGGCGGCAACGTTTTCGCCGCGCACCAGAATTTCGCCGCCTTCGCCGAGTTTCACTTCCTGACCCGGAAGAGTTTTGCCAATCGAACCGCGACTGGCCTTGAATGGGTGATTGACGCTGACCAGCGAAGCCGTTTCGGTCATGCCGTATCCTTGCACTACAGCGAAACTCAGTCGTTGCCAGAAATTTTCGGTTTGCTCGTCCAGCGTGGCTCCGCCAGAAACAAACGCCATAAATTTCCAGCCGAATAACCGATGCACGTCGCGGAATCGCCACCAGCGCAACAAAAAGTGTTTGCCATCGGCTTCAGTAAACCGGCGGCGAAAAGCTTCCAGCTTGCCGCTGGCTGCAAGGTCGCGTTCGAGCTTTTCGCGCAAGGTTTCCAGTTGGCGCGGCACAGCGGCGGCAACCGAAATGCGTTCGCGTTTGATGGTGGCGATGATGTCTGCCGGTTTCTGCGAATGAATGAAAAAGACTTCGCCGCCCAACAACAGCGGAACGAACATACCCATAAATTGCCCGAACACATGGCTGAGCGGCAGCAGGCATAAAAAACGCAACGGATGAAAAGGGCGCTTCATCCACAAATACTTTTGCATTTCGCTTTCCAGCGGATTCAGATTGGCCAGCAGATTGCGATGCGTCAAACATACACCTTTGGGTTCAGCGGTCGTGCCCGAAGTGAAGATGATTTCCAGCAAATCGTCTTCGGCGATGTTGGTTGGAGTAAATGCTTCGTTGGAACGCCGCGCGATGGCGGCCTGAAGTTCGTCCAATCGCAGGGTCGGCAAACGGTCGGCAAACAGTTTTTGTTGAGCGGAACCGCACAGCAATAATTTGGCTCCGACTTGTTGTTGAACACGTGCTGCAAAATCGGGAGCGCTTTGTTCGTCGAGTGGAACAACAACGACTCCACGCAACGCACAACCGAAAAACGCCGCCACCCATTCGGCGGAATTTTCCGCCCAGATCAGCACGCGGTCGCCTTTGCGAATGTCGCGCGCATCCAATTCACGCGCAAAGCGATAAGCCAGGTTAGCCAACTCTACATACGTTTGCCGAACCACGCGCAAACCATGTCGTTCGGCAAAGACCGGTTCTTCGCCTTTGGCAAGACAGTCATCTAAAAAGCTGGAAATAGTTTTTCGCATTTTGAATCCATTTTTTGTTCGCTGGCGAAATTGTTGAAACAGATGCCGTTGTTCTGCATCAACTGGCAACCTGCCGTCATTGACGCCCGTATACACGACTTACAACCTGCTGACGATGCAAAACCATTCAACCCGAACAAAGAGAGTTCATCAATGTTATCTGTGAGTTCCGCCAGAATCTTGCTTATTTCAATTTCTGTCACAATCGGCATTGCCAACAACGCTTTTTCTCAATCTGTTGCGACTGAGCGGTCGCAATTGAACATTCCAAAAATGCAGCGCGCTCCAGTTCTCGAAGATTTCGCCGATATGAAGCTGAACGAAGAGCTGGAAAACCAGATGGTCAAAGTGGATCAGTTCAAACAGAACCAGCCGCGCGACGGCGAACCGGCTTCGCAGCGGACAGAAAGTTATCTGGGATACGACGACAAAAATCTCTACATTGTTTTTGTCTGTTTCGACAAAGAGCCTGAAAAGATTCGCGCGCGTTGGGAAAGGCGCGAAAATGCCTTTGACGATGATTTTGTCGAAGTCACTTTGGACACGTTTCACGACCGGCGACGCGGATATATGTTCTGGTCGAATCCGTTGGGCATTCAGGCTGAAGGCATTTGGACGGAAGAGGAAGGCGAGCCGGATTGGTCGTTCGACACAATTTGGCAAACGCGCGGCCAGTTGACGGAACAGGGGTATGTTGTCTGGATGGCGATTCCGTTCAAAAGTCTGCGCTTTCGCGTCGAAGACCGGCAAACCTGGAACATCACGCTGTTGCGAATGATCCCACGCGCCAACGAATGGGCTTACTGGCCGCACGTTTCCGCGCGCAAGGAAGGTCGTTTGAGCCAGGCCGGAGAGGTCGTAGGGCTGCAAAGCATTTCGCCGGGACGCAGCATCTTTTTGATTCCTTACACATCGTTTCGCTCCTTTCGCGCGCTGGATACGCGCAACCGCGATCCACGCTTTGTCAGTGACCGGCAATTCGATGGCGGCTTGGACGCCAAGATCGTTTTGACCGATAACTTTGTGTTGGACGTGACGGCCAATCCTGATTTCGCGCAAGTCGAATCCGACCAGCCGCAGGTGACGGTCAATCAACGCTTCGAGGTTTTCTTTCCCGAACGTCGCCCATTTTTCGTCGAAAACTCCGATTTTTTTGCCACGCCGCTGAACCTGTTGTTTACGCGGCGCATTGCCGATCCGCAATTTGGCGCTCGGCTGACGGGCAAAGCCGGGCCGTATGCCATCGGCGCATTGGTGATTGACGATCAAGCGCCGGGCAGAGCCGTGGCTGACGACGATCCGTTTTATGACAAACGCGCGCTGTTCACGATTGCCAGAGTGCGGCGAGACATTTTCAAACAATCGAACATAGGCGTGATTTTCACGAACCGCCAATTTCAGGATAGTTACAACCGCGTAGGCGGAGTAGACGGACGGTTCAAGTTGAATCAAAACTGGGTGTCGGGCTTTCAAGCCGTCACCAGTTCTACGCGCACGCTGGACGGACAAAAACTGGCTGGGCCGGCTTATAACGCTTACCTGTACAGGCAAGGTCGCCAGTTCAATTACGAAGCCGAATACCGCGACATCAGCCCGAATTTCAACACGGAAACCGGATTCGTTCGGCGAACAGACGTTCGCACGATCAATCAGGAAATCAGCTATCAATTCCGCCCGGAGAAAAAATTGATTTCCTGGGGGCCGCGCGTGTTCACCGATCATACGTGGGACCATCAGGGAACGCGGCTGGATGCGACCGTCGGCTTGAGTATGCGATGGCAGTTCATTGGCGACACCTCTGCGGGCGCATTTGCCTTGACCAATCGGGAACGGTTGCGTCCGAAAGACTTTTCCGTGTTGCCGGAAAACCGCGATTTCGCCAGCAATGTCAAAGGCTTCTTTTTCGGATCTAGCTATTTTCGCTGGTTGACTGTGAATGGAGAGTATTCTCGTTGGGCGGGCATCAACTTCGTGCCTGTAGCAGGAAAAGAACCGTTTCTGACTGATCGCAGCAGCGTGGAGTTAGGTGTCACGCTCAGACCGATGAACCGTCTGCGCATTGATAACACCTACTTGTCTTCGCGCTCGCTGGATCGCCAAACCGGCGCGAATATTTTCAACAACCACATCATTCGCTCAAAGTGGAACTGGCAATTCAATCAGGCCTTGTCGGTGCGCGTCATCACGCAATACGAAGCTTTGTTGGCCAATCCCAGTTTGACCGCGTTGCAAACCACCAAACGATTCAATGCCGACTTTTTGGCGACCTACCAGATCAATCCCTGGACGGCACTGTTCGTTGGCTACAACAGCAATATGCAAAATCTGGATTTACTACGGACTCCGCAGGGAACGCAGATCGTTCGCTTTCCGAACCGCTTTATCAATGACGGCAAACAGTTGTTCGTGAAGTTTTCGTACCTGTTCCGGTTTTAGCTGTCCCGAAACGTCATTTGTGACGAGCCGAAAAGACAAACGCCGCAACGGATTTTGCAATCCGTTGCGGCGTTTGTGGTTTGTGTAAAGACGCAAAAATATGCGTCTTTACGATCAGGTTAGCAGCTTGGCGGGAAGACCGGGATGATGTAACTCATCTGGTTGTTCAAGGTCAG
>CAYYDG010000093.1:0-15638 GCA_964470555.1 uncultured Heliomicrobium sp.
TGTCCACCGACATCACCCAATCGTTGACGCTCGTGTCGAGCGGCACGAAATGATCCTGGCGATAAACGTTCCCGTTGTTGTTCTGCTGCCCCGTGGGCGGCGTGTTGTAATCAACCAGATTGCTGCTGTAGAAAGTGCGAATCGCTCCACGGTTCCACGTCACGTTCGAGAAATCATCGGTCGAGCCAGTCCCCAGACGCACGTCATACATCTGCCCCCGGCTGTTGAAATGCCGCCGATGGTAAAGCGAGGTCGTCGTGCCGAACTGTTCCTGCGTCATTTGCCCCATGGCCGTGTAAACCGTCGTCCCGGTCACGTAATTCAGAGCCGAGCCGCCGGCTCCCAGGTTCCCGCTGAAGTTATTCAACTGTCCCGCCGCGTTGTAGGTCGTCGCCGTGGTATGTCCCGACGGATAGGTCTGCGAAGTGACGTTGCCCGCCAGATCATAAGTATGCTGCACGGTGTAAGACGATCCCCATGCGCTGCTGACATAAAATTGCTGGCTTTGCGACAGCGGCCTTCCCATCGCGTCATAACTGTTGATCGTCACCCTCACTCCGCCAGCGCCAGCGGTTTCGGTCTTTTGAAGCCGCCCCTTGCCCAGCGTCGCCGTGTCGTAGGTACGGGTGATATCCGGCGTCGAGTCGGAGTAATCAACCGAAGTGTTGCGGTTCAATCCGTCGTAGCTGTAAGTCGTCGTGATGTTGCGCGCATCCACGCGCGTCGCCAGATTGCCGTTCGCCTGATAGGTGTATTTCATTGACCACGAACCGTTGCTCGTGAGCGTGTCAGTCAGATCGAAGTTGGCGTTCACATCCTGCTCGGGATTCCGCGCCCTGATCAATCGCGATAGCGAATCGTACATGAAATATCGGTTCTGAGCTCCCTGCTCGACTCGCCGTAAATTTCCGAGTGAATCGTAAGTGTAATTGGTTTGATAATTCAACCCGTTCGGGTCTTCAAGCGCCTGCGCCAACCGGCCCAGGCCGTCGGTCACGCTGCGCCGCTGTTTGCCCGCCTGATCTGTAACCGTCGTCTGGTTGGCGTAGTAGCTGCTGGTCACCGAGCCGGTCCAATTGCTGTTCGTTCCTGAGTCGGGCGGCTGGCTTGTTCCCAGGAAAGTCGCCGCTTCGGTCACTCTGCCGAGCAGGTCGCGCGTCGTCCGCGTCCAGCCGTCGGTGCTGGCGGCGGCACTCCGCTTCGGGTTGGAACTCATCGTGATCCGCCCCATCTCGATGAAAACGTTTTGTGACGAGATAGTGTAACTGCCCGTCCCGTCTTCGTTGCGTTCGGTTTTGATCACGCGGCCCAGTTCGTCGCTGGTCGTCCGCGCTTTGAGCTTTCCGTCGCCTTCCTGATTCAAATCCGATTCCACCACTACCTGGCGATCCTGATCGTAATAGGTGGTCTTCACCTTGTGATTTTGGTTGGTGTACGTCGTCCCGCCAACCACTGAAGTCACATCGGGGCCGATTACCCAACCCGGCCGGCCGTAAGGATCAACCGCGCTCAGCCGGTGATTGGTGTAACTGATGGTGGTCGTCTGACTGTTCGGGTCGGTCTGGCTTGTGACCAGTTCGGTCGCCGAATCATAAACAAAGGTCGTCGTCTGAGTCCCCGTGCCGTTTTGCGGATCAACCACGATGCGCGTTGGCGATACATACGGCGAAGTGTCGTAATAAAACAAGGTCACGTTCCCGTTCGGGTCGGTTGTCGAGGTTCGATTGCCGGAACCGTTGTAAGCGTGCGAAGTGTTGCGCCATGCGCTGGCCTGATTGTCCCAGCCGCTGACCTGAGTCAGATTGCCCACGCTCGGCGCCGTGCCGTAAGACTGCCCGTCATAACTGAAACGGGTCTGGCTCGCTCCGACGACCGTCTCTTCAGGGGCGTTGAGGATCAGCGGCGCGAATGTACTCAATGATCGTTTGGCGTAAACATTCCCCGAATTGGAGGCCGTCGCCTGGTTGTAAAAGCTGTTGGTTGCGGTTCTGAGCAGGACGGCGGCACCGGGCACGCCTGTCGGCACGTTCTGCGCGTCGCGCGAAACCAGCCCGGGGTCGAACCAATCGTAGCTTTTCTCTTCCAGAAGGTTGCCGTTGTAATCGTATTGGAATGTTTTGGCTGACATCTTGATCGGCGACCCGCCTTCCATCAACGTTGTGTATTCGGCGACAACCACCGGATTGAAAGTTACCTGGGTGTTGGCACCGGGAGCGATGGTTTCGCCGCCGGAAAATGTCATCAGCGCCCATTGACGCTCAATGCGGACTTTCCCCGAATTATCTATTCGGTAAACCAACCCCTCTTTGCCCCCGAAGCCCGAATAGGAATTCAGAAAGGCCGGATCGTGCGGATATTTGGTTTCGGTCACGGTCGAACCGTCCGGGCCGGTTACCGTGCCGCTTGTCGGCCCGATGGCGTATTCCCATTCGCCGAGCGTGACTTCAACGCTGCTTTCGATTCGTTTGAGTTCCTTGAGCGTCAAACTCTCGCGCGGCGGGTCGTTCGGATCGGTGTAAACATGATCGCCGTCGAAGTTGTAGCTGTAATCCACAATTGCGCCCAGCGGAGTCGTCATACGGCTGAGCGATCCCCAGCCATGCGAGGCCGTGGTCACCGTCAGCGGGGACGTATTGCAGTCAGGCCGCCACTGCTCATTGATGCTGTCAGTCGCGTCGGAATTGTAAGCGAAGGTGAATTCCCGGCGCGACAATCCCGTCTCGGTCAGCGGCAGAACGATGGAGCGAATGACGGTAATTTCCTGATTCACCAATTCCGCCGCGTCCGTGCATTGCGCGTCGTTGATCCAGTAAATCTTGCCCTGCACCTGCGTCGCGCCGAAATTGATGTCAATTGTCACCCAATCGCCGCCGACGGTTTGATACTGCGCCTGCCCCAACCCCAGACCGCCGTTGCCTGCCGGATCGTAAACGTATTTGATCTCGCGGGAGGTCAATTCATCCTGATAATGAGTGGTGGTCACGCCATAGCCGTCGGTTTCGCTCCAGATTTTGATCTTGTTACCGTTGGTGTCGGTGATGCGTTGAATGCCGCTGGTCAATTGCTCTACCTTGGTGCCGTCGGGCAGGTAGAGCGTCCAACTGCGCGCGTTGCCCGCGAACAGATAAGGATCGGTGTCAATCTTCACCCAGAGACGGCTTCCGTCCCAGGAGTAATAGCGCATGGACGCGTTTACACTGTCGCTGCTGGGGTTGTCCTTGTAATAACCGCGTAGGTAAGGGTGATTACTATAAATATCACCGTAGGCGGAATAATCGGTGGGCCGCAATTCATGCTCGGCCCCATCGGGTGTTGATAGCACGACCTTCGTCCAGCGGTTTTGCGTCAGCAGATTGTATTCGGGGTCGCTCTGTTGGCTAGCTGGTCGAATCCATTCATAATCCCAATCGCTGTCCTGAAAACTGATCGTGTATCGCCCTCCCACGAGCCATCCGCTGACGCCTGAAAGTTGCAGATGGCTGACGGTGTATTTGTACGGATCCAACGGGTCTGGCTGAATCTCGCTCCTGACCGTATCCCAGAGTTTGCTGTTGTAAGTGGCGCGCAAGGCCCAGGAAAGTTTTCCGCCCGACATCGGCGGCAATGCCGCGAGCGGGATCGAAAGATTCAAATTGCCGTTGGTCAGGCTGACGCTCTCGATGTCGGAAACGGCGTAAGAATTCGCCGGAGCTATCCCGCGCTCTGGACGCGCGGCGGCGGATTGCGCAACGGCAAACGGATTGAGGCTCGTCAAGAGAGCCAATCCCAAGCTGAACCGAACGAGAACCGACAGGCAATCAATCTTGAAAATAAAGCGGCGCGTGTAATCGGTCGTGATCATTGCTCCCTCCCTTTATTGTTTCGGGCCGTGCGCGATGGCGCTGAGGCTGAGTTCCATGACGACTTGCCTGTTTTGAGTCCAGATGACGCGCGTCGGCGCCTGTTCGCCGCCTTGATTGACCCAGCCCGAAAACTCCGCCGTGATTGTTTGTCCCTGTTCCCGCGAAACGACTTTATCAATCAAACCGGTCGCGGCGTTGATGTGATAAAGACGCCATGAACTTTGCGGCTTGTTCTGAGTCCTGTCCGCCGGCTCGCTGATTCTCACAATATCCCACACAGGCCCCGCGTAATTGTCGGAGCCGCCCGCTTCCGACGGCCTCACCATCCGCGCCACTGTGTAGTAGGCCGCGCCGCGAAGCTGAGCAAGGACGAATTGATCGGGGCTGTCGAGCGCGATTCGCTCAACCAGAGAGCGCAAATTGCCGGTTGCGGGGGAACCGTCCGACAACGCGCCGTTCAGCCCGCTCCAGGAGAGCGTTGGCTCGCCGCTGTTCAGCGCAATCGTCAATCGTTCGTCGTCGCCATCCTGATTGCGCGCGATCCGCGCCGTGAACCGCTCGGAGCCAAGAGTCAATGTTCCGATCAGCACGGACGTTTCGCGCCCTTGCATCAGGAAACGCCGACCCAGGCGGCGACGCTGTTTGTCGGCTTCCGGTTGCAGCCCAAGTCTGGCGCTCGGATGATTGCGCGCTGCCGCGGCGAGTTGAGGCGATGTCGGTGTCAGGCGGTCATTCGCAATCGGCGTTGAATTTTTCATTCGCCAGGCTCGCGCAGTAAAAGCCATCAAGGCGATGACAATCAGCGCCGATAACGAAACCAACGCGATTCTGACTGAACGGCGATTGAATGAATCTGATGGAACGAATCGAAAAGGCATAAACAACCTCTCTGACGACACACCTTGCGGTAGCCTTGATCGCCAGTAACGCACTGGCAACCTGATTGGGAAAAGGATTTCAGACCATTGACAGCAGGCAAATAGAATTGCTCCGACTCTGATCCGAATTTTCAAGCTTCGGAAGTGCGTGGGGACTTATGGTGGAAATTACTCTCGGCGAAACTGCCGAAGGTGATGATTCAGATTTCAATGTGATTGTTTCGTGTTCGGGCCAGGCAAGTGGAAGGTAGTTTTTTTTTTACTGACCTGTCAATCAATTTTTCTGAGGTGTGGCGTAAAGCGTTGATTGTTCACAAGAAAAACTTTTCAAGGCATTAGCAACGGATGGCTTTGGGCAAAGCTTATTCAATGTACAGCGCCGACCAAACCGGCTTCAAAAAGTCTTCGATCAAGCATTCTTCGTTTGCGAGTCATCGCTGTGGCCATAACCGGCAAATGCGGCACTGTGTAAAAGTAATCGCCGATGGAAAACAAATCTTCTTCGGCGGTCATCCAGTTTCTGCGGTCGAATCGGCTCAAATTCACAGGGCGCGAAAATTCTCGCAGCGTCAGTTCGCCTTTCAGATTGTAGTAATGGGCGAAATACGACATGACCAGTTCGCGCACGTTTCGATAAACCGGTTCGCGGAATCGCAAGCCGGAGTAATTCGATTTGGCAATCGCTCCCCAGCAACCGTCCTGTTTGAACACCGCCAGCAAATGATCGTCGTCACGCACGGCCATCAAATCCACAATCAAAGGCGGATGGCCGAGAAAACGCAACGCGGCGGCGGCGAAGTACGCTCCTTCGGCGCAATGCGCCAACCGGTCGCGCAACACACGGCGAGGGCTGCGGCAGGTTTCGCCGTCTTTTTCTTTGTTGTAAGCGACTTCTTCATCCAGGAAGAGTTGAATCTTTTGCGGAGTCGAAAGCTTTCTAAAGACGGCCAACTCGCGTTTATCGAATCCGAAATTTTTCTTCATTGAATTATTTCGCCTTTGCCGATGATGGTGTCGGATTCAGCAGATTTCGCCCTTCAGCCATTGGCAGCTTCACGCCCAGCAAATTTGCCAGCGTCGGCGCAATGTCACGCATGTCAATTCGGCCAAGATTTTTTCCGGCGGAAACGCCTGCGCCGACTAGAAAGAACGAGGAATCCATTTCTTTCAGTTCAGCTAAAAAGCCATGACCGCCGCTGGGTTTTAGATTACGAATGACAGGCAAATCCACGCTGCCGCCGATGTAGGTTCCAGGCCTTGAGCCGACAATAAAGGCGGCATCGGGAAAGCCTTCCAACTTTTCCGCAATCCCGCTTTCGTACCATTTGAACAAACCGCTTTCGGGATCGGCGGCAAGTCGTCGCAAAATTTGCCGGATTTTGACGCGCGCGTCTTCGTCATTTTTGTCGTTCAACATCACCGCCGCCGAGCCGCCGGAATTCCAGGTGATCGCGCGCCACGATTTCACCTTGCCCGCTTCGACTTCGATCAAACCGGCTTCACGAAACGCAGCATTCAGGTTCAGCGATTTGTTGAGCGGCGAAAAACCGTGATCTGAAGCCACAGCGATTACAGCTTTTCCATTGCCGAGCTTTTCGGCGGCAGCGCGCACTTGCCCGACCAGCGCGTCAATCGTTTCCAACGCGGCGTAAGCTGCGGGGCTGTCGGGGCCGTGGGCGTGCTGCACTTCATCCAGCCCTGCGAAGTATGTAGTCAAAAACGCCGGACGTTTCTTTTCCAGCAAATACACGTTGAACGCGGCGCGACGAACGTCGGCTTCGACGGTGTAATCGTAACCTTCGGGATAATTGCCTATGGAGTTTTCGGCTTCGGTCAGCAAACCCGGCGTTGAAAGAGCGCGAATCAATTTGCGGTCGTCCGGCGTAGCGGCGCGCCACATCTGGACGATGTTGAAATCAATCTTCGCGCCAACCGTCACAGGCCAATCCACGCTGGCGGTTTTCAATCCGGCCTTTGCGCAAACATCCCACAACGTCGGCACGCGAATGTCTTCGGCGTACCAATACCAGCCTCCCTGGTTTTTGCTGAACGGATCGAACGGCGTATTGGCATAAATGCCATGTTTGGCGGGGCTGACGCCTGTGACCAGCGTCGTGTGGCTGGGATAGGTGACCGTCGGCGTGACTCCGTTTACTGCCGAAGCGAATGCGCCTTCTTTGACGAAGCGACGCAAATTCGGAATTTTCAATTTGTGCCGGTCGGCTTCCAAAACGTAATCCGGCTTCAAACCGTCAATCGAAATCAGCACGACCGGCGGGACTATGCGACGCTGAGCGGAAGCAGACAGGCTCAGCACAAAAATTGAGGACAAGCAAAACAGCCAGATTCGTGACATTAGTTTCTCTGCTTGAATAAACACCATCTGAGTTTTTCACCGCAGAGACGCAAAGAACACAGAGCAAGCGCAGAGAATCTCCAAAGGCTCTGCGCCAACTTTGCGCCCTCCGCGCCTCTGCGGTGAGAGGTTTCCAGCTATTTCCAAAGTTTGTTGATCACACGCAGCAACACCAAACCGCTGACGACAAACACCGCTCCCATCAACAATGCGGCGCCGGTGCGGCCATACAAAACATTTCCGACCGTGAATAATGAAGACCAGATGGTGATGGAACCGGCCACCCATCCGATCAATGCCAACGGCAAACTTTCGCCGCCTTGCGCGGCTTCGGCTTTGGAAATTCCGGCGGCCAATCGAATCGGTTCCCAGCCGGGTCCCGCCGGGCGGACTTTGCGATAAAACTCGATCAACGTTTTGCGATCGGTTTGCGGAGCCAAATAAGCCGCAAGCACCCAGCACACCGTTGTCACTCCAATCGTAATCAACAAGCTTTTGGCGGTCGAAGGAACCGCGAATCCGTTCTTTTTCAGAACGAAAAATACCAGCGAAACCAGAAATGAACTGACCATCGCCGCGACTTCGCACCAGGCGTTGATGCGCCACCAAAACCAGCGAAGCAAATACAGCAGTCCTGTTCCTGCGCCGACTTGCAGGATGATGTCAAAAGTGTCTTTGGCCGTGTCCAGCAGATAAACGACGGCTGACGACAGCAAAAACAAAAGCACTGTGACGATACGTCCCATCAACACGTAATGTCGCTCTTCACCGTCACGAACGATAAAGCGGCGATAAAAATCGTGAACCAAGTACGACGCGCCCCAATTCAAATGCGTCAGGATTGTCGAAGAATTCGCCGCAACCAATCCGCCGACCATCAAACCGACAAAGCCGACCGGCAAAAATTTCAGCATCGCCGGATAGGCGATGTCGTGGCCTAGCAGTTTTGGATCGAGATTCGGAAACGCGGCTTGAATGTCGGACAGTTGCGGGTAAACCAGAATCGAAGCCAGCGCCACCAGAATCCACGGCCAGGGACGCAGCACGTAATGCGCGATGTTGAAGAACAGCACCGCGCCGAGCGCGTCTTTTTCTGATTTCGACGCCAGCATTCGCTGAGCCATGTAACTACCGCCGCCGGGTTCCGATCCCGGATACCAAACCGACCACCACTGAACGGCAATCGGAATGATGAACACTGCGATGGCCATGTCCCAGTTGTTGGTGAAATCCGGCAACACGTTCAGATAATTGATTCCGTCCGGCCCTTTCACCGCGGAAAGTTTCGTCACCAATCCATCCAACCCGCCGACTTGAGGCAGCTTGATGGCGAAGTAAGCCGCCGCAATCACCGCCGTCATCTTGATGAAAAACTGGATCATATCAATCACCAGCACGCCCCACAGACCTGAGTGCGCGGCGAAAGCCACGTTCAGCAAACCGACGAACAACAGCGTCTGCCAACGTTCCAGGCCGAACAGGATGCTGGCGATTTTGCAGGCGGCCAGATTGACCGAAGCCATGATCATGCAATTGAAAAACAGGCCAAGGTAGACCGCGCGAAATCCGCGAACGGCGCTGGCAGCATTTCCCGAATAACGAATTTCGTAAAATTCCAGGTCGGTCAATACCTCTGACCGTCGCCACAGTCGCGCGTAAAAAAACACAGTCGCCACGCCGGTCAGCACAAACGCCCACCAAACCCAGTTGCCCGCCACGCCGTTTCGACGAACGATGTCCGTCACCAGATTGGGCGTGTCGCTGCTGAAGGTCGTCGCCACCATCGAAAGCCCCGCCAGCCACCACGGAACCGAGCGTCCCGAAGCGAAAAACTCCGACGTGCTTTCGCCGGATTTTTTGCCCAGAAACAGCGCCGGGATGAAACAGATGGCAACGGCAAAAATGGCTATGACCCAATCAAGCGTGCTCAGATGCATCGAATGATCCTCTCGAAGTTCAAATTGTTTGTGATACTGCGAAAACAGGCGTGATTTGCAGGCGGGATACTAACTGTCTGCCCGGATTCTGTCGAGACAGCGTGGCAATAAAAAGGGATCGTTGCCGATCCCTTTTCGTGATTGACTGATTGATTGTCGCACGCCGGCCTGAACAAATCTGCGGCGGGCGAGCGCCGATTCAGCTTCCCTTGAATTCGCCAACCAGAGATTGAACCATCGTTTTGGCGTCGCCGAACAACATTCGCGTGTTGTCACAGAAAAACAGCGGGTTTTCGATTCCGGCAAAGCCCGAAGCCATCGAACGTTTCAACACAAAACAGGTTTTGGCCTGATCCACGTTGATGATGGGCATTCCGTAAATCGGGCTGCCTTTGTCTTCGCGGGCCGCCGGATTGACCACGTCGTTGGCTCCGATGACGATGGCCACATCCACCGACGGCATCATGGAATTGGCCGTTTCCATTTCGATCAATTGTTCATAAGGCACGTCGGCTTCGGCCAGCAAAACGTTCATGTGTCCAGGCATGCGCCCGGCAACGGGATGAACCGCATAAGTAACTTCAACGCCGTTTTCTTCGAGGATTTTGCCGAGTTCGCGGACGACGTGCTGGGCCTGCGCCACAGCCATTCCGTAACCCGGCACGAACATGACCGAACGCGCGGCTTCCAGAATGTAATAAGCGTCATTGGAGCCAAGCGCCTTCACATCGCCTTTGACCTGGGCTGAAGCCACCCCGGCGGTCGCTCCCATTCCGCCAAACAGGACGTTGGCCAGCGAACGGTTCATGGCTTTGCACATGATCTGCGTCAATATCAAACCGCTGGTTCCGACCAGACAGCCGGCGACGATCAAGACGTTGTTTTGAATGATGAATCCGGCCATCGCCGCTGCCAACCCCGAATAACTGTTGAGCAATGAAATCACCACAGGCATATCCGCGCCGCCGATGGGAATCACCAGCAAAACGCCCAACACCAGCGAAAGCGCGGCGGCAGTGATAAACAGCGGATATGATTCCACAGGGTAAATCGTGAACCAGACGCCCATCGTCAGAATGCCGCCAAGCAGAATTCCATTGATCAGTTTTTGCCCACGAAAAAGCACAGGTTTGCCGGAAAGTTTTTCGCTCAGCTTGCCCCAGGCAATCAAACTGCCACTGAAGGTCACAGCGCCTATCAGCACAGTCAGATAAATAGAAACCAGCGTTTCCGCCGGGCGATGTTGATGCAGGTGGTATTCGGCCATCCCAACCAGCAAACTGGCCAATCCGCCGAAGCCATTGAATAGACCGACCATTTCCGGCATTGCGGTCATTTTGACGGCGCGGGCTGCGTAAGCGCCGATGGCCGAACCGACGATCATGCCTATGATGATCCATTGATACGACAATCCCTTGAGCAACAAGGTTGCGACAATGGCGATCAGCATGCCGACGGAAGAAATGACGTTCGCGCGTCGCGCAGTGTCCTGGCGACCGAGCATCTTCAGACCGTAAATAAACAGGATCGAAGCGACGATGTAGCTGATATTGATGATTTGATCCATGACCGTCATTTTTTCTCTTCACCTTTCGCTTTGAACATTGCCAGCATGCGGTCGGTGACCAGATACCCACCCACCACGTTTATCATCGCGCTGACGACCGCCACCATTCCAAATACCAAAGTGACGGTATCGTTTTCGCTGCCAAGCGCGACAATCGCGCCGACAATCGTAATGCCGGAAATGGCATTCGAACCGGACATGAGCGGCGTGTGCAATTGCGACGGGACTTTCGCAATCAACTCAAACCCCAGAAAAGCAGCCAGGACAAAAATAAAAAGAAGTATCAGCATCAGTCTCACCTCATCAGATTGCGAATGTTTTCGTTTCGCACTTCGCGGTTATGGATAATCAAACTCCCTTTCATGATCTCATCGTCCAGATTCAGGTCTAACTGCGACGTTTCCTTGTTCCAGAAATGAGCGATGAAATTGACGATGTTGCTGGAATACATTTGACTGGCGTGAACCGGAACCTGTCGCGCGCCATTCCCTATGCCTATGATCCTCACTCCATTGACCACGACTTCCTGATCCGGTTTCGACCCGTCAACGTTTCCGCCGGAATCCACTGCCAGATCAATCACTATGCTGCCGGGTTTCATTCCCTGAATCATTTCGGCAGTGACGATCAACGGAGCTTTTCGACCGAACACCTGCGCAGTGGTAATGACCACATCGGATTGAGCGCATTGTTTGGCCATCACATCACGCTGCTTTTGAAGCTGTTCTTCGGTCAATTGTTTGGCGTAACCCTGAGCTGTGCTGCCGGTTTCGCCAAGATCAACTTTGACGAATTTCGCGCCGAGCGATTTGATCTGCTCTTCGACTTCCGGGCGAACGTCAAAAGCATCCACGCGCGCGCCCATGCGTTTGGCGGTGGCAATGGCCTGCAATCCTGCGACGCCTGCCCCAATGATGAACACCCGCGAAGGCGAGATCGTTCCCGCCGGAGTCGTCATCATCGGAAAGATTCTGTTCAATTTTTCAGCGGCAACGACCACTGCGACATACCCGGCCAGATTCGCCTGCGAACTGAGCGCATCCATTTTCTGAGCCAGAGTGCTGCGCGGAATCATTTCGACCGAAACCGCCGACACTCCACGCTCGACCAAGACGCCGAGCGCATCGGCGTCATCAAATGGCCGCAGAAAACCAATCAGCATTGCGCCGGATTTCAAACACGCCATATCTTCCGCAGACGGACGATTGACCACTGCCAACAAATCCGCCGCTTCAATCAACGCTTTTCTGTCCGATGACACGGTTGCGCCCGCCGACTGGTAATCGGCATCGGTGACATTCAACGACGATCCGGCTCCGCTTTCGACGGCGACAGACGCTTTCATGCCAACCAGTTTTTTGACGGATTCAGGAACTAAAGCGACGCGGGATTCTTGAGAATCTGCCTCTCTCAGAATTGTGATTTGCATATTGTGTGAGTCAGTTGAAAGTTGAGTTGTAATTTTTGCAAAAACGGAACGTCTTGCTGTAAACCGCGCGCAGTATAAGGACGATGGCATGTTGATGCAAATTCTTCCACACAGTTAAACGTGCCATTTGCCCGTTTCAATTCGAACAACGACAATGAAAACACAATGAATAATCAAACATGGAAAGTAAGCGCAGCCGACGCAGACCTTCGGCTGGATAAATGGCTGGCGGCGACTGACAGGCTGGGTTCGCGGTCGCGCGCGCTGTCCGCCATAGAAAAAGGAAAAATCTTCGTCAACGAAGTCGAACAATCCGCCGCCGACGCCGGGCGCAGATTGCAACCGGGCGAAATCGTTCGGCTGTGGATGGATCGTCCCGGCAGCAGCGAGCGCCGTTACACCGAACGCCGCGAAGCCGGGTTGCACATCCTGTACGAAGATTCAGCGTTTCTGGTAATCAACAAGCCCGCCGGATTGTTGGCTGTGCCGCTGGCTTCTCAGCCAGACGAGCCTTCCCTTTTCGATCAAATCAAACATCATCTGCGCTCTACGCGCCGCGAACCTTTCGTTGTTCATCGCATAGACCGCGACACTTCCGGGCTGGTCGTCTTTGCCAAAACTGGCGAAGCCCAAAAAAACCTGAAAGAACAATTTGAGCGCCGCGATGCTGACAGAATCTATCTGGCCGTCGTTTATGGCACTCCGAAACCTGATTCGGGAACGTGGAAAGATTTGATTGAGTGGGATAACGAAGAGTTGAAACAGCAGCAGGTTCAGGAAAAAACCCGCAAGGCTCAGGAAGCTGTTTGCCGTTATAAGGTGCTCGAAAAATTCCGCGACGCCACGCTGATCGAAGTTCGTCTGGTTTCAGGCAAGCGCAACCAGATTCGCATTCAGGCAGGATTGCGCGGTTTCCCGCTCGTCGGCGAGAAAATGTACGTGTACGAAAATCCTTATCGCCGAGTGGAATTCCCCAGGCAGGCGCTGCACGCACACAAACTGAGTTTGAAACATCCGACCACCGGCAAGCCGCTGCACTTTGAAGCGCCGTTGCCTGACGACTTAAAAACCCTGCTCGCCACGATGTCAAAAGAGGAAGCCGTAAAATCAACTGCGCTTCCTGCACTCAAGCTGCCCGAAAAACCAGCAGCCAAGTTGCCGATAAGAAGCGCAGGCTTACAACGAACAACACTTGCAAGGCCGATCAAAAAGACCGCTCCCGGCAAAAAGTCCGGCAAACGATAACCCGATCTAAAACCCGCTTCGCAATCCCAACTTGCGAATCACCTGATCGGCGATGTCGCGTCCCGCCCAATCCAGAAGCATTTGCTCGCGCGTTCCACCCATTGGCGGAATCGGCATGCCTTGCGGCTGACGCGGAAAACCGTTGCCGAAAAAGATTTGCTTGCCAGTCTTCGGTTCGAAGATGGTGAAGCGCACATCCACGCCGTTCATACTTCCGACTCCCATGCGGTTGAACAGCAATTCGATCCAGACGACGAACATATCCTCGCTGTCCTTGGCGGCTTTCATCGCATCGCTGCGAGTCTGGTTGCGTTCGGTGCTCAACTGCGCAGTTTTCAACTCGCGGCGCAATTGATCCAGACAGCCATCGCTGACCGCCGTGGTGTAAAACATAGGGATTTCCATATCGCCCATCGCCGACGACACCTGAATCGCTTTTCCCTTCTCCACCGTTTTTTCCTTGGGCTTATCCGGGGCGACTTCGGGTTCCGGCACGGTGCGCGCTTCGGGCTGATTGACGCCCTGCACCTGTGGCTGCGGATCAGCTTTCTTCTGCTTGCGACCGGATTGCGCCAGAACGACGCTGCCGAGCAGCAACAAACACCCAATCAATACAATCAGCGACTTTGCCAACGGCTTTGCATGACTTCGCATAACGATTCCTCCTCAGTTGAGCTTGTTTGGAATTGTGCGCGGATTATAACAGCGGCGGCGCGAATGGCGATGCCACAAGCGAGCCTCTGCCAGTTCAGACAGCGAATTTTCCAACCTGGCGACTCCGGTGATTGCGACGGATTTCGCGCGTCACTATACTCCGCTCCCTTCACGACAAAGCTGAATCGAAATCGGCAAACCATCCATTGGAGAATCACTGTGGGCAAAACGTATCGGTACGGAGTTTATGGCGTGGGACGAATCGGCAAAGTGCATGCAGCCATCGTTCAGGAACAAGGCCATCGGATCGTGACCATCGGCGACGATGAACAAGCTGCCGTTGTGGCTGCGCAAGATGAACTGAATGCTGGCGACGTGAAATCGTTCAATGATCCGGTTCAAATGGCACACGAGATGGCGGGCGAACTGGATGCCGTGATCATCGCTTCGCACACCAAAAATCACGCCAAAGACGCTCTTCCCTTTGTCGAAGCGAAGATTCCGATTTATCTGGAAAAACCGTTGACCGACGATTTGCAGGAAGCCTTCGCCTTTGTCGAAGCCATTGGCCGCGATCCGCATCTGATCCAGATTGGATTGCAGCGGCGATACGACCCGGCATTACTGTACACAAAACAACTGATCCAATCCGGCGTGGTGGGCGAACTGCGCGAAATCCGCTGCATCCTGCGCGACCAATATCCGCCACCGGCAACCTACAGCAGCAGAGGGTTGATTATTGACATGGGAATTCACGTCGCCGACGAAGCCATCTTCCTGACCAACGAATTCCCCAACGAAGTCTGGGCCAGCATGCATCACACGCGAGCTTACGCCAGCCCGATTGACGAAGGCGGCGACACGGCGTTTGTGACCTTCACAACGCCGTCGGGCGTGTTGGGACGGCTCGACCTCAGTCGCACGCATTCTTCCGGCTACAACAACGAGACGTACATCATCGGAACCAAAGGCACCATCCACACTGGTCGTTTTGCCGGCTATCCTGGCCCCGTCCACGTAGAAATTTGGCAATCGAACGGCACGCTGCACCCGGATTCCAAAACCTTTGAGATGACTTACCTGAAGGGAAATTACCCGGAATTTCTGCCTCGTTTTGATATTGCCTACCGCCGCGCCCACGAACAATTCCGCGAAGCCATCGAACGCGGCGCTGCCTTTGTCGTGACCCAAAACGAAGTCCTGGATGCCCAAGTCTTTGCCGAAGCCGCCCACCGCTCCGCCCAGCATGCGGGAATGCGATACCGGTTGCAGCGTTATGATGATTTGCGAGAGTACAAGGCTTCCTGCCTTGCCAATGGCCTGATAGACAACGGCTGAACTTCAGAAGCTGAGTTTGTGATGTGATTGCAGAAACTGGATAGGCTTGAGCAGATTTTCGGAAACACTATTTCCGATGCGCTTCTGCATAAATCCGCAAAGCCGCATTGATGCGCTGCTGGAACTCAGAACCTTGCGACTCAAACCATTTCAGAACGTCGGAATCAACGCTCAAGGTGACAGGGACTTTCTTCTCCGGCATTCTCAATTGTGCTGAGCCGAAAAATTCATCATCCAGTGGTGGGATGTCTGAAGTATCAATATCTTCATCGCCCATTCGGTCAATGCGAGTCCAGTCCGTCTTGGAGTGCTTCTTCAAATTTTTCCCGTTCATGTTTTAGTACATGGAAAACTAAGTTCCTTTACAAGGTGAATCCATTCCTGCACCCTGG
>CAYYDG010000094.1:0-14543 GCA_964470555.1 uncultured Heliomicrobium sp.
ATTTGCTTATCTTGTTCGACAACCTTCCATACACACAAGTGAAAACCGATCTAATAGACACCGGTGTCTATTAGTAGACACTAGCGTCTAGTATTAGACACCTGCATCGTCCGCATATCGGTTTTCGTTTGGTGTCTATTAGTAGACACCTCCGGGTTTTGGATTCGATCCTGAAGACCAAGCGCGAATGCCTGGTCAAACAAGATTTCCCGCATTTGAAATTGACGATTCCACTTTCCGCTCGCTTGTTTGATTCAGTTGGAACCGCTTTGTGTAAGCTTGAGACGGCGCGGAGTATAAGCCTCGCCCCTACCCCAATCAATCAGTTTTCCAATCAAATCGGTGGTTGCAAAGATTGCGTGATGTCGTTTGCCGTATGCGAATCTTGTGTAATCTGGAATCCATCGCGTAAACTCCGTTTCCACGTAATTCAATTCAATCAAAGCGGAGACCGAAACTGAATGATAATTCTTCACGCAGGGTTTCAGGAAAAACACCTGCTGCTGTGGGGCGAAACCGCGCCATCCGAAGCTGAGACAAAAACCAAGCCTGCGCGCGCTTCCCAAAAGAAATCCGCCAAACCTGCAAAACTGATTTACGACCTTGGCGACGACGGTTTGCTGTCGGCTCTTTCGGAGTTGTTTTCAGGAATTGAAATCGAAAAGAGTGAATTTGAAAAAGTCACTGTTTGGTTGCCAACGGTTGATGGCCAAGTGCTGGCGTCGAATGTGCTGATTGCTGAACCGCCCGAATCCAAATCGCCGCCAACGCTTGCCCCTTGGACTGTCACAGCATTGCCGATGGCCACCGTCGAAGCGATTGAATTGCTCAGTTTGTGCGTTGACAAAGCTATGCTTTCGCCGGGCGTCATCGTCGGTTGGGATTTGGCTTTCTGGGCGACGGCGATGCGTTTTGCAGGCGCAATGACTGCGCGCCAGCAATTTCTGCCATCAGTCGTCAAGGAAGACGGAGCTTACCACGCACGCTGGCTGCCTGTTTTTGTCGGTCAGGACGCTGAACGATTGCAAAAACTGGCGCAAGCCATGCCGCACGTTTGCCGCGCGATGTCGGCTGATTCCGCGATTCCGCCAACGATTGCCGCCGCTTCACTGCTTTCGGAATTCGTCGGATTGATTGTGGATCATCTGGCGCGCGTTGATCGTGAACATCAAACCAAGTCCAAAAATTCTTTCAATTCGCTGCACGATCAATGGTTGAATGCATTGCGGACGATGAGCAGCGAATTGACCGGCAAGGAATCTGAGCTTTCGCAATTCGCCGCGCAATCCCGCAATTGGCGAAGGCCGATAGAAATCACGACCTCGTCGCCGTTCCGACTCAGTTTTCGTTTGGAAGAACCGGCAGAATCAAAACAGGAAACTGCCAAATCGCTGAGTCGCGCCGCAACTGCATCAAAGAATGGTTGGCACGTGCGTTACCTGCTTCAAGCCGCAGACGATCCCAGTCTGTTGATTGACGTCGCCGACGCCTGGAACGCCAAAGCCAAAAAGTCGAAAATCCTGCAACGCCCAAACTTCAACGCGCGCGAATACCTGCTGTCCTCGCTGGGTTTGGCCGCGAGCATCAATCCGCAGATCGAACAAAGCTTGAAATCATCGGAGCCTGCCGGTTACGAATTGGACGCAACCGGTGCGTTCGATTTTTTGCAGGAAAAAGCCTGGCTGCTGGAACAGTCCGGTTTCAACGTCCTGCTTCCGGCGTGGTGGACTCGCAAAGGAACCAAGCTGCGATTGAGCGCGCGAGCCAACGTCAAAAGCCCCAAGCTTCAAGGCGGCGGCAGTTTGTCGTTGAACGAAATCATCAAGTTCAATTATCAAATCGCTCTTGGAGACGAGGTTCTCACGCTCAAGGAACTGGAAGAACTGGCCAAACTGAAAATGCCGCTGGTCAAAATTCGCGGCCAATGGGTTCAACTTTCCGCCGAAGAAATTCAAACCGCCATCGAATTCTGGAAAAAGAAAGCAACCGGCAAGGCCAGCGTTCGTCAGTTGGTTCATATGTCGTTGGGCGTTGGCGGCGCAACCAAATCTGTCAAAGGCATAGCTTTTGAAGGCGTCAACGCCGACGGTTGGATAGGCGATTTGCTGGCGCAGCTTGACGGTCGCAAGGCATTCAAGGAATTGCAACCGACTGAAAAATTCAGCGGCACGCTGAGACCTTATCAAACGCGCGGTTATTCGTGGCTCTCGTTTTTGAGCGAAATCGGTTTTGGAGCCTGTCTGGCCGACGACATGGGATTGGGCAAAACCGTCCAGACTCTGGCTTTGATTCAACGCGACTGGCAAGCGAACGACGCGAAAAACCGTCGGCCTGTTTTGCTGGTGTGTCCGATGTCCGTCATGGGCAACTGGCAAAAGGAAGCAGCGAGATTCACGCCCAATTTACCGGTCATGATTCATCACGGTTTGACGCGAGCCAAAGGCGCGGCTTTCAGGAAAGAAGCAGCCAGACAAGCTCTGGTTATTTCCAGTTACTCACTGTTACACCGCGATCTGGGAATACTGGAAGGCGTCAACTGGCAAGGCGTCATACTGGACGAAGCCCAGAACATCAAAAACGCCGAAACCAAACAATCCAAAGCCGCGCGTTCGTTGAAATCCGATTACCGCATTGCGCTGACCGGAACTCCTGTCGAAAACAATGTCGGCGATTTGTGGTCGGTCATGGAGTTTTTGAATCCGGGCTTTCTTGGCACTCAGGCGGAGTTCAAACGCAATTTCTTTCTGCCGATTCAAACTCAACGCGACGAACAGGCGACCGCCCAGTTGAAACGACTGACTTCGCCGTTCATTTTGCGCCGATTGAAAACAGACAAAACGATCATCAACGACCTGCCTGAAAAGATGGAGATGAAAACCTTCTGCAATCTGACCAAAGAGCAGGCTTCTTTGTATGCCGCAGTCGCCGAAGACGCTGGCAAATCGTTGGAAGAAAGCGAAGGCATTCAACGCAAGGGTCTGGTTCTGGCCACTTTGATGAAGCTGAAACAGGTCTGCAACCATCCGGCGCAATTTCTGGGCGATAACTCGGCCATTCCTGGACGTTCGGGCAAACTGGCCCGATTGACCGAAATGCTGGAAGAGGTTTTGTCAGCCAATGAACGCGCCCTGGTTTTCACTCAATTCACGGAAATGGGCGACATTATTCAACGCCATTTGCAGGAAACTTTCGGCCACGAAGTTCTGTTTCTACACGGCGGCGTGACCAAGAAAAACCGGGACCGGATGGTGGAACGCTTTCAACGAAACACAGCCGGTTCGCCACAGATTTTCATCCTGTCATTGAAAGCCGGGGGCACGGGATTGAATCTGACAGCGGCCAATCACGTTTTTCATTTCGACCGATGGTGGAACCCCGCAGTTGAAAACCAGGCCACAGACCGCGCTTTCCGCATCGGCCAGCAGCGCAATGTGCAGGTTCACAAATTTCTGTGCGCGGGAACTCTGGAGGAAAAGATTGACGAAATGATCGAACGCAAAAGCGAAATCGCTTCCAGCATTGTCGGCGCTGGCGAAGGCTGGTTGACCGAACTTTCAACCAAGGAACTGAAAAGCCTCTTCGCTCTGCGAGCGGATGCGATTGGCGAATAATCAAACACGGGAGAATTTCATGAGCTGGTATAGCCGCAGAAGAAAACGCAGTTATTACTACGACGATTATGATGACTTCGACGAAGATGAAGACGACGAAGAAGAAGAAGAAGATGATGATGATTATGGATATGGCGGCTACGGCTATCGCTATGCCTACAGACGAAAGATCACGCCTGTTGGCGGCATCAAGGCCCAATCGAAACGCGGAGCTTTTGGCGAAACCTGGTGGGCCAAACGCTGGATCAGCACTCTGGAAAGTTTCCACATCGGCGAACGACTGAATCGCGGCAAGTCTTACGCGCGCGGCGGACAAGTGCTTTCGATTGACATCGCCAAAGGCGAAATCAAAGCCAAAGTGCAGGGATCGTTTGCCGCCCCATACAAAATTACGATCAAATTGAAGGAACTGGGCGCTGCCAGTTGGCGAAAGCTGACCGCCGCGCTGGGCAGACAGGCCATATTCGCCGCCAAACTAATGGCTGGAGAAATGCCGCAGGAGATAGAACAGATTTTCAAGGACAACGGTCTTTCGCTCTTTCCTGAAAAGCTGCGCGATTTGGAGACGAACTGTTCCTGCCCTGACTGGTCTAATCCCTGCAAACACATCGCGGCGGTTTATTTTCTGCTGGCTGAAGAATTCGACCGCGATCCTTTTCTGCTTTTCAAATTGCGTGGGTTGGAACGCGAAGAATTGATTGCTGCGCTGGGCAAAACACCCGGAAACACAATTGAAACCACCGCCGAGTCAGCGGCTGAAGCCGAGTTGCCGCCGGAACCATTGGCTGTCGAAGCGGCGAATTTCTGGCAAGGCGGGACGCTGCCGGAAAACATCCTGGGCGAAGTCAGAATTCCGCCGGTCAATGCCGCCCTGTTGAAACGATTGGGAAACTTTCCTTTCTGGCGAGGCGAAGAAACCTTCTCAGAAGCGATGGATTCGATTTACTCGAAGGCTTCGACCGAAGGGCTGAAAGCGCTCTGAGCTTGCAAGCGCCTGCTTATGCCTAGTTCGAAACTGCTTTCCATAAAGAACCGTCGGCATAATCTATGCTTTGTATAATCACGCTTTCCAAATATAGGTTCTGCGACTTTTTGCCCGCCCTGGCCACGTCAACTGTGCCGGTCGGAGAAGTCGAAGTGCGCATGATCATATTTTTGGTTTTGCCTGGACCGATCTTTATTTCACTGACGAACCGCCGACGCCCCAACTCTCGTTCAGTGGCTGGATCAGAGAAAACATAATCCCAGGCGATCTTGCGAATATCCTTTTCTCCAGTGTTCTTGATTTTCACTTCATAGACATAAACAACGGAAGTTCCGCGGGGGGGAGGTGTTTTGGGTCTGCTATACGGCTCTTGTCTGGTCGGCATCCCCTGTTCGCTCAGTCTTTCATTTAGTCTTTCACGCTCTCTGCGCGCATGCTCTTCTCTGTCACGCTCCTTTTGGGCTTCGATCTGGTCTTGATCCAACGCGGCATTATGAAGGTCCATACGCCATTTCTTTTGAATGACCACAACACTGGGTTTTGCAGATGGATCGGACTGAACCTGTGTGGCAGCATTTGAGGCGAATAAAACCAGCATAAATGCGGAAGCTAGAATTTTCATGGCGAGACCTCCTAAAAGTTGTTATTGCCAATTACTCTCGAAGCCAAACTGCATCAATTTCTTCTCTGCTCAGTTCAGGAACTCTTTCACCTGCTCGCGCCCGGTTTCGGTTTCGTCGTAACGAATCGTTTGCACGCCGGATTCGCGCACGAATTTGACCATGCGAGGATCAACATACGCCAGCCGCTCCCAATTCAAATTGTGCGCGACGGCTGCGCCAGGATACCCCGGATGTCCGAGGTTGCGAATCTCTGCGTCGTCAAAAGCCAGGTGGCCGACGATCAGGTATTCGCCATCGGCGGCCGCTTTCAGCGCGGCTATTACATCGGCGACATAATCGCCCGGATGTTTGCGGTCAATCGGACTTGAGCGCGGCAGAGCCAATCGCCCGCCGATTCGCCGTGTGTCAATCAGCCGGTTCTGACGACACCATTGCCCGAATTTATCCGGCAATCCAGGGACGATATTGACTGTTCCCATGTGCAAGTCTGCATAACGAATGTCGAAACCGAGCTTGCGCGCTTTGTCCAATTGAGCCTGCAATTCGATCAAAGCTTCGTCTGCTTTGGCCGAAGCGCGCACGGCATCGTTGGTTTGAAACAAATGACCGTTGCCATCCACCAGCGAAGGAACTTTTTCGCGCGGCGCAACCGGCCCCCATTTGACGTTGTCCCATTCCGAAGTCAGGTCGCAGTGCAGACCGAAACAGATGCCTTTTTCTTTGGCCATCATTTTTGCAGCTTCTTCGACATAAGGAGTCGCCGACAGCACAGAAACGTTTTTCAAAATTCCCTTCTTGAAGCATTCCAGCGTGGCGCGATTCAAACTGCGCGCAGCGCCCAAATCGTCGCCGCGCGTAATCAACCGGATTTGTTTCGCGCCAGTTTGATTGAACAAATTCAAGGCAGGCAAAGCGGCCAAAGAATTTTGGAGAAAAGTTCTTCGTTTCATTGTTCACTCCCTGGTGATGGTTTCGTCCAGGTTCAACAGCACTCGCGCGACGGCAGTCCAGGCAGCAAGCTCTTCCATCTTCACATTTTTGGGCAAGGCAAATGCCTGGTCAGGATCATTGGTCGCCAGATTCCAGGCGTTCAATTCTCCCGCCAAAAATCGTTCGCGCTGACGATTGAACAAACCAATAAGCTCGCCGATTTCGGCTTCGGAAGGCTTGCGCGAAAGCACTGTGCGAAACGCGAAAATCGCGCGTTGACGATCAGTTGAGCCACTGTAGCGGACGGTTTTCAACGCCAGTGCGCGCGCCGCTTCGACAAACAAGGTTTCATTCAACGTCGTCAACGCTTGCAACGGAGAATTCGACCGCGTACGCCGCACGCAGGAAATGTCTCCGGTCGGTGCGTCAAACGCCTGCAACATTGGATACGGAACCGAACGATAACGAAAAGTGTACAAGGCTCGGCGATAACGGTTTTCGCCTTTTTCCTCTTTCCAGACTTTAGGGCCGTAACTGAACGGGCGCTCAAATAAAAAGCCGGGCGCTGGTGGATAAACGCTGGCTCCGCCGATTTTCGGATTGAGCAATCCGCTGACCGACAAGGCGATGTCGCGCACCAACTCTGCGTCCACACGAAAACGCGCGCCACGCGCGAGCAAGCGATTGTTTGGGTCATCTGATTGCAGATTGCGGATTGCGGATTGCGGATTCACCGCTGAAGACTGCCTGTAAGTTGCCGATGTGACGATCAAACGGTGAATGTGTTTCAACGACCAATTCGCAGGTCGCGGCTGTGAACTGCGAATTGCGAACTGCGAACTCGGCTCCATCAATTCAACCGCCAACCAATCCAACAATTCCCGATGCGAAGGCGCAGGGCTTTGCATGCCGAAATCTTCTGATGTTTCCATCAGCCCCGTGCCGAAATACGCCTGCCACAGCCGATTCACAATTGACCGAGCCGTTGTTGGTGAATTGCGATCTACCAACCACCGAGCGAACGCCAACCGATCCGGTTTTGCTCCCGCTGGCAATGGATGCAAAAACGCAGGAACGCCTGGCCGAACAACTTTGTCCGGGCGAAGGAAATCTCCGCGTTTCAGCAAATGGCTTTCACGCAGTTCATCGCGTTCCTGATAAACCAGTTGTGTTGAACCTTCAGGATGTTCGGCCAACAAACGCTCAATTTCGGCGTTGGCTTCGCGCCAATCGCTGACCGTCGTTCGCCAGTAACTGAACATCACCCCCATCTGAGCTTCGCTGCGTTGTTCAATCGGAATCGCCAGAATTTCGCGCACAGCGGAGGGCAGCGGGTCAGCTTCGGCATTGGGCGAGGTCGTGAATGACAGCCGCATGCGACCGGGTTGGTTTTGCTGGTTGTCGTTGTTGTTCCAACCGCCGTGGTTTTGTTTCAGCGTAAAGATCAATTCGATTTCAGCGCCGGGAAAAAAGCTGAGCGGTTTTTCCAGTTGAAACACGGCCTTGCGCGGCTGGTTGCGAAGCGCCGGGCCAGCGTCAATCGTCCAGGCGGTTTCGTTTTTGCCGTCAATGGCGAATTCGATTGGGCCGACGGTGCGCCGTTTGCCGCTCTGATCGTCGAAGATTGACTCCAACGGACGTTCAGGCAACGAGAGGTCTGCCGTAGCTTTGGCAATTTTCAGCTTGGTGATTTTCTTAGGGTCGTTGACTGGCGCGACGGCGACTTCAAATTCAGTCAACGCGCAAGAGCCGTTGATCGAACGCCCCGGTCCGTTGCGCGGCAGATTTGGGTCGTTCAGCAATTCCAGCCTGAACGCCGTGATGTTTTGCACCTTGGTTTTCAGCGTCATTTTCACGGCATGCTGAACCGGCGCATAGCCATCCGACAAAAAGGATTTGTCAGGTTGCGGCAAATACCGTTGGCCGCCCGTGGAGATTTCATCTACTTCTGGTTGGAAAATCGTCCATTCAGGCTGATTGGTTTTGACGCTCGTTTCCCACGCAGCCATTCGTTCGCGCCAATCGGGCAAGCGATGTTGCAACTCGGCTTCGATCTCGCGCACGCGGCGGAAAATTTCGGCGCGCTTCTTATGCTCTGTGGGCGTGTATACGGCGACATTCGCTTCGTGCGAATTGTTCAGGAAGGCAAACATACGGTAATACTCTTCCTGTCGCAAAGGATCGAATTTGTGGTTGTGGCATTGCGCGCATTGAATCGTCAGTCCGAGCACCGATTTGCCGACGGCATCCATGCGGTCGAACATCGCTTCCATGCGGAACTGTTCGGGATCAACGCCGCCTTCCTGGTTAATCATCGAGTTGCGCAAAAAACCTGTGGCAACGATTTGATCCTGTGTTGGTTCGGGCAGCAAATCTCCCGCAATCTGTTCGATGATGAATTGATCGTAAGGCTTGTCTGCGTTCAGCGCGTTGATGACCCAATCGCGGTAAAACCAGACATAACGCGATTTGTCTTTTTCGTAGCCGTCGGAATCGGCGTAGCGCGCAGCATCCAGCCACAAACGCCCCCAGCGTTCGCCATAATGCTGACTGCCGAGCAAACGTTCGACCTGCTTTTCATAAGCGTTTGGGGATTGGTCGGCGAGGAAGGCATCTACTTCAGCAATGGTTGGCGGCAAACCTATCAAATCCAGACTCAAGCGGCGCAGCAACGTCACGCGGTCGGCTTGCGACGAAGGCGTTAATCCTTCTTTTTCCAATCTAGCCCACACGAAAGCGTCTATAGGATTTTTGCCCCACACTGAGTTTGTAACGTTCGGAATCGTTGGCCTGACAGGAGCAACAAAAGCCCAGTGTTTTGGAATTGCGGATTGCGGATTGCGGATTGCGGATTCGCTTTCTGGCCAAACGGCTCCTTCTTGAATCCATCGGGACAGCAATTCCACTTGTGCAGACGAAAGAGCTTCGCCGCCTAGCGGCATGCGTTTTTCGCCGCCTTCGCCGCGCACGCGATGCAACAAGCGACTGTTGCGCACATCACCGGGAATGATGACTGCGCCGGAAATGCCGCCTTTCATCGCGTAGGCTTTGTTATCGAGCCGGAGTTGGCCTTTGGCAGTTTGTTCGCCGTGACAGCTTTGGCAATGCGCGCGAAAAATCGGCTGAACGTCGCGCACGAAATCAACACGGGCGGTTTGCGCCAATGACGAGCGGACGACAAACAGGCTGCCGACAGCGACCAACAGAACCAACAGCTTCAACCAGAATCGAGTCGCCATAAACTGACCACCCCACTTTTGCCTTTTGAGATTTGCTTTTTTGCCTTTTGATTTCACTGCGCGGTGTATCCGCCATCCACCATCAAATGCGTTCCGGTGATGAACGAAGCTTCGTCCGAAGCCAGGAACAAAATCGGATGGGCGACTTCACGCGGAACGCCGGGGCGATTGAGCAGATGCTTTGCCCCTTCGATGGCTTTGAATTCCTCCATCGTGATGCCTGCCTGCGCGCAATGTTTTTCCGAAGCCTGCGTGATGATCGTTCCCGGACACACCGCATTGACCCGAATGCCGAACGGAGCCAAATCCATCGCCATGTTTTTCGTCATTTGAATGATTGCCGCTTTGGTTGCGCTGTAACTGACAAAATGCGGTTGAGCGATAAAACTCGACATTGATCCCAGATTGACGATGGAACCGCCTCCGGTTCTTTTCATCGCTTCGCTGGCGAAACGGCTGACCAGAGCCGTGCCGATGACGTTGACGCCCAGACTGCGTTGCCAATCTTCTACCGTTGCTTCCAATCCTTTCAGAACAAAAGCCGCCGCGTTATTCACCAGAATGTCTACGCGACCGAACGCACGCAGAGCTTCGTCGGTCAATTTTTGAGCATCGGATTCGTTGGAAATGTCGGCGCAAACAAAAATGGCCTTGCCACCAGCAGCGTTGATTTCGGCGGCTGTCACTTCACCGCCCAATTGGTCAATGTCGCCAATGACGACTTTCGCGCCTTCTTCCGCAAACAAAATGGCGGTGGCCTGGCCTATGCCAGCGCCTCCGCCAGTGATGATCGCAACTTTGTCTTTCAGACGATTCATTCAAAATCCCGTTTCTTTGTTTGAATGTATTTCAGTTCCGCAATTAGCGCCGCAGTCTCGCCCGATACCCACACCCCAATGAAATCTCCCTTGCAGGTCTGCTCATTGGTGGGCACTTTCAGATCAGGCATGTTGTTGCCGTTGACAAACACCGCAGTGAATAACGAATCCACCACAACCCGGACGCCAATCCATTCGCCAAGCAAATACGATGGAAGGTTCAGTTCGACAGACCGTATGCCAATCCCAACCGTCAAGGTGAGCGTTGCCGAGTTTGCGTTTACTTCAAATGAAACCAATTCAAAGCGGTGATGATTTTCTGCCCGAACAACCAATCCGACTTTTTGATTGACTGCTGCAATGCTCAGATCGAGTTTTCCCAACGGCAATTCCAATGCTTCAAACAAAGCCAGGCTTTCAGAACTATCGGCCTGCGCTTCCAGTTGAACCGCTTCTTTGCCTTTGTGGTGAATCGGCGTCGCCGTCAGATTGAAGCATCGCCACCCCTCGCCAGCGGCAACCTTCCACAAATCCACTTTGCGAGGAATTGTCCCTGGATCGCTGATGCCGACGCCCAGATAAAGCAGCTTGGCCGCTTGCGAAAAAAACTGGCGAACACTCATGAAGCTATTTGGTCTCCTGCTTTTTCAGTTTTGGCGGCTCGTTGGCGGCGCGTAAGTTCTCTACGATCTTTTTAGCCAATCCCGGAGCCGCGAGATTGCAATCCCAAGCCGTCACACGGCCAGCGCCAAGAATAACACCGGCTCGCCGATCTCGAATGCTGTAGGTGTAGTAGAAAGTCAGCGTCATATTGTCAATTTCAATGATGAGGTCGGCCAATCGCTCTTCATCATATTGTCAATTTCAATGATGAGGTCGGCCAATCGCTCTTCATCTACCAACTTCACATTCCACTCGTCGAGTTGAGCCGAATGCTTCATCAAGGCGTTTTGCAACATCACCGGCTTGCAAAGCGATGTTTTGCGCACAATGTAAATCAACCGCGCTTCGCGGACTCGTTCCACACGAGTCGAATTCACAGCAGCGGAGGCTTTTCCGGTTCGGTCTTCAATTTTTTCCGGCTCTTTTTTCCCCTGATTTAGCGACAAACCTCCAGTCAATAGCTGCTTGCCGGGTTGATCGGCCAACCCCGTAACAACCGAAAGCGGGACAGCAAAATTTAGGTTCTGCCCATTCAACCCGCCAACGATTAGCCCAATCCCCCGCCCTTCGCCATCCACCAACACGCCGCCGCTCGATCCCGGAGAAACTGGCGCAGTGAATTGCAGCAGTTTGTAACCTTTGCCAGCGCCGGGAACGTCATCGGCCAATCGAACACCGCTCAACAATCCATCGGAAAACGTCCAATTCATGCCGAGCGGGTTTGAAACAGCAAAAACACGCTCGCCGATTTGTTCGTCGGAAACCGAACGAACCGCGATGGACTGCATGCTTTTGACTTGAACGCGAATGGCCACAACGTCTCGGCGTTCATCCACGCCCAGCACTTCAACGCGGTCATAAGTTTCGCCGTCTTTCGTCGCGACTTGAATCTGTTTGGCGTCTTTGATGACGTGATAAGCCGTCAGGATTACGCCGTCTTCGCGGATGACGATGCCGGTTCCTTGCGCAGAAACATTGCCTTCTGAGCCAGCTTTGATTAACACAACAGACGGGCTGACCAGCTTGACGACTTTTATCGAAGCGACAAACGTCGGCGCAGGTGGTTCATTCGGTTTAACAGGCGGTGGAGTTTGCGCAGAGACAATCCCAGCAACAACCAGCACGACAATGACTGAACACACTTTTGAACAATGTGAAGCTGACATACGAGTTTCTCCTTGTCGAAAAATTGTGCTGCGGGAATTCGCAGACACCTTTTTTTCGCAAGCTCAATGCCAGCCTCAATCGTTGCAAAACCGCGAGCTTCTTGAAAAAGAACGAAAGCCGATGCTGACAATGGTCAGCTTTTTCTGACGTCAGATGAAATCAATACGTCGCGCGTCCGCCGGTCATATCGAACGTGAAACCGGTGGTGAAACTGGCTCCGGGCGAAACGATGAACGTTGCCAGATGCGCGATTTCGTCCAGTTCGCCGCAACGCTTCATCGGAATTTTATCGGTCATGTATTGAACCTGCTGGGCGGGCAACGCGGCAACCATAGGCGTGCGGATCACCGCCGGAGCCAGCGCGTTCACCGTGATTCCGGTTTCGGCGTACTCCTTGCCCTGCACTTTGGCCATGCCGATGACGGCAGCTTTCGAGGCTGAATACGCCAGCATTCCGGCATTGCCTTCTTTGCCGGACACCGAAGCAATGTGCAGAATGCGGCCATAATTGTTTTTCAGCATCCACGGCAACACGGCGCGCGAAGTCAAAAACGAACCCACCACATTGACTTCAAAGACAAAGCGAAAATCGGTCAGTTCAACTTCGTGGGTTTTGATGTTGGTTTTGCCCGTAACCCCTGCACTGTTGACCAAAATATCCACGCGACCGAAGCGATTGCCGATTTCATCAATGACAGTTTTGACCTGAGCTTCGTCTGTGACGTTGACAGCAAACGCGACGGCGTTCGCGCCGACTTCTTTCGTCGCTGCTTCGGCGGTTTCCGCGCTCAAATCCAACAGCGCGACCGTCGCGCCTTCGTTGTGAAGTTTTTTGGCAATGGCCAATCCAATGCCTGAAGCTCCGCCGGTGATAACTGCGACTTGACCTGAAAATGAACTGCTCATTACGAAATGATTGCTCCTTGAATTTAGTTTGGAGTACCGCCTTCAGGCGGCTTGATGCTTTCAGCGAGTCAGCCACCTGAAGGCGGTACTCCATGCTTCCTGTTCTACGCCGCGATGGCCTGATGCGGATCAATGACGAATTTCTTGGCCGCGCCTTTGTCGAAATCTTTGTAGCCTTTCGGCGCGTCGTCCAGCGAGATGACTTGCACGTTGACGGCTTTGGCGACATTGATCTTTCCGTACAGAATCGCCTGCATCAACTGGCGATGGTATTTCATCACAGGACATTGGCCGGTCATAAAATGATGCGATTTCGCCCATCCCAATCCGATGCGAATGCCGAGTTTGCCGATCTTGGCGTCGTCATCAATGCCTCCCGGATCGCCCGTCACGTACAAACCCGGAATGCCTATGCCACCGCCGGCGCGTGTGACTTCCATCAACGAATTCAACACCGTCGCCGGAGCTTCGGTCTTCGCCCCTTCGCCGTGACCGCGCGCTTCAAAGCCCACGCAATCCACCGCGCAATCCACTTCGGGAACGCCGACTATTTGTTCGATCTGTTCGGCGACGCTCGCGTTTTTGTTCGACACGTCCACGGTTTCGCAACCGAATTTCCGCGCCTGTTTCAATCGTTCGGGAATCAAATCGCCGACAATCACACAAGCCGCGCCGAGCAATTGCGCCGACGCCGCACAAGCCAATCCAACCGGCCCGCCTCCGGCAACATAGACAATCGAACCCGGCCCGACTCCGGCAGTGACCGCGCCGTGATAACCCGTCGGCAAAATGTCGGACAGACAAGTCAGGTCTTTGATCTTCGCCATCGCCTGATCTTTGTTCGGAAATTTCAGCAGATTGAAATCGGCATACGGAACCATGACGTATTCTGCCTGTCCGCCGATCCATCCGCCCATATCCACATACCCATAAGCCGCTCCGGGGCGCGCCGGATTTACGTTCAAACAAACGCCGGTCTGTCCGGCTTTGCAGTTGCGACAACGTCCACAGGCGATATTGAACGGAACCGACACCAGATCGCCGACTTTGATGAATTCCACATCGCGCCCGGCTTCGATCACTTCACCGGTGATTTCGTGACCGAGGATCAAGCCTTCGGGCGCAGTCGTTCGTCCGCGAACCATGTGCTGGTCGCTGCCGCAGATGTTGGTTGATACGACTTTCAGAATGACGCCGTGATTGCATTTGCGCTTGCCCAGCGCGAGCTTGGGAAAATCAATGTTTTGAATTTCGACCACTCCGGGTTTGATGTACGCCACACCACGATTGTCAGCCATAGCGTTAGTCCTCACTTGATGGAAAATACGGCTTGATTGATGTTTCGACCGGGCGGATGCCGACCGCTTAGTTGGAAAATTTGTTGGAAAATTTCAGATTGAAATTTAGACACACGAACTATAACGACCAAAGCCATGACTGACAAGATGCCCTGCGCCAAAGTGCGCTGACCTTGACCATTCAGTGCCACAGGCTTACCATCCGCTCGCCTTATCACTCGTCTCAACCTATTCCCTTGCGCGGTCATTAAGCGAGGAGTTTTATGTCTCCTAAAACCGATTCTGAATCGCTGAAGCTGTATC
>CAYYDG010000095.1:0-14482 GCA_964470555.1 uncultured Heliomicrobium sp.
TCTCTCTTCAGCCTGCTTTTTCTACACTTATCGCCTTACCGAGAATTGCTGATTTAGCAGGCGGGTCGTTTTTTTTCAGATTCTCATCACATAGCAGCAGGGAAGTGTCAGCGGAATTAGCGCGGGCGGTCATCCACGAACAGCGTCCGTTCCCAACCTTGTGGATCGTTGCCGACGCGTGGATCTCCAGCATCTTTCAGTATCTTCATCAACTGCGTTGCCAGTCGGGTTTTCTGCTTTGCGTAGGCCGAATCGGCAGCAAGGTTTTTCATCTGCTCCGGGTCTTTGCGAAGATCGTACAACTCTTCCGCCGGACGTTTGCCAAACGCGAATTCATAAAACTGTCGCCATTTCGGATCGTTGCGATGCGCAACCAACCAGGCTTTGGTAGGGCTGGCGTCCATATCGCCAAATGCGATGTAGGTGTTTTCTTCCAATTCCTGCGCCGTCGGTTCGCTGGTTGCCGTCAGCTTCATCGGATCGCCCATTGGCCAGCGGTCAGGCATGAAGTTGCGAACGTAAAGAAAGTTTTTCGTTCGCAGCGCGCGTTGCGGATATGGCAGGAAGCCTTCGCGGGCTGTGGGAACGTGGCGTTCGCGTCCGGTGATTACCCAGGTCCGAGTTTTATCTACCTGACCGCTTTTGCCTGATGTCAACAGGCTCCACAAACTGCGGCTGTTGAGTCCCGGAGGCAGGTTCACGCCTGCGGCTTCCAGATACGTTGGACACAAATCCGGCAGACTGACCAGATCATCCACAATTCGTCCGCCTTTGGTTTTCTGAACTGAAGCGGGCAGGCGAATCATCAATGCGACCTTGGTTCCAAAATCATACAAGCTGCATTTGCCGTTGGTGACACCGGGCATGCCGTGATCTCCGCTGACGACAATCAGCGTTTTTTCCAGTTCGCCGGTTTCTTCCAATCGTTTCAGCAACAAACCGACGTAAGCATCCCACGCCTGCACTTCGCCCAGGTAATCGGCCACGTCTTCACGGATTTCAGGAACGTCGGGCAAAAACGCTGGCAGTTTGCCTTTCAGCGAATCCGGTTCGATTCCCCACAGAGCTTTGCCGGAGCCTTTGATCCAGCGACGATGCGTCGTCGTCGCGCCGAAAAAGTACAGAAACGGTTGACCGGCTTTTCGGTCATTCAGAAACGCATCGAAGTTGCCGCGCACTTGCGCGAAGATTTTTTCGCGCGCTTCAGTCAGCGAAGAGCCTTTGGCAATCATTTCGGTGGCGTTTTCTGAAAAGTTGTTTGGCAGTTTGCCAGCTTTTTCATAAGCGTATTTGCCTGCGCCAAATGGCGCGTCGTCTGGCGAACCTGGACTCCAGACTTTGTACGTTTCGCCGATGTGATAGCCGGCGTCTTTCAGCAGCAACGGAAAGCTGGGAATGGCCGCGTCCCAACGAGCTTCGCGCAAGATGGCTCCGCGTCCGGTGTTGAAAAAGTAACGACCGGACAGCAGCGAACTGCGGCTCGGAGTGCAGGAAGGCGCGTTGACAAAAGCATTGCGGAACAGCACCCCTTCGCGTGCCACGCGGTCAATGTTCGGCGTCTTGACGATCTGGTTCAAGCTCGGATGCTTTTCGAATTCGGCGAAGATGCTGGCATATCGTCCCCAATCGTCGGCGAAGCAAAACAGAATGTTCGGCTTGTCGGCTGCTCGGGCGGTTTGTCTGGCTTCACTTGAGAAAAGCTGAAGCGACAAGAGCAGAACGACAAAAATGACTTTACGAAGGTTTGTTTGGGTCATGTCTTTTGCCTTTGATGATGGAGTCAATCGGTTAACGGTCTGGGCGGATTCGCCCAATGGCCGGAAGGATCGCTGCCACTGACCAGCACGCCTTTTTCGTTCCAACCCATTTCGGCTCGCACGTCAGCAGTTGTATAACGAATCGCCAGTCCGTTGCGCCGTCGCGTCGAAGTATTCGCCTCCGAACCGTGCAACAACAGATCGGAGTGAATGGACATCTGCCCAGCTCGGAGTTCGTTGTACACTGGCGCGCCGAATTTCTCGGCTTCGGGCACGACCTGATTCAGTATGCTCGGATCGCTTTCTTCGGTCAGTTGATAGGTCAAATGGCCGAAATGGTGCGAACCGGGAATGAACTTCATGCAGGCGTTTTCGCGGTCGGCATCGTCAATCGCCAGCCAGACAGTGATGGCTTGGCTGGGCGTCAACGGCCAATATCCTGCATCCTGATGCCATCCAACGGTTTTGCCATCGCCGGGTAGTTTGCAGAAATAATGCGATCCCCAACCGACGACGTTTTCGCCGAGTAAATCTTTGACATAAGCAACGATTCGCTGATCGGTCAATAAATCGTAAACCTTTCCATACAGCAAATGCGCCGTCTTGATGGAGTAATTGTCCTGGCCGGAAGCCAAAACGTTCGCCAGCAATTGATCGAAGTAGCGACGATGTTCGGCAACTTCCGCTTCGCTGAACAAATTGAGCGGCGAAAGGTAACCGTCACGATTGAAGGCTGCGATCTGTTCGGCGGTCAATGCTTTTGGATTGGATGTTTGGGCCGGATGAAATCGAAAATCGCGGTTCATCCGATTCAGCCGATCTTCTTCGGGATAGAGTTTGTTGAACTCCGGGTTCAGATGTTGATTGGTCGCTTCGGACTCGAACATCGGAAACTCTCCTTTTTCGATTTTGGTTGTTGGTGAATCAACGTGGGAAGCGACATTGTGCCGCTCTGCGAGATTGGCGTCCAGAGAACGAAGGCGAATTGGCGGAATTGATGTTGGAGCGCTGCAGAGACCTGCAGCACTCCAACTGTTGGTGGTTTATTGTTTTTTGAGCGCTTTGAACCCGATCATCTTTTGCTGGTCTTCGTCCCAGAGTCTCAATGAAGCGGTTTTCAAGCTTTTCCAGAAGGTCAGCGTGACGGCTTCCTGAAACATGGGAGTTTCCTTGTGGCATTGTTCCAGCTTGTAATTCGGAATCTTCGGGCTGAGATGGTGAATGTGATGGAATCCGATGTTGCCCGAAAACCACTGGATAATGCGCGGCAAGTGATAATACGAACTGCCCATAACCGCCGCCGTCACGTAATCCCATTCGTGTTTGTCTTTCCAATACGTGTCTTCGTATTGGTGCTGGACGTAAAACAGCCAGATGCCGGCAATGCCCGAAAACAAAGTCACCGGCAACCAGATCATCAAAAACGATTTCACTCCCATCGTCAGACACAAGGTTCCCCAGATGGAAAACAGCGCCAGATTGGTCAGGTAGACGTTGCGGGCTTCGCGTTTGCCGGAATACCAGCGAACGAAACGATGCGAAGCGACAAAGGTGTAAAACGGCCCGATCAACAGCAGGACAGGCATGCTGCGATAAGCTCTGTAACGCAATCGCTTCAATGGAGAAAGCGCCTGATATTCCTTGACCGTCAGCGTTGTGACATCGCCGGTTCCGCGACGGCTCAAATCGCCTGAACTTGCGTGATGAATCGCATGTTCATGCCGCCATTGGTAATAAGGGATCATCGTCAAAAAGCCGCAAATCGTTCCGAATCGGTCGTTGGCTTTTTGGGATTTGAAAAACGAACCGTGTCCGCAATCGTGTTGCAGAATGAAAATCCGCATCACCAATCCTCCGGCAGGAACGGCCAATGCCAGTGTCAGCAAGTACGAAACTGACAAACTCCAGTACATCAGATACCACAAGGCCAGATAAGGAAGGATCGAATTGGCGATTTGCCAGACGCTTCGCCAGGTTTCAGGGGTTTGATATTTCTTGATGACATCCTGCCAGCGAGGCGCAACCGGCGAAGGCTTAATTACATTGGAATCGAAGTGCATTCATGTTTCTCCAGTAAAAGTTTTGTGAGGAGCACAGCTATTCAAAAGCTTGAACCATCGCCGTCATCGTAAGTGGCGCGGACGGGGACGACAATGCCCATAAAGGCTTTAGCGGGTGGTATTACGAAACTATTACACTCGATGGCGGAAGCTGTCCAAACGCGCATTGGAGAGCTTGCTTTCGCATTGGAGGTTGCGTGATGATGCAGGCCAAGTTCAAACGAACAAAAACCGTATGACAACGTAATTTTCAGTTGGAATCTTCGGTGTCAACATTTGGTAGAAAATTGTCCAAAACGAGGTTCGATTATGGAACAACCCTGTTCACGTTGCGGATACATTTCAGATCGCCCGGCGCGATTTTGTCGCCAATGCGGGTCGCAACTGGTTGTTGAAAATGAAGCGACTTCCGCTACGACGCGAAATTATGCTCAACAAACTCCGTCGCAATATGCTGAACCACAGACTGGATATACGCCGGGCAGTTGGGCGGAACAAACTCCAAACACATCACAGCTTTATCGTCCGCCAGATGCGCCTGTGTATGGACAAATGGCTGCGCCCAGGAAAAGCGGTTGGGTCAAATGGGTTTTGATTTCGTTGGCGGCGTTCTTTTTGCTGGCTGTGGTTGCCGGAGTTGGAATTGTTTACTGGGCCAGTCAGAAAGTCAGTCAGGCGGTTGAAGAGGCTCGGCGAGATTTTCCGCAGGGGATTCCCATTCCAGCAGACCCGCCAGCGCCGCCAGATGAACTTCCTGTTCCAACAACCACTAATGCCACGTTGGATGATTTCAAATATCCAGGGGCAGCGGTTGTCACGTCGGCCAAAGCCCCATTTACTCAGACTCTGGTTATGACCACCAGCGATGACATAGAGAAAGTCAAAGAGTTTTACGACAAGAAATTTAGTGAAGTGTTCAAAAATTCGGATAGCAAAATTCAAGTCACAGAAAGTGAAAAGTATGTCTATACATCGCTCACATTTCCAATGATGATAATCACATTGGAACCAGATCACGGCCAGGATGACAAAACAAAAATTACTTTGGCGAACATCAAGATGCAGGCTCCAAACTTGAAGTTTTAGCCGATGACGACCATAAAACCCATGATGGCGGCAAACCTCTTTCAATTGGTTGCCGCTTTTTTTATCGCCTGATGCCTGGGATCATCAGGCGTGTCAGTCGAAATTGTAGCGTTCAACGGCGAGCTTCATCGCGTTGAAAAAAATCTGCGAATATATTTTTCAAAACAACAATCTTTCAGCTTCAATGTCTTGACAAAGATATGATGCGCGCAAATAATGCGCCTCCGCTTCGATGAGAAGCGAGCACCTCGGTGGTCAATCACAACAAAGTTTGAGTAGTTCTTCAGGCGATTGAATATCCGTTCAGGCAAGTTCAATTGCGTGGGGGACTTTTTGCGTTTTTATGAGTGCAGTATCAATTCAAAGCGTCGCCGAAGAGAGCTGTTTGCCGGAATTGACGTTTCTGAGAAGCGGCAAAGTTCGGGATATTTACGATGTTGATGATGACCATTTGTTGATTGTCGCAACAGATCGCATCTCGGCGTTCGATTGTGTGTTGCCGAATGCGATTCCGCACAAAGGTCAGGTGCTGACACAGTTGTCGCGATTTTGGTTCGAACGATTTGCAAACATTGTTTCCAATCATCTGGTCGCCGCCGACGTTGAAGCGTTTCCTGCTGCCTTGCTGGAACGATTGTCTGCACAATCGAAAGCGATGTTAGCCGGGCGTTCGATGTTGTCTCGCCGCGCCGAAGTGATTTCGTTTGAATGCGTCGTGCGTGGGTATCTGGCCGGTTCCGGTTGGAAAGAATATGAACAAACGGGCGCGATTTGCGGACATCAACTGCCTGCTGGATTGGTCGAGTCGGCCAAATTGCCGGAACCGATTTTCACGCCGGCAACAAAAGCGGAACAGGGACACGACATCAACGTTTCGATAGCCGAGATGGCAGTGGTCATTGGCGAAGACCTGACACGCAAATTGGAAACGATCAGTTTGACGATTTACGCCGAAGCCGCACGGTACGCCGAAAGCTGCGGCATCATAATTTGCGATACGAAGTTCGAGTTTGGATTGAGAGACGGACAGATTGTCTGGATTGACGAAGCTTTGACCCCGGATTCATCCAGGTTTTGGCCAGCCTCGGCTTATGCGCCTGGCAAATCACAGGCTTCGTTCGACAAACAGTTTGTTCGTGATTACCTGGAAACACTGGATTGGGATAAACGCCCGCCTGCGCCGACACTCCCCGATGAAGTTGTAGCCGCAACGAGCGCCAAGTATCTGGAAGCATATAGACTGTTGACAGGCCATCATCTGTCGTTTGCCGACGCGGTCTGAACAGCCTTATTCGACGTTTGAAATAAACGATTGAGCAATTGAAACACAACGTTGCCCGTAAAAAGAGTTGACGCCTTCAGCACCATCCCCACTTTTGACGAAGGCCAGCGCCAACCCGACGAACTGCACAGCCTCAGGCTTTTGGCACGGCGTAGCTATCTTTTATGCGCGGCACTGAATTTTGAGGATATGGCCATGAAAGCTGAGCTTGAGTCCCTGGTTGATCAAATGATTTCGCGCGGTATTTTGTTCGAAGAAGCCGTCAAGGAATTTGAAAAGAAGTTCATCCTGAAAGTCGTCAGTCGTCACAACAACAATTTGTCCAAAGCCGCCGACGAACTAGGCATTCATCGCAATACGCTCAGCAAACGTGTGGGCGAATATGAAAACGGCGTCAACGGCAATGGCGCAGCTCATCTCAACGGCCACCATTCCAACGGCCACAAACGCCGCAAACCTGCGCCTCGGCGCAAGAAAGTGTCCACGGCAAGAGCCGCCTGAAGGCTTATTGATTGTCTGGTTTCGTTGTAACGTTGACGCGACGAGGTCGCGTGTTGGATTTGGCAGGTGGCGGCGGAACTTCTTCAGATTCGGATGAGATCACCGGCTTCAACGTTTCCAACGCAGAAACCAGAGCCAACACATCAATCATCGGCACAAGCAAGACAGGCTGATTTGAACTCAGCTCCACGTCCGGCAAACTCACAGGTTTTGCCGATTCCACTTTCACCTTTTCATCATCTTTCTTCGATTCTTCCGGCTTTTCATCTTTCGCTGAATCTTTAACGGCTTCGTCCGATTTTGCCGGTTCGCTCACTGCAACAGGTTGAGCCGTAGACAAATCCGCCTTTCCACTTTCAAGCACGGCTTCGCCCTTGCCCGAATCCTTTGGGGTATTGGAGGGAGCTTTCGGTTGCAACTTGATGGATTTTGACGTTTGTCGCGGAGGAGCGGCAGCTTTTTTGGACGATTTGGGATCAGGTGGAGCCGCAGCGGAACTGACCAGCGTGGCGGCGATTCCGGCCTGACGCAATCGTTCTTGCAGCCCGTCGGTCGAATTGTTGAGTTTGCGATACACGGCCTCGATTGCGGCAAGTTTTACGTCAAAGCTGGAAGCTTCGGGCTGCTCATATCCTGCCAGATACAGATCTAGCGCCGTTTCCAATTCGCCGATGGTTTCTTTGACCACCGCCAGATGCCATTTGGCGCGTCTGGATTCGGGAAGAGAGCCATACGCCGTAACAGCTTCGTTGAGCGCCGTTGTGGCTTCATCGGATTTGCCTGCCTGGAACAATGACCAGCCTTTGGCGTCCAATGCGCGCCCGCGAAAGATTTGCAGCCGTCCGTTGCGGTCGTAATTGGGATAATCGCGCACTGAACCGTCAAGTTCTGTGGCGACTTCGGCCAATCCCAACGCCTGTTCGGCCAACTCAACAGCCAATCCGTTGGCAATGCCTGCGTGCGACAATTTCTGGGCTATGTACAGCGACCGGAATGAACGCCGTGTTGCTTCGGTTTCGGCAAAATCCATCGCCGCCCGATCCAGTTCTTCCATCTGTTTTCGCGTGACGGTTTTTCCCGACGCCACCAGCTTTTTGATTTCATCCAGCCAGGTATGAAATCTCGCCAGCGATTCGATCAGCTTGAACTGTTCCGGCGAAGTCGGCAGCGCGGCGACAAAGAGCGACGCCTGATGTTCGCGCGCCAACAACTCCCTGACGCTTTCAGCTTTCACGTCCAACGAACCGCCCAGCCGCGTTGTAAAAATGTCTTTTGTTACTTTTGTCGAAACACTGAACGCTTTGGCGAATTGTTCCACCGCTCCATCGAAATCTTCCACGGTCAGATACAATTTGCCGAACGTGAAAAACAGTGAAGGGAAGCTGGCGTAACGACTGGCCGCCAGCAAATTGCGTTCGGCTTCGAAGATTTTTCCTTCGGCCAGGTCAACCTCTGCGGCGGCAATGCGCGCCCAGGCGTAACGCGGTTCGATCATCAACGCGGTTTCAGACGCCTGCCGGGCCTGTTTCAATTTGTTTTGCGTCAGGAAATACAGCGCCATTTGCGTTTGCAGGTACAAATCGCCTGTGATTTCTTCGGGCGTGCCGCGCAAATCACGCGCTTGATTGAGCGAAGCAGTCATTTGCGGCTCGTCGCCCAGCGCCAGAAAAGCCAGCGCCAGACCTTTGAACGAAGGCGCGTGTTTGGGTTCGATTTCCAGTTGTTTTTGATACAGCTTGATGGCGTCGGCATAAGCGCCGTGAGCGCGATACAAATTGGCCAGTTCGTAATACGCGCGTTTTTCTTTAGGATCAACCCCGATGGCCAGTTGGTATTCGGAGATGGCGTCATCCAGTCGCAATCCAATGCGATATGCCGAAGCCAGCGCGCGATGCAATCGCGCATCCGGTTCGGCAATTTTGGCCGCTGCTTCAAGTGCGCGAATGGCGTCGGTCGGCGCTTCTATGGTCATGAAAAATTCGCCCAGCGCCGCCAACCGTAGAGCGTCTTTGGCAAATCGGGTTTCGAGTTGGCGAGCCAGCCCGACGGCTTCGTTGCGATAACCGCGCACCGAAACCGCCAGTGGAATGCGAATGACGGTTTCCTGAAAAAATTGATCGGTGACTTTTTCGGGCAATGCGCCCAGAGCTTTGCGGAAATTGGCGTTGGCTTTTTCGATGTTGTTTTCGCCGAGTTCGACTTCGCCGAGTTGCGCCCAACTGGCGACAATCGCTTCGCGCGCGGCGTCGGCTTGTTCAGTTGCCGGTCGAGTTCGCAGAAATTGTTGCAACGCAGTGATGCGCGCGACAGGGTCTTCGACGGCGATGATTTCTTCGTATGCTGGCGCGGTTCTGGACTGAGTCGCCGCCGGTCTGGTCTGCGCCGCAGCAGAGCCAAGCAGCGCAACGCAGATCAATAAACTGACCCGGATAGAACAAGTTTTCATCGGACTTCTTTGCCTCAATTCTGACCACAATGCTGATAAAAGATAACGGCGGCGATAGGAGTTGGGGATATTCGACGCATTGAACGCGCAAATAGTATTCGGTTGAAAAATCAAAGTAAACGGAAGCGCGCTGGTCACTTCCGGCGCGTGACCAGCACTCCGGCGATAATCAACACGGCTCCGGCAGCTTGCAGCAACGTTGGCTGTTCGCCCAACACCGGCCAGGCGACCAAAGCGGCAACGACCGGGATTACGCAACCGTAAATCGTCGTTTTCACTCCACCAATCAACCGCACGTTGCGGTTGTAAAGCAGGTAACAGGCGACCAAGGCCAACGCCGCTGAATAGATAATGCCGAACAGTCCGGCGGCTCCGACTTTTTGCCAACCGGTTTGCTGCATTTCAATCAATCCCGGCAATCCGAACAACGCCAGACCCGGCGCGCCCGTCATCATCGTCAGCGTCGTCGCTCGCAACGAAGAGATGTGGCCTTTGACTGTTCGCATGCCAAGCACATAAGCCGCCCAGCAAAATACCGAACCCAACACCAGCAAATCGCCAAAAATCGTGCGCGAACTCAGCGACGCTCCGCGCGAACCGACGACAATCAAAATGCCGCCAAGCGCCAGCGCCAATCCAATCACAGTGAATCGTGTGATGCGCTCCAACCCGATCAAACCTCCCGCAAGGGCCACCGCCACCGGCGAAGTCGAAGCGATCAACGAACTGTTGGCGGAAGTCGTGTATGCCAATCCGTTGGCGAATAAAACTTGATACACAGTGTTGCCGATCAAACCAAGCCATAGGAATTTCCAAAAGCTGCCCGCTGGAAATTTCACGTCGCCTTCGCGCCACCACAACATCAACATCATCAGCGCAGTGGCCAGCGTGAATCGCAATGCCGCAAAGGGAAACGGCGCAATTTGCGAATACGCAGTTTTCAGCACTGCGAAATTTCCGCCCCAGATCGTCACGACGAAAGCCATGCTCAAGTCGGGAGAAATGAGTTTGTCGAACAGAGAAGGGCGTTCAGGCAGCTTTTCCGCCTGAAGTTCGGTTTCTGCGGAGGACACTAAAACTCCAGATTCTTCAGGTAATCAATGCTGACTTTCAAACTGTCGAACGGCGAACCGGGTGTGGTGTCCTGTTCGACGAAGTAATGTTTGATCGCGCCTTTCGGAGCTTTGGCAAAAATGGTTTTGAAATCAATCACGCCGCGTCCGACTTCGGTGATGCCGCGTTTGGCGTTTTTGTCCATTTCCTTGACGTGGAATAGCGCAAAGCGGTCTGGATGTTTGGCCATATAAGCCAGCGGGTCCTGTTTGGCGAAAACGATCCAGTACAAATCCAGTTCGATCTTGACCAGATTCTTGTCGGTTTCGGCCAGCAACACATCGAACGGCAATTTGCCGTCAATGGCAAAAAACTCGAAATCGTGGTTGTGATAACCAAACTGGATCCCGGCTTTCTTGCAAGCTTCGCCAGCCTTGTTGAACAGCGCCGCGTGTTGTTTGTATTGATCGAGCGTTTTGCGGTCACGGTCTTCCAGGTACGGACAGATCAGATACCGATGGCCAATCGCCTGGGCGGTTTCAATCGTCTTGTCGAGTTCTTTTTGCAATGACGCCAGCGGCACGTGCGCAGCGGGCGCATCCAGTCCCAACCCGCCAAGCAGAGATTTGATCTGTTGCGGCGTGCGGTTGTAATACCCAGCGAACTCGACTTCCTTGAATCCGAGTTCGGCGATTTGCTTCAGTGATCCATCGAAATCTTTCGCCATTTGATTTCGGACCGTGTAAAGCTGCACTCCGATTTTTGACAGTTTGGCCGCTCGAGTTTCGCCGTGGAGCATATTCATTGCCAGCGCGCCGCCCGTCACGCTGCCCACCATGCTGAAAGCGGTTTGGCGCAGAAACGTTCTTCGATTCAACATCGGTAAAAGCCTCCAATTTGTAGTGTGATTTGCGGAAAAAGCGAGCGCGATGATAGCAGGCCTCGCGGATGCCACAAAATTGCTGTTGCTTGAACGCCCATTCAGGCAGCTTGCTTGTCCGCTTTTTTGAACAGACGGCCAATGCCGGATACGACGCCCAGCGCGACCAAACCGGCAAGGATGCCCACCACGCCATTTAACAACGTTGGCAAAAGAGCTTTGATGAGAAAGCCGATGCCGCCGATGCCGCCAGTCTGATCAGCCAGATGATGAATGGCGGCATCCAGACGGTGCCAGCCGTGAGCCAGAATGCCTCCGCCCACCAGAAACATCGCGGCAGTTCCGAGTACCGAAAGCAATTTCATCAAATACGGAGCCGCTCCGACTAGCGCTGCGCCCAGCCCTTTGAACGCTCCACCACGCCGTTGCAGGTAAAGCCCCGCGTCGTCGAGTTTGACGATGCCGGCAACCAACCCGTAAACGCCGGCCGTGAACAGCAACGAAATCGCCACCATTGCCGCCACTTGTTTGCCGAACGGGGCATTGGCCACAGAATTCAACGAAATGACGATGATTTCCGCCGAAAGAATAAAATCGGTGCGAATCGCCCCTTTGATTTTGTCTTTCTCGAATTTGACCAGACTGGACGCCGAATCCGCGGCGGCGGCCAGCAATTCGTCGTGATGTTTTTTATCTTCTGTTTTGCTGTGCAGAAAAGCGTGAAACAGCTTTTCGACGCCTTCATAACAGAGAAACGCGCCGCCGATCATCAACAACGGGGTAATCAGGCTCGGCGCAAAGGCCGAAATCGCCAGCGCCGCCGGGACCAGAATGGCTTTGTTGACCAGCGAACCTTTGGCGACTTCCCAGACTACGGGCAATTCGCGGTTGGGAGTGACCCCCGACACCTGTTCCGCATTGAGCGCCAGATCGTCGCCCAATACGCCCGCCGTTTTCTTCGCGGCGACTTTCGTCATCACCGATACGTCGTCCAGCACCGATGCAATATCATCAATTAACGCAAGCAGACTTGTAGCAGCCATTGACTACTTTCCTTTGAATTGAGGTGTTGAATTTTCTGACGGGAGCGGGCGCTCAACTTTTCGACTGGTTCAGGCAGCCGAAAATTCGCCAACTTCGCCGGGTTTTCGCAGCATCTTGTTGACTTCGCCGAGGTGCATTTCTTCGGCGGCGATCATCTTGCGGGCGTATTCTTCCAACAACACTGATTTGTCTTTCACCAGCGCCAGCAGTTGGTAATACAGTTCCAAACCGCGTTTTTCGGCATCCAGTGATTCCAGCAGAATATCGTTGATTTCGTGTTGATGCGTTTCCAGCAACGCGCCGATTTTCAGCGAAGGGTGTTCGCCAAAATGAGTGATGAGTTCTCCGGCTTCGTGCGCGTGCGCCAAACCTTCGCTGGCCTGGCTGCGCAGCCAACTGACAATCGGGATGCGGCTGTATCCGAACACCATCAGTGAATAATGCGTGTACCGAACTACGCCTGCCAGTTCCGCTTCCAGAATCTGATTGAGTAACGCGACTGCTGTCTGCTTATCGAATTGTTCGCTCATAATTCCTCCTGTTGATTGTTGTGTAAGGTGTAAAAACGCGCTCACTTTACCAATGGCATTTGAGTTCAACAACTCGCTCTATCGTTGTTTGGCCGATTCCGTTATCTTTGCTGCATGGCACACAATTCTTTGATTTCTCGACAATTGATGTCTCTGGTGATTTTAGCGGCGCTGTCCATGTCCGTGGGTTGGGGGTTGCGCGGCGATTATGGCCACGAAGCGGGAGCGATGATGCCCGGCGCGTTGTTCGGATTGGCGTTGTGTCTGGCCGCCGGACGCGCGGATTGGGTTAGGCGGAGCGTGACAATCGCCGCATTGTGCGCTGTCGGCTGGGCGTTCGGCGGCCAGATGAGTTACGGCATTGTCATCGGGTACACAGCATCGGCAGCCTTTGCCGACGTGCTGTACGGATACGCCAGTCTGTTTTTGATCGGCGGGTTGTGGGGAGCCGTCGGCGCTGGAATTTTGGGTCTGGGACTGACGTTGCGCCGGTCGGAACTGGACGCTTTCGTCGGGCCGCTGATTGGCGTGTATGCGGGTTGGAAACTTCTGGATTTTACTGGCGCGACGGCGTGGTTGGAAACGCGCTGGAGTTTGTACGACACCGATTGGGTGGCCGCGAGTTCGGCATTGTTGATTGCCTTGGGTTATGCCGCCATCGTTCCGCGCGGACGCGAAGCCTGTCGGTTGATTGGCGCGCTTGCCGCTGGCTGGTGGTTGGGATTTGGTTTGCTGACGTTGCTTGGCGGATTGCGAATGACGCCTCCGCGCAGCGACAACTGGGCGGGATGCGTCGGTTTGTGCGCGGCCTTGTTGGTGTATTTGTGGCGCAGGCAACAACGCGCGGCGTTGTCATTGGTGTGGTATGGAGCGCTGGCCGGAGGCGCAGGTTTCGCCGTCGGCGATTTCGTGCAAATGCTTGGACGCGCGCAATGGGGGCCTGTCGGACGCTTCACGGCATTGCAGGGACTTGGCTACTGGAAATGGATGGAACAGTTGTTCGGATTGCTGATGGGCGCGGGCGTGGCGCTGGGCGCGGCTCGCCTGACCAAACTCAACCTGACTCCGCCCGAAGAAGACGATGACAAGGGGTGGTCGCGCAATGCTGCGGCGCTGGCTGTGTTGTTGATGATTCCCTGGGAGAATTTCCCGCGCAATGTTTCGCGCTGGGTGGCGGACGGGCATCTGGGCGAAGCGCTGTTGGGCATTTCGCCCGCGCGCTGGTTTCTGTTTGTCAGTTTGCTGGCGACGGCGTTGGTAATTGTCGCGCTCAGGCGGTATAGAGCCGGAACGTTGCCCTTCATTCCCGCTGATCCGTTTCAACGCGCGCAATGGTTGTTTCTGTTGTTGTTATGGTTTTTCCTGGCCGTGGATTTCACGCAAGCCTTTCCGGCGATGAAAGAACGTTCTGTTTTGTTTGTTCACGTCAGTTTCTGGCTGACGGCGCTGGTTTGCACGTGGATGGCGGTCACGTCGCCTGCGCCTGTTGACGAACCATTTCACGAATCGCACAACGCCGAGGCCGGCGTGTGGTTGCGGGGACGAATTTTCTGGTTGGCGTGGGCGCTGGTTCCGGCGCTGATTTTCGCGCTGGCGTGGCTGACGCTGAGCACACACAACGCCCCGTTGCCGGGCAGCCAGAGCCGGTTTTAGACCGATTCAGCGGTTTTCAGTTGCAAGGTAAACTGACTCCTTCACAAAAAATCATAGAAGTTGGAACAGGTCATTTTGCCGGATAACAACACGCGCGAATTGGATTACGAAGGTTGCGGTTGCGCGGGCAGCAATGAAACTCGCGTGACGGACGAACTCGGCCACGCCACCATCACCAAAAACGACGCGC
>CAYYDG010000096.1:0-14176 GCA_964470555.1 uncultured Heliomicrobium sp.
GCTTGGTTCAAGTTTTGCGGGTATTCCATACAGTGACCTGAAAACCGATCTAGTGAACAAGGTGTTCCAGATTATTTACGTGGAAGGCCAATCAGTGATGTTGCTGCTGATCTTAGTTCTGGCGCAATATCACCCAATGATTTGCCAGTAAAAGTTTTTGAATATCAAGGTAAGACGGTGGCAATTAACAACCGATCTCTTACTGCTCTGAGTGAAGCTGGCTTACAGCCTACGGTAATCAATAAGGTGACTCCAACGATAGATGAGCTTAACCGATTGTTTGAGACTCCAATAATCAATAGTCCCCTGCCTGGTCCGAGGGTTCCCGTGACACCCAGTGCGAGGAATTTGAATATATTACGTATTATCACAATTCCATTTTTTTGAGCGAGGATAAGCAATTATGCCATTGTCTTTCGACACAAAACAAAAGCTAGTACCCGCAAGTGTGCCATGGATGGTTAGCCCGTCTACTCCATATGTCCGGCTGATAACAACTGAAGGACAGTTAACAGAAGTGATGTTCGCTGCTTATTTTGGCATTGGGGATGAGATATCAGACACGAGTAATCCTTCAGTTATTGGCCACACGAGCGTGGCGATTGTTGATAATCCTTATGACTTATCAGAAAAGTCGGAAGACGAAGATGGAGCATATAGAGTAGTTAAATTACAATTCCAAGGAGGCTTATGGGCTCGCATGTCCCCTTCATATTCTGATAGAGAGGTTCTCAATCCGTCATTGTTCGGCTTCTCATCAGTATGGAGCGAGTATAGCCCAGAGCAAGATATTGACAATTGGCTATCAAGCTTCAGGCAAGAATGGCTTAGAACATCTATTTGCCCTGACCCAAGGTTTTATGAAGTAAAAAACTCATTGTGGCTCCAAGAGTTAAAAACCGACGAGTCTGAATACAAACACTTTATCGTAAAGGGTCATGATGCTTATGTTGAGGTTGTTGCTCAAGGTTGGTCTTGGAATTCAGAAGGCACATTGAAGGGGTGGTAAGGTAGTGTCAGCAAAGTCGAGTACCTGAACGGCGCTGGCGTAGATGAAAAGCTGCGGCAGACCGACATCGGCATTGCCAGTTATTACTTCTTGCAGGATCATCTGGGCAGCACTTCGGCGCTGACCAACAGCAGCGGCGCTCTGGTTAGCCAATCCCAGTACGAAGCCTTCGGAGCAAGCGCCAGTAGTTCTTTGACACGGTACGGGTACACAGGACACGAAGCCGATTCGCTGACCGGACTGATGCATTACCGCTCGCGGTGGTACGACCCACAGCAAGGCCGCTTTATGAGCGAAGACCCAATCGGGTTTGAAGGCGGACTGAACCTGTATGGTTACGTCGGCAATAGCCCGATGATGTACACCGATCCGAGTGGGCAGCTAGCTTTCTTGCCAATTCTGATTGGTGCCGGTATGTCCGTCGTCGTTGGTTTCACTCTTTCGACAGTCTTTGGGCAGTGCTATGGCTGGAAAGACATTCTGACAGACTGGGCGATTGATGCTGCGACTTTCGGAGCGTTAAATGGCTTGCCAAGGCAATGGGCAGGGCACCAAAAGCTAGACACTTACTGAAGTCAATGGCCCCGCAGACCACAAAAGGGATTGAACGAACCGGAGGTAAGTTTGGACAACGAACAGGGCGTGGCGCAGATGACTTTGGCAGAGGTCTTGATGATCTTAATGCCCCGAATGGTGGAACTAGGACTCGACTTTATCCATTTAAGCGGCGCCGGCTAGACAGGAAAGCCAATGTTCCCAGATAGCCGCGGGAAAACTAACGGATTCTGCTTTTGATGCAGAGTCCACAAGATTGAGCGAACGCCACAAATGCTTACGCACCAATATCAAGCAGTCAGAGAAGGTCGCTTCCGGTTTGGAGTACCAAGCCGCTGTCAGCGTAAGCACTTTGCCGTCGGGTTGCAGTTTATTGGTCAGCAGCACAACCAGAGAAAACAGTCCCAGCAAGCAAGGCGTTGTGCGTCCAATCGCCAAATCGCTCCACTGACGTTGCGTTTCCAATCCCAAATGTTCGCGGCTTTCTTCAAAGGTAGTTTCGACCGACCAGCGCATCACTACCCATTCAATGATCTGCGCGGGCCTGGCGTCGAGCTTGGTTGTGGCGAACACTTCGTCGCGCAATTTCCCTTCGGGGTCGCGCGCGATGAGGTAACGAATTCTGACTGGCGCTTCGTCGGGCGTGTGCCACAGCGCAGTGCGCGTGTAGAGCAACAAAGTTTTCTTTTGGCCGCCGTACCAAACCACTTCGCTTTCTTCCCAAACCGTGTCTTTGCGATTGACGACTTGTTGAGGGCTGCGTTGCCGAGCGCCTTTTGCAGGCGTCGGGCCGCGTTGACCTTTCGTCCGCTGCGGAGCGTCGTGATACAAGCTGGCGTCCCAACGCAAGCGCGTCACCAAAGCCAGGTTCGGAGTGCCCGCGCAAACCAGAGCCAGCTTGACTGCCGAGTAACCGCCATCCACGACCAGCACCATCAATCGCTCCGTCAACCAGCGATGGACAATCCGAATGAGAATCATCAACCGATCAATCGCCGTTTTATGCTGGCGCGGCGTTTTCTTCGACAGCGCAGCTTTCGCATTCGTTTTCTTTCTGCTTTTGCGCCGCTCCCGTTTATGATTTGCAAAAAATTGCCGACTACTATGAAAAGAAAGAACGCTATGAAGAAGCCATCAAGGCTTATCAGCGGATCGTTGATTTCCAGCCGATTTCCCCAGCCGCGTTCAGAGCATCAATAGACATGGCCTCGCTGCACAAGAAACTTGGCAGGCAGTCTGAAGCCATAGCCATCTGCGAGCGGTGGTTGGATTACATCAATAAAAACCCGATAAGAAACTCTCAAGGGGAAGCCGATGAAATGCGCGGCAGGATTTATATGGAAATGGATCGTAATCAGGAAGCAATTTCGTATTTCAAGAAAGCTGCTGCGAAAAAACCATCGAATTCAATCAGGCCGAACGAATATCTCTATGATTTGTATTTGAAAGTCGGCAATCAAAAAGAAGCCGCAAAGCAAAAAGAGATTATCAGGAAGTTTTACGAAGAATGGGAACGACCAATGCGTGAAGGCAACATAATCAGGGTTAAACCATGACCACATTTGCTTACGCCCGCTGCCAGAGAGTTTTCAAATCAGCCAAGCCTTCTTCCGCTAGAAGGCGAATTGCCAGGGTGCCTTTATCGGCTTTGTAAATTTCTATCAGCGATGAACCGGTCAGGCGGCCTTCGATCAGAGCTTCTCGGAGAGCGGGTCTTCGACGAATTTCTGCAACGCTCTGCGCAGAGGGTCTCGCGCCGTAGCTGCGGGCGGCGCAGGTTTGTTCGACCACTCAAGCGTTTGGCGTCTTCGGGCAGTCGAATGTGAAGCTGGCGATGTTGCAGTGTCTGGTTCATCTGGCGAACCAGCAGGCCGACGATGTTTAGCAGAATCGTCGCTGAGCGGTTTGAAGACGATGATTTCTGTCTCAGTGCGCTTCATCCGCGCCAATCGGTTGCTGTGGTTCGGCATGCCTTCGGCGATGGGGTCGTTATCTACCGGGTAACATAGGAATCAAGCCAAGAATTGTCATCAGAATGCCATCAGAATCGAGCACTAGCGACTGTGGCCAGCAAGTTCTACAAGCTCAAAAAGCTCGAGAGATTTAAATCTCTCGAGCTTTTTCGTGAATGCTGGAAGTTCTGATTATGGTTTCTTTTTAGGAGCTGGAGCGGCGCCTCTGCGTTTGCCGTCGTCCAGCGATTTCGGTGGCGGCAGATTGTTGCCGCGAACCAGTTCGGCAATGACGGCTTTGGCTTCGGCAGCGCGCGGATCGTTCGGAGCTTTCTCAACGAAAGTCTGCAATGAATCTGCCGATTCTTTGAACTTGCCCGCGTTGGCATACGCCAGGCCGATTCCATGCCAGGCTTCGATGTTGTCTTTATCGTTGTCCAAAATTTTTTGGAACGCAGCGATGGCGGAGTCAGTTTGGCCAGCGTCAAACAACACTCGCGCGCCTTTGACTGGGAACTCCTTTTTCTTGATCGGATCGTCCGTCAATTCGGCAACGGCGTCGTAATCTTTGACGGCTGCTTCAGCCTGCGGGCCATCGAAGTATTTTCCACCCAGAATGGCTTCCGATTCGGCACGCACCACCAAATAGGTTCGACGATTGGCTTTGTTTTGCACCGGATCGGTTTTCTGTTTGGTGTCTTTTTCCTGAGCTTCCAGCCCTTCCAGCGCTTTGGTGCAGGCGGCGATGGAATCCAGGAAATCCTGTTTCGCAGCGTCGCGGTTGCCTTCGTTGAACTGTTTGACCGCGCGTTTTTGGTAGGCAATAGCCAGGTTTCCATGAGTAATGTGAATGGTCGGATTGGCAGAGACGGCATCCTTGAACGCCGTGATAGCCGCGCCGAAATCATTCTTGGCCATCGCATCAGTGCCTTCCTTCAGTTTGACATTGATGACGGCGACTGAAGCGTTGTATTTCTCAGCTTCTTCGCGCTCCGCGACAGCCTTCTTGTATTCTTCGTCGGCCTTTTTCTTGTCGGCTTCGCTCATTTTGGGAGGAGCGCCCGCAGCAGTGGCGGGACCGGCGCCTTTTTTAGTGTCTTCCAGAGTCAGCTTGCGTCCGTCACCCGGTCGAAGCTCGAATTTGAGCGGTTCTTTGTCGGGGCGAATGCCGGTGGCAAAGGCCGGTTCGTGACCTTCGGCGGAAATAATCACCGTGTACGTGCCGACAAATGGCACTCCGGCATGCAGGAAGTGTCCTTTTTTGTCAGTTTTGACCGGGTAGTTGCCCTTGATGTCCGTGCGGATGATTTGCACTTCCGCGCCGGCAATTGGTTCGCCAGTTCCGGCTTTTACGACGTCGCCTTCCAGACGGCCAACTTGAGCAAACGCGCTCAGCGACATCAAAGTCAGCAGCGCGCCTCCCATCATTGCCGACAAAAGATTCTTGATCTTCATTTTGTCCTCCATGTGATTCTGAAACTATTTGTAACTGCCATAGCCGTTTTGAGCGCGGCATTTGATGTGAAAACGATGAAGGCGTTGCACAGGTATTTCTACGTGATTTTCGCCCTTTGCCGTTCACTCGTTCGGCGCTCGTGATTTAGCTTGTTGCTGGAATTCGATTGCAATAATGAATCTGTTGAATCAAACCGGCTGAATTCTAGCCGTCGCAAAATCAGATTTCAATTCGTGACCGGTTCAAATTGCTGTTGCATAAGGAATCGGGTCATTCAACCCGGCTTCGCGAAAACCTCGTAAGCGTAGCGCGCAACTGTCGCATTCGCCGCACGCGACATCTTCGCGTTTGTAACACGACCAACTCAGGTGAAGCGGTGCGCCAAGTTCAGCGCCTTGACGCACGATTTCGCTTTTTCGCAAACCGATGACCGGCGTTACTATCCTGATCGTCGTCTCCGGTTTGGTTCCGACTTCAATCAATCGTTCAAATGCCTGGTAAAACTCTGGTCGGCAATCTGGATAACCGGAACTGTCTTCGGCGACTGCGCCAATGTAAATACGACCTGCGCCGATCACTTCCGCCCAACTCGTCGCAATTGCCAATAAATGCGCATTGCGAAACGGTACATAAGACGTCGGGATTTCCCTTGACTCCAAATTCGCCTGACTGACTTCGACCTTACGGTCTGTCAATGACGATCCGCCGATTTGTGCCAAATGTGCAATGCTGGTCGTCAGTCGCCGGTCAACCCGGTAAAAGTCGGCAATTTCGTTGAACGCTTTCAACTCCCGCCGTTCGGTTCGTTGGCCGTAACTGACGTGCAGCAATGCCAATTCATCGTTTTCCATGGCGGCAATGGCAGTCGTCACACAACTGTCCATCCCACCACTTGTTAAGACCACTGCAAGCATGGTTCGGTTTCAAACTCCTTTTACGTCCGGCCCCCAAATATATTTGTGAAGCTGCAATTGCATTCTTCCGTGAACTTTGGATTGCAAAATCCAATCGGCCAAGGCTTTCAATTCGACTGCTTCCCAAACGGGAGAAAATAAAACCTGCGGCTGGCGCTCATTGAGCCGGTACTTTTCAATGATTCCCAAAGCAAAGTCGAAATCAGTTCGGTCGTTGATTACAAATTTGATTTCGTCCTGCGGATTCAACCGTTCAAGATTCGGCCAGAAATTTCGTTCGGCTTCGCCGCTCCCAGGGCATTTCACGTCCAGAATTTTGATCGCTCGTGGATCCAGAATGCTGGCATCCAATCCTCCGCCGGTTTCGATCAGCACCGTGAATCCTTCGTCGCAAAGCCGAGTGACCAATTCCGTGCATTCGCGTTTTTGCACCAGCGGTTCGCCGCCCGTGATTTCGACCAGTTTGCAACCGTATCCGCGAACCTGCGTGATGACGTCTTCGACGGTCATTTCAGTTCCGCCGGTGAAAGTGTATTCACTGTCGCACCACGAACAGCGCAAATTGCACCACGTCAAACGTACGAAGACACACGGCAATCCTGCAAACGAAGATTCTCCCTGGATGGAATAGAAAATTTCCGTGATCCGCATATCCGCACTATAACACCCGCGATGCCTTATTTGATCTTCAAGACTCGCCGCGCATTTTCGTACAGCAACTTCCGCTCGATTTTCTTGGTTGGGGCCAACCGTTTGACGGTTTCCAGGCATTTGATGCCGCTGCATCGAGTGTCTTTGGTGGTTTCGTCCTGGCAATCGCTGCCGTACATCAATTTGTTTTGGTGGCGACGGAAAAAGTCTTTGGTGAATTCTTCGTCGCGTTGCAGGGCGTTCAAACCGGAACCTGCCGAGAGGTCGCCGTAAAAGTTGGCGTAATCGGCCAACCAGCGATCGGTCAATCCGCCCGGAGTCAATTTGCCTTTCGGATAAAGCACAGCTTGGTCGTGGTTGCGATCAATGTTTCCCCAGAACGTTTGCGCGTGGCCGATGAAATTCACGCGCGGAAATTTTTCCAGCACTTTATGAAATCGCTCGTAGCCAGTGTTGTATTTGCCGTGCTGGAAATGCATCAGCACGGGCACGTTGTAATCTTTAGCCAGGGCGGCAATCAGTTCGATGTGTTTGGAATCGCATTCCACGAAAAATTTTTGTTCGCCAATGCCAATGGCTCCGGCTTTCAGATATTTTTCGATGACTGGGCGAGCTTCAGGCAAGTCGGCGACTTCGTTGGCGAAAAAGACAAATTCATTTGGATGTTGTTTGGCCAATGCCAAAACGGAATCGTTGCCGTAACAATCGGCTTCCAGTCCGAATTTTGAGCCAGCGGGCAACAAAACTGTTTTTGTCGCGCCGAGCGCGCGTTGATGGCGAATCAAATCATCGTCGTTGCGCCCCCAGTAATGCGTGTGCTGGTGAATGTCTATGATGGGTTCGGCGGCGTGAGTGGTGGTTACGACAGCCAGCGAAGCCGATGCTCCGACCAGAAAGCTGCGACGGGAAATGGTGTTGTTCATAGTTCGGATTTTGGGTAATGAAAACAAAAACGACTCAGGTTGACGCGCGCTGCGTCGTCCTGAGTCTACAATCACCCCTCAACCTAAACCAAAAGAGAACAGCTCAATTTTGCATGGCTTGTCCGAACAATCGTTTGCCGACGACGGGAATTTCGCGGCGGTGCAGCAGCAGAACCAGCGCGCTGCAAATAAAAACGACTATGGCCAGAGCGAAAAGTTCGCCGTGATCGCCAACTGCTGTCAGCCGGATGCCGAGTTTGGTCAGGTGGCTCATGATTGCACCGCTGATGGTTCCCAGCGACAACAATGCACCCAGCCAAATTGTCCTCGGCATCAGCAACAAAACGGAGGCAATCAATTCCACAATGCCGGAACCGATTCGTCCCCACGGTTCCGCGCCAAGCTTCGTGAAGATGTAAACCGATTCTTCGGCGGCGGTGAATTTGAAAAACAGGGTTTGCAGCAAAATGACTGCGACGACGATTCTCAGCGCCCAGCTTAAAATGGTTTGGACTTTGGTCAGTTCCATGACGATTTTCTCTCCCAAAGATTCCCGGCAAGCTCCATTCACGAGCAGCTCACCGGGTTGCTATGGTCACCTTTGTTTTGTGAAGAAGCGGCGCGCGTTTACGCCGTCCTCGCTGGTTGAATCCGCGAAGGTGAGAGAATTATTCCCGTCATCGAATTTTGGCTATTCATAACGGAGCGATTCGATGGGATCAGTTTTGGAAGCGCGCAGGGCAGGCCATAACCCGCTAAAGATTCCAACGATCATCAAAATTCCGGTGGCTGTGAAAATGACGTCGCCAGAGAGAAGCAGGAAAATGTCTGTTTGTTTGGTGGGGTCTTCCAATAAATCGGCCAGGAAGGGGCGATGTCCGGCAATCGTGACCACCAGCCACGACAGCGCGATACCCAACAAACCGCCGAGAAAGGTGATGACCAACGCTTCCAGAATAAACTGAAAGAGAATGTGACGGCGTTTGGCGCCCAATGCTTTGCGTACGCCGATTTCGCGCGTTCGTTCGGTGACCGAAACCAGCATGATGTTCATCACGCCGATGCCGCCAATCATAAGAGTCAATGCGCCGATGAAGCTGAGGATGATTTTCAGTCCGCCGGTCATGCCGCTGATCTGTTTCATGTTTTCGACCGAATCATTGAAACTCAGCGCGCGTTCGTCTTTCGGGTTGAAATTGTGTCGTGCCGCCAGAACTTCGCGGACTTGTTTCAGCGCTTGAAAGTGCGTGGACGGACTCATGGTTTGAATCACCAGGTTGTCCACATAATCCTGGCTCCAGAGCTGTTTGACGGTGGTGTAAGGAATGAAGGCGCAGTATTTGTCCGGCGAATAATAGTTGGAAAAACTGACTTTCTGCGTCAACACGCCTATGACTTCAAAAGTCAGTCCGCTGATGCGAATGGTTTCGCCGACGGCGGGCGCATTGCCGAAGAGCTTCTTGGCGACTTCCGATCCCAGAAACACGACACGACGTTGTTTTTCAATATCTTCAGAGTTGATGAAACGGCCATACTCCGGAATTTCGCTGCGCATTTCCGCATACTCTGGAGCGACGCCGCGCACATTGGATGATGTCTGTTTGATGCCATAAGCGAGCGGCAAGCCTTCGACGTATTCCGGGCTGACATATTTGATGTTGCCGAGTTGCCGCAGCGGTTCGACGTCTTCTTCTTTCAACCGAATACGGCGACCCGCGCGTTCGCCTCCCGCTTGCATACTGGTCTGGCCGTTCCAGATGACAACCGTGCCGTTGCTGAATGCACGCCGGAATCCGACTTCAATGGCGTTGTGAAACCCGTTGCCGTAAGCCATCAACAACACAACGGCGACAATGCCCCAGGCGATTCCAGTCATCGTCATCGCAGCGCGAATGCGATGCCCGACCAAGGCTTGAATGGCTTGCATGAAGACTTCTTTGATAATCATATTGTTTATCATTCGCCGACTTTGGGAGGATGCTTCCCGAAGGCGATCAGTGCGCGTCTAAGATTGACAACTCCTTCGCGATTCAAATCCAGTTTTTCAACAGTTGCGCGACCGGTCGGGGTGATGCCTCGGATCAAAGTGAAATCTTCGCTCCAGACAAAACTTTCCTACCATCGGTCGCGGCGTGGATGGAAAAGGGGAAATCGCTGATTGGTCAATGGATCAATCGCATCAACGCTGGTGTACTTTTTGTAGTTACATCCCAGGCAAGCGTAAGCCAGGTTATCCAGTTCATCTACTCCGCCCAACGAGCGCGGGTTGATGTGTTCGACGGAAAAAGGGTCGGGAGAATAGTCAGCCTGACAGACGCAATACTCACAACAGCCGCGAGCGCGTTCAGCGATGATCTGTTTCAAAGCAGCAGGTAGTTGAGGCTTACTCATAGCCAGGAGATGCGATGCCCAGTTGATTCATCATCTCTTTCAACGACACCTTGCGCAGACGAGCCAGTTCAGCAATAAATCCAATGCGTTGAGCGTTGATGATCTCGATCTGGTCGTAAATTTCCGTCAAACGTTGATGCTCTGTTTCGGTCAGGGTTTCCGCGCGGAATTTTTCTCGAAGTTCCTGATATTCATTCCAGGTGTCAGACGGCAGCCATTCATTGACTTGCCGCAGCAATTTACTTTCCGCGCCGGACAATGGGGGAACATCGGAATGCCCATTGATGGGGCGTTTCAACCGCTCTTCGAGTGTGCGCTGGACGAAATGATCAGCATCAAGTCCGATTCTGCTGGCTTCTTCACGCAACGCCGTTTCTATTTCAGGTTTGAGGTCAATCGTAAGTGTCATTGCCGGTACTCCTTGCTGCAAAGTATAACCGCCTCACATCTCGTAACGAAGCGCATCAATCGGCTGCATCTCCGCCGCTCGGCGTGCAGGGTAAGTCGCCGCCGCGATTCCGATCAGAGCCAGAATGCCTACGGAAAACGCCGCCGTTTGCCAGGTAATAATCATTCCCGAAAATCGCATCGGCAGCGGCAGCATGTTGACCAGTTTGCATAGGCCTATGCCGATGCCCAAGCCGATGGTTCCGCTCAGCAGCGTCAACAACAAGCCTTCGCTGAAAAATTGGCGCAGCACATTGCCGGAAGTCGCGCCCAGCGCTTTGCGAATGCCGATTTCTTTCGTTCGCTCTTTGACCGAAATCAACATGATGTTCATCACGCCTATGCCGCCCAGCGCCAATGTGATGATGCTGACGGCGATGAAAAATTCGCGCATGCTGGAAATCATCTTGTTGAAAAAGACGGTTTCCAGCGCCGTGTTCCACATCGAAAGCGCTTCGCGGTCGGAAGGATCGAAGCCTTTACGTGCGCCGACAATCGAAAGCACTTCTTGTTCGACCGGACCAATCTTTTCAAAGTTGATCTTGCCTTCGCGTTCGATGATGCGGTTCAACTCGTTGGCGACTTCTTCATAAGGCGCGGCAATGATGGCTGAAAGTGATTCCGAGGAATTGTTTTCCCCCGGGATTGGAAAATCTTTCCGCATCGCTTCGTAGGGCAGAAACAGCCGATTGTTGTCCGGACCTGTGTAGTTGGAATCCTGCTCTTTTTTCCGCACGCGGCCAATGATGGTATACGGCAATCCGTTGAGCGAAATTTCCTGACCAATGGGATCGCGGTCGGCAAACAACTGTTTGCTCATATCGAAACCGATGACTGCGACACGCCGGGCATCTGTATTGTCCTGTCCGTTCAGCAATCGCCCGCGATCCACTTCGATGGTGCGGATGAATTGGTAAACAGGCCAGACGCCGCTCAACGAAGTCGAACTGGCATTGAAGGCGCTTTTGGCGCTGACGCCTCCGCGCATCAATTCTGGCGTGACGTGTTCGAGCAATCGAGCTTTTTCTTTCAATGCATGCACATCGCCGATGTCCAGGCGAATGAACTTGCCTGCCCGTTCGCCACCTGCCTGGGTGCTGGTTCTGCCGTTGCGAATGATGATGATGTTTTTGCCGAGTTCTTTCAGGACATACAAGTTGCCTTGCTGGAAGCCTTCGCTGACTGCCGATAGCAACACGATGGAGATCACTCCCCAGATGATGCCGAACATCGTCAGAAAGCTGCGCAGCTTGTGCGCCATCAGATTCGACCAGGTTTGAGAAAGCAGTTCTTTCATCGAGTCAGAAAAATAATCCACGAAGTACACGAAGCTACACGAAGTTGATTTAGGCCTTCTTCGTGTTCCTTCGGAGGCTTCGTGGATAAGTTTTTATTGCAGTATTACTTTTTCGCCTTCTTTCAACCCATCCAGCACTTCGGTGCGAGTGCCGTTGCTGATGCCGACTTTGATCGGCTTTTTCTCTTTGCCTTTAGGATTGATCGGAGAAGGGAATTCGACCGAAGCATTGCGTTGCTGGTCATAAATCACCACGCTTTCGGGAACGAGCAAAACGTCCTTGTGTTCTTCCAGCACGATTTCGGCGTTGGCGGTCATGTTGGCGCGCAATTCGCCGCCGGGATTGTTGATCGAAACCTTGACTTCAAACGTGACGACGTTGTCTTTGTCCACGCCAAGCGGCGAAATCTGCGTTACCTTGCCCTCAAACACTTTGTCTTTGAAGGTTTCGACTTTGATCTTGGACTGTTGACCGAGCTGGACAACGCCAATGTCGGCTTCGTCCACTTTGCCGCGCACATAAACCTGGCTGATGTCACCGAGCACCATCACCAAAGTTGCCGCCGCTCCCATATTCAAAATCGAAGACACCGGCGAACCTATTTCGACATCGCGTGACAACACCACGCCGCGAATCGGCGAACGCACGGTGGCGTAACTCAATTCATCTTCCGCCCTGTCCACAGCCGCTTGCGCCTGTGCGACTTCGGCTTTGGCCTGAGCGACTTTGGCGTCGCTGACCGTCAGTTGAGCGCGGGCGACGTTCTGCCGATTGACCGCCAATTCGTAGGCGCTGCGCGAATCGTCAAAGGATTGCTGCGGCAACACGCCATCTTTCAAAAGCTTTTCCGCGCGCTCGAAATTACGTTTGGCAAACGGAACGTCTGGCCCTTCGGCTTCGACTTTGTTTTTTTCCAGTTGCGCTTGCGCGGCTTTCAAATTGGACTCTGCTCCGATAAACGCCGCTTTGGTTTCGCGCACACGCGCTTCCAGATTTTCCTTGTCGAGTTCGGCCAGCACCTGGCCAGTCTGAACGAAATCGCCGATTTGGACTTTCAATTCTTTGATGATGCCGTTGGCTTTGGATTTGATTTCGACTTTGGCGATGGGTTCGACTTTGCCGGTAGCGACGACTGACCGGGTGATGTTGCCGCGTTCGACAGCGGCCAACCGCGAAGCGTCAATTTCATTTTTGGGCCGGGACATGACGACGAAGCCTGTTACTCCCAAGCCTGTCAACACAAACAACGCCCCGCCAATCAACCACATTTTCCGTGATCGTTTCTTGACCATTGAATCTCTCCTTCTTTGCTTGAATCCCTTTACAGAAGACTTTTGTTCCGGCTGACCATACGGCAGTTGCGAAAAGTCAGTTCCGAAAAAGATCGTTTGACAGCGAGAGTGCATAAGCAAAACGCACTCATCCCTTGCAGCAGATACAGCTATCGCCTTTGTCGTTGATTACGCAGGGTGAGTGGCAGAAGAGTGCAGAAGGTTTCAGGAAAAGTTTGCCGTCGCTTCAACCATTGACCAGGTGTCTGTCCATCCAATCCAGCACCAGCCGCCGCATCTCTGGCAACTCTTCGTGGCCGCAATCGAACAGGTCAATGCGACAATCTTCTGCGTTGCCGAATTTTTGATAGAGCGGTTTCAGGTGATCGCGGACGCGTTCAACGCCCGCAGGTGGCGTCAGCAAATCTTTCCGTCCGTTCAGGCTGAGGTGTGGACGCGGGACGATCAGTTCATTGATTTGTGCGGTCGAAAAATGTTTGAGCAGGCTCGGCACGTAATAATAAATGCCGTGGCCTTTCAGGTTGTTGATCTTTTCCAGTTCTTCGAAGTCCGTCATGCAGCACAAATCCACGCAAAGTTTGACGCGCGGATCGAGCGCGGCCAGCCACCATGCCTTGGTTGCGCCCATCGAAAGGCCGAATGCGCCAATGCGCTTGGGGTCAACTTCAGGGCGACTGATCAGGTAATCCACGGCGCGATGTTCATCGAACATCATCATTCCATACAGCACCTGCCCGCGCCAAAGCATACGTTTGAACGCATCTTCTTCGCCGGTTCTGCCCACAGGATTATGCTGGCGTTGGCCGAAACACCAACTGTCAATCGCCAGCGTGACGATGCCTTTTTCGGCGACAACCGGCGCATACGCGGGTAAGACTTTCTGCCCGGTCAGCAATTCCTCTTTGCCAACCGGATACGTTCCGCCGTGCCAGTGAATGTAAAGCAAGCCCGGAGCAGGTTTTTGCAGTTTGTCAGGGATCAACAGCAATGCAGGCACAGACTCAATGCCATTCAAATCCAGTTCCAACCGTTCGAGTGTGTAGCCGTCATGCTTTTCCGTTTTGATCAGTTTCGGAGGTTTGGGGCGATGACTGAACGGTAGATCGCCGAGCAGACTCCAGAGCAAGCGGCGGCGCTTTTGTTGATAAGCGGTGAACTCTCGTTTTGTCTTAACTGCTTGCGCATCCGTCATTGTTGGAATGCATGAACTGATAGCGACAGTGGCAGCAGTTTCTTTAGATCGGTTTTCACTTGTGTGTATGGAAGGTTGTCGAACAAGATAAGCAAA
>CAYYDG010000097.1:0-13980 GCA_964470555.1 uncultured Heliomicrobium sp.
AGACCAAATTTCCCCTTACCGCTCAATAATTTCAAAAATCAGCCAGGGAGTACCGGAGCAAACAACATGAACAAAAAAATATCTTTGATCGTACTGTGCGTTCTTTCCATTGTAGCTATTACTTTTGGTTACATTATTAGCAAGGTAAAAACATCTGCAGCGTATGATGGTATGCAACTACAAACAATAAACAATCTATCGAAATACGGAGTAACCATTGAAGGCGCGCTTTCACCTGATTTCAAGGAGAAGGTCACGAGGTCTTTCTCTGCGCCAATGCACATAGCGAGCGATTTAGAAAAATACTCCGTTGTTTTGTCAAATCGCTCGCCACAACATGTTTTGGCAATGACTGTAGTATGGCGCTTTGAAGGGGCAGCCGGTAAACCCATTCCCCATATATCCACCATTGAGGCTATTGATGGCACGTTGAACAACGTTAGCCATAATTTGATTCAAGCGGGTACGTCTCGCGTATTCTGTCTTTTGGCTAATAACGGCGGACTAGACACACCATACGGTCAAGCGACGACAATCAAAGATGATGAATACACTCAATCGCGACGAAATCAATTGAATGATTTGTTGGCGCGTAGCACAAAGTGGTCAATTGAAATTGATTCGATCTTACTGAGTAACGGGCTATTCGTTGGGCGCGACACGGTTGGACGCGTTGACACTTTAAAGTCGAAGATACAAGGCGCACGCGATTTGGCGGCAGAGTTGCAGAGTAAATCAAACGATATAGGCTCCTTTTTAGCTCATGCGCAAGCAGTAACAGGCGTTTCGCGTGAAGACCTGGAAAAGAAATACCCAGACATAAGAGCACGATTGAAAAGCCCTGCTTACTTCTATGAAGAAAGCAGGCGACAATTTGCCTTGCGTGTTCTGGCCGAGCGCAATACTTCAGGTCAGACTGCCGCACTGGATTTCGTCAATAATAGTCTGAAAAATCAGGTTGCAGTCGTTCGCAAGATAGATTGACAATCTGCTCGCGACTTTATCAAAAAGCCTTCCGGGAATTTTCCAGGAAGGCTTTTTGGCTAGCTGCACGCCCCGTATTTCACTTTGCTGCGCGGAATGAGTACTAACGTCTTGAAAGACGCCCTGACAACAACCTGCGTTTATTGAATCAACACAACCGCCACCGCTTGCCAAAGTTTTGATTTGCGAACAGACTCTCGCCACTCAAACAACTCAATTCAATTTGGAGGTTCCACCGTGTTCAAAAGATTTCTACTTTTGCTGGCCTTGTTGTCGGTTTGTTCCTTGTCCCTGATGGCGCAACAGCGCGGGCAACAGCAAGGGCCGCCTCAAACTCCGCCTGCGACTGGGGCGCAGCCAGCGGCGACTCCGCCGCCGCTGCGAGACGAACCGCCCATCACCACCAAACATGAAATTCAGGTCGGCGGCAAAACGCTCAAATACACCGTAACCACCGGAATGATGCCGATCAAAAATCAGGTTTCCGGCGACATCGAAGCGCAGATGTTTTTCATGGCGTACACGCTGGACGGCACGTCTGACCCGGCCAAACGCCCTTTGATGTTTTCGTTCAACGGCGGGCCTGGTTCGTCTTCGGTGTGGTTGCATCTGGGCGCGCTGGGGCCGAAACGAGTCAAGATGCAGGACGAAGGCTGGTTGCCCGCTTCGCCTTACGAATTGGAAACCAACCAACACACCTGGCTGGATCAAACCGACCTGGTGTTCATTGATCCGGTTGGGACTGGTTACAGCCGAGCCGCGCGCCCTGACATCGCCGCACGTTTTTTGGGGCTGAATGGCGATCTGGATTCAGTCGGCGAATTCATACGGATGTATTTGACGCGCCACGAACGTTGGGCTTCGCCGCTGTTTCTGGTCGGCGAAAGTTACGGAACTACGCGAGCTTCAGGCCTGGCCGGATTGCTGGTAGATCGCGGCATAGCCTTCAACGGCGTGTTGCTGATTTCGACGATCATGAATTTCCAGACGGCGCGCTTTGCCGAAGGCAACGATTCGGCGTTTGTGTTGATGCTGCCTTCGTACACGGCGACGGCGTGGTATCACAAAAAACTTCCGCCGGATTTGCAGCGCAAACCGCTGCGGCAAGTTCTGGACGAAGCGGAAAAATGGACGATCAGCGAATACGCCGTCGCGTTGGCCAAAGCCGGGCGTATGACTCCGACAGAACGTCAAAAAGCCGTCGAACAGTTGTCGCGTTACACCGGATTGAGCAAACAGTTCATCGAAAACTGCGACTTGAAAGTTGACCTGCCCAAATTCAACAAAGAGCTGTTACGCAGCGAACGTCGCACGACTGGCCGCCTGGACAGCCGGTTCAAAGGCATTGACTCCAATTCCGCAGGCGAACGCACGGACTTCGATCCGAGCATGACCGCAATTCGTCCGCCGTACACCGCCGCCATGAACGATTACGTCCGCCGACAGCTCGGTTACAAAACCGACGCGGTGTATCACATACTCGGCGGAGGATTCACTTCGCCGTGGAACTGGGGTTCGGACAATGCTTTCGTGGATACCAGCGTCGCGTTGAAAAGCGCCTTTGCGAAAAATCCGTTTATGAAGGTCTTCGTGGCTTATGGCTATTACGATATGGCCACGCCATACTTTGCGGCGGAATACACCATTGACCACATGTACCTGGATGCTTCGCTGAAACAGAACATCAAAACTGCGTATTACGAAGCCGGCCACATGATGTACATAGACGTAAACTCGCTGGCCAGACTGAAGCAGGACGTTTCGGCCTTCCTTCAGGATGCGCTGAAAAAGTAAAAGACGTTCGGCGGACAGCGTTCAGAGTACCGCCTTCAGGCGGCTGCACGGAGTTCAGCCGCCTGAAGGCGGTACTCCGAACACCGTCCGTTGAAGAAAAGTCATTTTGAGGTAAAGCCATGTTCAAAACCAATCGTTCTATTCATCGGTTCATCATTTCAATCGTCGCCTTGATGGTTTTGGGAATCACTGCGTCAGCGCAAGCCAAACGCACCATCGCGCACGAAGATGTCTGGTTGATGAAGCGCGTAGGCGCTCCTGTTCCCAGCCCTGACGGCAGATGGGTAGTCTTTTCCGTGCTGGAACCGAGTTACGTCGAAGCCGATCAGGTGTCGGATTTGTGGATCGTGCCTGGCGATGGCAGCGCGAAACCTCGCCGATTAACCAACACCAAAGGCGGTGAAAGCGGCGCGACTTGGTCGCCCGACGGCAAGCGCATAGCTTTTTCCACGCGGCGCGAAGGCGATGAAGTCCCGCAGATTTACATTCTGTCCATAGAAGGCGGCGAAGCCATGCGCGTCACCACGCTTTCGACCGGGGCGCGCAGCCCGCAGTTTTCGCCGGACGGCAAAGCCATTCTGTTTCAAAGCAGCGTTTTCCCCGGCACGCTCAACGATGACGACAACAAAAAATCCGCTGCCGAACGCAAAGCGCGCAAATGGAACGCTCGCGTTTACGAAGGATTCCCGATTCGCAATTGGGATCGCTGGCTGGATGACCGGCAAACACATGTTTTCGTGCAGTCGCTCGACGCTGGAGCCAAAGCCAAAGACCTGCTGGCCGGATCGAAGATGGTCGCCGAAGCAGGATTCGCTGGCATCAGCGGTTCCGGCAGCGATGATTTGAATCCGGTCTGGTCGCCCGATGGCCAATCCATCGTGTTCGCGGCAACCGTCAATCGCAACGTCGCGGCTTATTCCGATACCAATTCCGATCTCTATCAGGTTTCGACCAACGGCGGCGAACCCAAACGATTGACCGATGGCAAAGACAATTACTTCGCGCCGAAATTCAGCCACGATGGCAGAACCTTGTTCTGTCAACTCAATCCGAACAACGAAAAGGTTTACAACCTGAACCGGCTTGTCAGCTTTGCGTGGCCACAGGTTGGCGAACGCAAAGTCGTCACAGTCAACTTTGATCGTTCGCCTTCTAGCTTTGCCATTTCGCCAGACAGCAAAACGGTTTACTTGCTGGCCGAAGACACCGGCCACGAAAAACTGTATTCGGTTGCGGCCAGCGGCGGTGAGGTCAAACTGGCATTTGAAATGAACTCCGGCGTATACACAGGCCTTTCCATTCCCGGCAAAGCGTCTTCGTTGATGTTGTTCGCTTCGTGGGAAAGCGCCGTCAGTCCGGCGGAGGTCGTCAAAATTGACGCTGCCGACGACCGCCACAGCGTTGTGCCCTCATTCAGCCGCGACAGTATAGCCCAACTCGATCTGGCTCCGTTGCGCCATCACTGGTTCACCAGCAAGCGCGGAAAACGTATTCACTCGTTGATCGTCCTACCGCCGAATTTCGACGAAAACAAAAAGTATCCGCTGTTCAATTTCCTGCACGGCGGCCCGCACACCATGACGCGCGATCAGTTTTTCCTGCGCTGGAATTACCACCTGCTGGCTGCGCCGGGTTACGTGATTTTGATGACCGATTACACAGGCTCCACCGGATACGGTGAAAAGTTCGCTCAGGAAATACAGGGCGATCCGTTGAAAGGTCCCGGCGAAGAATTGAACGAAGCTGCCGATGCGGTCATCAAGGACTTCAAATGGATTGACGCTTCGCGGCAGGCTGCGGGCGGAGCCAGTTACGGCGGCCATCTGGCCAATTGGATGCAGGCGACGACCACGCGCTACAAATGCCTGATCGCGCACGCAGGTTTGATCAATCTGGAATCGCAATGGGGAACCAGCGATGTCATTTACAGCCGCGAGGTCAACAACGGTGGCCCGGTCTGGGAACAGGGCGAAACATGGCGAACCCAGAATCCGATTCGCTACGCGGCGAAGTTCAAAACGCCTATGCTGATTACCGTCGGCGAAAATGATTTCCGCGTGCCGCTCAACAATTCGCTGGAAAGTTGGAGCGTTCATCAGCGCCTGAAAATTCCCAGCAAGCTGATTGTCTTCCCCGAAGAAAATCACTGGATTTTGCGCGGCGAAAACAGCCGGTTCTTTTATTCGGAAGTTCACGCTTGGCTGAAACGTTGGCTGAATGGGGAATAAACAGAAACCGGCGATTTGTTCGCGCTTGGCGAATAAGAGGCAAACCGGGCGAAAATCGATTTGCCTCTTATTTCAAGCATATTTGGTCGAACCCCAGCCTTCGATGTATAACTCCTGTCTAACTCCAAAGTTCGCCTGACAGAAAAAATTTGTATCCGACTCTTCACGATACGTCGTCTATGCCATCGTGAAGGAGACGGTCTCACCATCAATTTATGGCAACAAAATTTAAGTTAAAACATCTTCTTATCATTTTCATTTTCCTTGGGCTGGCGGGGTTGATGGGCTTCAAGGTGTACCAAACCATCAAAGCCAAAAACGAAGCGGCGGCGACTCCTGGCGGAGCGGCTGGAGGTCGCGGAGGTCCGGGCGGCGGTCGGGTTCAACAGGTTCAAACCGGATTTATTACCAGCGGCAAGATCAGCGAAATGGTTTCCCTGACCGGCTCGCTCCGTCCCAAACAGCAAGTAGACGTCAATTCGCGCATTGCGGGACGTATTACACAAATCAATGTGGATGTGGGGCAGGTCGTCAAACTTGGCACGTTGATCGCGACCATCGAAGACGACGAAATTCGTCAACAGATCGAACGTTCCAAAGCCTCAATTGCCGTAGTAGATGCGTCAATCGCGCAGCGAGAAGCCGAACTCAACAACGCCAAGGTCGAATTGGAGCGCCGCAAACAACTTGTCAAGGACGGCGTGTTGTCTCAACAGGAACTCGACGCGCTGGAAATGCGATACCACGTGGCGGCTTCGCAACTGGAACTGGCGCGCGCCCAACGTCGCCAATCCGAAGCCGAATTGCGCGAACTGAACATTCGCCAAAGCCAGACTCGCGTCTATTCCCCGATTGCCGGTGTGGTCGCTCGACGGTTGCTGGATTTGGGCGCGATGGCCGGCGCCAACACTCCTATCGTCAACATCGTCAGCATCACGCCGATGGTCATTTTGGCCAACGCTTCAGAACAGGACATTTCCCGAATCAAAAAAGGCGCTCAGGTCAACGTCACGATTGACAGTTTGCCGGGGCAGAAATTCACCGGACGAGTCATGCGAATTTCGCCGCTGCTCGATCCGCAAACGCGCAATGGTCAGGTGGAGATCGAAATTCCAAACACCAACGGCGCGCTCAAAGGCGAAATGTTCGCCCGAGTGGAATTGAATCTGGGTAGCGAACGTGAAACCTTGCTTTTGCCGCGCGACGCGCTGGTCTATCGTGGAGACAAACCCGGCGTTTACACCATCGAAGCCGAGAAGGCCAAATTTTTGGAAGTCGAAACCGGTCTGGCGCAAGTGGATAAAATTGAAGTGTTAGGCGGTTTGAAACTCGGCGACAAAGTCATCACTCAGGGCGTCAATCTGGTCAAGGAAGGCGACCTCGTCAGCGAACGTGGTCCAGGAGGTCCGGGCGGCGGGCAAAATGGCGGTCGTCAGGGTGGTGGCTCTAACCAACAACAAGCCCAAGGCGGCCAACAAAGCCAACCCGACGGCCAACCACAAAGTGGCCAGGGGCAACAGGGGCAACAGGGGCAACAGGGGCAACAGGGACAGCGTGGTCAGCGCCCCGGCCAGTAAACTGATTTTATTTTCCATTTGCCAGTTTCCAATTGTCATTGCCATCGGTGATTCGCAATGACAAATCAAAAATGGAAACTGGAAAATCAAAAGTTATCATCAAGCGGAGTTATAGATGAGTTTGCCAGCATTTTCAGTTCGTCGTCCGATCACGATCTACATGTTCATGTCGGTGTTGGTGCTGCTCGGTTCCATCGCCTTTATGCGTTTGCCGGTGGATTTGATGCCGGAAATTCAGAATCCGACATTGTCGGTTCGCGCGGAATATCCGGGCGTGGCCCCGGAAGAAGTGGAAAATCTGGTGACGCGCCCCATCGAATCGGCCTTGAGTTCCGCGCCGGGCGTTTTTCGCATTTCCTCGACTTCCTCCGAAGGAAACTCCAACGTCCGCGTGCAATTCGATTGGGGCGTCAATCTGGACGAAGCCGCAAACGAGCTTCGCACACGTATTGACCGTGTTCGCGGCGCTCTGCCGGAAGGGGTGCTGCCGCCTTCGATTTTCAAATTCGACACGACGCAATTCCCTATCATGTTTCTGGCTGTCTCCGGCGACATGGAACCGCGTGAAATGCGTACGATGCTGGAAAAAGACATTCAACCCGTGCTGGAAAGAGTTCCAGGCGTTGCCGCAGTGGACATCCGCGGCGGCTTGAGACGGGAAATTCATGTCAAACTTTCGATTGAAAAACTCCGCTCGTACAGTTTATCCGTCAACACCATAGTCGACATTTTGCGCCGCGAAAACCAGAATCGCCCCGTCGGCCCGATTGACGAAGGCAAATACGAAATCCTGCTTCGTTCGCAGGGCGAATTCGCCAATGTCGAAGATGTTCGCAATGTCGTCGTCGCTTCGCGCAACGCCACTCCGATCTACCTCAAAGATGTCGCCGAAATCGTGGATACTCACGAGGAAATCCGCCAGCAAGTTCGCGTGGATGACAAACCCGGCATTCGCTTTTCGATCCGCAAACAATCCGGCGCAAATACCGTCGCCGTTGCCGAGCGCGTCAATCAGGAACTTGACCGCATCAACAAAAACTTCCCGAATATCTCCGTCTGGCCGATTTCCGATTCGTCGTTGTTCATCAAACGCTCAATAGACAATTTGAAAAGCTCGGCCATTACCGGCGGATTGCTGGCAATTCTGGCCTTGCTGCTGTTTCTGCGAAACATCCGCAGCACGCTGATCGTCGCGGCTTCGATTCCGATCACCATCATCGGCACGTTTTTGCTGATGTATGCCAACGGCTTCACGTTGAACACCATGTCTTTCGGCGCGCTGGCGCTCGGCGTAGGCATGATCGTGGACAACGCCATCGTCATCATTGAAAACATATTCCGGCACAGAGAAAGCGGCGAAACTCACGCCGAAGCCGCCGTCAACGGAACCTCGGAAGTAACAACTGCTCTGATCGCCTCGACCCTGACTTCGGTTGCGGTTTTTGTGCCGTTGATGTTTTTGGCGGGAATGACCGGAGTCATGTTCCAGCAGTTGGCCTACATCGTAGGCTTTTCGCAATTGTTTTCGTTGATGATTGGATTGACGCTGGTTCCCGTGCTCTGTTCGAAGTATCTGCGCGTTCGTCCGCCCGATGCCGAACGTCACGCCATTCTGGCCAAGATCATTTCCACAACCGGCGCGGTATTGGCCAGACTGGACGAAAACTATCAAATGGCAATTCGCTGGTCGCTGGCCCATCGCAAAACGATTGTGTTCGGCGCAGTGGTGCTGTTTGCCGGCGCGTTGTTGCTGATTCCCTACATCGGTTTTGAAATGATGCCTGAAACCGACGAAAGCGAAGTGCGCGTGGACATGGAAATGTCTCCCGGCACCCGCGTCGAAGTAATGGACGAATTGGCCAAACGCGCTGAAGTAATCGTCAAACGTGAAGTTCCTGAACTGAAACATTTGCTGACCGAAGTCGGCGGCGGCGGCTTTATGTCGTCTTCCACGCACAGAGCCGAACTGCGTTTGCAATTGGTGGACAAATCCGAACGCAGCCGCTCCACTCAGGAAATCGCTAATCTGCTTCGTCCAAAATTGAGTCTTCAACCGGGATTGATCGTTCGCACCCGTTCCAGCAGTGGCCAGATGATGCAGCGCATGGGAGGCAATCAGGCAGGAGATAGAGTTTCGGTCGAAATTCGTGGTCACGACATGCTTGTCGCCAGCGATCTGGCCAAACAAATCAAAGACATCATTGACGCCGTGCCGGGCGTCACCGATTCGCAAATCAGTCGCCGCGAAGGCATGCCGGAAATGGTCATCAAAGCCGACCGCACCAAAGCCGCCAGTCTGGGCATCAATGCCGCTGATGTCGCCGACACATTGGAAACGGTCATCGGCGGTCGCCGCGCCAGCCAGTTCCGCCAGGAAGGCCGCGAATTCAACATTCTGGTTCGGCTCAACGAACAACAGCGCGCCAGCATCAGCCAATTACCTGACATCACCGTGGCCACTCCCGGCGGCCAGAACATTCCCATCGGCAATCTGGTGACCATGCAACGCCGCGAAGGCCCGGTTTCGCTGGAACGACAGGATCAGGAACGATTGGTTCGCGTCACTGCCGGATACGCTCAACGCGATCTGGGTTCGATCATGCGCGACATTGACGAAAGATTGAGCGGCATGCGCATGCCTTCAGGCTTCTCGCTCAATTACGGAGCCGAATATGAAGAACAACAGAAATCATTCCGCGAACTGCTGTTCTGTCTGATTCTGGCGATCATACTGGTTTATATGGTCATGGCTGCGGAGTTCGAATCATTGCGCGACCCGCTGATTATTCTCTTCTCGCTTCCGCTGGCGGCGATTGGCGTGTCGCTGGCGCTGTTCCTGACTGACACCACATTCAACATGCAGGCGTTCATCGGAGTCATCTTGCTGGCCGGAATTGCGGTCAACAACGCCATCGTGCTGATTGATTACACCAACCTGCTGCGCCAACGCGATGGTTTGGCGCTCCGACATGCAGTCGAACTCGCCGGTCGCCGCCGCTTGCGCCCGATCCTGATGACTTCGCTGACGACGATTCTGGGCTTGATTCCGATGTCGCTCGGCATAGGCGAAGGCGCTGAGGTGCAATCTCCAATGGCTCGCGTGGTGATCGGCGGCATGATTACCTCCACGCTGATTACGCTGCTTTTCATCCCGACGATTTACACGATGATCGAAGAGCGCGGCTCTCACGAAAAAGTCAAATCAGACGAACCCATCGCCGAAGGCATGCCTGAACCGCTGCAACCACTCGGCGCGGATTAAGACCCACACAGTAGAAAGATTCTCGCTGTATCACGCCCAGCGCGTGATACAGCGAGGCGGCGCAGGCATTTACAACCTCAGCGAACCGGAAATGTCCGAAGACATTCTTTCCCGAAAAGATCGAAAAGGTGAAAACCACCGGCGCGAAGGTCCTGGCCACAGCCAATCCCGGTTGCCACATGCAACTCGGCGCAGGCGCGCGCATGTTCAACGCCGATTGCCAGGTCGTTCACGTGGTTGAATTGCTGGATGAGTCTTATCGGAAGGCCGGTTTTTATCAGCCAGCGGGCAGTGCAAGCGGCCCCTGTTCGCCCTGACAAATGAACGCGCCCCAGTAGTAGGGATCGGGATACTTCTGTTTCATCGTCAACTGCGCCTGTCGCAAAGCTTCCGAGCGCCCTTCACCACGCAAGATGCGGCGATAAAAATCCTCCATCAACTCCCGCGTCTGTTCATCCGGCACCTTCCACAAACTCATCACCAGAGTCTTCGCCCCGGCGAGCATGAACGCCCGCCGCAACCCGAACACGCCCTCGCCGACGTGAATCTCGCCCAAACCAGTCTCGCACGCCGAGAGCACCACCAACTCCGTCGCCAACAAATCCAGCCCCGACACGTCCTCCGCCGTCAGGATGCCGTCTTCAGCTTCGGCGGGCAACGAATCGCCCGCCAGCCAGGTATTGAACCCGGCCAACAACAGCCCCGACCGCAGCAACGGATTCTCCATCCCCGGTCCCGCCATCCGCCCCCACTCGCCCGCCGCGCCCAACGCCCCCAGCCCGCGCCCGCTTTCGTTGAGATCACGCTTCTGGTCGGCCAGAAAGAACCCGTGCGTCGCCAGATGCAGGATGCGCGGCGAGCGGCAAGCCTTCAATCGCGCTTCCAACGCCCGCTTGTCCAGCCACGGCTCCACCCCCAGCAGCGCGGCAATCCGCCGCCCTTCCGCCAAAGTCCCCTCCAAGCGCTCGACCGTCGTCAACCCGCGCTGCAAATCGCGCGAACGCCGCCCCGGCACGGGTCTCCCCGCGTTCTGTTCCCCACCGGCTGCATCCCAATCCTGAGCCGCGCTGAGATCGAAATCAGGATCGGCAGCCACCAGCGGCGCACTCGCCTCGCCGCTCACCGCCGCGCCCCACCGCAACACGTCCCGCCCCGCGCCGAGATAGCTGATCTGATACTCATCAATCAACCGGCGGCCACCTGCGAGCGGCAAAACTTCAAATGGCAGCCGCGTCAGATCCCCATCCGGCGCCAGCAGCAACCGCGTGCGACGCCCGAGCGCCTTCACCAGCGGGTCGAAGAGCGTAGCGCGCAAAGCCTGCCCCTCGCGCTCGCCCCTGCCGCCGCCCGCGCCGCCACTCGCCGCGCCGCCCTGCGCCCCCGGCCAAGCCCCCAAGCCCCGCTCACCTGCACTTTCATCTTCTTCCGTGATCGCCGCCCGAAAGGTAGCAATCATCCGGTCAATCGGCTCTGCTTCGCCGAGGTCAATCATCTGCAAGTTGTCCGGCTCTCCGGCGGGCAAGACGAAGGCGAGGTAGCGGGCTGGCTTCCAATGCGACATATCCCAATCAGCCGGAGTTGCAAAGTCTAAAACATTGAAGCGAATAAACTCTACCAATGTAATACCTGTAGGTAACTTCAAGGCTATAACTTGCCTATCGGCGGCTTGCAGCTTTTGCTCCAAGTTCATTTCTGGTATCTGTCTAGCAAGCTCGGACTCTAGGCGTTCTTTCTGAGTCCCCCACTCATTTAGAAGCTGCTGATGAGTTGATAATCCTTCGAGGCCTGGCCCAGCCAGAGTTTTTCGGGCGAGTTGCATGCGCAGTTCGTTTAACTCTTGTAGCTTTGTTTCGAGTAAAGGGTACATGCCACTCAACATCGCATCTCGTTGGATTGCCGCTACCTCGGTTGTGATGGCCTTACGTCTCAACACTAAATCAAATGCAGACTCGATAGCAGATGAGTCACCGGATAAGTATTGCCTTACAAGAGACAGGAAACCGTGGAGATTTCCTTCGAGAGTCGCCAGATAGTTCAATCTCTGAATTTCGGAAGCAATTGAGAATACTTGGCCTATTATTTGAGCATTGATGGTAGCGGCTTGCTGCATCAAAGACATCGCCTCAGTTTGGCGACCAGTTACAGCACACAAAAGCCCCAAATTATTGAGCGGCAGCGCAACCATTGAATGACTCTCGCCGAATGATGAGCGCAGCATAGTCAGTGCTTGTCGAAATAGCGCTTCGGCTGAAGATGTTTCTCCCTTCCATTCGTGTAACAAGGCTAAGTTGTTCAAACAAAGAGCGAGAGATGGATGGCCGTCTCCTAACAGCCTGCGGCGTATGTTCATTACGCGCTGAAACAGATGCTCAGCCTCGTCATACTTTTTTCTGAAAGAGAATACCTCAGCCAGATTATTCAGGCTGTCGGCGAATTCTGCGCTTTCTGCATCCGGTTGAGACTCAAATATTTTAATGGCCTGTTTGAGAAACTGTTCAGCTATATCGTGACTCCCCACAGATTTGCCCAGATACCCTAGATTATTGAGAACCACTGCAGTTCGCGGATGCTGGTGGCCAAGCGTTCTCTGATAAATCTCCAACGCCTGGAAATAAAGCCGTTCTGCTTCACCGTAATCACCAATTGTCTCGCATAAGCCGGCCAGAAGATTTAGGGCGTTTGCATACAAAGCGCTGTCTGGATGCTGCCCTAGAATTTCCACGGCACGCCGATAAAGCGGCTCGGCTACTGTGTAGTTTCCGCTTGCTTCACACACTCCCGCTAAGTTCATCAGGCTATTTGCGAAATCTGGGTGCTCCTCTCCAACAGAAGAGCGCCATATTTCTACTGCTCTGCGAAGCAACGCCTCAGCATTTGCATATTGACCTAGAGAATGACACACACCTGACAAGTTATTCAGGCAAGACGCCAAACGTAAATCACGATCGTTATTACTAGCTGCCAAAACTGCTGTGGCCCTTTCATAAAGAGGCTTTGCTGCAATCAGATTTCCCTTGAAGTGATAGAGTCTAGCTAGACGGTGAATACTCCAAGCAAAGTCTGGATGGTCTTCCCCAACCACATCACGCTGAATATCTATCACCTGGCAAAATACCATTTCGGCAGCACCATCCCTGCCCAGAGCCTGAAAAAGCGACGCCAAGAGATACAGGCTAGAAGCATGTACCGAATGCTTTTCTCCAAAGAATTGGCGCGCTGATGCCACAACTTCAGGTGCCAGCCGCATCGCCTCGTCGTATTGGCCTTGCTTATACAGCGTTGCAACGGCCTTCATTTGCTTTAGCACCTCTCCAGGTGTCTCTAGCATAAGCCTCCTTGCCCTACCGAACGATCAATACTTACTTCTTAGCAATTCACTTCCAAAACTCCCACCATTTCTTGTCAGGCGTTTTGGACACGGCTTCAACTTGACGTTGATTTAGCCTGCTTTTGTCGGATGTTTTAGGCGCGCGCTCACTTCGATCTTGATTCAACATCCTACTAATCACTCGAATGTTCTGGTTAATACTCGGCCCTTGATTAGCCAACTCAGGAGCGTCTGGAAGCATTGCTTGGGCTTTCTGAAACATTTCCAGCGCAGCGCTCATCTGGTTCGTCTGCGCCAATGAATTGGCTGCATTGATCTGGACAGCAACTATCGAAGAGGCGAAAAACGTTCGATTCAGGCTGCCGAAAAATGATAGTGCCTCTTCCGCATATGTAAGACATTCTTGGTGCCGTCCCATCAAACCGAGAACTTGCGTGAGCCTCACATAAATTGGTGACAGGAATCCTGGTCGGTCAAATCCTTTCTTATCTGGAATAAGCTTTGTTATCGCGACCGCCTGCTGCATACAGGAGGCCGATTTTTCATAGTCTCCACGCCCAAAAGCTTGCTCTCCTTCAAGCCAAGCATTCATCGCGTCAGCCAAAGCATTCATCTTAAATTTCTCCTTGTGTTTGAAGTAGCAATCATCACGTTTCGTCATTTGGGCAGCGTCTCGCCGCCTCCACTTGTACAAACGCACCAGCCAGCCAAAAAATATCATCGCGGCGAGAATTATTCGTAGCGTTCTCAATGAGATAGTGTCAAGAGTTGTGGAAATTATTTTTTACCACGCCCCTGTGAAAGCCA
>CAYYDG010000098.1:0-12938 GCA_964470555.1 uncultured Heliomicrobium sp.
AAGCCAAGGTTAGTGTGAGCGGGTTGTGATGAAGCCCTTCACCGGGAATTCCTGTCACGAAATTCACGCCTCCTTTCTCGTGATGACTTTCGCCGATAATCGTCAGTCATTTTGAACTGTGCGGTTTACCAGCCTGACGTCTCTTGCGCCAATAATGCAGGTAAAGCGCTCCGCAAACAGAAAAGACAACCAGGAACGAAGTTACGATTTCGAGAATAGCGATAATAGTTCTTAGCTTATTCATAAGCAGTTTCTCTACAGATTGGGCTGAGCTATCGCCATTCGCCTTGCAACACGAAGCCGCCCCAAAAATACGGAAACGCGTATTGGCGATTACGCAACATCTCCAATTGAGCTGCGCGAAGCGATGCTGCTGCTGACATTTGTCGTTGGCCAAGCAACCGGCGATAGAACTTGACCATGAGATCAGCCGTTGCGCGATCTTCTACTGACCAGAGGTTGACGCCAACACGAGGCGCTCCTGCGTACATAAAGCCCCGAGTCAAACTGATCAGTCCCTCGCCTCTGATTTGCTTTCCTATTCCAGTGCGGCAGGCGCTGAGCACAATCAAGTCGGCAGCCAGTCTGAGGTTGTAGATTTCATGAGCGCGCAAGAACCCATCTTGTAATCGCCCCTGCTCATCAACCAGTGAAAAAACAATACCTGAAAGTTCAGGGTGGACATTGTTAATGATGCTGTGTGATGCGAAATGAACGATGCGATATTGGCCTAGTTCAGGATTTAAGGCGGTTGCGCGGCTGGCTTTGAAGTCGAGAGCTTTGAAAGCCATGCCAGAAGGCACGAGGTCTGCGATTCTGTCAGCTTCCCACCGTGTATAAATCAAGCGTTGGAACTCCTCTGCTCCGGCATCTTCGACCGCTTGCCGCAGATCGCGCAGTCTCTGGCGCTCAATTGAATTAACAATCGGGGCCGCCATTTTTGGATTAGACGGAGTGCCTCTTGCAGCTATCACTCGCCCGTCAGTCTCCTCGAAAACCGGATCGGCCAGTATTGCCAGAGTCTTGGGCGCAGGCTGGCGTCTAGCCAATTCACGTCGCAGCACGGCCAGAGTCGAAGCCGAAGGAAGGTTGATAATTTCGTGCGCGACGATCAGTGGCTGATAAGAGGATTGCGAGAAATTCGCTGATTGAACGCCAGCAACCGGTGCAGGCAAAACACCAAAGGGGATAAATTGCAACATGCCATCCGCGACAATGAGTAGGCGCTTGCCGCTCAGAAGAGAGGAGGCCGGGCCAAGTATCATCTGGCTCAAACGGGCAGCCGCTGAAAGAAACTCTGCGTCGGCTTGCGCAATACGTTTTTTCCGGTTTGCTGAAGTTTCATCAGTTGGAAAGTGATTGCGCGCAGTCAATAACTTGTAAACTTCGAGCGCCGCCGCTTCAATTTCAGCGCGTTTGGGTAAAACAAAACTCGTGAGCACATTTGACGAAACCACCCAAAGGTAACTCTGTGTATCAATGAGCGAGAATTCGAGCAGCAAGGTGTCAGGGGAAAGCAAATGCTGCTGAATTTCTTGAAGAGTGATTGGTGTAGGTTGCGTGAGCGCAGCATATTGAGGGCTTTTCTCACGGATATGCGCCAATACTTGCTGTAATTCGGCAGTCAGCGTTTCGATCTCTTTGGAGAGGCTTGCAACTTGTTCATCCTGCTTGGCAGCCAATAGTTGGCGGCGGCGAAATGCCTTGTCGTTAATTAATTGTTGTATTCGCTGTTCGCGTTCAAGCAGCGAAAGATCAACGTTCTGGCGCAAATCAACAGAGGCTTCAAGTAGAGTTTCCAACAAACTGCGCGCCCTATAGCGTTCGCTGGCTTGCAAAGCTGTGGCCGCGTACCCATCATTGGGGTAAAGCCGATCCAGCTTCATCAGTGTTTGGATGTAGTGGTCATAATATTCCTGAGTGGCGCTCAAATAAGAAGTACGGAGTTGTTGATTTGCGCCTCTGCTCCGCAAAGATTCGATAATCTCAATTGCTGCTTCCATATGACGACAGGCTTCGCGCAGTTGCCCCATGCGGTCAGCCAGAGCAGCCAAGCCATAACGCGTCGTCGCCTGACAAGGACGATCTCCAATCGCAGAGGAAAGCTTGAGCGCCTGCTCGAAATAATCCTGAGCCAGCGTGTCTTGGCGAAGGGAATAACAGACCCAGCCGAGGTTGACCAACATGTCTGCTTCTCCATTTTGGTCGCCAATTTCGCGCAAGAGTTGAAGCGCACGTTGTAGATGGTCGAGTGCCTCTGACTTCTTATCATCTAAACGCCTGTAGATACGAGCCAAGCCAGCAAGCGCCAGCGCTTCGCCACGGCGATCCTTCAGTTCACGTCGAATCACAAGTGAACGCGAGAAATAATCAAGCGCTTTCTGATTTTCTTTGGCTAAACAGGAAACCCAGCCGAGTCCGTACAACGCGATACCTACTCCGCGCGAGTTCCCCGATTTCTGGTCAGCCAGTAAAGATTGGGAAAAGTATTCGCGCGCCTGCTCGATTTCGCCCAGATAAAAATGGGCCCAGGCGAGACCTTTTTGCGTTTGAGTAGAGCCAGACTGACTCTGCTCAGCTTGCATCAGCAGGTATGACTGGCTGAAGTAATGAACTGCCTGCTGATATTCTCCCAGAGTGTTGTGGCTCCAACCCAAGCCATAAAGTGCAATAGCTTCTTCGTATCGCTCTTGCAAGCTACGCCATAACTTGAGCCCCAGATCGAATTGAGTGATGGCCTGACGTAAGGAGTCGGCAGTTTCGCGCCCCATCAGCCGTGAACCTTCGGTCACCGCCTGCTCAGCAGCAATACGGGTTGCATCTTGTTGCGTAGCAGGGCGAAGTTCCTTTATGGATATCTGATAACGCCCAAGAAAAGCTCTTTTCTCCAACGAGCGCACTAGCAGACGATGGTAACCGTCGGTGGCAGCAATGATGGAGATAGATTCGGGGCCGCGAACTCCATTTGGACGGTCAACCTCCGCGAGTTTCTTTTCTGCCGGGTCATAAATTGCCACCACAAGATCAATGCCGTGTTGGTCTACAATCGCTCGGAATGCCTGTCCAGAGGCGAGTGCAATCTGGTAAGTGTGTGTCTCACCGCCAGCTAATTCACGCTCAATGGTCTGCCCTTTTTCCAGTGTACGCACATCTGCATCTGCTGACTGATTCTGTGGTACAGCCATTTTGGTTGAGGCTGTAAATTGCGGTTCGGTTTCTGCGGCTACACAGACCCAGCCGTAAAACAACATGCCAATCAAGGGTCTCGCGCATTGCGCTAATGCTCGAAAATGCCATCGTTTATTGCATGCTTGCTTCATATCAGCCTCCCCCAGACGAGACAAAAAACCGGCAACAACTTGACTGTTGATTGGCCAGATGAATCGGCGCAAAACTTTAGGGATCGGTTAAAACTACTTTATAGAAATATGGCGCTTCGTCTTTCTGGGTGAGTGAAAGACGGTAAAATTGCCCAGACAAATGGCGCAGATCAAGCCTCACAACCAAATAGTTACCGCCAGTGGTAACTGACTGACCAGATGCCAGTGATATTAAGTTATCGTCCAACAAGCTGACTCGATAACGTCCTGGCTCATATTCACGCGGCAATCTGAGATTGAGTCGCACAAATGCGCGAGGCAAGAAAATTGGCGCCGCGGCTTCTCCGCCAGTTCGCTGTTGAGCGCCCAGCGCGAGGTGATTGTTCAGGTCAATCCTGACGGCCAGCAAACGTTCATCTGCCTTTGATTGTTGCGGGGTGATTTCATGTGTCGGTGGAATCGCCTCTCCGGAAGGCTTCGGTTGACTGCTTTCGACAACAACCGAAGCCTGCGGTACGTGCTGAGGACGAATCGGATTAGCTTGAGGCGCGGACACACGCCAAAATACAATGCCAGCCGCCAGTAACAGTAATGTGGTAACAGTTACGCTTAGTGGGATGCGCCAATTCCAAAACGCATTCAGTACTGCACGCCAACCAATGCCTGCATCGGCATCCAACCCCTTTTCCTGTCGCCACACCTGCACCTCTGCTCGGTATTCGTTAAAGCATTCCGAACATCTGGACAGATGTTGTTGAAATGCGTCATCCGGTAAGCGTTCCGCTCGCACAATCGCCTGAAGCATTCCAGGAACTGGGCAACCCAGGCGTTGCGGATTAGGAAAATCGTTGGCGAAATACCGTTGCGCGGCGGCAATCAACTTTTCCGTGTTGGCGTATTGGTTCAATAACGCATTGTCCTTTGTCTTATTCATCGTTTTATGGTTGTTTCTCTCTGCAATCTGAAGAAGGATGAGCTGGGCAAAATGCACCCGGCTGCGAAAAATTTTTTGAAAAGAATCCAGGTGAGGACGCGAATCAGCCGTTGAATTGTTTCCTAAGCTTTTTTATTTCCTTGTCTAACTTGGCGCGAAGGACGTTGGCTCGTTTGCCCATCAGCCGGGCGATTTCTTCGTAACTGTGTCCTAGGGCGCGCAATTGAAAAAGCTGGCGTGTCTGTGGACTCATTTGTTGCAATAACTCTTGCCACAAAATTTGGTCGTCTATGTTTTTTGCTTCGCGGATTTCCAGTTTGCCTAGTTCATCATCGGCGCTATGTTGTCGCTGGGTTCGTTTCGATTCCTCTAACACCAGACGCCTGAAACTGAGCCAAAGATAGGATTTAAGATTTTGGATGGATTCGTGCGTGCCGAGCAGTTGCCGCGAAACCTGCGCGGCAGCTTTGAACAGCAACCGTTGGCCGGTGGCCGTGTCTCCAAGCTGATTAAGTGAGAAGTTTCTGGCTTGTGGCCACAACTCTCCGGCAGCACCATAAACTTCGGGAGCGATCATGCCGAATTCATCGGCGTAACTTTCGTTCGGATTAGGCAATTCGGGCCAGGACAAGTGAGAATCATCCATAGAACACCTTCTACAAAAGGACGGCAAAGCTCTAATCGGAGTGAGTCTATGAAGGTTTCTGACAATCGTCAATTTTTCGTGGGCGAATTCTGCATTGCGGCCTCGGCGTTGCGCTTCAATCCAGACAGTTTTGCACGCTTGATGGGGCTTTTGCGGAAGCGGGTGGAGAATTCTTCCTGTGACAGTTCGATCAACTCTTGCAGCCTAGGTTCAACAATTCCTTCGCGCGGAGCGAAGCGTTCTTCCCCGCTCTGTTTGGAAAAGCGCGTCCACGGGCAAACGTCCTGGCAGATGTCGCAGCCAAACACCCAGCCTTCCAGATTCGAGCGGATCGGTTCCGGCAATTCCGGTTCGCGCAGTTCAATCGTCCCGTACGAAATGCAGCGCGTCGCATCCAGTTGATACGGCGCAATGATCGCTTCGGTCGGACAGGCGTCAATGCAGGCAGTGCATTTGCCGCAATGGTCGGGTTCGATCATCGAGTCGTAGTCCAGTTCCACCGACAACAACAATTCGCCCAAAAACACCCACGAGCCGAATTCTTTGGTGATAACGTTGGTGTGTTTTCCCAGCCAGCCAATCCCGGCGCGCACCGCCCAGGCCTTGTCCATCATCGGCGAAGTGTCCACGCAGATTTTGCCTTCGACTTCGGGCGCTTGTTCCCTGATCCACACCAGCAAGGCTTTCAACTTATCGCGCAGCACGTCGTGATAATCATCGCCCCAGGCGTAACGCGAAATCTTGCCAATGTCAGGCGAATCGGAATGCTTTTCCGGCTGAAAGTAATTGAGCGCCACGCAAACGACGGATTTGGCCGACGGCATCAACAAACGTGGATCGCTGCGCTGCTGCGGATCGCGCGCCATGTAATTCATCTGCCCGTGAAAACCGCGCGCCACCCATTCCTGTAAACGCGCGCCTTCCTCACTCAAAGCTTCGGCGGGAACGATGCCCACCTTGTCGAAGCCGAGCGCGAGGGACTGTTGTTTGATATTCTGAGCAAATGAACCCATAAGATTGGGAAACCTGTTGGAGTTGCCGTTAGCGTTTCACAAAATTGCTGTATGAACCAAAAGCATAATTCATCAACCGACCATCAGAAAGACGAGCTTTGGTGCGCTGGGTTGCCATTTGTCGGCGACCTAAGTTTGACGTCGGAAGAACTCGCGCACTTGCGGTGGAAACGGCAGCGATTGCTGGTGGCAGCCACGGTTTGGCTTGCGGTAACTCCGCTTTGGCCGTTGTTGGGATTGGCAATTGGCTTTTTGATCCGAATGGCAGAACTTGCCGTCATAAATTCAAAATCATTCAGCGACGTTGCCATCATTCTGCTGGCCGGAGGTGGGATGCTGGTCGGAATTCCGATTTCCATTTTGAAAGCCAAAGACTGTTTTCATTACGCCGCTGTTTTATCTCGAACTCTTCGCGTAGGTTCTGTTCGCCGGTTTGTGGGAGCGTTCGATTACAAATTCTGGAACGAAGAAACACTCGACAAACTTTTGATGAAACTACTCAACAAAAAGCTAATCGAGCCGGGTGTAACTGATGCCCTTGAAATTGAAGTTTATCCACAGGACGAATACATCTACGGCCTCAATCAGAATTGTTTGAGCAGTTTTTTTCCAGTTCATCTAACGAAAGCCCCTGCTGCGCCTTCAGGAGCAGCGCGATTCAGAGCGCCAGCGGAATTTCAATTTGAAACCGAAGAAAGCATTGTCGAACGTCGCCACCTTACAGCAGAAGAACAGAAGGAGTTGCAAAGCTACGCTCGCCAAACGCGGCGTCGAAGTTTGATCTATTCGCCGATCTGTCTCTGGTTCGTAGCGAGCGTGTCATGGAAAGTCACCATTACGTTTCTGAGTTGGAATGTAAGTAAACTTTTGACATTAAGCCTGCTGCTGATTGCTGCCATCGCTTTATTTTTGCAGACCAGAAAGAGAGTAAACGCTTTCATACAAGATGCCGAAAATGGGTGGGTGTTGATCGTGGAATATCCCGCAATGGATGAATCGGAAACGAATATCGGTCATCAACCTGCGACTGTAGAATTTCTCATCCACGCTGGCTACGAATGGACGATTGACGGCAAACCCGCAAGCTGGCGCAAGAAAGTCTCACCCTAAAGCAATCCATCATTCTTCAAACAGTCGCAGATATTCAGTCAGAGCTTGCTCGGCGCATTCGGCGATGAAGTGTTCAAAAGAATCTTCCGGGCGTTTGACTCGTTTCAGGTGCTCGCGTTCCAGCACGCGAATGTATTCCGCGCGGCGAATCGGCGGGATGATCGTTACTGGATAACCGTCCTGAACCAAAGCCAGACTCATCGCCAGACGCGCCGTGCGTCCATTGCCATCTATGAACGGATGAATCGAAACCAACTGCAAATGCAGCCACGAGGCGAACGAAACAGCATGCAGTTTCTTTCGCTGCTTGGGCGCTTGCCGAAAGAGCGCGGCCATTTTCTTTGGCACTTGCGACGGCGAAGGCAGTTTGTGTTCGCTGCCGGAAATGAAGACTTGCTCTTGCCGATACTGTCCTGCGTGCTCTGCATCAATGGCAAAGTAAAACAGCCGGTGCAATTCGCGGATGATGTCTTCGGTAATTTCTTTCCCTTGAGCCAATTGAATCATTTTGTCGAAGGCCACCGCGTGCCCGGTCGCTTCCAGCACATCGCGCATCGGTTTGCCCGCGACGGTCAAACCGTCTTCAACAATCACTTTGGTTTCAATCAACGTCAGACTGTTGCCTTCCAGGGCATTGCTCGACCAGGTCAAACCGACTCGGTAATACTCGCGCAGCCGTTCTAAAGCGCCTCCAGTCAATGGGCGTTGCGCGTCAGCTTGAGCGCGTAAAGAATCAACTCGTTTGAACAGCGCCGCTGTCTTCATAAAAAGTTATCCGCGCTTTTTACTCTGTTTGATTTGTGCCACAGCGTCTTTCAGCGAAAGTTTGACGTGAACTTTTCTAGTTTCTTTGGACGAGGGATCCAAAATCAATCCTTCTGGATAAGTAACCGTTTCCAAAAACAATCCCGAAGGTGGAGCCGTCACTCGTGCCGGATCGAGCGTGGATTTGGCCAGCAGCTTGGCTTTGGGTTTTGCTGGAGTTTTCGACTGAGGGCTTTGAATCAAGTTGGCGAAATCTTCGATGCTGACGTCACCGCGCCCAATTTCGACCAAACTTCCCACCAGCCGCCGCACCATCTTCCACAAGAAATGCGACGCCGAAATGCGAAAGATGATCAGATGATCTTCGACAATGAATTCGGCTTCGTTGACGACGACGATGGTTGGTTCGTCCACGCGGCGAATGTCACGTTCGCTGAAAGCGGAAAAGTCGTGACGCCCGACGATCAATTCCGCCGCATCGGCCATCGCCTGCACGTTCAAACGGTCTTTAACCCACCAGACGAACTTTTTCTGAAACGCCGTTCGCCGCGTGGAAATTTGGTAAATGTAACTGCGCGACGCGGCATCGTGGCGCGCGTGAAATTCGGGGCGGACATCTTCGACAGCCAGCACGTTGATGTCCGCAGGCAGCCGGTCATTCAAACCGTAAATGATTTCCTGCGGTTTGAGTTTGGAAATTTTGTCGCGGACGGCAGCCGGACTCGCTCCCCAGCGAGGAAATTTGAGGTGCGCGACCTGCGCCATCGCATGCACTCCGGCGTCGGTTCTGCCCGCCCCGCCGATGTCTACTTGTCGGCCAAAAAAATCTTCGGCGGCGACGATCAATTCCCCCGCAATGGTCTTCGCGTTGATTTGTTGCTGCCAACCGCTGTAACGCGTTCCGTCATATTCAAGAGTCAATTTAAGTGTTCGCATTCAGTTGGAAAGGATAACAATTTCGCCTGGTTGGATTTGATTTAGTGCGGCAAGTATTTGTGGCACAAGCGGTTTCAGGTCACGGTACTTATTGGTTTTTGCCCGCAAGATTAGTACAGCAATTTCCAGCGAAGCCACGTTTTGTTGATTGGGAATGCTTTTGTCTACAGTAATCAGCGCGTCGTAATTACCTGACGCTGCTTTCAGCAATGCCCCATTCTTCAAACCTTTCACTCCCGCTTGCTCAACCGTGACCACGTTGTGTCCAGTCAAATCTCGGCGCAATCTTTGAGGCGTACATTCATCAAGCAGCAACTTCATATTCTCTAAACACCTGTTCCTTCATCAACCCCAATAACATCAGCGCTTGTTGACGCTCGACCGTCGGGAAGTCATCAAGAAAAACTTCCAAGCCTTCATCTTCCAAATAATCAAACAGGGTTTGGATAGGGACACGAGTGCCGCGAAATACCGGAGTGCCGCCAAGTTTTTCGGGATCAACTTCGATCAATTCTTTTGCTTGCATGTTTCACCTCCGCCAAAAGAATACACTGAGTTCGACGCCCCGGCTATCAACTCGCTGTCGTCTTGCGAATCTGGCTGCCGTCGTATTCCAGCGCCCCGCGCCGGATTGCTCCATTGATGATGGATTTGAACCTCTCTTTGATGGCTGAACCTGTTCGCCGAAATCCCAGATGGCGCGCCGCCGCAACAATCGCTTCGTCGCGTTCCGTCCAACCGCGCCCCATTGACGCCAATAACATTTCCACCAGCAGTTCGCGCGGATAATCCTCAATCCGGCGGCAATCCAACGACAACCAACCGCGTTCATTTTTGATGACGCCACGTTTGACGGCGGCAATCAAGGCGGAATCAATCGCCTCGGCAATGCGCGGCCCCGTCCGAGCAAAACCAAGCTTGCGCGCCACTTCGCGCGTCGCTGCTTCCCGCTCGAGTTCGGCGCTCGCTTCAAACACGTCGCGAATGGCGGCGATGAGTTCGTTGCGGTCGAATTCCTCTATGCCGGGAGCGCGCGTTTCAACCGGAGCGCGGACGTCCCGTCCGCCGCTTTCCGCCAAATCCTCTTTCACCTCAACCGTCCCTTCTGTTTCTCCCTGTCCCCGCGTCTCTCCGTCTCCTTGTCGCCGTATCTCTTCCTCGGCTTCGTCGTCGGCGTCCGCCGAAGCCGTCACGCGAAAGGGCGCGGTTCGCTCCCGATGCCGTTGATCTGCGGCCCATGGTTCGGGTCGAGCGGGACGCCATAGAGCGCCGCCACCCGTTCGTCAATTTCTCGCTCGATGAGTGTGATTTCTTCGGTCAAGCTGGCCGTTTCATCCCGCACGTCGTGGAAAAGTTCGAGCGGCGCTCGCTTGGCGCGCTTGGTGAACTCTTCCGGCTTCACTGTCCCAATCGTCTTCAATGTCGAACAGGCCGCCGTTCAGATACGGCACTTCGCCGCGTCGTTCCTGCAATTGCTGGCTGGTGTGGACTTTGAAATCTTCGCCGACATTGCTCATGCCGTAAAAGAAGACCCAGTAGAGTCGGTCACGGTAAAAGTTTTCGCCCGCCGCTCCGGCCCGGTCGAGCAGGGCGCGCAGGTAATCGGCGCGGCCTTCGAACTTCAGCCAGCCTTTCTTTTGAATGAAGTAGAGGAACATCAATCGGTTGAACAGCCGCTGTGTGAACATGCGGCGGGCTTCGACCTCTGGAATTTTCTTGTCTAGCGCGTCTTCGACTTCGGTGAAAACTTCGCGGTATTCGGCGAAGAACTTATCCGTGACGGCTTCCACGTCGAAGGCTGCCCGCCATTGTTTCAACCAGTTTTCGCTGTCGGTTGGATTCGTCGGGTAACGCAACGCGGGCAGATTGAACTGGCACAGCGTGCGCACGTGCGTGTCTCCACGCTGCCAACCGAACATCGCTAACGTGGCACGCTGCGCGTTTTGCCCGCGAAAATGGGCGAAGGTGAATTGGCGATAGTCCTTGGTGGCGCAGATGAACAGCAGGTTGTCGTGCTGCCAGGATTTCAAGCTTGAGTCTTGCGACGGTTGGGGGGTGTGATTACAAGTGCGACTCAAATGTGCCGTAAGAATTTACATCCGCAACTTCTTCCTTTCCCAGAGTGACAACTGAGATTAGCCGGTGATGAAATCACCGGAAGCATGCAAATGAAGAAACCGCGCTCTGGCAGTAGCGCCGGACGAATGACAGCTAATCCGGCGTCCCTTCAGGACGCAAATCCGTTACTGGCGCATTCCGGTGGTTGCACCACCGGCTAATATCCTCTGTCCCTTCGGGACAAAATCTGAATCGCAATTTTAATCACACCCGTCTACTTGCCGGCCAAAGAAATCTTCGGCGGCAAGGATCAGTTCGCCCGCTACGGTTTTCGCGTTGGTTTGTTGCTGCCAACCGCTGTATCGCGTTCCGTCGTATTCAAAAGGTTCGATTTGACAAGAGTGTGTATTCGCTTGCCGCCTATTGCAGCGTTTGCTCTATAAAGTCCACTACTTCAACAGACTTTTCGTAGTACTGTTTGATTGTAATGTAAGAGATACCGACGCTTCGGCCATGGGCGATCTGATGTCTGTTGTTTACAATGCTGTCCACTGCATCTTTTCTTTCATCACTCATAAATTGTTCAACGGACTCTGCCCAAAGAGGATCAAACCCTCTGAGAAGCTCCAGTATCTTGCCAGCTTTTGGATTTTGAAATCCATCGAGTTGTGCGTTGACGTAGCGGGACACTGTTGCATTCGCTTTGTTCTGAACATACTCACTCAAAAGTATTCTCACAGACTCTTCAAGAAACCCTGATGACAGAACGCATAAATACCTTGCCCAATGAGCTTGAAGTTCTAGGTCTTGAGAAAAAGCGGAGACTCGGCTGAAAAGTGAATCTAGTCTCTGTTTATAGCGGGTAATTTCAAGATTTGGCATGACAGAACTGGAAAGCTATTTGAGTTTGATGAAAGCGTCAGTGGCCAGTCGTATACGATCTCTGACACTATCCTCATTTGCCGTTGCGCGACGACATTTTTCAGCAAATTCTTCATTCGAAATCAGCGATTGATATGCATCCAATGCGGCTGACTCATCTTCAATTACGCCCTGCTTCAACCGCTCAGCAAGTCCAACCATGACGGCATCAAAGACGGCAGCATTCAACACCTTTTCTGGTTTGAATGCACGCTCACCAAAGACTCTTTTCGCAAAACTTATGGTTTGAGTGAACGCGTTCTTGATTTGATCCTTGGACTCCAAAGCAAGCTCACGATTCATTGACATGTATTTATTCAAGAACTCTTTCATCGGTCGCTCATATTTCGATTTTCCATCAATCTTTGATTTTTCGTCTTGGTAGCGAAGGGCAAGAAATCGAAGGATCAGCTCTTGGTCTTTCATCCTTGAATGCTTCTTGCCGAAAATCTCTCGCCAACATTCGTCTTGATTTAGCTCCTGCAAGAGCGCATTAAATTTTCCCTGATAAATACAAGCACGAATTTCTTGCGGTTGCAGCACCCTGCCACCTCTATTCAACCGCTCAAAAATCAAATAAATGCTGCTCTGATCATCAGACGGCTCTTCCTGCTTCACTACAGTTGCATGAATAATTGAATTGTCGAGGTGTCTCCTAGTTTCAGTGCTTAAGGATCTGTAAGTTTGGCCATTGAATGGCGACTTTTCATCTAAGCTGAGCGCAAATTCGCGTCTTGCTTGACGTCGGCTGCCATTTTGAGAGCTACCCGTCTTGCCATCCTCTTCTTTCTCTCCAAATAAACCTTCGTAAAAATACTCAAGGCTTTTAAGCCGTTGTTGGCCATCAATGACAAGTAGCTGTTGCTTGTCATTTTTAGACAGAAAAATACCTGGCACTGGAAGCCCTAAAAGTAATGACTCAATGAAGCGCGACGCATCAGCTTGATTCCAAACATAATTACGTTGGAACTCTGGAACAATGATATCCTCCCTTTTTAGACGCTGAACGAGCCCAGCAACGTCGTAATCAGCGCCATAACTGGTAATCGCATATTTGAAGGCGATTTCCTCGTCAGCTTGACCAGTCGTAAGCTTATCTTCTACTTCAACATCCATTTCCTTTGTCGTGACTGTCTCTTCCTCCAACACTGTAATTGCCATTTTACTTACCTCCATTCAAATTCGAGTTTAGACTAACTGGATTTGTGTTGGTCAGAAAAGACAGCGGTAAATGG
>CAYYDG010000099.1:0-12340 GCA_964470555.1 uncultured Heliomicrobium sp.
ATTTGCTTATCTTGTTCGACAACCTTCCATACACACAAGTGAAAACCGATCTAGAGAAGTTCGGACTAACCCGTTTTTGTCCAAAAAGAACCTCTTCTCCTGTTCTACTACCGCTGCTAACAATATCATCTGCTCCAGATAAAGCTCGTTGTCCAAACTTTCCACCACCTCGCTCAATCCCTTTCATCAACTGCGGCCTCATTGACTTCATCAAGTGTCTGGCTTTCGGTGCTCTGCCCATCGCCTTAGCAAGCCATTTGGCCCCTTTGAAAGCTCCCAGGGTCAAAGCATCAATCGCCCAATCTGTCAGAATGTCTTTCCAGCCATAGCACTGCCCAAAGACTGTCGAAAGGGTAAAACCAACAACTAAGGATGCAGCAGCACCGAGCAGTAATGGGATGAAAAATGCCTGCCCACTCGGATCGGTGTACATCATCGGGCTGTTGCCGACGTAACTATACAGGTTCAGCCCGCCATCAAACCCAATCGGGTCTTCGCTCATGAAGCGGCCTTGCTGTGGGTCGTACCACCGCGAGCGGTAATGCATCAGTCCGGTCAGCGAATCGGTTTCACGCCCGGTGTATCCGTATCGTGTCAAAGAACTGCCTGCGCTTGCTCCGAAGGCCTCGTATTGAAATGGCTGGCCAATCAGAGCGCCGCTGCTGTTGGTCAGCGCTGATGTGCTGCCCAAATGATCCTGTAAGAAGTAGTAGCTGGCAATACCGATGTCGGTCTGCCGCAGCTTTTCGTCCACGCCTGCGCCGTTCAGGTACTCGACTTTGCTGACGCCATTTTCGCGGTCAACCGCCACGTCTGCGCCATCATATAAAAAGCTGGTCGTGATGCCGTTGGCCGTGCGGCTTGACCACCGTCCCAGCACATCGTAACCATAACTGGCTGTCTGTCCGTTGGGCAAGGTTGCCTGTTTCAATCTGCCGCGCGCATCCCATTGATAGCTGGTAATGCCGTTTGCATCCGTCTTGGATGTGATCTGCCCTTCCTGATCGAAGCTGAAGCTGGCCGGGCCGATTTGGGCGATGCGGTTGGCTGCGTCTGCCGCGCTGACGGTCTTGCTCTGCGTCGCCAAAGTCGCTGATGCCAGCGAAGTGATCTTCGTAATCTCATCATCCGAATTGTATTCGTACTGGAAATCTTCCAGCGTCCCGGCTCCGTTGGCGTGCGTCAGCCGCGACAGGCGGTCTAACTGATCGTAGTTGTAGCTGGTCGTCACACCATTCGGACGTTGCAGACTGGAGCGGCGAGAAAGGATGTCATAATTGAATATGAAGGCCTGGCCGCTCTGCGTAATCGTGCTTAAGCGTCCGGCAGTGTCGTACTCGTAATTGACCGCTGCGCGATCTGCCGCCGTCATCGAAGTGATCTGGCTGGCGATGTTGTAAGCGTAGCTGACTGTTCCGGCGGGCGTGGTTTCAGACAGCACCCGGTCGGCGTTGTCGTAAGTCCAATTGATGTTGCCGCCCTGGGTGTCGGTGACACCGGTTGGTCGCCCGGCGTCGTCGTAGTTGATCGTTTTGACGGTGTTGCCGCGACAGTCAGTGCATATCAGGAAATAAATGTGGTTTGAAAATCGAAAAGCGCGGGAGAACAGGCAAAGACCACCCCTGGTCGCACCTGTCGCTTCCCACGCTTTTGTTTGCAGCGTTCAGCGCCAAAGCAGTCGCTGCAACCTCGGTTTGCGCCTGCCGATTGCCGACGCAAAAAACGATGCTCAATTACCTGACCGGCTCGCCGATGACGTAGCCGTTGACCAGAACTTCAGGCTCCCTGCCCAGACGCACGATGCAAGTGTTGGCGAATCCTTCTCGGTTGTCGTTCTTCGGCGTCCAGGTGATTTCCAGAGCCTGCACCGCCCGGCTGACCGGAACCGTCGTCGTCGTCTGCCCGATGCGAATCTTGTCCGAATCCGTGCCGAGCTTGTCGCCCGCCTTCTGATCAATCGTCACCACATTGCCCGCGGGTTTGGTTTCCGTCTCGCCCGAAGGCAGCCGATTCAGCGTCACCGGCTTGATCGTGATTGTGTAATACTTCATGTCTGCCGCAATCAGGACTTCGACCTGCGCCGTCGAATAATCCAGCCGCTGCGCGACAATGGCTACAGCGTAATGCGGTGTCAGCAATCCTTGTGAGAAGTTGCGTAAAGAGTCTTCGCGCCATTGGGTATAAGCCACCAAAGCAGTCAACGTTTGTGATTGTTTTGATCTCACGTCCTGATCGTTGCCTGCTCCCCTTACAGCAATAAAACTAAAAATCCAACTAACTAAAAACAGATTTAGCAAGCATACTTTTCTCACTTTAACCTCCTTCTTGATTTAGAACTTCCACTATTTCCTTATAGGGTCTGAATTCTATGTAACTTCTATCATTAGCCAGTTTAGAGGCCGTTTCACCATATTGGTTTTCGATTTTATAGTTGCAACCTGCTGCCAGCAATGCTCGCACAGTATCTAGGTGTCCAAATTTTGCTGCAAACATTAGTGCGGTTAGCCCATGTTCAGTTTGAGTGTCTATACTTGCACCTTTAGAGATCAACATCTGAACCATTTTTTCAGATCCATACATCGCCGCCAGCATTAAAGCGGTAATACCATAAGAACTTTTGTCATCGATATCAGCCTTGCAGGAAAGACAATTCTGTAAGACTTCTTCATCTCTAGCATTTACGGCCTGTATTATAGTCGTTTCTCCGTAAGCATTCTTTTCTTTCTCCTTATCTGATCTTAAAGTATATTCGTCTTTTCCACATCCGAGCCTTATGTCATACATAATTGTTTTTTTCTTTTGCCTTGATAGCAAACGTATCCTAATTAGCAGAGGCTCAGGCACTAAACCAGCACTATAATCAGCTTTATTACCCCACCAAAACTCTCCACACAGGTTGATACTTCCGAAAACAGGAGCAGACAGAGAAGACCATCCTATACCATCTGACCACCGTTCTTGACTAGGCCATAAATGACTCAGATTCAGCTTATTTACCAATAAAATTGTAAAATTTAGGATTAGCAATTCATTTGAGATAACCAAGTCTGGCTTATGTGAAAAGTATTTGGATAAGACATCTGCTACCCCCAATTCTATCTTACGCAAATTTTTTTTCGCGAGTCGCCTGTTCACGATTTTTATCACCCCTTCTCTTCTGTCGGTTGTGAGCACCCTGGTCTTATAGGGCACGGAAGGTTGAAAAAGATAGGAAGTACTGGAAGAATTGGCATCGGCCTTAGTACCCTGGGAATCCGATTGGGTCGCCATTTTGGCTCTGGTGCCGGAATCGTCACTGGTACTGGAATCGGCACTGGGACAGTAGGGCATTCTCCACATTTACTTCTTACGTACTCCGCCCTACACCTTAATAACGCTGCCTCCTCCATGGCTATCCGGGTGTTGTGATTTATCACTTCACTCTTAGTGTTTGGATTTTTAATACCCATTGCTCTGTATTGAGCGATCCATCTCTTTTTATCAGTTTTTCTATTACTCAGCGATCTCTCAAGTTTATCAATATCTTCCTCTATTTCTTTGCAATTTCCTGGAGGGCAAGCATTAGCTAGCGAGCCGTGGATGCAGCCAAGCCCTCTACACCCAGTTTTATCAAAGAAGACATATAGCCCAAGTGGGTCTGAATAAGATAGTGGGTTATTAGCCGCGTATTCATAAAAATTCATTGCACCTGATTCGTATCCTATAGGGTCTTCACTCAAAAACCTTCCTTGTAGGGACTCATACCACCTAGCCCGATAATACAGCATGCCTGTTAGATCGTCTCTCTCCCTTCCTGTATACCCATACCTTGTCCGCACACTACTACCCCCAGCGCCGAAAGCTTCGAATTGCTGCAACGCTTCAACCAAGCTGCCACCACTTCCGGCAAGCCCAGCAGTTCCTCCTAAATGATCCTGCAAAAAGTAGAGTGTTCCCCAAACTCCGCCATTCTGTCGCAGCTTGTCATCAATTCCTAATCCGTTCAGATAATCATATGCGCTTCCGCCACTCTCACGATCAATTACCACGTCCTCGCTATCGTATTGGAATGTCGTCGTAACGCCATTGGCCACGCGATTAATGCGTCGCCCAGTCGCATCATAACCATAATCCACTGCCTGCCCGCTCGGCAACGTCGCCCGCGTCAATCTGCCGCGAGAATCCCATTGATAGCCGGTCGTTCCGGAAACATCAGTCTTCGCAGTCGTTTGTCCTTCCTGGTTGAAGCTGTAGCTCGCCGCGCCGAATTGCGGGATGCGATTGGCGGCGTCTGCCGTTGTCGCTGTCTTGCTCTGCGGCGTCAGCGGCGCGGAGGCCAGCGAAGTGATCTTCGTGATCTCGTCGTCGAGGTTGTATTCGTACTGGAAGTCTTCGTGCAGCGTGCCGGTTGATACCCGTGTGTGCTTCAGCCGCTTCAGCCGGCTGATTTCGTCGTATTCGTAATCGGTGGTGACGATGCCTGCGCCGTTGGCTTGCCGTTGCAGTTGGGTTCGCCGCGACAGTGTGTCGTAGCCATACGTGAAAAGCTCTGTCACGCCTCCGGTCGTCTGGCTGATGGTCTGCAAGCGTCCGGCGCTATCATAGCCATAATTCACGGGCGGGCGATCTGCCGCCGTCATTGTCGTGCGCTGGTTGGCATTGTTGTAACCGTAACTGACCGTTCCCAGATTGGTGATTTCGGCAGTGACTCGGTTGGCGTTGTCATATTGCCAGGTGATTGTGCCGCTGGCGTCGCTGACACTCGTCCATCGTCCTGCCGCGTCGTAAGCGTAACTGACAGTCGCATCAACGTAACTAACCGTCGTCGGGCGATTGATGTTGTCGTAAGCGATTGTCGTCTGTCGTCCCATCCGATCAGTTTGAGATATAACGTTGCCAACCGAATCATATCCAACCGTCACCTGTCTTCCCAGAGGATCGCGACGACCTGTCAGCCGGAACAATTCGTCATAGCTGAATGCCGTCGTGTTGTTGCGCTGGTCTTTCAGCGTAGTCAGGTTGCCCCGGTTGTCGTAACCGAAGATGACGTTGCTGCCCAAGCCATCCGTGATTGTCTGCTGTTGCCCGCGCGCGTCGTAGGCATATCGCATCGTTCGCCCCGATGGCGCAATGACTTGCAACAGTTGATCCGCCACGTCGTATTGCCAGCGAGTCGTGCGACTGGCGGGCAAGGTTGGTTCAGTAACAGTCCCCTGCCGATTCTTCGTGTCGTAAGTGAAGGTCCAGGTTTTCAGATTCGCATCCGTCACGCTGACACGGTTGCCGTTGTCGTCATAAACGTAAGTAAAACTTGGATTGCCGGTCAGGTTTTCAGGGTTGCGGACTTCGGTCAGGCGATCAAGATTGTCGTACACCATCCGCGTTTCGCGTCCGAGCGGGTCAAAGATGTTCTTCAGATTGCCGACCAGATCGTACTGAAACGTCGTCGCGTGATTGAGCGCATCGGTTTGCGAACTGACGTAACTGTTCGCGTCATAAGCCATAGTCGTCGCGTGATTCAGTGCATCGGTGATGGTCGTCAGCCGTCCAAAACCGTCATAGACATACGTCGTCGTCTGGTTTAGCGCATTGGTAACAGCAGTCAGGTTGCCTTTGGGCGTCAAGCTATTCGGCGTTACCGCGTCATACCCATAGCTGGTTACTTTGTTGCGTTTGTCGGTGTAGCTTGTTACCTGATTCAACAGCGGATCGTAGCTGCTGGCCGGGCTGAAGGTACGATACTGCCAGCTTTCAATTTGTTGAAGCGCGTCCTTGGCGGTCAAGACGTTGCCGCGATTGTCATAAGTTTTTTCGGTTTCCGTGCAACCGCAGGGGCCGGTGCTTTTGCTGACGGTATTCGTGCCGATGGCGCGCGTGATGACCGACACCTGACCGAGCGCGTCGGATTCCTCGATGACGTAGCCTTGCGCGTTGAAGCGTTTGCTCGTCGTCCGGCCAAGTTGATCAATGATCGTGATGCCGGTGACGACATCGCCTGACAGCGTGTAGTTATAGCGAATCGTTCCGCCGTCGGCGAAAGTCTGCGTGATGACTCGCCCGTTGGAGTCATAGCTGAGCGTTTTGACGGTGTTGCCTCGACGATCCTTCACTTGAGACAGGTTGTTTCCCGAATAAGTGTATTCGTAATCCTTGCCAAGCTGGTCAGTCGCTTTGATCAAACGCCTGCCGCCGTCGTATGTGTAACTGACAATGCGCTGCAACGGGTCGCCCGCTTTTCCAGCGACCACCTGGCTGACGCATTTGGCGCAGTTCGGCGAGCCGTAGCTGAAAGTCAGTGTGCGCCCGACCGGATCAATCACTTGCGTCAGGTTGGCGCCGGAATAGGTCAGCATGGTCGTGTTGCCGTTGCGGTCGGTGATGCTTTTCAGCCGATAGTAATTTTCCACTACCAGATTGCCCGGATTGAAATTCGGCTCGAAGCGAAGAATGAAGCCGCGCGTGCTGCGATATTCGAGCGTTTGCGAATCAATGCGGCGGATCGTGTCACCAAGCATGCTGCCGGTCGTTGAATTGGTGAAGGTCGTCACGCCGGAAGCCGACAGCGTCGCGTCGTAGCTGAACAAGCGCCTGCCGTTGAGCAATGCCGAAAAACGCGAGAGGTCAGGTACAAGGCCACCCCTGGCCTCACCTGCGCCCTCTCGCGCTTTCGATTGCAGCGTCAGCCGTCAAGCCTTCACTGCAACCTCGACGCTGCCGCCTGTCCCAAACTCACGCGGCAGCAAATCCCGAAATCAATTCCCGATGAACCGCTACCGGACCGGCGAGCCGATGACATAGCCGTTGACCAGGACTTCCGGCTCTTTGCCCAGGCGCACGATGCAGGTGTTGGCGAAACCTTCTTTGTTTTCGTTCTTCGGAGTCCAGGTGATTTCCAGCGCCTGCACCGCCTTGCCGACCGCCACCGTAGTCGTCGTCTGCCCGATGCGAATCTTGTCCGAACCGGTTCCGAGCTTGTCGCCCGCCTTCTGATTGATCGTCACCGCATTGCCCGTCGCCCTGGATTCCGTCTCACCCGAAGGCAGCCGATTCAGCGTCACCGGCTTGATCGAGACACTGTACTGCTTCATCTCGGCAGCAATCAGCACTTCGACCTGCGCCGTCGAATCGTCCAGCCGCTGCGCGACGATGGCTACGGCGTAGTGTGTTGTTAGTAAGCCTTGTGGAAAGTTTAGCAACGTATCAGTGCGCCATTTATTGTAAGCCGTTAAAGCAGTGGACAGTTGTGACGGCTGAATGGTTGCGGGGGACTGGCCAATCCCAATGGCTTGCGCACTAGCAGGTTCTTGCGACAATACTGATGCACTCACAAGTAGCACCCGAAACAAGCTTCTTAAGCAAAGATTCTTCATTAATTCCCCTTTTGTGCCTCTAGGCGATTATGATTCCTTTGGCTTACATTCCTTTTCAATTCTACTTGCTGCATCCGGTTTGAACTTCCCTTCAAACATCACTGCAAAGCTATTGTCTTCATATCCTTGCAACAACAAGTTAAGTGTTTTAGCAAGCGACGTATACCTAAGAGTTTGTCTAACATTCTTCATCCCATATTTTTTCTTTTGCTCCATGCTATGCAATACCTCCCCATGCCTTTCATCTGGCTCTCCAAGAATTGCCACAATATCGTCAATATTCCGCGCTTCTTTTATTTTCTCTGTTATTTTCGTCTTTTCCCGAACTGAAGGCTTTGTAAAAAGCTGACCTCGTTTCGATTTCGTTAGGCGACCACCACAGGAAAAGCAGTAATAGAGGGGGGCCTGTCCGTTATCTCCAAACGCTAGATAATACTCGTTCAATTTATGGTTATATTGGATTGGCACATTTGGATCATCTGCCAACATTGAAATAGCATGACATTTGCATTTACGCTCAGTGATCTTCATTTCTCTCACCCCTTACTAATGGCTCAAGGCTGCTTAATCCTGAGCCGTTTTATTGTAACTATTTGGTTTTTTCGCGACGGGCGCTTCCCAATTCTAACCCCTGAGAAACACTTGCTCGACCACTTATCGTGAGTAATTACATCTCCCCTTCGAGCACATTTGGACACGCACTACCAGGAGGTTTAGGGATGGGTGGTGGAGTCCAAGGAAGATAGCCCTCAACTTTGCATTGGTAAACACAAGCAACGCCAGTATCATATAATAAAGTACATCTATATTTACGTTTCTCAGGCCTCTCAGGCCTCTCCGGCTGTCTCGTAATCGGCTCGCAGGTCGTAGGCGCATCTAACGGACAAAAGAGCGTCCCTAACAATGCACCTGTCCATCCTCCAATTACACCGCCCGCAGCCCCTCCTCCAATTGCTCCATATGTAGTTGTAAGTATTACAGTTGGCCCGCCAACAATACCTGCAACCCCGGCAACTCCACCAACTACCCCACCAACTATAGCGCCACCTGTTACCCCATTGATAATTGCTCGGCGGATGCAGTCATTGCGATCCAATCCCCAAGGATCATTGTTTCCAATCGGATTATTAGCAACATAGGCGTATAGATTTAACCCACCTGCAAACCCAATTGGGTCTTCGGAAGAAAATCTGTTTTGTGCCGTGTCATACCATCTCGCGCGATAGTACATCAGCCCAGTCAACTCATCTAGCTCTCTTCCCGTGTATGTGTACCGTGTAAAAGAACTGCCAGTGCTTGTACCAAACGCTTCATATTGAAACTGCTGACCGGGAATCAAGCTTCCGCTGCTGCTGGCCAATGATGAGGTGCTGCCCAAGTGATCTTGTAAAAAGTAGTAGCTTGCGATACCAATGTCAGTCTGGCGCAATTTTTCGTCAGTGCCTGCGCCATTCAAGTATTCGACCTTGCTAACGCCGCTTTCACGATCAACCGCTACATTCGCCCCATCGTAAACGAAACTGGTAGTGATGCCATTTGCCGCGCGGCTGATTCGTCGCCCAAGTGCGTCATAACCATAATCCACAGTCTGCCCGCTCGGCAAAGTCGCTCGCGTCAATCTCCTACGCACATCCCACTGATAGCCGGTCGTTCCTGAAACATCGGTCTTCGCCGTCGTCTGTCCTTCCTGATTGAAGCTGTAGCTGGCCGCACCGAATTGCCCGATGCGGTTGGCGGCGTCTGCTGTTGTCGCTGTTTTGCTCTGAGGCGTCAGCGGTGCAGAGGCCAGCGAAGTGATCTTCGTGATCTCATCGTCGAGATTATATTCGTACTGAAAATCTTCGTGCAGTGTGCCGGTTGACACTCGCGTGTGCTTCAGTCGCTTCAACCGGCTAATTTCGTCGTATTCGTAATCGGTGGTGACGATGCCTGCGCCGTTGGCCTGGCGTTGCAGTTGAGTCCGGCGCGAGAGTGTGTCGTAGCCGTAAGTGAAAAGCTCCGTCACGCCTCCGGTCGTCTGGCTGATGGTCTGCAAGCGCCCTGCGGAATCATAACCGTAACTCACCGGCGGACGGTCTGCCGCTGTCATCGCGGTGCGCTGGTTTGCGTTATTGTAACCGTAGCTGACTGTTCCCAGATTAGTAATTTCCGCGGTCACTCTATTGGCGTTGTCGTATTGCCAAGTGATCGTGCCGCTGGCGTCGCTGACCGAAGTCCATCGCCCTGCCACATCGTATTGATAAGTCACCGTCGCGTCTACAAAGCTGACCGTTGTCGGGCGGTTGATGTTGTCGTAAACAATTGTCGTTCGCCTTCCCATTCGATCTGTTTGAGCCGTGACGTTGCCAACCGGATCGTATTCGACTGTCACTTGTCGCCCCAGCGGATCGCGGCGACCGGTCAGCCGGAACAGTTCGTCGTAACTGAAAGCGGTCGTGTTGTTGCGCTGGTCTTTGAGCGTAGTCAGGTTGCCTCGATTGTCATAGCCAAAATTGACGTTATTACCCAAGCCGTCGGTGATCGTCTGCTGTTGACCCCGCGCGTCGTAGGCGTATCGCATCGTCCGCCCCGACGGCGCAATAACTTGCAGCAGTTGATCCGCCACGTCGTATTGCCAGCGAGTCGTGCGGCTGGCGGGCAAGGTTGGCTCAGTAACAGTCGCCTGACGGTTCTTCGTATCGTAAGTGAACGTCCAGGTTTTCAGGTTCGCATCCGTCACGCTGACGCGGTTGCCGTTGTCGTCATAAACGTAAGTAAAGCTTGGATTGCCGGTCAGGTTGGCGGGGTTGCGGACTTCGGTCAGCCTGTCCAGGTTATCGTAAACCATCCGCGTTTCGCGTCCGAGCGGGTCAAAGACGTTTTTCAGGTTGCCGACCAGGTCATATTGAAAAGTTGTCGCGTGATTGAGCGCGTCGGTTTGAGAACTGACGTAACCGTTCGCGTCATAGCCAAGCGTTGTCGCGTGATTCAGCGCGTCAGTAATAGTCGTCAATCTTCCGAAACTGTCATAGACATAATTCGTCGTCTGGTTCAGCGCATTGGTGACGCTGGTCAGGTTGCCTTTGGGCGACAGAGTGTTCGGCGACACCGCGTCGTAACCGTAGCTGGTTACTTTGTTGCGCTTGTCGGTGTAGCTGGTCACTTGATTGAGCAGCGGATCGTAGCTGCTGGCCGGGCTGAATTGTCGGTATTGCCAGCTTTCCGTCTGGTTCAGCCGATCTTTCATTGTCAGGACATTGCCGCGGTTGTCGTAAGTCTTTTCGGTTTCCGTGCAACCGCAGGGGCCGGTGCTTTTGCTGACGGTATTCGTGCCGATGGCGCGCGTGATGACCGAGACCTGACCGAGCGCGTCGGCTTCCTCTATCACATAACCTTGCGCGTTGAAACGTTTCGTCATCGTCCGGCCAAGTTGGTCAATGATCGTGATGCCTGTGACGACATCTCCCGACAGCGTGTAGTTATAGCGAACCGTTCCGCCGTCGGCGAAAGTCTGGGAGATGACTCGCCCGTTGGTGTCATAGGTCAGAGTCTTAATGGTGTTGCCTCGACGATCTATCACTTGAGACAGATTGTTGCCTGAATAGACATACTGGTAATCCTTGCCAAGTTGGTCAGTCGCTTTGGTCAAATGTCTGCCGCCGTCATAGGTGTAACTGACGATGCGTTGCAGCGGGTCTCCCGCTTTTCCGGCGACGACCTGGCTGACGCATTTTATGCAATTCGGCGACGAGTAGCTGAAGGTCAACGTGCGCCCGACCGGATCGGCGACTTGCGTCAGGTTGGCTCCCGAATAGGTGAGTGTCGTGGTGTTGCCGTTGCGGTCAGTGATGCTCTTCAGGCGATGGTAATTTTCCACCACCAGATTGCCCGGATTGAAATTCGGCTCGAAGCGCAGGATAAACCCGCGCGTGCTGCGGTATTCGAGCGTCACGGAATCAATGCGCCGGATCGTATCGCCGAGCATGCTGCCGGTCGTTGAATTGGTGAAAGTCGTCACGCCGGAAGCCGACAGAGTTGCGTCGTAGCTGAACAAGCGACCGCCGTTGAAGGTCTGAGTACCGACCAGAGAAAAAGGCGTCTGTTCCGGCAACACCAAATACCCGGAACCATTGACTGCAAACGCGCCAATCAGTCGCACGTCGTAATTGTCCCGCGTCCCCACGCCAAAACGGAAAACGTTGCTATCGGCGAAACCATTGCCAGTGTAGAAAATGGCTTGATGCGAAGTGTAGGTTCGCGTCAGTTCCAATCCCCCGCGCGCTCCGCCGATGGAAATATCAGTCATCGTTTCAATTTTAAAACCGGTTGAATAATCCACTGTATTTTCGCCGCGATTCGAGGGGCAGGAACTCGGATCCCCGGGATTGCCACCATTCCCGGAAGGAGTCGAGGCAAAATGCCAGGAGAAATCGCGCAAGCCTACGCCCGCGTTCGGAGTGATTCGTTTGCCGTCGGCGCTGACCGTACCCAGGCCGTACTGATACCAACTGACCGTGTTGTGGTTGAAAGACCATAGCGGAACCTGTTCGCCGGGATTCGCTCCGCTCAGATTCGGATAGGTCACCGGAATCTTCGGGCCGGTGTCGTCAATAAAGCAGGAGTTGGTCGCCGTGTTCCAGACGCAGGAATTGCCGGGCTGGCTGGTGTACACCAACGAAGCACGAACTCCCCCGGGAAGCGGCGCGGGCGTGCGGTCAATCGGAACCGGCGTGATGGAAACGTGGGTCACTGTGCCGGTGGGGTTGTTGTTCGCGTCCAGAATCCGCAGCGAGATGCCTTGCGGGATGGTCATCTTCAATTCTTCCAAACCGGGACGAGTTGAGAAAACATCGGTCGGGGCGTTCGGATTGATCGGCGTGTTGAGCGGATCAATCGCGGGCAGATAAAACGTGTAGGGCACTACGTTTGATTGACTGGCGCTGACGTCAGCCGGTTCTTTGATCGCGGGATACACCGACCCCGAAGGCGGTTGAATGAAAATTGGCCGCGCG
>CAYYDG010000100.1:0-11584 GCA_964470555.1 uncultured Heliomicrobium sp.
GTTTGGCGTCGGAAATGAATTTGTCCACGCGGAAACGCGCATTCGAAACGGCTTCAATCGCGCGGCTGAAATTGTATTCGTCGAATTCGCGGTCGAACGCGGCGACGGCTGTAATGACGGCTTCGCGGACTTCGGCGGCTTGCGTAGTTAGCTCTGCGCTGGCTTCGCCTGCTGGCGGAATGACGCCGTCGCAAAAGTTGCGAACCATCGTCAGCGTGCGCGCGGCCAAATTGCCCAGTCCGCTGGCCAGGTCAGCATTCACGCGATCCAGCAAAGCTTCGTAAGTGAAATCGCCGTCTTGACCAAAAACCATTTCGCGCAACACGAAATAGCGGACGACTTCGGGCGTGAAGTGTTTGTGCAACACCTCTAAGTCAATCACGTTGCCAAGCGTTTTGGACATCTTTCGTCCACCCGACAACCACATCCCGTGCGAATAAACTGTCTCTGGTAACGGCAATCCGGCAGCCATCAAAAACGCAGGCCAATACACTGTGTGAAAGCGCAGGATGTCTTTGCCAACCAGTTGCAAATCAGCTGGCCAGAACTTCTTGAAATGCTCTTCGCCACCAAACTGTTCATTGCCGTAACCAATAGCGGTGATGTAATTCGACAGCGCGTCGAACCAGACATACATCGTGTGTTCGGGATCATCCGGCACGGGGATGCCCCATTTGACGGACACGCGGCTGACCGACAAGTCATTCAAACCGCCGCGCACAAAGCTCAGCACTTCGTTGCGGCGCGTTTCCGGGCGGATGAAGTGCGGATTCTTTTCGTAATGTTCAATCAGCTTGTCTTGAAACGCGGAGAGTTTGAAAAAGTAACTTTCTTCGGAAAGCAATTCCAGCGCACGTTCATGCGTAGGGCATAACAACACATCCCCTTCACCTTTCTGCGCTTCGGCTTCCTGATAAAACTCGTTGCAATTGCCGCAATACCAACCTTCGTATTTGCCTTTGTAAATCCAGCCGTTGGCTTGCGCCTGCTGCCAGAGCTTGCGAACGCCTTCTTTATGATAGTCGTCCGTAGTGCGAACCCAGTGGCGATTGGTGAATTGGAATGGTTCAAACGCGGTTTTGAATGAATCCACGATCCGGTCAACGTGTTGTTTCACAGGCAGTCCGGCGGTTTCCGCCGCGCGTTCGATGTTGATGCCGTGTTCGTCCGTGCCGGTCAGAAAGAAAACTTCGTAACCGCGCTGACGTTTATACCGCGCTACGGTGTCGGCAATGATCGTCGTGTACACGTGACCGAGATGCGGGTACGAGTTGACGTAATAAATCGGAGTTGTGACGTAAAACTTGTTCATTGGGGTTTTCACTCGTTGCAAAAGAAGCCGCTATTCTTCACACCACGCTGAGGTTTGGCAAACAACACGCCCCAACAACAAAAAGCGGCTGCACCTTTCTTTCAGGCACAGCCGCTTTCGATTTTTTCATTGCGAAAAGCCTCAACGCTTGCTGGTCGCATTGGCCAACGTGGCGTTCATGAAATCCCAATACGGTTGAGAAGCTCTTGCCTGGCCGACTTTGTGCGCGTTTTCCATCAACCGGCGCAGAGTTGGTTCGGCGAATCTGCCGTAAGGATGCAGCGCCTTCATCGCTTCGGCGCGAGATTCAGTCGTTCCTTCCAGGTATTTCTGGGCGGCAGATTGAATCGCCAACTCCATTTCAGGCGTGATGATTTCCAGACGACCTACCAAGACGCGAGCCAGTTCGGACGGCGCAGGCGTAATCGTGATCGGCAAAATCGCGTCGGTCGTTTTGCGCGGGACGATGTAAAAGATGCGCAAGCCGTCTTCAAACCAAGAATCGCTCCAGGTTTTGATCATTGCGGCGGCTTCTTTTTCATACAGACCTTGCGCGGTCAGCGTTTTCTGCAATTCGCCGTGGAGCGAATCTATTGTTTGCCCCAACGCAGGACGTGCAAGCGTCGTTTCGGTTTTCAGCGAATTCATCACGTGCCAGCCGATTTTTCCACCACGATTTTCAAACAGAATAACCTGAGCCAGTTCTTCGCTGCCGGTGTTTTTCACCGTTACCTGATCGCCGGCGAGCTTGGCAGTGATCGGCAAATCGAAATTGCCGATGCCGCGATAGAACAGAAACTTTTCCTGCTCCGCGCCAAGTTGAAGCGGCGCAGCGTCGGTTTCCCGCGCCGGGTAATAATGGCTTTCGGCTTTTTCGACCGGGAAGTTCGGCTGCGCGCCGGGTTTCACCGTGAAGTTTGCCCAATTGATGCCTCTGCCCGATTGTGTGGCTTGCGGAAACCATTCGGTGATGCTGCCTTGCGGAAAGCCGACTTTGACCGAAACCGATTGTTCGCGGTCAGTGTAAAAATACAGCACTGGCGTTTCCATTCGTACATACGCCCAACCGCATTTGACGCAATTGCCGCGCACAAATTCAGTTTGCTGTTTCGACCGGTACACAAAACTCGGCAAATCGCTGGGGCCTGTCAGCGGACTCCACGTTTGCCGTTTGCCGTCAGCAGTCGAAACCGAAGTGAAGGTTCCCCATTCGTGAACGACCAGATTGCCCGGCGACGAGGTGCGTTCTTTCGCGTCGAAGATCGAAGCGGCGGAAGTCAGCGCCACTGCAACGGTCAGAAAAGCAATGAATAGTTTCGAATTGATGCGTTTGAACATGACGAAGTCTCCCGGAAAAGTAGAGCAACCTGCCGAGATTGCTCCAAGTTGGCATCAAGCGGCTTTCGCGCAAATAAGGCAATCTCGGCAGATTGCCTTACCATTGTGACGTTATTTCACTGAAGCGATTTGCGCGCGCAGCGAAGCGAGATTTTGTCCCGGCTTGCCGAAATGTTTGACCAGATTGATGGCCAACAGCGAACCGTCTTTGGCTCCGGCAACGGCTTTTTGCAGATGTTCCTGGTGTGAAGTCTGGCGCGGATGTTCAGAAATGATCGCCAACGCGAATTCAATTTCCGGGCTGCCGCCCATGTGCGCCGAGCCTTTGCGAACCATTGCGTAACCTTCGGCCAGACTTGGCGTGTTGACGTTGGATTTATACCCGGCTTGTTTGTAACAAGCGTCCAGGTAACCGGCATCGAACAACGCCATCGAAGCGCCCTTATTCAAGCGAACTGCTTCGCGAATACGCTCCATCAATTTGGCTTGCAACTGTTCCGCGACGGCGTTGCTTTTGACGGTGTAACCGACTTCATTGTCACGCTTGGCCCAAACGGCGTACACCGTCGCCCGGCGAATGGTTTCCATTCTCTCCAGAACGGGCGTGTTTGGTTGCAGCAGCGCCAGCGTATCTTCAACCAGACGATTCAGATCGTAATCTTTTTTCACGTCGCGCCAGTTCGCGCCCGCCCACGGCAAGGATTTGGCGTTGCCGATTTCAATCGGATGACAAATCAACGGAGGCCCGGCCAGCGCAGTTTGTTGAACAGCAGCCGTCAGCAACAAGGTTGCGACAATCGAAAGCGAACGAAGCATTTTGCGAGTCATAACGTTTCCTCCAAATTCGGCAAGTTTGATTGATAGGCCAGTCTCGCTCCCTGCCGGTCGCGGTACTGACTGGTTACTTCGATGGTGTAGGTAAATCGCCTTTCCACATTCGCCACCATTCCGTATCGCCCAGCCCAAGTTCTTTCCACCAGGCATCGAGCATCGCTCGATCACCACTGAGAACGCCTGTGCGGGTAATGGTCTTTGGCGGTTTGATTAGTTCCGCCATTCGGTCAAAAACTTTGCCGCGTGTTTCGCCGTCGGTGCGCGCCAGCAAATGCCACAGAGTCAGCGCATCGCGCTTTCGCGCCAAAGCCAACACTGTTTCCAGCGAATCAGCATTGCCAACATCAAACGCCGTCAACGCGGTTTGAAACTCCGCTGAAGCGTCTGCGAAATACGGCGTGCCGGGGCCAAGCGTTGGCCGCGTGACGCATCTGGCTTCGGCGGGAACGAAGGATTCGCGGCCTTGCCATTCAAACGCCACCCAGCCCATCGTCACGTGCAACAGCGCTGTGCCGTCTTCGGCGACTTCCAGCGTGTAACTGCACCCCAGATCAACCGCCAGCGCCGACGGCGTTTCGACAAAAAACTTGCGCGGAGGCGCCCAGATAAACGCTTCCATCTTGCCGCGCTGCATCGCCAGCCGGTGATTGTCTTCCCGCGCTTCGACCAATTGAATGCGGGAATTCGGTTCGATTTTGACTTCGCCGATCTGCCCGACGCTGATTTGCGCGCGCGAAGCGTCATCCGTCGTCAGCCATTCTCCGAGCGGCAATTGACCTTTTTCCTCAATTTTCCGTTTGCCAATTACTGGCCGACCATCCAGCCGCGTCACTTCCCACGCAGGCCGGTTATCCGATTCGCTCGGCTCTGGTTGGCGATTCAAATAAACGAACGTCAAAGCTGCGATGATCACAGCCGCTGCACCAACCAACCCAATTTTCAAATTCCTCCACGTAAAACCAGATGCCCTTTGCGCCGTCTCTTCGCTTCGGCGGTGAAAAGAAATGGCCTGCTCCAGTTCCGCCCACAAATCATCCGGCGCTTGTTCGCGTTGAAGCTGCCCAGCCAGTTGAGCGCCGAATTCGATTTCTGCAAATTCGGTTCGGCAACGCTGGCAATCGCGCAGATGGTCAGCCACGCGGCGCGCGTCCTGCGCCGAAAGTTCGCCGTGCAGATAAGCCGAAAGTCGTTTGTGAACGTGGTTGCCGAACATCATTGCTTTCCGATTCCGATTTCGCCGCGCAGATGTTGCAGTTTGCGCGCCAATTCTCTATGCCCGCGATTGAGCCGCGACGCCACCGTACCCGCCGAACAACCCAGCACGCTGGCCATTTCTTCGTAAGACAAGCCTTCGAAGTATTTCAGCAGAATTGCCATGCGCAGCTTCGGCTTCAATTCTTTGACGGCAGCTTTGACGGCGGCGGAAATTTCCAATTGCGCGTGGTGATCTTCCTGCGCCATCGCCTGCAATTGCTGCTCGAATTGTTTTGCCTGTTGCTGCTCCATCAAATTCCTGCCGACGCTGCCCCCATCGCCAGCTTTGAAAAAATCGAACGAGAGAAACCGCCGCCGCCGCCGCTGTTCGTCCAAACAAGCGTTGACCGTCAACCGATAAAGCCAGGTGGAAAACCCTGCTTCGCCGCGAAAGTGATTGATGGCGGTGAACAACTTCAAAAAGACCTGCTGCGTGATGTCACGCGCAGCAGCTTCGTCGCCGATGAAATGCAGCGCAACGGACCAAACGCGATCTTTATGCAATTCGAACAATTGCCGAAACGATTCGCGGTCGCCCTGTCGGCACGCTTCAATCAACCGCTCTTCGTTGTGGAGTTCGTTCATCGTTGCAGCGCCTTTATCATTTCGTTCGTCGCTTTTGTTCGCGTTCGAGAATTAGACGGAGATGGAAGCGGGTTTCTTCCATTTGCAGCAAAGTTTTTTCGACAGCATTTTCCGGCCTGGGCTGGCAAGTAGGAAGGCAAAACATTATCCATTGAGCATTATCCATTGACCATTAGCGGTCAGGGTAGAAAACCGTCTACCTGTCGGTTAATGGGTAATGGTCAATGGGTAGTGGATAATTTGCGTGGCAATGACTGGTCGTTATTCCATCTCTTCGGATTCGCGTTGTTTGTGGCGACCGGTTGTCGCCAATGCGGCCAGCGCCAGAAAGAGTTGGGCGTTGGAAGTGATTTGCAGGTTGAATTCGACGAAGCTGTGAACGGCGATGGCAAAACATCCGGCCAGCGCTCCCATGGCGACGGCGCGTTTCTGCCGGTTGTGAGTTTGTAAAGTGATGAATCCGCGAGCGAAGAGCAGGACGATGAAGACCAGCGCAATGAATCCGCCAACCAAGCCTGCGTCGGCGACGATTTGAAGATAATCGTTGTGAGCCTGTTCGACGCGCTGAATGCCGGAGCTTTGGTCGTATTGTGTATAGGCGAATTGAAACGCGCCCAATCCTACGCCGGTCACCGGATGATCTTTAATCATCTCTGTGGTGGCGCGCCAGATGTCTCGGCGACTGAATCGTTCGCTGGCCGGAAGCTCGCCGCCGGTTTCGGCTTGCAACTGGGAAAAATTCGCCACCAGGCCTTCTGAACCGACAAGCCACATGGCTCCGCCAATCGCGCCGGCTCCGATCAGCAAGACAGCAGCGGCGCGAATCAGTATTCCGGCTCGGCGAGTTTTATTTTCGCTGCGGCTGTGGAAAAACGTCGGCAGGGCGATCAATACCAGAAAGACGATTTCCGCCGCCAGCGCCAACACTCCGCCGCGCGATGCAGACAATCCGATTCCGGCGCACATGGCCAGCGCGCAGCTTCCATAAACGGCCAGCCAGGCTTGTTTGACGACGCGGCCAATCATCAACCCGCCAGCCAGCGCGACTCCCATCACCAGAAAGCCTGCGAAATGATTGCGGTTGACGAATGGGCCGAAAGCGCCTCGCTGCCAGAACAAACGGCCAATGTAAGCCTGTCCAATGCCGACAATGGCAATCACCGAACACACGGCGATGATGACCTTGGCGGCCATCGTTCGCCGCTGGTCGTTATTGATGAAGGTGGCGAAAAGCAGAAAAAAACAAATCGAAGCGAAGAGTTTGACTGCGAATTGATAGGTGACGAAAGGCGAAAAGCTGATGGTGGAACGTTCGCCGGTTGCCGCCGAACCGAACGGCCACACCTGCACGATGGCCACAATCAACAGAGCCAGCATCGGCCAGACCAGCGGGTTGAGGTGAATTTTCAGTTTGCCTTCCACGACGGTCAGCAACGCCCACAACACGACTGTGCCGAATACCATCACTTCCCACAAGGCGATGGACCAGGTTTCAACCGAACCGTAAGGAAGCGGCGTCAACGCCAGCAAGGCCAGCAGCATGACGTAAATGATTTTTTCCAGCAGCGGGGTTTGCATGAGGGGTCAGAACTGGGTTTTCCGTTCGAATGCGTCCTTGCCTCGTTCTTTGCCTAGATTGGCAATGGCTTTGAGAATGTCCATCGTGGTGATGATGCCCTGTATGCCGGAAGCGTCGGCGACGACGACGCGATGGACGCGGCGGTCGTGCATCAGTTCGCACACTTTTTGCAGAGCTTCATTTGGCGAAACCGTCACTGCCGGTTTGGTCATGATTTGCCCTGCCTGATTGGGCGACCAGGCGCCGATGCTGGTGGTTTTGCGAATGATGTCGGATTCAGAAAGCACGCCGACCAGTTGGCCATCGGCGTTGACGACTGGAGCGCCAGTGATGTGCTTTTCGCCGAACAGTTTCGTCACATCCTTGAGCGGCGTCTTTTCATTGACGGTGATGACGTCTTTGACCATGACGTCCGAAGCGTAAAGCGTCATAACATTCTCCAGGTCTGGGGCAAAATCAGAGCGAAATTGGAAAGGGCATAAAACAAAGAATGAAAATCACCAGTCCAATCAAGGCAACCAGTTTGCGCGCCGCGCCGATGGCATCCTCTTCTTCCAGCACAGGTGGATGCCCGACGCGCATCATCAGGGTCAGGATTACGGCGTACAAAATGTAGCTCCACGAACCGGTTTGAATCGAATAGACCACCAGCGCGATGACGGCGACATAACACATCAACGCCACTCTGCGATGGCCTTTGTGGCCAAATAACGAATAGGTGACGTGACCGCCATCAAGCTGGCCAACCGGCATCAGATTCAACGCCGTCATCAACAATCCCACCCACGAAGCAAACATGATTGGGTTTAGCCACAGGTCTTTTGGCAAGTGCAAAAGCTGTTGAAAAAATGTGAATAACAAAGGGTCTTGTAATGTGATACTGCCATCGCCTGGGTTCGCCGGAGGAGCAGCTTGCGCGTAATAATGCGCGATGAACGTCGCCGGTAACGCAAACACAAATCCGGCCAGCGGCCCGGCAATACCGATGTCGAACAGCGCCCGGCGTGACGGAATCGGTGATTTGATTTTGATAAACGCGCCGAACGTGCCGACCTGCAACACCGGAAACGGCAACACAAACGGAATGTAATAAGGCAAGGTCGCTTCGACGCCGTACCAGCGGCAGGCGATGTAATGCCCCATTTCGTGGGCCGTCAAAATCGTCAGCAACGTCAATGAATACAACAGTCCCGAACTCAAGGAACCGAACAGGAAAAACCCGGCCAGCGTGGTGGTGATGAGCGTTGCCAGAGCCAGCAGCGAATGGCGAAACATCTGTTTGCCGGTCAATTGGTTGACCTGTGGCGGAGCCAGCATCGGAAAGTGATCCGGCAAACGATAAATTTCCGTCTGGCGAAATTGCTCAGCCGGAAGCACCGAAAACCCCGTACCGGATGGCGAAGACAAGGTCAGCGTATCTGGCAACCGATCAGGTTGCCGTTCAGATTCAGACGCCGGAAACAAAAAACGTTGCTCCATACAAAAACTACGAATGCTGCAAAGAGAGAATGTTCGTGGAAGTTTGGGTGACCATGCGGTCACTTTTTGAAAAGCTTGTCAAAAGCCTTTCGCACGTCGTCACGCTGCACGGTTTGCGCGCCGCCGCGCGAAGTCAGCGGAACGCGCTTGTTCGGTTCGAAGTAATCGCAGAAATTCGCCTTCAGCTTGTCTTTTACATAGTCGGCTTGCGATTCGGCGCATTGATTGCTGCGCCCCGGATCGAAAAACCGGCAATTTTTGCAACAATGCAGGTCCGCATCGCAATGCGGACATTCGTCCCGACGTTGGACTTTGCCTATGACTTTGATTTCACGCCCACAGTTGTGACAAACCATAACGCTCCGCGCAAACGGCTGAAAAAGCGAATCGAGGCTCGGCCTCGTTTCGCGGGATGATTGGGTTTCCAAACAGAACGCCGCTGGCTTTCAACTCCTGAAAGCTCGTTGATGACGTTGCATGCGTTGAGAGAATAGATTGATCAATTCGAGGACGGTAGAATGTCTACGACTCGTTCACGGCGCGGATGGTAGCAGAACAGGTCACCAGAAGCCAAACACGCCATCGCCATAAAACGCAATCGGACTTAATGCTTTCGATTACAAACAACCAGGAAGCCGCCGAGGCAAAATACGCACTTGAACGCGCCATGCTCGAAACCGCCGAATGGCAATTGCTGGTCGGGGACGCTTTGACGGCGGTTGTCACCCGCGACAATTGTGAAGTCAGCGTCGAATGGGGCAAGCTGATTTTCGCCTGGTGGGACGACCAGCGTTCGCAAAACTGGCGCGTGACGGCTTATGACATTGACGAAGCCGAATTGCGATTGCAGGTGACGCGCGGATTGAAGACCGAATTCACGACGTTGACTTTGCGAAATCAAACCCGCTGGCAGGAAAAAATCGAATTTGAAAATCTGGAGCTTGCCGAACGACGGAGGCTTTATGCGCAAACATTGGCTGAGTTGTTTGCTGGTAAACAATTCAATGCCAAAGTCCAGCGCGCAACGACTGGCGCAGACAATTTGCATTCCATACCCGGTCGTTACGCGCGATTGATCTTGAAGCTGCGCGGCGAAACCGTTTTGGCCATTGGCGCGACCGAAGCTGAAACGCAATCCGATGTTGACGGCATGATTGCCGCCGGATTGATCTGGCTGGCCGGATTCAATTTGCAACGCGATGCAAAACAGCAAGCCAGACGATTGCTGTTTTGCGTGCCTGCCGGGCGTTCGCAAACCGCTGTTGAACGAATGGCGTTGCTGGATGTTTCGCATCTGGACGCGCGCATCGAATGCCTGGAAGTTGATGAGCGTCGCCGCGAATTGACCGTGATGTCGTTGGTCACTCAAAACGAATTGCTCAATACGCATCCGCGAGAATTGGATTGGCCTGAAAGATCACCCGCCGAAAACCTCTGGCGCGAACGGATTTTGCGACTCGCTCCCGGCCGCATCGAAGTCCGACAACTTGCCGGAAAGGAATTGTATTCGATCAACGGATTGGAATTTGCGCGCGCCAGTTTGGGCGACAAGCCGCGTGTTTTGTTTGGTGTTGCGGGCATGGACGAATCACCCGCTGAACTTCTGACCGAAGCCGGCTTTGATCGGCTGGCAAATCTGGTGAGCGAAATTGTCAGTCACCGATCCACTGAATCCAACAACCGCCGAAATCCGTTGTACCGGTTGCGCGAAGAAGCCTGGTTGGAATCGTTGTTGCGACAAAACATCTGTGTGCTGGATGCCGGATTTGATGACCGCTTTGTCTATTCGCAAATTCCGGCTTGGCGGGGCGACGAACGTTCGGTAATTGATTTGTTGACGGTCACCCACAAGGGCCGGTTGGCGGTGATCGAAGTCAAAGCTTCAGAAGATGCTCAATTGCCGTTGCAGGGATTGGATTACTGGTTGCGAGTCGAACAAGCCCGATTGCGCGGTGAATTTCAGCGGCGTGGATTGTTTGGCGGCATTGAATTGGCGGATCAGTCGCCGCTGCTGTACCTGGTCGCGCCGCGGTTGCGATTCCACCGAACGTTTGCGATTGTCGCACGGTGTTTGTCGCCGCAAATCGAAGCGTATCAGGTCGGCGTCAACGCCAACTGGCGCACGGGCGTTCGTGTTCGCACTTGCGAACGCATCAATGGCGATCAACAGAAAGAAACCGCTGAATAATGAATCCACAATCACTGGACGGAGTTTTGATCGTAGACAAACCCGCGGACTGGACTTCGCACGACGTGGTGGCGAAGGTCAGAAAGATTTTGCGGACTCGGCGTGTTGGACACACCGGCACGCTGGATCCGTTTGCGACTGGCGTGTTGGTGATTTGCGTCAACCGTGCGACGCGGCTGGTGCAGTACCTGACCGGTGACGACAAGGAATATGTGGCGACTATGCGGTTGGGATTTGCGACCGACACTGGAGATTTCACAGGCCAGATTTTGCCGCCTGTTACCGATGCCAGCCACATCACGCCGGAGCAGGTGCAAGCTGTTTTGAAAGAGTTTCAAGGGCGCATTCGGCAAATTCCGCCGATGTATTCCGCCAAAAAAGTCGGCGGTGTGCGATTGCACGAACTGGCTCGGCGAGGCGAAGAAATTGAGCGGCAAGCCATTGAAATTGAAATCAAAGAATTGGAATTGCTGCCCGACTTGCCCGCTGAAAGCGTGCCTGCTGAGGAATTTTCCTTTCGGGTGGTTTGCACCGCTGGAACCTATATCCGCACGTTGGCCGAAGACATTGGCAAACGACTTGGCGCTGGTGCGCACTTGACCGCCCTGCGCAGAACGCGAGCCGGTTCAGGTCGTTTGTCGAAAGCCGTGACGTTGGAAGCTCTGAGCGATTTGGCTGTTCAGGACAGGCTTGCCGAAGTTTTGGTTTCAATGGCCGATGCAGTCGAATTGCCGGAAGTGATTTTGTCGGAAGAAGAATGCAAAGCGATAGCTCATGGCCGTTCCATTCCTCGCACGGGAGATTGGGACGCCGGAACTTTGGCCAAACTCTGCGACGCTGAGCGCAACTTGTTGGCAATCGCAGAGTTCGACCCCGTCAAGTCCGGCTGGCAACCGCGCGCGGTGTTGGCGTAGCGATTCAAATGATGCACGGATAGAACAGCCCTGCGATGAATTTCCCCTGGCGATGCTGATTGCATACGTTGAGGCTGTGCTATACTGATTTTGCCGAATGA
>CAYYDG010000101.1:0-10862 GCA_964470555.1 uncultured Heliomicrobium sp.
GATCTGAATCCAACTGTTGTTGCTCGACGCCGACCAGTTGCACGCCACATCCGTCATCACACTCACGGAATCGCTTCCGCCCGCCGCAGTATAGTTCGCTGAAGTCGGGTTCAAGGTGAATTCGCAAACCGGCCCTTCGTTGAAATTGAACACAACCAGGGCGAAATGCTGATCGGTTGTATCCGCGTCGCCCAGAATGCCGTCGCCGTTCAGCGCAGTGGCGCGAACGCGAACAGTAACAGGCGTTCCCGCCGTGACGCCCGTTGCCAGCCAGACGTTTTCGACATTGTTGATGGTGTCTGCCGAACCGCCAGATGCCGACAATCCTCCGCTGAAGACGTTGCCTTTGTACGTGGTCGCGCCGACCGTAACTTCCAGATCGAGGTTGTTGACCAGCGCCGGATTGGAAACTCCCGGCGGATCAGTCCAAACCAGCGTCGCGCGAAAATGGCGCATGTCGGTGGCAATGGTTCCGTTGTACACAAACTCCTGACCGTTGGTCGTCAACCCGGCGGTTTGATTGACGTATTTGATGCCGACGCCAGTGTTCAACACGTTTTTCAGATTCAACCGTCCCCACCCCTCGGCTCCATTTGGAATCGAAGCCGAGACGTTGGCTCCGCTCATTTCCTGACCACCGTTCAAAATGGCGGCTTTGACCAAAGCCGGACTGGGGTTTGAATCACCATTGCCGTTTTTCCAGAACTGCGTGAACAACGCCGCCGCGCCCGCAATTTGCGGAGCCGCATGCGATGTTCCAGTGCTCCAACGATGGTGAGCGTCAATGTTGCCAAACAGAGTGTCCGTGCCCGAACGGCCTCCGCTGACGCCTGTTCCCGGTGCAGTGATGTCGGGTTTGATGCGGCCATCAGATGCAGGACCTCGGCTGGATGACGAAGCCAGATCGTCCAGATTGTTCGCGCTGCTGGTCAGTTCCGGGCGAAGGTTTTCAGAATTGGCCGTAGTGATGACGTTCTTGGCGACTTTTGGGCGAGTCAGTCCGCTGGTTCCTTGATTGCCTGCGGAAAACACGATCACCAAAGGATCAATCGTTGATGCAAAAGACGAATCTCTGACAAATCCATCGTATTGCGCTGCAAGCGAATCGTACGAATTGCCATTCAACCCTGCTCCCCAACTATTGTTGGAGATGAATCCTGTGACGCCGTTCGGACCGCTGGTCGTCACGGTGTCGTTGCAGGTGTCGGCTTCCGATCCGTTATATGTGCCACGTAACAGCGGAACATTGATGATGTGGGATTTCCGCGCTACGCCGAGCCCGTAATTGTGCCCGGTCGGATCGAGCAGGGACGAAAACGGCAAATCGCCCGCAATGATCGTGGCGTTCAAATGGCCATGCCCCAAAGCGCCCGCCGCCGCTCCGCGCAAAGGCGCGTTCACGGCGTTGCCGGAAGTGATGTAAAAACCGCCGTCGCCCGGAATGCCTACGCCGTCATCCACCACCGCGACCGTGACGTTCGTGCCGTCCACGCCAAATTGCGTCAATGAATCATAGCCCGGCCCGGAAATCGTCGTATTGTTCGTGAAGTTTCCGGCGACGATATGAGCGGCGCGTTCGTCTTCTTTGGTCGGTTGGATGTATGGATCAATCGTAATCACGCCGGGGATTTGCATAACCGGCAAAATCAGCCCGGCATCCATTTCGACTCGAATGACGTTGAAGTAATTCCCCGGCAACACAATGCGATGTTTGATCCTTGCGCCGAAATCGGAAACCGTCGTTGCTGCTGATTCCAGACTGGCCTGTTTGAAAACCACAATGTCGAACTGGCCGATGTTCGATCCGGTCGCCGATTGCGTCAGTGCAAGCTGGCGCATTTGCGGCGAAAGTTTGTAAAGCGGATGGAATACCCCCGTCCAACGAACGCGAGGATGATTTTCAATCGTGGCCATCGCTTCGCGCGAAGAGTAGACGAAAAACGCCTGATGCGGCACGTACTGCAAAACTTCCGCACCTGCTGCGCGCAATTCCGCCAGCCATTCGTCACGCGCCGGAGCGGCAAACTGCACGATGTAATAATCCCCGCCGTCGCCTGTCGGTTTCACCATACCGTTGATTCCGGCAAAGGCGCGTTCGGCAGATTCGGTCAGCGGCTCGAAACTGAAGCCCGGCAAATGAATGCCTGTTTCGATTTTATCGGCTTGTTCAAAGGTTTTGCCGTGAACCATGGCCCGGCTGACGGCGACAATGACGAACGTCCCGTAATCTTCGACCACCGTGCCAAGCTCGCGCGCAGCTTCGCGGTCTTCTTCGTTGCGCGTGGCGATGCGAATCAATTGGTTTCCCGCATCGCGCACGGCCAGAGTTGCGGCATCAGCGCCGGTTCTGATTTTTCCTTTGCTGGGTGATTGCTGACTGGAAGCGGCGGAAGCCGCCGAGCCGGGTTTCGTTCCCATTGGCGTAGCCCAAATCAAAGCGAGCAAAATCAGAACAACGCACACAAAAATCGCGAAATGGAGCTTTCTCATTTGGATGAATACCTCGTTCGATTGTGAGTTCTTGTTGGTTTGCAATTTTCCTGGAGACTGAGAGCGTAAGCCAGCTTCGGAAGAAAAATGCAACTTGATTGCAGGCAATTTGTCGTGGGATTAGATCATTGCCGTTCGCGCGGCGAACTATAGTGCAAACATTCTGAGCGAACAAAGTTGCAGGGCGATTTGTTCGGACAAAATTTTCTTGCCGCTGCCTGAGTCCGCGCGACTCAAACGGGCAGGCTCGGTTATAGTTCGCGGCGACAAAACTTCCCATCAATTTCAAACGAAAGGCAAAATCATGAATCGTCGAGAGTTCATCAAAGCAGGCACTTCATCCGCCATTCTTTTCACGGCAACCGGTTTGACCACTGCCGGAATGACTGCTCATTCGTATGCGCGCATCATCGGCGCGAATGATCGAATCCGGCTGGGCGGCATAGGCCCAGGAGATCGCGGCAGTGGGCGATTGGCGACCGCGCAAAGGCTGGGCGCGGACATTGTCGCTCTGGCAGATGTCAACAAAGGCATGCTGGCCGTGGCGCAGAAAAAGCTCAGCGCGCCGGTCGAAAAAACTTATGTGGATTACAACGATCTGCTGGCACGCAAAGACATTGACGGCGTCGTCATCGCCACGCCCGATCATTTGCATCATCAATGTCTGGTGGATTCGGTTCGCGCAGGCAAGGATGTGTACATCGAAAAGCCTCTCTCGCGCACCATCGAGGAAGGCGAAAGCATGGTCGCGGCGGTCAAAGCTTCGAAACAGATTGTTCAGGTCGGCAATCAGCGACGCAGCGGCGATCATTTCAAAAAAGCGCGCGACATCGTCGCCTCCGGCGGCATTGGCGAAATTCGCTTTGTCAGAATCTGGGACTTCCGTTATCGCCCGGTGGATACTTACATCAAACGCAGCAAAGACCAGACGCTGTTTGCGCCGGAGTTGGTGGATTGGCCGCGTTTTCTGGGCAAAGCGCCGAAGCGGCCTTATGACGCCAAACGCGCTTCAGGTTGGCGCTGGTATTGGGATTACGCCGGAGGTTTGATGACCGACATAGGGCCGCATTGGCTGGACGTGGCGATGTGGATAACCGGTTGCGACGGCCCGAAAACCGTCAGTTGCAACGGCGGCAAATATCAAAACATGGATTGGGAAACGCCGGACAACGTTCACGCCATTCTGGATTGCGGCACGTTCGCCATCGTTTTCATGGTGCAGTTCATGAACGGCCAGGAATACGACGGCGCAGCGTTTTACGGCCTGGAAGGCAGCATCGTGCAGGAAAACAATCGCGGCCAAGGCGGGATGATGGTTCGGTACGACGCCAAGCGCAAAGAAATAGAAAGCTGGAAAGTCACCGAAGAAAGCACGGCGCACATGCAAAATTTCCTGGATTCGATGCGCAGCCGACAACAGCCGAATTCGCCAGTGGAAATGGCCAACCGCGTGTTGGTCGGCGCTCATCTGGCCAACGAATCGTTCCGTTCCGGTAAGCGCGTCAACTGGGACACGGTGAAATGGCGTCACGCTTGAATCACTTTTCTATCAATGAAAAAGGCGCAAAAGAGAAACTCTCTTTTGCGCCTTTTTCATTTTGCACTGAAATACTCTCAGGCCATTGCAAACAATCAAGTCAAGTTTATAGCTGCAAGGTTTTCTCCAGTTCGTTGAGTTTGTACCTTGCCAAAGCGAGATTGCTTTTGGTTCGGTCAAGCACCAGATACAAAAACAAACCTTCGTACTTGTCCAACAATCTGATCAGGTGATATTCGTTCTGCAATGAAATGAGTATGTCTTCAATCTGGTCTTTCAGATTGAGTTGTCGAATTGCGCTGAGTTTGGCCCGTATTACTTCGGCATTTACAGCAACGGCGATTTCCATATTGAAACTGCTGTTCCTGCTTTCAAGTCCCAGAACCATTCCGCTGTTGTAATCTCCCAGAGCGACGCCTTTTGCCCCTTCAATTTCCAACGCAGAGGGTAAAACAATTGTGATATTTCCAGCCATTGAATCTCCTTCATTTTTGGATGTGAGAACCACCCAAAATTTCTTAGGTTGAGTCAGGTGAAAAAGATTGGGGATAAGCGCTACCCCGTTGAAATTCTGGCTTTTCCGTTAAGAAATCGTCCGTGCCTGGGCTTCGGACGTAGCGGATTATACACGCGAGTAATCGTCCTGCAATCTTACGATGTCGTCTTCGCCTAAATATGCTCCGCGTTGGACTTCGATAAAAACCACCTTGTCTTCGCCTGGATTTTCAATGCGATGAGCCGCGCCGATGGCTATGTCCACGTATTCGCCGGGGTGCAGAAAAATGTCTTTGCCGTCGAGCGTCACTTTGGCCCTGCCCGCCACAATGAACCAATGCTCGGCGCGTTGAGCATGTTTCTGATAGCTGAGCCGTTTGCCGGGCAGCACTTCAATGCGTTTGACCTTGTACCCGTCGGCTTCGTCCAGGACGGTGAACGTGCCCCACGGACGTTCGTCGTATTTCGGTGAATTGTTGATAGTCGTCTGGTCGTTATTCATTCGTTTTCAAATTCCTTTGGAGTCTCAAGCAGTGATGAAGCGCAATGCCGACGGATTGATAGTCAATCGCGCTGGCGTGAATCCGGCAGTTTCGCCATCCACGTCCACCGGCAGTGGCGGCCAGGCGTTGATCGCCACGCCAGAGCTTTTGACCAGTCGAACTTTCGGATTGCGAAGATGCGCGCCAAATCGAATTCGCGGTAATTCTTTCAATATATCCAATCGGTCGGCTTGATCGGTCAGCACCACATCCATCAATCCGTCGCCCAATTCCGCCTGCGGCGCAAACTTCATGCCGCCGCCTGCAAACCGCCCGTTGGCCGCGACGAAGAAGTTGGAAAAAACGTAACAGTCGTTTGTTTCGTTCGGCTGGTCGTCAAATTGAATCTGAACCGGATGATTGCGATAAGTTTTCAGCGCCTGCAAAGCAGCCATCACAAAACGCGCGTGGCCGCCAATCCAGCGCGGCCACGTGTTGCGCCAGGAATTCACCATCCGAACAACTTCCCCGCCCAAACCAAAACTGACTACGTTCAGCGAATACCGCGAAACCGATTGGCCGTCGTGGCCGATCAATTCGATTTTGACAACATCAATCAGCCGACTGTTACCAGCGATGATCGCCTGCAACGCTATTCCTCGATTGCTTAACCCGACCGAACGGCAAAAGTCCGAACCGGTTCCGCAAGGCAACAAACCAAGGCAGGCTTGTGGGTTCACCGGCTGGCCGCTTTCGTCAAAGTATCCGCTGGCAACTTCATTTAGCGTCCCGTCGCCACCGACAGCAACAATGCATGCTTCGCCAGCCTGCAACGCCTGCCGAGTCGCCTTGCTGGCTTCGCCGGAACGCGAAGTCATGTATTCCGAAAATTGAATGCCTCGCTGGCGCAGTTGGCGTCGAGCCTGTTCCCATTCCCGCAATGCACGGCCACGCGCGGCTGTCGGGTTAATCACAAATAGCATGCGAGTTATTCGAGCAAGTCAGGTTGCTCTTTGGTGATGCGTGCGTACAGCGGTTGGAATTGAAACCACCCGGCGACGGTCGAACCGACTTGCTGGCAGGTCAGTTTGGCGTTGTCCGGCGTGATGAAATGCGGCTCTCCGGCGGCTTCGGCCAGCAATTGCGCCTGGCAACTGCGCTCCATGGTGATGAACCACCAGGCTGCTTCGTCAACGGTTTTGCCTACGGTCAGCAATCCGTGATTGCGCAAAATGACCGCTTTGCAATTGCCGAGCGCGCGTCCGATTCGCTGGCCTTCTTCAACATCCAGCACCACGCCTGTGTAATCGTCGAACAGCGAATGGTCTTCGTAAAACGCGCAAGCGTCTTGCGTAATCGGATCGAGCAAGCGCCCCAGCGCCGACCACGATTTGCCGTACATCGAATGCGCGTGCGCGGCGGCAACGCAATCCAGGCGCGCGGCGTGAACCTGCGAGTGAATGGCGAACGCCGCGCCATTCACCGGCATGTCGCCTTCGACGACTTCGCCTTTGTGATTGACCAGCACCAGATCGGAAACGCGAATCTGGCTGAAATCCATGCCGAACGGGTTGACCCAGAAATGATCCGGTTTTTCAGGATCGCGCGCAGTAATGTGACCCGCGACGCCTTCGTCAAAGCCGAATTTGGCGAACAGGCGAAACGCCGCCGCCAGCCGTTGTTTTCGGTGCAGCCGTTCCTGTTCGGGCGTTTCAAACACAGGCATCTGCGGAATTCTCAACGATTGCGGAGGAACGATCATTGCAGCTTCAGACATAGTTTTTCTCCCATCGAAAAAAGATAGAGCAAACGTTTCAGCTTGCCCCGGTTTGACGCCGACAATTTGCGTGAAACCGAGCCAAATGAAAAGTTTGCTCTGAAAAAAAATGAAAAAACTTCGACTGCCGTCGTCGCAAGCCATTCGTTATTCAGGAACGAGCGTTCGCAACTCGTTCTTGATTTCACTGAGCCGTTTTTTCAAAACTTCGAAATACTCCAAAGCGCTGCGCCCGACTTTGCGGTCGGCGCTGCCCGCCATACGCGACAACGCGCCAAGCTGGTCAATCAGCATCGGTTGCGGATACGTGATCTGCGCCGTCGCCAATTGCGACCGCAAACCTCGTAGCTTTTGCAGCTTGTCCGTTTGACCGGCTGACTGTTGAATCGCGGAATCAACTTGCTGCAACGTACGCCGCGCGTCAGCGGTCGTTTCGCGCACCGCCAACAACAAATCGAGCTGTTCTTTCAGATCGGCAACGGTCACGCCGTCTTTCGCCAATCGCGGATCGAGCGTGACTTCCAACGGCTGCGTTTGGCTCCAACTGTCGGCGGAAAGTCGAACTTTATATTTGCCCGGCAACGCCAACGGGCCAAATCCGTCGTACCGAAAATCCCAGGCGAAGCGATTATGCCCGGCACGCTTGGTCAAGTTGGCCGCTCCGCCGCCAAAGCGTGGCCCACGCATTTCGTCTTCATCGCCGAGCATCACGCCGCGTCCAGCCTGAGCAGCTTGCCCGGCGCGACTTGTCACCGTGCGAATGACTTTGTCAGCGGCGTCCAGAATTTCCAGCTTCAATTCGCCCGCCGGTTCCGCCGCCAACACATAATCAATCTGAGCCGCTGGTGCGGGGTATTCCGGCGAAGCTCCACCGGCTCTGCCGCCACTGGCCGCTCTGCGCGTGCGAATCGCCGTCGCCGGTTTGAACAACGTCGCCGCCGAAGTCGCCACCGCATCCGTGATCTGATGCAGCGGCGAAACGTTATCCATAATCCAAAAAGACCGCCCCATCGTCGAAATCACCAAATCTTTGCGATGCACTCGAATGTCCGTGATCGGCGTCACTGGCAAATTGAGCTGGAAGGATTGCCAGTTCTTGCCGTTGTCAAAGGAAATGAACATGCCGAATTCGGTTCCAGCGTACAGCAACCCTGCTCGATCCGGGTCTTCGCGAACAACGCGTGTTGGATAATCCGCTGGGATGCCGTTTTTGCCGTCGGTCAGCCGCGTCCACGAAGCGCCGTAATCGTTGGTCGCATAGATGTAAGGCTGCCAATCATTGAGCAAATACCGATACACAGCGATGTACGCCGCGCCTTTGCGATGCGGCGAAGGTTCGATGTTTTGAACTCTGCCGCCAGGAGGCAAACCTTTGGGCGTGACGTTTTTCCACGATTTGCCGTTGTCGCGCGAAACGTGAACCGGCCCGTCGTTCGCTCCTGACCACAACACGCCCGCTTCCAGCGTGGATTCGCGGAAAGCGTAAATCGTCGAATACACTTCTTCGCCTGTGATGTCGCGTGTGATCGGTTCGCCGCTGATGACTTGTTTGTCGGGTTCATTCGCGGTCAGGTCGGGACTGACGACCGTCCACGTCACGCCTTCGTCAGTCGAACGGTGAACGACGTGCGAGCAGTGATAAAGCACACGTGGATTGTGCGGAGACACTTCAATCGGCGAGACGCGCTGAAAGCGATACAGAATGTCTTTGGGATTGTGGCCATACCGATTTTGCGGATGCACCCAGTAACTGACGGTCTGGCCGGTCTCGAAATTCGTGCGGTAAAACTCGCCTTTGCAAGCGCCATAAACGATGTTGGGATTGAGCGGGCTGGGCAATATCGGCCCGGTTTCGCATCCTGGCCCTTGTTTCCAAAGCTGAATCGGATCGTCTGCGCGCTCCATTGTCGCGGGCAAGCTCGGCACAATCAGCGTCGTATTGTCTTGTTGAGCGCCGTAAACCGAATAAGGAAATTGATTGTCCACGGCGACTTGGTAAATCTCTGCCGTCGGTTGGTTGTAAATGGTTGACCAGCTTCGCCCGCCGTTCAGCGTGACGTTGGCTCCGCCGTCGTTGGATTGAATGAAAATTTCGGGATTGTCCGAATTGATCCACATCCCCTGATTGTCACCGTGCGGAGTCGAAATTGGCCGAAAGCTTTTGCCGCCATCCGTGGATTTGTAGAAAGCCAGGTTATTGACATACACCACGTCGGCATTTTTCGGGTCAGCGTTGATGTAGGTGTAATAAAACGGTCGCGCGATCAATCCGCCGGTTTTGTTAATCAGCGCCCAGCTTGCGCCCGCGTCGTCCGAACGATACACGCCGCCTTGTCCGTCGGAAGCTTCCATCAAAGCGTAAACTCGCTGCGGATTCGCGGCGCTGATGTCCAGACCGACTTTCCCTATCAAACCTTTCGGCAATCCGTTGTCCAAATGCTTCCACGTTTCGCCGCCGTCCGTGCTTTTGTAAATGCCGCATTCCGCCGCAGGCCCGCCACTGACAATCGTCCAGGGTTTGCGGACGGCTTGCCAGGCTCCAGCGTACAACTCATTCGGATTCGCCGGATTCATCGCCAACGAAACCGCGCCCGTTCGGTCGTTGATGAACAGGACTTTCTGCCAAGTTTTGCCGCCGTCTTTTGTCCGAAAGACACCGCGCTCTGCGTTCGCTCCGAAGGGCTGCCCCAGCGCCGCCACAAAAGCGACATTGGCATCGCGCGGGTCTACTTTCAGCGAACCGATTTGCCCGGCTTCGCGCAGACCAACGTGAGTCCAGGTTTTGCCTGCGTCCGTGGATTTGTAAACGCCGCGACCGAGAATCACATTGCTGCGAATGGCGGCGCTGCCCGTGCCGACGTAAATCACATTCGGATCGGATTCGGCGACGGCAATCGCTCCAATCGAAGCCGTCTCGAAAAATCCGTCGGAGACGTTTTGCCAACTTTGCCCGGCGTCCGTCGTTTTCCAAACGCCTCCGCCGGTCGCGCCCATATAAAACGTGTGCGGTTGTCGGCGATGACCGGCGACGGCGGTGACTCTGCCACCGCGAGCCGGTCCGATCGAACGATAGCGCAACGCTTGAAATAGCTTGGCGTCAACTTTGCCAACAGCTTGAGACGATTGCGGTGCGGACAAAACCGCATCTCCGCGCGTAGAAAGAATCAGCCCAAACACGACGGCCAACATCAGGCCAACTCCCAACCGAAGGCGAGAAGACATTGCCATTTGAAAAACTCCTGTTTGTCGAAAATGGATTTGCGTGAATGCAGCTTCAGATACGTTTTCCGGCGGGGAACGGTTACAAAACGAAAGCGTTCAAGCCATTCTGACCACGATTCGCTGGTTACCCAACACAATCTCGTTGCCGTTCACGGCTACATCCGGCGAAGGGATAAATTCCAACTGATCTCCAACCAGGTGAGCCTGCAACTCAATGACTTTTTCCGCTCGTTCCCGCTCGATTTCCGCCAGCGTTTCAAAAAAGGTGTTTGCGGTGACTTGCTCATCGTCATTGTTGATAAAACTTTGGAAGGCTCGATCAAAACGCGCTTTGTTCATGATTCAAATCTCCTCTTGTTGTCTTTGTAGGACTTTCGCTGCCCACAAATCAAATGTTACGACGATTAACCGCTGCCCTTCAAAGTAAATCCCAACCGGAGTCGGAAAACGGAGCGCAGCTTCCGCCAGCAACGAATCAGCAACCGGCCCATTCAAATCATCCCAGGCAGCTTCAGTCAAAATCACTGCGCGAACATAATGGCGACTCTGTGTATCGTACAAGCGCGTGATGTAAAAGTCGCAACTCAGCGGCAATGAACGAGCCGTCTGCAAAAAATAGGTTGTATGCTTGATGTCACCCAATCGTCGCAACACAACCAGATCGTACGGGGAGAGCCGTTCGGCTCTCGATCTTATGTCGTGCGCTATGAATTCCACGCCCGCCGCTTTCAAATCACGAAAGACCTCCAACTCGAATCGGTATCCACGAACAAATGAGGTCCACCAGTACAAACAATACGCTGCCAGCAGAAGTGTTCGGCATAGCGGTTGATCAAAGTCGCAATCTAGCAAGCTCTTT
>CAYYDG010000102.1:0-10336 GCA_964470555.1 uncultured Heliomicrobium sp.
TGCGCTTGTTCGCTTCGCGCATCGCAGACGCAATTACGGAAGGCCAGCAACTGGCCCAGCAAAAAGAGGCTGAAGAAGCAGCGACGGCAGCCGAACAGGCCAAAGCCGCCGGAGTCACGATTGACATTCAGCAGCGCCAACAAAAAGACCGTGGAGAAAGAGGTGATCGCGGCGGGCGCGGACGCGGTGATCGCGGCGGACGTGGCGAACGCGGTGGCCGTGGCAGAGGTGGTGACCGTGGCGACAGAGGGCCGCGGCGCGCGCCAGCAACCGCTCCGCCTGCGGCGACGGAAGCCGCTCCGGCGCCAGTTGCTCCGGCTGAAAGCCCGGCTGCCGAACCGGTGGTTGAAACACCGGCTCCGCCCGCTCCTGAAATCAGCGTGGCTGCTGAAACAGCATAGGTCGAAATCAGACCTTTTTTTTGATTAGGTCACGATGGCGCAGCCAACTTTTTCAAAGCGTGGTTGCGCCGTTTTTGCGAAAACAGTCAATTATCAATAGAAACTAGAGGAATTTATGGCAGCAATTACGGCAGAAATGGTTAAGAGCCTGCGCGAAAAAACCGGCGCGGGAATGATGGAATGCAAAAAGGCTCTGAATGAAGCCAACGGTAACGAAGAACAGGCGATTGAAGCTTTGCGCAAGGCAGGGTTGGCCAGCGCCAAAAAACGCGAAGGCCGCATTGCCGCTGAAGGTGCGGTCGGTTCCTATATTCACCTGGGCGGAAAGGTCGGCGTGTTGGTTGAAGTCAATTGCGAAACGGATTTCGTTGCGCGCTCCGAAGACTTCCAGAACTTCATCAAAGACCTGGCCATGCACATCTGCGCGTCCGAACCGCAGTTTGTCAGCAAGGATGAAGTTTCTGCCGAAGTGATCGAAAAGGAAAAAGAGATCGCTCGCGGACAGGCGCTGGCTGATCCGAAAAATGCCAACAAACCCGAAAACATCATTGAAAAGATGATTCAGGGACGCATGGACAAATTCTTCACCGAAGCCGTGTTGATGGAACAGCCTTTCGTCAAAGACCAGACCATCACGATAGGTGAATTGGTGACGAGCCTGACGGCCAAGACCGGCGAAAAATGCAGCATCCGACGCTTTACTCGCTACAAGATGGGCGAAGGCCTGGAAAAACGTTCAGACGATTTCGCCAGCGAAGTGGCGGCGATGGCCAAGTAGACCAATCCATTTTCCATCTGTCATTTGCGATTTGTCATTGATTGTTGGTCCTACTTGCCTGGTCTCGATGAGAAATCTCAACTGGCAAATGACAAATGGAAAATTTCCGTGATATTCAGTGTCAAACTCAATCAACACACAACCTGCTTACCGGCGCGTCCTGCTCAAACTCAGCGGTGAAGCCTTGATGGGCGAAAACCGTTACGGCATTGATCCGAAAGTGGTCATTCGCATTGCGCAGGAAGTCAAAGACGTTCACGAACTGGGCGTAGAAATTGCGCTGGTCGTCGGCGGCGGCAATATCTTTCGTGGTTTGAGCGCCAGCGCCATGGGCATCGATCGGGCGTCGGCGGATTACATGGGAATGCTGGCGACTGTGATGAACGCCATTGCCCTGCAGGACGGACTGGAAAAAGTCGGCGTGTTCACGCGCGTGGTTTCGGCCATCGAAATGCGCGAAGTCGCCGAACCGTTCATTCGCCGTCGTGCAGTACGCCACCTGGAAAAAGGCCGCGTGGTGATTTTCGCTGCCGGAACCGGCAACCCGTATTTCACTACGGATTCGGCGGCGGCGTTGCGCGCCCTGGAAGTCAAAGCCGATGTGTTGATGAAAGCCACAGGCGTCGGCGGCATTTACACTGCCGATCCGCGCAAAGACCCGAACGCCGTCAAGATCGAAGAGTTGAATTACATGCGCGTGTTGCAGGATGAACTGGCCGTGATGGACGCTTCGGCGATTTCCCTTTGCAAGGACAATCGGTTGCCGATCATGGTTTTCAACATGAACGAACCAGGCAACATCAAACGAGCAGTGCTGGGCGAACGAATCGGTTCCATCATCAAACCCGATGACGAATCCGCAACCAGGTAATGACTTTCAGGACTTCAACGACGAGTGACGGCCATTGGCCTTGTCACTCGTTTCTGTTTGATCGGAGGAAAAACCATGTCAACAGCAGAGATTATCAAAGAAACCAAAACGCGAATGGACAAGGCCGTCGAAGATTTCAAACACAAATTGACGACTGTTCGCACCGGACGCGCTTCGTCCAGCATTCTCGAAGGAGTGACGGTGGAGTATTACGGTTCACCCACGCCGCTCAACCAGGTGGCGACGATCAACGTTCCCGAAGCTTCGCTGATTACCGTTCAACCGTTCGATCCTTCTCTGGTCAACGAGATTGACAAAGCCATACGCTCTTCCGATCTGGGTTTGAATCCGTCCAATGACGGCAAACTCGTCCGCGTGCCGATTCCGCCGCTGACCGAAGAACGCCGTAAACAGATGGCCAAAGTCGCGCACGAAATGGCCGAAGAACATCGCACCGCCGTTCGCAACGTTCGCCGCGACGCCAACGACAAACTGAAAAAATCGCTCAAGGATAAAACCATCTCCGAAGACGACGAACGACGCAGCCTGGACGAGGTGCAAAAACTGACCGATCAACACATCGGCAAAATCGGCGAACTGCTGGCTCATAAAGAAGCCGAAATCATGAAAGTCTGATGCTGCTCTGAATCATCAACTTCACATTCCGCTCCAATCAAAACAGCCCGGACTTCTCTCTCAGGAATTCCGGGCTGAGTTTTTTCAGTCTGTTGCTTCGCCGAAAAAAACCTGCACAAGCCCGACAAGGTAAACAGCAAACCCGATCAAGACCAACAAGACGTTGGCAATCAAGATGATTTCGACCATCGCCAGCAAACTCTGCTGCAGGTTCTGGTTCATCGCATTCAACATTTCGAGTTCCATCATTTCTCCTGCGAAGCGATCTGCAACATCAATTGCCGCATGGCCACGTCCGATTCCAACTTCGGTTTCATCTTGGGCAGCGCAGTGTTATCTGATTTGCCGCCTACTGCTGGAACTTCCCATCTCAGAAACAGGGTTTTCTTTTTGGCGCGCCTGTCGGGTCTGCGACCTGGTTTGGTCTTTGCAAAACGCAGCGTCGCCGTTTCAACAGAAGGAGCGGATGAAAACATCTTCTTGAAGGTGACATCCGCCAAATAATGTTGTCGTTCCGGCATGCCGAGTTCACGGCGAATTTGGTTGACGTAATTTTCGCAACCGCCGGCCGGATTCAGTTCGTCTGAAACATCGCTCAGCCCCAGCACGGCGTGGCAAAGCTCATGCAGAATCACAAATCCCAGATCGAAGGCTGCGATTGCCTCTGTATGACCGCGCAAATGCTTGAAATCGTCAAAATCTATCTCAATCGGCGTGGAGGTGATTTTCAGGTCAGCCTGCCAGTGAACGGAACGTGTCTCGTAACCTCGCCGAGCGAAACCCACCTCCGGCGAACGATTGTGGCTTTGCAGAACGACGACTTTCTTTCCGTCAATTGCCGCCAACACCAGTTCCCGCGCCCGCGCCGATCCGCCGACGAAATCCTGGCGGTCATCAACCCGCAAAAAACCATCGTTATCGAACCGCATCCGCACAAACCCTGTTTTCTTCTGCAATTGGTTCAACACCAGATTCAATTCCGTCGCATTGAGCGCATGTTCGTCAAAACTATTCCGTAATCCTGGTTTGTAAATCTGTTGAGTCTGTTGCGAATTGTTCGCCATCTGAATCGGACGACATTCCGCGCCAACCAGACACACAACGACCAGAGCCGCACACATTGCGGCTCGCATACATATTTGCAAGTTCACACTGTCTCCTTTTTCAGAAAGGCTAAGGAGATGGCCGAGAAATCCGCTCCTTAGCCAGGAAGCCAAGTATCCGACTCACCATCGGAATGGCATCAGACGCGCGTGGCAGTCACTTCCAGATATTCGGCGCTGATGCTGGTTGTGCCGTCCGTTGCCAGATTGTGTTCCGTCCAAAGCTTATCGAGATCGTGGCGTAACGCGGCTTGCTTCTCGTCATTCAGCGAGGTAAACGCGCGATGCGTCGGACCATACCAGGTGCGGAAGTATTCGACTGCATCCGGCGGCGACATTGGCAAATCCATGCGAAGCATTCGTCGCGTGAGCTGTGGAGCGGCGAAATGATCTTTCAACCGTTCACGAACCGTCGCTTCATCGCCCCACAACAACGGCGAAGGCATGGGTGGCGGCGGAACATGCGATCCGGTGACTTTGAACATCTGGCCGATGAAGCCCGACGGCGTCCAATTGGCCATTGCCACACGCCCGCCGGAACGACAAACGCGCGCCATTTCTTTGACGACCAGTTGCGGTTGCGGAGCGAACATCGCCCCGAACATCGTCACAACTTCATCGAATGTCGCATCGCCATAAGGCAGCGATTCGGCGTCGCCTTCATCGAACCGGATTTGAACTCCTTCTCTCTTCGCCCTTGCGCGAGCCGTTTCCAACAGATTCGGCGCAATGTCCACGCCGGTCACGACGGCTCCGGCGCGCGCAGCCGGAAACGACAGGTTGCCGGTTCCGCAGGCGATGTCCAGCACCTGAACACCTGGCGTCAGGCGCAACCGCGCGATGAATTCCGCCCCGCCATCCCAGATGAGTTCGGCGATCTTGTCGAAATCGCCCGACATCCAGGTCGTTTTCAACTTGGCTTTCAAATTCGCCAGTTCCGTAACAGAAGTAGTTGCTGCGTTCATTGTTTTTCTCCTTCAGTTGATCTCAATCGAAGCAGTGGGCTTTGAGACAGGATGGACAGTTTTTTTTCAAGATGAACAGGATTCAAACCTGCCCGGAATGCCGCAGAGATTGATGCTCTTGTTCTTCCTGTCGAAAATCTTGTTCACCCTGTCGAAAATCTTGTTCACCCTGTCGAAAAGCCAATGGCTCGATCTCACTTACTCTGCTTTAGCTATTCGGATTCGCTTCAGCTTCATCGCTGGCCAGGGTTTCGTTATGGTTAGAAGCGAGTCTCAACAGAATTTCCAGCAGAGTCTCGACTCCCGGAGCGATTGCTGTCGCCACTGTTTCGGTAATAGTTTGAATTGGCATTGTCATAATCTCCTCTTTCTTTGTTTGATTCGGTTTTGAAGATGGCAGCGAGTGTTGCAGGCGAAACGGTTTCGCCTGTTCTCACCGCGTGAGAATCACGCCTTAGTTTTTGGCGCGATAGAAGTAATAATCGGTCGTGTAAGGAACCTCGACCATTTGATCCACGAATTTGCCGGGCGTGGTCGGAGCCAGTCCGCCGACCGTGTTGACTCGCTGGATATAAGTCACTCCGTTGAAAATGCCTGTGGTCTCGGTCGAAGCCCCTTTGAGCAACAGCCACGGAATCGCAGTCGAATCAGGCGTGCAACCTGCCACTCGAAAGCCGAGCACTTTGCTGCCGTTGGCGCTTTCCCAAATGGGACCGCCGTGATGAATGCCGACAACTATCGGACGAAATTTGGAAATCCCGAACAAATCCGCTCTGGGCGCGACGAATTGCCAGATGTCGCCGTCCCAGCGGTAAATCTGCACGCCGCGCGCGTAGGTGCGAAACGCAACGATATGGCCCTGTGGCACGTTGATGTTGTCGCAAACGGGCGACGGCAAGTCCGGCGTGTAACCGGCATCGCTGGTTTGAGCGATTGAAAAGGACGCAAATCCGGCGGCAATCATCAGCGCGAGGACGCCGACCAGACGTTGAAGTTTGATGCAAAACATAATCGGACTCCTTCTGTTAATTGGTTTGGCGTTGAGCCTTGTTTTGGCGACAAACGCGCACACCTTCGCTTTCTTCAGCTTCCGGTCTGCCCCCCGCAATCCCCAAAACTGGACATACAAAGAATGCGCGCGTTTGTCAGAAATCTTATGGCCGGTGAATAGAAGCTTGCAGGTTGGCGCAGATGTTGGGCGGGCATCCGCCATTGAACAGGTTGAGTTGTTCAGTGAGCATCAACGGATCGTTCAGATTTGCCTGGCCGTGAGTGCGCGTTACCAGATGGATTTCCGCTCTGGTGGCATTCAACAAGCCTTCAGCCGTGCCGATGCCTGGAAACACGCCCGTTCTGTCGCCAACTGCACGGAATGCGCCAAACGTCGCCGCGCCGTCTGCGCCGATGATTTTGCCTCCGGCGCTGGCCACCGAACCTTGCACCGACGGATTGGACAAATCCGCAGGTGTGCAGGGACGTGTGGCGCAATTGTGCGGATTGTTGAAAAAGGCCCACCACATCGTCACAGCCGTTCCAGGCGTCAACCCTGTGGTATGCATGGTGGCAAACACGTTGTCGCGGTCACGAACCAGAATGGATCCGGTGGCAGGCACAATCGCGTGATTTGAAAAATTGACGACTGGGCTGAACGTGATTCTGGGACTCGGATTCGGTTCCCACCAAAGATTGGCGCGTTGATCTTGTGGGTCTTGATCCGCCGGCTTCTGGATTTCGCTGATGCTCTGGCCGGAAACAAACGAAGATGCAATCAAGGCGCACAGCGCCAACGCGCAGCCGAACAGAGTCACACGGCGAATAGAAATTTTCTGCGATATTTTCATAACTCCCTCCAATTGAGTTTTCGGTTCATGAGCGAATTGGCGCGCAGATCACGCCTGACGCCAATTCGCTACGGTTATTGACCGCAGCGGTTATCGCTGCTCATCAACCCATGCGAAACCTATTGAAAAAACTGCTAGTCGCAGAAAAATTTTTTTTTTCGAGGGGAAACAGAGAGTGGATTCAGTTGGCATTGGGCAACGCGCGGTAAGAAGTCGCCCGGTCGGGTTTGCCCCAGACTTCATACAGTTCGATCAAGCGGCTGACGGTTTTTCTGGTCAAAGCATGCTCTTCGCCGCGCGAGGTCTTCAATCCGGCGTAAGCGGCCAGTAACTGCTCTTCGGCTTCCTGATACTGTTTGAGTCTGGTCAGGCAGGCGCCCAGATGGCTGCGGCTGCGATGGATCATCCAATGATCCGGGGCCAGCGATTTTTGATAAATGGCAATGGCTTGTCGCTGCAACCGTTCGGCTTCGGCAAATTGGCTTTTGTGGTAAAGCACTGAAGCTATATTGTTCAAACTGGTGGCAACTTCGTGATGGTCTTCGCCCAATTCCCTGCGACGAATCGCCAGCGTCTGTCTGTGCAGCGCTTCGCTTCCTGACCAATTCCCTTTGGCCGACAACAAAGACGCCAGATTGTTCATCGTCACAGTCAGCTTCAGGTGATTTTCGCCGAACAACTTGCGCCTCAAATCGAGCGCCTGCCGATAACGCTGCTCGGCTTCGTCGTATTCGCGTTTGTCCTGCAACAGCGAAGCCAGATTGGCCAGGCTGTTGGCGACATCAGGATGCTCTTCGCCAAGCAATTTTTGACGCAGAGCCAAAGCTTCGCGGAACAGGCCTTCGGCGGCATTGTAATCGCCGAGTTCATGCAACATGGCCGCCACATTGTTCAGACTGTTTGCGACGAACGGATGATCTTCGCCATAAAGTTTGCGATGTATGGCCAACGATTGCCTGTACATTTCCGCCGCTTCGGCAAATTTGCCCTGCTCGCTCAACACGCGCCCCAGCCCGTTCAGACTGGCGGCGATGTCCTTGTGTTCAGCGTCAAGCAGCTTGCGCCGCATTGCCAATGCTTCGCGCACCAGGGTTTCTGCTTCAGCGAATTTCCCCAACGCCATCAGGGTTTGCCCCAGCGCGTTCATGCTGTCGGCCACATCGGTATGCTCCGCCCCCAACAGGTCGCGTCGCATTGCCAGCGCCTGACGGTTGAGGGCCTCGCTGCCTGCGTAATCGCTTTTTTCATAAGCCAGCGCTGCCAGATGGTGCAGACTGGTCGCCACATCCGCGTGTTCCGCGCCCAGCGTCTGCCGCCTCAATTTCAACGATTCTGTCAGCAGCGATTCGGCGCGATCATACACGCCAATGCGTTGATACAAACCGCCGATGGTATCCATCAACTTAGCTTGCGCGGCGGGCTGGCCTTTCAATTCGCGGACGACGTTTTCCACGCCTTGATCCAGCAATTCCTGGGCGGTGATGACGTTGCCTTTGGATTTGCCCGGATCAGCGAAATCGAACATCGCCACCAACGATTGAGTCGCCGCTTCCGCGGTCGCCGCAGCCTGATTGGCGCGATCGCGTTCGGCGCGCGCCTGACGGGCAGCCAATGTCGTTGCTGAAATGCCGCCAAGCAAACTGAGCAACACCAGAGCGGCGGCGACAACAGCCAGACGATGCCGTCGAACGAATTTACCCGCGCGATAGCGAAAAGTGTCGGCGCGCGCCATCACCGGCAATCCGGCCAGATGCCGGCGCAGATCGTCGGAAAACTGTTCGACCGATTGATACCGCCGTTCAGGTTCTTTCCGCAGCGCCATCAACACAATGTTGTCCAGATCGCCGCGCAAATCAGAGGGCTGGTGAATGAAGGATGGAGGATTGGAAAAGAATCCGCGCCCTTTGGTCCTGGCGCCATCCGACTGCGATCTTTCCAGCAAATCGCTGGGGCGCGGAGCCTCGGTTTCGCAAATCGCGCGTTCGATGACGGCTGGCGTGTAAGTTTCAAATTGATAAGGTCGCCGCCCGGCCAGCAGTTCGTACAGCACCACGCCCAGAGCATATACATCGGTCGTCGTCGTAATGGTTTCGCCGCGCACCTGTTCCGGGCTGGCGTATTCGGGAGTCATCAATCGCAATGCTGTTTCCGTGCGCGTGACGGCTTCGCCCAGATCGGGCGAAAGCAGTTTGGCGATGCCGAAATCCAGCAGCTTCGGCGTGCCGTCCGCCGTCACCAGAATGTTGCTCGGTTTCAAATCGCGGTGAATGACCAGCTTTTGATGGGCGTGTTGCACGGCGGAACAGACGTTGCGAAACAATTTCAGCTTTGCAGCGAGCGAAAGTCTGTGGCGGTGACAGTAATCAGTGATGGATTCGCCGTCCACCAATTCCATGACGAAATACGGCAACCCGTCCGCCGTCGTTCCACCGTCGAACAATCGCGCGATGTGCGGATGATCCAGCGAAGCCAGAATTTGTCGCTCGCGCAAAAACCTTTCGCGCACGAAATCGGAATCCATGCCGCGTTTGATGATTTTGAGCGCGACCGATTGTTCGAACTGCCGGTCGTCGCGCACAGCCTGATAAACAGCGCCCATTCCGCCGTGCCCAATCAAGGAAGTCAGCAGATACGGCCCAATCCTTCTGCCTACCATTTCATCCATCGGCGGATCGGTGACAGCCAGAGCAGCGTGTTTGATGGGATCGTGAAGAAAGGTTTCGGGCGGTTCGTGAGCTAGCAATTCCAACACTTCGCGTCGTAATTCTTCATCATCGCCGCAAAGCATTGTCAGATGCGCTTCGCGTTCGGCGGGTGGACGATCTGCTACTGTGCGAAAAAGCTCGTCTATGCGACGCCAACGTTCGGGATTCATCGGACAACCTTGTGTTTCGGGGACATCAACTACGGTTCATTTCTCTGTGCAACCAGGCGCGCGCCAACCGCGTTTCGTGTGTGATGGTGGCAATCGAAAGATTCAACGCCGTAGCAGTTTCTTCCAGACTCATGCCGCCGAAGTAACGCAATTCTATGATGCGCACTTTCCGTTCGTCGAACTTCGCCAACGCAATCAAGGCATCGTCGAGCGCCACCAATTCCGCAGCCTTTTCGCTGGAATACTGCCAGGCTTCATCCAACGATAATTCCGCCGCCCCACCGCCGCGTTTTTCCGCCGTGTGCGAACGCGCATGTTCAACCAGAATCTGACGCATCAACCGCGCAGCCACACCGAAAAAATGACTGCGGCTCTGCCATTCGGGAGCGTCCTGTTTGATCAGTCGCAGATAGGCTTCGTTGATCAACGCCGTCGGTTGCAGCGTGTGGTCGGGACGTTCGCGGCGTAAATAACTCTGCGCCAGCCGATGCAGTTCCTGATAAACGATTGGCAACAACAGGCTGAGCGCGACTTCATCTCCCTGACTCCATCGGAGCAGGAGCGGCGTGATTTCATTTGGCGGCGGATTTTGCATGCGCATCATTCTGTAACCGACCTCGAAAATAAGTCAACGAGCGTCTGTGCTTCGAGGTTCTGGAGCGCGCGCGACTTGTCGCCGCTTTTCGTTCCTGGCCGAGTCCTTGCTGACCGACCAGTTCGCATTTGAGAACAAAAAAACTACGACAAGTCGCAGCGCTACAAAGCTGCGCAAGAGGTATGTAACTGCTGGGACAGGAACGTCTGTGCTACAGCTCAAGGTGCGAAGTAGCCTGACAAATCAATCACCAGATGCGTCGTGCCCAGCG
>CAYYDG010000103.1:0-7959 GCA_964470555.1 uncultured Heliomicrobium sp.
CTCTGTTCCGATGGCCTAACAGACCCGAATTTCAACTAGATTCTGGACAACGTCCCTCACCACGAATTTCCAACCAAGATGCCCCACATGCATCTTGGTTATTTAATCTAAATCAAGTTTGCCAGTACTTTCAAGCTTCTTGGCCTCTCGACTCATGTCTTCGCGTCCGCTGAGAGAGTAGTAAGCAGTCATATCCAATGCCACGTGGCCAAGAATCTTTTTCACATAAAACGGCGGAATGCCCGCTCTGCCTGCACGTGATGCAAAGCTATGGCGCAAGGTGTGAAGTCCAACATGTTCCATTCCAAGCGAGTCCAGAAGTTCGCGCAACAGATGGCTTGCATACTATTTGCTGATAGGAAGGATAGGCGCATCAAGTTTGCCGTCGCTGGCCTGATACAAAGCGGCCATTCAGAGCGCACGGGTTCGACCAACGGCCCCGTTCTTTAATAAATCCAGTGAAAGATGGGTGAACATAAACAAATAGAAGTCCGCCCGCATTGACACCTTGTGAAATCGTGTGCTACTTATCCGCCCTTAAATTCAACGCAATTTTTACAGCTATTGCTGATTGTGCAGCAGAACTTTTCTGAGAGGAGCGGCCTTCGACCGTGAACGTCCTTGCCTTGGCGGGTAGTGTACTGAGCATTGATGGATCGTTTTTAGTTGTGTTTCTTTCCATCCTTGTCCTGATTTTCATTCTCAACCGCACGTTGTTCAAACCCATCAATCAGGTGTTGGATGAGCGCGAACGGCTTGGCGCGGGGCGCATGTCCGAAGCCAAACAGTTACTGGCGCAATACGAAGAGCGGCTCGGCAAATACGAGCAGCAGATTCAAGCGGCGCGCGCCGAAGCGTATCAGTTTATGGAAACGCAACGCCGCGAAGCGCAAACTGCCCGCGCCGAAATGGTCGCTCAGGTCAAAGCCGAAACCGCCAATCAAATCGCCGCCGCGCGCGAAGACATCGCCAAACAGACCGAAGCCGCCAAAACCAATCTGGAAGGCGAAGCCAGGGCGATGGCAGGCGTGATTTCTTCTCAGATTTTGCATCGGCCGATCAGCGCTGGAGGGAATTGAGCAACCATGACGATCACGACTTTTTTATCCGCTCTTTTCGTTCCCGTTCTTGCAGACATGTTTCCCATCCTGCTTTCGGGCGGCGCTGGAATGGCCGCCATCTCCAAGCTGTTCAACCTGACCATCTTTTTGACGTTTTTGTTCTGGGTAGTGAGAAAACCCGCCAAGGAATTTTTCACGACTCGGTTGGCGGAAGTGCGCGCCACATTGCAACAAGCGGCGAAGGAAAAAGAAGCCGCTGCGGCCAAGATGGCTGATCTGGATGCGCGGTTGAGCCGGTTGGATACGGAAATCGCCGACATCAAATCGCAGGCGCAGCGCGAAGCCATCGCCGAACGTGAGCGACTGGAAACCGAAGCCAAACGGGACATCGAAAAGATTCGCCAAAGTTCGCAGCGCGAAGTCGAATCCGCCAAGCAGATTGCAATGTCCGAACTGCGCGAATTCGCCGCGACCAAAGCGGTTGATCTGGCCGAACAGATGATTCGCAAGGAATTGAAGCCCGAAGATGACGCGAAACTGCTTCAGCGAATGGGCGAAGAAATGAGCAAAGTAAGCTGAGTTCACAGTTCGCAGTTGGCAGTTCACAGCAAACCAGAACTGCGAACAGTGAACGGTGAACAGTGAACGGAAAATTATGAGTGTCACCACCATTGCCAATCGGTATGCGCGCGCGCTGGCTGATGTCATTACAGAGCGCGGCGAAATGAACGAGGTTGTTGCCGAACTGAACAGCTTTGCCTCGATGATGACCGGACACGGCCAATTGCGGGATGTTTTTGCCAGCCCGGTGCTTTCGGGCGAACGCAAACGCGCTGTGCTGGGAGAACTGTTGTCGAAGATGCAATTGCGTCCGACTTCCAGCAATTTCCTGCGACTGTTGCTGGACAATTCGCGGCTGCACAACCTGGATCAGATGTTGAAAGCGCTGGCGCGCGAACTGGATGCGCGGACAAACGTCGTTTCGGCGGAAATCGTCACGGCGCGCGCCATCAGCCCACAGGAAGAAACGATGCTGGCCGACAAATTGAAAGCGGCAACGGGCAAACAGGTGCGGCTGCAATTTCGCACTGATCCCGACATCATCGGCGGTGTTGTCACGCGCATTGGCAGCGTGGTGTACGACGGTTCGATCAAGACTCAATTGGCGCAAATGAAACAGCGCCTGATGAACGCATAGGGAATTGGTGCAAATGGATTGGTTGATTTATCGCCAACCACCGAACACCAACCACCAACCACCTTTTCGGAGTGAACATGGCTAACGAAATCAGAGCAGATGAGATCAGTAAGATCATCCGGCAACAAATTGAAAATTTTGATGCCGGTGTGACCGTTGCCGAAGTCGGCACGGTGATTAAAGTGGGCGACGGAATCGCCGAAATTCACGGCCTGGAAAAAGTCATGGCCGGTGAATTGTTGCAGTTTGAAAAAGGCGCCGCCGGACTGGCGCTGAACCTGGAAGAAGACAAAGTCGGCGCGGTGCTGCTCGGCGATTTTCAGGTCATCAAAGAAGGCGACATCGTCAAACGCACCAAACGCATTATCGAAGTCCCCGCAGGCGAAGCGATGTTGGGCCGCGTAGTCAACGCGCTCGGCCAACCGACCGACGGCAAAGGTCCGATTGTCACCAACGACTTCATGCCGGTCGAACGCATTGCGCCGGGCATTGTGGATCGCCAACCGGTGAAAGAGCCAATGCAAACCGGTTTGAAATCAGTGGACGGCATGGTTCCCATTGGACGCGGCCAGCGCGAATTGATCATCGGCGACCGCCAGACGGGAAAAACCGCTGTGGCTTTGGACACCATCATCAACCAGCGCGGCAAAGACGTCATTTGCGTCTATGTCGCCATCGGCCAGAAAGCTTCGACCGTCGCGCAGGTGCAAGCCACGCTGGAACGATACGACGCGATGAGTTACACGATCATCGTTTCGGCTTCGGCTTCGGAACCGGCGGCGATGCAATATCTCGCTCCGTATTCCGGCTGCGCCATCGGTGAATACTTCATGGATCGCGGCAAAGCCGTGTTGTGCGTGTATGACGATTTGTCCAAACACGCGGCGGCGTACCGCGAAATTTCCTTGCTGTTGCGCCGTCCGCCGGGACGTGAAGCCTATCCGGGCGACGTGTTTTACCTGCACTCGCGCTTGCTGGAACGCGCCGCGAAATACAGCGACGCGCGCGGCGGTGGCAGTTTGACGGCGCTGCCTGTGATTGAAACCCAGGCGGGTGACATTTCGGCGTACATTCCGACCAACGTGATTTCGATCACCGACGGGCAAATCTTTTTGGAATCCGATTTGTTCAACTCGGGCATTCGTCCGGCCATCAACGTAGGCAACTCCGTCAGCCGCGTGGGCGGAAACGCTCAGGTCAAAGCGATGAAACAGGTTGCCGGTACGTTGCGTCTGGAACTGGCGCAGTTCCGTGAATTGGCGGCGTTCGCGCAGTTCGGTTCCGACCTGGACGCGGCGACGCAGCGTCAATTGGCGCGCGGTCAGCGTTTGACCGAAATCCTGAAACAACCGCAATACGTTCCGATGGATGTCGAAAAACAGGTGGCGATCATCTGGGCTGCTTCCAACGGTTACGTTGACGATGTGCCGGTCGAAAAAGTGCGCGACTTCGAAACCGAGTTGGTGAAGTTCCTGGAAACCGGCGGCACGGCGGCATTGGCTGCTTTGCGCGAAAATTCCAAAGCGGGCATCAACGACGACGTGAAGGGCAAGCTGAAAGCGACGCTCGACGAATTCAAACAACGCTACAACGCGCAAGCCAAGGCCGCGAAAGCGTAACGGCCAAAGACAGAGGACATTATGCCTAGTGTGCAGGATTTACGGCGGCGAGTTCGCGCCGTCAAAAACATGCGGCAGATCACCAAAGCCATGAAAATGGTTTCGGCTGCCCGTTTGCGCAAAGCTACCGAGCGCGTGACCGCGGCTCGCCCGTACACGAACAAGATGTTGCAGATTCTGGGCGATGCGGCTCGCCGTTCGCCCGATTACCGCGACCCGTTACTGGTCGGCCACGAACGCGAAGAAGGACGCAAGGAGCGCGTGATTCTGGCGCTGGTCACCGCCGACAAAGGTTTGTGCGGAGGATTCAACACCAATCTGATCAAAGCCGCTCAGGAGTTTTTGCGCCAGAACAGCGACAAAGATGTCGAGTTGGTGTTGATCGGTCGTAAAGGGTGCGATTATTTCCGTCGCCGCCCGGTCACAATTCGTCGCGAACACATTGGCATCACAGGGACAGGCAAGGTCAGCGTGACCGATGTCGTGGAAATCGGCCAGGACCTGGTTGCCGATTTTCGTGCGCAAGAAAAACCGGTGGATCGCATTTACCTGCTGTACAACGAATTCAAATCGGCGTTGTCGCAACGTCCGGTGGTCGAACAATTGCTGCCGATAGGCCGCGACGAAGTCGAAGCCGGTCAGACGGATGTTCTGATTGATTATTTGTACGAACAGCCGCCGCAGGTGATTTATAGCGAATTGTTGCCGAAATTGATCGAAAACCAGATTTACCATGCCTTGCTGGAATCTGTGGCTTCGGAACTCGGAGCGCGCATGACCGCGATGGATTCGGCATCGAAGAACGCTTCGGAAGTGATTGATAAACTGACGCTGGTCATGAACCGCGTGCGTCAGGCGAAAATCACGCGCGAAATCATCGAAGTCGTCAGCGGCGCTGAGGCTTTGTAATTCTTGATTTTGGGTTTTTGATTCTGAATTTAAGGAAGTCGCAGTAATGAGCAGAATCAAAACAGAAAATCCAAAATCCAAAGTCCAACACTCAAAATTGTTTTACTGGCTGCCACCACTGGTCTGGATGGCAGCCATTTTCTATTTCTCGACCGATTCGTTTTCCGGTGAAAACACCGGCTCGCTGCTGTACGACATCTTTCATTACGTCTTTCCCAGCCTGACGTATGAACAGTTTCGTCCGATTCATTTCGTCATCCGCAAAGCCGCGCACTTTACCGAATACGGATTGCTGGCCTTGTTGTTGTTCCGGGCGTTTCGGGGCGCGAATGCAATTCGTTGGCGTTGGCGTTGGGCGGTTTGTTCTTGGCTAGGTGTGGTGGTTTACGCGCTGACGGATGAATATCACCAAACCTTTGTGTCTTCCCGAACGGGCACGATCACAGACAGTGTGATTGATATTTTGGGAGGAACGACGGCGTTGGCGGCGTTGTGGCTGATGCGACGAGAAAAGAACGAAAAGAATGACGGTTAATCGTCGCCGTGTTCGATGCGTATGGTTTGAACCGGAGAAGTTACGATGCGCTGTCCGCCGGAATAAAATTCGATGCGGAATCCGATTCCCAGCCAGCCCATTTTCAACATGCATCCGCCAAAGGTTGAACCGCTGACGGTGGCTTCGATGGGTTCGGAAAAATACCGCCCGCCCTGCACCAGCGCCTTGCCGGTTTCGGGTTCCAGAATGAAGATGTAATAGTTGGTGTTGAGAGTGCGGGCGCAAACCGTGTCGAAAGGCGCAAGCGAACGCAGGACGACTCCCTCCAGCGAGGAACTCAATTCGGTAAAGCCATCCAGCGAGCAATAGCGCGGGATACGATGCACGCACACCTCCTAAAATCAGAATCAAACCGACTCGAAGCGAGCATTTCGGCTTCGAGGTTTTCTTAAGCAGCGGCAACCGTTGGAGTTGCCCGCAAACTTGCGGCAGTTGTACTCCACTCTTCCAAGCCGGTCAAGCTGTTGAAACTCTCCACACTGGTCGCCGAAAGAATACTTTCGACTTTAAGCATTACGTCCGAATTGTTGATCGGGATTGCTCGGAGAAAACCAAGTGTGGAGAGTTTATGGGGTGAGGAGAAAAATCGTAGACGGCAACGAAAAGGCCGATTGCTCACTGGGTACAATCGGCCCTTTTCGTGCCAAAGAACAAGTCGAGAGGTAGCAGCGGGGGTTGTTAATACCGGCATCGGACCGCCACATCCTTACCCAACACCAGCAGATCATGCTGGCACTGAAAACATACGCAGAATGCGGGATTTCTTCCAGTCATTCGGCAAAAAATCTTCAAGAAAAAATTCGGAAGCTGTAAATTCTTGCGCCTGAGTCGTTTATTTAGTCAGCCATTCTCTCGCCTGTGTAGCCAAAACTTTAGTAGAATGCGCTGCAGTTTGCTTCTGTAACCCAAATCATTCACCTTCAAGGTTCGATTACTTATGAGCAATTCGCCGACTTTTCGCCGACTGGCTGGTTTTGTGCTGGCAATCATCGTTTTCTCAACTACGGGACTGACAATGGCGGACAATGTATTCCAAAAAACGTTGACCAGCGTTGCGCGCAACATTCATCTGGACACCTGGCAGATTTCCAATCGTGAACTGGATTTGAAAACCAAATCGCAGTGGTCGGTCAAAAAGCTGGCCTTGCACGGCGGCAAACAGGAAGGCGTGGATGTGATTGTCGTCAACAACGGCAAACTGGAATTCACCGTCATCCCTACGCGCGGCATGAGCGTGCTGGAAGTCAAAATGGGCGACGTGCGCTTGGGTTGGAATTCTCCGGTCAAGGAAATCGTGCATCCGCAATTCATCAATCTGCAAAGCCGTGGCGGACTTGGCTGGCTGGAAGGTTTCAATGAATGGATGGTGCGCTGCGGCTTGGAATGGGCTGGCCATCCCGGCAAAGACAAATTCATCAACAACACCGGTGACGAAGCCGAAATGGATTTGACGCTGCACGGAAAGATCGGAAACATCCCGGCTTCGGAAGTCGAAGTCGTCATTGACCGCGCGCCGACGCCGCGCATACGCATTCGTGGCCGCGTGGACGAGCGCATGTTTTACGGCCCGAAGCTGCAACTGTGGACGGAAATTTCCACCGAACTTGGGGCTGACACCTTTCGCGTCGAAGACGAAGTGACGAACTTCAGCGTGTACGAACAGGAATTTCAGGTCATTTATCACGCCAATTACAGTGCGCCGTTGCTCGAAGGCGGGAGCCGATTTCTTGCCGCCGCCCAGGAAGTTCGCCCGTTCAATGCCCACGCGGCGAAAAGCCTGTCGAGTTACGGCGAATACGTCGTACCGACCAAAGGCTTCATCGAACAGGTCTACGGCGTGATTCCTTTTGCCGACGACAATAACCGCACAACCGTCATGTTGCACAACGCGGTGGGCGACAAAGCCGTTTCGATGATGTATTCGGTGGATCAACTGCCGTATTTCACGCTATGGAAAAATACGACGGCGATTGAAGAAGGCTACGTCACAGGTTTGGAGCCGGGTACAGGCTTTCCCGCCAATCGCAGCATCGAACGTCAGGCCGGTCGCGTGCCGAAATTGAAACCCAACGAATCGCGCAAATTCGCCATCGAGTTTGGCATTCACACCGGCAAACAAAACGTCGAACAAGCGGCGGCAGGGATTGCGAAGCTGCAAGCCGGGCGCCAAACGAAGCTCAACCCACAACCAATCAAACCTGAGTAACCACTCAGTCAGGAGAATCGAGTGTCCGAAGAAAACAAAGATTTTACCGTTGACCAATTTGCCGCCGGAGTTCGCCATAAGCTGGGTGAAAATTCCGGCCTGGATGCCACAATCAAGTTTGTCTTTGATTGTGGCAGCGTCGTGTTTGTAGATGGCAAATCCGTGCCAAATTCCGTGACGCACCACGATAACGAATCTGACGTGACGCTGCGGCTTTCGATTGAAACCGTCAATTTGCTGTATCGCAGAGAACTCAACCCGATGATGGCGGTGATGGGCGGCAAGATCAAAATCGAAGGCAATGCGATGGTCGCCATGAAGCTGGGACAGATTTTTGGCTGAGTTCTCGCGGTTTCGGTACTCCCTACGGGATTTTTGAAGTTATTGCTGCGTTGTAAGTTAGCAGGTCT
>CAYYDG010000104.1:0-7122 GCA_964470555.1 uncultured Heliomicrobium sp.
GAAGAAACCAATCTGGAACAATGGGTTTCCAATCGGTTTGGCCAGCGCCTGTACGAAATTTTCTTCAAAACCTACACCGAAAAAGTCTGGGGCATCCCTTGCAACGAAATTTCGGCGGACTGGGCGGCGCAGCGAATCAAGAACCTTTCGTTGAAGGAAGCGATTCGCAATGCCTTGCTGGGCGCTGGCAAATCCGCCGAAGGCGAAGTCATCACCACGCTGATCGAACAGTTTCACTATCCGCGGTTAGGGCCTGGAATGATGTGGGAATGCTGCAAGGATTTGCTGGCCGAAAAAGGCAACGAAACCGTTCACGGCATCAAGGTGGACAAGATTCGTCATCGCAAAGGCCGCGTCGAATCCGTGATCGGCCATCGCTCGAATGGCGAACGCGTGGAATTCGATGCCGATCAGTTCATCTCTTCGATGCCTTTGCGGCGTTTGATTCAAAGTCTGGATCCTTTGCCGCCGGATGAAGTGCTGGCCGCAGCGAATTCGCTGCGTTATCGCGATTACCTGACTGTCGTATTGATGGCCAAACGCGAAGATGTCTTCCCCGACAACTGGATTTACATTCATTCGCCCGAAGTGAAGATGGGACGCATTCAGAATTACAAAAACTGGAGTCCCGAAATGGTTCCAGACCCATCGCGCTCTTCGCTCGGTCTGGAATACTTCCTCTGGCAAAAAGACGACGAATGGACCTGGTCGAACGACCGGCTGATTGACCTGGGCATTAAAGAATGCGCGCAAATCGGTTTGGTTCAACCGGACGAAGTCGAGGACGGCACAGTCGTTCGCATGAAGAAAGCTTATCCGGTTTACGATCACGATTACCAAAACCGTGTGGATTTGATCCGCAATTATCTGGAAACCCTGCCGAATTTGCAGACGATTGGTCGCAACGGATTGCACCGATACAACAACCAGGATCATTCGATGCTGACGGGCGTATATGCCGCGCGAAACATCGCCTCTGAAGGGGGCGAAAAGAACGATGTCTGGGCGGTGAACACCGAACAGGATTACCACGAAGAAGTCCGTGAATCGGAAACCAGTCGTGTCAAAACGATGGGCGACCGCGCTGTGCCGACGCCCATCGTTCAAGACGAAGCCGATCAGATCATTCAAACGGCGTTTGCCCGTATGGATGGCGTGGCTCTGGGAACGGCGCTTGGCGTAGTCACGGGCTTAGGATTATTTTTGGCGACGGTAATTCTGTTGCTCAAAGGCGGCGAGTTTGTCGGCCCGCGATTGGGATTGTTGCGAAACTTCCTGCCGGGTTATGACGTCACCTGGCCGGGCGCGCTGATTGGTCTGGTCGAAGGCGGTCTGCTTGGATTTGCGCTGGGATTCTTCGGCGCTTCGTTGCGCAACTGGTCAATGATGGCTTACGCGCATCTGCTCAAACGAAGGGCGGAAACTCAGGCTGCGGGCAATGTCCTGGATTAGTGTTGGCGAGGGAATTATGACAACAGAGAGTGTAACTATGGCTGGAAACAAACGAACAGAGGAAATAAGCCGCGAAATTATGCGAATCCATGCCGGAGTTTTGGCGATGGTTTGCGCAGTGTTGGGCGGGTTGTTGTTATTTTCGATGACTGTCTGGTTGCTGGTGAAAGACGGACCCGGAGCCGGCCCGCATTTGTCGCTGCTGGGAAATTATTTCATCGGCTATTCGGTGACCTGGTTCGGCAGCGTCATTGGATTGATTTACGGGGCTTTGACCGGCGGCATCGTCGGTTGGGTGATTGGCACAATTTATAACCTGGTGGTTTCGGTCCGACAGAAATAATGGATTCGGAAATTTCTACCTCAATGAACGACCCGGCTTCGGCGAAGGCGACGGACGACGTGGGCAATTCTGTCTGGTTGAAGGCGCAGCAATTTGTTTGCTATGCACTGGCTGTCGGCTTGGCGGTGTGGGCATTGACTGATTCGCGATTTCGAGACGGCGAAGGTTTCGTTCGCGGCGGCGTTTGTTTGCCGATTGCCGCCGCTGTCGCGTTGGGATTGCTGGGACATGCGCTCGGCAAAGCGTGGCAAACCGCTGCTGGGTGGATGGCATTGGCGTTGGTCGGGCAGGCTGTCGCTTTACAGATGATCGAAGCCGGACAGGCGATTCGGTATCAGCATTATCGTCCGCTGAGTGTGTTGCTGGCTTCGTCGCCGTGGTTGATGGCGATGCTGGGCGCACAAACGGCGTTGGTTTTGATTGGCATGCGCGGACGATGGGCGACGATGTGTTCTTGGCTGGGGCGCAATTTCAAGCTCTGGCAATTGGCAGGCGTAGCGCTGGTGTTCTGGATTGCCACCGCGACCGTCTCGCGCGAAGTCTGGTTTTACGCGCAGGAATTGCCGCTGGCGGCTTTCATTCAAACCGTGAATCTGCTGAATCTGGTGTTGGCGGTATGGGCGATTCCAACCTCAATACTGGATGAATGGCGCTGGCGAATTGAGCGAGTCACCGGTTGGGCTAATGAAAATAACGAAGAGACTCGCCGCGTGGATCGGTTTGCGATTACGGCAGCGATTTTCACTTTTGTGCTGGCCGGGGCGCTGAGCTTCTTTTCGTATGAACGGCATCCGCACCTGGGCGACGAGATTGCTTATCTGTATCACGCTCGGTATCTGGCGACTGGTGTGTTGACGATGCCCGTGCCAGCATCGTTGGAAGCTTTCGACCTGGATTTATTCGACCACGACGCGACCCGTTGGTGGGCGAGTCCGCCGGTTGGTTGGCCGCTGGTGTTGGCGATTGGCGTTTTTTTCAAAGCCGATTGGCTGGTGAATCCGTTGTTGGCCGGTGTGTGCGTGTTTCTGAGCTTTCTGCTGGTGCGCGAACTCTATGATCGGCGCACGGCTCGATTGACGGCATTTTTGCTGGCCTTGTCGCCTTGGCACGCGCTGGTCGGTATGAGCTACATGACGCACACGGCTTCGCTGACGTTTGCGCTGCTGGCGTCGGTGGCGATGCTTTGGGCGAAAAAGAATGGCAGCGCTCTCTGGGCGCTGCTCAGCGGCGCGGCTACCGGAATGGTCGGGATGATTCGTCCGCTGGAAGGAGCGGTTTTTGCCGTGGTGTTGTGTTCGCCGCTGGTGTTGCGGCTGATTGGCAAAGGCGAAAAGCCGTTGAAACTTTCCGGCATGGCGGCTTGGGCACTGGGATGCGCGGTGATTGGAGCGGCGATTTTCTATTACAACTTCACGTTGACTGGCAGCCCGACCAGATTTCCGATCATGGCTTGGGCTGACAAATATATGGGCTTGAACTCGAACGCGATGGGGTTCGGCCCTGATCGCGGAGCCGGATGGCCGCTTGATCCGTATCCAGGCCATAGCCCGATTGAAGGCGTCATCAATTCCAATCTGAACATCACCACCATCAACACAGAGCTTTTTGGATGGAGCATCGGTTCGCTGATTTTGATCGCGTTGTTTGCCGTTTCGTTGAAACTGCGACCGGGCGATTGGTTGATGGCGGCGATGATCGCAGGGATTTTTACGGCGCATTTCTTTTACTGGTTCAGCGGCGGACCAGATTTCGCGGCGCGGTACTGGTATTTGATGATCGTTCCGATTGTCGTGCTGACCGTGCGCGGGTTGCAAGTGCTGGTCAATCGGTTGGAGCACGAATCGCCGCAACCGCATCTGCCAAAAACCAGAGCGCTGGTCGGGTTGTTGGCGCTGTGTTTGATGGCAGCGGTCAACTTCACTCCCTGGCGCGCGATAGACAAATATCATCGCTATTTGGGAATGCGGCCTGACGTTCGCCAATTGGCCAACCTGCACAGTTTCGGCAAAAGCCTGGTGCTGATTCGCGGCCAAAAGTTCCCCGATTTCGCTTCAGCGGCGATTTACAACCCGATCAATCTGCAAGCCAATGTGCCGGTTTACGTCTGGGATCAAAGTCCCGAACTGCGCGCGAAACTTTTGCAGCAATACGCTGATCGCCCAATCTGGATCATCAACGGCCCCTCTATTACCAAAGCCGGCTTTCGTATCGTCGAAGGCCCAACGTCCGCTCAGGCGTTGCTGGGAAAAGCGACTCATTAACCTCCGTTGCAATCCTTGTCGAACACATTGGATTTACGGCTGGCGCAAAGCGGCGATGCCGGGCAGTTTTATCGCCGGTTGACGTTTTTGCTGCTGGCGGTCATCGCCCTGGCGGCAATGGCTGGAATTGTCGTTCCAGCCGGATTGGGCTGGGACTTTGCCAACTTTTACGACACTGGACGCAGGGCCGCCGCCGGACAAATTGCCGACATTTATCGCTCTGAAAGTTTGATCGCGGGCGCTCAGCCGCAAGGCAAGCTGGCGTTTTGGGGAGCGCCGATTTCGGCGTACTTCTACGCTCCGCTGAGTTTGTTTTCGGCGGAATGGGCGTTGGCGGTTTTCAAACTGCAAAACGTTCTGGCGCTGTTTGCCGCGTTGTGGTTGTTGTACCGTCACAATCGTCGCTTTGCCGACGCTTCGCCCGCAGAGCAATGGAAATTCGCCGCGCTGTTTGCCGGACTGGTTTTGTTGTACCAACCGTTCTGGTCTGTGTTCAGAGTCGGCGGTCAGACCACGCCGACCGTGTTTTTGCTGTTTACCGTCGCGCTGTTGAATTACACCAAAGAGCGTTTCGACATTTCAGCCGCCTGCCTGTTGCTGGCCTTGTTAATCAAACCCGGATTTTTGTTCGTGATGTTGCCGTTGTGCCTGGTTTCCGGCTGGCGCTTTGTGCGTTCGATGGCGTTCGTTTCGATGGCAACCGCGGTGGGTTCGATCCTGCTGCTGGGGTGGGACATTCACGCGGAATTTCTGCAAACGATGTTGCAGGGAATGAAGAACGCTTACGAATGGCTGTACAACAGTTCGCTGTACGTGACGGCTGAAAACCTGAAGTTGTCGGCTGTGCCGCCGATTGAAGCTCGTTGGCTGGCAGTTCCCGTGTTGGTGTTGAAATTGGCGATCTTGCTGACCTTCGGTTGGATGTATTGGCAAAGTCGTAAGCAAAACCTGTCGCGCGCGGCCCAACGGCATTTCGATTTTCTGATGGCTGTCACGTTCTGCCTGCTGTTTTCGCAAACGGTTTGGGAACATTACCTGGCTGTGCTGTTCATGTTGCTGGCTTACGCGGTTGCCGTGTTTCGGCAATTCAGTTTTTCAGCAAAAGCGCTGCTGGCCGCGATTTTCGCCGTGTCGCTGTTTCAAAACATTGTGTTGGTCAACGTCGTGAATTCGCGCTTCAGATTTGATTCGGTACCGGAATTGATCGCCATCGGTTTGCTGAAAAGCAGTCCGCTGTGGCTGACGCTGGTTTTTGTGGTTCGTCATCGTCAGGAGCTTTTTCAAAGCTACCGGTCTTCGCAATGGGAGCACGCAAACGTCAGGAGGTAACGATGGCTGTGAATGTTGCTGAACAAATTGCTGCGCCAGAACGCGATCAATCAGTTGTCAAGGTCGTGTTGTTTTCCGGCGGCAGAGGCTCGCGCGTGTTGTCGCGGCAATTGATCAACCATCCGCGGGTGAAATTGACGCTGGCCGTCAACGGATACGACGACGGAGCTTCGACCGGCGAAGTCCGCCGCTTTTTGGGCGACAGTCTGGGGCCGTCGGATTTTCGCAAGAACGCTTCGCGTATGGCGCGCGAGTTGAAAACCTGTCAGCCGGAATTGATTGATTTGCTGGACGTGCGCTTGCCGGTTGAATGCACCGCTGACGAAGGGTTGATGACGCTGCGTTTGCTGTCCGGTCAGGAAGCAGTCGCAACAACCGTCTGGCAAAACGAATTGTGCGCAACGCTCGATAAAATTGATGAAGCTGCGCGGCGAATGCTAGGCGAGCGGTTGCAACGCTTCGAACAGGAATTGGTGACGGGCACGCGCAGCTTTTCGTTCTCGGATTGCGCGTTGGGCAACATCGCCTTTGCCGGTTGTTTTTTGGCAGTCGGGCGGGATTTCAACGCCGCGATTGCCGATTATTGCGCGTTGTTCGGTTTGCCCGAAGGTTTGATCGAAAACGTGACCGATGGCCAAAACGCCTGTCTGGTGGCGCTGAACCTGGAAAATCAGTTGCTGGCCACCGAAGCCGAAATCGTCAGCGCCAATCGCCGCAACCACATCAAAGACATTTACCTGTTTGACCGCACGCTGACGCCGGAAGAAGAACGCTGGGTGGCGTCGGCAAACAGCGAAGAAGTGGCAGAGTTCATTCGTCAGCGAACGCGAGTTCCGGCCATCAACGCTCGCTTGCTGGATCGAATCGCCGAAGCGGATTTGATTATCTATTCGCCGGGCACACAGCATTCCAGCTTGTTTCCTTCGTATCTGACGCCGGGGCTTGGCGAAGCCATCGCGCGCAATCTGACGGCGATCAAATTGCTGATCACCAATTTGCAGGAAGACGCTGAGATTCCGGACAGCAGCGCCGTGGACATCATCGAACGCGCGGTTTATTACCTGAAAGATCGCAATTCCAAACCGATTGCCACGCCTTGTCTGATTACGCATTACCTGTTGAACGACCATCTGCAAACCGAAGACGAAAAGCCTTATGTGCCGCTGGGTCGTTTGGAAACTCTGGAAGACCCGCGATTGGTTCGCATCGGCAATTACGAAGAAGGTACAACCGGCACGCACGACGCTGCGAAGTTGCTGCTGCCGTTCATCAACGGAATTTTGCATCGCGGCAGCGGGCAGCGCGTTGCCGTCTGGTTGCTGGAAACCGAATCGTTGAACAAGACAGCGCAAACCATGCTGGAAGCCCTGCGCGGGGGGCTTGGCAATCTGCCGTTGAAAGTTTCGATGTTTTATTCCAGCAGCGAATCACTCGATCCAGCATTCGTCGAATTGTTGCCGTTCGAAGCGCTCAACGTGCGAAGCTACGGCGAACCGGCGACAGAGGCGTTTCAGCATTTCACTCAAAGACAAGGGGCGATTGCCGGACAGTGGTTCGATTATGTGTTGCTGTTCGATTCGTCCGGAATGTATCGCGGCGAAGAAATCGTCAACGTGGCTTCGTTGCTGACCAATCCGCGTTTGGACGCCGTGTGGGGCAGTCGCCGGTTGTCGGTCAAAGACATTGGGTGCGGCTCTTTTAGGACGACACCCAATTGCTGAAAATACAACACTTTAT
>CAYYDG010000105.1:0-6358 GCA_964470555.1 uncultured Heliomicrobium sp.
ACTTTTACCATGACAAGGAGCTTTCCTTTTCAGATCGTTGAAAAATTCGGGCTAAGGCACAAACCTTCTGCGGTGACGAGATTCTCCCGGCCAGGTCCAGTCAACAATTTCAAAAGCCATTTTCGCCCGGCTGTTCATCGGTGAACGCGATGCGTATAATCCCGGTCGTTGCATCTGTGACGCGCCCTTGATGTTCAATTGCTGTTGCGGCGTGTTAGCTGAAACATCATACGGCTTCTCAAATCATCCCACGCGCCGCCGAAGTCAAATCGCCCCATCCGAACTTCTGAACAGTTTTCTCATGTCCAAGCGATTTTCCCAGCATACTCGAATTGGTTTTTCGGCTCTCTTGATCGGCTCGTTGACCTGGCTGAGCGTTTTCAGTTTTCTGGTGACAGACAATCTGCCGACATTGAAAGAACGCACAAAGATCGCTCCGTCGTCGTCCCAACCTGATCCGCAAGTGGTGATGAATCGTTTGCCGCTGAGCTTCGAGGAAAATCGCGGACAGGCGGGCGACAAGGCGCGGTTCATCGTTCGTCAGCGAGGTTATGCGTTGTATTTGTCCGAATCCGAAGCCTGGTTCGAGCTTCGCGGGCAAGCAGACCAGCGCGAAACTTTTGCCTTGAAATTTGCCGGAGCCTCAGCCAAAGCAACTCTTGAAGGACGGCAACCGCTCGCCGGCAAAAGCAATTATTTCATCGGCGACGATCCCCAAAATTGGCACACCGACATTCCGACCTTTGCCAGCATTCGCCAGCAAGGCGTTTATCCAGGAATTGATGTTGTGTTTTACGGCAACGCGCAACATTTGGAATATGATTTCGTCGTCGCTCCATCGGCTGACGCGCAACAAATCGAACTCGCCTTTGATGGAGTGGACAAGCTGGAACTGAATGAACACGGCGACTTGATGATCGGCATCGGCGAAACAGAACTGACAATGTTGAAGCCGGTTGTTTACCAGGAAATCAACGGATCGCGTCGCTCTATCGAATCCTGTTACGCAATCCGCAATCAAACAGTTGGTTTTGAAATCGGCGATTATGATCCCAGCCTGCCGCTGGTGATTGATCCTGTGATTGATTATTCGACGTATTTCGGCGGCAGCGGAACCGACATCGGATATGGCATTGCGGTTGATCGCAATCGCAATGTCTACATTGCCGGACAGACTTCCTCGCTGAATTTTCCCACGAAAAATCCATTGCAGAACATGCGCGACGGAGCGAACGACGCCTTTGTCACCAAACTCAGCGCGGACGGTTCGATGGTTCTTTTTTCGACCTATCTGGGCGGGCGCAATTCCGGCGACCGAGCGTCCGCGATTGCCGTGGACAAGGCGGGCAATGTGTATGTCACAGGCGAAACCAATTCGCTCAACTTTCCGCTGGTCAATCCGGCGCAGCCCATTTATCGCGGCAATGTGGACGCATTCGTCGTCAAGCTGAGCATTGACGGCAACGTGTTGTTGTATTCGACAACCTGGGGAGGCACGTTGCAGGATGTCGCTTACGGAATCGCGCTGGACAGGTTCGACAATGCCTACATTACTGGCAGAACCGATTCGACCAACTTCCCGACTAAAAATCCGCTGCAAGCCGCGTTGAATGGCGTGCGCGACGTGTTCGTCTCCAAATTCAGCCCTGACGGCGAAAGCGTCTATTCGACCTATCTGGGCGGCGAATTGTCGCCAACCGTGGGACGCGATGAAGAGGCCGGATACGGAATTGCGGTGGATGCGATGGCCAATGCCTACATCACAGGCTTCACCACGTCGCCGGGCTTTCCGGTTGTCGGCGCAGTTCAACCAATCTTTGCGGGCGTCGAAGACGCTTTTGTCGCCAAACTCAATGCGGCTGGTTCGGCGCTGGTATATTCGACTTTCCTGGGCGGCGACCGTGCGGAAGAAGCGCGCGCGATTGCCGTGGATTCGCTCGGCAATGCCTGCGTCACCGGTTATACCTTTTCTCTGAATTTCCCTACGATGAATGCGTTGCAGCGAAATTACGGCGGCAACGTGGACGCCTTTGTCACCAAATACAACGCCGCTGGCTCTGCCATGATTTATTCGACTTATCTGGGCGGCAATGGAACGGAAAACACAGGCTTGATTGCAGACATCACTCCGGTGGGCGGCATCGCAGTTGACAATTTCGGCAACGCTTATGTGACAGGCAAAACCGAATCCGCCAACTTCCCCGTGACGCGGGCAATTCAATCAGCCCTGCGCGGCGACAACGACGCATTCGTCGCCAAGATTGATCCCGCAGGTTTTGAACTGATTTATTCGACTTATCTGGGCAGCACCTTTACCGGTGACAACGGTTTTGACGAACGCGGCCTGGACATTGCTGTTGACCAGTTTGGCAGCGCTTATGTGACGGGCCAGGTGTTGAAAAACGACTTTCCGACCATGCTGCCTGTCCAACCCAATTTCGGCGGCGGGCTGAGCGACGCCTTTATCACCAAAATTTCCGCGCCGGACATTCCGACTATTGCGCTGGTTTCGGCAGCCAGCTTCACAGGAGGTTCGCTGGCGCCGGAGGAAATAGTCGCTGCGTTCGGGTTCAATCTGGCCAGTGGCGTCGAAATCGGAACCACGATTCCATTGCCGACTTCCCTGCTCGGCACTTCAATCACCGTCAGGGACGTCAACAACGTCGAACGCCCGGCTCCGCTGTTTTTCGTCTCTCCCACACAGATCAATTTCCAGGTTCCGCCGGACACAGCCGTGGGCAAAGCCGTTGTCACTGTCACCAACGCGCAAAACACTTCGGTCAGCGCGACGGTGTTGATTGAAAAAACGGCTCCGGGAATTTTCACCGCCAATGCCAGCGGCCAGGAAGCTCCGGCAGCCGTGTTGCTGCGCGTCAAGCAGGATGGATCGCAATTCTTCGAACCGGTCGTGCAATTCAACGCCTTTCTGAACAAGTTCGTGCCATTGCCGATTGATTTCGGAGTGGAAAGCGACCAATTGTTTTTGCTGTTATTCGGTTCCGGCTGGCGAGGCCATTCCGGCGAGGAAAACGTCATTGCTCGAATCGGAGACACCGGAATTACAGTCCAATACGCCGGGCAACAAGGAAGTTTTATCGGGCAGGATCAACTCAATCTGCAACTGCCCAGAACCTTGATCGGGCGAGGCGAAACCACACTTTCTCTGACCGTGGACGGCCAGATGGCCAATCTGGTGACCGTGGCATTCAGATAAGACCCGATAAGACCTGAGGCACGACCGCCCTCAATCACCACCCAAACAACATCGTAAATTTGAAAGTGCGCCCGTCGTTCAACGTGTTCGTGATTGCACCGAAATTCGGATTGGCCAGTTCGAAGCCCGGTTCGGCAAATTGCGGCGTGTTGAACAGGTTGTTCGATTCCGCGCGAAACGTCAGCCGCAAATCGTGTTTGAAGGCCCAGGTGCGCGAAAGTTGGGCATTGACGTTGCGGATCGGGCCTTTGCGAAACACGTTTCGTCCCAACGAACCTCTTTCCCTCAAGGCAACGATCTCGTCCGGTCTGATGAACCGAAACGCGCCGCGCGGCAGCATCTGGCGCGAAGTGTCAGGGTCGGCAATCGTTCGCCCCAGAATCGAAGGATCGAGCAAAATCGGACGGTCGCCGCCGTTGCCGTCCACATTGCCAAAACCCGGACCATCCGAGCCGGTCGAAATGTTGAACGGAATGCCGGTTTTGACCAACACCACAGTCGAAAAATTCCATCCACTGAGCATGGCCGAAACCGCGCGGTTGAAATTCGGAGCATTGATCGCGTAACTCGTCCGCAACAAAAATGCATGCGTCTGGTCAAAATCACTGAGACCTTTCATGTCCCGGTGCGTGTCGAATTCGGTCTGGCTGCGCGATTTGCGCGAATCGTTTTCGTTGGCGGTGTTGGTATAACTTGCGCCCAGGTCAATCGCCTTGCTGAACCAATACGAAGCGTCCACCGTCAATCCGCGCCAGTTCGGCGTCACCAGCGAAACCCGCGCTGCGTCGAAATATCCGCGCGAACCATTGACCGTCAGCCGATAGTCGGCAATGCCCTGATTGGGGCGTCGCTGCGGAATCGTTCGCGTGATCGTTTCAACGCCAGCCACCGGATGCGCGCGGTTCAGATACCACAGCACCAGCAATTTGTGAGACCGGCTGCCGACATATCCCAACTGCAATCGTAAATGTTTGTTGAGTTCCGGTTCCCAACTGAAGTTGTATTGATGCGAATAGGGCGTCGCCAATTCCGGGTCGAGCACGTAGACCGTCGGTTTGCCGATTTCGCCCTGCAACGGATTGAGCAAACTTTCCGGCGCTACGACAACGACTTTGTTGTTGAGCGGCGGGCTGAAACGAATCTGCTGGTAACTGACGAAAAAGATTTCGCCGTAATGCGTACCGTAAGCTCCACGCAACACGCCCAACCGTTTGGGCATTCGATAGGCAAAGCCAAGCGTCGGCGCAAAGTTGTTCCAATCGCCGTCAAACGGAATCACGTTCAAGTTGTTCACTTCAACCGGTTTGGTCGTTGATTGCCAGCGCAAGCCCAGTTGCAGGCTCAGCCGCTGTGTCAATTGCCAGGTGTCTCCGCCGTAAAACTGACCTTCCCATTGACGAAAACGCCGGTAAACGTCCCCGATGGAGCGAATGTGTTGCGAAGGTGTGCCGAGCCGAAAGTTGGCGATAGCCGTGCGCGGTTTTCCGTCGGCGTCCAGGAAATCGTTGTTGAAGGAAAAGAATCCGCGATGAACGTCGGTTTCCAGACTGTTGATCTGGCGGCGAATGAGCGTCGCTCCCATCATCCAATTGTGTTTGTCCCGGCTGCGGCGAAATTGAAATGCCGCGCGAATCTGATTCTGGACGCGATCAAGCGGAATGGTTCCATCCGGCCCCAACCCTGTCAGTCCGGCGACGGAAACGAACGGCCCGACGGCGTTTTTTTCCGGTTCCAGCAACGAACTGACGCGCTCGTAACTGAGCAAGGCGTTGCTGATCGTTCTCCCGTCCCAGCTTCGCGTCCAGCCAATGCGCGCCGTATGTGATTTGGTGTCGGTGTTGGGATTCTGTCCGGCGACAAGCTGAAAAGCGTCCACGTTCTGCGAAGTGAATTGATATTGCAGCGCCAGCGAATCATCCCGCGTCAACGTTCGATCCAGTCGAACATTCGCCTGATTGCCGTTGATGGATTGCGGCGCGTTGGTGTTCAGCGCGCGTTCGTTGATGTCGGTTCGATTGGGCAGTTCCGCCGGATACGCCGCCAGAAATTTTGCCACAAGCTGGCGCGTCGCCGGATCAGATGAAAGCGGAGTTCGTTCATCCGGTTTCGGAACCAGCACGTTGCCATTCACCACGCCACGAATTTTTTGCTGGCTGGCGTCCACGAAAATTTTCGTGCGCTCATTCAACGAAAATCCCGTGTTGAATCCATAATCGTTTTCGCGCGCCGGTTTGACTTCGCCGACCTGAAAAAACGACCGCGCCGTAAAGATGCTGTTCAAATGACCGTGGTGAAGCTGGCCATGAAACCTGGAACGCAACAACGTACCCGGCATGGAAATCGCCGACCGCGGCGCATTGCCAAATTCCGCCCCGAAATAACTGTTGGCCGGATTGAACTCCCGAACGATGGTGGCAGTCGTTCCCAGCCGGACGTTGAGTTCCTTCAATGCGCCATTGTCCACCAGATTGAACTGGACGTTTTCGTTGCGGCGACTTTCGCCGGAAGCCGAATCCGTTTTGCCCAGCATATTCAATTCGACGCGTTTGCTGGCGTCGGCGGGTTTAGTTTCTTCGGTGGTTGGTTTTTCAACGTTGGCGTTTTTTTCAGCTTGCTGCGCCAGACAAACAGGCACACAAAGAAATAGCCAGAGGGTGAACGTCATGGATCGTGTCATCGAATGTTCCGTAGTTTCTGAGTATCGCGGGCGGAATCGGAGCCTACGCGACACTGGCTGCGGCTGCAAGTTTTCTGGTGCTATAATCCGCCGCGTTATGAACTCCATAAAAACATTTCCGCCAATCGGAACTCATCAATTTTTGGATGCGTTGGCTCTGGCATACCATCAGGCAATCGCATTGCGTTTGCTAACCTCGCCAAAGGAAGTGATTGGATTGGCGCGTGAAAATCTTGAACATTGGATTCGGGTTCATGAAGGAACAGGAACTGTTGACGCCTTGAAAGAATGGCAAACCTTGCTTGACACCAAAACTGTTCCCGAACTGATCGCAATCATCACCGAAGATTCTGATGAAGGACAACGGCTACGTCAGTCAACGCCGTTTGCCGGGGTTCTAAGCGATCAAGAAAGAAAGGAGTCTGACATGTCGTTTGCGACAACGCCCTGAAACGATGAAAACGGCT
>CAYYDG010000106.1:0-6356 GCA_964470555.1 uncultured Heliomicrobium sp.
TCGCGCGTGAATGCCGGAAACAGCAAATATAAAGGAACTTAGTTTTCCGTGTATTAAATGAGTCCAGTAAAGCGGGTGTTCTACGGAGTTTTAATGCTGATCGTACTGTCTATCGGCTTAAGGGCACAAACTGACTGTATCCCTTGGGGTGACTATTCGTACGATACAGCATCATGCACATATGGCGGGCGGTATGAGTTGTGTCAGGAGTTTTGTGGAGGCACTGGCTGTGTGTATTTGATGTGTTACGAGCAAGCATCTGCCTGTGAAAGCTCAAGTGGGAGTATTATTATTTCTACTTCAGCAGGGTGCGTGATCCTACTATAAGTAGGTCGAGCTTTTGGAATAGTAGTTTGTTAGCCGTTGCTTTTTAGTCTACTCAAGTAATGGCAATATAAAGGGGGACTTTATGTTTGGCCTGTCTAAAAGAGATTCTGTTTTTACAATGATAGTGGTATTCGTTTCAATAGGTTTGCTTTTTTGTCAAAATACTGCAGCGCAGCCACCATGTAACGTAGAGGATCCAGAATGTTTTGCAACCATATATGGCCCTTATTCAGATGGAAATTGTGTTGGGATTGTCATGGATATTGTTTGCGGGGAGGTTACTTGGTGCGGTGTGCCTATTCCAGGCACTGCTACTTCAGGAACCTGCGCTGCTTCCGCTTGTGGTAGTGGCACAGAAATAGTTATCACCTGTTCTCAATGATGGCGAGGCACGATGCGTCGTTGTTCGGTAAGAGTTATTGTCGGAAGATGTTGGTCGATAGTAAGGAGGCTAATTATGACGAAGAAAAACAGTTTGCCGTTGATTGCGCTTTTGATCTTGTGTGTGGTTTTGTTGAGTTATTTGAGTGCCAACTCTGATAGGGCACAAAAAGTAAGCGCCCAAAACCAGTCGCAAACACAGACTTTCAGGTTAGACCCTGAGAAAATAAATGTTCCGTTGGCGGATGGGAAGCTCAGAATTAGGTTGAGTCAGAAGTTCGAACAGCTTTCCTGGCTAATTGGGGTGCAAGTCGATAACTCGAATGCTGGAACAGTTTCTGCATTGTCGGCTAATTTGGGTAAAGGCGCTCAGCCGTTTGTTAAATCGTTTGGTAGCATGAAGAATTGGCCGCAAGAACTGATTCATGCTCAGCAAGGAAGTGTTAGCATTGATGCGAAATCAGCTAAAGATGGCTTATTGGTCTATGTCGCAGTGCCTTCCGGGAAGCAAATACAAGTAGACATTGGTGAGAAAACTGTTTGCTTAACTCAAGTGAGCCAGGACTTTGTGATTGACCCTTCAGGAATTACCGTAGCTCAAGTCAAGGGAGTATCAGGTTTGGTGATGAGGTCAATAATTCCCCCCTCTTCGAGCAACGATTCCTTGCCGGAGGTCATATCTGATCAAGGCAAAAAGAACATTGCAAGCCCTAAGGGAATTAAGAGCCACCTGATCTCATTTGTAAAGCCGGACATGCCCGCGCAAGTTGCCGTAGATAAGCTGGAAACTGTTGTGCTCAAAATTTCAATTGATGTGCAAGGTCAGGTAAAGGATGTTGTTAAGCTTATTGGACAGGAACCATATGCATCAGCGTCTGAAAAGGCAGTAAGGCAATGGAGGTTCAAACCGTTTGAGTTGGAGGGGAAAAAGGTTGAGGTATCGGCTTCTATCCCATTTCACTTTAGTTCAAATGGCACGGTTGGCTCGTCAGTATTCAACTAAAAAGGTTTGAGTTCAGGGTAGAACTGGAAATGTGGCGGAGAGTGCATTTATCAAATGCGCTCTCCGCTTCCTTTCGTGCGTCGGACAGTTTAGCTGTCGTCCCGTGGCGGAGAGTGCATTTATCGGATGCGCTCTCCGCTTTGTTGCTAATCTGGTTAAGCCAACTTTGAAAACGTCAAAACGCCCGTCTGGCTTGCAGTTAATGGCCTATCGTCTATAATTCGCGCCTGTTTTTCACCAGCAGTTTAACAACCAAACAAAACGAGGTATCACCAGCTATGCTCCTTTTATTAAGCATCGGCATTTTTGTGTCACTGTGCCTGTTGCGCGCGCCGAAAGTTGGCCGTGTAGCTTTGCGTTTGGCGTCTGGCGCGGCTTTTGTCGCGTTCAGCGTAATGACGGCTTTTGCTCAAGAACCTGCTCATCGTCCTGGCGGCGAAGCCAATTTGAAGCTGCCCGATCTTTCGCAGGTTTCGTTCATGGGCGGCACGAATGGTCGGACGTTATTGTTAATCGGCATTGTCGTTTCGTTGCTCGGCATGGTCTTCGGCTTGCTGATTTATACACAGCTCAAGAAATTGCCCGTGCATAAATCCATGCTCGAAATCTCCGAACTGATCTATGAAACCTGCAAAACCTATCTGATCACGCAGGGCAAATTCATACTGATTCTGGAAGCCTTCATCGCTGTCATCATCATTTTGTACTTCGGCTTTCTGGTCGGTTTTCCGATTTACAAAGTCGCCATCATTCTGATTTTCAGTTTGATCGGCATCGGCGGCAGTTACGGCGTGGCCTGGTTCGGCATTCGCGTCAACACCTTCGCCAATTCGCGCACGGCGTTCGCTTCGCTCGAAGGCAAACCCTATCCGATTTACGCCATTCCGCTGAAAGCCGGCATGAGCATAGGCATGATGCTGATTTCGGTCGAACTGCTGATTATGCTCTGCATTCTGCTGTTCATTCCGGGCGATTATGCCGGGCCGTGCTTCATCGGGTTCGCCATCGGCGAATCGTTGGGTGCGGCGGCGCTGCGAATCGCGGGCGGCATCTTCACCAAGATCGCCGACATCGGTTCCGACCTGATGAAGATCGTCTTCAAGATCAAGGAAGACGATGCGCGCAATCCCGGAGTGATTGCCGACTGCACGGGCGACAACGCAGGCGATTCGGTCGGCCCTTCGGCAGACGGATTTGAAACTTACGGCGTGACCGGCGTGGCGTTGATTTCCTTCATCCTGCTGGCCGTGAACGCCAAAACGGCAGGCGCAGGTTTTGAAGCCATTCAAGTGCAGTTGCTGGTCTGGATTTTCGTCATGCGCGTGATGATGGTCATCGCTTCGGCGGGGTCGTACTTCATCAACGAAACGATCACGAAAGCCAGATACGCCAATGCCGAAAAGATGAACTTTGAAAAACCGCTGACCAATCTGGTCATCATCACTTCAGTGGTTTCGATCATCCTGACGTTCGTTGTTTCGTATCTGATGATTCCTACGCTGGGCGACGGATCGTTGTGGTGGAAACTGTCGGCAATCATTTCCTGTGGAACGGCTGCCGGAGCGATCATTCCCGAACTGGTCAAAGTCTTCACCTCAACCGAATCGCGCCACGTCAGCGAAGTCGTCACTTCATCCAAAGAAGGCGGCGCATCACTGAACATTCTGTCCGGTTTGGTTGCCGGTAACTTTTCGGCTTACTGGCTGGGAATCAGCATCGTCGCGTTGATGGCGATTGCCTACGCATTCAGCCTGGATGGATTGGGCGCGCTGATGGCGGCTCCGGCGGTCTTTGCCTTCGGTCTGGTTGCCTTCGGATTTTTGGGAATGGGGCCGGTGACCATCGCAGTTGATTCTTACGGTCCTGTGACTGACAACGCTCAATCGGTTTACGAGCTGTCGCTGATCGAGCAGGTTCCCAACGTCGAAGCCGAGGTCAAAAAAGATTTTGGCATCACTGCCAACTTCGACCGAGCCAAACACCTGCTCGAAGAAAACGACGGCGCGGGCAACACCTTCAAGGCGACGGCCAAGCCGGTGCTGATTGGCACGGCGGTTGTTGGCGCAACGACCATGATCTTTTCGATCATCATGGCGTTGACTGATGGATTGACTGCCAATGTGGACAAACTGGGATTGCTTCACGCTCCGTTTGTGCTGGGATTGATTACCGGCGGCGCGGTCATTTACTGGTTCACGGGCGCTTCGACGCAAGCTGTGACCACGGGAGCCTATCGCGCGGTCGAGTTCATCAAGGCCAACATCAAACTGGAAGGCGTCGAAAAAGCTTCGGTCGAAGACAGCAAGAAGGTCGTAGAAATCTGCACTCAGTACGCGCAGAAGGGAATGTTCAACATCTTCCTGACGATCTTTTTCTCCGCGCTGGGGTTTGCCTTTATCGAAGAATACTTCTTCATCGGCTACCTGATTTCGATTGCGATCTTCGGTTTGTATCAGGCGATCTTCATGGCCAACGCGGGTGGCGCGTGGGATAACGCCAAGAAGATTGTCGAAGTCGAACTGAAGGCCAAAGGCACTCCGTTGCACGACGCCTGCGTCGTCGGTGACACGGTTGGCGATCCGTTCAAAGACACTTCGTCGGTGGCGCTGAACCCGGTCATCAAATTCACGACCTTGTTCGGCTTGCTGGCGGTGGAACTGGCGGTCTCGCTTCGCCACGGCGCTTCGGGAGGAACATTGAGCCACGTGTTGGCCGTTGTCTTCACATTGATTTCGATCTTCTTCGTGTACCGGTCGTTTTACGGCATGCGGATCGGCTCGGATAACTAAACGACAGCAGCAATGCTGAAATGAACAAAGGCAGCGATCTTTTGCGAGGTCGCTGCCTTTTCTCTTTGTGGTCAGGTCTTTACCCATTATCATTGGCCTGCAACAAACGCCGTTGAGGTTGATGGAGAAAATAGCAATGACACTTGCCGCAAAAACCGTTCAAACTGTTCCTGTGACCATGACTGAAGATGGCACAATTCGAATTGCCAATACTCGCGTTCCCTTGGAATCGGTAATTCATCATTTCAACCTTGGCGCAACGGCAGAACAGATCGTCCACAAGTTTCCTGCACTCAATCTAGGCGACGTTTACGCTGTGATTGCTTACTATCTGGCTAATCGTCAATCGGCGGACGATTACATGCACCAGCAAAATGCCAAAGCCGAAGCAGCCCGAACAAAAGTGGAAAACGAGCCGGATTACCAATCTTGGAAAGCAGATTTACGGGAACGGCTACTTGCTCGTGAGAAAGAAACCGTTTAAGCCATTACTAAAACCAACCATCAATGCTGCGTCTATTGGTTGACCAAAATTTCGACCACGACATTCTGCGAGGACTTGAACGTCGCTTGCCAAACCTTGATTACGTGACAGCGGCAGAGATGGGTTTGAGCGAAACACCCGATCCGGAATTGCTGGAATGGGCGATGAAAGAACGCCGCGTCATCGTTACTCACGATCAAAGCACAATGCCCGATCACGTTGCCGAACGGCTGGGCAATGGATTTGAAGTCTTTGGCGTTCTTATCGTGCCCCACGGCATGCCTATCGGCGTGGCGATTGAGGAATTGGTGTTGATCGTCGGTGGTAGCGCGGATGACGAATACGTCAATCGCTATTTATTTTTACCGCTTTGACAGACTTGTAGAAAATCCCATGCGATACGAAGAAGAGCCAGGCAAATCTTCCTCTCCCTCACTTCTTGAGATCGTTTGCAGCCAGAAAATCTTCAACCTTGTTGTACACATTGAGGAAAAGAGGACTCCCGGAAAACGAAAGCGGACTTACCGGGCCAATCGTCATAAACGAATACTGGCGACTGGCAACATCAAACGCGGAATGTGGGTCGCGGAAAAGTTGATATAAGTCGAGCGCCGTGCCTGAAGACCCAACAAGTTGACGAAGCGATTGAAATTCTTGCCCCAATCCCAATCCAAAGCCAAAGAAGAAAATGCGAAGCTGTTGAAGAATTTCAGAATCAAGACTTGATAGAGTCTGGCTGATAAAGAGCCATCCTAAACCGTACTTGCGCGTGGTGCGCGATGCATCTACCAGAACCTTTCTGACCGCGCGTGCAGCCTCATCGTCGCGTGGCAACTCTCGCGGTGCGAGCCGATGTGCTTCATCAATCACTACCAACGTGTTGAGGCTTTGCTCGTCTTTCTCTTTGTAGAAATGCTCGGCAGTTTGTGTGAGCCGATCCAATAAACGCTTAATGACCAGTGACTGAATTTGGTCGTTCCAAAAAAGGTCGCGTGTTTGTTCTTTGGAAAGGTCAATCACAAGGATAGGGCGGCTTGCTGCCTTTTGATTTGGTGTATCTGTGCCGATAAGCCAACTCAACGCCTTATTAATGCTTCTTGCCCCTTGGCGGTCTTCGCGGAAGAGTTCCGTTACCGGTTGCCAGAAATCTTTGAAAAATTCGTCCGCATTCGCTTCTTGTAGGCTCCCATCGAAACGAGATCGCGATGCATCAGTTCGGTAGAAAACCTTTTGAACCTTCTCATCACCAAGCAATTCCCAAGCTATATCGAAGGAGCCACGCAGATGTAGCTCAGTTAATTTAACGCGGGCTTTCTGGGTACTCCCTGGCTGATTTTTGAAATTATTGAGCGGTAAGGGGAAATTTGGTCTG
>CAYYDG010000107.1:0-5521 GCA_964470555.1 uncultured Heliomicrobium sp.
TCGTCGAAGTTAGGCATTCCCCCCGGTACTTTGAGGATTCGAGCTCTTCGTATCCGAGAACAACTTCACGAATGTATGAACCGCTGCAACCGCCTTAAAGGCGAACAGTAACCGGGGAATTCCCTCCTCAATCTGAAATTTTGGCGAAACAGATTGACGCTTTTCGTCAATACGTGATGAATCTTACCTTGCCCACAAATCAATTCGCCGATGAGCGCACGCAGGTATCGGAGTGCGATATGGTCAACTATTTCCTGGGCAAGCTGTCGCCTGAAGCAGAGCGTCAGTTTGAAAAACTCTTTTTTGCAGACGATCAGCTTTTTGACCGCTTAAAGGCCGTCAAGGAAAAACTGATTGACGATTACCTGCACGAGAAACTGGAGGGCAGCGATTTAACTTTGTTTGAGCAACATTTTCTCAGTTCTCCTCCGCTACGACAGCAAGTGGAATTCGCCCGCTCCTTGATGATTGCCATTGCCAACAAATCCTGACTCGTCCATCCCGGCTTTTCCCTTCCTCTAAAATTTTCTTCGATTTTTTTGTAACGCTTCGGTGCATTTCATCAATTGAAAGTGCAGAGCGGCCGCGATGCATTTCTCCAAAATTCATTACACAGCTTCCCCCGGACAAGCGTTCGTGTGGTTTGTGTTGGGAAAGTTCTATCGGTGTTGGCAGCAGTGCAGCCTTGAGGTGTGGCACGTTACGGCTGTCAGTGGTGCCTTCCGAGAGTTTTCCGTAATGACCCTGTGACCTCTCTGTAAGGAAAGGAATCTCCCAATGTTCAAAACTCGAAACATCGTTTTCTCGCTTATCTGCGCCTTCGGTTTGGCTCTCGCTTTCTCTGCCGCTGGCGTGTCTGGAAAAACCCCTGCTTCCGGTACGTCGCTGACTGGTTCGTCCGCGCCGTCAACCTGTTTTACGATTTGCTTTCGCTCGCCGGGGTATTACCTGTCGAATCCCAAACGCATTTTGCGATTGCCAGTGTTGATTTGGGGCGAAAATTACAACAACCCGACCAGCGATCCTTCCTCGGTTTACTTTGCGTTGCGTGGGCCTGGTTTGTACGGCAGTTACAGTCCAGTCAAATTCTTCAATCAGCATTTCGTCGCGGCTCAATTGAGTCTGGCAAATGCCGGAGGAGATGGTTCGCCGACTGCGTTCAGCGCGTTGAAAGGCGAATTGAGTTGTTACGGTGTTCCGGCAAATCCGGTGACGCTCAGCAATGGAGTGGTTCTCAGCAGCCAATCCACTTTGGGCGATCTGTTTGCCGAGGCGCGTGATGCCATCGTGGAAAAACGCACGGTGGATTTTGAAGCGCTGGGACAAATCTTCGAAAAATTGCACGAGCACGTGGCCTTGAGCTATTGCCCGTAAATCAATTTCACTGGGCCTGAGTTTCATTTGCCGCTTCGACTTGAAACGTTTGTGACAACGTCGAAGCGGCATTTTTGCGTCTTTGGCAAATATGGCAGCGAATCAATCTGACAGACGAGTTCAGTTCTTCGTCTGTCGCCGGGCAAGGGGCGGATTGAAAACTGACTCAACACCTCCTGTCTGACTGGTTCGTTGCCTCCAGCGATACCGACTTCTCGCCACCTCGAATGTCCGCTTGACTAAGCGGAGTGGCTACCTTACCTTGCCGCCTCACTTACGGATTCACCAAATTCCAAACCAAACGAGAACCTATGTCAGAGTGGCTAAAACGCTTCTTGCCGTTCATCAGTCTGATTGTCTTATGTGCGCTGATTCCGCTGGCGGAATACTTCATTCTGGGGCAGGACCCGAAGTTCATCACCGTTGGCAATCTGGCAGCCATTGCCCGGCAAACTGCCGTCATTACTATTATGGCGATGGGCATGACTATGGTCATGGTGTCGGGCGGCATTGACCTTTCCGTCGGTTCGATTGTCGGATTGACCGGAGTTGTAGGTTCTATGGCGATGGTCAACGGCGGCATGCCTGTGGCAGTGGGATTTCTGGTTTGTATTTTGATCGGCGCCGCCAGCGGATTGATCAACGGATCGGCGGTGACGATTCTGAAGATTCCGGCTTTTATCGTGACGCTGGGAGCGATGGGAATTTATCGCGGACTGGCGTTGTATCTATGCGATGGCAATGCCGTTGTCGGTCTGCCCAAAAACGCAGGCTATCTGGCCGAAACCACGTTGCTCGGCGCCATTCCTTTGCCGCTGATTTTGGTGGCAGTGATTGCACTGCTGGTGCATTTCATTCTGAGCAGCACGCGGCTGGGTCGGTATTGTTACGCGATGGGCAGCAACATCGAAGCCGCTCGTTACGCGGGCATTCGCGTCACTCAGTACCAGATTCTTTATTACACAATTTTGGGAGCGCTGGCCGGTTTGGCTGGCGCAATTGATACGTCCCGAACCGTCACTGGCCAACCCAACGCTGGCGAAGGATACGAACTGAACGTCATTGCGGCGGTTGTCATCGGCGGAGGCAGTTTGGCTGGCGGGCAGGGAACTGTCGTCGGCACGATCATTGGGTCGCTGATTATGGGCGTGCTGGCCAATGGCGGAAACCTGCTGCAAATTTCTCCGTTTATCCAAAAGATCGTCATCGGCGCAGTCATCGTGCTGGCCGTGACCTTCGATGAATTCCAACGACGACGGGTGGAAACATCCGAAGCCTAGTCACGAAGAAGTTAGATATGGCGAGTATTGAAGGCATTCGTATCCAGAATTATCGTGGGCTGAAAGACATCCTTATTGGCCGGACAATAGAAAAGCGCGAGGGCGATCCATTGCCTAGGCTAATGACTATTATCGGCCCGAATGGAAGCGGAAAATCCTCTTTGATGGATGCACTTGGTTTCTTGGGAGACTGTCTACGATTTGGAGTAGAAGAAGCGTGCGACCGCCCTCACAGGGGTGGTTTTGAGCGGCTGCGGACACGTGGCCAAACCGGTGCGATACAGTTTGAGATTTACTACCGTCAGGATGCCAAGAGCCGTCCTATCAGCTACTCGCTTCACATTGACTCTGAAAACGATAGACCATTTGTCAGTTACGAAAGGTTGCGACAGCGCCGTAAAGGCCAAACACATGGGCAGCCTTTTCCTTTTCTTGAATTGCAAAAGGGAAGAGGTTATGTCTGGGCTGGGCAAGCTACATCGAAGCAAGAAGGCAATGAGAAAGTAGAAGTTAAGCTTGAAGATCGCCAACGACTCGGAATTACCACTTTAGGGAATCTGGCTAGTCATCCACGCATTGTTGCTTTTCGAGAGTTTCTCGAAGGATGGTATTTATCTTACTTTGTGCCTGAGCTAGCTCGCCTGCTCCCAATGGCCGGAGCACAAAAACATCTGAACCGCCAAGGAGATAATCTAGCCAACTATGTCGAGTACATGGAACGCCAACATAAAAAGCGTTTTGCTGATGTTTTAAGACAGGTTTCCAAAAAAATCCCAGGTATCCGTAGTATTAAACCTGAAAGATCGAAAGATAACCGGTTGCTCTTATCATTTAACGAGTCAGGATATATTGACCCTTTTTACCAGCAGGATATGTCTGATGGCACGTTGAAAATGCTAGCTTACCTTCTTTTGTTGGAAGATCCTGAGCCGCCGCCACTGGTCGGGATCGAAGAACCTGAGAACGGCTTGCACCATCAACTTTTGGAGCCTCTGGCATTGGAAATGAAACATTACTCTGAACGCGATAAAGGCCCACAAATAGTTGTCACGACACATTCTCCTTACTTTGTTGATGCTCTGACTCCACAAGAAGTATGGGTGATTGAGAAGGGTAAAGACGGATTTAGCACAGTTGCTTGCGCCGCTGAGCTTCCAACCATCAAGGAGCTTTTTGATGAAGGTATCCCGCTAGGCAGTCTTTGGTACAGCAATCATTTTGGGAGGGGGAATCCGTGAAGTTTCTGGAAGTTTTGGTAGAAGGCACTTCAGATCACCCGACAGTTCGCGTCATCTTGGAAAAACGCTTTCGACTAATTGAAAACCTGCATTTCCGTATTCACCCGCATCAGGGGCGTGGGAATTTGTCAAAGAATCCCCATCAAGAACCTGATCCGAAGCATCGTGGATTGCTCGACCTTCTTCCTGCCAAGCTCAAAGCTTACGGAAGTTTTTCGAAGGATCGTTGCGTCGTCGTCCTCGTGGATGCGGATGACACCCCTTGCCAAAAATTAAAGGCCGAGTTGATTGAGCTACATCGCAAGTTGAAGTTCCGTCCATCTTGCGCGTTATTTCGTATTGCCGTTGAAGAAACAGAATCCTGGTTTGTTGCTGACCCTGATGCGGTGAAAAAGGCGTACCCAAAGGCGAAAATTTCTGACCTTGCCAGGGTGCAGCCGGACAGCATCGTTGGGGCTTGGGAACTACTGGCGAAAGCAATCGGGCGAAAAGCTGAAAACTGTAGTCGAGCGGATAAAACCGAATGGGCAAATAAAATTGCTCCGCACCTTGATTTGGACAATCCCAAATCACCAAGCCTCAAGGCATTTCTCAGCGGCATCAACAAGCTATTACTGGAATCTCAAACCAATTCTGACACCTGATAAAAAGGACAACCATGAAACTCGCACAATTCAAAACCAAAGCATCGGAAGACGCCCGGCTGGGCATGTTGAACAACGACGTGATCGTGGACATCACGGACATCGCCGCCACCACCAAAGACTTCATCGCCAAAGGCGCGGCGGCCATTCACGCGGCCAAAAACGCGACGGCAACGACGGCTTACGCGCTGGATGCGGTCGAATATTTGCCCGCAGTCACGCCCGGCAAAGTCATCGCCATCGGTCGCAACTATTACGACCACGCCATCGAAGGCGGCAGCGAACCCCCGTCGTCTCCATTGATCTTCACCAAATTCACCAACGCCGTGAACGCACACAACGCCAAAGTCACGCTGCATTCGATCAGCGAAAAAATTGACTTCGAAGCCGAACTCGCCGTCGTCATCGGCAAACGCGCGAGCCGTATCAGCGAAGAGGATGCGCTGGATTATGTGTTCGGATATTCCTGTCTGAATGATGTGTCGGCGCGCGATCTGCAATTTGCTGACGGTCAGTGGGTGCGCGGCAAAGGCCTGGATGGATTCTGCCCGATTGGCCCGTTTGTGGTGACAAAAGACGAAATCGCCGATCCGCAAGCTCTGAAAATCGAAGGCATCCTGAACGGCGAAACGATGCAGTCATCGAACACCGACAAGATGATTTTCAAGATTGCCTACCTGATTCATTACATCACCCAAGCCATCACGCTGGAACCGGGCGACGTGATTGCCACCGGCACACCCGAAGGCGTTGGCGTGTTCCGCACGCCGCCAGTGTTGCTGAAAGACGGTGATGTGTTTGACGTGGTGATTGAAAAGGTCGGCACGCTGAAGAATACCTTCGTCAACGCCTAACAGCCCATTAACCGGGGCGCGCGCAAGCCCATTTGGACTACCGCAGCGACCTATTGCGCGCGCTCCGGTTGAATAGATGTTGAACTAAGCGCTCCGCGCAGCCTCAGCACCTCCCATCATCGAATCAAACT
>CAYYDG010000108.1:0-4421 GCA_964470555.1 uncultured Heliomicrobium sp.
CGGATTTTCTGTTGGTGATGGTCGTCATCTCAGACTAACTTTGTCTAAACTCGTGGTCAGCCGCGATAGTAATAACATCCTTAAAATCAAAACCGCCATTTTGATACAACGCCCGCAATACTTCGGGAGAAGAAATCCAGCGCCGTTGACCATTTTGAATCAAATAAACCGCGCCATTGTTGGCTGTTTTGATGAGTGTGCCATTGGGATGAACCGGTGCGCCGCCAGTAGCCGGATTGCGAAAGTTTTCTGAAGAACCATTACTACAAGCTGGGGTGTTGGTTGAACGAAAATAGTTAGGCGCACTGGTTGAACCGACTAAATAATCAACCATTCTTCTGCCTTCCACTTGAAGCTGATCAAGGGTAGAGCTTTCAAGTGCTCCTTGTCCGTTGTAACGCACCTCGAAATGTATATGGATCCCAGTACTGTTTCCAGTCGTACCCATAACTCCAATCTTATCGCCGCGTTGTACGCTTGAACTTTCAGAAATAGCCGCTGGAATCGAATCATCCTTTAAATGAGCATAGAAACTTGTGTAGCCATTTCCGTGGTTAATTACAACATAGTTGCCAAATCCAGTTGTATTGCCGGGTCCGCGCCGTACAGTGACTACAGTGCCAGCAGCAGCAGCCAAGATGTCTACATCTGCAACCCCTGTCAATTCTCCATCTTGTAAGTTCCTATCTACTATGTCCAATGAGTATTTAGACCTGCCTGAGTGAGCGCAATCATAACCACCTCCATAAAAACGCCCGCCGACACCTCCAGAACAGGCGTTGGTGTTTTTTCCAGTCTCAACACTCAATACCCAATCTTTGCCTGGTGGTAGAGGGAGCCTAAAATCGGGCTGATTGGGACTTTGAGCAAAGACTACATAAGATGGGGAAAGTAACAAAGCACCGCAAAAAATAAACATGGACATCACAATAAACTTAATGCGTTGGTTTAAGCTGGCCTTACTAATCATTGAACCCTCCTTTTGCTGTTACGCTCTTTTCGCAACGTGAATGCTTATTCACATTGCGAAACTCAGATGAATTTACTGTTTTTGTAAATTGCGACTATCGTCCTACTGGTTTTCCTTCCGCATAAACCCCAAAATCCCAGATTGGCGGCGCGAACGACGGTTGCGTCGAAGCTGCTGATAACTGCGGCACGTGAGCCACGCCGTATTCGCCATCCCGCAAGCTTCGTTTGGGAGTAAAGGCATAAACGCCATCGGCGAGCTTTTCGATTTTGCATTCGATCTCGTTATCCACCATCTGCACACTGCCGAAAAAGCCGCCTACGTCATAAGTTCCGACAATGCGCCGGTCTTTTTTCACCCCGCCGGTTTTGACATAAAGCAACCGGAACGAAGGCACGCCGGGGACAACATCGCCCATTCCCGAAACAACTATTGTTGGTTGGTTGTGATCGAATTGCGCTTGGGCGTGCGCGCCGATCATTTGCAATTCAATCTTCTTTTTGACGAAGGGCGTGATGGCGCGCCAACCGCTTTGCCCCATCGAAGGCACTCGGCCTTGCGTCAGCAGATGCATCTGTTTTCCATCCCACAGATAAACGCCTTTGTCGGGAGGCAGAGGAACAGATGAAGTTTTTCCCGCGGCAGCCGCGGGTTTTGCCGCTGTCGTTGTTTCACCATTCGCAGCCGAAGCCGGGCGACTGGGCGAGGTTGACGATTTGGCCTGCATTGCTTTGATGACTTCGTTGGGAACTTTGCTCTGCGCCAGCGTGGTCAACCCATCAATGCTCAGGTCGAAATTGGCAGGCGATTCGGCGATCTTGGCGTTGATGATCTCTGCGCTCAGACCTAGTTTGACCAGTTTGATGACATCCTGATTGGTCAGCGGTTTGGCCTCCTGAGCTGCGATTGGAAGCGCCAAAAGGCAAAACGCCAGCGCAATGGCAATACGACGTAATGACATTGAAATAACCTCCTTATTGTTGGCCATGTCTTGGTATGTCAGTTTTGCTCGCCAGAACCAATGAGCACTCGCTCCGGCGAGCAGGAAAATGGTTTAAGTTCTGCCTTTGCCGTTGCAGACCGTGCAATTGCCTGAGCCTTTGCACTTCTCGCATTCATACGGCGGCAGGATTGATCCGTTTGATCCGCTGCCATGGCATTTCGAGCATTTGCCTGTGCCGTCACAGCCTTTGCATTCAGCCATTTTGATTCACCTCCTTTCCGTAACGAATATCGAATTCAGACTAGCGATAGAGATTCCGATTGCGAACGAGAGTCGCCCAGACGAGGCCGCGTCCTGCATTCTCAGAAATACCAAGCTGGCTCATCAGCGAATTCAGAAACGTTTCTTCGCTATGGCCTACGATCCCATCCGCCAAGACCATATCGCAGGCGAAGGCGAAGGCTGTTTCTCGCAATTCAGGGAGGAGAACTTCGGCAGCCTTGGAAATGGCTTGCTTGCCCATTTGCCCGTTGGCGTTGATAGCCTGCCTGATGAGAGCCAAATCCTGGTCGTGGGAGTTGCTGGCGAAAATCGGGCTGAGCAGACACATCGAACGAATCCGTGCGACCTCTTCGTCCGCGACCTCGCCATCAGACATCACGGCTGCTATGACAATGGTCATAATTGCCTGTTGTGGGTTGAAGTTTGGTGTGACCTCAGACCTGAAACTATCGAATAAACCCATAAATTCCTCCTACGGATAGAGTGAATTGACAAAGCTCGAAATCTTTAAGCCAAACTGCGACGTCAATGCCGCGAGAAAATCGTCCCACTGCCATTGCAGCTATCGCAGGTCGTTGGATTGCCCTTACTGTCTTTCATCTGACCACTTCCGTCACATTGCGGACAGGTGACTTCGTGCGGTTCGCGTTCCGGCCCTCTTTCAGACATAGATTCCTCCTTGTGCTTTTCGGTTCTAGTAGTTGATCGCTGATCCGCCTCAGAGGACGGCTCCGTTTGTTGTCGCTGATGGCCGCCGAAAGTTAAAGCAGAGCGGCAGGGTCTTTAACTAGAATGATGGTAGTAAAGTTAAGAAAGCTGTATTTCTGCACTGGCACAAGTTTCGGGGCAAATTTATGTATGATGTAAGTTGGCGGGTCACCGGGGAGCAGCGCGAAACTGATAACCAAAGGAAACCAACCAACGAAAGGAACTCCGATTTTGCTCAGCCCAATGCTGATTAGCGACATTGGCAGAAGCACTATCAGGTAGCCGATTGGAAAAATCAGCATTTGCGCCGGATGAATTCCTGAGGTGGTCACGGTTTTGTGGACACCAGACCCTCTTAACTCTTGTCCCTTTCATTAGTTTTTGAGTCGGTTTTGGTTCTTTGATAGTACGCCTTCTCGAAGTCTATCGGGCTGACGTACCCCAATGCTGAATGCCGACGGATTGGATTGTAATACCGTTCGATGTAATCGAAGGTTTCCAATTCCGCTTCGCCGACATCGCGGAAAATGCCGTCTTCCAAAAGCTCCGCTTTGTACCGCGAAAACAGGCTTTCAGCGTAGGCGTTGTCGTAAGTTTCTCCGGCACGGCTCATACTTTGTTGAAAGCCATGGGCTGTCAACAAAGCGCGAAACTCCGTGTCGGCGTATTGGCCACCACGATCACTATGCACCAGCAAGCCTGGCGGTAGGGATAAACGAGCAATCGCTTGTTGCAACGCACGGATGATGAGCGATGCTTCCATATTGTCTGCAATCGCCCAACCAACGATGCGTCGAGTGAATAAATCCAGCCACGTTGCCAGGTACGCCCATTCGCCTGTTGCCAATGGCAAGTAGGTGATGTCGCTGACGTAGGCTTGATGCGGATGCGTGATTTCCAAATCAGCCAATAAATTCGGACTCATTCGCCCGCCGTGTTTGGAATTGGTCGTGCGCGGCACAAAGCTTTTAGGTTGAATCGCGTGAAGTCGCTCGGCTTGCATAATGCTCCGCACACGGCGTCGTCCAATGTCGTAGTTGGCGGCTTTCAACTCTGCTGTTAAACGCCGCGAACCGTATCGCCGCGCGTGCCGTTGAAACGTCGCAGTCACAACAGGCGTCAGCTCATCCGCATCAGGCGGACGCTGTTGCCAAGCGTAATAACCGCTGCGACTGACTTCCAAAATTTGACAAAGAGCGTTGACGGCAAAAGCCTCCGCTTGCGAAGCGATGAATTCGTAGCGTGCGGTCAGGTCTGCCGGGAGAAAATGCTCAAGGCTTTTTTTAAGATGTCTCGCTCGGCTTCGACCTGCTTGAGCTTGATGCGTAGCTGCTCCAACTCTTGCTCTTGGACTGCAGGACGCAGCGCTTGCTTCCATTTGTAGAGCAGGCCTTCTCCGACGCCGAGCGTTTGCGCGACAGTCGGCACTGACTGTCCGATTCGAATGAGTTGCAAGGCTTGCTGCTTAGATCGGTTTTCACTTGTGTGTATGGAAGGTTGTCGAACAAGATAAGCAAA
>CAYYDG010000109.1:0-4241 GCA_964470555.1 uncultured Heliomicrobium sp.
AGCCGTTTTCATCGTTTCAGGGCGTTGTCGCAAACGACATGTCAGACTCCTTTTCGAGAGGATCAGCAGGATGCGTCAGAATTGTTCTGGTTCCTGAATCCTGAAAAATCCTGTGAATCCTGTCTATTGTTGCAATTCTTCCACCACTTCCGCAGCGATCTTTCGCGCGGTTTCAAGCTCTTCCGGCGCCAGCGAAATCGCAGCGACCACTGCGTGACCTCCGCCGCCATACCGTTCGCAGATCGCCGCCAGATCGTGCGTGCGCGGGCGCGGCGACCATGGATTCGACCCGACGGAAATCTTTGACCGAAACGACGACTGGCTGACGCTGACGCTGTAGGTCACTTCCGGGTGCAGGTAATACGGAATGAATTTGCTGTAGCCTTCCATGTCGTGGCCGACCACGTCGAAGAAAATCACCGGCCCGCGAACGTGCGCTGCTTGTTTGATGATCTCCATCGAACGCAGATGGCGTTCATACAGTGGCGCGATGCGTTCGGCGACATACGGCATCGCGACCAGCTCGCTCATCGGTTTGTGCTGCAAATCGGTGATGATGCGTTCGATGATTTGCTGGTCGCGCGTGTTTTCAATCACCAGTGCCAACCGGAAAGCGTCAGCTTTCATTTCAACAGGCTCTGCCGGAGCTTCGTACAATGCCCCGTCAATTTTGTTCGCCCAGTGCAGCAATTCATCGAGAGGCGAGGGGTCAAAGCCGAATTTTTCCGCTGCAACATCGGCGATGAATCGCGTGCAGGATTTGTAACTGGCATCCACGAACTTTTTGCCGTGCGTGTCGGCGCGAAAATGCGCTTCGTCTTCGGCGTTCAAAAAAGCGCTTTTGTGATGATCGAACCACCAGGTCAGCTTTTCCGACGGACAGTATTTGAAATCCACTATGGCGTTTTCGTCGCCGTCAAAGATGGATTCGTCGAACAATGCTCCGGCGCGATGCATCATCGGTTGATAAGCGCGCGCCCAGCCGGGATGGATTCGTTCTTCGTAAAAGCGCGAAAACACAGCCGCCGACGAAGCTCCGTCAAAACAGTTTCCGTGATAACAAATCTTCAGTGTGCTCATTGGCAAAGGTTGAACAACCTCTTTCCTTATGAATCGGGCTGACAAGTGAATGGCAGATTATGCAGCCGAAGCGCGGATTTGCAATCCGCAAGCAGCGAGCAGGCTTATGGCTGATTCAGATGATGCGTGGTGTGTTCGGTGACGGAAACCGGCACGGGTTCGCCCACCAACGGGTCGGTATCAGGAACTGCGGGCATTGCCACGGGCGCAGGATCAGTAAGCACGAAACCTGCCGGGTCGGCTTTCGGCAACGCTTTGGCTCGCTCTTTCGGATTGAGTTGCGTGATCGCGGTTTGCAACTGTTTTGCTCCGATGAACACCAGCGGAGCGCCGATGATGAATCCCAACGCCAGATTGATGGCCGCAGAAAAAGGAGAAAACAGCATGGTCACCATCGCAATCAACGTAAAAATCATCAACGTGACGGCTCCGCTGGCGAGTTTATCGAAATTACGTGTCAGCGTTTGTGCGGTTTCTTCAAGCCGTCCTTCCAACGCCGTCCGCACGGAGACCAACGACTGGCCGCAGCCACGACAAAATTTCTGCTCGTCTTTGTTCTGAGTGCCACATTTCGGACAAAACATGTTTGCTCCTTCCCTTTGCGCGAAACTTACCACGAAGCATCATCCGACGACAGATTACGCCAACGAAAATTGACTGGTTCCCAAGCCTGTGCTCAAATCCGCGCCGACCGTAGACCGTCCTGCCATTCAACCGTCAAAGGAGTTTTATGCTGAACAAAACAGCTCTGTTTTTGCTGCTCACGGTCTGTTCACTGGCTGTCATTGCCCACGCCCAGCAAGTCCCGGACACAGACTTCAAACCCAAAATCGAAAAGCCCGCCTTCGCCGAAGGCAAAGGGCTGGTTGTCTTGCTGGACGAAGCGCATTTCAACTTTCACACGGCTGGAGGCCGTTACCAGACTTTCGCCGATTTGCTGCGCCGCGACGGTTACGTCGTCAATGCTTCCAAAGAAAAATTCAGCAAGGAGAGTTTGAGCAAAGGAAAGATTCTGGTGGTTGCCAACGCCCTGAACGAAAGCAACAAGGACGATTGGTCGCCGCCGAATCCTTCTGCTTTTACGGATGAAGAGGTCGCGGCAGTGCGCGAATGGGTCAATGCGGGAGGAGCGTTGTTGCTGATTGCCGACCACCTGCCGTTTCCCGGCGCAGCCGACAAATTGGCTTCGGCGTTTGGCATTCGATTCAACAACGGTTACGCGCGCGAACCGAAAGAAGCTCCGGGGCCGCTGACGTTTGATTTGAAAAAAGGATCGCTGCTGGCGCACCCCATCACGCAAGGCCGTTCTGCCAGCGAGAAAATTGATTCCGTCGCCACTTTCACTGGCTCGGCCTTTCAAGTGGACAACGGCCAACCAATTCTGAAATTCAGCGATGACGCCGAAGCCTTTATGCCAAAAAAATTCGGCGAAGCCTTTACCAAAGACACGCCGAAAACTTCCATCAAAGGCTGGCTGCAAGGCGCAACGCTGAAAGTTGGCAAAGGCCGCGTAGCCGTCTTCGGCGAAGCCGCCATGTTCTCCGCGCAATTGGCCGGCCCGAACAAAACTCCGATGGGAATGAACGCTCCTATCGCCAATCAAAATCCGCAGTTTTTGTTGAACGTGATACACTGGCTATCGGGTTTGCTGGATCAATAAGGCTATACGGCCAATACCAAGATGCTTTGTCAGATCATTACGCACAATATCCAAAAGCTGGCTAGTCTCAATTTTAAGATCAATCTTTCTTTATGGCCAAATTTATTATCCCAACTAACGCCTCGATTCATGCGGCGAAAAGCTTTATTTCGAAAAGTCACTTCTTCGAATATCCCCCTAAGTCAGCCAGTCTCGAATTTGATCCAAGATGGATGTACACAGAGCCATTCGCAGTTTCAATGCTTGCAGCTTGGGCCGCTTGGTACAAAGCAGAGTCTGTTGAAATAAAGATAGAAAACCTGTCAGCAAAAGCTGATTACTTGTGGAGGATGGGCGTTTTCGACTATCTGCCGATTGAATACCGTCCTTCAAGATCAGAATACGAAGAAGCCGGACGTTTTACGACCCTCAAGCAAATTATCACCAACGAAGATGCAAGAAACGCAGTGGCGGATATTTCAACACTCCCTCACCTTGCTGATTCACCTGAAGATCTTGCCGCCGTAAGATATTGCGTCAGCGAAATGATACGGAACGTTTTGGAGCACTCAGGCTCACTTCAAGGAGCCTTCGTTTGTGCGCAAAATTATCCTAAAGCCAATCCCCCCAGAGTTTCTATCGGTATCGCCGATTGCGGCATCGGCATTTCCGCTCACTTGAGCAGAAAGTATAATCAGGCACGCGGCAATGACATTGTGGCGCTACAACTTGCACTTGAGCCAGGAATAACTGGTTCAATGCCTACAGGAATGTACGGGAGTTCGGATAATGCAGGGGCCGGCCTTTTTTATACTCGCTCAATTGCCAAGGGAACCGGTGGATATTTTATGATTTACTCTGGCTCCGCTTGCTATCGCCTCAAGCGAGCAACACGAGCAATGATAGAAAAACAAAAAATGGAAAGACAAATAAAACTATTCCCAGACTCATTCAAAGAACCGCACGACCTGTGGCCGTTAGAAAACAGATGGCAAGGCACAGTAGTCGCACTAGAAATTCGTATGGATCAAATACTCGATTTTGGTGAATATGTAACTTGGATACGCAAACAAATACCTAAACAAGACCGCACATCAAGGAGGCCACGATTCACATGATAGAAATACAAGTTCCCACTGGAATTGACGGCTTTATGGAAGACAAAGAAGTCGCAAAAAATTTGCGGCGCGTTCAAATCATTCCCGCTTTAGAACAAGGTGAAGTCGTAGTGTTAGATTTTTCAGGAATCAAATACGTAACCCAGTCCTTTGCACACGCTTTAATTTACGAGGCGCTAAAACGTTATCCAGATGACGCTTTGGACCGCCTAGAGTTTCGAAACTGCTCGCAGCCAGTAAAGAGCATTATTGAATTGGTTGTTGATTATTCGTTTGATGGTTTTGGAAGCGAAGCTGTTACAACGGCCTGATTTATTCATCAACCCAAATCAACTATCGGCCAAAAACAATGGGTGCGGCTCTTTTAGGACGACGCGCTGACACCCTTGACTAGCCTGAGATGC
>CAYYDG010000110.1:0-4232 GCA_964470555.1 uncultured Heliomicrobium sp.
GTAGGTGAAATTTACTTTCCTTCGGCTACTGAGACCGAAGGCTTCTAAGGAGAAGCAAAACAATGCCCAAACGATTTTTGCTGGCTGTCGGCTTGGCGATGTTTGTGATGTCAGCGATTGCCTGTTGGCAATTCGGCGTGATTTCCGCACCGCGCGAAGTGAAGTTCAAAAAGACCGTGCTTGACCGCGAATTTCGTTCGGAAGGCGTGACCGTTGCCGATGTCAATCGCGACGGCAAACCCGATGTGCTGGCCGGAAATCTGTGGTACGAAGCGCCGAACTGGACGCCACATGAAATCGCGCCGCCGGGCAAATTCGACGCGGCCAAAGGTTACAGCAACAGCTTCGTCAATTTTGCGATGGACGTGAACCGTGACGGATGGATGGATCAAATCCGCATTGGTCTGCCTTTTGATCACAAGGTTCTGTGGTTGGAAAACCCGAAAGGGAAAACCGGACATTGGGCGGAACACGTCGTGTTTCGCAACGCCTGCAACGAAAGCCCAACGCTGGCGCATCTGGCGGGCGCAGGCAAAGACCCTGTGATGGTCTTTTCGTTCGATGACGCGCAAATGGCCTGGTATGAGCTTGGCAAAGACCCGAACGCCGAATTCATTGCGCACACCATCAGCGACAAATTTCCGAAAGACAAAGCCAAAGACGCGGGCGTCTTTCGTTACTCGCACGGACTCGGAGTAGGCGACATCAACGGCGACAAGCGCCCGGATGTGTTGATTCGCGGCGGTTACTGGGAAGCGCCCGCCGATCCGCGCCAGCCAAACTGGAAATTCATTCCGGTCAACTTCGGCGAAGACTGCGCGCAGATGCACGTGTACGACGTAGACGGCGATGGGCTGAACGATGTGCTGTCGAGTTCCGCGCACCGCATCGGCGTCTGGTGGCATCAGCAGCAAAAAGACGGCAGCTTCGTCACGCATACAATTGACAACAGTTTTTCGCAATCGCACGCGCTGGAACTGGTGGACATCAACGGCGACGGATTGAAAGATTTGGTGACAGGCAAACGATTCTGGGCGCACGGCCCGAACGGCGACATCAATCCCAACGATCCGGCGGTCGTCGTCTGGTTTGAACTGCAACGCAAAGGCAGGGAAGTGAAATGGATCAAACACGAAATTGACAACGACAGCGGCGTCGGCACGCAGTTCGTGGTCGCCGACCTGAACGGCGACAAACGACCCGACATCATCACGTCGAACAAAAAAGGTGTTTCCGTCTTTGTTCAACAACGGTAGGTGAAACATGAAGCAAATGAAGATTCCGCAAATCGTCATTGACACCAATGTGCTGGTTTCCGCTCAGCGGTCGAAACGCGGAGCTTCTTCAAAGTTGATGTCGCTGATTGGAACGGGACGTTTCGATCTGCATGTTTCGGTTCCCCTGGTTCTTGAGTATGAAGAGGTATTGTTAAGAGAGGAATTGCGGCTGGGCTGACCTCGCAGGACGTGACGGATTTAGTGGATTCCATTTGCGCGCTGGCCCAGCATCACAAAATTCATTATCTGTGGCGTCCCTTTCTGCGGGACGCCAAGGATGAAATGGTGTTGGAGCTTGCTGTGGCTTCCGGCTGCGATTATATCGTGACCTACAATCAGCGCGATTTTCGAGGCGCTGAGAAATTTGGAATTCGTGTGGCGGATGCGCGCGAATTCCTGCAAGCGATAGGAGAATTGAAATGAGTGTTTTGAGTTTGACGCTTCCTCAATCTCTGCATGAGCAAGTGCAGAATCTGGCTGGCAAGGAGGGCATTTCAGTCAATGAATTTATCATGCTGGCCGTCTCTGAAAAGTTGGCCACGCTGACGACCGCTGACTACCTGGCCGAACGCGCAAAACGTGGCAGCCGTGAAAAGCTTTTGAGTGTGCTTGCGAAAGCGCCGGATGTGGAGCCTGAAGAACAGGACAAACTGTAGGCGTTTATGCAGATTACGAAAAAGAAAATTTATGACGTGTGCGTCGTTGGTTCAGGTGCGGCGGGCGGATTTATGGTCAAGGAATTGACCGTCGCCGGAGCCGACACCGTCTTGCTGGAAGCAGGCGGACGAGGCCGGTTGGAAGACCTGCACATTCATGATTGGTCGTATGACTTGCCCAAACGCGGCTTTGGATTGTTCAAGCAGGCTTCGCTTTATCCCGACAACATTCGCTCGGCGATTGAATTTCGCGGCGACCGCGTTGGAGTGGATCGCATTCGCACGCTGGGCGGGCGCACGTTTCACTGGAACGCCGTGGCGTTGCGGTTTGCGGCGGATGACTTTCGCGAACGTTCGCTGTATGGCATCGAAGAAGATTGGCCGATCAGTTACGAAGAGCTTGCTCCGTTTTACAGCTACGCTGAACGCGAAATGCACGTGTTCGGCACGCGCGAAAATCTGGAAGTGTTGCCCGATGGAGATTTCGTTGCCGAATCGCCGCGGCTTCGCTGTTCGGAATATCTGGCGCAAAAGAAAATTGTCAAACTCGGCGTCAAGATGATTCCCGTGCGCAAAGCCGTTTTGCTGAAAAGCCGCAAAGGACGCGGCGCTTGCCATTTTTGCGGTCACTGCATGGATGTTTGTGATGTGCGTGCCGTGTGGTCTTCGGACATTACGGTCATTCCCGAAGCGATGGCCACCGGCAAGTTGACGCTGAAAACGAATGCACTGGCGCGGGAAATTCTGGTGGATAAAAACGGCCTGGCTTCGGGCGTGTCGTTCGTCAATCGCCTGACCGGGAAAGAAGAGCAAGTTTATGCGCGCGTAATCGTGCTCGGTTGCGGAGCCGTCGAATCGCCTCGCCTGCTGCTGAATTCCAAAAGCGAAAAGTACCCGAACGGCTTGGCGAATTCGAACGACCTGGTCGGCAGGTACTTCGGCGGTCACATCACCGTCGGCGCGACGGCTTACCTGAAAGACCTGGTGGGCAAAGATACCTGGGCGGGCGACGGAGCTACGGATCACGCCTACATTCCACGCTACAACCAAACACGCAGCAAAAAAGATTACGTCGGCGGTTGGGGCATGCAGATGAATTACGTCAACCAGGCGACACCGCATCACGCCAAATCGGTCGGCGGATTTGGCGCAGACTACAAACGCCGTGTCCGCGAACTGCAACCGGCGATGTTTCAAATCGGCGCTTGGGGCAAAGGCGAACACCGCTTCGACAATCGCATCACGGTTGACCCGGACAAAAAGGACAAACACGGCATCCCCATTCCCATCGTCAATTTCAACTGGGGCGAAAACGACCTGCGGCTGTTCAAGGACATGAAAGACGGGTTGTATGAAGTGATTGAGGCCTGCAATCCGGAATTGGTGATGCGCGGCAGCGACACGCCCGGCGGCTTCGCCAGCCACGAAGTCGGCAGTTGCCGGATGGGTATTGATCCGAAGCGTTCGGTGCTGAACGCCTACAACCAATCGCACGAAGTCAAAAACCTGTTTGTCGTGGATGGCAGCAGCTTCACGACCTTTTCCGAAAAGAATCCGACGTTGACCATCGCGGCGCTGTCCGTTCGTGCGGCGCGTTACATTGCGGAGCGGCGCAAACGCGGCGAGTTGTAAGGGAGTAGCGCAGGTTTTCCAACCTGCGCAGGCTTGTTTGAGACGGCGTTCGGTCAGAACCAAAAGCCTTTCTGCCCGGACAGGCTCAGGTTGGAACCAAGTGCTTTCTTTGAGGACATGCGCAGGTTAGGTTGGAAAACCTGCGCTACGGCGTGCCCAGAATCGCGCGCTTGGCATCGGCGAGTTCTTCGTCGCGGCGATGGTAGCCGCAAGCGTTGATCAGCGGTTCGGCTTCGGCTAGATCGTGTTGTGGCGATTGCCACCGGCACGATGGCTTGCGATAGAGACATCCATGACGTTAGATCAGGGGCGATTGAATCTCCAAATGGTTGGCCATATACTCCACGCTGTCCGACCTGAAACAATAGCTATTAACAGCCCCAACCGAACTTAAACCTTCCAGGTAGCAACAGCAATGTGATCTCGGTGGATGTTGCTTCCAACTAGGAAGACACAATGAAGTCGCGCAATACCGCAAATAGTAATGGCGCAAGCCTTGAAGATGACGGTGGCTACTACGCCATCAAGGGCTTCTTATACCAATTTGATAAAACGCTGATTGAAATTCTCAATAATCCAAAAACCTGCGTCGCTTTTGAGAATCAACAAGATATTAACTTACGTTTCGCTCACTTTTGAGCGGGTTTTTCAAAATGCCATCTGAGTG
>CAYYDG010000111.1:0-3903 GCA_964470555.1 uncultured Heliomicrobium sp.
ATAAAGTGTTGTATTTTCAGCAATTGGGTGTCGTCCTAAAAGAGCCGCACCCATTCAAATAAGCCATTGTTCAAGTCAGCAATTGAAAAAGCTGGACGCTTGGTCAACCAGTACGTACCTACATTTTTTCAACTTCACGGCGTAAAGAGTTCATCCATTGAACTAGTTTAAATTCTCCATTAAAGCCAAGCTTGTCTATCTCACTGTCGTACAGGTTAAATGACATTTCTTTAAGCCCTTGTTCATACCAAAGTTCATAAAATGTTCCGTGCATCACCAATGACTCAACGCCAGTTTTTTCTGCCTCTAGTAGCATCTGACTAAGGGTTTTTGTTGTTCCTGTTAAACTTTCAAAGAAACTTGCATGCCACTGTCCAGCTTTTGCATCTGATATATTCACCTTTTTTCGTATAACTTTAATAGATTTCGCCATTTCGGCTGGATCATCTTTGACACCTTTAGCCAAAGCTAGGTTAAGTTGATTGTAGATGCTGCCATCAGGCGATGTATAGCGGATAACCTCAACACCGAGATTTCTATCAACATCTCTTCGTATGATGATTTGCGACTCTGGCCGGGAACTCGGCATGAATCGTAACACCAAAGTCCATAGCGATCCGCGAGACGTAGGCTCATCCCGAGAAAAAAGCAGGTCTAAGACGCGCTTATAGGTCTCAAGCCTAATCACAGTTGACGTCTTCAGTTGCGCAATTTGGGGATACAAATTATTAGTGGCCAAGACATTTTCATCTTGTGGGCTAAAGGCCAACACAGCTATCAGCACAAGGCCAATCACTATCCGCAAGGTTGTATATTTGATTATCATTTGCATGGTTCAGTCCATTCAAGATTTTTGCGTAAGTCGGTAAATTGGTTAGGGGTCCTAGGATCATACATAGTCAGCCCTTCTCTATGCCCAACTAAAAAAAGTATGGTTCTTGGAGGCTGCCTATTTTGAAAAGTATCTGATACAAGAGTGTCACCCGCATCTTTCCTGCCTTTCGCATTATTTTTTGGTGTCGAAGGATAACGCCCTCCATTATTTGGATGCACGTGGAAAAGCAAAAAAGTGTCAGCGTAAACTTCCATCTTTTGCTCATTTTTTGTATTAGCTGACTTTGTATCTACAATGCTGTACTTGCGCGGAGTTCCATTCAAGACAAATCCTGCTTCATTACCACTTAAACCGTTTGATGTTCGCGCCCACGCGCGTTTCATCGCTTCAATAACGTCCGGTTGACAGTAAATTGGCAAAGGTCGGATAAGTGGTGGCAGGGGCAGCGGTTTAAAAGCTGGCGGCAGCACTACAGTCCTGTCCTGCTGCCCGTCAATTAGCCCAGGGCCTGCTCCAATTCCTTCGCCTCCTGGCACCCATTCATAAGTTGATTCATCAGTTGCAGTGGTTACACTCTGGCCTTTTTCGTTAAAACCGTAAGTTTCGCTCCAAGCTTCTCGTTTTCGCCAGCTTCCCGCGGTAACTCCAAATGACGCGCCGGTTGATGTGCCGAACAGAGAGGTGCTGAAGATGATGCTGCCAATTCCTGTACGCTGAATCTGCCGGGCAATGTCGCTCAAGCTCTTGAGCGTTAGCACGCCGTCAACCTTCAGCCCCGCCGCTAGCAATCCGTTTGCCTGATTCGCCAGATAGCCATAGGCAGCGGCGGTTTGCGGATTGTAGCCGGTGCAGGTCGGGTTGTTGTTCCCTCCAAGCAGGCAGGCGTAATACTGGTTCAGGTTGACGCCTTCGCTGGTTTCAATCTGCGCTCCGTTGGGCGTGACCGCGTGAACTCGGCGTTTAACCTGCCCCGGTTCTGTATCCCGCGCTACCAGATTCAACGGATCGCGGTGATGCCAGCGGACAGTCGTTGTCCCGTCCGAGAATTTGATTTGCTCGGCCAGCAAGCTGCTGCCGTCCAGCACTCTCCCGGAGGTTTTGGCTCCCGAAGAATCTACCGTTGTGATGATCTCTCCGCCGAACACCGTTGAGCGAATGTAATAGTTTCCCTGAAAGATTGCCGCTTGCCCTTCACCGTCAAGAGTTGCACCAGCCGCCACGCCACGCCCAACGGCATCAATGTTGATTGATTCCAGCGTCGTTCCATCGGAAGTTTTGATGATGCCGGTTCGATTGCCCATCGCATCGTAATTCCAGGTTTGCGCCAGCCCGTTATCACTGACCGAAGTCACTCGATTGTTTTGATACGTGGCAGTGAACGTCGTCGCCGTCGTGTTGTTCTGCCAGTAATGGTACGAGGAATTCGTCACGTTGCCGAACGCATCCTGTTGCGGATTGAAGGTCGCGTAAAACCCGCTGCCACCAGCAACCGAACTGCTCATTCTGCCGAATTCGTCGTAACCGAAGGTGCGATTCATTCGCGTGTCGTATTGCTGGTACTGGGGCGTCGAGGCTACGAACGTGTTCAGTTGCCGGTCGTCGTTGTACGTGTACGTCCCGCCGATGACCCCCGGAATGTCGAATTCCGAAACCTGCATCCGCACGTTGAACTTTGCGCTGGCGGTAAAGCCGCTGCCGTAACTGACAGCTTTGGGCGCGCCCCAGGCTCGGTATTGAATGCCGCTGGCGTAACTGGTCACTCCGCCGTAAGGCGTTCCGGTGATGGTAGTGAGTTGGCCCGCCTTGTCGCGCGCATAGTTGATCGTGTCCGAAGGCGCATTGGTCGCCGAATAAGTCAGCGATTTCAACTGCCTGCCCAGATTGTAATCGTATGACAGGGTGAATGATTTGCCACCAATGGCGTCAAACGTCCGCGTTTCGCTGGTCAACCGGCTCAGGCTGTCATACTGGTACGTGACTTGGCCTGGGCCATCGTCCATCAAAGTTCGCTGGCCGGTGGAATCGTATTGGAATGTCACTGTGCTGGTCGGCGCAACATTGCCGGGAGTGATGTAAGTCGCTGAAGTCATCAATCCGCGATTGTTGTAAACAAGCGTGCCTTCGGCGTTGCGAGCGTCTTTGGAATGTTGAAGCCGGTCGTCGGCGTAATAGTCAAACGTCGTCGCAGCATCTTCCTGCGGACGTTTGCGAGTTTTCAATCTGCCATGCCCGTCATAAGTCATGATAGTTTGTTGCGTGACGTTGTTGATTTCGTCTTTTTCCTCGACGTTGGTGATCTGGTTTCGCACGTTGTAAGTATTGGTTGTTGTCGAATACACCGCGCCATTGGCTTTCAGAACCTGCGTTTTCCATTGACGCCCCAGAGTGTCGGACATCACTTTCTGTTTGCGTCCCATTTCATCTGTGTAAGTCGCCGAAAGACCGCCAGCACATCCACAGCCAACATAGCTTGCCTGTTTGGTCTTTCCCAGCGGGTCGGTGGAAACGAGAGGTCGGCCTTGCCAGTCATAAGTTTGGAAGCTCCAGGCCCAGCCGGCTACGTCGTCGCCTGCCGGAATCCAACTGCTGTTGATTTCAGTCGGATTGGAGACCTGAGTCAGTCTGCCCATCGTGTCGTAGCCGTTGTAAACGCCTCGATATTGACCGCTGCTGCCGGGATGGTCGCTGACTGTGGCTCGAACGCGGTCGTGCCCGTCAAAGACTGTGATCGAGTAAAAGTCCGGTGTCGGATAGCCTTCGATACTGGAATAGCTTTTGACCCAATTCCCTTGCACATCAAAGTTCAGCGAAGTGTAAAACGGCGAAGCGCTGCCATAACCGCTCGTGGTTTTCCAGCGCCGACCGAAGCCGTCGTATTCGCTCATGGTCACGGCTCCTTTGGGATCGGTGACGAAGCGTACGGCTCCCAGATCGAAGTCGTATTTCATCGTCGAGGCGTAACCATCCATATCCGTCACCGTCGTCGGATAGTAGCTCGTCCAGTTTCGCTGATAGGTCAGTCCGCCGTAACCTGTGATTTTGTTGACCTGGCCGTAACTGCTCCAATC
>CAYYDG010000112.1:0-3497 GCA_964470555.1 uncultured Heliomicrobium sp.
TCCACTCAGATGGCATTTTGAAAAACCCGCTCAAAAGTGAGCGAAACGTAAGTTGATTGCTCCCAATTCCAAAGCCCCGATGGCGCTGGCCGGGCTGGTCATCGTGCTTGGGCTGCTTACGGCAATTCCTGTATTGATGGCCAACGACCCCAGACCCAATGTCCGCGATGCGAGCGTTGGAAATATGGAAGCAATGATGAATGCCAGACAACCCGCCTGGATCGCGTTACTGAATCCTTTAATTGGAGCCGTCGGAGTGATGCTCGGCTCTCGTATGAAAAAATAGTATGGCAATTTTTCTGACCGGCTCGACCGGTTACGTCGGGGCACACGTTGCGGCGTTGCTGCTCGAAAATCACCAGGACCGCCTGAACCTGCTGGTTCGCGCGAAAAACCAACTCGACGGCGAACAACGGCTATGGAAATCGCTTCAGCTTCATCTGGATTTCCAGCGCTTTTACGATCACATCAAATCGCGCGTCAATGTCTTTTGCGGCGATTTGACCGACAAGCAGTTTGGCTTGTCGAACGACGATTATCGGCAACTGGCTGAAACAACCGATTCGGTGATTCATTGCGCTGCTTCGCTCAATCGTAAAAGCGAAAAGACCTGCTTGAACGTCAATCTGCGCGGCACGCTGGAAGTCATCAAACTGGCTCAGGCCGCGCGCGACCTGCACGGATTGCGCCGATTCAGCGACGTGTCCACTGTCGCCATTTGCGGTCAGCGTCAAGACGAAGTCGTCATCGAAGAAGAGTCCAGAGACTGGAATCGCTCCGATTACGATCCTTATGCACGAACCAAAAAGTTCTGCGAACACATGGTCGAAGAATTGTTGCCTGATGTTCGCCACACCGTCTTTCGTCCCAGCATTATCCTTGGTGACAGCCGCTATCCTGAAACGACGCAATTCGACATGGTTCGCTCGTTCGTATTCCTGGCTGGACTGCCTGCACTGCCGTTTCGCCCAAACGATCAAATTGACATCGTCAATGTGGATTTTGTCTCTGAATCCATTGTGACAATTCATCAAAAAGAAAATCCCTTGCACGACATTTACCATTTATCATCAGGCAAGGCGTCACAAACCTTCAAAGCGCTGACTGACGCCCTGGCGCAGGCACAAAATAAGCGTCCGCCGATTTTCTTGCCGAGTTTTGAAAAGCCATTCACAAGAATCAACAACTGGCTTGCAGACAGTTTTCGCGGCAGCGCTATCAGCTCTGGAGCGACATTGTTGAAAGTTTTTCTACCCTACCTCACCTTCAACACGGTTTTTGATAATACAAAAGTTGTAAATGAAACAAAAAAAAGTCCAATTCCATTTTCCAATTACTGCTTCCCTCTGCTAGAATTCAGTCGCGCGGGAAATTTCACGTATCCTTATAAAGATTGGCCAGAAGATTTAACTAAGGCGAGCAGGAAATCTTAAAGTAACAGCGCCAATTCACAGTCAAGCCCCGCTCGCTCTTTAACAAACTCACTCAAGCAGTACAACCAGAAATAGATTCATTCATACGCAGATTGGCTTACTTAATTCATGACAAGTGCCCTGGCAGATTGCTACCCCCATCAACTCAAATTGAAAAAGCGGTTCTCAGTTTGAGGTCTTTCAAAAGCAATCATCGCCGTCATTCCAGACAGCAGTCGGCCTTTATTCGCTCTTTGCCCCCGAGCAATGGCAGCGAAGGTTCGATCCTGGTGGACCTGTACGACCAGCCCCTGCTTTTCAGGCCCGCAAAGCCATGGATTGAATCTGAAAGACTGCTTCCTCACGAACTACACACAACGAGGGCGATTCAAACGAATCGTCTGGATGAAACGGAGCTGGCACCTGTGTTTGAGCGCTCCGGTAGAAAAAGCGCTATTTTTTTACTGGCTCGACAATATTCTCAGGCAGCTCTTTGGTCACTCTTGGTACCCCGACGGTCTGCTGACAAACGATGGTTTTCGCCCGGAAATGGTGAATGACTCATCCCGGATATGCAGATCGTGAGGTAGTCCCCCCTCAAATTCAGGAGGAATCAAAGCTATGAGTATGGATATTGCGTTAGAAGGCTGGGTAAGCAGCTTAATCGAACTTTCGAAATTCAAATGGATGATGGGCGCTGGCAGACGCTGGCATCCCGGAGAAAAACTCAAGCTTCTTTTCACTGGTTACAATGGCACTCGCAATACTGGGGCTGATGTTCGCGTGGAAGAAATGCTTCGCCAGATCAAACACATTCTCGGCGAAGAAAATTGCCAATTGAGTGTGTTGAGCCAAAATTTCGATCTGACCAGCGGTTATTTCAAAGGCATCAATCAAGTCAAACTTCCTGACATCTTTCCGCAGATGCTTTACCGCGAAATTCCCAAATACGATGGCGTCGTTGCCTGCGAAGGCTCGATGTTCAAAAGCAAATTTGCCAATGCGCTGACCACGATGATGGTCGGCAGCCTGGGCATTGCATCCGCACAGAACAAGCTCAGTGTTGGTTACGGCGCAGAAGCCGGCCACATGGATCCAATGCTGGCCAAGATGGTCGCGCGATATTGCCGCGATTCTCTGGTCATCACCCGCAACCCAGAATCTCAAGATGTGCTGGGCAAGCTTGGCGTTTCAACAGAACTCGGAACCGACACCGCCTGGACGTTTGAACCTCATATCAATGGATATGGCCGCTCTGAATTACGAAAAGTCGGCTGGGACGAACAAACGCCTGTCATGGTCGTGTGTCCGATCAATCCTTTCTGGTGGCCAGTCAAAGCCTCTGTCAGCAAGTATGTGGCCAAAACACTTTTTGGCGCTTACAAAGACAGCCACTATCGCTCGGTGTACTTCCACCGCTCAGGGCCAGATGTGGATGCAGCTTACAACCATTACCTGACTGGCATGTCCAACGCGGTCGAACGCTTCCGCAAGGAAAATGGAGTCTTTGTGGTTCTGGTCTGCATGGAAATGCTGGACAGAAAAGCCTGTGAAGAAATGTCAGCCAACTTAGGTGGAGTGCCGATTTTCTCTTCCGAGCATTACGACATGTATCAACTGGTCAGCATCCTGCGCGCGTGTCATATGATGGTGTCGTCGCGGTATCACGGCATCGTCACCAGCATGCCCGCGCTGGTGGCTTCGGCGGGCGTCACCATGGATGAACGCATTCGCAACCTGATGCACGAACGTGGTCATCAGGACTTGCTGCTGACGGTGGACGACCAGAATCTGGAAGAACGTCTGTTTGCGATTATGGGCAAGCTCCTCAAAGAGCACGAAACCATTCGCGACGGCATAGGCAGAACGGTCGCCAAAAACCTCAAGGTGATGGCCAAAATGGGCGTGTACTTCGAAGAACACGTGCAACGTCGTTACCCAGAATTTCCAATCCGAAAAGGATTGCAGAATTGGGAAGATTATCTGCCGCCGCTCAGCCCCAACCTGAGAGGGTTGCTGGAAAGCTACGGTTAGATCGGTTTTCACTTGTGTGTATGGAAGGTTGTCGAACAAGATAAGCAAATG
>CAYYDG010000113.1:0-3414 GCA_964470555.1 uncultured Heliomicrobium sp.
CACTCAGATGGCATTTTGAAAAACCCGCTCAAAAGTGAGCGAAACGTAAGTTAATTGTTGCAATGATCCGAAAGTTCTTGCATTTGATCTTTTAGATTAGTGTGAAATCCCACTCCAAATTTATACGGCCACTTAGATGTTTGTAAGGATCAGCCCATGGAAGCCAAAGCACTAAAAAGACTCATAATCAAATCGCTTAAACAACAGGGATTTAAGATCGAAGGTGACAGGGTGTCAGCCCCTATAGACTTGAACAAAGAATATATCAGGCATCTTCATGCGGAATCTGTTCGCCATTTGATTGAAAACAGCAGGGCTAAACTGGTTCCAAAGGAAGGCAAGTTGCTTGGCTACTTGGCCAATGGGTGTGAAGTTATTCCTGAACTCATTTCTCCACGCCTGGTTGAAGCAAAGTCGGATACATTCGAAGGGTTGCTTTTCCGTTACGCGGCGCTTCACTGGAGCATTCCTATTTCAACAGGCTATGGACGGCGACTACGCTTTTTAGTCATAGACGAACATAACGGTAAACTGATTGGGCTAATTGGTCTTGCTGATCCTGTTTTCAATCTAGGTGTACGCGATAAATGGGTTGGTTGGGATAAAAAAGCTCAACAGGCAAACCTTTCTCATGTGATGGATGCCTTTGTACTTGGGGCTGTACCGCCATACTCTCAATTGCTCTGCGGTAAGTTGGTAGCAATGCTCGTGGCGAGCAAAGAAGTGCGCAACGCATTCAAGCGAAAATATACCGGGCAACAAACACTCATCAGCCAGAAAGAGCTTGATGCAAGGCTTGCACTCATTACGACAACTTCAGCGCTTGGCAGATCGTCCATCTACAACCGCTTGAAATATCAGGGCAACTTACTTTATCAGTCAGTCGGCTTTACGCAAGGGTATGGAGAATTTCACTTCACGAACGGGATTTACAGTGCAATGTCAGAGTATGCTTCAGCTAATGCATCGCCGACTGCGCGCCATGCATCTTGGGGAAACGGATTTCGTAACCGCCGTGAGGTAGTTAGGAAATGTCTGTCAAGCTTAGGAATAAAAAGCGATTGGACTTTTCACGGTATTCAGCGCGAGGTTTTTGTTGTTCCCTTGGCTCACAACACACAAGCCTTTTTGCGCGGTGAACACACAAGATTACGCGGGACTGATTATTCTGTTTCTGACTTGGCAGCATTTTTCAAAGAACGTTGGTTGCTACCGCGCAGCCAACGGGATCAAAGCTATCTCAACTGGGAACGTGAGGAATGGAGGCTTTGGCCGAGATACGAAGCTCAGATGGCCTTGAGGTATGACAATGAGTGAAACTCCTTTTAACGACCTTCCTGCTGCATTGGTCGAGGAAGTGCTTAATCAAACCACGACTGTGGGCGATTTGCTGTTTGAAACTTTTCGCCAAGTCAAAGACGAACGCGAAACCAGACGCCAAGCATTGTCAGACAGCAAAATGATTTTGAGCGAATCTACACTTGGCTATCCCCCGTTGCCGACAACGTGTGCAACGGATGGCTCTTACGCGATTGAGCGATTGTTGACTACTGACTTGGTTGCGGCCGCCGCCGTAGCCGTTGAAGGCCTAACGCCGCCTTCCGAAGCCAGACATTGGGAGCAGCCTCGCCACACCACATACGTGGAGGCAGAAGTTCACGACATGGACACAGCTACTGTCTTGCGCGCAGTGATGTTGGGCAACGAGTTGTTGCTCGCTACGCGCGCACCGCACGATTTGGTCATGCTGGATTTTACGTTGACGCTGCCGATCATTTATTTCAATCAAGCCTTTACAAAAGCGCCTGACTTACCTTCGCTGAAATGTTCAAAAGAGTTTCTCGACAACTGCGTCGAATATCTGAAGGCTTATGCGGCCATCCTGCAAGCGAAGCGTTCAGACAAGCACTACATTGCGCTGCCCAAGTATTCAACCCGCCGCGAAATTGGCGATGCACAAGGATGGCCCGGCGCACACGATGACCGTGGCCTGTTGACGCTGCTATTGCGACCGGGCGAATTGACGAAGCCGTTAACGATAGAAACACCCAAAACCGCGTGGCACATCAATGTGAAGGGAGCGCCCAAACACGCACGTCAAGAAGCGCAAGACTTGGCTGGGACAATTCTGGAAAGCCTCTCGGAAATTCGCATCTTTTACTATAAACCGCAAGAGTGGTTGCCAGCCTTGCGCGTAGAAGTTGCGAATGACATAGCTGCTAATAACCATCGATTGGCTACCGTAGTTCAAGGACTCAAACACCAGTGCGCCACGCCCGGTATGCTTGAGCCTTACCCGCTTTATCTGGCAGATAGAACGGTGAAAGCTTTGGCGCGGTCGTTGCCCGCTTTCCGTCAAATTGCCACACAGCGCATTGCAGAAAAATATGAGGGCGACATCGGTGAGGTCTTCTTCGCCATGCACGGCTATCGCAGCGAATCAGGAGGAAAATAAATGACAGGGTCACGACAGGATTTGGACGCTTTGATTGATCAAACAGAAAGAATCGGCGTGGTTGGTTCACCTTCATCAACCTCACAACTCACGCTGGACATACTCGGCACTGCCGTCACGCGCAAACTGGTAGGCGAATTAGCCGTTTTCCGCTTTTCGCAGGATTCCGTTTCGCATTACGCGTTAGGTCAAATCACCGAGGTGAAGTTGCGTAACGTCTGGCACGAAGACCCGACGATGCGCAGCCTGATTCGCCAACGTGGGCGCGTTGACGCAGTGAGCGAACGACAAGATACGCATCAGGGCCAGATGGTCATCAGTGCTGTGTTTCGCAAAGGCGGCGCTGGTGGCTATGAGCCAAGCATCCTGGGCACTGTTCCTTCAACAGGCACACAAATCCATCTCGTGACGGATGAGGTTCTTGATGTTTTGCTTCAACCGTACCGCGAGCAAATTTTCTACCTTGGGCATGTGTACGGCTCAAAACCCAAGCTGCCTTTGTGGTTCAAGCATTTCGGGCAAGGGCGAGAAGGCGCAGGCGAGGCTTATCATTTGGGAGTCTTTGGCAAAACTGGCTCAGGCAAATCAGTTTTAGCAAAGATGCTGTTACTCGCCTATTCGCGTTATCCAGAGATGGCGTTGCTCGTGATTGACCCGCAAGGTGAGTTCTCGAAAGACATGCAGAAGGGGAAAGGAAGCGGAGGATTCGCTCTGCCGGTCGGTGACGTTGCACAAAATCTTGGCAAGAGATCTGTCGTTCTAACCGTTAGAAATTTGGTGCTCGACACGTGGGAGCTTTTTGCGCAAATTCTTTATGAGTCGCCGTTTTTCGAACGATTAACAGTCCCGAAAGGCGAAAACCGTGAGATTGCCTGCCAAGTACTTACCGAAAAATTGCAGAAAGCGGTACTCCCTACGGGATTTTTGAAGTTATTGCTGCGTTGTAAGTTAGCAGGTCT
>CAYYDG010000114.1:0-2427 GCA_964470555.1 uncultured Heliomicrobium sp.
GCGCGTCGTTTTTGGTGATGGTGGCGTGGCCGAGTTCGTCCGTCACGCGAGTTTCGTTGTTGCCAGCGCAGCCACAACCTTCGTAATCCAATTCGCGTGTGTTGTTATCGGGCAAAGTAACAAGTTTCAACCGCGCCAACTCATCGCGCGTCAGATGCGTGTACAGGAACGATTTGCCTACGTCTTCGCCGCTGGGAATCCAACTGCCGTCTACGGCCAGCACGTTCGAGCTATCCTGTACCTGCCCGACTTTGTCGAACACGGAAACCTGCCCGGCGAATTTGCCCGAAGCTCCGTCGGGATGATCGCTGGATTTTTTGTAGGCTCGCCCTGCGCCGTCCATCTGCTCGAATTTGAAGCGCACCTTGCCCGATTCCACTTGCTGAGAACTCGCCAGTGCCAGCCAGTTGTCCCAATAATCCGTCTTGACCCAACCTCCGTCAGGCCGCGTAGTTTGACTCGGACGATCCGCAAAATCGTAACTGGTAGTAACAACCTGTTCTTCGGTGTTACTGCCGGAAAGCAGGTTGAAAGTCTTGATGGTTTGGCCGGTGAAATAATTCCATTGCGAACCGGAACGGAATCCGGACGGGTCGGCAGCGGTAAACGGATAGACGCAGGTGTTTCCGATGCCGCCCGGTTTGTTCGCGTAATTGTCTGTGTACACGATCTGTCTGCGATTGCCTGCCGGATCGGTTTCGGCTCGAACGTTGCCGTTGGTGTCGTAACTGATTCGTTTCAGCAGGCGCGAGCCATTTGCGCTACCGCTTTCCACGTAATACTGCGTGACGCTGGTCAGATTGCCGCGCGCCGTGAAGCCGCTGCCGTAATTTGTGTTGTCGTGTTGAATGGCGGCGTCCGAAGTGGCGTCAATGAAATACTCGGCGGTTTGACCGTTGCTGTCGGTGAACGAGCTTGTCTGGTCGTAAGCATTTGTTATTCGCGTTAGTAACACAAAAGCGCCGCTCAGCACAGACACTTCCAGCGGCAAGGCCAGAATGTTCTGCGCCGGGTAACTGGTGTAAGTCGTCGTTGTCCGGCGATACAGCGTACCATTGGCGAATTCGTCTTGCTGGTTCGGAACCCACATCCCGTTCGACTGGATGTAACTGATCTGAGTTTTCTTTACGGAATACCCTGTGCCGGTGACAGCGCCGGTTTTGGTTTCCTGCGGGCGCAGATTGGAGTAATAACTCAGGTTGTCATGGATAAAAGTCGCTTCGTCGCGTTTGGTGTGACTGCCAGCGTTTTGCGCCCAGATTTCCGTTGAAATCGTTTGATTGACGGTTCGCAGTTTGAACTGTCGCCCAGTCGGATCAGTGATGACGTGCGGCGCATCGTAGTTGTTGAAGTAATACTGGTACGTCTGCGTTTGCCCGCCTTGCCAGTTTTCAGCCCATTCTGTGCGGTAGTTGAAATACGGCGAGCCGGTTTGCGGCAGGCAGTAATTCGGGCTGTTCGGCGGAGCGTTCAAATCCACACAATGATTGACCGGAAACGTGGTTTGCGCGACGGCGCGTTCGTTGCCTTGCCCGGAAATGGTGGGCGCAATTTTGGCGATGGAATTGATCTGCCCGTAGCTGGTGTAACTGAATTGGTACGCCGCGCCGGTCGGATAAGTAACTCGAACCGGAAAGTAAACCTGAGTGTTATTTATCGTCACCGGGTCGGTCACGTAAGGCTCGACAAATCGCGTGCGAATCGTGACAGGTTGGTAATCCAGCCGGACGTAATAAAACGTCGTTTCGCCGCGCGTCTGGCTGATCGAAGTCAGCCGGTTCGACTGGTAATTGAAATCAATGCGGCGTCCGGCGGTGTCTGTGACGTAATCCAGAACTTTTTTGACGCCCGCCGAAGTCGTCAAATCGCGGTAAGCGATGGTAATGAAATTGCCGTTGCGGTCTTTGATCTCGATCGGCAGCGCCAGGTAATCGTGAACGTTGGTGTCGTAGGAATACACGCCGAATTTCATCTTCGTGCCGTCGGGCGAATACAGAATCTGCGCCGCAGCGTCGAATTTCAGATACGTCGAATCGTAGGTTTCAAACTTCGCCGAAGCCGAGTTGTACGCCATATCGCGGCGCGTGCCGTCCGGCGCGATAAAAATGATCGAGGATTTGCCGGTCGTGGAATTGGTGTATGGCCCGACTGAGGTGTGTTTGATCAGAATCGCTCCGAAACCGGTGTGCCATCCGGGAGCGGGAAAACCGCGGTCGCCATTGAAAATCATCGTTCCGGTCGTCGAGTCAGTCGTCCAGACTTTGCTGTTGTAACTCAACCCCAAGCCGGCATTCAGCCCGGCGCGTCCGGCCAGCGACATGACCGGCAGCGAGAAACTGTAATTCTTGCTGTCCAGGTTGTAACTGACTCCGCCAACGACGGCGGCTCCGGCGGTAGGATCGAACAACTGCATGGGCTGTCCGCTTC
>CAYYDG010000115.1:0-1521 GCA_964470555.1 uncultured Heliomicrobium sp.
TTACCCGCGCAACCGCAACCTTCGTAATCCAATTCGCGCGTGTTGTTATCCGGCAGAGTAACAAGTTTCAACCGCGCCAATTCGTCGCGCGTCAGATGCGTAAAAGTTTGGTCGAATTGCAGGATCGGTTCTCCCGACGATTGGGCAATCGTTACCCAGTCTCCGCCCATCGGCAAAACTGCTGAGGAATCCTGCACCTGGCCGACTTTGTCGAATACGGTGATTTGCCCGGCGAATTTGCCCGAAGCTCCATCTGGATGATCGCTGGCTTTTTTGTACGCGCGGCCAGCGCCGTCCATCTGCTCGAATTTGAAGCGCACCTTGCCCGATTCCACTTGCTGAGAACTCGCCAGTGCCAGCCAGTTGTCCCAATAATCCGTCTTGACCCAACCTCCGTCAGGCCGCGTAGTTTGACTCGGACGATCCGCAAAATCGTAGTTCGTTTCAACGATTTGCTGTTCCGTGCTGCCTCCCGGCAACAGGTTGAACGTTTTGATGGTTTGGCCGGTGAAATAATTCCATTGCGAACCGGAGCGGAATCCGGTCGGGTCGGCAGCGGTGAACGGATAAACGCAGGTGTTTCCGATGCCGCTCGGTTTGTTCGCGTAATTGTCTGTGTAAACGATCTGCCTGCGATTGCCTGCTGCGTCGGTTTCGGCGCGAACGTTGCCGTTCGTGTCGTAACTGATTCGTTTCAACAAGCGCGATCCATTGACCGAACCGTTGACGACGGAATGCTGCGTGACGCTGGTCAGGTTGCCGCGCGCCGTGAAGCCGCTGCCGTAATTCGTGTCGTCGTGCTGGATGGCTCCGTCCGAAGTGGCATCAATGAAATACTCGGCGGTTTGCCCGTTGGAATCGGTGAAGGTGCTTGTCTGGTCGTAAGCGTTTGTTATTCGCGTTAGTAACACAAAAGCGCCGCTCAGCACAGACACTTCCAACGGCAAGGCCAGAAGGTTCTGCGAAGGGTAACTGGTGTAAGTCGTCGTTGTTCGGCGATAAAGCGTGGAATTGGCGAATTCGTCTTGCTGGTTCGGAACCCACATCCCATTCGACTGGATGTAACTGATCTGCGTTTTCTTTTCGCTGTATCCCGTTCCGGTCACTGCGCCGGTTTTGGTCTCCTGCGGGCGCAGATTGGAGTAATAACTCAGGTTGTCGTGAATAAAAGTCGCTTCGTCTTTTTTCGTCCAGTTGCCGGCGTTTTGCGCCCAGATTTGCGTTGAAATCGTCTGGTTGACGGTTTGCAATTTGAACTGACGCCCGGTCGGATCAACGATGACGTGCGGCGAACCGTAGTTGAAATAGTATTGATAGGTTTGCGTTTGCCCGCCTTGCCAGTTTTCAGCCCATTCAGTGCGGTAGTTGAAATACGGCGAACCGGTTTGCGGCAAACAGTAATCGGGACTGTTGGGCGGAGCGTTCAAATCCACACAATGATTGACTGGAAAATTGGTTTGCGCGATGGCGCGTTCGTTGCCTTGCCCGGAAATCGTCGGCGCGATTTTGGCGACGGCGTTG
>CAYYDG010000116.1:0-1509 GCA_964470555.1 uncultured Heliomicrobium sp.
TTACCCGCGCAACCGCAACCTTCGTAATCCAATTCGCGCGTGTTGTTATCCGGCAAAGTAACAAGTTTCAACCGCGCCAATTCGTCGCGCGTCAGATGCGTGTAAAGGAACGATTTGCCCACGTCTTCGCCAGAAGGAATCCAACTGCCGTCAATCGCCAAGACGTTGGAGCTGTCCTGCACCTGGCCGACTTTGTCGAATACGGTGATTTGCCCGGCGAATTTGCCCGAAGCTCCATCTGGATGATCGCTGGCTTTTTTGTACGCGCGGCCAGCGCCGTCCATCTGCTCGAATTTGAAGCGCACCTTGCCCGATTCCACTTGCTGAGAACTCGCCAGTGCCAGCCAGTTGTCCCAATAATCCGTCTTGACCCAACCTCCGTCAGGCCGCGTAGTTTGACTCGGACGATCCGCAAAATCGTAGTTCGTTTCAACGATTTGCTGTTCCGTGCTGCCTCCCGGCAACAGGTTGAACGTTTTGATGGTTTGGCCGGTGAAATAATTCCATTGCGAACCGGAGCGGAATCCGGTCGGGTCGGCAGCGGTGAACGGATAAACGCAGGTGTTTCCGATGCCGCTCGGTTTGTTCGCGTAATTGTCTGTGTAAACGATCTGCCTGCGATTGCCTGCTGCGTCGGTTTCGGCGCGAACGTTGCCGTTCGTGTCGTAACTGATTCGTTTCAACAAGCGCGATCCATTGACCGAACCGTTGACGACGGAATGCTGCGTGACGCTGGTCAGGTTGCCGCGCGCCGTGAAGCCGCTGCCGTAATTCGTGTCGTCGTGCTGGATGGCTCCGTCCGAAGTGGCATCAATGAAATACTCGGCGGTTTGCCCGTTGGAATCGGTGAAGGTGCTTGTCTGGTCGTAAGCGTTTGTTATTCGCGTTAGTAACACAAAAGCGCCGCTCAGCACAGACACTTCCAACGGCAAGGCCAAAATGTTCTGCGAAGGGTAACTGGTGTAAGTCGTCGTTGTCCGGCGATACAACGTTATTCCGGCAAATTCGTCCTGCTGGTTCGGAACCCACATCCCATTCGACTGGATGTAACTGACCTGCGTTTTCTTTTCAGAATAACCGCTGCCGGTTTCCGCCGTGGTTTTGGTCTCTTGCGGACGCAGGTTGGAGTAATAACTCAGGTTGTCGTGGATAAAAGTCGCTTCGTCTTTTTTCGTCCAGTTACCGGCGTTTTGCGCCCAGATGGTCGTGGAAATCGTTTGATTGATGGTTCGCAGTTTGAACTGCCGCCCGGTCGGATCAGTGATGACGTGCGGCGCATCGTAGTTGTTGAAGTAATACTGGTAAATCTGCCCTTGCCCGCCCTGCCAGTTTTCCGCCCATTCGGTGCGCTGGATGAAATACGGCGAGCCGGTTTGCGGCAAACAATAATTCGGGCTGTTGGGCGGAGCGTTCAAATCCACACAATGATTGACCGGAAACGTGGTTTGCGCGACGGCGCGTTCGTTGCCTTGCCCGGAAATCGTCGGCGCGATTTTGGCGACGGCGTTG